>NZ_CP039727.1:2871986-4154229 GCF_005154805.1 Bacillus sp. S3
AGGAGTAGAGGAATAGCCTAGGTATTCATTAAATACTTTTAGAAACACTTCCACAATTGTTGCCTTTTCTTTTTTCCCACCAGCCGATTTAGAATCGACATTAAATAAAATCGCATGGCTGTTAAATCCTGCTGATTGATGAAGAATATTTAAGAGTTCCTGGTCTTCCGTCTTATCAATGAAAAAGTCAATCGCTCTTTTGCCATAAACGGTTTCATTATTTAATAGATATGATAAGATTTTCAGGAAGTGAGATTTACCGGAACCAAAGAAACCGGAAATCCAAACTCCCATTTTCGTTGTCTTATTTTGAAAGCTGTAAGCATAATTTTTAAAGAAATACGTCATATTTTCGCTGATTTCTTTTGTCATGACATATTCTTCTAATTCATCTTGAATGACCTCTTCATCGCGCTGGCCGGCTTGAACAACCCCATTAATTTCACGATCAATCTCTTTTTTAAATAATTCTTTAATGGAAAAAGCATCCTGTAACAAAAGTCTTCCCCCTTTATTTCTAGATTGAAAATGCCCGGTAATAGCCGTTTGATTCAAAGCGATTAAACAAGCTCAATCCTTGTCCAGTGTATTCACCGGGATAAAAAACAATAATTGGTGTATTTGTCACTCGAGCGTGCAATTGGTGTAACAGTTCGTTTGTTCTAACTAATGTAAATACGCTTCCAACCCCTGTAATAAATATCACCTGAGCATCCTTGGCCTCTTCTGCAATTTGTTCTACTATGTGTTCCTCTTCAATAGATGGACGAATTGCTTCAAATAATTCTTCTGTTCCTTGTTCCTCTTCAAATTGCTTTAATCCCTCTAGGCCGCCAATATCTTCAAATAAATGAATAATCAAATCAAATAAGTTCAATACTTTGATATTTATATGGGTCTTATCTGTGAAATACTTAATGGATTTTCTAACCATCAATTCATCCTCAGGATTATAATCAAATAGGAAATACGGAACCTCATTTCCCAGTCCGCGCATGTTTAAGAAATCATCCTTTTGAATTTCCTCAAAAAAATGATTCAATTTCTGTTGAATCATTTCTACTTACCTCACTATCAATCATTTAATGTTAAAACAATTAAGTCTTGGCTTTGTGAATGTTGTTCCACATAATCCCTTAAGTCCTTACTTAAAGAAATCGGCTTAATTTCATATTCTTTATCGTTTTTAACAAGCAAGTCTGCGTCTACTAGTATTTTCAACAAAACCTGCTTGAGCTTATACCTTGTTTTCTCGCTCCAGTTACGGACTTCTTCATATTGCTGTCCTTTTTCCTCGAAAAAAGTCAGCACATTACCTTCCGTTACCGTGTTTTTATACCTTTTTAAGTTATAATGGACGACTTCTAAAACAAAATCATAAGGGAGCTTAAAGCCTTTTAAAAAGGCATATAATAATATGGCGTTACAATCGGATCGCGAACTCTTTAATAAAATTTCTCGTAATCGATTATCTAATTTTTCCGTTCGTTTATACACACGTGGAAATAGATCTTTCATTGCCGCCTCACTGCGGCAATGAAAGAGATTTTCGTCAAATATTTTCTCTTTTATATTCTGTTTTGCTAATCCCTGTAATTGTAAATTAGCAACTAGTTTGACTTCATTTCTATAAAGGTGCTCAGCAGTAAATCCGCCCGAATATACTTTCATTCTTTCTCACAACCCTTTTACCTCTCTACTCTTGCATGCTCCTCTTCAATTCTGCCCAACGATGCCAAACTTTTACCCAAGCGTAGAAATCGTAATAGCGTTCCCTGTCATCATCAAATGCTTCTATTACCATTTCTTCCTCTTCATCCTCAAACAAACGTAATGTTTCCTCCTTCGCCACAACCTTCATCATTTCAACTTGGGGCTCGACATTCGGATTCGTTATATCGGTTATGATCCAATCCTCGAACGATTTTCGGGGCCTTGGGGGTGCATTGGGATCACGGTCCTCCAGCAGCACTGACAAGCTGCCGCGGTAGAATAGATGCAAATCATGGTGAGCACGAGTAATTGACATGTACAGCAGTTTGGCATGCTGCGTCTCGTCCTTAAATGTTTCACTGCTCACATCATGAAGAATAATAGCATCAAATTCCAAACCCTTTACTAAATAGGAAGGAATAATGACAATTTTTTCACGAAGCTCTTGTTTGCCTTCAGAAATCAATTGCAGACCGCCCACATTTCTTCGTTTTAACTGATCAAACGTGTCAATCGCATCTTGTTTTGTCTCTGTTAATATCGCAATCGTTTTATGTCCCTTTTCCTCAAACAGTTTAAAGGATCGTTTCATTTCATCGTAAAGTTCACCGATACTCGCAACCTTTTTTATAGAAGGAATAGCACCTGGACGGTTCACTGGGATGACCAATGGGAAATCATAATTACTGTTCAGCAGAACCCGATTGGCCAAATCCATGATTTGTCTTGTTGAGCGATAGCTTGTTTGTAAATGTAGACGTTTAAATTCTTTTTCTTTAAAAACGTAGGATTCAATTTCTTCCCAACGATCTAATCCATAAAAAGAGAAAATTCCTTGCCCGATATCGCCCAAAATGGTCATCGACTTTGCATAGTCTTTTAAAAATGCAAGCTGGAATGGACTGTAATCTTGCGCTTCATCAATAAAGATGTGCTCATACGATAATTTTTTCCCATTAATCTTGGCATCTAGATAAATAAGAGGGGTAATATCTTCATATGTAAATCGTCCTTGTTTTACTTGACGCCCGCTTTTCAACATAAGACTTAATAATTCCTCATCTAAATCAGAATGAAATTTTTCAAACACTTTCTTTTGAAAAACGGACTTATACATTAACAAGGCCGGAATATTTTCCATCTTCTTCACATATAAAGAGATTTCATGTTCCAATTTTTCTACAAAAAGTTTTAAACGAAGCGTCCTGGCATTTTCTAGAGCCTCGTAAACTGATTTACGAACTTCTCCTTCTGGGAGCGTAACTACCCAGCGGTTATAGGAATCTTCGAACTCCTCATCAATCTTTTTCTTCACTTTTTTTGTTTCCGATTTACTCCAATTGACAATGAACTCCTTTACTTCTTTCATCCGAACATTTAGAGGTAAAGTTTCTTTAGATGTATAAAATTGATCTATGGACTGTTTTGACAAACTGACGTCTTTGTCAATAAAAATATCTCCGTGTGGAATCATTGTAATCCCAATATACTCGACAAAATCATCCAGCATCTTTTTAAAACGAAGTGACCCTTTGTATTTTGATATTTTTACCTTATCATCTTTGTCTGGTGAACCTTGAACGATTACATATTGTTCATGAAGATCGGAAATTTCGTTCACATCGGTAAAGTACGTGGACGCCCAGTCATAAAACGTCCGCTGCTCAATTCCTTCTATTTCAATTTCAGGTACCACTTCACGGATATAGGATAGAAAAATTTCATTTGGCGCAAGAATTAGAATATCCTGCGGGCGAATGTGTTCATGATATTGGTATAACAGATAGGAAATCCGATGCAGCGCAATCGTCGATTTACCACTTCCTGCTGCCCCCTGTACTATAATCGTGTCTTTTAAAGGCAAACGGATAATTTCGTCCTGCTCCGCCTGAATGCTTGCAATAATATCCCGCAGCCGATGTGCTTCTCCCGTATTCGTAAGAATTTCCTTAAGGTAATCATCCATGTATTTTACTTGATTTCCCTGTTCATCCTCAACTATTTCACTCTTACCTATTTCATTAATACTAACAACATTCCCGTCTTTGACAATAATACCGCGTTTACCATGAATCGTAATCGGCTGTGAATTATTACCGATGGTAAAATTGGCTTGAACTCCTTGATAGGCGTTATATAGCTTGCCTAAATCTGTGCGCCAATCCACAACCACAATGTCGCCGTCATTTTCGATTCCCTTTTTACCTATGTATATAATTTCGCGGTCAAAATCATCTTCAAAATCCAGCCGACCAAAATAAGGACTTTTTCTCGCATCTTTCAATAGCCGGTTCTTCTTAGAGGTAGTTTCTCTAATTTGCGCCTCCACCTGGGACGCCACAGGTTTTTTTAGTGATTCATCCGTTTTATGTATAATATTGTCAATTACCTCAAGTGTTTGATTCAAATGCTTTTGCTCTTGTTTCACGGCCTCGGTCATTTCCCATCATCACACCTTACACATTATTCCATTAAAAGTATAGTCTATATTGGTGAATGTTAACAGGTTGTTTATGGATATTATCATAGTTGCTAGCTTTAGTTTACCATTTTTATCATATAAAAATGGGCTCAGACCCTCGGCGATTTAATGCTTTATTTCGCCAGGGGACTGAACCCAAAGTTAGACCAGTCTTTTTTTAAATTTCAAATAGATCATATACACAGCACCGAGAACAATCCAAATCCCACCAATCAGTTTGGCGAGTGGAGCTAAGCTAATCCATACGTAGCCAATAATTATCAATCCAACGATTGGAAATATAAGGTGATTTAGATAATCTGAACTCTTCTTTTTACGAATAAAATAGTTAATGACTGAAATATGAAGTAACATGAATCCCGTTAACGCTCCAAAATTTACGATTGAAGTCAAGTTGTCCATATGAGTTGAGAATAGCGTGGCAACAGCTAATGAAATAACAGCAACAATGATCGTACTTGTATATGGTGTCTGATATTTGGGATGGACTTTTGCTAAAAAAGCAGGTAATTTCTTATCCCTGGCCATACTGAACAAAAGTCGGGCAATTGCTGCTTGGAATATCATGGCATCAGCAACTCCAAAGGCAATTGCCACAGCAACTGCGGTAGTCCACTTTAACCAGGCACCACCAGCTATCGCGGCAATATCATAAAAAGCTGTATCGACATTAGTAAAGCCATTAAAATCTGGATAAATAAGTGAGGCAATCCATGTTTGAATGATGAATAAAGCCCCTACTGCAAGTAAAGAGAAAATGATTGCCTTCCCTATTGCTTTTCTTTCTCCTTTAGATTCCTCGGAAAGAGTGGAAACAGCATCAAATCCTAAAAAGCTTAGTACTGCAATTGAGACAGCGCCCATTACTAATCCGATACTAAAGTGGTCAGGATCATATAGTGGTTTCATTGAAAACTCGGCACCATTCACACCGTTCGCAATCGCGATAATTCCAAATATTACAAAAATAATCAACACAGCTAATGTTATAAATAAGATGATTTTAAGTGCAGTTGTTGTAATTTTTACACCAACTATATTCAAAACTGTATTGACCACTATAAAGAATACGATCCAAGCAACCATTGGAATTCCAGGAAGAACGCCGCTAAGTGCTGCAGCTGCAACCAAATATATTAATGTAGGCACAAAAATGTAATCAAGTAAAAATATCCAGCCGGCAAAAAATCCAACAACCTCGTTTATCCCCCGTTGTGCATAAGAATAAACAGATCCGGCAATCGGAAATGCCTCTGACATTCGAGCATAACTAAGGGCAGTGAAAATCATACCAACCATGCCGATTAAATACGCAAGTGCGACCATTCCACTAGAAGCTTGGGCTACATACCCATATATAGCGAATGGGGCGATCGGTACCATTAGACATAGACCGTAAATTAATAAGTCCCAAAATGTTAGCGAACGTTTTAGCTCCTGCTTATATCCAAATTCCTCTAATGCAGTATCTTCCTTGCCTGTAATCACTTCATTATCCGTCTTTACAGCACCTTCCATAGGTTCAATCCTCCTTATATCGTTTAGTGATAATAGGCCAAGAAATGGGTCAATATTTTTAAGATTTTCTGCTGTTGTTTAAAAATTTGGCTACGGGTAAACCAAAAATCTTATAAGATCCCTTTGTCAACCGCACCATATATTATTTCTGCTGCTTCCATACTTACCTTGCCTTCACGTATATCCTTTAAGATTAGATGGGAATCACGAGAAATTGGATCGCCGTATCCGCCGCCTCCAGATGTTTCGATAATGATCCGATCACCGGGAAGTGCCCGGAAATATCCCTTACTCATTTCGATCTCTTTTCCATCACTTCTAACATGTCTAATCCTCGCAGGGGTGCCTGTGCCTCCTCCCTCTAGACCCCATGGGGCAAAATGTGGATTGGATTGTTCCGTATAAACAAGACCTTGATGGGGCTGTTCAAGTATCTCGTACTCCCGTCTAATCCCAAGGCCCCCGCGCCATTTTCCGGGCCCTCCTGAATCAGGGATAAGTTCTGTTGATCGAACACGAACTTGATAGGACAGTTCACATACCTCCGCAGGCAAAATAGCAACGTTTCCACAGTGGGTATCAACTGCATCAATGCCATCCCCGTTCGCATGAGCGCCCATTCCTCCACCGAGATCATCTTGAATTACTCTTGGAGTCTTATTAACGGGATGCCAGCTGTCAATGGCTAAACTTGAGAAGCCAACAAATGTTCCAGCAGCTGTTCGTTCCGGATATAACTCAGAAAGCCCCCGTAAAATTGTATCAGCTATCCGCTGAACAGCAAGATGACGTAAACTTACCGCAGCTGGAAAATGAGGATTAACAATACTTCCTTCCGGAAGCACTACTTTTATCGGGCGGAAACACCCCTGATTTTGTGGTGTTGCAGGATCTACCACACATTTTATTGCATATAGAACTGCTGAAGCTGCTGCAGCTGGCGGAACATTCATACCTCCCGCCATTTGAGGACTTGTGCCAGTGAAGTCAACCTCAATTTCCTCGTTATTTTTAACAACTTTTACACGTATTTCTACTGGATCTCCCCCAACACCGTCATCATCGAGCCAGCCGCTGACAGTCGTTTCAGCATCTTTCATCCCAGCTAACTCTGTTCGCATCCGTAATTCCGAGTAATCCATAGACTTCTTCATTACTTCTTTTAAAATGATGACTCCATATCGCTTAGCCAGTTCCTGCAGACGCCCTTCACCAAAGCGGCAGGAAGCTATTTGAGCACGCAAGTCACCCATCGTTGCTTTTGGCTCCCGAACATTACCAGCAATGATTGTTGTAACTGCCTCATTAATTCCTTCCGCTGTTGCTAATCTTACAGGCGGAATGCGCAGTCCTTCCTCAAAAATCGATCGGTTGTCAAAGCCTTCTGTTCCCGGATTTTTACCTCCCATGTCTGCATGGTGGGCAATCGTACCACATATTCCGATTAGCTCGCCGTCGTAGAAAACCGGGGTAAACACATGAAGATCGGGTGTGTGCTGCCCGCCGCGGTATGGATCGTTTACTAAGAATGCATCACCTGGTTTAAATGAATTCAACGGAAAGTCATTGAACAGATCTCGCAGCGCAGTGCCCATTGAACCAAGATGAGCCGGAATATTCTCTGCTTGTGCAATTAGATTCCCTGTCGAATCAAAAATTCCACATGAATAGTCAATCATCTCACGAATGATCGGTGAATACGCACTTCTGCCAAGTACACCGCTCATTTCGTCTGCAGCAGTAAGCAAGCTGCTATAAACAACCTCTAATGTAATTGCATCAATTTCCAATTCTGGTAATGGCTTAATTATTGATGTCTGCATCTGTTTGCTCATTCGATCTCCTCCAATAACACAATTAGATTTCCTTGTTCATCGGATCTTACAAGTTGTTTTGGCTCAATAATTACAGTCGTATCCATTTGTACAATAATGGCTGGCCCTTCGATCTTCACACCCAAATTGAAATCTTCACGGCGATAAATTGGTGTATTCATCCATCCATAACCATTAAAGAATACAGATCTTTGGTTAATTGGTACAGCAGATTTTAAACGGTTTACCTCGTTTACTATCTGTTTGTCTATCCTTTCAATTTCCCCAATAGCCGATAATCGTAAATTAACAATTTCAACAGGTTCGTCTATTGCAGCATGGCCGTAAGTGCTCTTATGCATTTCGTGAAAACGATCGGTTGCATTTTTAAGCAGTGTTGCTGTCATATTTCCTTCAATTGGAATATTTAGATAATATTCCTGTCCTTTATAACGAAGGTCCAGCGACCGCATTAGACGTATTCTGTCAGATGGTACGCCTTCTTTATCAAGTCGGCTCACACCCCTGTTTTCAAGTCCGCTGAAACTGCCTTCTAGAACTACTAAATCAGCAGCCTCTATCGAAACGACTTCCGTATGGGTAAAATCATGGCGGATATCGCTCAGAAGCAGGCCTTGTGCACATAACACACCAGGCGATGCAGGAATAATCACATTTCTAATACCAAGTTCTCGAGCAAGTGCTGTTGCATGTAAAGGCCCTGCACCTCCATAAGCTAATAGTGCAAAGTCTCTTGGATCATAACCTCGTCGACTGGATACCACACGAAGGGCACCGGCCATATTAGCGTTGGCCACTTCTAAAATTCCGGAAGCCACTCGTTCCACTTCAAGATCTAACTCCTTAGCGAGCTTTTTTAATGCGTCATATGACCGTTCGGGATAAACCTCAAATTCACCGCCAAGATAATATTCCGGATCAAGACGGCCAAGGAAAAGATTCGCATCGGTCACTGTAGGATCTATACCTCCTAATCCATAACATGCTGGCCCAGGCACGGCACCTGCGCTCTTAGGGCCTACCTTTAGTGCTCCTCCTTGATCTTTCCAGCCAATACTGCCGCCGCCGGCTCCAATCGTATGTATGTCAACGGTTGGAACTTGTAAAGGATATGTGTTATTTACCGTGGTTCCCTGAACGACCTGGGGTTTACCGTCGATAATGATGCCAATATCTGAGCTTGTACCTCCCATATCAAAGGTTAGGACGTTTGGAACATTTGCCTTCCGGGCAATTTCTGCGGCTGCAACTGTTCCCCCAGCTGGTCCGCTAAGGATTAGGTTATGTGAAGACATCTCAGCTTCCTTTCCAGAGACAATTCCACCATTTGACTGCATAATATTTAATTTATTCCCTATTCCTTTTGCGTCCAATTCTTGCCGCAGATGGCGTATATAACGGCGTACAACAGGAGCCAATGCACCATTAATCACAGTTGTGGATGTGCGGGGATACTCACGAAACTCAGGACTGACCTCTGAAGAAATACATACATAAAGATCAGGTGCTAGTTCCGCTGCCGCCTCTCGAATGGCTGTTTCATGTTCTGAATTTGCGTATGAGAATAGAAAAGAGACCGCCAGACTTTCAATTCCGTTTGAGAGCATTTCCTTTATTACTTCATCTGCTTCATCTTTATTAATCTCTTCAACTACTCTTCCATATGGATCAACACGCTCTGTTACCTCCATCCGGAGATTACGAGGGACGATCGGAGCAGATTTTCGCTGCTGAAGCTGATATAACTCAGGGCGCATCTGTGTGCCAATCTCTAATAAATCGCGAAAACCTTTTGTAGTAATGAGCCCTACCTTTGCCCACTGCTCTTGCAGCATTGCATTTGTAGCAACTGTTGTCCCGTGTGCCAGGAACTTAACATTTTGTATTGGTATTCCTGCTATTTTACAAAGACGCTCAAGCCCGTTCAAAATAGCTTCTGCAGGATTTGACGGGGTAGAAGGGACCTTAATATTGATTAGTGGAGATTCATCTTTCCATAAAACGCAGTCCGTAAAAGTTCCGCCCGTGTCAATTCCTACGCGTACATTTTCTAGTAGCTTAATTGAGCTCATACCTTAACACCTCTTCATGCAATAATTTTTTTGATTGCGCTTACAAGTATTCCTTTAATTAAAAAGTAAGCAAGTTTCGTGCCAAATTATAACTCTGCTTAATAGATTAATTGTACTGAATATTCCTACTTTAGCGTCCGTTACGATGGCATCTTGCATCACCTAAAATGCATTTATGCATCAATTCATGGTATTTGAAGTATTTTTATATGTAAGTTTTTAAAGCCCTTAGCAGACTATCTCACTAACCCATGCTTCTGCAATTTTCTTACGATAGTAGATTGGTTTACACCAAGACTATTGGCCATTTCCCTTGTTGTGTTATATCGGCTCATTGCCTTTAATAAAAGTTCCTTTTCAACTGTCTCTATGAATTCTAGTAAATTTGGCAACTGTTTTCCCCCTGTTTCTAGAGGAATTAGTTGAGAAGAACTATTTTCCTTTTCATCAAAAATAATCGCCTTTTCCACTACAACGAATCTTTCTATCGTATTTTCTAACTCCCTAACATTCCCTGGCCATGAATACTCTAATAATTGTTTTAACTGTAAAGGATTAAGAGCAATATGTTTTCGATATTTTTGATTAAATACATGAAGGAAATGAAATGCCAGTTTCTCTATGTCTTCCTTTCTATCTCTAAGACTGGGAATTTGGATAGGTACTACATTAATACGATAATATAGATCCTCACGAAACGTACCATCTTTGATCATTTGACTTAAATCTTTATTTGTAGCAGTAATAATTCTTACATCAATTTTCTTTTCCTTTGTTCCGCCAACTTTCATAATTACTCTTTCCTGTAAGGCTCGTAAAAGTTTCACTTGAAGCGCAAGTGACAGTTCGCCAATTTCATCCAAAAAAAGAGTCCCTTTATCTGCAAGCTCAAATATCCCCAATTTCCCACCTTTTCTGGTACCAGAAAAAGCTCCTTCTTCATAACCAAATAATTCCGATTCCAATAAATTTTCTGGTATAGCTCCGCAATTGACGGTAATAAACGGCTTATCTCTTCTGCTACTTAATAAATGGATTTGGTTTGCGACGATTTGTTTCCCTACTCCTGTTTCACCTAATATTAAAACTGAAGCATCTACGGACGCTACCGAACTGATCAGCTCATACAGTTCCTCCATCTTCTTGCTCTTATAAATAAATGGTTTCTCTTCATATTTTTCTTGACGAAAGCGTGCAACCTCCCTTTGGTAATTTTCTATCAAACTCCTTGATTCTTCCAATCTCTTTTTAAGTGCATTAACCTCCGTTGAATCCTTTGTGATAGAAACAACCCGGACAACATCTCCCTTGTCATTTTTAATAGGGATAGATTCTATATCAAAAATTTCACCTGTATTTGTATACTGCAAGCCACTTTCCCGCTTGCCTGACCTTAAAACCTTCGCAGTGATAGAGGGATAGAATACTTTCCTCTTCTCCAAGTCAAACACATTTTTCCCCAGATGCTGCTGGTCATCGTTAGAGGTTACCCGAATTACTTTTCCTGTTTCATCTGCTACAAATACACTTTGATAATACTGTTCAAAAACGGTTTGCAATTCTTCCATAAACCACTCATCATTGGACGCAATATTTCGAATACTTTTATCGGACTCCCAGTCAATTACCCCTTCAATCTCTTTATTTTTATCCATAATAACAATGATTTTATTTTCTTCATAAATCGGTTGATTTGAAACGTCATTATATAATACTGAGACCTCTGTTGTTATACTTTCAATTGATAAAGTATTCATATTAGCCAAATCAACTTCTGTTAATTTTTCATATAGCGCTTCACGTCTAATACATCCTAAAACCTGCTGACCCGAACAAAGAATAAACCAATTATAATTAGATTTCACTGCCTCGGTTATGATTTGCTGAAAGGTAACAGGCAATTGTACACACATCGCATCTTTTATGAAATATTCCTTTATATTCATTTTATTACTCCCCCTTTTAAGAAAACCATTGACAATTTCCCTAACAATTGAGATAAAAGTTTGTTGAGTAAATATTTAAACTACCTTATTACATTATTATTCTACAACTTACTCCAATCCTCCTGTATGAGCCATCCTAAACTAGCTAGAACCAATTCAAAATCGCTCGTCAACTTTACTGCCCATAGAATTAGTAAGCTAGAGGAAAACAGAAAAATCCCAGATGAAATATTTTCATCCGGGTGTGTGAGTCAATGATTCATGTATGTTCTTTATTACTTTCGTTTATTTATTAAGCTTAGATCTTGTGTAAAAAT
Organism: Bacillus sp. S3; assembly: GCF_005154805.1. GTDB lineage: Bacteria > Bacillota > Bacilli > Bacillales > Cytobacillaceae > Neobacillus. The sequence continues at coordinate 2,883,870 of NZ_CP039727.1, forward strand.
CAAACATTACTGCCCCTATAATTATTATTCCTTTAAACGTGGATTGCCAGTAAGGACTCATTGCCATACTATCAAATACATTTGACAAAATAATTAAAGTTGAACCACCAATGAATGTTCGCCATATTGCACCTTGCCCTCCATATAACGATGTTCCACCAATAACTACTGCTGCAATTACATCAAGGACAATTGTCTCTCCAATATTGGCCTGCCCTTGACCTAATCTAGAAGCAATAATAATCCCACTTAAAGCTGCGCACATACCGCTTATCCCATAAACAGATGTTGTTATTCCATTAACCCGTAGACCAGATAATCTACTAGCTTCCTTATTCCCCCCGATTGAAAATAATGATTTTCCAAAGGTAGTGAAAGTTAGGATGATACCAGCTATAAAATAGGCTAGAAACAAGAAAATTACTGAAGCTGGTATCACACCAACAAACCCAGATCCCAGCCATTGAAATGAGGTCTTTTCTACATAAAAAGGTTGAGAATCTGAATATAAAAGTGCCATCCCAGTAAAAATTGAACCTGAACCTAGTGTTGCAATAAATGCCGGCACATTAAATTTGGTTACGATTACACCATTTAATAAGCCTAAAATGAAACCGAAAAGTATTGTAATTACTATTACTACTGCCAAAGGTAAATGATCTGCAAGGCTGGCCACAAGAACAGCACTCGCGGCATAAATCCCGCCTACAGACATATCTAGTCCACCAGTAATTAATACAAATGTCATTCCTATACTCATTACACCGATGATTGATAATTGGCTATATATATTTAATAGGTTTTCTGGTAAAAGAAATCTAGGATAGAGGATTGTTGCAACGGCTATTATTATAATAAACGCAACTACTGTACCATACTCCAAAAATAAATAGTTTATATTTTTGGACTTAAAGTATTTTTTATGTTCTAAATTAATTTTAGATTCTAACACTATTTTGTCCTCCCTAGAAAGTAGAGTTCAGTATATTACTTACGCTTATTTCTTCTTTATCTTTCAATTCCTTAACCATTCTTCCCTTTGAGAAAACAATTACTCTATCACTTACAGTAACCACTTCTTCCAGTTCAGATGAAATGACGATTATACCCATTCCTTTGTCAGCTAGATCTTTTAATATTTTCATGACGTCTTTTTTTACTCCAATGTCAATGCCACGAGTGGGCTCGTCAACTATTAAAATTTTGGGTTTAATATTACAAACCTTTGATAAAAGAACCTTTTGTTGGTTTCCACCTGAAAGGTTTTTACACTCTAAATTTACAGATCTGGTTAAACCAAATTGTTCAGAAAAATCTTGAGCAATACTATTTGCCGATTTTTTTAAATAGAAACCCCATTTACTAACTTGTTTAAAATTAACCATATTGATGTTATCTTGTGCAGATAACCCTAAGACAAGCCCTTGGCTCTTTCTATCTTCCGGAGCCAACGCAATACCATACTTCATTGCAACTCTTGGCGATGTTGGCCATTTTTCCTTTTTTCCTTCAATTACTAACTGACCCGATGAGGTTGGTTCTAATCCCGACAACGCTCTTACGAAGGTGCTTCTTCCTGAACCGACAAGTCCTCCAATACCAACAATTTCACCCGAAAAAACAGTAAGATTAATTGATTCTATAATTCCTGGTACAGTAACATTTTTACAACTTATAATTTCTTTTCTATCCTTCCGTCTAACCACTTTCTCATCTATATCGAATTTCAAATATTCTTTAACGTTTTCATGCCCCAGCATACTTGCAACTAACTTTTCTTTTGTCCATAAATCTTTTTGCATTGTACATACCTTTTCTCCATCCCTAAATACTGTTATATTGTCACTAATTTCAAGTATTTCTTCTAAATTATGACTTACATAAATGATTGTTATACCCTTACTTCGAAGGGATTTAATTGTCTTTAAAAGAGATTTTCTTTCCGGGGGAGCAAGGGATGCTGTTGGTTCATCAAGTAATATTATTTTTGCATTTGATTGAATCCCTCTCATAATCTCTAAAATTTGTTGATCTGCAATAGAAAGTCTATTAGCTAAAAGAGATGGGGGTATATCTACCCCCATAATTTGAGAAAGTTCATTAAATCTTATCTTCATCTTTTCCTTCGATATAAAACCCAGACGACTTATCGTTTGCCCTAAAAATACATTTTCCAGGGCGGTTAAATTAGGAATAACAGTAAGCTCCTGATAAATAGTAGCAATTCCTTGGTTCCTAGACGACCTTGGATCACCGTAGTGTAACTCATCGCTAAAGATGTGAACGCTTCCACTACTTGGGGCAATACGCCCAGATAAGATCCCTAATAAAGTAGATTTACCAGCCCCATTTTGACCCACTATTGAATGAATTTCACCAATTTTAATATCTAAATTAATATTATTATTAGCATTAAAGTTTCCATATTTCTTAGTCAGGTTTGATATTTTTATAGAATGTGTACTTACATTTTTCTCAGATTCAATTATGGTGTTGGCCATATTACCCCCTCCTTTTAATATTGAGGAAAGCCTTTTGACTCAAACTCTTCAATATTACTTCGTTCAACATAAGGCGTCCCTGGTAAAATGTCCTCTTTTGTTAAATTAATAAACTTAGGGACATCTTTTCCATTAAAATAATCGTGTAAGGCAATAATTCCAAGTTCGATTTCTCTTCTTGGTAACATAATTGCTGTTTGTTCGATATCACCATTTTTGACCGCTTCGAATGCCCACTTGTCGCCTCCAAAATCATATAACTTAACATCATCTCGTTTCATACTTTTTTTAGCAGAAACTACTCCAACGGACATTCCTGAATAATTTGAAAATATAACATCTAAGTCTTTATTCGCTTGTAATACGTTTTGTGCCACCTTATTAGCATTATTGGCTGTATAGTCAGTAGAATGGATCCCTACTAACTCCCAATTTGGGTAATTCTTCAATTCAAGTTCAAATGCCGCCTTCATATTTAAATAGTTGGCACCTGTAGGAGGTCCGCCGATAGCCGCAATTTTCCCACCTTCAGGGTTATCGCTAAAAATCTTTTTAAGTATACCTTGGTAGACACCTATCCCTTGGCCACCTATGAATGTAATGGTATTTTTAGCTGCATTATCATGTTCGCCGCAAAGTTCAATATTGATCGCAGAGATGGCAATTCCTTTTTCTGCTGCATCCTGAGTAACAATTTTGCACAATTGGTTTCCATCATTAGCCTGGACTACAAAACCATCATATTTTCCAGAAGTAATCGCGTTTTGAATCTGGCCTAATTGTTTAAGGGCATCATAACTAGCATCAAAAACATCTAAATCCATTCCTAATTTCTCTGCTGTTTCTTTTGCCTGTTTGAAGGCTACTTGTTCATAAGTTGTATTTGATCCGGATGAAAAAAAGGCAATCCTTTTTCTTTCATTTTCTGAAGTATTACTTTTTTCTTTGCCTCCGCTATTTGTTACTTGATTTGAAGAACTACAAGCGCTCAATACTAGTATTAAAGAAAATAGGATAATTAATTTTTTTACCATAAACAATTCCCCTTTCATGTAATGTTTCACCATTAAATCCTAAAACCCCCAATATGGTTTAAGATTCTCAATTACATCATGAACAACAGACTTTTGATGTTCCATTAATCGTTTAATGGGAACCATATCTGTAAAAAATACATTAAAGGGATCTTCAACCCCTGAGTCTAATTCACTCATAGCTTCCAGTATTACTAGAGTACAGAATGGAACATATGCAGTACTATAGCCTCCTTCATGAAGTGCAACCATTTTTCCATTACAATGTTTTTCTGCAATTTCTTTTGTCATTTCTGCCATTTTTCTAAAACCTTCAGAAGTTACCATCATACTGGACAAGGGGTCATAAATGTTTGGATCCTGACCTGCAGAAACTATAATTAATTCCGGTTTGAATTGATCTGCAACAGGGAGAATAACTTTTTCAAACGCATATAAATAACCTTCATTTGATGTCCCAGTTGGAAGAGGTATATTGATATTGAACCCTTTACCTTCGCCCTCTCCAATATGATTCACAAATCCCCGATCAGTTGGAAAATTATATTCTTGATGAATTGATATAAATAAAACACTTGGGTCGTTGTAAAATGCGGTTTCAGTACCATTCCCATGATGGACGTCCCAATCAAGAATCAAAATTCTTTCTAAACCATATTTTCTTTTTGCATATTCAGCTGTAATTACGGCATTATTGAATATACAAAATCCCCTTCCACAATCTGCTTCGGCATGGTGCCCCGCTGGTCTATTCATTACATAAGCGTTCCTCACCTTTTCCTCCATAACAGCATCAACTGCAGCAATTCCGCCGCCTGCAGATAACATTGCTATTTCGTAAGAACCTCTACCAAAAGGTGTTGCTGAATCCCCTGCATCACCGCCGCCGGAATCACTTAACTTTTTTATTTTGTCTACATACTCGGAAGTATGATAATATTCAATTTCCTCTCTAGTTGCGGATCTAGGTGTGATTACCTCAAGTTTATTTGTAATTCCACATCGATCCATAAGGTTTTTAACACGTCTCTTGGATTCTGGGCTTTCAACGTATCTATCTGGTTCTACAAATCCTCCCGATGGAACAAATAATGCTCCAGAACCAGTGTCATGCCAAAAATAACTTTCATCATAGATATAAGCAGTATTTTTCTTCAACTGTATTTCCTCCTTAGTTTTACAAAAATCTAGTAAGTAATTTTACTCAAAACTCGATAATTAGTTCAAAATCCATTTTTATAAATTTGTTACGCAAAAACAATACTATTCTTTTTCGTTTCACTATACGTAATGTACAACTCAACATTTTTCTGTTTTAGATAGGATAAAAATTTCTCAGGGTCAATACACTGCTCTGGTGGTTTAACGCCTTTTTCTGTCACTTCACCTTTGAGCAGCATTTGCGCAACAATTGAAGCGGGAATGGCTGTTGCATATTGAGTAGCGCTAACGCCCCAATCTTCTTGGTAATCTGTAACCAGCTCTAATTTTACAGATGCCCTATTACCATCCTTCATTCCTTTTACTTCCACCAATAAAGCATCTTTCCCCCACTGTGGCTCTTCCTTTGCAGATAAGACTGTTTGAAGCAATGAAACGGTTTGGCGTCTAGGCACCACGCTATTTCCGGCAATTTCTACAGGCTTTGTTTCTAGCAGACCTAATGAATCTAGTATTTTTAATTTTTCAATGGTAGCAGGATCCCAAGTATCTTTATACGTAATTTGTTGAACACTCGGAAAGCTAACAGGTAATGTTGCTAATTCTGAATGGATGATCGAGTATGTTTTTTGAACGCCAATTTCTTCATGAAAACCAGTATATTCTTCATCAGCCAGCGGAGGAATTTCCAGGAGTCTTCCATCTCTTACAACTAATGCATTTTTCGCGGCTTCATCGATAATCGTATCAATGGCAAATGCGAATGTAGCACCTGATGTTGTCGATCCATAACGAATGTGAATTTCTTCTGCAGCATCTAACTTCTCTACACCGTAACGGCTAAAAACATTGGAAGTTCCAGGGTCAGAACCCATTCCAACGATAGATAAAATATCAGCCGCTTTCATTTCGTTATCAAGTTTTAATTGTTCATTTGTCCGTTTAAAAAGTCCACCTAAATCGAGGATATTCACTCCTACAGCTGCAGCCGCTTTCATTACATCAATGTTAAAAACATAATTTGTAGCATTCACGCACACATTTCCCTGCCGAAGGACGTCCTTTGTTTTTTCTTCATCTTTAATATTCAAGGGGATAATGGAAATTCTATGATTTGTCCATTTCTTTAACTCTTCTAATTTATTTAGCTCTAAATCTGCTGCAATTACCTCTACATTACTTTCCACTAAATCCTTTACTATTACTTTCCCAATCGTTCCTGTAGCACCTAAAACAACTACTTTATTCATTCATTTGTCCTCCCTTTTTAAAAACTATTTATTTTCTGCTTTTAACCAGCCAATCGGTTTAATATCTAAATTGATATTGACCTGTTTCATTTCCAAATATTCTTGGAAACCGTAAGTTCCTAGATCTCGTCCTATACCGCTTTGTTTATAGCCTCCCCACGGTGCTTCATTAAAAGTATTATGATAGGTGTTAATCCATGTGATTCCGGCTCTTAATTTACGAATCACTCTCATTGCCCGAGCAGAATCCGTAGTAAAAACTCCTCCCGCCAGACCATAATTTGTACCATTTGCCAAGCGGATCGCTTCCTCTTCTGTTTTAAACTTTTGGATGACGAGGACTGGACCAAAAATTTCCTCTTGAACAATTCGCATTTCAGGAGTGGTATCAGTAAAAATAGTAGGTTCGATAAAATACCCTTGTCGATTCAATTTGTTTCCGCCGCATAAAACACGTGCACCTTCTTTAATCCCTATATCAATGTATCCTAAAACTCGATTTAGCTGCACTTCGGATATAAGTGGCCCCATATCAGTACTCTCATCAATTCCTGGACCAATTTTAATCGCTTTGGCTTTCTTTACTAATTCAGTGACAAACTTCTCGTAAATACTTTGCTGTAACAGAAGACGGGAACCAGCCGAGCACACTTGTCCTTGGTTAGCAAAAATCGCAAATGAGGCATAATCAACAGCAGTTTCAAAATCTGCATCTTCAAACACAATTAAAGGGGATTTTCCACCTAATTCTAAACTTACCTTTTTAATTGTATCAGCAGCCGTTTTCATAATAATTTTCCCTGTGGCAGTTCCACCTGTGAAGGAAATTTTATCCACCAATGGGTTACTGCTCAATTCTGCACCAACAACAGAACCAGCTCCCAGAACTAAATTAATTACCCCATTTGGAAATCCTATTTCATCAATTAGTTCAAATAGACGAATCAGAGTAAGTGGTGTCTGTTCAGCTGGCTTAATGACCACTGTGCATCCTGCAGCAAGGGCTGGTGCAATTTTTTGTGTTGCCATTAGCAATGGATAATTCCAAGGAACAATCTGTCCGACAACTCCTATCGGTTCGGCAATGACCATAGCCTGGATCTCATCTGGAACGTCGTAAACTTGACCATGGGGTTTTGTAGCTAATCCAGCATAAAAGCGGAACTGGTTAACGGCATCATTTATATCATAGATTGAATCATGGATAGATTTACCATTATTTAAGGTTTCTAATAAGGCAAATTCCTCAATTTTCTCCTCTAATCGGTCAGCAAGCTGATACAGAATTGCGGCCCTGTCCCTTGCTTTACTCGCCATCCAGCCCCTTTCATAAAATGCTCTATGAGCTGCTTCAACAGCCCTGCATACATCTTCAGCAGCACCCTCTGTAACAGTAGCAATAACTTCCTCAGTGGCGGGATTTTTAATTACTCTCGTTTTACCACTACTACCAAATTGCCATTCACCATCAATATACATTTTTTGAATTTGATTTTCTTTGGGTAATACATCCCTCAAATCATATCCCCCCTCTTATATCATCAAATTTTCCCAGCGTTATTGCATTCCCTGTTAATATATGCAAGAATGGTGCCAACAAAAAAGGACAAAGGTATCAAGATTACCAAGAAAATACCAGAATGACAATGCCATCACGCATCAAAATTGATGTTGTTTTGCATCATCATTTTCAATCCAGTTTATTAGAGACAAAAAAAGAATCCCTCAAATTGAGGAATTCTGACTGTCCGATCCACTTCAATTAGTTCCGATTAAATACAACAAGCTTTTGCTCAGTCATTTCTTCAATGGCATACTTCACGCCTTCCCTGCCAATCCCACTTTCTTTTACGCCACCGTATGGCATATGATCCACGCGGTAAGTAGGAATATCATTAATCATCACTCCACCTACATGAAGCTTTTCTGCAGCATCAAGTGCCGTAAAGATATTATCTGTATAAACGCCTGCTTGGAGGCCATATTTGGAATCATTTACACGATCAATTCCTTCACCGACTGATTTAATTTTATTAATTAACACAATTGGGGCAAACACTTCCTGGCAAGAAACTTTTAGACAAGAATCTGCCTCTAATAGAATGGTAGGCAATAAAATATTCCCTTCTGACGTCCCTCCTAATGCCACTTTCGCTCCGCTATGTTCCGCATCTCGAATCCATTGGAGCGTCCGCTCAACATCCTTTGAACTAATTAAGGCTGAAACATCTGTTGTTGGATCAAGTGGATCGCCAATTTTTAATGTCTTCGTCTCAGCAATGAACTTTTCTACAAAATTTTCATACATTTCTTCATGGACATAAATTCTTTGCAGGGAGATACAAACCTGACCTTGGAAAGCAAATGCTCCAGACACACACCGTGATATTAATTTATCAAGATTTACTCCATTATCTATGATCACCGCGGCATTTGAACCGAGTTCAAGCGTAACCCGCTTTAATCCTGCTTTATTGCGGATGCCAATTCCAACTGCAGGACTTCCAGTAAAAGAAATTTTTTGAATTCGATCATCTGTAACAATTTTTTCACCTATTAACGCCCCACTTCCCGTGATTACATTGAATGCACCTGCTGGCAGCCCGGCTTCTTCAATTAGTTCAGCAAGGAAATAAGCGGATAGCGGTGTTTGTGTTGCAGGTTTCAATACAACCGAATTGCCTGATGCAATCGCTGGGCCCACCTTATGGGCCACAAGATTCATTGGAAAGTTAAATGGAGTGATCGCCCCGATAACACCCAGTGGTTCACGCACTGTGTACGCGATCCTTCCCTCTCCGCCTTGCGCAGCATCCATTGGTATGGTTTCCCCTTTAATACGCTTTGCCTCTTCCGCAGCAAATTTATACGTTTGTATCGTACGTGCCACCTCTCCCTGGGCTGTCGAGATCGGTTTAGCCGCTTCGGCAGCAATGATTTCTGCTGCTTCAGATGCTCTTTTTTCCAGCAAGTTTGCGATATTTTCCAAAATCTTGGCGCGTTGATGACTTGGCATTGCAGCCATAACTTTTCTAGCTTCATAAGCCGCAGCCAATGCCATGTCAACTTCTTCAATCGTCGCTGACGGGATCTCTGCAATTACTTCCCCACTATAGGGAGAACGTAAAGGCGCGTAGTTTTTTGCCTCTAACCATTTTCCATTAATAAATAACTTCTTCTTCATCATTCATTCACTCCTATGTCCAATATCATTTCTAGTATTCTATCACTCTTTTGTCGCGAGACTTTCAAAAACATTTTTTTCGATAGCCTTGATAGAATCGTTCAAAATCTCGATGACTTTTCCAATCTCTTCTTTGTTTATCGTTAATGGTGGTGCAAATACTAGAATATCTTGACCATCTAAAACGACTGCCCGACAAATAAGTCCCCGCTTTGCTGCCTCGTTCACGACAGCAGGGGAAACTGGTGTTGAAAAATTTTCATTCTTATTTTGATCTTTTACAAACTCAATACCAGCCATTAGACCAAGTCCCTTTACTTTGCCTATGATATATCTTTCTCCGTGAAGCCATTGAAATCCTTTAAGTAATTCCTGTCCTATAAATTGTGCGTTTTCAATTAAATGTTCCTGTTCTAAAATTTCTAGGTTTTTCAATGCCACTGCACATGCCGTTGGGTGCCCGCTATACGTGTATCCATGTAAAAGAGTACCATTGGATAGTTCGGTAAATTCTTTATACAGCCGACTTGAAATCATTACCCCCCCTAGTTGAGCATAGCCGCTTGATACTCCTTTAGCAAAGCACATCATGTCAGGCACGACTCCGTAATGCTCGATTCCAAAGTATTTTCCTGTACGGCCAAATCCAGTAATGACCTCATCGGTAATAAATAAAATTCCATACTCATCACAAATTTGACGTACTTCTTGAAAATAATGGTCGGGTGCTACGTGAACGCCTCCTGCCCCCTGTACTGGTTCCGCAATAAAAGCCGCAATCGTATCTGCACCTTCTGCTTCAATCGTCTCAAGTAATGATTTTGAAGAAAAATGGTCTACATATAGAAAATCAGGAGCTAATGAATTCGTAAAATCTCTAAAAGCTTTCAAACCAGTAGCGCTAGTGGATCCCATTGCAACTCCATGGTAGGATTTCGTTCTAGAAATGATCTTTTTTCGATTTGGCTTTCCCTTTAATATCCAGTAATGACGAGCTAATTTATAGGCAGTATCGTTTGCCTCGGATCCGCCGGAAGTAAAAAAAGTTACACTTAAATCCCCCGGAGCAACCTGAGCGAGTTTCGCCGCTAAGCGAATTGCCGGCTCATTACTAAAGGTCGCAAAGCATGAGCTATAAGCAAGTTTTGTCATTTGCTCCATCGCAGCTTTTGCTAACTCTTCCCTCCCATGCCCTACATTCACATTCCAAAGTGAAGACATTCCATCTATCACTTTATTCCCTGCAACATCAAAAAGATGAATTCCTTTCCCTTCTGTAAAAATAAAGGCTGGTCCTTGTTCTTGTTGCTGTTTAATTGGTGATGTGGGATGAAAAAAATGCTTTTTATCTAAATCGATTAATTCTTGAACTAATTCATTGCTTCTTGTCATAATCAACATCCTTCCCTTTAATAAAATATTTCGATTGCTTATCTATAATAATGCAATTTCCGTGCCAACATTTCTTTTGAAAAATGATCATAAAGTATAAACCAATCAACTCTATTGATTTAATTTTTAATTAAATATATAGATATTTGATTTAATTATTGATTATTCTGTTATTTTTGATTAATATTTTAATTAACTTTCAGACCATTCAAAAATAAGGTGATGATATTAAAAGGAGGAGTACCTTTGGAACATTCAATATTTGAAATGGAGTTAAATAAAATTATTGAAACGTCGAACAACAATATAACCATTACTGATGAAAATGGAATTATTCAACGCTCCCACCCCGGTCATTGGTCGATTTATGGGATGGAGCCTGGTTCGTATATAGGCAAATCTGTATACGAACTAGAAAAAGAAGGTCTTCTCTCCCCTTCCATTAATGCCATTGTTTTAAAAGAAAAAAAGCCAGTTCGTATTATGCAGCATACGAAAACAGGTCACGTTGTGATGTCTACGGGATACCCTATATTTGATAAAGAGGGCCGCCTTGTTAGAGTAGTAAGTTATAGTCAAGACCAGACGGAAATATGGAAACTAAAGGAGGAGTATGAGCAATTACAACGAAAATTAAAGGGATATCAAACAGAGGTGGAGGACCTAAGGGAAAAAGAATTTGGTTTTCAATCCATTCTAGCTAGAAGTAATACCATGCAGCAAATAATAAAAACAATTAATAATGTTGCAAAAACGGATGCTACGATTCTGTTTTTAGGTCCATCAGGAGTTGGAAAAAGCACACTTGCTCGTGCCATCCATAATCAGAGCAACCGAAGTAAAGAACCCTTTATCGAAGTCAATTGCAGCACAATCCCTGAAAGCTTATTTGAATCAGAAATGTTTGGCTATGAAACCGGTGCGTTTACGGGAGCAAATAAAAAAGGAAAGCAAGGATTAATTGAACAAGCGGATAGTGGAACATTATTCTTGGATGAGATTGGAGAACTCTCACTTGCTCTCCAAGCTAAATTACTAAAGGTTCTGCAAGAAAAAAAGATGGTAAGAATTGGCGGGAATAAAGAGCTTCTCCTTGATTTTCGGTTAATTACTGCCACAAATCAAGATTTAGAAGATATGGTGAAAAAGGGTAAATTTAGGTTGGATTTATTCTATCGTTTGAATGTCGTGCCTATACAAATCCCATCATTATCAGATCGAAACGATGATATCCCTATTCTCATTCAACATTATGTTGAAAAGATAAATGAGAAATATCAAACGCTAAAAAAGTTTCACCCGTCTACCTATGAATTATTAATGCATTATGAATGGCCAGGAAATATTCGAGAACTTGAAAATTTAATCGAGCGATTAATCCTGACAACGGAAGCACCGATGATATATCCTTCACATCTCCCTCCTGCCATACGGGGAAATTTCGAGCAGACAGAAGATCATCATGACCTTATTAGTAAGGAGGAAGTAGAAGGAAAACTAAATTTAAAAAACACCTTAGAAGAAGTCGAAAAGCAATTAATTGAAAAAGCATACAAACGCTGCCAAACGACATATCAAATGGCCGAATATCTAGGAATCAGTCAACCCTCTGTCATTTACAAATTAAAGAAATATAAGGATCAGTTTGATCATTAAAATACGAAAAGCGAAATCAATTATGATTTCGCTTTAAAATTTCCACTTAAAAACCTTGAAAGGATGTGCAGCTTTACTTTTCAATCACTTCTACTGATGATATACGAGTTGGATTGATCACAATTTTTTCATCTTGATCTAAATATACGAGAGTATTCTGCAGGGTTCTTTCTCCATTTGGCAATTCATTAAAAAATGGATTTGTGAAGTCATTTAAGGAATAATTTTTTTCACATATAACGTATTCTTTCCCAGAGTCCATTACCACTTTAATTTTCACTTTTCCCCCACCCCTATCTAATAGTATTACTATATGAGTAATTCTATAACAGCAGGTGAAAAACCTCTTGGATTTTAACCAAAAATCTTAAATTTTTTGTGACACATGTGCTTATTCAAGTTTGGTGGCTGGCCATGTAATCTACTTCAAATCTTCTATTGAATCAATGTCCATATACTTTGGCACAACCAATCCATTCCTGGTTCCATGGAGGTTGGTTCCTAAATCAACAAAATCGTTTTTATACTGCTTATAAAATTCTTTATGGGTACTAGGCAGCCAGGCGGCCACCATAGCGTCTGCGCTTCCGTTGGCCACACCGGCAAACATAGGACCAACCTCCACTTGGCTTAATTTCACTTCATAGCCATGCTGCTCTAGAACCTTCGCGATGACATTTGTACTTGCGATTTCTGTATCCCAAGCAACATAGACAAGATTGATTTTTTCTCCATTACCTGGATTGGCACCATTTGTCCATTGCGCCACTTTGTTTCCGTTAGCTTTAATCCATTTATCCGCTGCTTCAACTGGGTCCATCCCGCCTTTTATATCCACCATCACTTTTTCCATATCAGCTGGTTCCCAGTTAAATTGGTCGAGGATTGTGTAGGCACCTGTCGCATCCTGTTCCAGTCCTATTCTTACAATGGTATGAATATCTTCAACTTCCCCAAAGGATTTATTTGGGTCTTTCAAAAATTTAAGATCGTAAGTTGAGAACATCCAATGAGGTGCCCATCCGGTGACAATAATAGGTTTCTTATGATCATAAGCTTTCTTTAATTCAGCTGCCATGGCGGCAGATGAACCTTCTGCCAGCTCCCAATTATCCAGCTTATACTCCTTGATAGCGTTATTCGCTTGTGTCATTATTCCCGCACCGGGTTCAATCCCGATAATGTGAAAATCCGTTTGGGCACCAATGCTGTTGCCGTCTTTATTTTTTGCCGTATCTTTTGTAACTCCTGTTACAATCGCTGTCACGATAATCAGAACAGCTAAAATCGAAAAGGCGAATTTTTTCTTGAACATATTCTCATAAGCTGGATTCCGTAAGTTTTGCGAAATCCGGTCGAGAATAACGGCGATAAACACAATGGATAATCCCGCTTCGAAACCTTTTCCGACGTCAATTTGACTGACAGCCCGGTAAACATCTGCCCCCAGCCCCGGGGCACCGACTAATGATGCCGTCACCACCATTGAAAGGGCCAGCATAATGCTTTGGTTGACCCCGGCCATAATCGTTGGTGTGGCAATTGGTAATTGAACCTTAAATAATTTTTGACTGTTGCTGGAACCAAATGCATCTGCTGCTTCAATTAAATCATTCGGGACTTCCTTAATGCCCAGATTGGTCATTCGGATCGTTGGTGCAATCGCAAAAATAAACGAGGCAATAATTCCCGGTACCACCCCGATTCCAAAAAATAATATAGAAGGAATTAAATAGACAAATGCCGGCATGGTCTGCATAAAGTCCAAAATCGGCGTTACGATTCGATGTACCGTTTTTCGTTGCGCACACCAGATTCCAACAGGGATCCCGATGATAATGGTAAGTAATCCTGATAATAATACAATCGCAATGGTTTGAATACTGGAATCCCAATAACCGAGATTATCAATCAAGAGCAAGCTAATGAGCGCAAAAATTCCTACTGGCCATCTGCTGGTATAGATGACTAACAGAGTTAAGATGATGATTAAGATGATAGGTGGACCCGCACTTAAAACACTTACTATGATATCTAATAAGGATTCGATGGCGGTGGTTATCACGGAAAAAAATCCTGAGAGGGCAACGGTGACCCACCTGACCAGAGCGTCTACCCAATCTCCTAAAGGGATTTTCGGTATATTCATCTCATTCACTCTCCAAATCGTTCAAGGAATCTTTATTTCCTGCCAAAGCCCCGATGACGGCGCCGCGAATGACAATTCCTTGTAATCTGTTTTCTTCATCGATAACGGAGATCGGCAGTAGCGATGTGGCCATAACATCCATTAGATCAGTCAGTAATGTTTCACCAGAGACAGTTGGAATATTGGTTGTCATGACATCCCTAATGGTTTGATCCTGTTCAATGGCCTGCCGTGCCTGCTCAGCAGTAATGGCGCCCAGAAGTTTCCGATGGCGGTCAACGACAAAAATGCTGGAGTATCCCTGCTTCCGCATAATTTCCAACGCTACCCGCGGCCCTCGATCGAAAGCGATTTTTTCAGCCCGTTTCATCACATGAGAGGCGGTTAATATTTTGGATAAATCAACGTCTTCTACAAACTTCTCGACAAATTCATTGGCGGGACTCATCAAAATTTGTTCAGGTGTTCCCAGCTGAATGATACTGCCATCCTTCATCAAGGCAATCCGGTCGCCGATGCGCAGGGCTTCATCTAAATCATGGGTGATAAAGATAATCGTTTTCTTGTATTTCTCTTGGATTTCCAGCAATTCATCCTGCATATCTTTCCGGATTAGTGGATCCAGTGCACTGAAGGCCTCGTCCATCAAAATTACTGCCGTGTTACTTGCAAGAGCCCTGGCCAGTCCAACCCGTTGCTGCATGCCGCCGCTCAATTGTTTAGGCAGCTGGTTTTCGTAACCTTTCAAACCAACAATTTCGAGCGCACTAAGCGCTGTTTTCCGGCGCTGTTCAGCCGGAACTTTCTGTATTTCCAGCCCATATTCTGTATTTTCCACAATCGTTTTATGAGGAAACAGCGCAAAGTTTTGAAACACCATGCTAATCTTTTTCTGTCTGACTTCCCTCAGTCTTACCTCACTCATCTTCACGATATCTTCATTCTCGATCCGTATTTCTCCGATTGTCGGTTCAATCAGCCTGTTAAACATTCGTATTAATGTGGATTTCCCACTTCCAGACAAACCCATGATGACAAAAATTTCACCGGGATAAATTTCAAAGGAAACATTTTTCACCCCAACTGTCTGACCTGTTGCTTTCAAAATTTCCTTTTTGGTCTTACCCTGTTTCAATAGTTCAATCGCAGGTTTCGAATTATTACCAAAAATCTTAGAGACACTTCTGACCTCAATGTAAGGATTCATGCTGTCACCTCATTCTATTAATGACCGTATCAAATACATTTTTTCCAGATGTTGTTGTTTTATGTTACTTTTGGTGATTAAGTTATGTACCCTGCTACTATAGTAATGGAAGCACTGTAAACGTCCTCATCTCTCTCCCTAAAAAAAAACGAACATGGGACATGTTCGTTTAGGAAGGGAAGAGTTCGGGACAAATATTATTCAATTAAAAAATTTATTTGCTTTTTATATTGGCATTTAAAATCTTATGTTTCACAGCCCAAAATGTTGCTTTGCCAATCCTTTGTATTTCTCGGTATTAATGGCCTCTTTAGAAATAATTCCATCAGCCCATTTAGTAAATGTGGTATCTGTTAAGGTGATATTTCCGTTTTTGGTAAGTCGGGTCAATAGTGGATGTTTGTTAAATGAAGATTTCGGGTGTTCGGAAATAATTGTTTGGATCTCATTCAATTTTGCTGCATCTTCAATAGATTTCCTGGAATCAAAAGCATATCCAATTTTCCAATCTCTATCTTTATGCTTTAATTTCATTTCTAAACAATAATTACCATATTGATGGTTTACTTTTTTAATTCTAAACTCCCCATTATAAGATGATATGATTTCACCGGACAAAGGAACTGGTTTTAACGGTAAATTCCCGCCAAATCCCGTGTCAATTAAATACGTTTGTTCCTCGTGACTAATAAGAATTGTTACATGCGTCCTTCCAAGTTGATGATATTCCTCTGCAGCATGGTTATAAACAACACCGTCTGTTAAGACTGCGTTAAATCCATTTTCTAATAGGTAAAAATAGAAAAATGGATTTAATTCGTAACAAAGACCGCCTTCATTTCTTTCCACGATCTTCTTCATTAAGTTTTCCTTGGTAATTGTTTGTATTTTTCCTTCAAAAATATTTAAATTTTCGAACGGGATGCTTTGTGCTGTTTTTTCTAGAACCTCAGCTAATTTTTCGAAGGTAATTGTTTCATTATTCGGCATGCCTATTCTTTTATGAAATAATGACACTAGGTTTTTCATTTCTACCCCTCCAAGACCTTTTAAAGCTTAATTTTCTGATTTCCTCTCAGTTTATTATATTAGATCTATCAACAACTAAAAACAATAATAAGCGCCAGGCACCTTCCTATTTTTGGACGGTGTCTGGCGCTTTTTAAGTGCTACATATTCTTATTAACCTCTTCAACAACTGGAGTATTTTTATTTTGAAATAAAGTCCCTATTCCCATTACTAATGCGCAGGCAACAATGCCCCAAATAATGGCGTTTAGTGAAGAAACTCCTTCAATTATTAAATCACCAATGACGACGATTGCACTAATGACCATTGATGAAAGGGCCACTTTTGCTGACACTCTTTTCCAAAACAACGCAGCAATTACCGGGATAAATATACTGCCAGAAAGGATGGCATAGGCAACATCCAGCGCAACAATAATGTCTTGAAGAACAAGGGATATTAATATAGCAATACAACCTACAATCAATGTAACAATTCGAGTTAACTTTATTTTCTCTTTTTCAGTCCGATTTTTTTTACTTTTAAATAGGATAAAATCATTTACGATGATAGTTGAAGAAGCCATGATGGTCCCGGATGCTGTGGACATAACAGCTGAAGATACAGCTGCAACTAAAATTCCAATCAAACCTGTTGGAAGGATTTTTATGACCAGTTGTGGAAGTGCTTGTTGAGGATCGGCAAGGCCAGGTACGACTACACTTGCTACCATTCCAATTACTGCACCCGCAATACCGTAAATGATACAAAGTACACCTGCATAGATGGTTCCTCTCCTCAGAATCTTTTCATCTTTGGCAGTAAACGCACGCTGCCATATATCCTGACCTATCATCATACCAAAGAAAAATAAGAGGAAATAAGCAAAAATAGCTTTACCACCGATATTCGTCAGATTTAGAAATTCCGGACTAACTTGATTCACTAGTCCCGATGCCCCACCAGCATGATAGATTCCAATAGGAATTAAAATGCCTATCAAACCGATAAACATAATCCAGAACTGAATCACGTCAGTTAACGTTACAGCCCACATTCCCCCTAACATGGTGTAAAAGACGACAATAAGTCCACCCACTAGGATGGCTGTTGTACTGCTCCAGCCAAATAATGCAGAAAACATAACACCAATCGCAACAACAGCGGTTACAGCTACCATGATGTCATAAACAGCCATGACCAATCCGCTAATATAGCGGCTGCTATTTCCAAATCTATTTCCTAGCAGTTCACTTACACTGAAGATTGAAAGTTTACTAAGTTTTTTAGTAAAAAAGATGCCCATACCTAAAATACCCAGACCTATCATCCCGACCAACCATAGCCCGGAAATACCATATTGATATCCTAATTTCGTACTTCCAAATGTCGATGCTCCACCTAATACAACTGCAGTCATAGCAGGGACATACAATCCATATCCGAGCCTTCTCCCTGCCACCAAAAAATCGCTTTCATTTCCAATCTTTTTGGAACTATAAATCCCGACTCCTATGAGCATGGCAAAATAGAAAAGGACAATCATTAAATCGAGAGATGTCAACTTACATACCCCTTCCTTTTATAAAAAATCCCCATTTACTTTTAAAAAAAGACTCTGTAAGTGTTTCCAATGTTAAGTTTGATCCCCATTTTTGGCAGGCTCCGAGTAACCTGATTTTACATCCACCCTCCTATTCCAAGCTATCAGTGAAATAAATTCAAAACAAATATTTGCTGCAGCTAGACTGGTGACTCTTGCAGGATCACGATCCGGAAGAACTTCTACGACATCAAATCCTTTGATATTTACTCCTTTTAACTGTCTAACAAATTGTTGAGCTTCAAAGGTACTAAAACCGCCAACCTCGGGTGTGCCTGTTCCTGGAGCAAATACAGGATCGAGAAAATCTACATCAAATGAGACAAAAGTAGGATTATTCCCAACCCGATTCCTAATGATTTCTCCTAATTCACTAGCTGTCATCGTTTTCAATGTTTGAGTGGTTATCACCTGATATCCAAGGTTTTCCGCATCTTTAATATCATCTGGTGCGTATAAGCTCCCTCGCATTCCAATTTGAATTGATTTAAATGGGTCCACGATATTCTCTTCAACTGCCCGGCGGAACATGGTTCCATGAGAATATTTTTTTCCGAAATAAGAATCCCACGTATCCCCATGGGAATCAAAATGAACAAGGCTCACCTTACCATAGCGATTCGCCATGGCACGTAAATGAGGGAGAGATACAGAATGATCCCCACCAATTAAGATTGGTACCACATCTTTGTTCAGCAAAGATTCCAATTGGGACTCAATCATTTGGTAAGACTCTTCAATATAACCGGGATTCACTGCAAGATCACCATAATCTACCCCTGAACAATATTTGAATATATCAATCTCTAAACCGGGATTATAAGGTCTAAGAAGCGAGGACATGGAGCGAACTGATTCAGGACCAAATCTGGTACCGACTGCAAAAGTGCCACCAGTATCAAAAGGTACACCAACGACGGCAAAATCAATATCGTCTTCTGTTTTCACATACGGCAATCTCATAAATGTTTTCACACCACAAAATCGAGGGGATTCTTGAGAATTGATCGGTTCATATTTCAAAGCCATAAATACCTCCTTTAATATGTGTATCTTCTTAATGTTAATGCAAGTACTATGCCAAACTGAAAAAACGCTTAAAACAATCTTTCTATAGAAAATGTTAGTCAATAATGACTAACACGGTTTTTTAATATATTTTTGAATTTTTCGGTTTGCTGATGATTGACTAATTTGTAATGCTTTTGCAAGAGCAATACTGGTTGGATACTTTTTATACATTCGCTTGATGAACTCCTTTTCGATTGATTCCATATATGATGTGAGAGAGGATTCACCATTCGTTACTTGAAGCTCTTGCTGAGAAGGTTTGAATTGTATGATATCCTCATTTGAAGTAACCAAGGTTTTCTCGATGAAATTTTGCAGTTCCCTAACGTTCCCTGGCCAATCCTTGTGACAAAGCCAATCAATCATTTCTGGGGAAAATTGCTTCCTTATATTATATTTTTTATTAAAAACTTCTACAAATTCATGAATCAGAGTAGGAATCTCATTTTTTCTATCTCTAAGTGGTGGGATCACCAGTTTGACCACATCAATTCTGTAATAAAGATCCTCGCGAAATTTTTTCTCATCTACCAGCTTTCTAAGGCTTTGATTGGACGCACAAACAATCCGGCAGTTGATATCAATGACCCTGCTCCCTCCTATTCTAGTTATCTTTCGGTTTTGCAAAACGGTTAAAAGCTTTACTTGTAAGTTAAGAGGCATCTCTCCTATCTCATCGAGAAATATCGTACCCGACGCAGCTAATTCAAAATACCCTTTTTTTCCTCCCCGTTTTGCACCAGTAAATGCGCCTTCATCATATCCAAAAAGCTCTGACTCGAATAATGTTTCAGGAATAGCACCACAATTCACTTCAATAAAAGGTTCTTTAGCTCTTACAGATTGATTATGCAGTAATTGAGCAATTCGGCTTTTTCCAACACCAGATTTACCTTCGATTAAAACGGTAACGTCAAGATTGGCAACCTTAGAAACAAGACTATTGATTTCGGTCATTTTTGAATTTTCGTAAAGAAGGGATTCCAATCTCTTGATGTTTTCTATTTCCCTTTTGTAGATTGCTAGTGTATCAGCAACTTGTTCATTCCTTTCCTTTAATTTTTCAAATTCTGTAATATCTCTCGAAAAACTTAACGTTCGAACTAAGCTGCCATTTTTAAAAATAGGATAGGCAGACACCAGAATTTTCTTTCCTGCCTTTGTCTCTTGGACTATTGTAAGTGGCTGACTGGACCTTAGTACAAGGGCTGTAACAGATGGATTCAAAAAACCTTTCTTTTCAAGGTCTATCACATTTCCCCCAATCAGTTGATCCGGATCTACTCCATATAATTCATAGCACGAGGGACTCACCTCCAAAACATTCCCCTCACCATCTGTAATAAAAATCTCGTCAAAGGAGTGAGTAATAATTTCCTTCAATAAAATTTCATCGATATTTTGAGCAGCCAAATCATTCCCTCCTGTTCTCTAGTCATTTTCGGGTACTATTTAGTCACATTTGACTATCAAAAAAAGAAATAGTCTCTATTATACGCGTATAAAGGAAATATCTTTTATGAATGGTAGATAAAAAATTCTCTACACAGTTCAAAATATCCTTTTTTGTTGTAGTTAGTGTTAGGTAAAATACATTTAAACCTGCTTGCCTAAAGGCATCTTGATTGTATTTGCCCGATATGATCCGTGTGTAATAAGTTAAAATAACATATTTTTTTCCTTTTATATTGTAAAATAACATTAAGACATAGGAGGGATTGGTGAAATGTCAAAGAATGAAGAAGAATTCAAAAAAAGCATGGAAGCCGCAGGTAAAAATTTCACTGATGAAAAGTTTTGGAACAAATTGAAGAGATTCGGCAAAAAAGCGGGTTCATCCGTTGTGTATGCAGTTTTACTCTTATATTTTACTCTTCAAAAGCCAGAAGTCCCAAGGAAAGCTAAAACCATCATTATTGGAGCTTTAGGTTATTTCATTCTGCCTTTTGATTTAATTCCTGATTTTGCGGTTGGAGTAGGTTTCACAGATGATTTGGGAGCATTAGGAGTAGCCCTCCTCCAAGTGGCAATGTACATTGATGATGATATTAAAGATAAAGCAAAAGAAAAATTAAAAGACTGGTTTGGCAATCATGTAGATACATCAGATATTGATGGGAAACTGGGTTAAAAAGGACCAGTCCCTTAAAGAAGTTATGCTTACTCCTCTAGGGGTCAGGCTGGAATCAATTGTTTGTACTTTTCTTATCTCCCATAACACATTTTATATTTCGTCCCACTTCCACATGGAAATGGGACATTTCTGCTTTTAATTCCAGTCTACATTGCATAAATTGAAGAATTTGATTAGAGCAACAAAATATATTTCCTGCTGAAGACAAGAATTGAAGCGCAAAAAATGGTCAATATATAATTAAGACTATTTATAGGAAGTGATTTTCTTGGCAAAAAAAGGGGTACTTACTTTCGTATTAGCAACTGCTTTATTGGGTATAACCGGTTGTAACAATAATGATAATGTCGCAGGAAACAGAAATGAGAATTTGGGAGCAAAAAATGTTAGAAATAACGAAAATAATGACTTCTTTCCAACCAATAAAACAAATCAAAACTTACGTTTATCCAGCCGGGCGAGTAAGAATGTGGAACTCTTAAAAGAAGTCGATCAGGCCCATGTCATTATTCGAAATAATGATGCATATGTTGCGGTGAGTTTAAATCAAAATCATCTGGACGGTAATAGAGGAATAGCTCCAGGAACATCTGGAATGACTGGTACAAGAGATACAGGTACAGGTCTTAAACTTGGAAATTCCGGGGCGGATGTTAAACGGAATTATGATGGTACTACGGGGACTGATAATACTGAAATAACTGGGAGCGAACGAAGGGGTACTACTAGAACCACCGGACGTAAGGTTGGAACTGGTGATAACACCAACTATAAGAAAGTATCCTCTCCACTTGACAAGCGAATAGAAAAACAAGTTCATGCGGCTGATAACTCAATTGATACTGTCTATATTTCTTACGATACCGATTTCTTTGGCCGTATGACAAACTATTCGAACGATCTTCGAAAAGGACAAAATAGAGATCGTATTTGGAACGATTTTGACAATGCGATTAATGGTGTTTTTAGATAGTATATATTTTTTAACGAGTTAATAAATATCAAGGAGGTTTATCTGTTGGAAAAAGAAAATTTTGATCAATTTCAAAATGAAACAAACACAAACTTAAAGAAAAAAGGAAATGAACAAGTGCTTGAAATAAGTTCTACTGGATATGGGATGGAGTCAGTCTCTGTTGCCAATTTAGAAAAAACGAGTTCCAATCAAAGTGAGAACGATAGGAATCCTTCTTGTGGCGGATTATGAAATAAAATCCACAATTTTTATAAAAATTTACTATCAAAAAGGGAAACCATTGTTCATTCTTTCACATTGGTTTCCCTTTTCATTCATAGCTTTAAACGATTATTATAATGAACAAGCCGGTCTAGTTCAGCAACCATTCTACGACACGAATTATAATACATTTCACGGCTTTTTTCGACCCTCATTCTTACAGAATGATGCCTCATATACTCTTCATAACCTACACCATGAGCACTATGCATCGCTTTTTCCATTTCGCTCGTATAACTTAATTGTAAATGATCGATTTTAAATCATTCCTTTCAGTTTTTTCACTTGGCGAATTGTTCTTTTTACGTTGGTTTTTATCTTATCATTGATTTCCAGGTCATACAAAGTCGTAAAAACAGTGTATTTTGCCGTATAATGGTCTGTCATCCAAACTCGAGAAATTATCAGCAATATGCTTACCTTTTTAGCCATATCCTTCCATATACTGCATGCTTTGAAGATGGTGAATATGTATCTATGGGACATTATTTTACCCATGGAATCAGATTTCATTGTACAATAGCTGTAATGAAAGGGAGGTAGTAAAATGAAAAAAGTGATTATTTATTCTCAAGAGACGTGCCCGCCTTGTCATGCGGAAAAACAATGGTTAAAAGAAAATGGGATTGAGTTTGTGGAAAAAGATATACGTAAAAACGATCAATATTTACAAGAACTTATTGAACTAGGGGCTGCGGCTACACCAGCAACCATTATCAAAGACGAAGATCGTGAAGAGATTATCATGGGATTTGATCAAGCGAAATTGGCTGAAATACTGGGAATATAGTGATAAATGGCGTGTGAACAAGAACTTTATTTTATTTTTTGGATTTTTTCCCTCTATAAAGGATAATTCCGCTACCTATACGCGAGTATTTAACATACTCAATAAAAAACGGTAAAATAAATTGGTGAAAGCAATTGGAAAGGAAGATGTATAATCATGGAAAAATTAATGTTTATTGAAACTGGGATGGGGATTGATGTGCACGGTCAAAATATTACCCACGCGGCAGTTCGTGCTGTAAAAAATGCGATTCACTTTAATTCGATGCCTGGTATTCGTTCGGTGCTCCCTGAAAACAATTTAGATAATATGAGAGTGAATGTGAAACTCGCCGTTCCTTGCGACAAAGAAAAGCTCGATATTGCGGCTGTAAAAGAAGCCCTCCCATATGGGGAAGTTTCGGTAGAAGTAATGGATGGCGGAATGAAGACGACTAGCGGGATAGTCCTTGAAGATAAGGGAGATAAAAATGATTTGATGTACATAGTTGTAGCATCGGTTGAAGTTGGCTATTAATTTTAATCAATCAGTGATTAAAAGCCAAAATCAATATTAAATGCACACTTAAGGAATCAAGTAACATTACAAAAACAGTTTAACACACTCTGCCTCCAACTTTTCATGGAGGCATTTTTAGTATTTCACCAATCATTTTCTAGGATCTGATTCCATAGTCTCATTTTCGCCCAGGGTTGAGCCCACATTTTGTATAATCATAGTCAAGGTATTAAGTAAACGCATACATTAATGGTGAACAACCTTAGACAGGAGGTGATATTCTATGAGTCATGGGCAATCTTCCTGGGGTATTTTTGGAATTTTTCTTGGGTTTATAACAGGAGCAGTTTGGCTTTTGCTTGCGGGATTGGGAACTTATACCCAGTTTTTCGAGTTACTTGGCCTAGGAAATCTCGGCAATATTTTAAACATTCTTATCGCGATAATTGGTTTCCTTGCTTTTATTGTCTTCGGTTTATTCGTGTTTAAGGAAGCGTGGAGACGCAGCCGCTAATATAATCCTGTGCTAATGCATGTGTATGAAAAATGGGTCAGTCTCCCAGTGAATGCGTTCACCAAGGGACTGGCCCTACTGCTTCGTATTGTTATAAAAATAAATAATGAGAAACAATTTTTACAAATGACCTTCCAATATTTAATAATGTGATGGTGTCTGAGACCTTTTTTTGAAATTAACGGAGATTCTGTCAACTATTTGATTTTGCTATTTTGTAATTTTTATGATTCACAATGGTTGTGAGTGGTTCGTCTTTGTCTTTTGAATACCCGTAATTGACTATAACAGAATTCTCCCTTATGCCAGAAACGACCCCTTCAAGGTTTTTCCCCTCACGTTTAAAGGAAATCATATCGCCTATTTTTACAGCAGCCATTATATCACCTCGTCTTTAGAATACCCAAAAACAGGAATAGAAAATCCTTTTTTTACTCATTAGTAAAATAAAGAGTTGGGGGACTTTTTTATTAGCTAACCGAAATGCTAAAAGATTGAAGTTTCTTGCAATTTTAGTTACAGGACGGTTAAAACTTATAAAATAAGCAAGGCTCACTCCAAAAAACAGGAGATTGCCTTGCAATCTTTATAAAACACCAAATTTAGTTTTCAGGTAATAGTAAACACCGTCTTCATCACAGGTAAAATCCGTTACGTCATCAGTGATTTCTTTAATGCGATCGGGTGCATTTTTCATTGCTACAGCGTAATTAACGAGCCTTAGCATTGGCAAATCATTGTCGCTGTCGCCGATTGCCAACGTATCTTTCAAAGACAAGCCAAAGTGATTTAACATTTCTTGAACACCGGTTGCTTTATTGACGTTCGCCACCATCACCTCGGCATTGTGCTCCGAAGAGACTGACATCGTAAAATCAATTTCCTTCTTTAATTGCTCCAGTTCTTTTTTCCAGCATTCGATATGTTCTTTTGTCCTGGCAAAAAAATAAAATTTGGAGAATTCGTTGCCTTCTATATGATCCTTCCAAGCAATGTCTTCTTTTATCGCTTGTTTCCGGGAAAGCCACTCATTCATTCCGACAGTTTCCGGTTTAGGATCTCTTATTTCTGCTACAACATACGCCTGATCCTGTTTTAGTGTGATACGGGCGGATCCGTATGGAAAAAGTTCATAGTACACCTTATGTTCTCTCGCTTTTTGAATAACCATTTCCACCAATTCAAGCGAAAGTGTATGTTTAAAAACAACCTCATCCGTAACATACCCTGCCATACCATTAGATGTAACAATTCCATCCACTTGAAAGCCCGGCGGTACTAACCCTTCAACTTCGCCAAAAGCTCTTCCTGTAGCAATAAAAATAAAAAAACCCTGTTTTCGTAAATCATCTATAATTTCTTTTGTATGTATACTTACCTTATTTTGATGGTTTAAGATCGTCCCATCCATATCTAAAAAAATTGCCTTTGGTTTTCTTTCCACTATTATTACCTCCTGCCCCATCACTTTAACGAATTACATTACTGGGGTCAAGTTCTGAAGCGTTTTAGAAAAACAATTTATTGCCTTTGGATTATTTGTATGTAAGGAATCATGGCGTCCAAGTCGCTGAAAAATAGCGGATACTAAAAAAAGGTGTGTCAGTTTACACACCTTTTTCAATGTCAGTTTTAACCTAGGTATCGATGGTATAGCGCCTTTGCTTCAGAAATATCCTTCGTTCCGTGTATGAGGACTCTTCCGTCTTTAAAAAATACTAATCGATGAGAATTCACCGTAAATGATAAGAGATAAGGATTCAACTGCACAGTTCCTTCTTGTTTTGCCAATGTTTTTTCTAGCCCAGACAAATCCCTGATGGTTGGACTGGGTGGACGGATTTGAACAGAATCTCTTCCGCAAAGTACTGCTGTTTTCGTTTGGTTTTCAAAAGATAAATTAGGGTAGGACCGGTTTACCCCGCAAGAAGGACAATCCGCTCTTTTTAATTTATCAACATTAATCGCACTATACTGATTTTTCCATAAATCAAAGGAAACGAGTTTGTTTCGCAATGCTTCCAAATCACCGACCAAAATTTTCATTGCTTCACTTATTTGTTGAGCAACAACCATTTGAACGGCTGGACTTATAATCCCGGCGGTATCACAGGTTAATCCTCCGAGAGGAACTGATTCCAATAAACAAGAAAGGCAAGGCGATTTCTCGGGAATAAATGTGTAGGAAATGCCGTAGCTTCCGACACAAGCCCCGTATATCCATGGAACAACAACCTTTTGCGATACATCGTTTATCATCATTCTTGTTTCGAAATTATCCGTTGCATCGATGATTAAATCCACATTTTTAGCCCATTCTTCAAGCTCAAAGGCTGAAGCGTCTTCGATTATTGCCTCCAATTCCACTGTTGAGTTAACCTCCGATAGGCGTCGTTTGGCTGCAATGACTTTAGGGGTTCGTTTTTTAGCATCTTCTTCTGTATATAACTGCTGCCGCTGTAAATTGCTCCATTCCACATAATCACGGTCAACAATGGTTAGCTTACCAATTCCCGCGCGGACCAATGCTTCGGCACTGCCTGTACCAAGTGCTCCTGCTCCTATGATAAGTACATGCTTAGTGGAAATTAGCTGCTGTCCGACTTTTCCAATTGGTGAAAATAATACTTGTCTTGAGTAGCGTGGATTCACCCGATACTCATTCCTTCCTTAGGACTGCTTGCTGCTGCATACCGCTTTTTCTCAATCCGACCGGCTTCATATCCTAATCGTCCAGCTTCAATCGCAAGCTTCATCGCTTTTGCCATTTTTACCGGATTCTTTGCCGCTGACACTGCAGTATTTAATAACACACCATCGGCCCCTAATTCCATCGCAAAGGCAGCATCGGCTGGTGAGCCAATTCCAGCATCCACAATAACAGGCACTTCAGCCTGTTCGATAATAAAACTTAGGTTTACTGGATTGATAATCCCTTGACCGGAACCTATTGGCGAAGCCCCTGGCATGACCGCATGGCAGCCAATTTCTTGAAGCTTCCTGGCTAAAACCACATCATCTGAGGTATATGGGAGAACAATAAATCCTTCCTTTACTAATTCCTCTGTTGCCTTTAGGGTTTCAACTGGGTCCGGGAGTAAGGTTTGATCACAGCCAATGACTTCCACTTTAATCATATCGCAAAGACCCGAGGCTTTTGCTAATTTTGCAATGCGCACAGCCTCTGAAGCGTTCTTTGCCCCTGCAGTATTTGGCAAAAGCGTATATTTAGTGGTGTCCAACTGTTCTAAAAAGTTGGGTTGGGTTGGTTCAAAAATATTCATACGTCTTACAGCAAATGTGAGGATTTCAGCATTAGATACGTCCACTGCTTCCTTTTGAATTTCATAGCTTGGATACTTTCCTGTTCCTAATAATAAACGAGAGTGAAAGGATATAGGACCAATTTTCAACATATTAACCGCCTCCTACAAAATGGACTATTTCAATTCGATCTTTATCTGCTAATCTGGTAATCTGGTGTTCTAATTTCGTTATGACTTCACCATTAACTTCTACGACAACGATTTTATCCTGAATTTCAAAATGATTTAGAACATCTGCAATACAAACAACTTGTTCAGGGAGTTTGATTAACTCACCATTTAAGACAACATTCATACCGTGCCTCCTATACAACTATTTTTTTATGTCTTTCTAAATGAAAAGCTGAGAGTAGCGTTTGGTCAGTTATTCCCCCAGTTAAAAGGTTTGCCATCAGTTTCCCTGTTATGGGACTTAATAGAATCCCGTTTCGGAAATGCCCTGCTGCAACGTATAGCCCTTTCCGGCTGGGATGTTCGCCAATGTATGGCAACCCATCCCCTGTCTGTGGCCGAATACCGGACCATACGCGCTCCCATGCTGCTTCATTCAGCTGGGGAACCAGATTTGTTGCTCTTTCAATTAAGCTAGCAATCCCTTTAGGTGTTACTGTTTGATCAAATGTATGTTCAATCATGGTGGCACCAATATAAATTTCCCCATTTCGTTTTAGTACAAGATAACAACGTTTGTCGGAAAAAATGGTCATGCTAATCACCGGCTTTTCCGGTCTGACAGAAAAGCATTCTCCTTTTACTGGATAAACATTTATCTCCAGACCTGCTTCACACAATAGTTTCGAAGCCCATGCCCCGGCGGCAACGACAACCTGTTCACTGCGGATAGCACCATTGGTCGTGTTAACCCCTCTAACTTGACCATTTTCATATATTAAAGAAACGACTTCCGTATGTTCTCGAATCTCGGCCCCAAAATAGGCAGCTGCTTGTGTAAATGCTTTTGCTAACTTTGCCGGCTGCACATGTCCATCGTTAGGAATGAGCATTGCCCCTGAAATGCTTGGAGATAAGGATGGTTCCAATTCTAATAATTCCTTTTTATCAAGCCAAGTTATAGCAGGGTCCCACTCCCTTTGAAAATCAACCTGTTTTTTTACTTCGGATGCTATTTCTTCGGTTTCAGCAATTTTTAACAATCCTTTATTGACAAACTCAATATCTACTCCAGAAAATTCCAATAATTCATTTGCGAGAGTTGAAAACATAGATTGACTTGTTAACCCCATTTGGAATAATGGACCATCTTGTTCGATTTCCGCTTGTGAGGCCAGCATTCCTGCGGCAGCTCTAGTTGCTTGGCACGCTAGTTGATCCTTTTCGAGTATAATCACTTTTCTTCCCATTTTTGATAGCTGATAGGCAATGGAAGTTCCGACGATTCCCCCACCGATAATAATTACATCAGCTGAATTCCCCACTTTTTCCACCTCCATTTTTCAACACTTTTATGTATGACTTAACTGCTGCCAGTGGATCGCCTGCATTTAAAACACCCGACATAACTGCTATTCCTTGTGCTCCTGCCTGTATTACCCTCGCTGCATTTTCTTGTGTTATACCTCCAATTGCAATAACTGGGATGTCAAGTTGTGTTATCCTTGATAATTCCTCCAAGCCTTTCGGGGCCATTCCTGGTTTTGAGTGAGAAGGGAAAATATGACCGTAAATCACATAATCTGCACGATTTACTTTTGCAGCCACTCCTTCCTGATAAGAATGAATCGAACTCCCTATCCGAATCTGAGGAAAATTTTCCTTCACAACACCTGGTTCTAAACTGTGAAAAGCTAATTGCACCCCACCGGCCTTTGCTGTTAAGGCCACATCCAGGCGGTCATTAATAATAATCTTTGCTAGCGGGATGTTTGCAGAAATTAATTGTTGGACCATTTCATATAGTTCACGGGCTGTTTTTTGTTTTTCCCGTAAATGTATTGCTGTCACATAGGGCTCGATATCCTTTACAATTTCCTGAAACTGCTCGATCGGCATCTTATCATTGGATATGATATGAAATTCTTTATCTTCGAAAATACAAGTTACCCCTTTCAGAAGATTC
Source organism: Bacillus sp. S3 (assembly GCF_005154805.1). Lineage (GTDB taxonomy): Bacteria > Bacillota > Bacilli > Bacillales > Cytobacillaceae > Neobacillus. The sequence goes on from NZ_CP039727.1 coordinate 2,913,663, forward strand.
CGCCATTTATTGCATACTGTGAAAAACAAAAAACCACTTCCTTTAGATAAGAAAGTGGTTGAAAATTTGAAAAAAGAACATTTTTTGTTCATCAAATATTCATGTTTCCACTTCCCTACGCTGGTATGATCCAGATCAGGTTCATAGAGTCCCGAAGTAGCACTTCAATCTCAGCCCTTTAAAAAGGCACCTCTAGCGGATAAACTTCAATTATTAATTTGTATTGATTACCTTACATGGATAATGTTAACATGTTAGGCGAAAATGTCAAATTATTTTTTTGTCGCAAAATCTCTCATGTTAACTGAACCAAAAGTGCCAATCACCCTCGAAAAAATGAGATACCTGGCACTTGGGCCCAAAAATTCGAAACCATCTTTCTATGTAAAAGATAGTTTAAAACGCTCTTATTGCTTTTTAATAGGAGTAACTACTGAAAATAAACTTTCGGTGGGATCAGTGACATTAAATTCAACGATCTTGAAGCCATTTTCTCCATCCTTGAAATCATTTTTAGTTGGTGTAATGATTTGGTTGTTATTCATCATCATACTTCCTTCCTGATTATTTCTCACACAGAAGTTACTATATGATGAAATACTTAAATGTGTGACTGTTTTTTTAAAACTAATATCAGGTTCCGCAGAAAGTACGGTATCTACCAGTTGATGGCTCAGGAAGTGTGCAGTATTCCGCCTTTTCAGGGGAATAGGCATAAGGATTAGAAAGAATTTTAAGCAGCCGGTCCATCACTATTAAATCACCTTGTTCCACTGCCGCTTCCAGCGCTTCTTCTACCCGATGATTTCGTGGGATTACCGCAGGATTACTGTTTCGCATTAATTGTTCTACAGAGGTTTTCGATTCTTCCTGCCGGTCTAATCTAGCTTTCCATTTACCGTACCACTCCGCAAATTCTGGCTCACCATTCAAACCAGTTTCTTCATTATTAGCCAATGTTAGCGCCCTGAATGTATTGGTAAAATCCGCATGATTCTTTTCCATCAAACTAAGGAGGTCATTTATTAGCTTTTCATCATCAGATTCTTCGTTAAATATTCCAAGTTTCGCTCGCATTCCCTCGAGCCAATTCGCTTCATATATTTTTGAAAAGTGAGATATTGCATCTTGAGCCTTTTCAACCGCCTTCTCTTGATTTTCATCTAGCAGCGGTAAGAGAGCTTCAGCGAACCGTGCGAGATTCCATCCCGCCATATAAGGCTGGTTGCCATAGGCATAGCGTCCTTGAGTATCAATAGAACTGAAAACCGTTGCGGGATCATATGTATCCATAAAGGCACAAGGACCATAATCAATTGTTTCTCCACTAATTGTCATATTATCAGTGTTCATCACCCCATGTATAAAGCCAACCAATTGCCATTTGGCTACAAGTGCCGCCTGGCGTTTGATTACTTCTTCAAGAAACCGTAGATATCGATTTTCATCCGCTTCAATGTCGGGATAATGTCGGCTAATTGCATAGTCTGCGAGTGTCCGAAGCTCCTCCATTGTTCCCCATTTTGCCACGTACTGGAAGGTACCTACTCGAATATGACTAGCAGCAACACGAGTAAGGATGGCACCAGGAAGAGCGGTTTCACGCTGGACAGCTTCACCGGTTGTGACGACAGCTAGACTACGGGTGGTAGGAATACCCAAGGCATGCATGGCCTCACTGATGATGTATTCTCGCAGCATCGGTCCGAGTGCCGCACGTCCGTCACCGCCGCGGGAATATGGTGTTCTCCCTGGCCCTTTAAGCTGAATATCAACTCGTTCTCCTTTAGACGTCATCTGCTCTCCCAGCAGCACAGCCCGTCCATCCCCTAACTTTGTAAAATGCCCAAATTGATGACCTGCATATGCCTGCGCAAGCGGCTCAGCTCCCTGGGGTACCCGGTTGCCGGCAAGAACCGCCACACCATCCTCACTCTGCAGCGCCTCTATATTCAATCCAAGTGATTCCGCCAAAGGCGCATTGAGAATAACTAACCCTGGTTCCTCGACGGGTATTGGATTGTGTAAAGTAAAAAAAGAATTTGGGAGACGGGCATAACTATTTTCAAAATTCCATCCAGTTTCTAACATCGTATCTCCTTTTGTTGTTTTCAAATTTTTTGTGCGTTCCACTACATCGATTCATTTTTTTTCCACTTGATTTCATAAATCCATCTATCATAATATAGTAAACCCGTTTTTTTCACGAATTTTAACTAATACGCTTGTATTGAACGTAAGCATATTGCTTATACAATTAAATTCGTTTGGTTACAATTCTAATAGAAATGGAGGAGAGATGATGGGGCGAATTTTTTCAATTCTAGTCATACTATTTATACTATATGTTTCTGGACCATTTATTAAACAAAAATTTGCAAATTCCGATTACGCAGTTTCAATGAAACAAATTGAAACTAAATTAAATGATGTCAAGAAAAATCCTGAAATTCAGGCAGCCATCGAATCTCTATCTGGAGAGGTCAAACAATTTGTAGAGCAGCTTGGCCTTTTTTTAGATAAAAATCCGCTAACGGAAGAGCCAGCTGATCGAGAAAAGGTAACGTTAAAAACCCCAGCTGATCAAGTCTTTTCCATTCATAATATAGAGCTCGGCGCCACCAAAGAAGATATTGAAAACAAACTTGGCCAGGCAAACCGGGAATCGCTGAATGAATATGGGGAAAAGTGGTATGCTTTTCACAACAATTATCAAAGCTTTTTTATGGTCATGTTCGATGATAAAAATCAAGCAGTTGGTTTATACACAAATCAAGATTTAATTGCCTCTAGCAATGGGATTAAGGGAGGTAGTTCGAAAGAAACCGTTCGAGCTGTGCTTGGAAAACCACTGTCCGGGATTCAAAAGGGGCTGACTATTTTGCAAATACAAGAAAATGCGGACTATGATGTATATCTGCTAGACGAAGTCTATGTTACCATTTTCTACGACAAACACGAAAACAATACAGTGACTGCCATGCAATTAATCAACAAAGATTTGGAACAAAAGAAACATGAACTCTACACTAGTGCAAGTCCGGAATTGAAGGAAGGATTTGAATACCAGCTATTCGATTTAACAAATGCATCTCGTGTGGAGCACCAGCTTCCCATTCTGTCATGGGATAATCAAGTAAAAGAAACTGCTCGGAAACATAGCATGGATATGGCTGTTAATCAATATTTTGATCACACAAACCTTAAAGGGCAATCGCCATTTGATCGGATGAAGGAGGATCAAATTATCTTTTATCTTGCTGGAGAGAACCTTGCTTATGGTCAATTTAGCAGTATTTTTGCCCATGAAGGGTTAATGAACTCGATTGGCCACCGCCAAAATATTTTACGTAAGGGATATAAGTATTTAGGAGTAGGCGTTGCTTTTAATGATCAATCACAGCCCTACTATACCGAAAATTTTTATGCAAAATAATCAAGTAAAATGTCCTTCATAACCATGATGAAGGACTTTCACAAGAAATCGAGAAGTAAAAAGTCCTCCAACGGGAATGCGAACCTCGTTTTATTTTTCCAACATTAATTTTAATATCAGTTCATCTGTTTGCCTTGTACCTTCATTTCCAAGTTTGCAGAAGCTCTCAATACTTTTTTCGACATCATCGTGAATAAAGCCGTCTGTTGACTGTATTTCCTGATGGTTCAAGGCAAGTAATGCGGACTGGACAGCGACATTGGAACAAGTTGAAACCTTCATGGCGCAGCCTGCCTTTGCTCCGTCGCAAATCATTCCTGACACGTTGCCAATTGTATTTTGAATGGCTGCCTTTATCTGTTGAAGGCCCCCGTTCAATAAATAAACAATTGCTCCACTTGCCCCCATTCCCGCTGCGGTGACCCCGCATAAGGCAGAAAGGCGGCCAAATCTAGATTTGATATGGATGGTTATCAGGTGACTAAGAGCAACCGCCCGAATCATCTTGTCCTCGGACACTTGCAGCTTTTCTGCTGCGGCGACAACTGGAAGTGTAACCGCAATCCCTTGGTTTCCACTCCCTGTATTCGCCATTACCGGAAGTGTTGATCCTGCCATTCTGGCATCTGAACCCGCTGCTGCAAGCGACATGGCCGCAGTGGCTAAATCGTTGGATAAAATCCCCTTTTTCACATTATCTTGAATCGTTTTTCCAACATTTAGACCATAATTACCGGAAAGTCCTTCTAAACCAATATTTTTATTTAATTCAATACTCTTTTTTACAAGTGCTAAGTCGTCAATGTCCGTGGTTAACACCCATTCATATATTTCATCGATTGTTAACGCTTCCAATTCCTCTTCCTCAGTCTGGATTCCGATATTCTCACATCCGCCAAGATAGACAGGCTTTCCATCCACTTCGATTAAGGTGATATTACTATGATTATCGGAAATGACAACCATTGCAGTCTGCTTTTCTGTTTCAACTATGACTTCAATATACAGCCTTTTCGGAGTATCTGCCTGGCCGGCAGCTACTTTTCCCGCTTCTATAAGTTTCAATGCCGCCAGTTCGTCTTCCATTGTAAGCCCATCTAATATTTCTAATTTTTTCTCTGGGTCACCGGCAGCCGCTCCAAGAGCAGCAGCGAACTCTAGACCCTTTGCCGACATACCAGGAATTCCAACCGACTTGGCATTTTTAATAATATTTCCGCTTGCTTTTACACTGATAGACTTGATCTGTCCATTAATTTTGCTCTTTGCTGTTGCGGCAGCTAAACTAATGGCAACTGGTTCTGTACAACCAAGTGCAATCACTAATTCTTTTTCTAAAACTGCCATTATTTTATGTTTCCCCATTATTCCCTCCAGAAAATGCTGACTTTCTATCATTTTAACATAATCATGCTCCATATTTTTTACTGTTTTATTTCCAGTTTCATTCAGGTAAAAGTAAGAGGCCTGCTCAAATTTGAACAGGCCTCTTACTTGACGCAAGTTGTTACCTAAATCCGATGATATTCTTTCATAATTTGCATAAGCTCTTCGTGGTTGATTGCAGGGACGATTTTCCCAAATGGTTTAACAGTGGTCATCGATTCCGCAGCAATCATCGCGTTAACGACTGATTCATCAACTGCCTGACAAACAGCTTCGTAAATGGGGTCAAATACCTCATCATTGACAAATTCCATCGTTAATTTCTCTTTTGATAATTGGGGAATTTCCATTTCATTGGCAGTTGAAAAGGCAAGAAAAATATCACCAGAACTATTTCCCCCAGGGCTCCCGCTCCTGCCAATGCCTATGGCAGCACGCTTTGCAACCCTTTGCAGTTGATGGGGAAGCATCGGAATATCAGTCCCAATAATGACAATAACCGAACCTTGTTCCTTTTCTAAAAGACTTTCTTTACTCATATGTTTTCCCAATGGAACCCCTAGAATGGTCAGCCACTCACGTAATCCAAAGTTTGCTTGAACGAGCACACCGATATGTTGTTGTTGACCATTAATCGTGACAACCCGTGATGATGTACCCGTTCCTCCTTTAAATTCGTAGCAAATCATTCCGGTCCCCCCGCCAACATTCCCCTCAGCGACTGGTCCTGATTTAGCGCTGTCAATTGCAGAAAGAACATGCCCTTCAGTGATATGTTGGCCGTTTATGTCATTAAGAACACCATCATACGTTTCAGCTATTACCGGCATTGCCCATAGATGTTCATCAGTGAATTGTTTTTCATAGTTATTCACCATCCATTTTGTTGTAGCATGGTGAGCAATTCCAACTGAATGGGTATTTGTAATACAGATTGGGCTCAGAAAATATCCGCCATCATTTATCCAATGGACCCCTGTCATTTCACCATTCCCATTTAAACTGTAGAAACCTGCCCAAACTGGTTCCATTTTTTCCTTTTTACCGCGAGGCAAAATGGCTGTTACTCCTGTACGTATTGGACCTTTTCCGATTTGTACTTGCCCTTCACCTTCAATAATTGTAGTAAAGCCAATTTCCACACCCGGAACATCTGTTATGGCATTAAATTCCCCTGGTATACCCGGAAACGGCAATCCAAGATCACGCCCACGTTTTTTTTTCATACAAAAACTCACTCCTCAGCACATCGAACACGTGCATACTTCTATTTTATTCTCAATTTATATTGATCCAATATCCATTGCGGCAGCTCCATTCGAGCTGTCATAAGCGGATCAACAACCTGACATATCCTTAAGTCACCCACTAAGGATAATAGCATTCCTGCTTCATCAATCGGCAGTCCAAGGTGTTCAACAATAAACGTGTGCATATTAATGGTTGCTTGTTTAGCCGCTTCATCCAATGTCTTAGCAGATGCGATGGTGATTAGTTTCTCTTCACTAACAAGCATTGGTAATGGATAAGTTTCGCCTCTTACCACATCAACTTTTATCGTTACTTCTCCTGGAATTTCCAAACCACAGATAACAATTTCTCCGTCCGCCATCACCGCATGTAAATCTCCCATTGACAGGAGCGCACCGGAAACATTGACTGGCAGATATAATGTTGAGCCTTTGACGATTTTCTTACAGTCCATATTCCCGCCGTGTTCTCCCGGAGTGCCAGTTGGAATTTCTGTGACTGCCGGTGCCGTCCCAATGACCCCAATCATCGGTTTAATGGGAATGTGAATGATCTCATTAAAAATGGCTTTCCCCTCTTCGATTGGGATTACTTTTGTCGTTTCCCCAGTCACAATATCACCAAGAACACCAAGCTTCGGGGCCGTCGTCATAACCCCTTTGCTTTCAATATTAATTTCTAAGATCTCCACTTTTAATATATCCCCCGGCTCCGCCCCTTCAATATATAATGGGCCAGTAGCAGGATTAATTTGATCCCAGCCTACTGAGCTAAACGGCTGATCTTCCTCCTGTATTTGATTACTGAAACAATCATATGTTTCAAAAACGACCATACTCCCAGGTTTTACTTTTTTAACCGCTGGATTGTTGCGTGACATTTTCAGCACACATTGGTCTTTGTGAATAATTTCCATTACCTCAACTCCGTTTTTAATAATGAAGTAGTTTCATATAAAGCATTGCTTACCCGGCTGTTAGTGAATATGACACTTTTCCATCCTTATTCACGTCCACTAAAGCGCCTCTAAGGAGGCCTTGATCATAATCTGTTCCCGCATTAATACATATTGTCCTTCCTATAGTGGTCACTCCCCGGCTTTCATGAACATGCCCGTGTAAGGAGAGAAGGGGTTGATATTTTTCAATGGCTTCACGAACAGCTTTACTGCCAATTGGCGCTGTTGCTAAGGAATCCCCGTCGAGAACAGGCTTTAACTCATCATCATACAAAGTCCCTTGATCCAAATCGGTGTCGTAGGGAGGAATGTGAATGTTGAAGATACATTTATTCATATCCTGAACCTGATTGGCAGCGTTTTCAATTTTCTCCGCTAGTTCTTCCTCACTAAATTCACGCGGATACTTAAATACACTTGGCTTCCCGCCGCCCACTGAGAGGATTTCAAATCCGTCTACCTCAATCACTCTTCCATCCCCATTTTGCACAAACTTTCCGTCATTGAGTATCTCATCAAGATAAAAGTCATCCACGCTGCCCGGAATCATGATACAAGGAATTCCTGCTGCTTTAAACCTTTCATCAGCCAAATCGACCCAATCCTTAACCACTTCTATTTGCTTTTCTTTAATAATTCGCTCCGCGTCGCTCTCTTTTAGTTGATTTAGCTCTTCTTCTGTCACTAAGAATGGATAGAATCCCGCATCCCTTAAATTTCTTTCCAAGTCTGGCAGTTCATTTGCTCTCTTTACTTTCACCGTGGAGCCATAATATCGGCATGTATAAATGCCGGACTTTTCAACAATCGGGACGACCATTTTCCCTGTAAAATCCCCGCCATAAATAACTAAATCCGCTTGATAAAACTTACCGGCATTGGTGAATTTTCGAAACGCGGTTTCTCCTCCGTGCAGATCGCCTGCATAAAAAATTTTCAAAGTCCCCACCTCATCCTATTAATTTTTGAAAAATTGATTAGTCTGATGGAATCTCCTGGAATTGAATATCAATATCTATTCCTTTTTTAGCATGGTGACGTTTCATCACAAAATAGATGATGATCGGGATCAACATTAAACACAGGGAGACCACAATCATCGTAAATGGTAAATCCCCTCTTAAGAATGGGATTAGGAGATAGTAACAAATCGAGACGCTAATCGCTAAGGTTAGCCAGCCTAAAATCGTGACTAAATGGATACCTAAAAATTTTGTCTTTACGATAGGTGGTGAGGAATTAAACAAAATTTTCTTTCTTGTTGAAAAAACAATACCGGCAATCCCAAGGAATATCCAAGCTAGGAACCATGTAAAAATGGTGTAAGCAATATTTGCTGTCCAAGCAGGGACGAAAATATCCAGCATTAAGAAAAACCAGGCACCAATAATAACGGTTCTTAGCGCATACGTAGGTGAATTTGTCTTTTTATTTAGTTCCATAAATTTACTAGGGATCAGACGGTCAAATGACCAGGCAACCATATTACGTGATGGCCCAAAGCCTAAACCAGCAGCTGATCCAAAGGTAGCAACAGCAAAACAGATGGCAATTAAGAACACAAACACAGGATTCTTTGTCATGATCCCAATCATTATGGTAATAAATGGATCATAACCTTTAAATGGATAGGCTTCATGGCCAGAATTATATAAATAATACAGGCTATTGGACCAGATATCCCCGAAGTTAATATAGGACATCGCATAAAAGATCGCCCATACTACCATTAAAATCGCCAATGATCCAAATAATGCCATTAACTGAGATTTTTGAACGTTTCGCACTTCTCCAGCCAGATTCGCTCCAAAGGTTGATCCAAGTGTATTTAGGATGATGTAGGTTGAACCTGCCATAACCGTTGCACCGAAGAGGAACTCCGTTGTATATCCATCAGCTTTAGCGATTGGAATGACATCTCCATAGGCTAAACCTGTCAGCTGTGTAAAATTGGCTGCAAACGTTCCTTGCCCAGTGATTAAGTTTGCAATGATAAAGACAACAGCTCCAACAAGAGTAGCACCCAAAGTTAGGTACGCCAATCTTACCATCCACTTTGTTCCTTTATAATAGATAAAGTAGATAAACAACAGCAAGCCCGTGCCAATAATCGCATGCATATAATTTCTATTGAAAAACTCTGCTAAATTCAGCCATGCTCCATCATTTCCATTAATTAATGCGATTGAATAGAAGAATTCGACTACAGACCATTTAATGATCCAGTTTAAAAGAATTCCAGTCCATGAGATAGAGGTAAAAGTAATCATAAAGCTTGCCATCAGACCAAGCGAGGGATGGAGAATCCGGCTAATATAGATATATTCCCCGCCAGACCTAGGCATCGAGACTGATAATAACCAGTAAAGACCTGCAATAATGAACATCTGTGCCACAGCCAAAATGGCCCAGACCATATGGGCACCTGGATACAGAAACGGCGCCCACATGATATAAACGAGCGCAAACATCAGCCCTGGATTTGCAGCAGAGTAAATCATCGTGTCAATGGGACTAATTTGCCGAGCGATTCCACCGGTAGATTTCTGTTCAAACAAAGCGAGACCAGCTTTAGACATTTTTTCTCCCTTCTCTCCTTAAAAGTTAGCAATCGAGTTGACAATCACAATGACTGTTTACGGCACCACTTTCATTCACCATCAGGGATTAGAACAATCATTCACCCCCTTATATGTTAAAAATATTAAGATTGTTATCCTTCAAATTTTGGCAAAATCATTTGCAGTTCATTATGTGGACGAGGGATGACATGGATAGATAGAATCTCTCCCACACGCTGAGCCGCTTCACTTCCTGCCTCCGTCGCTGCTTTAACTGCGCCCACGTCCCCCGTTACAAGGACGGTCACAATCCCACCGCCAACATGAATCTTACCTATTAGATTGACATTTGCCGCCTTTACCATCGCATCCGCTGCTTCAAGGGATGCCACTAATCCTCTTGTCTCGATCATGCCAAGTGCGCCATTAATAGCCATGCTTCATTCCTCCTACTTTTCTTAAAAATCCATTTGTCCCGTTCCTATTCCCCCCTCACTCGTGATACGAGGAAAATTTCACCCGACTATGTTCCCGTTCTTTTGGGCTCATGGAAACTGAGAGGTTTTTCCAAGTTTTCAATTCTTCCATCGTTAGCGGAACTATGTGCGAAGGGATTTCATCCACTTTTTTTGAAAATCCCACTGTGGAGGTAATATTGTTCCATTGTTTTATCTCCTCGTTCGTAAGGGGGGGATATTCTACCCTTTCATCCACTTCGAAAGATTGTTCACTCCAACCATTTTGAACAAAACCTTTCGATTCTTCCTCCAGCCGCGAAAGTACTAATCTCGTAATTTTTTCAACTAACTCCGCGTCCATTCCTACACCACCTTAAAAAGCACTATCGTTATGATCATTTCCTATATCTTCCCGTCCTGCAGGAATCTCTTTGCCAATTCATCAGTAGACTCTGTAAATCCGCTTCCTAATTCCCTCGTAGTCTCATTATCACGACTCCCTACCCAAGCAATCAGCTGAAGTCTTCTCATCAGAATAAAGGTAGGGATTTCAGCCTCTTCTTCTTCTGAAAGGGGGCGAATCCCACGATAACCTTTCAACCATGAGGCAATTAGGGAAGGTACATATGGTAAATGCTCGATAAAGCTTAAAGAGGTAGCCAGGTCATAGAGATACCAGCCAAATCCACAATCATCAAAGTCAATCACCTTAATTTGTTCGCACTCAACCAATAAATTAGCAAGCCGTAAATCGGAATGAATCAAGCCATATCGATCAGGTCCTTTTCCAAATTGGTTCAGTCTTTGTCTAATTTTTTCTGAAACATCCGTAAACAATTCTGTTCGCTCCGCTGTCATCCCGAGGCCATCTTGCCATCTGCCCCACTTTGGATTGGAGCCTAGAATGGTATCGTAATCCCAGGTGAGCCTGCGGATTTTCCGAAGATTTTCCCGGTGATCGATACTATGTCCATGCAATTGCGCGGTAATTTCGCCAAGCTTCCTAAATTGACTGATAAGTTCACTCTCGTTTTCTTCATTGGGGGCCTGACCGTCTAAAAATGTGAAAAGGGTGCAGTAATAAAGATCATTTTGATAGTCAACTACTTGTATATATTCATTATTTCCTCCTAAAATAGGCAGGGAAACCTGAATAGATGAATGTTCATCAATTGACATCAACCATTCAAGCTCACTCTCTACTTCCTTTTTTGTATGATATCCTGGGCGCCCAACACGTAATATATATTTATTACCTGCAGCTGAATCATGAACGAGATACGTAGCATTTTCTGAATAATTTAATAGTTGAATCGTAGATTGCGATAAAAATGGGTAACAGGGAAGGGCGGAATTCGCAATTTCATTAAATTTATTTAATGATTCATGTAATGGATCAACTGAGGAGCTGCTCATTTTCATTTCTCCCTTCTAATGGTCAGCTATAACTATAAGCCATTTTTGCTGCCTGTTTTATACTAAGTTCGCATTTTGAAAGTAACTCATCACAATAGTCTTGATCGCAAAGTAAACCAGGTTTAAATTGAAGAACTCGATTATCAAGCATGGAATAAATGGCCCAAACTCCATTTTTAAACAGCTGCTGCATGACAAAGATGGCGCCTTGTGGATGGCTGAACTCCAGCCCCATCACAACACCTAATTGGCGAATCCCCGTAAAAAAGTCTGGATTTTGGTTCTTAATCGTCTCAAGTCCTGTCCGTAAATAACGGGCTACAAAATCTACGTTTTGCTGTACTTCCCTCCGTCTGGAGATTTCCAACACCTTCATCGCCACAATACAGCCTAATTCCGAACCGCCGAATGTGGAGATGTGGGCAAACCCATCTTCATTCATCCAATTGCCAGCCTTTTTACTCACAACGGTAGCTGCAATCGGATAGATTCCACCACTGAAGCCTTTGGAGGTAACTAAAATATCTGGTTCGATTCCATAATGTTCAACGCCCCAAAGTTTTCCGGTCCGCATTAAACCCGTTTGCACCTCATCAGCGATATATAATGATCCAAACCGTTCACACAATCGTTTAACAGAAGATAGATATCCTTTTTCCGGAAGCGGGAATCCATAGGTTGCCGGAATGGTTTCGATAATGACACAGGCAACATCTTCATTTATTAGCGCTCTCTCCATCGCATGTAAATCATTAAATGGTACATGAATAAATTCTGCCGGATCCCCTTCACTTAAGAAAGGGCGTGAATATCGTTCATTCCCTAATGAGACAGCGAGTCCGGTATGACCATGATACCCATTGATGATGGAGACGATTTTTTTTCTTTTCGTAGCATATCTTGCACATTTTAAGGCGACATCGATGGCTTCACTTCCACCTGCAGATAAGATCGAATAGTGTAGTCCGTCAGGTGTGCATTGTGACAGTTGTTCTGCAAGCTGGGCACGTGTCATCGCCGGAAAATGGTGATTTCCGATATCGAATTCATTTAAGGCTTCCTTTAATGCAGCAATAATTTCAGGATTACGATGTCCCAGATTATAGGTCCCACCATTTAAATGGACATCCATTAATTTTTTTCCATTCATATCGTAAAAGTAATACCCTTCTCGTTTCCCCATAACCAAGTCAATACCATCTTTTTGCCATTGACTGGTTTTCCCAGGATTCCACCATTGAATCGATTGATCAATGACTGTTTTTTTACTTGCAAATTCAACCATACACTTCTATCCTCATTTCTCTTAAAATATTATGCCATGATTGTTTAAATCACAATTGTTATTTCGGCTAATTCATTTCATCTGCAACAATTAATTCAATTCCTCTTTCACTTACAAGTTTCCTCCATTCAATCGAGGAGCTAGAATCGGTGATTATCTTAGATGCATCTGTCAAGGCGCACATATTGGCGAAGGTAGTTTTCCCGAACTTCGTATGATCCGCCAATATGATTACTTCTTCCGCACGTTCCATCATTTTTCGTGAGATGCTTGAGCCGCTGATATCGTAATCAGTAATTCCATTAACGGTAGAAATTCCCCCCGCACAAATAAAGGCTTTATTTGCCTGGAGCAGCTCTAGCATTCTCTCAGAAAGAGGACCACTTGTATATTTTTGGTTTCTTTCAATTTCACCACCAATAAAAATAACACGGCCTTTAAATACATCCATCGCACCGAGCATGATCGGCACAGAATGAGTAATCAAGGTAATATCTTTTTTGTCCACTAAGTATGGAATCATGTCTAATGGCGTAGTCCCATTTCCAATCATAATGATGTCGCCATCCTCAATAAGACTGGCAGCCGCCCTGCAAATAGCATGTTTTTCAATATTATTAATCATTGTTTTTTCATCAAAAGGTAATTCCCAGCTATGGATTTTTGTTTTGACTGCCCCTCCATAAACCTTTTTCAGAAATCCTTCCTTTTCAAGCCGGTCTAGGTCGCGGCGAATGGTTTCATCTGAAACTTGGAGTATATGAGCCAACATCCTTACTTGCACTTTCTCTTCTTTTTCTAAAGATTCCATAATAGTTGTTTTGCGTTCTTCAAAGGATAAAGACATATATGTTATCACCTGCTTTGTAAAAAATGGGAATCTTTTTTTGGCATATTAATTTTCAGGCAAAATTTGTCCACCATCAACAATAATGGTCTGACCTGTGATAAAGCCGGCTTCCTTTGAGGCCAAGAAAAGTGCTGCATAGCCAATATCCTCCACAGTGCCTAACTTTTTCATCGGAATAGCAGATGCCATTTCCTGCAAATAATCCTCCCCTAATCCTTCTAACCCTTCTGTCAGCACATTTCCCGGCAGCACAGCATTTACCGTAATCTGATTACCTGCCAACTCCAATGATGCTGTCCGCATAAAACCTAATTGAGCCGCTTTACTTGCAGCATAATGAGACCAGCCAGGGTAACCTGTGACAGGTCCTGTAATCGAAGAGGTAATCACTATCCGTCCAAATTCAGCGAGCTTTAAGTAAGGGATACACGCCTGTACCGCATGAAAAGTGCCTTTCGCATTCGTGTTCATGACTGTATCCCACTGTTCATTTGTCATATCCTCCAGGTTTGCCGAAGGGAAGATTCCTGCATTGGCACATAAAACGTCAATGCTTCCAAACTTTTCATAGACTTCTTTTGCTACCGCTTTCATTGATTCACGATCTTGAACATCCGCTGAAAATGCAGCTACTTTTCCTTTTTCACTTTTCAATTCAGCAGCACAGTCCTCGGCAGCAGCTAGATTCCGTGCTACCAATGCTACATTTGCACCATGATTCGCAAATACACGGGCAATTCCTTTTCCTATCCCTTTACTGCCTCCTGTCACGATAACGGTCTTACTATTTAATGAACTAAACATTGTAACAGCTCCTCACCAATTTAATTGGGCTTATTTAAAAAACAACAGAATACAAACACAATTTTGATTGAAGTTGTGGGATGTGGTGTGAAATCTTGTGAATTTCAATTGATAGTTATGTGTATGTTTATTTAGTACTGAATATTCAGTGTGATTTTCTGTAAACAAAAAGAAAACTGCCAGGAAGATTTCCTCCTGACAGTTTCTATCTTTACACTTTGAATATGCTATTTTCTTCCATTATCATTCATGAATGCTTCAATTTCTTCAACAGAACGAATAATATCCTTTGAAAGTATTTCATGACCTTCTTTTGTTACTAAAACATCATCTTCAATCCGGATTCCGATTCCTTCTTCTTCGATATATAGGCCAGGCTCAACCGTTAGCACCATACCAGGCTGTAGGATTAAGTCCTTATAATTGCCCACGTCGTGCGTATCAAGGCCGAGGAAATGACTGACACTGTGATAATAATAATTAGAAATTTCACTTTCTTCCTTGATCAATCCAACCCTGATACACTCTTCGGCCAGGATTTTCTTTGTTTGCTCATTCAATTTTGCAAATGGGAGACCCGGTTTGATAAGGGCTGTCGTTTCTTTTAATGCTTTTAACACAATATTGTAAAACGCTTTTTGTTTATCAGTAAATCTACCACTTACAGGAAAGGTGTAGCTTATATCTGCATTATAATAGTTATATTGTGCACCTAAATCAAGCAGGACAAGGCTACCCTCTTCAATGTCTGCATTATTTTTCTCATAATGAAGGATTGTAGCATTTTTGCCACTTGCAACAATTGTTGGAAACGCATAATCTTTTACACCTTCTGATTTAAGGCTGAAATCAAAATAGGCTTCAAGCTGATATTCTTTCGCTGCTGTTTTCGCATGACTCAAGATATTTTTAATGCCTTTATATGTAATGTCAATAGCCTTTTTCATCTCTTCGACTTCTTCTGGAGCTTTATAAACTCGCAGCTCACAAATATCTGGATATACATTCTTTATTTTTAAGAATGGATAATTTGCCTGTATCCTGCTGGCGAATTGTTGGCCTTTCGTCGTGTTTTGGTCTAACTCTCTTCGCTCAAGATCCAAATAGATTGTAGACAGCGTGGTTGTAAGTAGAATTCGAGACAAAATAGATTCAAATTGATCGATTAATTGAATATTTCCTATTCCTGAGACCTCGGCTGCTTCCTTTTCTGAAATTGTTTTTCCGACCCATTTTTCCATTACCGGGTCTGACTTTTCGATAAAAAGATATTCTTCCACTTTATTATTGGTTTTTAAGGCTAATAGAATTATATTTGGTTCATCCATACCAGTTAAGTAATAAAAGTTACGGTTTGGGACAAACATGTAGGCCTCATCCGCAGATTTTTGCGGTGCTTTTCCGGCAAACATTACCAGCAGTGACCGGTCATCGAGTTTCTCATATAAACGATTGCGATTATTCGTATAAAACTCCTTATTCATTTTCTTACCTCATTTCGTTTTATTTTTGTTCCTCAATTAACTATAACCCTAATTTACTCTATTTTTCCATAAAAAAAAGCCGGCTATCATGACCGACTTTTTCCTGTTTCCATAGGTGAAGTAATTTACCAATTTGTGATAAGTATGATTAAAATGAGAGGCACGATCACAATTAGATACCCGATGGGATTGCCAAAATTCAACGTCCAGCCAACGCCAAACCGTTTCTCCACAAAGATGGACGGATCGTTCCGATTGAAATAAAACAGACCGCCCTTCCAATATGAATCCTCATCATAATCGGTGATTTTTCCAGCAGCAGTTTCTTTTAAATTTTTATCAGAACGTCCTACTTTCACAGCGAAAACAATGTTTCCGACTAATATCAACAGTAAGAATAATATTGGTATGGCAATCAGCGCATTATTGGAAAATAAGCCTGGATGGATAGTCGATAGTTGTAGGGAACTAAACAACAAGGTGATTAACAGGCTCGCCAGAAACATATACCAGCTTGAATATTTTCGTAACGATAATTGTCGAACTTTTGAAGCTTGAATGCTTGTTGCGCTTAATTTAATACCAGAATTTTTGGTCGTAAAATTGATTCCAAGAAACATGAACTGCATAAGCATTAAAGTCAATGGCTGCGAAATAACCGAAAATGGAGTTTTATCTGTAAAGGCATCTGCTTTCCCATTAGGCCCCCAATGTGTGGGGATTTGTTCAGGCAAGATATCATATTTGAGAAAAGTATAACTAATTAACCCGATGGTGATGATGATCGGCAATATATAAATATACCATGGAAGCATCTCATCTTGGGATCGGATCGATAAATCCGTTACTTGTACTTGTTGTAAATCCTCTGTAAACTTCCGTGCTGTCTTTAACTGAACAGTCTTTCCGTGAAAGTAAAAATAGAGGGACATGCTGATTAAAATAATGACAAATTGTATAGCACTTCCAGCTAACACAATTTGTTCTTCTGCTGGTCCTGTTGTTAAAGCCCAAATTGTATAAAATCCGAGGGTGATAATTGACATGAAGAAAACAATAAGGCTATACCTTTTTTTATAGGCCGCGATTTTTTCATCTTTAATATATGACTCAGGAATCGTTACCCCAAATACGATTGTTCGTTTCACTAAAAACGGAATGGCTGTTTGTATAGCGGATAGTGAAATAGAAATGATCAGAAAAATGATGAATGACATTGACCGCCCCTCCTTGTTCGTGCGTTTACATTTAAACAAATTTAAGTTAATCGGATCCTTTTATGTCCTGAATAATCGATGTTACGAGCTTCTGAATCTGCTCTTTGGTCATGCCTAAAACAAGTGCTTCGGCAATTAAGGGCCTGAAATCTGTGGAAATCCTTTGATAAGAAATGGAACTGTGATTCAATAATTTTTCAGGTGTAGAAATAACAGCTCCCGACTTTGGCATAATCCGAATAATTCCCTTTTTTTCTAATTCATGATAGCTCTTATTTACTGTATGCATATTCACACCTAGGTCGGCCGCAAAAGCCCTCACGGATGGAAGAGTATCTCCGGATTGGCTATCGCCTCTCGCTATCCCTTCAATAATTTGGTTGGTTAGTTGTGTGTAAATTGGGATATCAGAGTTAGCTTCAATTCGGATAATCACTTTTTAGACCTCCAATCTGTTCTATATTTATTATAACAAAATTGTTCTATACAATCTAGAACAGATTTGATTTTATTATGTGTTAAGGATAGAAAAAAGCTGTCGAGTAATTTCTCGACAGCTTCTAGTTCCGTGAATATAGTTTTAAAGGGGTTATTAGCATAATTTCTGCCATATTCTTGCGTTATCGGGAATGGAACCGAGTTCGACGATTGTGTAAGCGGCATTCGTAATTGCTTGTGCCAGTGTCTCCCCCGTTGCACAAATCTCATTAAAGCAAACTTTGGTAAGGTCTTTTATACTGTAAGTAAACCCCAACTCTTCTAATCGCTCCACAATTTTCATTGCATGGTCAATGTTTTGCTCTGGCTGGAAATCAGACTCATGAATAAACATCCCCTTTTCAAAGTCATACCATCGGTCCCATCTATTTAACTTCCATCCTAGTATTCTCCGGGCAATTGAGTCGGTCTTCATCATTTTCTTTTCCCCTTTTCGTTAATTTTATTGTTCCTTATATGTTATATAACAGTTTGATTAATTAATTGTAATTATATAACACATTACATTCGATTTCCAGTATTTATTAGAAAATTTTAAAAATAAAAAAGCCAGGTACTCTCCCATTTTCTGGAGAGTGCCTGGCTTTTTATTGTTATGTTCATCATATAGCTTCAGTAAGCACAGGAATACTTTCTTGCCTCTGGTCGACCTTGCTTTTCCGCAAACTAATCATAGCGATAAAGGATACGCAATAAAGGATGGCAAGATAGCCCATTGCAAGGGTGACTGTAGCGTGCTCTAAAATGAATCCTACTAAAATAGGAGATAATCCACCTAATGCTCGTCCGAAGTTAAAAATCGTATTAGTGGCAGTGCTTCTTATTTCAACAGGGTAATATTTACTGATTAATGCCCCATACCCCGCAAACATTCCGTTTGAGAAAAATCCGACAATGGCACCGCCAATTAAAACCCCTGTACTTCCGGTTGCAAAGGAATATAAGAATACTGCAATCGCTGATGCGAAAAGGAATATTCCATACGCCTTCTTCATTCCAAGACGATCCATTACTTGCCCAAAAGTCAGCATACCGGCAATCATTCCCACAGCGGTACTAATTGTCCAAAGCGCAGAACTTGAAACTGACAATCCTTGTGTTTTTTGTAGCATGGACGGAAGCCAAATCATCAAGCCGTTATAACCGGCAATTTGGACCGTGGCCATAATTGCTAAAGCCACTGTTGTTAAGGCGATTCGTTTTGTTGCAAACAATTGCTTCAAGTTTCCTTGTTTTGGTACAAGTTTTTTTACTTTTTTCGAGGCGAGCCATTCTGGTGACTCATCTAAATTTTTACGAACGATAAAGGCAAAGATAACTGGGATGACCCCGACGAAAAATAATCCTCTCCATCCCCACGTTGGAAGAATGATTGCACTAAGGAGGGCTGCCAAGATGACACCGAATTGAGCGCCGACACTTACATATGAAGATGCACGTCCTTGTTTGCTCTTTGGCCACGCTTCTGCGACAAGCGCCATTCCAATTCCATATTCGCCTCCAGCACCTAAACCAGCAATAAATCTAAATAAGTAAACTTGTTCAATATTTGTCGCCAATCCGGTTAGTGCTGTCCCGATGGCAAACAAAACAATCGTGTAAGTAAAAACCTTCACTCTGCCAAACTTATCTGCTAGAATACCGAAAATCATTCCCCCAACTAGCATACCTATATTGGTAATGGAAGAAATAAGTCCACCCGTTGCTAAGTCAATATGAAATTCCGCAATAATCATGGACATGGCGAAGGAAATGAACATAATGTCCATACCCTCTAAAGTTAATCCTGCAACTGATGCTACAACCGTTTTCTTCTGATAATTCAATGTTGTCGTCTCCTTCCAAGCCTCTCTGGACTATGATTAAAAGATACTTAGGCAAAATAAAATACCCTTCCATCCAAAGGACAAAAGGGTATCATATATAAAGGAAATATATACGATGTTTACATTTTGCCCTTTTTGGCCTCTCTGGACCAGATTAAAGGAAAATTATTTTCAACTAATACTACCACGATAGAATAAATGTGACAATAAAAAAATTTAAAACTGTCCAATCGCTAGTCACTAGCACATAAAATCCGCATTGAATTAATACATTTTAGAAACAGAAAGGAGTGTATCCCTTGTATTATCACGGCCGGGTTTTTAAAGCAAAGCCTCACCTAATCACACGCAGTTTAACCCCGGAAAATCAGGAAACCCCCATTCATTTTCTGGAGGATCATGAAACACCAATTCCTTTATCTTTTCGAAGAAATCATTTTCCATATCCCGAACCTCCTATTCAGCCTTTCTATCTCACTATCACAGGTGCTGTGAAAAAACCGCTTGCTTTTCAATACAATCAAATAACTTCTATGCCTACAAAAACCATTATGGTCTTATTAGAATGTTCTGGAAACAAGAGGGCTCATTTTTCACCAAAAGTATTCGGTGAGCAATGGACAGGAGGGGCAATGAGTCAGGGGAGATGGACGGGTGTCCCCCTCTCCTTTCTCCTATCAATTACAGGATTAAATGCCGGAGCACGGGAAATTGTTTTTCAAGGGGAAGATTCCGGAATTAAGATAAAACAGCAGCAATATTTTGAAAGAAGTCTTCCGTTAGCAAAAGCAATCGATCCAAATGTAATTATAGCTTGGGAGCATAATCAAAAACCCCTTAGTCTTAAGCACGGTTTTCCATATCGTTTAATTGTTCCAGGCTGGTATGGCATGGCGTCAGTAAAATGGTTAAAAACCATTCGAGTCATTCACCATCATTTTTCTGGACCTTTCCAAACAGATGACTATGTCTATTATCCTTACAATGACCATAACAAAGATTCTTTCCCCGTGACGACTAACCAGATTAATTCTGTTGTTCAACAACCTCTTGACCGGCAAATACTTATACCTGGGGAGCATAAAATATCGGGTTTAGCTTGGACGGGAGAAGGTGTTATTACTGCTGTTGAAATCAGTGTAGACAATGGGGATACTTGGAAATCTGCAGTCATTCAAGACAAACCTCAGAAATACCAATGGGTGAAGTGGTCCCATTCGCATATTTTCGAAAAAAAACAAGTGTACACTATTAAAGTTCGTGCATTCGATTCAAATGGCCTCTCCCAACCCGATCAAGCATTCTGGAATCGTAAGGGATATGGGTTTAATGAAATTTCACAAATTAAAATACTAATAGAATGAATTCTTCCCCCAACAACATTTTCATTATAAAATAAGACTAGATTGTTTTTTTAAAATATAATTGCCTACTTTAAAGGAGTTTCAATTTAATGGAGAAAATTGCAAGCAAAGATCTACAATCTTGGAAAGAGCAGGTTCCATTACTAAGCAGACTTATTTCGTTAGAGGAAGTATTTTGGACCAATCCTAATATGGAAAAATTTACAACAGGAATCAAAAAAGCTCCACTTACACAAGAAGATGTACGGGATGCAGAGGAACGGTTAAACAGGTTTGCTCCTTATATCGCGAAGGTTTTCCCAGAAACAAAAAAGATGAATGGGATCATAGAATCTCCTTTAGTCAGAATCCCTGCAATGAAACAATCCTTGGAACTTAATTATCAACAACCTGTCTTGGGAGATCTACTATTGAAATGCGATAGTCACCTTCCTATATCGGGGTCGATAAAAGCTAGAGGCGGAATTTACGAAGTTCTCAAACATGCAGAAAACCTAGCTATACAACATGACTTGTTAACGGTCGATGATGACTATTCGATTTTAGATAGTGATCGTTTTCGAACATTCTTCTCGCACTACTCTATCGCAGTTGGCTCTACTGGAAATTTAGGACTGAGTATTGGCATTATGAGTGCAAAGCTAGGTTTTAATGTGACTGTTCATATGTCAGCTGATGCAAAGCAATGGAAAAAAGACTTGCTTCGCAGTAAAAATGTTCAGGTTATGGAATATGAAGCGGACTATAGTAAAGCAGTTGAGGAAGGTCGAACTCAAGCAGAGGCAGATCCCTCCTGTTATTTTGTGGACGATGAAAATTCTCACGACCTTTTTTTAGGGTATGCGGTGGCAGCCTCTCGATTGAAAAAACAATTAGAAGAGTTTGAGATCACAGTAGATGAAAATCATCCATTGTTTGTTTATCTGCCTTGTGGAGTAGGCGGTGGTCCTGGAGGAATTGCCTTTGGTTTGAAGTTATTATTTCAAGATCATGTACACTGTTTCTTTGCGGAACCCACCCACTCTCCCTGTATGTTACTTGGATTAATGACAGGACTTCATGATCAAATATCTGTACAAGAAGTTGGGATTGATAATATAACTGATGCTGATGGGCTTGCTGTCGGAAGACCATCAGGATTTGTAGGTAAAACAATCGAACCATTTTTGAGTGGAAATTATACGATTAGTGATGAACAGATGTATAAACTGCTAAAAGACCTAGTTGAGACGGAGAAACTTTATTTAGAACCTTCAGCATTAGCGGGCATGATCGGACCCATTAAATTGGCTAATGAGGGAACCGAATATTTACAACAGCATCAATTAATGGAAAAGATGAGTAAGAGTACACACATTATTTGGGGCACTGGCGGAAATATGGTTCCTAAAGAAATAATGGCGGAATATTATCAAAAAGGCTTGAATATTGAGTTGGAGAAATAGAAGTAAAGTGCTATTTGAACCCCCTCCGCTTTTTGCTTATTAAGTTCTAATTAATTTGTGAAAAATGGGAAACATACAATCATCTAGTATAAGGGGGGTTTTAACAATGCATAAAAAGGAAAAAGAAGCTGTAGAAGCAAATCAAAAAATGGATGATTACTTTAATGACTCAGATTATAGGAACATTATTGGGGATTCTGAGGCGGACACTGCAAATCTTAAAATTCAGGAACAGTTTTATGGTAATG
The DNA here is from genome assembly GCF_005154805.1 of Bacillus sp. S3. Taxonomy (GTDB): domain Bacteria; phylum Bacillota; class Bacilli; order Bacillales; family Cytobacillaceae; genus Neobacillus. Next base: position 2,936,150 of record NZ_CP039727.1, read on the forward strand.
ACAATTTTGGAAATTCCCTTCCTTTTCACGTTGACATCAACAATCCACCAATAAAAAAATAAGGAAAAAGCCTTTTTTATACACAATTGTATAGAAAAGGCTGTTAATTTTCTTTCAACTATATAAATTTAAAGTACCTAGTACATATTAAATAAAAAAGATTACTGATTAAATAGTAAGGATGAATCGCAATGGATGAGATACTTTTTGCAATAATTCGCACAGTCGTCTCCATCTTACTCTTGATGGTTTCCTCCCTTTGGTTTGGGAAACAGATTAACGCTCATATTAATCTGTATAATTTTGCTTTGTCAATCACCATTGGTTCATTTATAGCCAATATGGGTTTTGATACTAATCTTAAATTTTTTCCTATGCTGCTGTCTTTTTTAACACTAATTTTCATCTATTTCGCCTTTTCCTTCATTTCTTCCAAAAATAGGATGATCCGTAAATGGTTATCTGGCCACCCAACAGTTATTATGGAAAAGGGAAAAATTCTTGATGGGAATATGAAAAAAATAAGGTATACGCTTGATGATTTAAATCAACAGCTTAGGGAATTAGGAATATTCGATATCATCGAAGTGGAGTTTGCAATTTTGGAGGTAAGTGGGAAGCTATCTGTATTAAAAAAAACAAAATATCAAAATATAACGAAGCAAGATATCAATCCAACCATTCGGAATAACGATATCTTGATTCCGAAAGAGCTCATTATGAATGGGACATTGATTACGAAGAATTTTAATGATCATTATTCTAATTCATGGCTTATTGACCAATTAACATTAAGGAAAATTGGTTTAAAGGACGTCCAATATGCTGTCATTTCTTCCACTGGTCATTTGTTTATCGATCTTTATGATGATCACTTAGATTCGCCAATTGATATTGAATAAATGGTGCAGCAAATGAAGAAAAAAGCCTATTATCACTTGGAAAGGCATTTTTCCATTTGGGAGACACAAATAACATCCTCTTTTGTTGACACTTGTATCATGACTGATCCCTGTACACTCCTTTGGTAGTTACCTCATCTGTTCGAATTTTCAGAACCCTGCATTTCACTTTATACAAAAATGAATGAATAATCAATCATTTATTAAACCCATTTATTTCTATTTAAATGACATCCTTGTCTTTTCTACGTAAAGAAACTGTAATACTAATCTATTTAATTATTTCATAGAAATAGAAACTAATCAGTGATTTACGAGAAATCAACTAGGAGGAATGAAATGATGAAAAAACTAATTGCCGCACTAACAGTAGCTGCCACACTCTTATTTGCCTCCCCTGCTTTTGCTTACACCGTTAAAAGTGGTGACACGATGACAGAGATTGCAAGAGAAAATAGTCTCACTTTGGAAGAGCTATCAAGGCTTAACCCGCAAATACAAAATCTTGATTTAATCTATGTTGGTCAAACTGTACATACAATTAAAGCAGCTGAGAATACAACTAAACAAGAGGAGCAATCAACAGAATCAGCAATGGTTGTGGGGTATTCAGAAAACGAAATTGACTTGCTTGCCAGGTTAGTAAGAGCCGAAGCCCAAAATGAGCCCTATCAAGGTAAAATTGCTGTAGCCTGTGTTGTACTTAATAGAGTTGATAGCCCATCTTTTCCGAACACAATTAAAGAGGTCATTTATCAACAGGGGCAATTTCAGCCAGTACAGAATGGACAAATAAATAAGCAAGCGGATGAAGAATCCATCAAGGCTGTACACGAAGCTTTGAATGAGAACCGGAATGTCGCTGCCGGGTCGCTATTTTTCTATAACCCCGCCATTGCTACGAGTCGTTGGCTCGATTCCAAAGCAACAACACTTGTCATTGGGCAGCATGTATTTAAACAATGATTTTTTGAAAAAGAATTTGCCCTTTCCATTCAAGAATGAGACCAATTTTAATGGAGACAAGCCCAATGAATTTTCTTGAAAAATTTATAAGCCATCCAAAGGCGGATGGCTTATAAATAAATTTTTTTACTCCATACCCTCCGATTCCACTATAAATCTATTTATATTCATCTGGAATATGATACTTTCTACAAGTAGAATATCCTCTAAAAAACAAACGCAAAATTATGGTTGCAATTGATCTATTTCACCGGATTCAAGGTTTTCGCTAAAGGTTTTCCAGCAATTCCGTCGATAATATTTTGACAGGTTTTGTTTTTAAGTTCCCGAAGAGCATCCACGGAGATATAGCCGGAATGAGGGGTGACAAACACCTCATCCATATTAAGCAATGGATCTTTGGGATTTGGCGGTTCATTTAAGAGTACATCAAGACTTGCACCGGCAATGTGGCCTTCAAAAATCGCTTGATACAGGTCCTCTTCATGGATCAGCCCGCCTCGGCTAGTGTTCACAATAAATGAGCCTTTTTGCATCATTTTAAGTTGTTCGTACCTAATGATATTTCGATTCTCTGGTTTAAGAGGAACATGCAGACTCAAAATGTTTGATTGCTTCAGTAATTCTGAGAATGACACTGCTTCCACGGCATAGTTAGTGAATACTTCTTGTGGTGCTGTAGGTGCATAGGTTATCAGGCGAACGCCGAAAGGTTTCAATTTTTTTGCAACCATGCGAGCAATTTTTCCAAAGCCAAGCAATCCTACCGTATTTGAACTGAAGCGCTTAATTGGAAGGGTATCCATTGGCTCCCATTTCCCTTCTTTTACTTGTCTGTGATACGCTGGGAATCGTCGGGTAATCGTGAGCATATGGGCAATTGTATGATCAGAAACCTCTTCCGTACAAAATTCCGGCACATGGGTTACCTTAATCCCCTTTTTTGTAGCCTCTTCAAGATCAATGGTGTTATATCCAACAGACGATGCGGTAATAACACGACACGAATCTAGCTTTTTTATTAAATCAGCTTGACAGGGAAAACCTACTTGGACGATAACACCGTCCGCATATGGAGCATATTGCGGCAGATCCGCTTCCATTGTCTCCGAGCGGGTAACCTTTACTTCAAAACCATTTTGCTCAAAAATGACCTTTTCCACACTATGATCTATCCATTCATCATCAAGAATCCAAACTAAATGTTTTCCATTTTTCATTGCATCCACCCTCGTTAAATATGGTGTGAAGCTTGAATCTTCAATTCCTGCAGTACCGTGATGAGCTTTTCATTTTGCTTGGCTGAACCGATACTAATCCGTGCAAAAGTTGGAAATCCCCAAGCGGCACATGGACGAATCATAAAACCCTGTGATAATAATTGTTTTGCTAGTTTAGCAGTATCTTGCTTCATGTCAATAAAAAGGAAATTCGTATGCGTTTTTTCTACACTATACCCAAGAGATAGGAATACATTCACTAATTTTTCCATTTCTTTTCTATTTTCCAGCAGGACCCTTTCTTTATATACCTCATCATCAAGGGCGGCTACCGCACCGGCAAGGGCTACTCTATTACAAGCAAATGGCTCGCGAACTATTTGTAGTGGCCTAATCAGTGCTTCTTGCGCCATCGCATAGCCAACTCTCATTCCAGCAAGCCCATACAATTTGGAAAACGTACGAATCGTAATCACTGGGTACCCTTCCTTGATATACTCTACCCCAGTTGGATAGTCCTTGCTGCTGATAAATTCCCCATATGCTTCATCTAGGACAGCAATAACATGTTTTGGCAATCTTCTGAAAAATAATTGAAGCTCTTCCCCATCTACTATTGTGCCCGTCGGATTATTAGGATTGCAAATGATTACAAGTTTGGTCTGCTCATTTATGGCATCAAGAATGGCTTCAAGATCAAACTTGTGATCCTTTGTCGTAGGAATCTCTACAGGATTTCCCCCAACAAGGAGTGTGTTTTTTTGATATTCGGAAAATGTAGGCGTACAATACACGACTTCCTCACCGGGATTCACGTATGAGGCAATCACTAGGTTAATAATATTGTCTGCTCCATTAGCAATGACATAGTTTTCAGGGTCGATTCCATGCAGCCTTCCAAGTTTATTGCGAAGCTCCAAACCGGTAAGGTCCGGATAAAAATGCCCCTCTAGAACTGCCTTTTGCATTGCTTCAATTGCTTTTGGCGAAGGTCCTAACGGATTTTCATTCGTAGCAAGTCGAAACACTTCATGTAATTTTGATAATTCGTTAGCCTCCTCAGCTGCTTTACCAGGTATATATGGTTCCAAATTTCGAATGGTATGACGCCATAAATGTTCTGACATGGTAAATCCTCCTTTGAAAAATGGTTCATCAATGTTTAAACCGGTTCCTGATAGTTAAATTTATTTCACATACATAGAGTCATATTCTTAAACTCATACATATTTTACACAATATTCAGAATAAAACTAAGCTGTTTCACTATTTAAGTCAAAAAAGTTCACAATAAAACAATAATTTAGTTGATGAAGAAAACACTTCAACGAATATAGTTAACCTTTCTGCCTACCCTTAAACCAAGCTAAAAAACTATAGTATTTCATAAAAAAGAGTACTATCTGAATGAGAATTGATAAGGTAATATTAAAAAGATTCATAATATTGTAACAAATGTGAGGAGGAGGATTAAAAATGAACCTATTTTTTTAAAATAAGTATTGTTCAATTATGCTTTTGATCCGTGGCGCGGCGTATTTCTACTATTGATAACGTGAAAAAGGAGGAAACGAATCATGTATGCTGTGATTATTTCTGTATTGCTTCTAATCGTATTAAGCATGTTGCGGGTGAACGTGCTAATAAGTATTTTACTAGCTGCACTTAGCGCAGGCTTAATAGGAGGACTCTCCACAATTGAAACGATGAATATGCTCATTTCAGGAATGGGCGGGCAAGCTGAAACGGCATTAAGTGTTATTTTACTAGGGATTTTTGCCGTCATGATTAAATATTCTGGGATTACGGGGATATTAGTAAAAAAATTATTGAAATTCATGAAAGGGAAACGGGGAGTTATTCTGTTAGTGATTGCTGGAATATCCAGTTTTTCACAAAACTTAGTCCCTGTACACATTGCCTTTATCCCAATTCTAATCCCTCCTTTACTCCAGCTGTTCGACCGGATGAAAATAGACCGGCGAGGAGTAGCTACTGCCTTGACTTTTGGTTTGAAAGCTCCTTACATCATGATTCCTGCAGGATATGGACTCATGTTTCACCAAATTATTGCTAGTGAGATGAAAAAATATGGAATGAATATTTCGGTCAGCCAACTTCCCCTAGCCCTCCTTATTCCAGGCATTGGAATGATCGTTGGGTTGTTAATCGCCGTCTTCATTACGTATCGAAAAGAAAAAGTAATAAGTTCTTCAAAGGAATTGGAGAATTCTCTTGCCTCGATAGAAATATCAGCAGCCTCAGAAGTTATGCCATTTAACAAGCAGCATGTCATTACATTATTTGCGATTGTTTTATCTTTAGGGATACAACTTTATACCCACTCCCTTGCAATAGGCGCTCTCGTAGGAATCTTGGCAATGTTTTTAGGCGGGGTTACCCCGTTTTTTAAGGGGGATGAAATCGTCGATGATGGAATGAAAATGATGGGTACCATTGCCTTTGTATTGTTGATAGCTGCCGGTTATTCAACTATTTTGAAGGAAACTGGTGAGATCAGTGATTTGGTAGCGCATACATCTAATATAATTGGAGGCAGTAAATTATTTACATCATTCATTATTCTTTCCGTTGGCCTGCTAATAACCATGGGAATTGGTACTTCTTTTGGGACAATCCCCATTTTAGCGGCTGTCTATGTTCCATTATGCCTATCCGTCGGTTTTTCTCCACTGGCAACAGCAGCACTGATTGGAACTGCAAGTGCATTAGGCGATGCAGGTTCACCTGCATCAGATAGTACAATCGGACCAACAATCGGATTAAATGCCGATGGAAGGCATAATCATATTTGGGATACATGTGTTCCTACCTTTATGCACTTTAACATCCCCCTATTTATATTTGGGATGATTGCTGCTTTCATACTCTAATCATTGTTTAGTTAACCACATAAAAAGGACACCCTCTTCATGTTGAAGGTGTCCCTTTTGGCCTCTGCTTTTACTCCTTACTTATTCACTTTTCGATCAAAGGGCAACAATTTCTGATTCTCAGTTGGACTTCCCGATGGTACCAAAATGGAGTTGCGATAATCACTTGGAGTTTTTCCAACCATTGTTTTAAATACACGGCTGAAATAATGAGAGTTACTGTAGCCTACTTCAAAAGCGATTTGGTAAACTGTATAATTCAAGTCTTCTAGCAAATCTTTCGCTTTTTCTATTCGTAAATAGGTAATATATTCAACAAAATTATTTCCTGTAGCACTTTTAAAAATTCGACTGAAGTATGTAGGACTTAGATGAACATGACTAGAGACTTTTTCTAATGTTATCTGCTCCAAATAATGCTTCTCAATATAATCCATTGCCTTTTGGATTGACTTAAGTGTATGATGATTACTATTATTGAAAATTAGGTCAACAAAGCGATGGATCATATCTCTTAGCCACTGCTCCAATTGAGCCAAATTTTCGATCAGTCTTAATTTTGATGTATATTCCAAAAGTATCATGTGAATTTCTTTCTGATTTGCCCCTCCATTAATGGCAGATCGAGCAAGCTTGGTTGATATTTCTGATACTTGTAATTTCAACACTTCGGGGTCGACATTCTGTAAAGAAAACAATTGTTCAAATAATTTTTTCATATTTTCCTTCACAGCTGCAACGTCAGCAACCATCAATTTATTTGCCAATGCCGTAACATCCTGATTCGGTAATAAGACAAATTCATTGGTGAACTGCTCTACGTCATCATTATGAATAACAATATCCTTCCCCCAAAAGAACTTATATTTTAGTGCATGTTGAGCTTCTTGGTAAGAGAAATGCAAATTCCTTACATCTTCATAAAAATTTCCAATTCCTATCGTGACGGAATACCCTGTATTTTCTTTAATAAACTCTTTCACATTTTCAGCTAACATCTTAGCAAAATATTTATATGCTGGTTTTTCATTTCGAAGAGGGAGTGAGAGTAGAATGGCAAACTTATCCTCTGCCGTTCCCATGGCTAAGCACTCCTCTTGACTTATATTAAAATATTGACGAGTAACCGTGATAATTTCATTACGAACAAAGTCTTGAAACTGCTTACTTTTCCCTACATTTTTCGAAAAGAATTCATCAATTTGTAATGCCATTGCCGTGTTTGGCACTGAAGACAACCCAATTAACTGACTTTGCTCCCAAATTTCTCTCGAGTTTTTGATATTCCCATATAATAAATTATAAATAAGGCTGACTCGCAATGATGACATAATATTATGGGGATCTTCATTCCTTTGTTGTAGCATCTGATCGGATTGCTTAGCTTCCATTTTGAGCTCTTGCAGTAGACGATACACTACTTCCTTGTCTAATGGTTTACTTAAACAATCAAAAACACCATTTTTAAAAAGCAATCTCATTTCTTGATCAGTGTACTCTGTCTTAATTACAATTAAAGGAAATGAAAACTTCCTTTTAATTAATTGTGTGAAAACGACGTCTTGAGCAAGTATAGTCATGCTATCTAGATCGAGGATGACTGATACCTTGTCAAGATTAAACCCTAACTCCTCTTTCAACAAGGACATTTTATTACTCATTTCTATCGTAAAACCAAATTCATACTCATCATTTATTTGATGAAAGAGATCAGTCATAAATTTGTCATCTGTAGTTATGAGTAATAGATTGTTCAAAAAAATCACATACTTTCATTCGGGTTCTGATACATTTGCTATTAAAATCTTAAAATTGAGCCATGCATCACTTTGTAAAATACTAGAGATACATGACTCAATTCTTTTATAAGAGTTTATAAGTATTTGAACAAATGCCTAGGCTGTTTCATTTGGAACTGGGTAAATCGTATCATAATAATGCATCATTTCTTCGCGAAGACGGCGAGCGCCCCAGATTGCGTTTTCACGATGTGAATCTGAAACCACATACTTTTCTACAATCATCTCCCCAAGTCTGGCATGGAATTCTTCATCTTTTTTAATTGTTTCGTAACATCTTGCCAAGTCTGGCAGACCAATTCTGCGGCAGTTCTCGATGACGATGTCATGTGTAGTTGTTGTTGATGTTTCAGAACAGTTCCAAACTGCAACAGCACAGGCACGGTCCTTCTCAAGTGCCTCCCAATGTAGGTTCTCCCACCCCAAATGTTCTTTTGGTGGTTCAGTTGGCGCCGAGTAACCATGCTTTTCAAGTACCCTGCAAATAATCTCGTAATGGTGAGCTTCTTCCCACATATGCTTGCACAATGCCGTAACCGTCGTTCTGTCCAGCTCCTTCCAATAATCATTAATTTGTTTTCCAAGGAAGAAGACATAGGCGATTTCCAACCAGACTCTTTGTTCAATGGCAATAAAAACTTCTTCTTGGGTCAGATCCTCTCGAGTCCAAAAGTTATACGCTTTCTTTTCTGCGTATTCTTTTAGCTCCTCCTTGATTCCTCTAAACTCTGTCAAAAATTCCTCTTGTGTTAATGTCATATAAAATCCTCCATTCATTCGATTTAATATTCTGATTATTCATAATTATATATTTTAAATTAGTTTTCAGTAAGTACTCTTTTTTATGATATATTACACTTTTTTAACTTGATTATTTTATTTATCTATTTCACATCCATATGAACAAATGAGTAATCAATGATTTCATCAATATTTGGCTCATTATCAATTAACTTTTGCTGTCTCCAAAAATCAGCGCCTAGTTTTGAAAGTTCGTGCAACGGTCCTGGGTGATCTTTTGTGCCGAAATATTTTTTATTTCCTTCCTCATCATAAAAGCGGACACCTTGTAAGGATTCTTCCAGTTCATCCGGAGATTGCCCCATAGCTTTCCCCATAATTTTCAACGCTTCTTCCGGATTCGTTTTATAGAATTCTATCGCTTCAAACCAAGATTTCACTAAAGCTTTTACCGCTTTTGGATTCTCTTTTGTAAAATCTTGTCTCATGGCAATTGTACTTGTAATGACACCAGGGGATGCGTCACTTTTTATGAGAACGCTTCCAAAATTAGTGTCCTTCGCTTTCGTTAACCATGGCTCCCAGGTCACAGCTGCATCTACTTTATTTGCTACAAATGCCGCTCCGGCATCACCTGCCGTCATATTCTGCGCATCAATCTCTTTAAAATCAATTCCTTCTTGTTTTAATAAATAGAGAAACCAGAAGAAGCTAGCTCCACCATCAGTCTGAACAGCTACACGTTTTCCTTTAAGATCTTGTAAACTTTTAATTTCTTTCTTTGCTACAATTCCATCTCCACCGTGTGACTCATCAAGGGCAACGACCTGCACAACTGGTACATTACTTGCCGCCGTTACAACATGTGTGTCTACAGTTGATGCAAATCCTTGAATCTGATTTGCTGATAGAGCAGTTCGACGATCAGTGTTGCTTTCCATTTTCATTAAATCTACATTAATACCATTCTTTTTAAAATATCCCTTTTCCTGAGCTATATAAAGAGGGCCGTACCCTACCCATGTTGCGACTCCTATTGAAATAGAAGACTTATTATTTTTAGCGCCTTCTTTTTGAACTTCCGTACTAGTTTGTCCAGAGCATCCAGTCATCGCAAGCAATAAAATGACAAATACAATCATCCCAAATTTTCTCATCCTATTTCCTCCAATTCATATTTTAGTACTCTACAGAAGTTCAAAGTGTAAGAAGAATTTCAATCACCTAATAATCTCAGCTTTATTTGATTTTTTAGACATTACCCAGTATCGGATAAACAGACCTTAAGTCACCTCCAATATAAGCAGTTTTTTACTTTCGTTGGTTTTTGGAAATCTAATAATTCTAAAACTTCTATATTATTTATACATTATCTTTTGATAAAAAAAGGCAATTTTGTGACTAAAGATAAAAATCTTCACAAGAAAACAGATATTTACACCATGAATAACTTGTTAACTCAAAAGATAAGATGGTGCCTGCCATTGGCATTGGGTCTTACGGATCACCATTCCTTATAGTTTTTGGAAACAAAAAAGCCATCCAAATTTTTGGATGGTATCTAATATCTATTTTCAAGTGTTATTATTAAAGAATACTGAACACAATTAAAAAACAATTGTCTTATTTTGTTGAACAATAATTCGGTCTTCCAGATGCCATTTTACCGCACGGGCCAATACGCTTCGTTCAATAGCACGTCCTTTTTTCTTTAGTGAATGGACATCAGAACGGTGGTCAACTCTGGCAATATCCTGCTCAATAATTGGCCCTTCATCCAAATCATCTGTCACAAAATGTGCTGTTGCCCCAATTAATTTCACCCCGCGTTCATATGCCCGTTCATATGGTCTGGCGCCAATAAAGGCAGGCAAGAAAGAATGGTGAATGTTTATAATTTTTTTAGGGTTAGCTTTCACAAATTTCGGTGTTAAAATCTGCATGTACCGGGCTAACACAATCACATCAATATCATATTCTTTAAGCAGCTGCAGTTGGTTTTCTTCAACTTGTTCCCGAATCTCTTTATTTGCTGGAATATAATAGAATGGAATATTTAAACCTTCCACCACATCCCTCGCCTCTTCATGATTACTGATGACTAGGGCAATGTCAGTTAGTAAATCGCCGCTTTGCCATTCCCATAAAAGTTCCAGCAGGCAGTGCAGTTCCTTTGAGACAAATATCGCCGTTTTTTTCACTTTGTAAACAGGTGTTAAACGCCAGTCCATTGAAAACGTTTCAGCGAGCTCTGTAAATTGTTGTTCCATTAGAGTCTCTTTCTCTATTAAAAATGGACATTCAAACTCAATTCGAATGAAAAACACCCCTCCCTCCGGATTGGTTGAATACTGACTGGACTCAATAATATTAGCATTATGTGAAAACAAAAATTGAGAAATAGCAGACACAATACCTGGTTGGTCTGGACAGCTGACTAATAAACGCCCACGATTTTGATTCCGCTGTTTAAATTGTTCGATTTGATCTTTAATAAACGAGTTCATCTGGTTAAATCCCTTCTATTAAATTGCTGAAACCCATTATACAGTAGATCTTCGAAGTTTGTTAACAATTTTTTAAAAATTTTAAAAGTAATCATCTCCTGCCTCTTCTATGTTTTATCAATCCTCATGAAACTTATAAAATTTTCTTATACCTCGTATGTGCATTTCGAATAGTTGGAATTTTCAAATTTCGTTGACGGCCACTTTTCTATACAATATAATTCGATTTATATCCGAATGCTTTTCCTTGCCAACTATGAAAGCAGTTTCAAAGGTTAAAAGGTTGAAGTATGGCTTAAAAGAAACAAATCAAAAGGGAGAGTGATGTCCATTTATGAATGGAAACGTGAATAAAAAAGTTGAACAAGATGCCTTTCCACTGTATGAAACCCTTGCATCTTTAGAACATAGTAAGGAGGTACCGGAAATCGAACGTAAAAAGAGAAAGTGGAAAATCTCTGGCGAAACAGGCATTATGTGGAGTTCGGTTGTCATTATATTTTTACTTTGGTATATCGTTACAAAACTCAATATCTTTTCTGAAGTCTTTATCCCTTCCCCGGCAAAAACGTGGGCTGCCTTTACCGATTTACTAGTTAATGGTTACAAAGGAAATAGTCTATTATTTCATCTACTTGATAGTCTATACAGACTATCTATGGCATTCTTCTTCGCATTAATTACAGCAGTTCCTTTAGGATTAATCAGTGGTTATTCATCAAAAGTAAGAGCTGCATTAGATCCCATCCTAGAATTCTATCGTCCCCTACCACCGCTGTCATACTATACACTACTAATATTATGGTTTGGAATCGGAGATCTATCAAAGGTTGCATTATTATATCTTGCTGCCTTTGCTCCAATGTATATCGCCGCAGTTTCCGGCGTAAAAGGTGTCTTAGAAGATCGAATCCATTCTGCCACTTCATTAGGTGCAAATAACTGGCAAACGTTTCGCTATGTCATTTTTCCATCCTGTTTACCGGAGATATTCACCGGGATGCGAACAGCAATTGGATTTGCCTATACAACGTTAGTTGCGTCTGAAATGGTAGCCGCTGTCTCTGGAATCGGGTGGTTAGTGCTTGATGCAAGTAAATATTTACGAAGTGACATCATGTATGTAGGTATTATTTTAATGGGTGTGACAGGGATTTTACTTGATCGAATCCTTCGTAAAATTGAAGACAAAGTGATTCCTTGGAAGGGCAAAGATTAAAAAATTGGGGGTAAAGAGATGAGAAATGGCAAGATGAAATGGTTCATGTGTTTGATGATCGTTTTCTCACTACTATTGATTAGTGCCTGCGGTAACAAAACTACATCCAAATCCGCTGATGGGACTGTAGAGTTTCGAATTGGTTATCAAGTTATACCCAATGCAGAGCTGCTAGCAAAAGCTACCAAAATGTTTGAAGAGAAATTCAAAGGTGTTACGGTCAAATTGGTTCAGTTTGAAGCGGCGGTTGACGTGAATACTGCCATGGCTGCAGGTGAAATTGATGCTGGCTTGATCGGTTCTAGTTCAGTTGCATCAGGGGTAGCGCAAAATTTACCATACAAAGTCATTTGGCTTCACGATGTAATTGGAGATAACGAGGCATTAATTGCCAAGAAAGATAGTGGCATCAAATCACTTGAAGATGTTGTAGGTAAAAAGATTGCTGTCTCTTTCGGTTCGACAACCCATTACAGTTTGTTATCCGCACTTAAATTAAAAGGAATAGACCAAAATAAAGTAACCATTTTAGACATGAAACCGGCTGACATGTTAGCAGCATGGAAACAAGGACAAATTGATGGCGGATATGTCTGGTACCCGACATTAGGAGAGATGGTTTCAGACGGCAATATTATTTTAACGAGCCGCGACCTTGCGAAAGATGGAATTCTCACCGCTGATGTAGGGATTGCAACGAAGGACTTTATTGAGAAACATCCGGATGTTTTAAAACAATATATAAAAATATTAGATGAATCCGTCCAGTTATATCGTTCATCCAAAGAAGAAGCGGCTGATTCGATGAAAACTGAATTAAACGTTTCAAAAGAGGACGCGACATTTTTCATGGATCAATTAATCTGGTTGGATGCAAAAGAACAGGCCTCAGAAGAGTATTTAGGAACAGTCGATAAAAAAGGAGCATTTTCAAAAGCGCTAAAGGATACGGCGGAGTTTTTAAAAACGCAAAAGGCGATTGACTCTGTACCCGACCTTAAGGCATATGAAGATGCCATTGAACCAAAATTCCTTCAAAAAGATTAGGAGGTGAACCCTATTATAAATAGTTATGCTCTTACAGAAACCGCATCCGAATCTATGGTCATCCAAATAAAAGATGTAGAATTGACGTATCAAACAGATAAGCAAGTAGTGACGGCACTGCAAAATATTAATTTACAAATTAAAGAAGGCAGTTTCGTCTGTGTATTAGGTCCTTCAGGCTGTGGAAAAACAACGTTATTACGGATTTTAGCGGGCTTTCATCAAGCTACATCCGGTGAAGTTTTGCTAGATAACAAACCCATTTCACCTAAACCTGATCGGCATCGTGGTGTTGTTTTCCAGCACCAAATGCTGTATCCATGGTTGAATATTGAAGAAAATGTTGGATTCGGGCTAAAAATGAGGAAAGTTCCAACGAAAGAACGGCGTGAAATTGTTGATCATTATCTAGATATGGTTGGTCTCTCTCAGTTTAAAAAATCAAAATCTTATGAGCTTTCCGGTGGTATGAAGCAACGAGCCTCTATTGCCCGAGTATTAGCAAATGATCCCCGCATTGTATTGATGGATGAACCCTTTGGTGCGTTAGATGCAATGACAAAGGAACAAATGCAAGATAATATACGGAAAATATGGAAAGAAACGCATAAAACAATTTTCTTTATTACTCATGATGTGGAAGAGGCCTTATTGTTAGGAACGCATATTATCGTATTATCCTCCCGGCCAGGCCGCATCATAAAAGAAATGCACAGCGACTTGCCTTATAGAATTGAAGAAGGCAAAAGCCGCATGTACAGGGCAGAACCAGATTTCGTTAAAAAGCGAGAAGAGATCATTAGTATCATTTCTTCATAAACATAAATAACATAAAAACCGCTTGAATCACAATGGTCAAGCGGTTTGTTGTTCAATTGGTTACTCCCCTGCCATTATCCACCGCAAAGGCTTCCTTTCTATTCAATAGTTTCTTTAATAAATATGAATAAATAAATGTAAATAATACTCCTTTCATAATGGAAGTCCATCCAAAAATCCAGAAACCAGATAATAACACCAAATAATTGAGGCTCCTTATTGCAATAGCAATATCAATTTTTTTATTTCTATGGTGTAAAATGATGGCAATCACATCGACCCCTACAGTAGTTGCATTCGCAGATATACATAAGTAATACCCTAGAGCTATTAAGGCAGATGCCAGAATGATGGAGGGTGTTAAGGGTAAATCTATATTAAGATGCAATGAGAAAAAAAAATTAAAGAAGAACAGGTAACAAAAACTGCTTAAAATAGATTTAAAAAAATATTCTCTCCCAAGGAAAATTAAACATAGCAACAATAAAAGTAATGTTATTACATTTGCAAGATTAGCAATCCCTGCCTCTGAAATAGCGTTTACTATTAATGCTAAACTAGTAACACCGCCATTTATGATTTCATGAGGGACAACTAAACAAGCGTAAGAAATGCCAATTAAACTATTTCCAAATATTATTTTCATTACATTTTTCATCGTTTCCGGTTCCTCCTGCTAGAATAAAAAAGTAAAAAGCTTTTATTTTCCCTGAAATAAAAGCCTTTTACTTTTTTATAAATCTCCATTTACAAATTGGTTATCGTAACGTTAATTAGATCTCATGTTTATCGGTATTTAGAATTCGAGTATTTACCGCTATTTCACTTTTAAAACTTTCCTTTCTTCGCCGATTTACGAAGTAAGATGAAATAACAATGATAGTAAACAGCGATGTAAATATAAACTGTGGGCGCTGTGATTCAATAAATGCCATTAAAATTAACACTGAAATCATAGCAGCGATTGTTGCATATGTTAAGTATGGAAAAAACCACATTTTAACTTTAAAAATTCCTGGATTGGCTTTTTCAATTCTATTTCTTAGGCGCAGGTGTGATACCGCGATAGCCAAATAGACAAGAATTCCAACCCCGCCTGAAGAGTTTACTAAGAAGAAAAATATCTTATCTGGGGAAACGTAACTAAAAATCGTGCTAATAAAAGCAAATAATGTGCTTCCAATTACTGCGAAAACAGGAACCCCGTTCTTGCTTAACTTGGAAAATATGTTTGGGGCATCACCTTTTTGAGAGAGAGAAAATAGCATACGAGAGCTTGTATAGAGTCCTGAATTCAGACAAGACAATAACGCTGTCAAGACCACAATATTCATGAAAACAGCCGCTGAAGGGATTCCTATCAATTCAAGTACCGAAACAAACGGGCTTTTTAGCAGTGTTCCTGAATTCCAAGGTAAAAGAGTTACTACTACTGCAATTGAACCAATATAAAAAATTAGAATCCGCCATACCACACTATTTAACGCCTTTTTTACAGAACTAACTGGATCTGAAGTTTCGCCGGCTGCAATCGCAGGTATTTCAACTCCTACGAACGCATGAAACACAATCGCAATACCAACAATAACTGAACCAACACCGTTAGGTATGAAACCGCCGAAATTTGTAAGATTAGAAACGCCAGGTGGTTTTATACCGGGTACAAACCCAAGAATTACCGCCAATCCCAAAATTAAAAACAGGATAATACTCCCTATTTTAATTATAGAAAACCAATATTCAAACTCCCCAAATGATTTAACCGAAAAAATATTTGTAAGTTGTAATAAGACAATTAAAGCCAGGCTTATCATCCAGACAGGAATTGAAGGAAGCCATTCATGTATTATTGCTGCACCTGCAACTGCCTCAAGTGCAATGACAATAACCCAGAAAAACCAATATAACCATCCCGTCGTGTAACCAGCCCATGGTCCAATGCCATCTCCTGCATACACTGCAAAAGATCCTGTATTCGGATTAACGGTTGCCATTTCACCAAGCATCCGCATTACAAGAACAACAATTAAGCCTGCAATAACATAAGACAAGATCGCTCCTGGACCTGTTTTACTGATAATAATACCGCTTCCCACAAACAACCCGGCACCAATAACCCCACTTAAAGATATCATTGTTAAATGCCTTTGTTTAAGACCGGCTTTCAGTTTTTCTGGTTGATGCTCCAAAATATCCACCAACTTTCAGTAATTTTTTAAATCAAACAGTGACAATTGTTCGATATGAGGATATTTAGAAAGAAAAGAGGGACGATCCCAAACAGGCCGCCCCTTTTTTCGAGTGTCTTACCAGTTTCTATGATCTAAGTGAGCATATTTAGGTAAAAGTCTTGTCGGCATTTTTAATGCATCTTTTCTAAATGGAGGTGCTAATTGAGTTCCATCCACCTGAATATCAATTACAGTTGGCTTATTTGATTCAATTGCCCTTTGGATAGCAGGTCCAACCTCCTCAGGTTTATCGACATTAATCCCTACCGCACCCATTGATCTTGCCACTTCTGCGAAATTCGGATTTTGAATATCTGCACCAACAAATCGGTTATTATAAAAATCAACTTGGTTTTTCTTTTCTGCACACCATGCATTATTATTGAACACACATGCAACTACAGGAATATTTTCCTCGACAGCCGTGCTCACTTCGTGCAAGCTCATCCCCCATGCACCGTCACCAACAATAGCCACAACAGGACTATCTGGATTAGCAAGTTTTGCACCTAATGCAGATGGATAGGCAAATCCAGTATTGCCGAACGTTAATGCCGCGATATGCTGGCGCCCATGGTTAAATTTCAAATAGGCATTTGCTGTTGATGAAACGTTCCCAATATCGGTTGTCACAATGGCGTTTTCCGGTAAAACCTTTGTCAACTCTAACAGCGCACGGCGTGGATTAATTGGACTACCGTCTACCATTGCAAGATCGACTAACTCTTTTTCCCATTTCGCCTTTTCTTCTGCTGCTTTAAGAAGTCTTTCTTGATTTGGTGCCAAATTTGGAGTCTTTTCTTTCAAACGCTTAGCGATTTCAATACCAGCTGCCTTGGCATCTCCAATAATCCCCACTTCCACAGGATGTGTACGTGCAATATTACGCGGATTGATATCAACTTGAATAATCTTAGCACTTTTCGGAAAATAATCGATGTCATAGCATGGAAGTGTTCCAAAAACTGATAAACGAGTTCCTAGTGCTAACACAACGTCAGCATCCTTAAGCGTATTCATCGCCGATTTTGCTCCCATATAGCCAATTGGTCCAACAGCTAAGGCATGATTCGCCGGGAATGCATCATTATGCATGTATGAAACAGCTACAGGTGCTGTAAGGTGTTCTGCAATATCCTTTACAGCTTCAATCCCGTCAGAATCAACAACACCGCGGCCTGAAATGATAACAGGATTTTTTGCATTAGCCAGTAATTCTACAGCTTGATCAATAAACTCTAAGGATCCACATCCTCGATTATCAACACGGTATTGATGCGGCTCTAAAATGGCATCTTCTAATTCACCATAGAAATAGTCCCTTGGGATATCGAATAATACAGGTCCCCGCTCGGCATATGCAATACGGAAAGCTGTTCTTAAACAATCGGCTACACGGCCAGGATGGGTTACTCTAACAGTTTCTTTTGTAATCGCTTTAAATACCGATACTTGGTCACATTCCTGGAATCCGTCCCAACCGACTGTTGGTGTTCCTGCAGATGGTGAGATAACAACCATTGGAGTGTGTGCTTGATTCGCAGCAGCTACAGAAGTCACCATGTTAGTGATTCCTGGTCCATTTTGGCCAATGACTACGCCCGCTACCCCGCTCACTCTTGTATAGGCATCTGCCATATGTGCCGCACTTTGTTCATGACGCACCCCAATAAAGCGGATTCCAGCAGCAGGTAATAGATCAAGCATATCCATAAAAGCAGAGCCCAAAATACCTGAAATATGTTTTACTCCCTCTGCAACAAGTGTCTCTACAATTGCCTCACTTGGTGTCATTTTCACTTTTTTCGTTTTGATTTGTTGTAATTCCTTTTCTACTTTTGCCATCATTAGCACAACCTTTCTAGGATTAATTTAGTTGATCGAAAGCATATTTTACGGTTTCTACCAGGAAGTTCAGGTCCTCTTCCGTTGAAGAAAGTGGAGGGGCAACAATCAGCACGTTATTAAAACCTGGTACGGTATCACCATTTCTGCCAATAATTAAGCCTTTCTCTTTACATAAGCCAATTATTTTAGCCAACATTTCATCTGCAGCTGGTTCCTTGGACTCTTTATCTTTGACTAATTCAATTCCATATAGAAAGCCTTTATGGCGAACTTCCCCAACATTTTCATGTTCAATTAAATCTTTTAATCTGCCTAAAATGGATTCACCCAATAAGGCAACTCTGCTTACGATATTTTCTTCCTCAATAATTTCAATATTTTTAAGTGCAACAGCGCAGCTTGCCGGGTGCCCGCCATAAGTAGACACATGACGAAGGTGTTTGTCAGCCCCCTTTTCTTTAAAGGTTTCAAAAATATGAGATTTAACCGCCGTTGCTCCAAGTGGTAAATATCCGCTTGTCAGCCCCTTTGCCATTGTCACAATATCAGGCTGGACGCCTTCGGAATGCATGAAGCCGAACATTTTTCCAGTTCTACCAAACCCTGACACGACTTCATCCATAATGAGCAGGACATCGTGTTTTTTACAAATCTCAGCTACACGCTGTAAATATTTCTCTGATGGAATTATCACCCCGCCGCCCGAAATAAATGGTTCCATGATAACAGCGGCAACCGTTTCAGACCCTTCCCAATTAATTACCTGATCAATCATATCTGCAGCCACTTTATCGCAATCCGTGACCTCTTCACCGAACGGGCAGCGATAACTATATGGTGGTGGGACATGAAGAAATCCCGGAACAGCTGGATCGTATTTTACTCTGCGATTTGCCTGTGCCGTTGCACTTAATGCACCAAGCGTCGAACCATGGTAGGCACGGTACCGAGAAATAACTTTAAATTTTCCTGGGTTGCCATTCTGAATATGATATTGCCTGGCAATCTTAAACGCCGTTTCATTGGCCTCTGAGCCGCTATTAGAAAAGAATGTTTTATATGAATCTCCTAAAAGTTCACTGATTTTAGCTGATAATTGGATCGCCGGAATATGACTGAGTGTTAGTGGGAAATAGGAAAGCTTCATCATTTGTTCCGCTGCTGCATCAACGATTTCCTTTCTCCCATGCCCTAAATTTAAACACCATAAGCCGGACACACCGTCCAAGTAACGATTGCCATTCACATCAGTAAACCACGCGCCATCACCAGACTCAGCAATGGTTGGTTTACCCCCTTCTACATGACGGCTCATTGCATGCCATAAATGATTTTGGTCCTGAGTTTCAAGTATTTCCTGCTCTTGAACTTCTAGTTTCGTCATTATGAAGATCCCTCCTATTTATTAAATTGTAGATGGTACTTTTTGTAGAATTTCACTTAATGGTGTAAAAGGAATATTATATGTTGCAGCTACAGCTGGATGAGTAACTTTGCCCTTAAAAGTGTTAAAGCCTTTTGCTAATGCCGGGTTTAGCTGTGCAGATTGTTGAATCCCTTTGTTTGCCAGCAGCAAACCATATGGGGCAGTTACATTTGACAGGGCATACGTTGATGTTTTAGAAACGGCTCCAGGAATGTTTGGTACAGCGTAATGTAATACTCCATGTTTGATATATGTGGGGGAATCATGAGATGTAATATGGTCTATGGTTTCGATTGAACCGCCTTGATCAACAGCAACATCGATAATGACAGATCTTTCTTCCATTTGTTTTACCATTTCTTCACTGACTAGCTGCGGAGCCTTTGCACCAGGAATTAAAACCGCACCAATCAGCAAGTCTGACTGCCTAACCTCTTCCGCAATATTGAATGGATTAGACATCACTGTCTTTACTCTCCCGCCAAATAGGTCATCTAATTGCCGGAGACGCTCGGCGTTTATATCAATGATCGTCACATCCGCTCCAAGTCCGACTGCCATTTTCGCTGCATTTGTTCCGACAACTCCACCGCCAATGATGACAACTTTTCCAGGTTTTACGCCGGGTACACCGCCTAATAAAACCCCTTTTCCTCCATGAATTCTTTCTAAAAATTGTGCTCCCAGTTGAACCGACATTCTGCCGGCTACTTCACTCATTGGCGTTAACAGCGGCAGTGAACGATTTTCTAGCTGTATAGTTTCATAGGCCACAGCTGTCACCTGGTTTTCTACTAATGCTTTAAACAGTTCAGGCTCAGCAGCCAAATGGAGATACGTAAATAGGATTAAGTCCTTACGCAGGTATTGAAACTCCTCGACTTGAGGTTCTTTCACTTTTACTACCATGTCTGCAGCCCAAGCATCCCTTGCAGTCGGGACAATTGTTGCACCTGCTTTTTCGAATTCTTCATTCGAAATTCCACTTCCCAGGCCAGCGTCTTTTTCAACTAAGACACGATGACCTGCTCTTACATAAGAGGCTACACTTGCAGGGACCATTGAAATCCGATTTTCGTTATTCTTAATTTCTTTTGGTACACCGATCATCATAACCCACACGACCTTTCGTTTTATTATGGTTAAAAGTTATCATTGATGGATGACAGCGTTTACACTAAACATCAATATCCGGACGTCGGGTCATCCGTACCAGTTTGGATAACAAAGCAACCTTAATTAAATTTAATCACACACATACCAAGTTTTCAATATATTCTAACTATAAATAATATTTAGTATTTAAATACCACCTATTAATATTATTAATTCTTCTCTTTCCGCTTGTCGCTGGAGCCTGTGTTAATTATACTTTTTTGAAAGTTTGATTCGAAATGAGTACATATCAGAGCGAAAATAGGCAATGTAATATTCAATTAAATCACCCTCTATGTCCATCAGCATTCGCTCCGTAACAAGTACATTGAAAGGATCGGGTATCCCTAAAAGCTTAGCATCTTCTTTGGAAAGTTGACCGCTCGTAATGATCTGTTCAGCTTCAGAAAATTTAATTTGTAAGTTCTCCTCAAGCAAATCGAATAAAGTGCCTTTTTCAATATCTAGCTCTGCTAATTCTTTACCAATTTTAATTGGATAGTATTGAACCTCAATGGCAAGGGGGACATTATTCGCATATCTGATTCTTTTAATATAGTAAGCTTCTTGAAAACCCGTTACTTCTTTTATTTCATTAGTTGTAGTCACAATGCCATGCTCTACAAGCTTAGCATCAGGTTTCATGCCCATCCGTTTAATAATCTCCGTTGTACTACTGAGGCTTCCGAGCCAATCCTGAATTGGTTTAAGAGAAATAAACGTCCCTTTTCCGTGAACTTTCTCTAAAATACCATCTCTTACTAAATGGGAAACGGCTTCTCTCACTGTACTCCTGCTCACTTTATAGGACTCCATAAGCTCCCTTTCACTTGGTATTTTCTCTTGGTAATAACCCTCCTTAATTAATTTCTCGAGCTTATTTCTTAATTGAATGTGAAGTGGCAGCGGGTTTTTTGGATTCAAATTCACTATTATTTACCTCCTTAATTTTCCAATTATTAATTTTTATAATCTTATGTTACTAATTTATGTCGCGCTTGTCATTAGTTTCCTTTATAATAGGGAATAAATTTATAAAGATAGGTGAGATATAAATGAATCTTGAACACCTTAAGGTTTTTTATACAGCCGCTACAAAAAAAAACTTTTCTGAGACAGCGAAAGTTCTTCACCTCTCACAACCCTCAGTCAGTTTACATATCAAACATTTAGAGGAATATTTAAATACGACATTATTTGACCGCTCCACAAAAAAAATGGAGCTCACGCATGCTGGAAACATCCTGTTCATTTTTGCAGAACAAATAATTAACCTTGTTTCTCAAGTGGAAAAGGATATTTCCCTTCTATCTGACAGCATCCACGGCGACCTTCGCCTAGGTGCCAGTTTAACCATTGGTGAATATTTACTGCCTTACTTTCTTGGAGATTTTATTAAGCAATATCCTAATGTCCATTTAAGTCTGAAAGTAGATAATTCCAATCAGATTATTGAAAAACTGCTGGATGGAAAAATTGATTTAGGATTCATTGAGGCCGCTATACCACGCAAAGAACTGGATAGTCTGCCATTTTTAGAGGATGAACTTGTCATCATATCGTCCGCTCGGCACCCCCATCCCTATCTTACAGATGAAACAATTGAGCCGGAGTTACTGTTTTCCCTGCCAATTATTGCCAGAGAACAAGGGTCAGGGACAAGGCAGGTCTTGGAATCAAATTTATTAGAACATCAGCTGCATTTAGAACAGTTACATATTGTTATGGAACTTGAAAATACAGAATCAATTAAATCTGCAGTAGAATCCGGTTTGGGAGTAGCCATAATTTCAAAAACAACGATTCAGAAAGAGCTAAACTTAGGACTGCTGAAACAAACTAGAATTAATGGAATCCCGCTAAAACGATATTTTTACCTCATCAACAAAAAACAAGTTTTAACGACTGCCAGCGATGTATTTAAGGAGTTTTTTATTACTTCTGTGAAAGCAAAGAGTGAAGCAAAACAAATGTAGTGAAATAAAAATGTTTTAATTACCTAGACAAACACACAATTCTTTTTTACACATAATCTATTTAAAATTGTCTGGGAGGTTTTTTTATGGAGAAGGACCAAGCCCCTATTCCAAAAACAACACGAACCAAATGGCTGCTTTTTGAAATAATTGGGGTTTTCTTGGTTTTTGGTTCATTATTTCTTCTATTATTCGCACCAAATTCACTAGCAAGGTTATTTGATACAATCATTAAAGAAGTGAAGCCAATCGTTGTTGATATTTTTCTAACAAGTGAAGTGGGAATAGCGATTATTGTAAGCGTTATCGTTGGCCGTCTTTTGGAGAGATTAGGATTTACAGATGGGCTCATTCGAATATTTGTACCGATAATGAAATGGTTTAAGATTAATCCTTCGGTGATTATACCGAGTGTCTATAATATCCTTGGGGATATTAACGCTGCTGGGAAAATTTCTGGTCCGATTCTGGTCAAAGCGAATGCAACGAAAGCTGAACAAAAAATGGCAGTTGCGACAATGATTCAATCCCCGCAATCGTTTGCCACCTTTGTTTTAGGTCTTATCGCGCTGACAGCTTTCAATATAACCGCTTTCCCGCTTGTGATTCTATCAATCTTTGTTCCAATTATCGTCGTCCCGTATATTTTATCAAAAACTATCTATCGTGATACGAAAAAAGTTGACCTAGATGAATTGCCCCGCTTTACGCCAAATACGAGATTCTTGCAAACAATCTTTTCTTCTGCAAAAGAAGGGGCTGAGCTTCTATTCCTCATTATCATCCCGGCAGTCGCCGCCGTGTTCTTCTTTATCGGAGCCTTAAAATTCATGGGTGTTTGGAGTGTAATCGAGTCAAGTTTGTCGACTGTACTCACCTATTTAAGTATTGAACCTATGACAGGAATTATCTCCATTCTTGCTGCCCCCACACTGGCTGTGGCACAACTCGCTGACGTTGCCAGCACGATTGATCCACGGTTAATTGTCGGCTCATTTGTATTAGCGAATTCCGGCTTACCATTATCGGTAATCTTTGGTCAGGTTCCCGTTACTTGGGCTGAGTCTTCCGGATTAAATGAACGAGAAGTTTTAGTAGCCGCGGTGATTGGCATGGTTATTCGTTTTATCACCGCATGTGTGCTCGGATACTTCCTCACTCCATTTCTGGTGTGATCAATGATGACATACATGATTCGCGGAAAGAAACTTGTGACGGTAAGTGACCTTGGCACGATTGAAAATGGGGCAATGGTAGTTGAAAATGGAAAAATTGCCGCAGTCGGCCACTGGGAGAGTTTGATGGATGAATTTCCGAAGGCTGATGTGATGGATTGCTCTGAATACATCATCACCCCTTCACTCGTCGATTGTCACACCCATTTGTTAGAATTTGCCCCTAGTTCACTTTACCCGGTGACACCCGAGACGCATTTGTGGGTCGGAAAATCCATCCTTTTCCATGCCTTATCTTGCGGAATCACAGCTCTTGGCGAACAAATCTGCGGCCATCCGTTGTGTGATTTTACAATAGAAGATTATCGAAATGCAGTGAAACAAATGCCATTGGACATATCATTTGCCACGACTAGCATCTCCATTGGTTTCGAAACATTAGCTCATTTTACTTCGGTAACACAGTCAAAAGCTGTTAATCAAAAGGATTTATGTGCGGCATCCATCGTCGCAAAAATCGCCGCAGCAAGTGATTATCCTGGTGAAAATATCTTTATTAACGCCACACCCGCTAATTTCTCAGTAACAGAAGTCCCGCGTGCAGGGGAAATTATTTATTCATTAGATGAATTAAAGCAAATTGTCGATATTTATCACCAATTAGGAAAACAAATTGGTTGTCATGTCGCCGGCGAACAAGCAATTGATTTGGCCTTGAAGGCTGGTATTGACGTTTTGCATCATGCCCATGGAATATCTGCTGAGCAAATCAACGTAACGGCTAAACAAGGGGTCAAAATTGTGGCCACACCTATGGGAGGAACTCACCTGCCGCCAAATTCTCCTGAAAACATTTTGAGATTAGCAGAAAAGTTTATTCCCGTATCAATCTCAACGGATTCCTATCTTCCGCCATACCAGTGTGTCTCCTGGCTGCCTTTTCAAGACCTTTCACTTCAGGGGCCAGACGTTCTAATGCTAATTGCCCATCCGGCTATGCTATTATTAAAAACCCATGGCTTCAATGAAAATGAGATTTTAGCAATGTTAACTGCAAATCCGTCTGGTATTCTTGGAAAAAGCCATTTGTTCGGGCGGTTAGAACCAGGACTAGAGGCCAATTTCTTAGTTGCTGAGGGAATACCCGGATTAGAGATAACGGAGATGGAGCAGATTAAAAAAGTATTTTACCGGGGAAAAAAGGTGATTGAACGTAAATAATCTCCTAATTAAAGAGGTACCAACTTAATCAGTGGTACCTTTTAACATTATCAAACATAGGTTATAAGAAATTTGACCAAATCGCATGAAAGAATATGCCCAATCCCCCAAGAAACACACCTAAACATGCCAAACTCAGCGGACTCCCCCATTTAATATCCTTCATTCGTCTCACCGCCTCTTACTTAATTAATAGTAATAATTACACTCACTCAAAATAGCATTATATATATATTTCTACTAAGATGTTAAAATTCCTATAAGTCTTATGTAAATCGTTAATAATAAATAAAAGCCCCCAAACAAATATTTTTTTATGTAACCGCTTTAATTTACCAAATATTAAAAAAATATGATATATTCAAGTAAAAATAAATTGGAGTGATCAAAAATGAAACTGCAAACTCATCGTATCTATAATTTTAATGCTGGTCCATCTGCTTTGCCTATTTCAGTTTTAGAAAAAGCACAAGCTGAACTTATTGATTTTCGCGGAACCGGGATGTCAATTATGGAGCTCAGCCACCGGAGCAATGCATATGAGGAAATACATAATCAGGCAATTCACAGTTTAAAGAAGCTCTTATGTATTCCGGATCATTATGAAATTCTTTTTCTCCAAGGTGGAGCTAGCCTTCAGTTTTCCATGATCCCTATGAATTTTTTACAGTCGGGGAAAAAAGCTGGGTATGTGATGACCGGGTCATGGTCTGAAAAGGCTTTTATTGAAGCAAAACTCTTTGGCGATGTTTATCATGCAGCTTCCACAAAAGATGACGGTTACCACAGCATACCAAAGGTTGATGAATTACAGTATAATCATCAAGATGCTTATTTACATCTTACTTCCAACAATACCATCTATGGAACACAGTGGAAAAACTATCCAGATACCGGGGATGTTCCATTAATTGCAGATATGTCAAGCGATATTCTTTCGAAGCCGTTTGATGTCAACAAGTTTGCGCTTATTTATGCCGGAGCCCAGAAAAATCTTGGCCCATCAGGTGTCACTGTTGTCATTATTCGCAAGGATTTTCTTGAACAGGCAAATACCAATATCCCAACAATGTTAAAGTACGGCATACATGCCAAGAACAACTCCTTGTATAACACACCGCCAACCTTTGGTATTTACATGCTGGGAGAGGTGCTGAATTGGGCAAGCGGATTAGGTGGACTAGATGCCATCTCGGAGCAGAATGATAAGAAAGCAAAATTGATTTATGACGCTATTGACGCTAGTAATGGATTTTACGCAGGGCATGCTGAGCCTGACAGTCGGTCACTTATGAACATTACTTTTAATTTAAAATCAAAGGACTTGGAAAAGAAATTTTTAGACCAAGCTAAACAAGAAGGCTTTGTGGGAGTAAACGGGCACCGTTCCATCGGTGGGTGCCGAGTATCAGCTTACAACGCTGTTCCTAGTGAGGCGTGTAAAGCATTCAGTGAATTTATGGTTCAATTCCAAAACAGTAACAGTTAATTAAATCAAACTTCAACAAATTAAAAAAACGGAGGCATTCTTGTGAAAAGAATTGCTTCCGTTTTTCATTTTAATTTTCCTGTTTTCTAGTTAAATAGGTTGAGTTCACATCATCAGAAAGTGGATGTAGTGTGATATTTTGGGATTGGAATAATTCAATCAAGAAAGTTGAAACTAGTTCCATACTTGTCCGTATATACATACAAAGATATTCTTAAATGACGAATACGGAGTTGATACGTGTTGATCAATGTGGAATCACCGGATTTTTTAAAAGGTGAATTGAAAAAAATAGAAAAATGGGAAAAGGACCAGAAAGGTTTGTGGTTTTGGGAGAAAATTGGACGACTTCCATTCGTGCTGCTTGATAAACTGACGCCCAAATTTATTCAAGAGAAAATTGGATTAATGATTGATGAACTAGGCAGCTTCATTCAATCCGGCGGGCAATATTTAATCAGTGAAAAAAGTATTCTAAAAAAGTTTTCCTCCAAAGATACTTCATTGGAACGGGATACCCTTAGCATCCAACAGCTGGAGCAGCTGCCCATCAGCAAGATGGATGTGGTTGCAAATGAAATAAGAAACTCTAGAACAAATATGGCAACCATTCAAGGGGCCACAACAGGCGTTGGCGGCTTGTTTACCTTAGCCATTGACATTCCTCTCCTTTTAGGATTATCACTCAAAGTCCTACAAGAAATTGCGCTAAGTTATGGATATGATCCTAAGGATAAGTCAGAAAGAATTTTTATTGTAAAATGTCTGCAGTTTTCCTCCTCAGACATTGTTGGAAAAAAGGCTATTTTAGAAGATCTTTCCACCTTCGATCTAGAGAGACAGAACAACCATATGGTTTCCCAATTGCAGGGCTGGCGTGAAGTGGTAACAACTTATCGGGACAATTTTGGCTGGAAGAAGCTTTTTCAAATGATCCCGATTGCAGGAATGATTTTTGGCGCCTTTATCAATCGATCCTCTCTGGGAGATGTTGCCGAAGCCGGCATGATGTTATACCGCAAACGGAGAATTGTCAAAAGGCTACATCAATTAGAAAATAGGCAGGCAGCCCCACCATCCGAAATATAATTAAATCAAAGGCATGTACCTCTTGTATGGTACATGCCTTTTATGATTGGATGCTCTTATTTTCCGTCCACAACTTCCTTTAATATTTCATACGAACGTATTTGTTTATCAGGATCATAGATATAAGATACGGCCATGAGCTCATCGACGTTATATGTTTCTTGAAAACGTATAAATTGTTGTTTGACGGTTTCTTTGCTGCCCATCAGGGTCACACTAGACATAGACGAAGCCATTTCCTTTTCCGCTGAGTTCCAAATCTCATCCATGTTCTCTACTGGTGGTTGCAACGGATTTCTGGACCCGCGAACAACATTCAGGAAAAATTGCTGCATCGTTGTCGATTGCCTTTTCGCCTCCTCATCCGTCTCCGCCGCGATGACATTTAAGCAAACCATCATATAGGGCTTGTCTAAATACTCAGATGGCTGGAATCGTTCACGATAGATTCTAATCGCTTCTTCCATATATCTTGGCGCAAAATGGGATGCAAATACATACGGTAAGCCTAAACTTGCCGCTAAGTAAGCAGAATCCGTGGATGAACCAAGGATATAGATTGGAATATTCGTGCCTACCCCAGGATAGGCCCTTACATAACTTTGCATTTCTTCGGTACCAAAATAGGTAATTAACGCGTTTACATCCTCTGGAAATGTATATACCGAATCATTTTTCGAACGTCTTAAGGCGCTAGCGGTCATCATGTCAGTTCCCGGTGCACGACCAAGACCAAGATCTACACGATTCGGATAAATAGTAGCCATCGTGCCGAATTGCTCGGCCACCACTAATGGCGAATGGTTAGGCAACATGACCCCGCCTGATCCCACACGGATATGATCAGTATGTTCTAATGTATGTTTGATTAAAATTGACGTAGCAGAACTAACGAGTGTTGGCGTATTATGATGCTCCGCAATCCAATATCGCTGATAGCCCATTTTTTCAACCGCTTGTGCTAGATCCACCATGGCATCAATCGCTTGTTTCGGACCCTGTCCATCGCGAATTGGTGCTAAATTTAATACAGATACAGGTATATGAAAATTTGTCATAAGCAATTTGTCCTTCCATAAATAGATACACTCCCATCATACCAATTGGAATATAAGAATTAAACTTAAATGCCTATAGTGTCTCAGGTAGCCGGTCATAAAGAAAGAGGAGATAAAATCCCCCCTTTTAACGCACTTTTTTACTTTTCCCCTGATGAATCGGCACATGTTTAGGCCGTTCCGGGTAAGACCCCTTACCCGCATCATTAGGTCCGGTCAGGGTATTCCTCTGATCCAATACCTGTCCTGTATATTCAATTGGATTTTTATCGGTCATGACTTTACCTCCAAATTATTCAAGTTGTTGCGTTTTTTCCTCATTTTCCCTCACCTTGATTTTTCATTCTTCTTTCTGCTTCACTCATTTTTATGTTACTTCTGGGTTTACTTTTTTTAAGTGCTTTTATTAATTCTACTGATGCATCATTATCCGTGTTATACCTTTGATCCATAACCACTTCTCCCTCTAAATCAATTTCTGCAGTTGACCTCCAATTTAGTATTGATAAAATCAACCCTTTTTATGTTATCTATTGAAATGGAATGGTTATTTGTTTAACCGGGAACTATTCTGTTTATTTGCCTGGAATAAATTTTTTGAGACAGTATTTAGTAAATGAAGAAACCTATTGAATCCAAATCCAACAAAAAACGCAATGCTGATTGGTGCATAAGGAGTGTCTTCGTAATCAGAGAATTCAATTAAAAATAGTCCGCTTTGGATTAATGTGACGGCGACTACAGAAGTTCCTGTTGCAAAAATCGGATAAAAAATATACATAATCCACTTTCGATAATCCTGTAATTCACCTTCCATGTAATGAGAACAAAACATATAAAGGTGCCGCAATGAACCGCCGATTGCTCCAGCAAAGAAATAATAAAGGAAGTTTTTAATTTGAGAAATAAATGGCAGTGATTTTTCAAGAGCTCCCGTCCATAACAATCCTACCGCTAAAAAGCCTCCAAAAAACATTAGGGAAAGATAGATCAAAATAATCGCTTTTAACCAACGCCTCAAGCAATCACCCCGTTTCTGTTACTCTATCCTATGAAGTGATGTAACGCTGCATGCTGATTCATAAATTCAATGGGTTTTTTAATAAAAAACAGTAAATATTGCTAAATAACTATATAAACCTTTGACATACTAATAAAAATGATGTAAATTAGCAAATGTACGAACAATAATTATTCTATTTAACTTTAATATTCGTGTTTAGGGGTGCAACTCATGGAAAATGTATTTGATTACGAAGATATTCAATTGGTTCCGGCAAAATGTATCGTAAATAGCCGTTCTGAGTGTGATACATCTGTCACATTAGGCGGGCGTACTTTCAAGTTGCCTGTGGTACCTGCCAATATGCAAACAATTATCGATGAAAAGCTGTCAATAACCTTAGCTGAAAATGGGTACTTTTATGTCATGCATCGTTTTGAACCAGAGAAGCGGACTGATTTTATTAAAGATATGAAAACACGAGGTTTGTACGCCTCAATTAGTGTAGGTGTCAAAGAAGAAGAATATCAATTTATCCAACAACTTGCAGAGGAACAGCTTATCCCGGAATACATTACAATCGATATCGCTCATGGTCATTCCAATGCCGTTATCGAGATGATTAAGCATATTAAGAAACATTTACCGGAAAGCTTTGTGATTGCAGGTAATGTAGGAACTCCAGAAGCAGTAAGAGAGTTAGAACACGCGGGTGCAGATGCTACCAAAGTAGGAATTGGACCAGGAAAGGTTTGTATTACAAAGATTAAGACTGGATTTGGAACTGGTGGATGGCAATTGGCGGCATTGCGTTGGTGTGCGAAGGCAGCTAGTAAGCCGGTTATTGCCGATGGTGGTATTCGTACACATGGTGATATCGCCAAATCCGTCAGATTCGGGGCAAGAATGGTCATGATCGGTTCCCTATTTGCCGGCCATGAAGAATCTCCGGGCGAAACCGTTGAAAGAGATGGCAAGCTTTATAAAGAATATTTTGGTTCCGCATCGGAATTCCAAAAAGGCGAAAAGAAAAACGTTGAAGGTAAGAAAATGTATGTCGAGTATCGGGGATCTTTAAAAGATACATTAATCGAAATGGAACAAGATCTTCAATCATCGATTTCCTATTCAGGAGGAAACAAGTTAGAAGCCATCCGTAATGTAGATTATGTTGTTGTAAAGAATTCAATCTTCAATGGTGATAAGATCTATTAATCCAACCATTGAATGTAGAACAAACAAAGCAATCGGAAATCCGATTGCTTTGTTCATGACCATAAACACTTTTTTGCTTTGGGTTCCCCTGAATAGTACTAATTAAAGACTATTCAAGAATTCCCTGACTTGGTCCTGTGTTTTAGCGTTGGCACTATGTAAATGAGCTAATTTTTCACCATTTTTGAATACTAATAATGAAGGAATCCCCATTACATTTTGCTCCTCAGAGATTTCTGGAAATTCATCGCGGTCAATTTTGATCCATTGTTTGTCATGATTCTCTTCGATCACTTCATCAATGAACATCGCCAACCGTTTGCAATCCGGACACCATGTTGTGGTAAAAATACCCACAGTTAGTTCATCTTTTTTGATTTGCTCACGGTATTCTTGCTCAGTTTTTACTTCTTTCATGTTCTGTCTCCCCTAATTCATTGTTAGTATGATACTAGTATTAGATTAAAATTATTTTTGTTAGAAATCAAGGAAATAAGCTCTTACTTTTCTTTTAGTCAGAACGATTAATAATAATATCCACTTCGTAAACCTTTTCAACCGCTTTTTAAAAATAACTTTGACAAATTTGTGAACAAAGTTTTGACAATTTTGTGAACAACATGAATAATAGTAGTATAAGGGGATTTGGAGGAGATCGTTATGTTGAATTCACGTATGAAAATTTTAAACGCAACAAAATGGGCTGGCGGTATTACATTAATGACAGGTATAATGATCTTTTTATACGGTGTTGTAAGCGGATTCATTCCAGTTATCGGTATTGGTGTCGGGACCATTGTTGGAGCGGTTATGTTCTTTCTTATGGGTATGTTTTTTATTGCGACTGAGGAGATGGTTGAAAATACGGATAAGGGAATTGAAATTACGCCGATTAGAAATAAGAATGGAATGTATTTAGTTAAATGATAATTTTAATACTTATATAAAATGAAGAAAGAGAGCATCAGCGCTCTCTTTCTTCGTTTTTTTACATATCCCAAAGGAAAAGGAGTAATGTACCAAACACGGTAATTAAGGCAATGGCAATCATAAAACCTACTTTACCGTAAATCACCCATTTATCTTCCGTTTCACCTGCATGCATAAACACAACAAGCTGAAGAAGTGCTTGCACAAAAGCAGTAACAATCAGAACAATCATTCCTTGTGCAAATGACAAGTGAAGGAAATATACTGCAAGGGCAGCTGCTGTTAAAACTAAGGAAAAAACAAAACCCATTATTTGTTTACGCGGAAATAATTCGCTCATCTTACATCATTCCTTTCAAATAGATGAAGCTGAAAATAAAGATCCAGACGACATCTAAGAAGTGCCAATATAATGAGAAGATAAAGGATTTATTCGCTGTTTCCGGAGTTAAGCCTCGTTTCTTCAACTGAATTAGGATGGCTGTTCCCCAGAATAATCCAAAGGTAACGTGCAGCCCATGTGTTCCTAATGTTGTTAGGAGCATGGCTGTAAAGGCACTAACTTGTAACCCAGCTCCGATATGGGCATAATGCATAAACTCGTAAATTTCAACACTTAAGAAACCTAAACCTAATAACAATGTAACTGCAAAAAAGGTCATCATTGCTTTTTTGTTCCCGATGCGCATGGCATGAACACCAAGTCCAATCGTGAAACTGCTTGTTAATAATACAAGAGTTTCAATTAAGACAGGCGTAATTTCAAAAATTTCAGCGCCGCTTGGCCCGCTTCCGGTTCTATGCTCTAACGTAAAGTAAGATGTAAACAGTGTTGCAAAAAGCATAATTTCGGCTGCAATAAAAACCCAAAAACCAAAAATTTTCATATTATTTTCTTTTGTACTATATTCTAATGGCAGCGAGTGATCGATTTTCATTAGTTAACACCTCGCAATTTTGTTTCAGTTTCTTCTATTTCTTTAACAGATATATATCGCCCATGATCTTTTTCAAATGAACGGTGTGCCATACATGCAAAGATGGCAATCAGTGAAATAATCGCTGGAATCCATAGTGAGAAGATCATCGAGAATCCAAATACAAAGAATATCGCACTCATTATAAATGGAACTCCACTGTTATTCGGCATATGGATTTTTTCCAATTTACCAGGGAACAACTCGTGGTCTTTTTTCTTTGCATCCCAAAACGCTTGACTTGAAGCAACTTGTGGTTCAATGGCAAAGTTATATTCCGGTACCGGAGTATGTGTTGCCCATTCAAGTGACCGGGCATCCCAAGGATCCGCGCCAATATTTCTTGGCGAATAACGAACACTGTAATAAACGTTGTAGACGATTAGAGCAAAGCTGATTGCCATAACCCCAGCGCCAACGAACGATAGCATATTTAATGGCCCATAGCCAGTTGCCTCAGAATAGGTGTACATACGTCGCGCCTGTCCATCTAAGCCTGTAATGTACATTGGGAAGAAAGCTAAGCAAAAGCCAATGGAAAGAAGCCAGAATGCCCATTTTCCAATTCTTTCATTTAACATAAAGCCAAACATTTTTGGCCAATAATACGTTAGACCGGCAAGCATTGCAAATACAACACCAGGAATAATCGTATTATGGAAGTGAGCGACTAAGAACATTGTATTATGATACTGGTAGTCAGCTGCTGACATTGCTAACATTACCCCTGTTACCCCGCCAATGACAAATAACGGAATAAATCCGAGCGAATATAGCATTGGAACGGTAAAGCGAATTTTCCCTTTCCATAATGTGAATAACCAGTTAAAAATCTTAACTCCTGTAGGTACAGCAATCATCATAGTTGTTATGGAAAAGAAGCTGTTTGCTACCGCCCCTTGACCCATAGTAAAGAAATGGTGTGCCCAAACCATACAGGAAAGAGCTGAAATAATAACCATGGAAGCGACCATGGATTTATAGCCATAAAGGTTTCTTCCTGCGAATGTTGAAATAATTTCACTGTATATGCCAAACGCAGGTAAAATGAGAATATAAACTTCAGGATGTCCCCATACCCAGAACAAGTTGGCCCAGAGCATATCCATACCACCATTTGTGGTTGCGAAGAAATGGGTTCCAAATAATCTGTCCATGCTTCCCATTGCAAGTGCCACTGTAATGACAGGGAAAACCGTAACGATAATTAGGTTCGTCACTAAAACAGACCAGGTAAACATCGGCATCTTCATTAAGGTCATGCCTGGTGCTCTCATTTTCATAATCGTTGTAATCATATTAATACCGGTCATTAGCGATCCAATTCCGGATATTTGAATAGCGATCATATAATAGTTCGTTCCAACTGATTTACTGAATTCATTCCCTGCAAGCGGGAAATAAGAAGTCCAGCCTGCATCAGGTGATCCTCCGACAACAAAAGAGATATTAAATAGCATTGCGCCAAAGAAGAATAACCAAAAGCTTAATGCATTTAATCTAGGAAATGCCACATCCCGTGCTCCAATTTGTAATGGAACAACATAGTTCATAAAGGCAAAGATGAATGGCATTGCCATAAACATGACCATAACAACACCATGTGTTGAGAAAACTTCATTATAATGCTGTGCATCAAGCAGCTTACTATCTGGGACAGCAAGCTGGGCCCGCATCATAATTGCGTCCACTCCGCCTCTGAATAACATAATCAAAGCAGAGATTAAATACATAATCCCAATTCGTTTATGGTCAACCGTTGTTAACCATTCCTGCCATAAATAACCCCATTTTTTAAAATAGGTTAAGCCAGCAATAATGGCAATCACTGTAAGACCAATTGCAACCATTGATGCATAGATCGCAATACTTGGATGTGGTATGGCAAATCGTTCAAAGAACTCCATCCTTTTATAAACTCCTTCCAAGAAATTCATTTTTTTAACTATTCATTTACCGTTCAATATTTACTCATAATTTTAGTGATCAGACATATCCATTTCCATTGGTGAATGTCCAGCATGATCTTCCTCTTGTTTGTCCGAACCCATGTGATGTTCATTAGGAGGAGGATTAAAGCCTAAATGCGTACCAGTAAATGTCATTTGTCCGAGATGCCCCGGTTTTAATAACTCGTTAAACTTGTTCTCCGTTAGAGGGTTTGCGGTCTTCTTCACGTCTTTTACCCATTTATCAAAATCCTCTTCGGACATTGCCGTAACATTGAACATATTTTCAGCGAATCCTTTACCGCTGAAGTTTGCGTTTCGGCCCATCATTTCACCGGGTTCATCTGCAGCTAAGTGCAATGTCGTGATCATATCAGACATTGCATATTTTTGTCCGCCAAGCTGCGGAATCCAGAAACTTGTAATCGGTCCATATGAATATAGCTTAAATTCAATCGGACGGTCTGTTGGAATATATAAATAGTTAACCGTTTCAATATTTTCCTCCGGGTAACTAAAATGCCATTTCCAGTCAGATGATGAAGCATATATAACTAAAGGTTCCTTATCCTGATATCCAAGTGGTTTAGCTTCAACAATATAGTTACTTTGTACAGATACAATCGAAAAGTACGTAACAATAACGATTGGAATTCCGACACAGATCAATTCGACCCATTTATTCCCCTCGATGTGAGGCGGTTCATAGTCCGGGCTTGCCTTAGAAGCGCGATACTTAATTAACACATAAATCAAAATAGCGAAAACAACAACCACAATAAATGACATGATTCCAATCGATAACAAGATATCATGGGCTTGCCTTTCCGCTTGAGGCCCTTTAGGGTCAAGAACCATTAATGGCTCACATCCTGTAAGCACTGTGGCAATGGTTAAAACAAGCATTAATAAAGCCGATTTTAATTTCATACTAGTACCCCTTTCTCTTATTTAAGACATTTCCATGTTTAAATTTTTTGTGTGTGTGATTTAAATCACATCTTAAAGCTATCTTAATAGCAATTAGTTTGAAAGGACACCCATTTTGAAGATATGTCACTAAATGTTCAAAAACAATTCAACAATTCGAAACGGGGATGCAATTCATTGGAATTTTGTTTGAAAATCGATTATTATATAGCTTTTGTGAATTATTTCACGTAAATATCAGCAAACAAAAGTGGGCTATTTAGCTATAAAAATAAAGAGGATATTCTTTTTCATAAATATTTGTTATAATAAGGTGTCTTTAACATTATTGAGGGGGAACTATATTTCAATGTCAGTCGAAGTAGGCAGTAAAGTACAAGGTAAAGTAACAGGTATCACTAATTTTGGAGCATTCGTAGAATTACCAGGCGGCTCAACAGGTCTCGTGCATATTAGTGAGGTTGCGGACAGCTATGTAAAGGATGTGAATGATCATCTCAAAATAGGTGACGTAGTCGAAGTAAAAGTAATTAGTGAGAAGGACGGAAAAACTGCCTTATCCATTAAAAAAGCAATTGATAAACCTGAGGGACAAACCTCTTCCTATTCACGTCCACCACGTCAAGGAAGAACAGACAACCGTTCGAAAGACTTTCGTTCAAAAGGCAATTTCAAACCGAAGGAAAGTTTTGAAGATAAAATGTCTAAATTTTTGAAGTCAAGTGAAGAGAATTTATCTAGCCTTAAACGTAACACGGAATCAAAACGGGGCGGCCGAGGCGGAAGACGCGCATAACTGCTGCGTTTTTCATAGATCACATAGATAAAGGCAAGCCAGTACAAACCGGCTTGCCTTTTCCGTTAAGATCAAATGAGAAAGGACTTATGAACGATGAAATGTTTATCAATCGATTTAGACGGAACATTATTAAACTCTGACCATGAAATCTCGGAAGAAAATCTAAAAGCTTTAAACGATCTGCAGGAACAAGGACATTGTCTTATTTTGAACACTGGCCGCGCCTATGCAGATGTGATTAATTTAAAAGCCATCCAAAATATGGAGATTCCAATTTTTTGTGTTAATGGTTCTGTTCTATACTCCCATACAAGAGAGCTGATGTTTGAAGCGACATTATCGCCTGAAACATATCTTGAATTATTCTCCATTTTAAGGGAATTTGGTGTAGGAATCCTCGTCTACACCAATCATGGCGGCTTTCCGTCAACATTGCCGCCATTACATGGTAAAACAAGGCAGGAGCTTGATACACTTTTTAATGAATTTAATTATGCTGAAATTCTTGAAATAGACAATCTAAAAATCTATAAACTTATTGCACTAGTCCATCATGATCAACTCGAAAAAATCACAGCGGTAAAAGCACAAATAGCCGGCAAATTTTCAATTTCAGTAGCGTCCTCCTTCCCTAATAATGTCGAAATCACCTCTAACGAAGCCCATAAAGGAAAGGCTTTATTACGCTATCAAGCAATGACGGGCCATATATTTGATGAAATTATTGCTTTTGGAGATGGCGGGAATGACCTTGCCCAATTTGAAGTGGCGACGACTTCCGTTGCGATGGGAAATGCCCCAACTCATGTTCAGCAAAAAGCAGATATCATCACGAAGAGTAATGATGAAGATGGCTTTGCCTATGCTGTTCGACAGCTTCTCCCATTACTAAAAAACGAAGAAAAAGTCCCAGCAAATTAATAAGAACGAGCCATTTTTTATGGCTCGTTCCCTTTTTTTGAAAACCATCTTTCCTCTTATCTTTTAATATTTTGTTAACAGCTTCATAATCTCTTTTTTTCGATCCTTATCTTTTATTCTCGTTAAATCCAGGGCAAATTCAAAGCCTTTATGTTTCGACCTTAGTACTTCTTTTATCGCCTTTTTGATACTTGCCTCATCGTCCGTAACGGCGATTACCCTTCGCAGCATCATTTCCCCTCCTCAATTGAGTTGGTTAACTTGGAAAAATGGACATTCCTTTTCATTATATTTGGCAATTTTTAAAAAATGGAAAATAATCAGTCAATTAATTATACCTAAATACCTATCATGTGACTATTATAATGGAATCCTTTCTATTTTTTTAAAAGAAAAAGGCTCCAATAAGCACTATAATTACCATTTCTACAATAGGTGATGTATGTTCAAATTCATTAGAGAGGGAATATTGGTACGGCAAAAGCAACTGTAGCTGGGCCGAGTAAATGTGTCAGCCATTTGACATCTTTAATATATTGGTTTGCAGAAACATTTGTTACTGAAATTAGTACAATTAATAGGATAGGTGCTAAGAGTAAGGGATGAAAAAGTGGAATACTCCATTTTCCATTCACCATTTTGGAAAAACGGTAAATCAGATACGTTGCAAAAGTAAACAGGATCATCGTCAATGCTGCTCACTCCTTTTCCTGCCCGTCATTTTTTCCGCAACTAAGGCTGTCAATCCCATAACTATGATTGTACTTATTGCAATTAATCCAACAATCTCCGCTCCCTGCAGGCTCAAAATATCATGATAGTTCACAATCCCGACCGCGGAAGGTATAAAGAAAAGCAGCAATTCTGCCAATAGCCAATTTGCACCCTTCTCTACCCATTCCAACTTGATGACTTTAAAGAAAAGAGCTATTAAAAGAAGAACCGCCGTACTCTGTAATATTCAATTCAATATTAGGATAGGCACGATGAAACTTAGCCATAACCCTCGGAAAAAATAAACTGCCGATAAAAGGTGGAAGCCCGATATTAATTTGACCCCTTGCTAAGTTCGTCAAATCATTTAAAGACGTTCTCATTTCTTCAATCAGGACGTTCATTTTCTGCGCATATTCCATTACAACCTTCCATGCATCGGTCAAATCACTTGTCTTATTGGAGCGAATGATCAGGGTCATGCCAAGCTCTTCTTCCAATGCCATGATGGACTTACTTAATGCTGGCTGTGAAATATGCATATTTTCAGCCGCTTTTGTTATACTTTTATGTTTGGCCACCTCAATGAAAAATTGTAGTTGTCTTAATTCCAAATTCAAGCACCTCAAGCCTCTAGTTTACATAACATTTTTACGGTAAATAAGTTAAATTTAAGAAAAAAACACCTCCACAACTGTGGAGATGTTAAACCGCACCCTCCGTTTTACTCTTTAGTCGAAAAGCCCAGTAGTTCTGTACACGGACGATTAATGTCGAAATCAATATGGCAATCAAAACTGGAATCAGCCACCCCAGCCCATCATTGTATAAAGGCAAAATCCTTTCATAAAAGGAAATTATCGCTTTTAACCAGCCAAAATAACCGATTTCAAGCTGCTGGCAAAATGTTTTTATGCCATCAATCACACTAATCATAAATGTAACCGTAGTAGCTGAAAGATATACGAGACGTGAATGATGAAATAATTTTGATAAAAATGTCAAAAGCATTAATGCTACTGCTAATGGATATAAAAACATTAAAACAGGTATTGAGAATTGAATGATGTTCGATAATCCAAAGTTCGCGACAGTGAATGACACGAGTGAAAAGAATACCACCCACATTTTGTAACTGAATTTAGGAAATAACATATGAAAGTATTCCCCGCAAGCCGTGATCAATCCAATACTTGTCGTCAAACAGGCTAGGATGATAACAATTGCTAACATGACTGTTCCTAAAGTACCAAAATAATAAGATGCTGCCTTCCCAAGAACTGGCCCACCAGTCTCAAACAGCCCAAAGGATTCTGTACTTGTCGCTCCTAGATAAGCAATACCAGCGTAAATGATTCCAAGGAATACGATCGCGACAATTCCGGACTTAGCAGATGCTGAAAGAATTCCACGAGTAGTCGTGATTCCCATCGAACGAATGGCATTGATCACAATAATTCCAAAAACGAGTGAGGCAAGGGCATCCATTGTGTTATACCCTTCCATGATCCCCTTCATGAAAGCCCCATTAGCATAAGCTTCCTGTGGTGCACTTATCGGACCGATTGGTTTCACCACTGCCATAACCAATAAAACAAAAATAAGAACGATTATGCCTGGAGAAAGGATTTTTCCAACGTTGTCCACGATTTTAGCAGGGTTTAATGAAAACCATAGTGTGACAATAAAGAAAACAGCTGTAAAAATAATTAATCCGACTTGGCCCAATCCTTCACCGACTAAGGGAGCAATCCCGATATCGTAGGCTACTGCTCCCGTCCTTGGCGCAGCAAAGAATGGCCCAATTGTTAAATAGAGTAATGCTGTAAAGATGATTCCGTAAAGTGGATGAATCCTGCTAGCAAGTTCTTGCAAATTCTTACTGCCGGAAACCCCCATCGCTAAAATGCCAAGGAATGGAAGCCCGATTCCTGTGATCAAAAATCCTCCGACAGCCATCCAAATATTCGTTCCTGCTTGCTGCCCAAGTCCAGCCGGAAAAATTAAATTCCCTGCACCGAAAAATAAGGCAAACAACATAACTCCTATAATGAAATACCTTGAAAACGGCAATTTATTTTGCATATAAACTGTCCCACCCTGATGTAATTTAACTGATAATTGAA
Source organism: Bacillus sp. S3 (assembly GCF_005154805.1). Classification (GTDB taxonomy): domain Bacteria; phylum Bacillota; class Bacilli; order Bacillales; family Cytobacillaceae; genus Neobacillus. The sequence continues at coordinate 2,976,496 of NZ_CP039727.1, forward strand.
ATCTATCATCCTTAATCAAACTTTTCCGTGACTAATATTACTATTCTCAAGAGAGAAAATCAACTCATTTTAGGGATTATTTAGACGATTTAGAAATGACAAACGTTTACAGTTTTTTTGATAAAATCAAGGTTTAGCCTAAAAAAATCCACCTTTCCCTAAAATTATGTTAGAAAAATAAAAAACAGTTCCCAAACTGATTTTGGGAACTGCAAAAAGGTGATTCTTAAGGCATATTTTTAATTTAGAATATTGGCACGTTTACATCACTCTTCTACAAACATTTGAATGACTTTTTGTCCTGCTTCATTTTCTATATAGTGGAACGAAACGGTCCCGCCTTCTTGAAGGGAAGATAATTGGTTTCGGGCTTCATCTGACAGCTGATAGGCTACTTTTTTCCCTTCCATGTCAATTTCGATTGTGTGTGGATCCATTTGACCAACGTACGTGCCTGAGCCTTTTGCAAATGAATTTTTTATTATTAAGTTTGTAACTGATTTTGCTTCTTCCTCTTTTGCAGTTAAGAAAACTTCAATTTTGTACTGGCCATTCGGCAGGTCCGTAATCGCAAAATCGTTCGTCATTTCTTGATTATTTTCTAAAGTAATTTCTCTTATTGCTTGTGTGGATGCAACTTCATCGGAAAATTGCTTTACTTTCTTTCCTGCTTGATCGTAAACAATGTAATCAGCTTCCAATCCAGTTGGAAACGTAAGTTTTTTTGTTTGTCCCGAAATATTTTTCACTTTGTAATGGACAAGCGTCTCATTTTTCTCAGCACTAATATCGATAGTAGGCAAGAAATTCGCAGCAATCTCATTTCCTTCAGTAGTTTCTGTTTTTATCCCTTCCACTCCCCCATTTGATTTTGTCTCTATTCCGCAACTAGCTAAAAGTCCAATGACAACTGTTGAACTAATAACAATTAGTATTTTTTTAGTTACCATTTATCCCAAACCCCTTTTACTATTTTGGTGTTTCAGCTAAATAGTCGCAGAAAGGAGGAATAAAGTTACAGCTTCTATGTCATTGGATTGAGCCTTTTTTTAAACTCTACAGATTCTCCAAGATTGGAAAAAGCTCTTCTAAATGCTGAATTTCGAATGAAGGGATTACCTCATTTCTCACTTTGTTGTGACGATTAATCCAAACGGTTTTGATTCCCGCACGGTTCGCCCCAAGGATATCTGTCATCAAATTATCTCCAACCATTATCACTTCCTCCTTCTTTAGTGAAAGGAGTGACAAAGCATGTTCAAAAATAGAAGGATCGGGCTTTCCCTTACCGAAATCTCCAGAAATGACAATATGATCAAAATACGGGACAAGTTCGGGTGTAATCTCTAATTTTGTATTTTGTAAATCCGGTGACCCATTTGTCAATAAAAGCAACTGATAATGATCATTTAAGGCATCAAGAGTTTTAAAGGATTCCTCGTAAACAAACGGTGCCTTTCGCCGTTCCTGTGGAAATCGCTCAGCTAACTCAAGGCCCAGGGCAGGGTCGTCAATCCCCAACGTCAAAAGCCCTTTTGTCCAAGCATCTTTCCGATAAGTAGGAACAGTTTCCTGCATTTTTTTAAAATGATCATTATTTTCATCTAAAAAGTTACCCCATAATCCTTCGAATGGATTAATCCCTATCATTTGCGTAAAAGAATAAAATTCATATGAAGCATACAACTTTCTCGCAGCCTCCCGCACAGCTTCCTCTAGCTGATCTGTATCAATTCCACACCGGTCTTCTGCTACTTTACATGTGGCCGCAAATGCTTCCTTTACACTTTTTTGGTCCCAAAGTAGTGTATCGTCTAAATCAAAAAAAATCGCTTTAATCATGTTGCCCCTCTCCCCAATCAATTATATTTTTATAGTTTACCACTTTAATAGGTAAAAACAAATTATTTTTTGAATAGTGGAATAATTATAAAGAGAAACTAACAAAAAAGAAGAACATTCAATTTCTATCATTCCCTGCTATGACATGACCGATATCACATTTTCCTGTGGAGTATTGCCCTTAATGGCGGGATCGACGATTTCGTTATGTCCGACAACCATTAATTGCATTTTTGGATTATTTGAGACAATAATGACGCCATTCTTGATGATCGATTGGCTGCCGACAACAGCATTCTCAATCCAGACATTTTCTTCAATTGTTGTATGAGGCAGGATCACAGCGTTTTTGAGCCGTGCTCCCTTTCCAACTTTAACACCGTTAAAGACAACTGATTTTTCGATTGAACCGTAAATTTCGCAGCCTTCAGAAATCAAACTTTGATGAATCTTTGCACTTTCGGCTAAAAATAACGGCGGCTCCGTTGTTTCAACTGTATGGATTGGCCACTTGGGGTTTTGTAAAAATATATTATTCTCTCCATTTAACAGATCCATATTGGCCTCCCAATAACTATGTACAGTGCCAACATCCCGCCAGTAATTGTCAAAACAGTAGGCATATAGCCGTAAGCCATCGCACAGCATAGACGGAATAATATCTTTGCCGAAGTCTCTATTGGTATATTCCTTTTGTTCCTCTTGCCACAAATACTCTCTTAATATCGGCCACGAAAAAATATAAATACCCATAGAAGCCAGATTCGATGTTGGTCGTTTTGGCTTTTCCTCAAAATCGATAATTTTATTCGTTCTTTTATCCATTTGGATGATTCCAAAGCGGCTGGCTTCTTCCAATGGAACTTCAACAACAGCAATGGTACAATCTGCTTTCGTTTCAATATGCTGCTCCAACATGATTGAATAATCCATTTTATAAATTTGATCTGCAGATAGTATGGCAACGTAGTCAGGATTACATTGCTCGATAAATTCAATGTTCTGAAATACAGCATGTGAAGTACCCTCATACCACTCAACCCCAGAGTCACAATGCTGATAAGGTGGAAGGATGGTTAGACCGCCATTCCGATTATACAAATTCCAATAACTGCATTGGCCAAGATGGGCATGCAGCTCATAGGGCTTATATTGAGTTAAAATACCAACTGTATCGATTCCAGAGTTTTTGCAATTACTTAGAGTAAAGTCAATGATGCGGTATTTCCCGCCAAATGGCACGGCTGGTTTTACTAGTGTCTTTGTAAGGAGGTTCAGCCTAGTCCCCTTTCCGCCAGCCAACAACAAAGCAATCCATTTTCTATTTACCATTGTTCTTCACCTCGTAAAAAAAATTTTCTTCCTTTCATTAGATGGAATTAACGTTCTTCTACTACTCTTATTATCCCCGATTTTTTCCAACTTTCCGGTTTATCTGTTACAGCTTTGTGAATTTGTCCTGCTTTTTTATCGACACAAAAATTAATTAATCACTAGATTTGACTGTTCATGTCGCAATATAGACCAACCTATTGAAAGCGCCTCATAGAAAAAACCTGCCAAGCTTGACACGATTCTATCATGCAAACTAGGCAGGTTTTATCAGTTAAGATAATATTCGTTTTTCACCATCGATTCCTTTAATCGGTGCAATATTTTGGGTAAATTCTAGCGTGCCAATGTATTTTCCTGTCTCATCACGAACAGCGAAATAACGAATATAGACATATTTATCCTTAAACGGAATCCAGAAGTCCTCTGTGTTTTTTTTGCCTGATTTAAAGTCGGCTAGCAGTTCCTCGACCACATGGACACTTCTTGGCGGGTGGCAGTTTTGAACGGTTCGGCCGATAATGGCTTTCGTCCGTGCAAAGATTCTTTCTTTCCCATGCGAGAAGTAACGGACTACATCATCCTGGTCAATGAATGTGATATCCACCGGCAAATGATTTAACAACAGCTCAAGCTGTTTTAATGATAAGATTCCGGTTTCCATTTTAATATATCCTTCGGAGATTGCCTTTTCGTTCAGTCCTTTTCTGTCTGGTTTCCATTCTTCTGCAGGTGCCGTCAAGCAAAAACCAATTTCATCACTTTCATGGGCAATTTTTACCCACTCATCCTCCGTTAGATTTTTCAATGCCATGGGGAAGAGGATGTTTTCTTCTCGATAAATCATCTCCCCTACTTCTTGAATGACATAATCCATTACACTCGATACTGCTTGCTTGTCGCCATGATAATTGGCTAACTTTTGTTTGGCATCTTTAATCGCATCGCGGATAAAGTCATCGATTCGCCACATATTAGTGGTTGGTCCATAAATACCATACTTTTCTAAATAAGGAAAAATCAAATTCTCCTTTCGGCTGTAATGTTTATCAATGTCCAACAAGAGATTGATATCTTCCAATAGCGTATATACATTTTCAGTACTATCATCTTTATCAAATTGCCATAGATGGATCTGAATCTGCGTTTTTAATAATTTTTCAATTTCTTGATTTTCAAGTTTAAAGGTATGAATGGGATGCCCCGGCTGTTCCTCTGGTTTCCTGTATTGTTCACTCTCTTCCTCAATTGAACCTTTAAATATTGCCGTATGTTTTGTGTATAAGCGCTGCAGCTCCTCAGCAGATATACCTTCAACAAAATCATGCTGGAGCTGGGAAATTTCATCGACGGTAATTTTTCCAATAAAGGCATCAAAATGTGCTTTTACCTCATCAAGATTGCGCCCGTTATGAAGGTCCTGAAAGATTTGCTTTAATATGGTAAGACGATCTGTATTAGTAGTGGTCAAATTTTTTCGGTTATTAATGAATTCACTCATAAAAGATTCTCCTTCACTATTGCTGCATACTTGTGAAACATTTCTCATTACAAACTTAACACTTAAAAAAAGGGATGTTTGTGATTAACATCATAAGTATGCTTTTAATTGTGAAAACTTTAAGAACGATCACTTCTAAAATTAAAATGGGAATGACGTTTGCTGTAGGCGTAATATTTCCAATCTTGACATTGTCTTTTATCCATGATATATTTATCTCGAATTAAAGATGTATGAACTTGAGATATGGGTGAATCAATTCTGGAATGGAATAATATAAACATCTTTAAGGAGGAATTCAAATGAGCAGATTAAAAGGGATCCACCATGTTACCGCAATTACGAGCAGTGCTGAAAAAAACTACGAATTTTTCACAAATGTTTTAGGGATGCGCTTAGTTAAGAAAACAGTCAATCAGGATGATATTCAAACCTACCATTTATTTTTTGCAGACGATTCCGGAAGCCCTGGCACCGATATGACATTCTTCGACTTCCCCGGCATTCCAAAAGGGACTCATGGGACCAATGAGATTTCAAAAACTTCCTTCCGTGTTCCGAGTGATGCTGCCCTGAATTATTGGGTCAAACGTTTTGACCGTTTAGAAGTAAAACATACTGCGATTAAAGAGCAATTTGGCAAAAAGACATTATCATTTGTTGATTTTGATGATCAGCAGTATCAATTGATTTCAGATGAAACCAATAAAGGGGTTGCTTCTGGCACACCATGGCAAAATGGACCGATCCCATTAGAGTATGCCATTACCGGATTAGGACCGATATTCGTTCGCATCGCCAACTTTGACTATTTTAAAGAAATGATGGAAAAGGTGTTACTGTTTAAAGAAATTGCTCACGAAGGTGCCTTCCATTTATTCGAAGTAGGAGAAGGCGGCAATGGTGCACAGGTTGTCGTCGAATATAATGCGGTTCTTCCACAGGCACAACAAGGATTTGGGACAGTACACCATGCAGCATTCCGTGTGGAAGATCGTTCTGTTTTAGAAGAATAGATAGGGCGAATGGAAGGTTTCGGCTTCCAAACCTCTGGTTTTGTCGATCGATACTTTTTTGGTTCATTGTATGTAAGAGTGGCCCCACAAATCTTATTTGAATTCGCAACAGACGGACCAGGATTTATGGGTGATGAACCGTATGAAACTCTTGGAGAAAAGTTATCATTGCCTCCATTCTTAGAGACAAAACGAGAACAGATCGAGAAACTAGTCCGTCCGATTAACACAGTTAGAAGCACAATTGAATTTAAAAAGGAATGATTTTTTCACGGGCAATATATCGTTGAGGCCGTTAAGAATCGTACAACAAAAGGCATTGATCTTGAAATCATTGCCTTTTGTTTATGATCAGTTAATTCACTCTTTTCGGACCCTGCCAATACATTTCTCTCAAACGATATTTTTGCAGTTTACCTGTGGCTGTTTTTGGAAGAGCCTCCACAAATTCGACCGCTTTTGGTGATTTAAAGTGGGCCATGTTCGCTCGGCAAAATTGGATGATTTCCTCTTCCGTGACGTTTGCTCCGGGTTGCAAGACGATGATGGCCTTTGGAACCTCGCCCCATTTTTCATCCGGAATGGCAATAACTGCAGTCTCCAAGACATCTGGGTGTTTATACAAAACCCCTTCGACCTCAGTAGAAGAAATATTTTCTCCTCCTGAAATAATCAAATCCTTGGCACGGTCTTGGATTTCTATGAATCCGTCTGGATGAGTAACCGCCAAATCGCCAGTATGGAACCATCCATCCCTAATTGAAGCAGCAGTCGTTTCAGGGTCCTTATAATATCCCGCCATGACCACATTTCCGCGGGTAACAATCTCTCCCAGCTCTCGTCCATTCCAGGCAACTTCCTGACCGTCCTGATGGACGACCCTTGTTTCTCCATTAAACGCGAGTTCAATACCCTGTCTTGCCTTAATTGTTGCTTGTTCATCCGACGACTTTGATTCAAATTCTTTTTTCCATTCACAATAGAGAATGAACGGTGATGTTTCCGTCAACCCGTATACGTGGATCATATTTAATCCTAGAATTTCTTGTGCTTTATGAATCAACGCAGCTGCAGGCGGTGCCCCTGCTGTTGCCATCCGAGGATTCGTCTTGATTTCGACTTCCTTCGCCTTTGGATCATTTACCAGCATGTTCACCACGGTCGGCGCCCCACATAACAGTGAAATATTTTTTTCTTCAAATAGTTCGAGAATAAGCGGTGGATCAACCTTTCGCAAACAAACATGGGTACCGCCGGCTGCTGTAATTGCCCATACCCCTCCCCAGCCATTTGCGTGAAACATCGGTAACGTGTGTAGATATACATCATCATGTTGTACATTCAGATGATAAAGGAAATTAGCTGCATTCAGGTAATTTCCTCGATGTGTTAACATAACACCCTTTGGTTTTGAAGTGGTTCCACTCGTATAATTGAGAGTAAGAAGCTGATTTTCATCAATTTCCACTTTCGGTAACTTGGAAATTTTTGGAGCATGGCGAAGGAAATCCTCATAATCCACACTTTTTAAAGATGTTTTTTGTCCCGGAACTGGCACGATAATGATTGGATCAAGGGAAAGTCGATGAATGATTTTCTCAATCGGTGCGCAAAATTCTTCATCGACAATTAACATCTTTGAATCACTGTGACGGATAATGTACTCCAAATCCTCTGCGGACAAACGGTAATTCAATGGAACCATGACAGCACCAAGTTGGCAAATTCCATAAAAGCTTTCCAACATATAATGGGTGTTAGGCAGCATCACCGCTACGTGATCACCCTCCGATATTCCCGCTTGATACAATGCTGCCGAAAGCTGATCTACTCGTTGTCCAAATTCTTGATATGTAAATTCTTTTTCACCGTCAATCACAGCTGTTTTTTTAGGATAATATTTTATCGCTCGCCGTTTCCAATCAAGTGGGGTTAGTGGGGAAAACATAACATCCATCTCCTTTTTTGAAAATTCACTTATTAATTTCAGCAATGATTCGAAAAAACCCTTTATATTTGAAAAAAATCTTATCCCAGTTTTGAAAAATTGGTGCCTGACACCCTTTTTAAGTATGTCACCTTTTTTATGTTGGTTTTGGACAATCTTTTTTAATTATTGAGTCATTCCCCTATACAAATTGTACGTGACCTACGTAGATTAGTAGGAGAATAGGAGACGAGCAGTATTTATTTGTGTATTGCTTCCGTCTTCCCTTTTCAAGAATAATAAGAGGTGAAATAATGAGACATTTTTCTTCAGATGATATTCAAAAGGCTGCAGAGGAGGTAAAAAGGTCCGGTCAAGGAAAACACATGTTTAATGACCCTGGATTAAAAAAGAGATCACATCACAAAAGACATCATGGACCAAAGCCTCCTGGACATCGGAAAACTTCACGTAGGAGAACCGCAAAACCAATGCATCAAAATAAGGCTCGCAGGAACACTTCCAGAAACCGTCCTACTTCTGTCATGGTGACTTCTCGACGCAATACTTCCAGAAACCGTCCTACTTCTGTCATGGTGACTTCTCGACGCAATACTTCCAGAAACCGTCCTACTTCTGTCATGGTGACTTCTCGACGCAATTCCTCTAGAAACCGTCCTACTTCTGTCATGGTGACTTCTCGATGGAATACTTCCAGAAACCGACCTACTTCTGTCATGGTAACTTCTCGTCGAAATACTTCCAGAAACCGTCCTACTTCTGTCATGGTAACTTCTCGTCGAAATACTTCCAGAAACCGCCCTACTTCTGTCATGGTAACTTCTCGTCGAAATACTTCCAGAAACCGCCCTACTTCTGTCATGGTAACTTCTCGTCGAAATACTTCCAGAAACCGCCCTACTTCTGTCATGGTAACTTCCAGAAGAAATACCTCAAGAAGAAATACTTCCAGAAGAAATACTTCAAGAAGGAATACTTCAAGAAGGAATACTTCAAGAAGGAATACTTCAAGAAGGAATACTTCAAGAAGGAATACTTCGGGGCAAGGCGGGTCAAGATGTTGCAATCGTTCACGCAGGAATAATAGAGGCCAAGACAACTTTGGATGGAGCGCAACGCCGAATGATGATTTTGAAGTGGAAGGTTATATTTTGGACGGCAATATTTGGAGACCTATTAGGGGCTAAGTCTATGTCAAATATCTCTGAAATGCAAAAGATGCCAATCGGCATCTTTTTCTCTATTCCCAGTTTAATAATTTTCTCTGTAAATACATTCTTCTATCCTCAATATACTTAGAAATCACTTCAGGCTCCTTATCAAAGTCAGCTATATTATGCTTTATATAAGGATCCTGCAGCACAAACGGACGAACCTGTTGGAGCAATCTTTCAACCTTTGGCATCATAAATTCCAGGGTAAATTGTTGTTCCATAATTTCTTTAAGCAAGTTTCGGTACCGATTACGAAAATAATCAACATCAAGGAGCCTTGCTGTTAATGTATTAAAACCATCAATCGGGACATAATTCGCTTCCATTACCTTTCCGTTGACATCTCGTCCCCATGTTGCATCATAATCCCAGGGAATCACTTCAAATAAGCCGGTAGTTCCATTCCTGTAAAGGGCATAGTTATGAACAAAACCATCATAGTTAGATGTGAAAATTATCCCGGCAATCCAACGAAGGTATTTTTCCACGTCGACATAATTCTGGATTTCTTTTTCAAAATCAGATTGTGGAATCGTGTTAATGTGAAAGATAAATTCTTGTAAGTAAAAATCTTCCTCGGGAGTGCCGCACTTTCTTTCATATCCCAACTCCAATGATTTCTTTGTTTCTTTGTCTAAGTCACTCATTAAAGAAAAGTTTGCATCCCCATCGACTGCATAAAAAATACTTCCGGTTGGAAGGACTCTTCTTTGTAAAAAATTCTCATCCACCGACTCGATTTCTAAATAAACTCCATCTGCCCTGCCATTTTGCATTAAGAAAACATGTTTAGATTGCGGTGATAAAACGCCAATCTCTGAGAAGAAATCAAAAGACAATTTGTTTCGGATGAGTGATGGATCTTTAAATTCAGCATTAAGGTGCATCCGGCTAGAACCTTTATATTTTTTAGGGTTATAAAATGCAATTTGATAAGACTTTTTCGAAAAATCTCGAATATGGGATCCACGATAACTTAAATCAATCTCAAGCCTTCTCCCATCTATCGTTAACTGGGCTGGAACTGGTTCATCAATCCAGATGTCTCTTCTAAGCTCTCGCAGGTCAATTGGTTTAATAAAAAGCTTATAGTGCGGAATGCTTGTATCCACGGCGATTATTTATACCTCCTTTCTTTATTCGTATGAATAATAAAGAATGAAGGTCACGTTTTAATTGCATATTTTCTTTACATAGGCGTTTGTCCCAAACAGGGACAACTGTACAAACGTAAATTGATTAAAGAAGAGTGAGTATGAACGCCAATCATGTCAATTGGATTGTATACTTCCTTTTCTGGATTTTAAGGAGGTGCTAAATTAAGGTGAGTGAATTTTCATCAGAGGATATTCAAAGGGCAGCGGACGAAGTTAGACGTGGTGGTTTCGGAGACTTTATGTTTAGAGACCCAGGACAGCACCGTGGAACTTCACGACGAAGAACCTCACGGCGTCAGATGACATCACGAAGAAGGACTTCAAGACGTGTCACATCAAGTTCTCACAATACTTCACGTAGAAAAACGTCGAGACGGCATACTTCAAGAAGAAATACGAGGAGATGCTGCTCCGGTTGGCGGAACACTTCTCGTGGCAATGAACAGGTAAAGACTTGTTGGCAAGACGGCAACATGTGGGAATATTGTATTCGCAGTCGCAGGTAATGGATTACGCCAATAACATGGGAAAGCACGCCAATGCATACTTTCCCATGTTTTTTTCGATCTATTTCTCTTTGGGAATCACACAGTTTCCATCGGCACAACTAACATCTTCCTCGGTCGAAAGATCCTGAAGGATCGGTGCAGGTGATTCTTCCTCCCAAACTTTTTCCAACGCACCTTTAAACGTTTCTAGTGGCTGAGCACCGGAAATGGCATATTTGGAATTGATAATAAAATAGGGAACGCCGCTAATCTGATATTGCTGGGCTATTCCTTCATCTGCACGCACCTCGTTGGCATAAGCGGTTTTATCTTGAAGAACCGCCAATACCTCTTGCCGGTCTATACCTGATACCTCAGCAATATCTGCTAAAGTATCAATATCGCCTATATGCTTTGATTCGCTGAAATAGCCATGAAGGAGCTTTTCAGTAACCATTGCTTCTTTCCCTTTTGTTTTCGCAAACTTTGCCAAGCGGTGGGCATCAAATGTATTAGTAGGTTTCATCCCTTCAAAATCATATGTTAATCCGACTGACGCTGCCTGCTGGCCGACACCTAGATTGGCTTGCTTTGCCTGTTCAATACTCATGCCATACTTTTTTGCTAACACTTCATGTATATTCTGACCACTGTATTCGGACGAATTCGGATCCAGTTCAAAACTTTTAAATTCAACCTCTACCTGATCTTTATGTGGAAATTGATCTAACGCCTCTTCTAACCTGCGTTTCCCAATATAACAAAACGGACATACATAATCAGACCATACTTCAATTTTCATGAAAACACCTCGTTTTTCTTTGATTATGTAATATAGTAACATACCAGGTTTGAAATCCAATACAATGTGCTCCTTGGAGTTAAAAAAAAGCAAATAAAGAAATTCTCAGCAACTTATATATTTTTAAATGTTGGAAATAATAACCTCGATTAACATTGAGAGGATGGGATGTTTGATGTCGTTAGAATGGTTTGACAGAGTATGTGCGGAACTGCAGGATCACCTGGAGTCGATTTGTGAAGAATATGATCAGGTTGGTCAAATGACAATTGAGAGAGCCGCCAAGCATCCAAGGATTGAGTTTTACGTTGATACCACTGATGTGGACACCGAGGAACTTGACAGAGATTATTTTTGCACGCTGTTTTTCGACCCGCAAAACGAAGAATTTTACATTGATAGCTTCGATGTTGACAGCGGCCACACGGCGAAAATCATCCTTTCAGACATCGAGGAAATTGTCGAGGAAGTACATGCAAGCCTTCATGACTACATCAACGGCGAAGACCATTATACAGACGATGGCGTCTATCTGCAGTCTGATGAAAGTTTTGAAGATGAATGCGGAACGGTGGACGATGATGATGAAGAATACTTTGAAGCAGAACAAATCAACACCGATGATATCTTTGAGGAAATTAATGTCGATTGGTCTACACCAGAAGTGACAGCCTTCAAGCATGAAGACGAGGTGGAAGTAACCTATCAGTTTGGTGTCGTTCAGGCAACAGGTGATGGCGTCCTCAAACGGGTGAACCGGATTTGGACAACCGATGACGAGCTAATCAAGGATGAATCCCATTTCGTTTTTAGTAAAGAGGAAGCGTCAACGATTATCGCGATGATTGCCAGCCACATGGACCAACTAAGCGAGTTTAATTTTGATGATATGCCCTAACATACAAGGGAGCAGCGCTATTGCTGCTCCCTCTTTCATTTAGTCCACAGTATAATCAATTTCAATCAAATCCCAAGCGGTGATAATGCCTAATGGTACCTCATCGTCACTCCCATTTTCTGTGATAATTACACCTTCAATTTTACGTTTCTTTTTATGGGCTTTTTCAAAGATATTTTCAACCTCAAATATATTGATACTTTTATTGACTATCTCTATCGGACGATCTTTTTCGTACTCCAGAATAGCAGAAACACGGATATCCGATAGGTTCACTCGTCCGGCCTCCATATGTTGCGCCATCCATTTTACGATTGATCCAGCCGTCAAAAGGCCGATGCATTTTTTATTTTTATAGATTGGAAACTTAGAATAACCGTATTCTTTTATGGCATCAGTTACTTTTAAAATGCTGTCCTGTACATCAAAATAAACGACCTTTTTTGAGGCAATGGAAAGTGCGTAATTAGGACGGCTTAAGACATTGGCGATTTTTTCAATATGACTAACCACCTTTGCATTTGGTTCAGCGATATAGAAGCCAACCTCCATTTTTTCGTGGACAATTGCGTTTCTGAGCCGTGCGTATTGCTCTAAATCTTTCTTAAAGGTTTCGATAATTTGATATTTTTTTGCCCCAACCTTCACCAAAACTACAAATCTTTCATCATTGATTTGAACAATGTCGCGTAGTGCCTCATGAACTTGATTGTAGGCGACTTCAAACCGCTCCGATAATTGCTGTCCTTGTTTTTTATTCATATTATGTTCTCCTAATTTTAAATCTACTTTATCTTTATTAAATCAACATTCTCATTGTAAAATCAATACTTGATATTTTCAAAGTAATGGCCCTCTTTTTTTTACTTACCCATTATTCCACTATTAACCAAAGAAACTGTATCCAAATTGGATACAGCCCGCTTCTTTAAAAATCACCATAACCCTATCCGGTTGGTAACTTTATTTTATCTATTATGGTTGAAAAATAGCTTCTAACGGTGCCAAGTGTTTTACTTTGATCAGTAGAGTTCTCATTTATAGTTTTATCATTATCTAATTCATCAGCACTGGATTCCGAGTCCATTAATTCAGGAGAATAAATCCGCTTTCCAGCTATAACACTCCGTATTGAGGAGACCAACTCGTCACTCGGACTATCCTTCAATAAATAACCTTTAACATTCGCTTCTAAGGCACGTCTAAAATATCCTATCCTAGCAAAGGTTGTTAAAATGATTACTTTGCAGGGTGACGGATTTAATGCTTCCGCTGCCTCAAGTCCCGTTATTTTGGGCATCTCAATATCCATCAGGCAAACATCGGGCTGTAATTGGTGTACAAGCGTAAGTGCCTCTTCCCCATTGCTTGCCAGTCCTACTACTTCCATATCATCTTCCAAATTGAGGAGCGAACCCATTGCCCCTAACAGCAGTTCCTGATCTTCTGCGATGACAATCCGTATCATTATGTTCTCTCCTTATCTGGCAGCCGCAACTAAGCAGAGACTCCTCTTTAGTAAAAGGAGTCAGCCATTGACGGTATTCTTAAAGTTCTGGTTTAATTTGATGCGAAACACTACTTTTAGCTGCAGATTTAATATCCTTAAAGGTCACGAAATTCTTGTTTTTCTCATCCCATAAGCGGAAGCGAAGTGACCGTAAGCTTGTCGTAAGCGTGATAGTCGGTACATTTTGTAACGGAGGTGTATTTTTGTGTGCCTCTTCCAGTTTATAATTAGGTACCCTTGGACTTAAATGGTGTACGTGGTGAAAGCCGATATTTCCTGTTAAAAATTGCATGATTTTTGGAAGCTTATAAAAAGAACTTCCCTCCACAGCAGCTTTCACGTATTCCCACTCTTTATCTTCTTCAAAATAGGAATCCTCAAAGGTGTGCTGTACATAAAAAAGCCAAATACCTGCTGATCCTGAAATCATAAAAATTGTGCCCTGTACTAACAGAAATGTCTGCCACCCTATTGCCCAGCAGAATATTGCAATCAAAGCAACGATGATTACATTCGTTAAATAGGTGTTGTTACGTTCCTTCGTTCTAGCACCTTTACGGTTAAATCTATTTTTAAGAAGGAATACATAAATCGGACCTAATCCAAACATTACCAAAGGATTACGATAAAATCGATAGGCTAAACGCAGTTTAAGTGGTGCTGCTAGGTATTCATCAACTGTAAGTGTCCAAATATCTCCAGTGCCTCGCTTATCAAGGTTACCACTTGTCGCATGATGAACCGAGTGCTCATGACCCCATTGATCAAATGGGAATAATGTTAAAACCCCCATACATGTCCCCACTGCTCGGTTAGCACGGCGGCTTTTAAAGAACGAATGATGGGTACAATCATGAAAAATAATGAAAATCCGTACTAAATACCCGGCAGCAAGGATGGATGGAACGAGTGTCAACCAATAGGAGACAGAGAGACTTTGATAAGCAAGGAACCATAGGATCATAAATGGCACGACCGTGTTAATGATCTGCCATATACTTTGCTTTGTCGTTGATTTTTCAAAAGGAGTCATTTGCTTTTTTAAGTTTTTCGTATTTTGTAAGGTCATTTAGTTGAGTTCCCTTCTTGGAATGTGGCGTTAAACCAATTATAAAGGAAGGGATTTGGACTTGTTAGTAGCAGGTGTCATATACCGGGCATGATAAATGTCATGTCCAAGGTATTTTACCTATCATTTTCCGCCATAATTTACTTAATATAGGTTCCCTAACAGCTGCACGATTTGATCTTCAATTATTTTCCCTTTTTTTTCATTCACTAAATTATTTAACAGGATAGAAAATATCAATGTTTGTCCACTTTTCGTGGTTGCATAGCCTGATAATGAACTAACAGTAGAAATCGTACCGGTTTTTGCCTTGACTTTTCCGAGGGTACTTGGATTTTTTAATCGATTCCTTAGGGATCCCCCTACCATTTTCTCATGGACACCAGCTACAGGCAGTGAATGGAGATAGGTAGTGAACCACGTTTCCTTCTGGACAGCAAATAATAGCTGGGTGATTTGATTGGCTGGGACAAGATCAACATGGGATATGCCTGAACCATCCCGGATTACCATTGTTTTTGTATTTACACCGAAACGTGCGGCTTCGGTTTCCATAACAGCTAACCCCTTTTCCCAACTTCCTTCTCCTTTCATCACCTTGCCCATTTCTTTGATTAATATCTCAGCGTGCACATTGTTACTCAGCTTCATAAATGGAACAAGCAATTCCGATAAGGGCATCGATTGGTGGTTCGTCAAAACTCTTGCTGTATCAGGCACCTCGCCTGATACGATTTTTCCGGACACAGTGATTCCATGTTTGGCTAATGATTTCTTAAAAAGCGTGGCTGCATACCTGGTCGGGTCCCACACACCAATCCATTCTGTAACCGCTTTGGATTTTAATGGAATTGTCCCTTCAATGGTGATCGTGTTCGTTGCGTGATCCCGCTCGACAGAGATCTTCTTATTGCCATCAGCTTCAACCGTGACAGCATGATTGGTGATCTTCATATAATTTGTTTTCGGTGTAACTTCCACATTCACCATGTCCCCAATTTTTGTTCCCGGTTTAACTTTCACTTTAACAGAACCTGCATCGTAGTCATTTGTTGGGGAGGCGGTAAGTGCAGAAATCTGGGCTCCATAATAGGTGGTTTCGTCACTCCATGGCATATCGAGTGAATAACGAACATCATCGTAACGCGAATCATCCCCAACCAGATTTCCCTTTATCTGTTTAATTCCCTTCTTTTTTATCTCCCCAGCCATTTGATCAAAATCAGACTTTAATAAGGTTGGGTCACCTTTACCTTTTAGATAAATATTGCCATGCAATGTATTATTTTTCACTTTGGAATCTGTAAGCACTTCCGTCGTAAAAGAATAATTCTCTCCCAAAACGCTTAAAGCGGCCGCGGCTGTAAACAACTTCATGTTTGAAGCGGGACGTAATCGAATATCTCCTTGATGATCATAAATAATTTCACCGTTCGTTGCATTTCGAATACTGATTCCAGCAATTGCCCCCTCTAAATCTGGGTCCGATTGAATGATATAATTTAGCTGCTGGCTCCAATTCTTATGGCCATTCATTGCTTTAACGTGATGGCTTGGAGATGTTACAGCAAACAGCATGATGATTAGTAAAACGTAATAGTTCACACTCTTTATCAATCTATGAACCAGCCTTCCCTTTTTTTAAAAAGTGTTTCCAAAAATGCAGTTTTTAGGCCCTATTTTTTTAAAACATTAATATTTTTACTAAGATACGCCCAATTTTGCGGTGCCGGCAGACTTATCTGCCAAAAAGTCGTGCCACTTAATTGGTAAATATCAATTAAACGGTATTTTTCTATATAGCTCCGAATGTCTTCAAACCAGACGACATGCTCTTCTACTCCATGCCAATACCGATACCATGGTGATTTAGCAGTTTGATTAAATTCAATCGGAGACCCGGTTGAGATGGCTTGATTTTGGGCGCCAAGAACCGATTGAGCATGTGTTTTATTAGTATGAACCACCTTGTCGTACCCATAAAGCGGCATGGCGATTTGCAGCTTTCGTGGATTAATTTGGGTTATCGAGTATTGAATCACTTGCTCCATCCATGAAACCGGAGCAACCGGATCAGGCGGACCACCGGGATAACCGTAGTCAATCGTCATGACCGCTACCAGGTCGGACACGTTACCAATAGCCGCATAGTCGTATGCCCCGATGATTCGATTGGTCGGTATATCTGCTGTTTTCGCGTGAACATTTACATGCAAGATCAGCCCGCCTAATGCATTCTTTAAATCTCCTAAAAAAGTAATAAAATCAATGCGCCTTGCCGGAGGGATAAACTCAAAGTCAATACTTACGCCGCCAAACCCCCGTTGTATGGTGAGATTCACAATACTTGCTACTAAATTTCCACGATAGGCGGGATTTTGTAGAACCTTTCCGGCAAGCTCCGCACTGAAATTACTGCCTGTAAAATTCCGGATCATCAATAGCGGTGTAATGTTCAATTCCATACACCTTGCTATAATATCGGCATCCTCGGTTTCGTTATAGGCGTAACCTTCCTCTGTAAATGAATAGGCAACGATGGCCCCATAGGTCAATTGGCCGGCAACAGAATCAAGGATTGAATAAACGGTGCTTGCCGATGATGGCACAATAAATCCCAGTGTGGAAATTTCAAACTTTATTGGTGATGGGATCCTGATAATTTGGCCGATTAGGAGTTGATTTGGATCCAGCCCTGGATTCACAGCTAGAATGGAGGAGGCGTCGATTATAAATCGCTGTGCTAATTTCCAGATTTGATCCCCTGCTTGTATTCGATAATAGCGAAGCGGCTGTAGAGTGTTAGGGATATATAATGCAAGTCCAGGAACAATAGAAGTCGCCGATGGTAATCCGTTTAATTCTATGATTGATTGAATGGTCACCCCATACCTGTTTGAGATCTTCCATAAATTCTCTCCACTTTGAACAACATGAACGTCCATAACACTCCACCTCCCTATTACAATCATATGGATTTGGAAATTGATTATACTAAGTTGTTAATCAAAAAATTATCTACCGATTCTAGTAGGTTAAAACCGTCCACTAACGCTTAAAGCCTTGGATCGATTGGATCTGATTCTAATGCTAAAACTCCCAACACGCATTCGTGGTACCGCTCCAACGACTCTTTGCCAACAAAGCGATTTACCGACTCGACACCTAAAGCAAATTCCTTCAAGGCGTTACGTTGCTTTCTGCTAACATTTCGCTGCTTCAATCGGGCTAGATTCTCCGCCTGTAAATAATCAATCCCATAAATGATGTGCAAATACTTGCGCCCGCGCACTTTGATCGCCGGCTGCAGAAGTTTTCCTTTATGCCGGGCCACATACTTCTCCGGTTTCACAACAAAACCCTCATGGCCATCTTCGGTCATTTCCTCCCACCATTCGATAGCGGCCTTCAACGAATCCTCATCATCAACAACTTGATATTCGGTTTCAACAAACAGCTTTGACAGTCCGCTAAATTCTTTATTTTTCTCCATATGCCACGTATGCGGCTTATCAAAAAATGTCTCCGTGCTGTGGGCTAACGTATGAAAAGGAGCAATTTGAATGCCTTCCAAGCCTTCCGTTTCCCAACAATATTTTTGATAGACCTCATTAAAAGTCTTTGTATTTTCTAATTTCTCATCATTTTCCTCAATCCAGCTGTATACGTCCTTCCAATTTTCGGAAGCCCGCTGGAGTTGTTCTCGGATTTTGCTCCGATCCAGAAGTGCCATTTCACCCACATATGCATATTGATTCAAAATTAAGTCCTTAGCTTTCAAATTCCATGGAAGAATTTCCGCATCCAACAAGACAAAATCAGTTGCATATTTTTCAAAATATCCGCTCAAATCCTCATTTAATACTTGAAGAACTTGTTCTTCCAGTCCTTTTTGAAAAAATGCCCTTCCTGTTCTTGTATAAATCGCTCCTAATGATTCCCGGCCGATATACTCTTTAGCCGTTTCCTTGTTTTTAAAAAGAAATAAAATACCGCGGCTTCCCATATGCTTCTTCTGAACCACCATGGTGTCAATTCCATTAGCCAGGTAGTAATCAAATGCCTCCATCGGGTGTTCCAGGTAACCATCCAATTGGGAAGGTTTTGGAATCGGGCTCATCGTCGGTGGGAGATAGACAATTTCCTCCAGCGGTAAGGTGTAATGGGAAAGATCGTCCAAGGCAGATTTGGCAGCATCTTTATAAATGGCGATTTCGCCAAGCTGTTCTGTTAACACGGAAAAACCATTAACAAACTTTCCTAAATTAGGAGGTGCCAGCCGCTTTCGTTCCCATTCCTTCAAGGGGTTATCCCGGACATTTGCGTAATCCTGTTTCGCAGCAACAGAAACCAATTGTTTTTCCGGATAGCGATAGGCTGTTAACCTCCCCCCAAACACGACACCTTGGTCGATGTTCAGTGTATTGTTGACCAAAAGTGGCTGCGGTTTCGGGTCATGTCCCCAAATAATTAATTCATTGGATTGATGTTCAATTGTCCAGTCCTTACGACGCGGCTTGCCATTCTCATCTAAACCCTCTGAATCCCCATACCGGCAATAATCTGAAATTCGCTGCGATTGTTTGCCAATGTAATGGTCTTTGATTCCGGCATGTGTGGCTACAGCCACCTTTACGCCATTTTTTCGGATAATTAAATGCGATTTTGCTGCCAAAAGAAGATTCTTCAGATCCTCCTTTAATTGATCAGCTGCCTCTTTACCGAATCTGCCCTCATACTCCATAAAATCTGCTTCGACCTTTTCATCACCATGTGCAAGATTGACGTTACGTCCGTCCAGCCAACGGGCAATCTTCCACCCATGA
This sequence comes from Bacillus sp. S3, assembly GCF_005154805.1. Taxonomy (GTDB): domain Bacteria; phylum Bacillota; class Bacilli; order Bacillales; family Cytobacillaceae; genus Neobacillus. The sequence goes on from NZ_CP039727.1 coordinate 2,996,099, forward strand.
TTGCTATCAATCATATAAGCTAATCCAGCATCAATGTGCTTTTTGAAAAATTGCAGTGTTTCCAACGAGCGGGGTCCCCTGCTCATCACATCACCTAATGATAGAATTTTTCTCCCTTCAGGATGTAAAAAGAATCCCTCTGCATTTTCCACATATCCAAGCTTGTTCAACAGCTCAATGAACTCTTCATAGCAGCCGTGAATATCGCCAATAAAATCCATTCCATTCTCGATGTCAATTAGTAATGCATTTTTCTGTCTGCCTATCACTAATCCCTGGAGCTCTGTTTCATTTAAAATATATGTGCGGTGAAATCCTTCTTTTTTAATCGATCGTAATGTCCGCTTAAAGTGTTGATATTGCTGTTTAATACGATTCTTTCCTCGGGGGAAATCCCTGTGTGGATCCCGTACAATTAGCTCTTCTTCAGCGACATTTAAAACCACTGCCATCACAGGTACATGATGTTTCTTCCCTAGTCGAATGTACTGTTGGCGATCATCCTCCTTTAAATGAGTCGCATCAATAATCGTTAATTTATTTAAGCGGCACCGTTTCCCAAGGAGGAAATCCATCACCGCAAATGCTTCGTTTGATATGCGATGATATTCATCAAAGAGAGCATCCGCTTCATCCTTTGGCCGTGCATTCCAATTAATATATTCAATGTCACTGACCAGAACGCGAAATTGATCTGAACTAATTACTTCGGAAGCCAGTATCCTATTTTCTTCAATTAAACGGTTCAACAAGGTCGTTTTCCCACTGTTTGAAGGTCCAATAAGCAAGACAATTCCCGCAGCCGGCAAGTAAATTTTCGTCATTTTGAAGTTCCCTCCTCTCTCGTAAAAATTGCCATTTGCGTTGGCTGACCGTAGCTAGGATTTTCTTTACCAATTCCTTGAAAACGAAGCTGATAAGGATTAGGTCTTGCCCACTCTACACACCTTTCCCTAAACTCCTCCCTTGTCCATTCAAAGCGGTGATCTGTATGCCGCATCGACTCATCCATGTCATAGACCACATTATATTCCCGATTCGGTGTGGTCACTATCAAAACAAGAGGACGATTATTATTGAAAATTGATTCAAATATTTTCGCTAATCGATGTTCATCGATATGTTCGATGACTTCACATAAAATCATGACATCCTTATTGTTCAGCCGTTCATCATAATAAAATAAAGAACCCAAAACGGGTGTTGGTGCAATGAATCCAAATTTCCCGCCTGCTTGCTCAAATCTTTCCATTGCTCGTAACCGTGCTTTATTAGATGGCTCGACAGAAAGAATCTCTTTCACGCCCTCAATGAAGCCAAGCTGAACCGACAACTTTCCTTCACCGGCGCCAAGATCAACAATCGTTTCTCTTTTTGGCAAAGTTTCGATATATTTAATAATTGCTTCGTACCGAAGATCATTCAAACGAACTTTCGTGCGATCTACTATTTCAACATCTGGAATCTCTTTTTCGTAAAATTTGGATTGCGAAATCATGTTATGGAATCGTAAAGTACGTTTTAGGATCATCGCCTTCAGCGGGTGTGTTTCTAACCATCCTTCACCGTACCGATCAAGCTTTTCGATTTCCCGTTCATCAATAAAATAATGTTTATAATTATCAATAACAGGAATGAGAATCGACACTTGTTTTAATGCGTTCTGTACAGTCTGCTTTCCTTTTAACGTGATATATCGGGCAAAGCTTTTTTCACGGATGAAGCTATTCCCTCGTTCCACCTCTACCTCGTACACGATAGGGGTGAATAGGGCTTCCAGCTCCTGATCCCGTAAATCTGATGCAATCGGACCAAAGGCAAGATCCATATCAAATGGATGTTCGACCCACGATACATACTCCTCCTTCGGCTTACCATTTAATGCTGTCCCCAGAGCCTTTCGAATCGATGAGACAAAAATACTGCTTGCCGCAAACTCACGATCGTTTATGTAATGTGTAATATCATATAAATCAGGTGAATTTTTTACTAATTCAATTGGATCAGTGTTTACATAAATAAGAACCTGGACTTCTTCACTTGAAAAAGTAGTATACAACAGGCGGACGGTGAGCCCTTTTTCACCACGTTCAAATAATTTATTTGGATTTTTCGCTAAAAGATAAGAAACGGCCTCCGCACCAGGACCTCGTACTGTTAATGATAGTTGCATCCATAGCACTCCACTCTCATTGGACATGTTTTTTAGTCCCATTTTACCAATAAAACCACGAATTGGGAATTTACTTCATTATCAATCCTTTGGAATAGTAAAAAAAGACCTTGATCAGGCCTTTTCTTATCATATTAAAATTGAAAATCATCATCATATCGATATTTTCGATACCTTGCTGCATAGCAGGCATCACAGGTTGGAAAAGAATGGTCCCATGGCAATTTTTTTCCACAAGTTTTACATTTTTTAACAAATTTTTTTATATCTGTTTTTAAGCGTTCCTGCACCTGATCACTGATTTCCTCCCTGAGCCGTTCCCAATATATTGCCTCCGTTTTCTCACCCAAGCGATATAAAAATAAGAGATGCAGCCCAATAGCTTTATAGCTTAATTCTAATTCTTCTAAGCTGCGTTCCTTTACAACCGGTTCCGGCAGCTCCCTGCCTAGCATAATGGCATACATCGTATCCTCCCATTGTCTTGTCAATACTTGCTCATTTTTTGAAAAGGGCAGATGTAAAAAGCCGTATAAATCCATTAAAGAAAACCTTGCTTCAATTTCAGTCCCGGCAATCAATTGATAGAGCGATTTCTCCTCTGAAAGCGAGGCTTTCTTCGTCCCTTTAGGACTTTCAAATTTCCCCCAAAGCTCAAAAAAAGTCCCTAAATCGTGATAATAACGTTGAAAACGTTCGAACACGGAATTCGTTGGAGCAATTGAAAACGTATGAACAGGCTCATCCTCCTGCAACAACAGATTTCGCATTTTTTTAATGTCACTTGTAAACGCTACCTTCCCAACATCATAAATCCCTTTGCGTCCGGCACGGCCGGCAATTTGCTTTACTTCTTGAGAGGTAAGCAGCCTTCTTCGTGTGCCATCAAATTTATCATTCTCAAGGAAAACAATCCGGCGAATTGGCAGGTTCAATCCCATGCCGATTGCATCTGTTGCAACAATTACCTTTGTCTTTCCCTTATTAAACTGCTCAATCTGCTTTTTTCTGGTTTCCGGCGGCATGCTGCCATATATCATGCTGACAGAATAACCGTCATTTTGCAGACGCGAGGCTGTTTCAAGAACACGTCTTCGCGAAAAACAAATCAGGGCATCGCCTCTTTTGCAATGCTTAATATGAAATTCCTTGTTCTCCACTTCAAGCGGGGTATCGCGGCTATATTCGTGTATTTCGATGTTCGAATCCCCTAATAACTCCAGCAGCATGTGTTTGGAGTTCTTGCTGCCGATGATATGGACTTCATCAGCATGAGCTTTAGTGATTGCCTTATACCAAGAAAAGCCGCGGTCTTTATCGGTTATCATCTGGGCTTCATCTATAACGACCACTTCGTAAACTTCTTTTTCATGAAACATTTCTACCGTACAAGAGATGTGTTGTGCACCTGGGGTCACTTTTTCCTCCTCACCTGTTTTTAAGGAGCAGGGTGTTCCTTCGGCATTCAATTTATCATAAACCTCCAGGGCCAACAGCCGGAGCGGCGCCAAATACAAACCGCTATTGGCTGTTTTCATTCGCTCAAGGGCATGATGAGTTTTCCCAGTATTCGTTTCGCCAATATGCAGCACATAGCGGACATGCCTTTGGTAAGAAGGGGCGTATTCTGTTCCAAAGATATCCCTCATCATCTGTTCTTCGGCTTCTCTTTTTCGTTGTAATTCTTCTTGCTCTTCCTTTTGTTTCTTTTCCCGCTCTTGGAGATCCTTTTCTAACAGTTCCTTGTGCACAGTAAGGTCAAAAGGAATGTCTGCTAACCGTAATAAGTCAGATACATATTCATCCTGAATATCTTCAATGAAATACCCTTCAATATCATACAAAAGTTGGGCAATACTGCCTTTAACAAAAGGAGCCGATAATTTTTCTTGAAAAACCGTGTGAAAATCATCTTTGAGCACTGTTGAAAGGTGTTCTAAAATTGTTTGAGGAATATGTTCAGACAAAAAATCTGCTATTAAACCTTCGTATACAAAGAAATAGGTTTGATATTCGTAGACGCTTCTGCCCCAGTTTACAGTCTTATGAATATTACCCGTCAGTTCTTCAAAAAATGTTGCTAATGTTGTATATTCGGCTGGATTAAATGACCCTTGATTTACTAATTTTTCCTCTAAGGCAACTGGATCGACCGATTGAAACTTCACATTATTTTTCAGATCAGAAGCTAACTGCTTTGCAACAAAGTGGCGTATATATAAATAGAACAAATCATATTGTTCCTCCAAAATCCCAGCGGCAAAATCCTCTATTTCACTTCGAATCGATTGCTTTTGCTCTTCTAGCAGCTTCTGTTCTTCCCTCTTTTGAAAAGCAGCTTTTGCTTTCTCATACCGCTCCGACCACCATTTATCTTTATCTGCGAAGGTTTCCTTCAACCATCCCATCGCATCAAAAGGCATATATAATCTCATTTCATCCCGAAATAGTTTATTCAAAAGTTTTCGGTCAATTCCCTGAACCTCAAATCCCCGGTCCGTTAAAAATTGCTTCTTTTCATTTTTAGACACATCATTTGTTGATTTATTTAACCACACGTTCACCCAAATTTGCTCTGTGTAATGGCCGCGATCCTTCAAGTATTGGTCAAATGAAGGCAAATTTTCTCTCATCTCCAGATAATGGTCGATATCATCAATCACTTTCATTTTTGTATGTTCAACTGCTTGAGGGTAAATGGATGTTAATTTGCTCAAAATTAACCCTCCTTTTCTAAAAAATGTTTTCTTTTTTTCATTCTAACACATAATAAAAAACCGAACAAATATTCGGTTTAAATATTATGCCGGTTACAATAGTCGTCAACCAAATCCTCAATTTGGTCTAATTCAGGAAACTTGCCTGAAAACTGAAATGTAATTTCCTCGATAAATTGGTCTTGGTTGTACACATGAACTGCGCCGTTTTGCATTATGACACTGAATTCAGGAACAAAACGATATCCATTTCGTTCAATAGCCCCCATTTTTTAGTCCCCTTTTCATTTTTCTTTAGTATAAGCAGATTTTGCGACACTAATCCCGAATCCAAAAATCCGCGAAAAGAGGACGGCACCGCATTGGCACCGTCCTTCCTAAAAAATTATGCGGTTGTTAATACCTCTTCCTTATTAACTTCATGGCGAATCGTTGCCTGCGCGGCAGCCAAACGAGCGAGCGGCACGCGGTAAGGTGAACAGCTGACATAATCTAAACCTGTTCTGTAGCAGAAATCAATTGAGCTCTTTTCACCGCCGTGTTCGCCGCAAATCCCTGTTTTTAGAGAAGGCTTCGCCGCACGGCCCAGCTTGACACCCGTTTCCACTAACTTTCCTACACCTTCCTGATCAAGCACGGCAAATGGATTTTCCGGTAATACCTTATTTTCAATGTAAGCTTGCAGGAATTTCCCTTCCGCATCATCACGGCTATAGCCGAATGTCGTTTGCGTTAAATCATTTGTCCCAAATGAGAAGAAGTCTGCTTCTTCGGCAATTTGATCAGCCGTTAAGGCTGCACGCGGAATTTCAATCATTGTTCCAATTGTATACTCAATTTGCTTACCTGTTTCTTCTTGAACAAGGTTAGCCGCGTCAATAACCAGCTGGCGCATTTGTTTTAACTCATTCACATGGCCAACCAACGGAATCATGATTTCCGGCTGTACTTCCATGCCTTTTTCCGCCAGTTTTGCCGCGGCATAGAAAATTGCCTTTGCCTGCATCTCATATATCTCTGGATAAACCATCCCTAAACGGCAGCCGCGATGGCCAAGCATTGGGTTATACTCATCCAATTGGCGTACCTTTTTAAGCAATTGTTCTTTTTTCTTTAATTCAGGTGACCCCGGTTCCGTGATTTGCAGCTTGGTCACATCTACTAATAGTTCTTCTTTATCTGGTAAAAACTCATGTAGCGGCGGATCAAGCAAACGAATGGTAACAGGGAAACCTTGCATCGCTTCAAAGATTCCTTCAAAATCGCCTTGCTGCATTGGTAATAGATCATTCAATGCTTCCATTCTCTCCGCATAATTTTCCGCAAGAATCATTTTTTGCACAGTTGGAATTCGTTTTAAATCCATAAACATATGTTCAGTCCGGCATAAACCAATTCCGCCTGCACCGAATTCAAATGCTTTCAGTGCATCTTCAGGATTATCCGCATTGGCACGTACACCCAATTTCCGCTCTTGGTCTGCCCATGCAAGCAGCATTTGGAACTCATTGGAAAGTTCAGGAGCAATCATTGGAATTTCCCCCAGCATGATTTCTCCTGTAGAACCATCAATTGTGATAATATCACCATAATTCACAAGCGTTTCGCCAATGCTAAATTGCTTTGCTTTCAAATCAATCTTTAATGCCTCGCATCCGCAGATACATGCTTTTCCCATGCCGCGAGCTACTACAGCAGCATGGCTTGTCATACCGCCACGGCTTGTCAAAATGGCTTGCGAAGCAACAATTCCATGAATGTCATCCGGTGTGGTTTCAGGTCGAACTAAAATCACTTTTTTTCCTTCATTTCCTAATGCCTCAGCCTCATCTGCATCAAATACCACTTGGCCGGTTGCAGCCCCAGGGGATGCAGGTAAGCCTTTTGCTAAAATGTTTTTTTGAAATTTATCATCAATGCGGTGGTGCAGTAATTGGTTTAATTGGTCCGGATCGACACGCAGTAAAGCGGTCTTTTTATCAATTATACCTTCCTCAACCATCTCAACAGCGATGCGAATAGCAGCTTGTGCTGTCCGTTTTCCATTGCGTGTTTGCAGAATGAACAGCTGTCCGCGTTCTACAGTGAATTCAATGTCCTGCATTTCTTGATAATGCTGTTCAAGCCGTTTGCATGTATCAGAGAATTGGTTGTATACTTCTGGCATTTCGTCTTTTAAAGTCGCAATCGGCTGAGGCGTGCGAATTCCTGCCACTACATCTTCCCCTTGGGCATTGATTAAATACTCCCCATAAAGAACATGCTCTCCAGTCGATGGATTTCTTGTAAAGGCAACGCCTGTGCCGGAGTCATTCCCCATGTTACCAAACACCATACTTTGAATATTAACAGCAGTACCTAAATGATCTGGAATTTTATTTAAGCGGCGGTACACAATCGCACGCTGATTATTCCAAGAATTAAATACAGCGTTAATCGCTAGGAAAAGCTGTTCCTTAGGATCTTGGGGGAAGTCTTTTCTTGTATGCTTTCTCACAATCCCCTTATAGCCAATAATAACCTCCTGCCAATCTTCAGCCGTCATTTCAGGATCAGAAGAATAGCCTTTTTGCTCACGAGTTTCTTCTAAAAATTGTTCGAAATAATAGGTATCAATTTCAAGCACCACATTACTAAACATTTGTATGAATCGGCGGTACGAATCATAAGCAAATCTCGGGTTATCCGTCAATGTTGCAACACCAATAACTGTGTCATCATTCATCCCTAGATTCAAAATGGTATCCATCATACCAGGCATGGAAAAGACAGATCCGGAACGAACAGAAACGAGCAATGGATTTTGAGGGTCACCCAGTTTTTTACCCATTTTTTCTTCCAACTGAGTCAGCGCTTCTAAGGTTTGCGTTTCTACTAAAGTCGGAATGGATTTACTAGCTTCATAGTATGCATTACAGGCCTGTGTTGTAATCGTAAAACCATAAGGAACCGGGAGACCAATCCGAGTCATTTCTGCTAGATTCGCACCTTTTCCCCCGAGTAATTCCTTCATATTTCCTTGTCCTTCTTCAAATAAATATACGAATTTTTCCATTGCTATATGCTCCTCTCTTTTTTCAATATATCTAGAATTAATCCGGCTGTTTCTTCTACTGCTTTATTTGATACATCAATAATCGGACAACCGACTCGTTTCATAATTTTTTCTGCATGATCTAATTCTTCTAAAATTCTTTCAAAACTAGCATAATTCGCTTGAGAAGCTAATCCTAATGCTTTTAAACGCTCCTTGCGAATTTCATTCAATTTATCGGGTGAAATGATTAATCCGATACAATTTTTCCTCGGCACTTGATATAATTCATCAGGAGGCGGCACTTCAGGAACCAATGGAACATTGGCAACTTTAAAGCGCTTATGTGCTAAGTACATTGATAGAGGTGTTTTGGATGTTCGCGACACACCGATTAAAACAATGTCTGCCTTCGTTATTCCTCTTGGATCCCGACCATCATCATACTTTACAGCAAATTCAATTGCTTCAATTCTTCTAAAATATTCCTCATCTAATTTTCTCATTAGTCCTGGTTGGTGGTGTGGCTGCTTATTTAGTCGAGATTCAAAGGCGTTCATCAAAGGACTGAGTAAATCTACCGCTACGATTCCCTCTTCTTCTGCCCGACGATCCAAGTATTCTTTTAGCGTGGGAATGACAATCGTATACACGATAATGGAACGATCTTTTTTGGCTAGTAATATCACATCTTCAATATCTTCAAAGTCATCCACATATGAATTGCGGCGAATGTCAACATGGCCGCCGTTAAATTGCATTGCAACTGCTTTTACAACTAACTCAGCAGTTTCTCCTACTGAGTCTGATACCACATAGACAACTTCCTTCTGTACCAAAATTTCAGCCACTCCCTTAGTCTGGTTTTTCATCCATGATTTCTAAATATGCTCGTGTAATCGTAGTTTTCGTGATTCGACCGACAAGCAAATATGTACTGTTTTGCTCGTCTATGTTCTTTACAACAGGCAAAGAATCGATGTGATTATGAATCATTTTCTTAGCAGCTTCGAGCAATGTTTCTTCAGGATTAATAGTAATCACGTTAGGCATTCTTGTCATAATGATACTAACAGGTAATTCATTCAGATTTTGATTCCCTATAGATGCTCTAAGCAAATCCTTCCTTGAAATCACACCTGCTAAATGACCATCTGCATCAACAGCATAAAGCGTTCCGACATCCTCCAAAAACAATTGCACAATGGCATCATAGACAGAGGTTGATTTTCCAACGACAATTGGCAGTGCTTTATAATCATTTACTTTTTGATGAAGAAATCTTTCGGCTTGTCTTTTCATTTGAATCTTTTCGTTGAAAAAGTACCCTACTCTGGGTCTTGCATCAAGGCTGCCGGACATCGTTAAGATAGCGAGATCCGGTCTAAGTGCTGCCCGTGATAACGAAAGCTTTTCCGCAATTTCTTTTCCCGTTATCGGTCCATTTTGTTTAACAATTTGCAGAATCTCATCTTGGCGTTTTGTGAGTTTAATCACTAACACCCCCTTACTTACAATAAATATGGTATATACTATGTAGTTATTATATATGTGTTATACTTATTTGTATATAGTATACTACATTTGATTAAAAAGTAAAGCACTTATTTACAAATGTAATAGACAGTTAATTATGTAACTCTACGGAATAAAAATACCGCCAATCCTTTGGCGGTGTCAACTCTATTTTTGACAATTCTGACAATAAAACGTTTTTCTTGAAGAGACCATATCCATCACAATGATGGACCCGCACAAATAACAATTTTCTCCTTCGCGATCATACACTTTCCTTAAATCATAGAACCCCCCTGTAAGGGAATCCCCCATATAAAAAGGATGGTCCATATAACCGCCATTTTTCATAGCATCTTGTAGGACTAATTTCATTGAATGAAATAATTGGGTCCGATTCAATTCATTACAATCATCAATGTCTTTCGTTGGTAAAATTCCTGCATGAAAGCATATTTCCGCGGAATAGCAGTTCCCAATCCCTGCAATAAATTTCTGGTCAAGCATCGTTGTTTTTAACCTTCCATGTTTCGAAGCAATTCGTTTTAAAAATTCATTTAAAGTTAACGCTGAATCAAGAGGATCCGGCCCTAAGTCAGAAAGGTTTTGCTCCGCTTCCTTCTGACTATAGAGATGCAAATACCCGAGACGTAAGCCAATAAAGTATAGATGCTGCTCCCCAAACGATAATCGAATCTGAATTGTTCGTTTCGGTTTTTCCACGTCTGTACCGAAAAACATCCAGCCCCCCAACATTAAATGTAATAGTAGGACCTGGCCATTTTGTAATTCAAACAACAAATGCTTCCCTCTTCGAGTAATGTTGAGCACTTTCAGGTGCATGATTGTATTTTTAAAAAGCTCTGGATTTACATTAATGGATTTTTCACGATTTATTTGGACCTCGGTAATCATTTGTCCTGCAATGTTTGCCATAAGCAGATGTTTATAGGTTTCCATTTCCGGGAGTTCTGGCATCAAAATAACTCCTTCCGCTAAAATGTTTCTATAGTATAGGATGCCCAGGAACTATTAGGAAAATGAAGTCAAATTAAGAATTCTTCCATTGTAGGAACACTTCGAAACCCAAGTAAATTAATCTTCATTACTTATTCCGTTAATTCTGTTCAGTAGTTCATAAGGACGCACACTAAACGCTTCATAGGGAATGCAATTCCCTTTCATCGCATCTATTACTCTTGGAATGAATTTACCTCGTGTAACAAATTGTTTTACATTGGCATGATTGATTGCAATAAAACGAACATCCTTTGTTTCTGTCGATGTTTTTGGTTGTCCTCCCAGGCATTTTCCCCGAAAAACAACGGATAATGTACTTCCATTAGAATAGACTCCGGTTACACCTTGTAATTGAACAATAATGCCTGTTTCCTCTAAAATTTCCCGACACAAGGCTACATCAAGTGTTTCACCGTCATCCACTCTGCCTCCAGGAAGTTCCCACGTATCTGCCCGCCAAAAGGTTTTAACTAGTAAGGTTTCACTCAGTTCATTTGTTATATATCCGCTAACCGTAACGTTTTGTTTCGGGGTGCTGTATGACCCGGTCGGTGTTAAGCAATCTTTCTGATTCTCTAAAAATAACCGACCAAGCTTTTGTAGTTGAATTTCAGCCTGCTGATGCATTTCATCACGTAACACCCTTTCTTCAATTTTTACATACTCTTCATAGCTTGGATACTCCCAAATAGCAATGATTTCATCTTCTGATACAGTTATCCAGCGACCGACTAATTTTGCGCCATTTTTTAACTGATTGGGAAGCAAGTACGTATGAAAAAAATCATTAAATTCACCGATTTTTCCCGGGAGTACTCGAACAGTTTCTCTTATAAAAAACATAATAATCCTCTCTTCACTTTTTACTTGTTCCATTTTACGTGAACAAATCAAATTCGTTCAGAATGTCGGTTTTATTAAACAGTAAAGTGAAATGATTATTTTTATTAAAAAAACGCCTCCTACAATGAGTAGAAAGACGTTTATTACTTAAAATAGTTGGATGATGTTTGCTGTTTAGTTAAATTTGATTTTAGGTAGGAGGCGATGCACTATCGATCCAGAAGCAGTCGTTTTAGTTCATTATTCTATTCATCCATGATGGCTTCAGTCCTATCCTGGAAACTCTTCTTAAAAGCATATGCCAAAAGTGTCGATAATGTTGTAATGAGAATCACAACACAATTATAATGAGTAAGTGCTTAATGCACACTATTTTTACGGCTAAAATCGTGCGTTTAGGCAAAATAAAAACGCCTTACGAATGTACGTAAAACGTTCTACTACCGCAAATTACGGATACCGGTGGTCGGGGTCGAACCGACACTCCAGAGGAACACGATTTTGAGTCGTGCGCGTCTGCCAATTCCGCCACACCGGCATATAATAAATAAAAAAATCCCGTAAATCAGAACAGGATATTTGGCAGGGGCAGTAGGAATCGAACCCACACTGAAGGTTTTGGAGACCTTAGTTCTACCTTTAAACTATGCCCCTAAAATGGTGGAGGGGGACGGATTCGAACCGCCGAACCCGGAGGGAGCGGATTTACAGTCCGCCGCGTTTAGCCACTTCGCTACCCCTCCACATATGGAATTCAGAAAAATGGCGGAGGAAGAGGGATTCGAACCCCCGCGCGGTTTAACCCGCCTGTCGGTTTTCAAGACCGATCCCTTCAGCCGGACTTGGGTATTCCTCCATTTTTCCCAAAAAAATACTAACTTGGTAGCGGCGGAGGGGATCGAACCCCCGACCTTACGGGTATGAACCGTACGCTCTAGCCAGCTGAGCTACACCGCCAAAATTGAAAATTTTAAGAAATTGCTGATGGTCGGGAAGACAGGATTCGAACCTGCGACCCCTTGGTCCCAAACCAAGTGCTCTACCAAGCTGAGCTACTTCCCGAAAATAAATAGTGCCGAGGACCGGAATCGAACCGGTACGGTAGTCACCTACCGCAGGATTTTAAGTCCTGTGCGTCTGCCAGTTCCGCCACCCCGGCAGAAGAAGAGCGGAAGACGGGATTCGAACCCGCGACCCCCACCTTGGCAAGGTGGTGTTCTACCACTGAACTACTTCCGCAAAAAAAATGGTGCGGGTGAAGGGAGTCGAACCCCCACGCCTTGCGACGCCAGATCCTAAGTCTGGTGCGTCTGCCAATTCCGCCACACCCGCATTTTGATATTCTAGAAAGACAGAAAAAATGGTGCCGGCGAGAGGACTTGAACCCCCAACCTACTGATTACAAGTCAGTTGCTCTACCAATTGAGCTACCCCGGCATTGTTAACATAATAATATTATGGTGGAGGATGACGGGATCGAACCGCCGACCCTCTGCTTGTAAGGCAGATGCTCTCCCAGCTGAGCTAATCCTCCATATATAACAGCCTGGCAACGTCCTACTCTCACAGGGGCGCATGCCCCAACTACCATTGGCGCTGAGAAGCTTAACTTCCGTGTTCGGTATGGGAACGGGTGTGACCTTCTCGCCATAGTTACCAGCCTATTTATTTGAGGTTTCATTCCCTCAAAACTAGATAATGCAGAAGAAGTTTTTTGTAAAAACGAGTTCAACCACTTAAAAATGGTTAAGTCCTCGATCGATTAGTATCAGTCAGCTCCACATGTCGCCATGCTTCCACCTCTGACCTATCAACCTGATCATCTTTCAGGGATCTTACTAGCTTGACGCTATGGGAAATCTCATCTTGAGGGGGGCTTCATGCTTAGATGCTTTCAGCACTTATCCCGTCCGCACATAGCTACCCAGCGATGCCTTTGGCAAGACAACTGGTACACCAGCGGTGCGTCCATCCCGGTCCTCTCGTACTAAGGACAGCTCCTCTCAAATTTCCTGCGCCCACGACGGATAGGGACCGAACTGTCTCACGACGTTCTGAACCCAGCTCGCGTACCGCTTTAATGGGCGAACAGCCCAACCCTTGGGACCGACTACAGCCCCAGGATGCGATGAGCCGACATCGAGGTGCCAAACCTCCCCGTCGATGTGGACTCTTGGGGGAGATAAGCCTGTTATCCCCGGGGTAGCTTTTATCCGTTGAGCGATGGCCCTTCCATGCGGAACCACCGGATCACTAAGCCCGACTTTCGTCCCTGCTCGACTTGTAGGTCTCGCAGTCAAGCTCCCTTGTGCCTTTACACTCTACGAATGATTTCCAACCATTCTGAGGGAACCTTTGGGCGCCTCCGTTACTCTTTAGGAGGCGACCGCCCCAGTCAAACTGCCCACCTGACACTGTCTCCCACCCCGATGAGGGGTGCGGGTTAGAATTTCAATACAGCCAGGGTAGTATCCCACCGACGCCTCCACCGAAGCTAGCGCTCCGGCTTCTCAGGCTCCTACCTATCCTGTACAAGCTGTACCAAAATTCAATATCAGGCTACAGTAAAGCTCCACGGGGTCTTTCCGTCCTGTCGCGGGTAACCTGCATCTTCACAGGTACTATAATTTCACCGAGTCTCTCGTTGAGACAGTGCCCAGATCGTTACGCCTTTCGTGCGGGTCGGAACTTACCCGACAAGGAATTTCGCTACCTTAGGACCGTTATAGTTACGGCCGCCGTTTACTGGGGCTTCGATTCAGAGCTTCGCTTGCGCTAACCCCTCCTCTTAACCTTCCAGCACCGGGCAGGCGTCAGCCCCTATACTTCGCCTTGCGGCTTCGCAGAGACCTGTGTTTTTGCTAAACAGTCGCCTGGGCCTATTCACTGCGGCTCTTCAGGGCTATGAACCCTAAAGAGCACCCCTTCTCCCGAAGTTACGGGGTCATTTTGCCGAGTTCCTTAACGAGAGTTCTCTCGCTCACCTTAGGATTCTCTCCTCGCCTACCTGTGTCGGTTTGCGGTACGGGCACCTTGAATCTCGCTAGAGGCTTTTCTTGGCAGTGTGGAATCAGGAACTTCGGTACTAAATTTCCCTCGCTGTCACAGCTCAGCCTTTACGGTGAACGGATTTTCCTATTCACCAGCCTAACTGCTTAGACGCGCATATCCAACAGCGCGCTTACCCTATCCTCCTGCGTCCCCCCATCACTCAAACGATTCATAGGTGGTACAGGAATATCAACCTGTTGTCCATCGCCTACGCCTTTCGGCCTCGGCTTAGGTCCCGACTAACCCTGAGCGGACGAGCCTTCCTCAGGAAACCTTAGGCATACGGTGGATGAGATTCTCACTCATCTTTCGCTACTCATACCGGCATTCTCACTTCTAAGCGCTCCACCAGTCCTTACGGTCTAGCTTCAACGCCCTTAGAACGCTCTCCTACCACTGACACCTAATGGTGTCAATCCACAGCTTCGGTGTTACGTTTAGCCCCGGTACATTTTCGGCGCAGAGTCACTCGACCAGTGAGCTATTACGCACTCTTTAAATGGTGGCTGCTTCTAAGCCAACATCCTGGTTGTCTAAGCAACTCCACATCCTTTTCCACTTAACGTATACTTTGGGACCTTAGCTGGTGGTCTGGGCTGTTTCCCTTTCGACTACGGATCTTATCACTCGCAGTCTGACTCCCACGGATAAGTCTTTGGCATTCGGAGTTTGTCTGAATTCGGTAACCCGATGAGGGCCCCTAGTCCAAACAGTGCTCTACCTCCAAGACTCTAACAACGTGAGGCTAGCCCTAAAGCTATTTCGGAGAGAACCAGCTATCTCCAAGTTCGATTGGAATTTCTCCGCTACCCACACCTCATCCCCGCACTTTTCAACGTGCGTGGGTTCGGGCCTCCATCCAGTGTTACCTGGACTTCACCCTGGACATGGGTAGATCACCTGGTTTCGGGTCTACGACCACATACTCAAACGCCCTATTCAGACTCGCTTTCGCTGCGGCTCCGTCTCTTCAACTTAACCTTGCATGGGATCGTAACTCGCCGGTTCATTCTACAAAAGGCACGCCATCACCCATAAACGGGCTCTGACTACTTGTAGGCACACGGTTTCAGGAACTATTTCACTCCCCTTCCGGGGTGCTTTTCACCTTTCCCTCACGGTACTGGTTCACTATCGGTCACTAGGGAGTATTTAGCCTTGGGAGATGGTCCTCCCTGCTTCCGACCGGATTTCACGTGTCCGGCCGTACTCAGGATCCACTCAGGAGGGAACGAAGTTTCAACTACAGGGCTTTTACCTTCTACGGCTGACCTTTCCAGGTCGCTTCATTTACCCCGTTCCTTTGTAACTCCATGTTGAGTGTCCTACAACCCCAAGAGGCAAGCCTCTTGGTTTGGGCTATGTCCCGTTTCGCTCGCCGCTACTCAGGGAATCGCGTTTGCTTTCTCTTCCTCCGGGTACTTAGATGTTTCAGTTCCCCGGGTATGCCTTCTATACCCTATGTATTCAGGTAAAGATACTGTTCCATTACGAACAGTGGGTTTCCCCATTCGGAAATCTCCGGATCAAAGCTTACTTACAGCTCCCCGAAGCATATCGGTGTTAGTCCCGTCCTTCATCGGCTCCTAGTGCCAAGGCATTCACCGTGCGCCCTTTCTAACTTAACCTAAAAAGGTTTATAACTCTTATTCAATAAGAGAGAAAAACTAAAATGGCGATTACTCGATGTTTACTTTGCTTCTTCTTACGATTATCTAGTTTTCAAGGAACGATTAAAAAAAGCTTTGAGAGAATTGCTCCCTCAAAACTAAACAAACAAGAAACGTCAACCTTATTATCAGTCCGAAAGGACTGCATTATCCTTAGAAAGGAGGTGATCCAGCCGCACCTTCCGATACGGCTACCTTGTTACGACTTCACCCCAATCATCTGTCCCACCTTAGGCGGCTGGCTCCATAAAGGTTACCCCACCGACTTCGGGTGTTACAAACTCTCGTGGTGTGACGGGCGGTGTGTACAAGGCCCGGGAACGTATTCACCGCGGCATGCTGATCCGCGATTACTAGCGATTCCGGCTTCATGCAGGCGAGTTGCAGCCTGCAATCCGAACTGAGAATGGTTTTATGGGATTGGCTAAACCTTGCGGTCTCGCAGCCCTTTGTACCATCCATTGTAGCACGTGTGTAGCCCAGGTCATAAGGGGCATGATGATTTGACGTCATCCCCACCTTCCTCCGGTTTGTCACCGGCAGTCACCTTAGAGTGCCCAACTGAATGCTGGCAACTAAGATCAAGGGTTGCGCTCGTTGCGGGACTTAACCCAACATCTCACGACACGAGCTGACGACAACCATGCACCACCTGTCACTCTGTCCCCCGAAGGGGAACGTCCTATCTCTAGGAGTGTCAGAGGATGTCAAGACCTGGTAAGGTTCTTCGCGTTGCTTCGAATTAAACCACATGCTCCACCGCTTGTGCGGGCCCCCGTCAATTCCTTTGAGTTTCAGCCTTGCGGCCGTACTCCCCAGGCGGAGTGCTTAATGCGTTAGCTGCAGCACTAAAGGGCGGAAACCCTCTAACACTTAGCACTCATCGTTTACGGCGTGGACTACCAGGGTATCTAATCCTGTTTGCTCCCCACGCTTTCGCGCCTCAGCGTCAGTTACAGACCAGAAAGCCGCCTTCGCCACTGGTGTTCCTCCACATCTCTACGCATTTCACCGCTACACGTGGAATTCCGCTTTCCTCTTCTGCACTCAAGTCCCCCAGTTTCCAATGACCCTCCACGGTTGAGCCGTGGGCTTTCACATCAGACTTAAAGGACCGCCTGCGCGCGCTTTACGCCCAATAATTCCGGACAACGCTTGCCACCTACGTATTACCGCGGCTGCTGGCACGTAGTTAGCCGTGGCTTTCTGGTTAGGTACCGTCAAGGTACCGGCAGTTACTCCGATACTTGTTCTTCCCTAACAACAGAGCTTTACGACCCGAAGGCCTTCATCGCTCACGCGGCGTTGCTCCATCAGACTTTCGTCCATTGTGGAAGATTCCCTACTGCTGCCTCCCGTAGGAGTCTGGGCCGTGTCTCAGTCCCAGTGTGGCCGATCACCCTCTCAGGTCGGCTACGCATCGTCGCCTTGGTGAGCCGTTACCTCACCAACTAGCTAATGCGCCGCGGGCCCATCTGTAAGTGTCAGCGAGAGGCCGACTTTCAGCTTTTCCTCATGAGAGGAAAAGAATTATCCGGTATTAGCTCCGGTTTCCCGAAGTTATCCCAGTCTTACAGGCAGGTTGCCCACGTGTTACTCACCCGTCCGCCGCTAACCAACGGGAGCAAGCTCCCATTGATTCGCTCGACTTGCATGTATTAGGCACGCCGCCAGCGTTCGTCCTGAGCCAGGATCAAACTCTCCAAAAAAGTTGAGTTGATTAGCTCATAAAATAAAACGTTGGCTTAGTTTCTATAGAAGAAACTAATAATTTATTGTTTGTTGACGTTTTTGTTTGTTTAGTTTTCAAAGAACAATATCAATTTTATTAAAATATTCTGTCTACTAATCTAGCGACATTTATTATCTTAGCATAACGCTTTAAACTTGTCAACTTCTAATTGAAATGTTTTCAGCCTCCATTCGGCTAATTTCATTTCCTCAGCAGCGACATTGACTATCATACTATCTAAAGAATCGTTCGTCAACAACTTATTAATAATTTTTTTACATCAATAATTCATTTACGATATCTATAACGTTTTGTCACAAATTATTCTCTGGTCATTCCCAGTTTCACCTACTAAACTACATCATATAGAGTGCTTCCATCGAACACATGAAAAATAATGAGGTGCATGAAAGTGAAAAAAATAGTTATTCAAACTATTGCAGTAACCTTTTTTACAATCCTTATGGCGTATTCCCTAAACACCTTTCTTATTCCGCATCAAGTGTTAACAGGCGGAATTGCAGGGATAGCCATTATCATAAATAATTATCTGTCATTAAACACAGGCTGGATCATACTCGCTATTAATCTTCCATTATTTGTTCTTGGCTATTTTTATTTAGGCAGGAAATTCATGTTTTTGACCGTTTATTCTGTGATCCTCTTGTCTGTGTCAATGAAGTTTATTCCCGTCCATACTTTCAGTGATGACATTTTATTATCAAGCGTTTTTGGCGGAGTGCTCTATGGTTTAAGTGTGGGGGCGAATATCCGTGTTGGAGCTTCAGCTGGTGGCGTAGATATAATCAGTCTAATTTTAGCCAAAAAGAAGGATATGTCAGTTGGCGTTATCATCACCTGTTTAAATTATACAATTGTACTAGTTTCAGCTCTCGTCTTTGGTGTGGATAAGACACTTTATACTCTATTTGCGATATTTGCTTCTGGAAAGGCAGTTGATACCGTTCATACGAATCACACAAAGCTAACAGTCACCATTGTAACCGAGAAATGGATGGAATTGAGTGAAGCCCTTATTCAATTGCATCCACGTGGAATTACGATGACAGATGCTGAAGGTGTTTATTCCCGACATCCTAAAAAAGTGTTAACAACAGTGATTACAAAATATGAGTTAGCCGAAACGAAAGAAACCATTCAGAAAAATGATCCGGCTGCATTTGTCCATATTACGAGAGCGATCGAAGTGATGGGGAGATTTAGAAGGGATTAAAATAATGTTTAGAACCATTTTTTCTAGGTAAAAATACTTTAGTAAAACAATAATGAAGGAGATGCTGCTATAGTGAGTTTGTATTCGCAAAAAAAAGAAGATGATTTAGTGCCTCCCGTTGACCAAGAACAAATCGAAAATTCCAATCAACAGGAGAAATTACCGGAGTTCGATGAATACGGTACCGCCCTAAATGACATTTAATCATACTTAAAAAACCCTCAGCAATAAGAGAATCGTTTCTTATTGCTGAGGGTTTTTTCCTTACCTTTTCATCGCCTTTAAAACAACGGCTTCTCCTTGGAAGGATATTATTTGCCCTTCCTCGATTACTACTCTGAATTTAGCTTTTATTTCTTCCGATGCACCTTTCATGTACTGTGCCAATTTTTCCTTCTCAGTTATCGTGATCTTCATCCGATTACACCAAGGTTCGAAATGGAAGGTCTTCTCAAATCGATGCCATTCTATTATTTCAAAACCTGCCAATTCTAGCAGGCGGAGCCACTCACTCTTCTTCCACGCCCGAAAATGACTATAATCCCGCCATTTTTCAATAGTATTATAAAATTGATCGAATTCATCGTCTTCAGGAACGACATTATCATCAAGTAATAATTGCCCATCTGTTTTAAGAACACGATAGACTTCGCTAATAAATTGATTAATATTTGGAAAATGGTGCGGCGCAATCCGGCATGCCACTATATCAAATGCTTCATCAGGGAACGGAAGGTTCTCGGCATCCCCCTGAACAAAGTCTACATTCTGATGACCATTCCCTTTGATAAATTTTTCGGCAGCAAGTAACATTTCAGGTGTCAAATCCACTGCGGTTACCTTTTTTACATAAGGAGCAAATGCGTTTGCAGTGTGCCCTCCCCCTGTTGCCACATCCAGCAATTTCTCTTCACCGTTTATTGATGACATTTCCAATAGCTTTAGCAAGTCTTTTCCATCTTTATGGATAGTGCTGTTTACATAGGATTCCGCACTTTTTCCAAATTGCTTCTGAACGTCCTTTTTAAGATCCATATTTCATCCCTCCGAAATTCACTTTATATCCTCACTTTAAACGAGGAGTCATATAAAGAAAATGACGGGTATTTTATGATGTTTGATAAGAAAAAGTTATCGATTACGATTATTGAAGTTCTAGGACGATTGGACAATGATCACTGCCCATTACATTACAATGAATGTCCGCATTCTTTATGCGCTCCCGCAACGATTCCGATACGATAAAGTAATCAATCCGCCAGCCAATATTCCTTTCGCGGACCTTCATCATGTAGGACCACCATGTGTAGGCACCCTCCTGATTCGGATAAAAATGACGATAGCTATCAACAAAGCCGGCTTTCAGTAGGTCAGTCATTTTACCCCGTTCTTCTACCGTAAATCCGGAGTTTCCTACATTGGACTTTGGATTACGCAAATCAATCTCTCGATGGGCAACATTCAAATCTCCGCAAAGAACAACAGATTTTTGTTCATTTAGCGCTTTCAAGTGCTCAAGCATACGATCCTCCCAATCGAGTCGATAACTAATTCTTGCTAAGTCCCTTTGTGAATTTGGCGTATACACGTTGACCAAGAAAAAGTCACTGAACTCTAAGGTAAGGATTCGTCCTTCCTCTTCGCTTTCATCTGTCCCAACACCATATTTTACGGAGAGCGGCTCGTTTTTAGTAAACACCGCAGTACCGGAATAGCCCTTCTTCATCGCATAGTTCCAGTATTGGTAATAACCGTCTAGCTCGAGGCTGATTTGCCCCTCTTGTAATTTCGTTTCCTGCACACAGAAAATATCGGCATCCACTTCCTGAAAATAATCTAAAAATCCTTTTTTCACACAGGCCCTAAGACCATTAACATTCCAAGAAACTAATTTCATTTTTACCGTTCCTTCTCCCTCGCTTATTTGTATTTAGATAGGAGATATCATACCAGTTAAGAGTGGATAGGGAAAGAAATCCGTTTTCAATAAAAAAGACAGCCACAGCTGCCTTTTTTCAAGGGACCAATTGTTTTTCAATTAATGTTTCATTAAACAGCTTTGAAGCTGGAACAATTTTTATATTTCGTTTTTGAAATTCATCCATTGAATGAAAAATACCTAGAGAACAAACTTTTCCGGTTACACCGACATGGCCAATGGCAATGCCTTGACCATTGAATTCTGTTACTTTAGCCAGTCTCAACATTTGTTTTCTAACAAAGGATGAGGAGGAGATGTCATCAAGAAACACGTCTCTTTGGAGCAGTGGTACACCTAGTTCCCTTGCTACTTTAGGAAATTTAGTTTCCGGGCTTGTCCTGCTATCGATAATATAAAAGTTTTTCTCCTTAGCAACTTCTACGATGATCCGGACAATTTTCTCATCTTCTACTGCCTTTGATCCCATATGATTATTAATCCCTACTGCGTAAGGCACACTGTTTATCGCTTTCTTAACTCGATCCCTAATTTCTTCCGGCGAAAGATCAACCGTTATCGGCTTTGGACCGAGCCAAGATTTTTTGCCTCATTTGGGCTCCATAGGTAGATGCACCATGACTTCGAATCCATTTTTATGCGCCCATTCCGCATGCGCTTTAGAGTTTTCTGTAAAAGGCATAACAGCAGCCGTAATCGGAATATCCCCTTCTAAGAAATCGCGAACCCCGCCGGTACCGCCGCCAAAATCATCAATAATAATAGCCGCCTTTAGTTGTTTTGTATCCTTTTGATTTTCTATAGCATTAATATGATGTGGAACTAACAGAAGTGGGATAAGGAGCAGAGCAAACTTTTTCATAATTATGACCCCCAATTGTGAAATTTGAGGTTAATTTGCCCTTGAAAAATCTTTACAATTCTTAAAAAGAAAAAAAGAGAGAGCTAAAAGCCCTCTCGCATAACTTATTCTACATCAAATACTTTAACTTCAACCATTTTGTCGCCGTTTTTCATTGCTTTTGCTGCTTCTAATCCAGATGTTACCTGGCCAAAAACTGTGTGAACACCATTTAAGTGTGGCTGTGATTCATGAACGATGAAGAATTGGCTGCCGCCGGTGTTTCTTCCAGCATGTGCCATTGATAATGATCCAGGTACATGCTTATGGGGATTTCCTTCTGTTTCACAATTGATAGTGTAGCCAGGTCCACCCATCCCTGTTCCAGTCGGGTCGCCCCCCTGTGAAACAAAACCTGGAATAACGCGGTGGAAAATAACCCCATTGTAAAAGCCTTCATTTGCTAACTTTTCAAAATTCGATACTGTTCCTGGCGCTTCGTTTGCAAACAAATCAAACTCAATTTTTTCGCCGTTTTCCATCAATATGTATCCTTTTTTAGCCATTATTAAACACTCCTTTATGTGAAAATCATTATTATCATACACTTTTCGCCAAAGAAAAGAAAGTTTTGTCATTTAATATTTCCACCACCGATTCATATTTTTACGATGGATGTGGTAAAATAAAGAAACCCCTTCCGAACATTCGCTTGTTGCGGGACACTTAACCACTGTACGGACGGAAGGGGCTTCTGCTGCCACTAATGTTGGCAGCACAAAAAGCCGGGACACCTATCTCGGCTTTTTGTTTTACCTATTCCATTTTGCCGTCCATTCAAAAAACAAAGTGATAATCGATAAGAACAGCAAATACCCGAAAAACGTATACAGGTGCTGCCAGCCATCGATATGAACATACCAGCCAAATGCCTCCGCTAATTTTTCAAAGATTGACATCAACAGGCTGACAAAAAGTATTATACCTGCTTTTCCCCATTTATTTACCTGTGAAAGACACCGGACGAAAATGAGCACAAGAATGGGGAGCCCCACTAATGTAAATGCGATATTAATCGAGAAAATTTCCGGTAATGGCCGGATCGGAAACTGATAAATTGATTTCCCGACAAAATATAAATCTAAATATGTTCCAAGCAGGGAACCGAGCAGCATGCAGGCAAGTTCCCTATAAGGTAATCGCCTTTTTTGCAAGGGTTGCAAGCTCGAGCCGTTCAAGTGTTTTGCAGTATTCATTATTAATCTCCCCATTAATTATTTCTTCGTTATCTATTAAATAATCGACTACTCTCCAATCCTTAAACCAATCCCCTTTTTCCGCTTCTTCCTGCCTGACATTTTTCCAGGAGTTTTCTAATGTTGGACTATAAATCTTCCTTGCCCCAGACATTAGCTGGCAGGATTTTAAACGTAGCTGATAAGGAAAACCTGGAATCCCTTCATTAACACTATTAAAAATATGAGGCCAATAATCCTTTCTAGATCCTGTGTGAGGATGGCCTTTTGCCCATTCAACTACCTGTTCATGAATGTTCTTGTTTTTAAATAGTATGGCATACAGCCTTTTTCCAAGCATAATCCGCTCGTTTAGTGATTCAAACTGGTGAAGTGTTTGTCCCACTAAGTTCTTTATTCCGTATGGAAAAAGAATATGGTTGAAAGAAAGCCAATCCTGCAGCAAAAATTCAAATTTGTTAATGACCTCATTTTGATATTGCTTGTTATTTACCACTCTTTCTTCAAGATAGCTTTGTTCATTAATAACCATGGCAATCGTATGAATATAGGTGTCCTGATTTTGCCAAAACTGGCTCCAAATTGTTTCCATAAACGTGGAAATATTTAAATAAGAAAATAAATGAAACAATGGTTTTCTTTGCTTGAGGCTCTCCTCATACAGCAAAAATTGCGGATAGACGTCTTGGAATATAAGCCAGTTACCCCGCTCTAAAAAATTGAAAAATAGATTTCGCTCTTTTTTTGCCATTAATCGAGTCAGAAATTCACCTTTAAGATCGGTCATGTTCCAGCCGCCATTTCTCGATACCATATGACCTAGAAATGCCCATTGGATTTCCGGGTACCTTAGGTAAAAATCAAGATAGGCCTTTGTTCTAGTGATATTGTTAAGATTGTGCTGCTCTGTAATGTGATTTATCCTTTGTAAAATAATTTCTTCACCCTTCGTGATTGGGGAGGCTGATGGTGCAAGTTTGTTCTTTTTCTTCAATTCTTCTGTGATACTTTGGAGCGGTGTTTTCACTCGGTTCCGCTTAAAAAAAATAGCACATTACCTCCCTTACGAATTCTCCTGCCATAAAGAGAATATGTATAGATGAGACAACAAATTGGGAGAGGAATGAGGAGTTCGTATGATGGATACACAGGCAGGCATCGAATGGATTATTGACATGCTTCGAAAAGACCAATCTCCCGGCGGCTCTTGGGGCTACCCCTTTGAAACAGGGATTTCCACAGATGCTTATATGATCATTTTATTACGGACATTGGAAATAAATGATGAAGATTTAATCAAAGGGCTGACAAAGAGGATCTTAAGCAGACAGGAGAAAAACGGCGCCTGGAAGCTTTTTTACGATGAAGGAGATGGTAATTTAACCGCAACAGTTGAAGCCTATTACGCTTTGTTATATTCAGGTTACTACCAGAAAGAAGATACACGTCTGCGGAGTGCAAAGAACTTCATTTTAGCAAATGGCGGACTAGAGGAAAGCGGCATGTATACAAAGATCATGCTTGCCTTAACAGGACAATATAAGTGGCCGCCCTTTTCCCCGCTGCCCATCGAGGTTGTCCTTCTGCCAATGAATTTCCCGATAAACTTTTATTCATTTTCTTCTTTTGGCCGGGCAAATCTCGCACCTATTATGATTCTTGCTGATAATAAATTTGTGATGAAAACGGACAGGAGCCCTGACTTGTCACCATTATATTTACAGCGGAATGAAATTGGTCAATGGACCCGCTCGAACGAATATCAATCATTGCATTCTTTTATTGAAGAGGGTGTTAAAAATTTACTGGGATTACCTGAGCAGCTTCACCAACTGGCCATTGAACGGGGAAAAAAGTATATGCTCGACCGGATTGAGCCTGACGGTACTTTTTTAAGCTATTTCAGCAGTACATTTTTAATGATCTTCGCCCTATTATCCCTTGGTTACAAAAAGACCGATCCCGTGATTACTAAGGCAGTAGCTGGTATTCAATCAATGAAATGCGAGATTGACGGATTACCCCATATGCAATATACAACCGCCAACTTCTGGAATACAGCGTTAATTGGTTTCGCTTTACAAAATGCAGGAGTATCTCCGAAAGATCCAGTGGTTGTAAAGGCAAATCGTTATATACTCGAACGGCAACATCATAAGTTTGGTGATTGGGTGGTTCATAATCCAAATACGATGCCAGGCGGCTGGGGTTTTTCTGATGTGAATACGATTCTTCCTGATGTGGATGATACGACGGCAGCGCTCCGGTCTATAGCCAGAATGGTTCCTAACGAGCTGCCAGCATGGGAACGAGGGATTACATGGGCCCTTTCAATGCAAAATGATGATGGAGGCTGGCCTGCTTTTGAAAAAGACGCCAATTCAAAATTATTACAATTCCTCCCAATTGAAAAAGCAGAGTTTTTACTTGCTGACCCCTCCTGCGCCGATCTAACGGGCCGAACGCTTGAATTTTTCGGTCAATATACTAATTTACCCAAGGGTCATACAGCAATTAAGAGAGGAGAACACTGGCTTTTGAAAAATCAAGAAAAAGATGGCTCATGGTACGGGAGATGGGGAATATGTTATCTTTATGGAACTTGGGCAGCCCTAACCGGACTTCTAGCTGCCGGGGTAGCCAAGGATCATTCTTCTATCCAAAAAGCTGCAGATTGGGTACGTGCGATCCAAAATAAGGATGGCGGCTGGGGAGAATCCTGTCATAGTGATAGGAGAAAAACGTATGTACCTTTGAAGGCAAGTACATTAACACATACCGCCTGGGCGCTTGATTCCCTAATTACCGCTTCGGATAAACCGTCTCCTGAGATTCGAAAAGGAATTACCTATTTACTGTCTTCACTTGAAAAAGATGACTGGACAACTGATTACCCAAAGGGGCAGGGCATGGCGGGCGGCTTTTATATCCACTATCACAGCTACCGATATATTTTTCCACTGTTGGCGCTATCCCATTATAAGAAAAAGTTTGGATCATAGGATAAGCATCGACGGCTTAGAATTACCGTCGATGCTTTTATTAATTAACTAAATCAGTGAGCTGTTTATATATCCCAACAATTTCGTCCAATTTCATTCTTACAAGACCACTTGAAGAAGGTGCTACAAAATCGATTACCCCTGGAACAACAGACTCATGCTGCCTGCCCCATGGGGCCGTTTTTTGGCCGCTGTACTGTAGATAGACACCCTTCCCGACAAAACAAACCAGCTTGGGCTTATACTTCTCGATTTTGTGCTTTAAAACCTCCCTCCCTTTTTTATACTCGCCCTTCGTAATTTCATCGGCTGCTTTCGTGGGCCTTTCCACAATATTGGTAAAACCAAATCCTAATTCTAACAGCTTGTAATCCTCAGCTGGCTCATATTTCCGATGGGTCAAGCCTGCCTCAAGCAAAATTTTCCAAAACCGATTGTTAGGGTTAGCATAATGATGCCCGACCTTACCAGAGCGAATACTTGGATTAAAGCCGACAAATAAAATGTTTAAATCCTCTTTAAGATGATCACCGATTGGGTCCACGTCCATCCTCCTCAAATCACCATATTTATTTATTTTACCACATCATTTTCAGAGTTTTTTCAGAGTACTGGATTACACTGCTGACATAAGAACCAAGGAGGGATTCAAATTGAATCAAAAATGGAAAAAGCTAACGATGTTATTAAGCATCATCTTAACGTTGTTTACGCTAGGAACTGGAGTGATGGCTGATGATGATGACGGTGACGATGAAAAACACGAATATTTTCAAAATGACAATGATTACGATTATGACGATGATGATGATGATGATTGGGAGGCACCGCAAAATCAAATCATTAACCAACAGCAAACAGAATATTGGAATATCTGGTCAAGGGAGGCGCGAAACAATCCGGATAATCCATTGCCCATCATTGAACCGGCCGAACTTTCCATTACCGTCAACAATAAAGAAACCAGTATCTACTTTATCCCGCAGGATGGCCAATTACTTGTTTCAGCAGAGGCAATTGCTGATGTTTTAGGGGCGGAAGTCAAGTTCTATTATCAAAGCAAAATTTCAGTTTTAACGAAAGACAATCATGAATTAATTATCAGAGCAGGGTCAAACGCAGCATTTGAAAACAAGATTAAAACCCCAATGCCCATAAAAGCTGCATCCTATGAACAATCTGTTTATCTTCCTGTTTCGGTGGCGGCAAATGCACTCGGATATCGTGTCACATGGGACGAAAATAAAAAAACATTGATGTTTCAATATATCTAAAGGGAGCGTGAAGTAAAATGGCCAAATCGAATAAATCGAAGTGGGTTATTGGCCTTACAGGTACGGCACTTACTGCATTTGTTATCAGCCAAGTGGGTGCAAGTCAACCAAATGATGGCCTGCAGGGTCCCGAAACGATCATTACAAAATCAATGAGCAAGCAGGAAAAAGAATTCGTCCAGCTCGATTGGTCGAATTATGACATAAATGGGGCCGCAGGCAATACAGGTGTTGAACAAAGTGATCGAACATCACGCAGGTCTTGACATTGTGGACTCTTTTTCGATTGACGCCATGAATACGAACTTTTATTTTGCTGTGACTAATTGTAACCAAGCAAATTGGAAAGAGGTGTTGGCAGGCTGGGTGCGCTACGTTGAAAAAGAATAGTCCCGTTTTCGAGCTGGAAATGAACTGGGGCAATTAAACGGGTTGACCGTCGGTGATGCGATGACGATTTCCCCACCGCTCTTTGATGTACTGAAATGCGCGGAGGAATACCGTCAAACGACAAATAGCCTCTTTTCACCTTATTTATTACCACAGATGCGGTTTCATGGCTATGAAGCTTCATTTCCGTTTGATAGCGGCAGATTTACCGGGAGCACTATGCCGCCAGTGAATGGAATAGACGCTTCTCCTCTTCGCTTCGATTCCAGGACATTTACGGTCACGCGAATCGCAGAAGGCTTCATCGATCTGGGCGGGATTGGAAAAGGATATGCAGTCCAGGCTGCCGCTCGTTGGTTAAAGCGGGTTGGCGCTGCTGCCGCTGGGATGGTGGACGGAGGCGGTGATATGACAGTATGGTCGGATGGCAGCAAAGAATGGACAATCGGTGTGTCCCATCCTTTTCAAGAGGATGCAGAAATAGCCCAATTCCGTTTAAAAAATGGAAGTGTCGCCACCTCAAACATCGTTTATCGCAGCTGGCTTCAAGGGAATGAAAGGAAACACCATATTTTAAATGGAAGAACCGGCCTTCCCGTCAATAACGACTTTATTCAAGCGACAGTCATCGCAGAGAATTGCCTTGATGCAGAGGTTGGGGCAAAACTTTGCCTGATTGAGGAGGAAACAAATATGAAAAGTGAATTAAAAAATCTCAGTTCAGCCCGGTCCTTTCTGCTAGTGAATCAGCTAGGAAAGGTTGTGGCTGGTGAAATGGAGGAATAATTCCCGTGAGAGATTTCTTCTCAGTATGGACACTGATTCGTGTCTCCGGTTTTTTAGCGTTTTATTTGATGACTCTTTCCCTGGCAATCGGGTTATTTAGTTCCTTTTCAATTCTGAAGAAAAAGAAAGCCCGAATGGTATCAGCCCATCAAATAAGCGGCTGGTATGGACTCTTAACGATCTGTTTTCATCTATTGTTAATTTGGCAGGATCAATACGTCCCCTATTCGTTAGCAGAGATTTTCATCCCATTTTATGCAAAAAACGAACCATTATTCTCGGGTTTAGGTACTCTCTCGTACTACTTATTTTTTATTGTGGTTGGTTCCTCGGACTTTTTCATCAGGAGGTTAGGCATCAAAATGTGGAAGAAAATTCACTTTGCAGTCATTCCTGCTTGGTTATTCATGCTCGTTCACGGCATTGCCATTGGTTCGGATTCATCTGAACCATGGGCCCTGCTGCTTTACTTAACCTCCAGTTCCTTTATCCTTGTTCTCCTATTTATGAGACTATTAGAATCTATTATGCTGCATCAGCCAGCTGGACAAGGGAAGCCCAAAAAATAAAACGACAGCCATTGCTGCCGTTTTATTTTTTTCCTTCGAAAATCACTGTAAAAACAGTCCCTCGTCCTTCCGTGCTTTCTACATAAATTTTTCCTCTATGTGCAGTAACAATGGTTTCTGCGATGGAAAGCCCCAAACCTGAACCACCCTTCTCCCTCGACAAATCAGCACGGTAAAAGCGGTCAAAAATATAAGGAAGATCATCCGCAGCTATGCCACAGCCTGTATCTTCTACTGTTATAATGATTTTTGTGTTTTTTACCGTCAATGAGAGTGCTACCTTTCCTTCATTTGTGAAGCGAAAGGCATTATCTAATAAAATATATAGTAATTGCTGTATTTTCACTTCATCACAAACTAGATAAACATCTGGAAGAATCTTTTGGTCAAATTTAATTTGGTTGGTTATTTTTCTTGAAAATCTTTTATAAACAGCGGATACTAAGCTTGATAGATTCATTTCTTTCATAACTAAAGTTAATTGGTTCTTATCACTTCTAGCTAAACTAAGGAGATTGTTAATCAGGTTATTCATAAGACTAGCTTCTGTTTTGACATCCTCAAGAACCTCTTGTCCCAATGGGCTAAGCTTGTCTTTTTCCTCTCGCATCAATAAATCGACTGAGCTATAAAAGATACTTAGCGGGGTCCTTAACTCGTGCGAAGCATCGGAAACAAACTTTTCCTGCTTTTGAAAGGCGTTTTTAATCGGCTTCATCGCCTGCCCTGCAAAATAATATCCGAGGAAGGCGAAAAAAAGGCTAAAAACGAGTGTTAGTATGATTAGCGTCCAGGTGATATTTTGGATTAGGTGCTGTTCACTTGTGATGTTCATCCCAAGAATGACAAAACCATGCAGCTTACCATTGCTTCTTAGCGGTTGTTTTACTAGGAGGAGATGCTGCTGCTGCCACTCCATCCTCTTTGTATATGAATCCTCGTTTAAGGAATTATTTTTTTCAATCCAGCTGGAGAGATTTTGGATTGTTTCCTCTCCATAAATAAGCTTATTCTGCCGATTGAACACATAGTAAAATATCGTTCGGTTTGGTTCATATTCCAATCCATGATGATCGTTTTCATCTAGATCCTCCATGAAGTCCCATTTTTCCTTAGAAAAATAAACTTGTAATTCATCTACTTCTTTTTCATTTATTTCGTGCGAGATTAATACATAAAGTAAGCTAATAAACAAGAGAAGTAAACAAAGTAACGAGAATGAATAGAGAAGGGTTAACTTTGCTTTTAATAGGTTAAACATCGAAGCGTCTCACTTTATAGCCGATTCCCCTTACATTTTGAACGAAAGACGGCTCCCCGGGGAGGTCAATCTTTTTTCGTACCAATTTCACTAAAGCATCCAAGGCATTTTCGGATACTTCGGTTTCATATCCCCAAAGTCTTTCAAATAACACCTCTCTAGTGATGACTTGGTTGTGATTACGCATGACGATTTCTAGGAACTGGTACTCTTTCTTCGTTAGGTCAATCACGGAATCTTTCCGTTTTAGCACATGAGAGTTCAGGTTTAGGCTGAAATTCCCGATGGAAATAACCTCTTCGAGCGGTTTTTCCTTTCTCCGGCTTATCGCTCGAATCCTTGCTAATAATTCATTAAATTCAAAGGGCTTAATTATATAATCATCCGCACCTGAATCAAGACCTGAAATAATGTCTTCATTAGCATCTCTTGCGGTTACAAATAAAATTCCACTCTGGTTTCCCTTTTCGCGCAGCCGTTTGCAAACTGATTGGCCATTTTCCCCAGGAAGCATCCAGTCCAATATGATGAGATCATAAGGAAAGATACGGGCATGGTCGTAAGCATCCTTTCCATTTTTCACCCAATCCACACGGTGATATTCATTTTCCAGTAAATGAGATACCAGCTTCCCAAGTCGGACATCGTCCTCAGCAAGTAATATATTCACTTTTTCCACCCCATTTCAAAAAATCCCTTTACTTATTATCATATCAAGCTTCTCTGAAAAAGGAGTGAAATATCCGTGAACTTATTTTTCAATTCTTCATATGACGGAAAGAAGTAATAATGGTGGCAAGAAGCCCGACTATGGAGATAATTAGCAACGAATATAAGAGTTTCACATCCCTTAGGAGGAAGAGTCCAGTGAGGATAATGACCGCATCAATAGCAACCATGATTACACCAACATTTACCTTAGACCATTTAGCAAGCAATAATGCGAGCAAGTCCATACCGCCCGGGCTAATATGATTTCTAAGCATTACACCGACACCAATGCCAATAATAATTGCGCCTAAAATAACACTGCTCATCATCGGCAGTTCGAATGTTCCATTTAATGGTAGTAGAAATTCAATCATAAACCCCGAGATAACAGCACCGATCAAACCATTGAAAAAATAAATGGGATCTGACTTATACGCAAACATATACACAGGGATATTGAGCAATATGAAGGTAATCCCTGCCTTAAATCCCCATAAATAGTTTAATAATAGGCTGATGCCAAAAATCCCGCCATTGATTAAATGAAAGGGAAGAATAAAACCGTTAATACCAATACCAATCAAAGTACTCCCAAATCCGATAATTGCCAATTTTTTCAGCATACCATCATTCCTTGTCCAAGTTCTTTATTACCACTTATATGATAATAGTTGAAACTTCATTCGACAGGATTTAAAAGGCGTTCGAAAAAAACATGACCGCAACAGGTACCCCAACACCATCAATGCAAGTACTTTTTCCTAGCAGCAAACCTTCTTCGGTAAACAAACTTTCGCAAATCATCGTCTTTTAAATTCCCGTCGTAGGTTAAAAAAAGCAATGAGCGAAACTCCGGATATCGTTCCATAACGAAAAGGGCGAACTCCTTCCGTTCGCCCTTCAATTTCATTTGAAAATCATTGCAACAAATGATTTCATCGAGTTGCTTTTCATAAAATGCCTTCGTATCCTCCCATTTTTCCTTCCGATCCCTCAAAATATCGCGGGCATAAACAGGAAGTTTATCAATAACCTGGTCAATATAGCCTTCCGACCACATCAACATCTTATCTTTTTCGGTAAGTTCAAAGACCATACTCATCAATTCAATGTCATCCATTTCTGCACTTGTTGCATACTTACCAACCTTGTTCATCATTCCACCTCAAAACCAAATTTAGAATGGTCTTATTTTACCGCGGATTATGCGTCTTTATTATTAGTTAATTTGGCTGTCAACGTCACTTGCTTGCCGTCACGGTACACTTCAAATTTAATCGTTTCGCCGTTTTTTGCTTTAGTATATAAGTATTTTCGTAGGTCTGACGAATTCGCAATCTCTGTACCATTCATCGATACAATGATATCTTTTGGCTGGAAACCGGCCTTAGCAGCCGCAGAATTTGGGTCAATGTTCATCACCAACACACCTTTTTTCACATTTTCAGGCATGTTTTGCCAATACATCTGTGGAACTTGGTCCAAGTCTGCAAGTCCGACACCTAAATACGGACGTTCAATTTTACCGCTTTTAATTAATTGATTTACAATCGGAATAAGGTCATTACTAGGAATCGCAAAGCCTAATCCCTCAACACCACTTTCAGAAATTTTCAAACTATTAATGCCAATTACTTGACCTTGCGGGTTAATTAAAGCACCACCGCTGTTTCCCGGATTAATGGCGGCATCTGTCTGAATGACGTTGGTATCCCAATTACCAGCAGATGTGGAAACTGAAATACTCCGTTCTGTAGCACTAACAATTCCTTGCGTAACAGTTCTTGATAGATTAAGTCCGAGTGGATTCCCAATAGCATATACTTGGTCACCAGGGCGAAGTGTCGAAGAATCCCCGAAATCAGCCGTTGCGGTAACATATTTGGCATCAATTTTCAATACTGCCAGGTCTGTTAGGGCATCTGCCCCAACAACCTCAGCTGTAGTCTTTTGACCATCAAACAAGGAGATTTCAAGCTTTGATGCCCCTTCGACCACGTGGTTATTAGTCACAATATAGGCACTATCATTATTTTTTTGAAAAATAACCCCCGAACCGGAACCACTTTCTACACTTTGTGAACCATTCGGGTTTGCATAAAAATTATTTTGCTGCTGTTGATAATTGACCACACCGACAATTGCTTTAGAAACTTTCTCTACTGTATCAGCAATGGAACCGGAAGATGCAGCGGTTGGCTGTGCTGACACTGGTCTTACCGCTGAGGCGCTATTTCCCGAGCTGCTTGCTTGATTTTCCACATTGGGAGCAAAATTTTTCATGTAATCAGTATGCGGTAAAACTGTTAATGTCAAAACAGAGCCAATAACGCCTGCAGCAATTGTCGAAACAAATCCTCTTCCCTTCCGTTTTTTCGGTTCAGCCTTACTGTTCGATCGGGATTGTTCTAAAACTGGCGGAGCAGCCATTTCTTCCGCTTCCACAGATTCAACTCTTTTTTGATTCTCTTCAGAAATGTTCGCCCCCACCGAGAAAGTAGCATCCACTGCATTTACATTTTCTTCTGTTATACTGTGATCAGTCTTGTCCATATCAAATTCCTTTTTGTTTATATTCTCTATGTTCTCTAATGAGTTTAGGTGATTTTGTTCAAATTCATTGTCACTTTTGAATTCCATTACAATCAATCTCCTTTAAGTTTGTTCTATTCCTTATCTCTACTTTAACCTTCAAATCTTAAGAAATTATTAACAAACTTTTACGAGCCGAAGAAATAATATGAAACAATATGAAAAAAAGCTGCAGAAATTCCGCAGCTTTCGTTAATTAATTGTTTTTTAAGCAAATCACAAACTTTGTTCCTTTTCCCGCTTCACTAAATACTTGTATCTCACCATTATGAAGAACAACAAGTTGTTTCACAATCGAAAGACCCAGACCGAATTCCCCATATGGATTGCTGGTTCTGGAAAGATCAGCCTTATAAAAACGGCGCCAGATGTTTTCAATCTCTTTGGCATCAATACCAATTCCCGTATCCTCTACCTCGATAATTGTCGTATTATGACCTTCTGCTCTTCCTCTCAGCCAAATCGTTCCACCCTTTGTAAACTGGATACTATTTTTCGTTATATTAATTAATATTTGTACTAGACGATCATAATCGGCATTTACCATAATCTCAGGTGCAGCCTCAACAAGAATCTGATTTTCCTTCTCATCTGCCTGCAGGCTTAATTGCTCTTGAATAATTTCCAGAACTTCTAAAAGCTGTATCTCTTCCTTAAATAACTGAATTTGATTAGATCGGATTTTTTCATAATCGAGATTTTCATTAACAAGGCGAATCAGTCTTTTAGCTTCCTGGCTTACAAGGTTAATTCCCCGCTCCTTGTCTTCTTCAGGGATCATATCATTTTTCAACCCTTCAATCACCCCACTAATGGTCGTTAATGGTGTCCGCATTTCATGGGATACATCAGCCATAAACTGACGCCGTCTATTTTCAAGACTCTCAATTTCCAGCATCGAGGCATTGATTTTATCAACCATATGGTTAAAATCGTTTGCTAATTCCCCAATTTCATCAAAATTCGCGGAATTCACCTTTACATGATAATTTCCTTCAGAGACCTGTGACGTGGCATCGCGAAGCCGTTTAATCCGATGGACATGAATCCTTGACAAATACCAGCTTTGTAAAAAGGAAACACCAAAGGCAATCAGCATTGTATAAAGTAAAAATTTATTAATTTGTTGGATCATATTACTAGAGCCGCTTATTGGCGAAGTTAAGAGTACCCCGCCAAAAAACTTACCATCATCAATGTAAGGGAGAACGACAAATGTAACTCCTCCTTGTCCAAAACTTTTATAATCACTTTTGACAATGATGGTTTGCCCCTTTTTCACTAAATTCCATTGTTTTTCAGGTAAATTTTTTATAGTCAGTCCACGTTTATTAATCAGATACACGCCGTCCTGATCAAACAAACTAAAACTTGTATTTCTCGCAGCCAATACATTGCTGTATTGATTTAATATCGCGTCTGATGCAATCGGTGCCTCGTTTAAATCCTTTAAAATCGCGTTACCAAATGAAATCAGTTCATCTGCCTTATTTTCATAAATCAAATTTTCAACATAATGAGTAAACAAAATGCTTAATAGTAAAAAAGCTACAATGATAACACTAATATGGCTAAAAAACTGTTGGTAGATATACTTAAACTTCATCGGCTTTAAATGTGTCATCGAACTTATACCCTACTCCCCAAACAGTATGGAAGAATGGCTGCGAGGTGGTTTCAACCTTTTTCCGCAGCCGCTTAATATGAACATCCACCGTCCGTTCGTCACCGTAAAATTGATATCCCCAAACCCGCTCAAGTAATTGCTCACGTGAGAATACTTGACGGGGGTGCTCTACCATGTAGTAGAGTAAATCGAATTCCTTTGGTGTTAGGTTGGTCACCTGTGTTTGGTCAATAAAAACTTCCCTCGTGGTTTTATTAACCATAAAGTGCTCTGTTTTCAGAATATCGTCCTGCTCTTTCGGCACTTGCGCCTGGACTCTTCGGGTTACGGCTTTAATTCTCGCCATAAGTGTCAGGGGGCTGAACGGTTTAGTGACATAGTCATCCGCCCCCATTTCAAGTCCAAGTACCTGATCAGATTCGCTATCCTTCGCAGTTAACATAATAATCGGAACAGTAAACTTTTCTTCCCTTATTTTCCGGCAAATCGAGACACCATCCATGCCGGGAAGCATCCAGTCAATAATGAGAGCATCCCATGTGCCGCTTTTAAAGCGGTTATAGCCTTCTACACCATCATTTACAAAAACACCGTCAATTCCCTCTTTTGCAAAAAACATTTCAATCATTGAGCAAACACTTTTATTATCTTCTATCACTAAAATCTTCACTATCAGCCATCTCCCCGTACAAGAAACTATTCTAGTCTATAGTTTATACGAAATTTTCGGCATATCAAACCCTTTGCCCGATTCTTCCATAGTTATTAATACTTTGTTCATAGTTTATTAAAAAAATCCATTGTAAAAGGCCTTGAATACCTTCAAGACCCTCTTTCTTTTTTTCTTCAATTTACTTGAATTCCTTTTAAAACCTTCTTATACCTTTTTTCTGCTTGTTCATGACTTCATACGATTTTTCTATAATATCCGTAAGGACGTCGCCTTTATAAATTCTGCCAAGCTTTAATCCCTGTTGATAATACTCAACAATTTCATCAAGTTTTACAGCCGTTTCTTTCGTGATTCTGACATTTAATTGGATTCTGTCATTTTCAATCAATATGATACACTCCTATCCAAGTGTTAGCAAAGTGCTAGCAGGTACCTATAAGCTTATTATTAATTGCTACTATACTATATTTCTACATTTTTTTCATCCAAAAAAATTTGGCCATCATATTGACAGCCAAATTTATCAAAAGTGAATATTAAAGGATAATTTTCTCCTCAATGGTTTTAGCCGCACTGTGATTGTGAAGCCATGTCTCAAGGAGCTCAAGTAATTCTGGATGAACAGGAAGACTTCCTTCTGCTGCAATATCCTTTTTCATTGTAAACATCGTTGAGATGTGCGTAATCTTTTTACATGAATGCCCCATGTTTGGAACAACATGATACTCCGCATCCCCTTTTACATACTGAGGCAAATCCTTCAGTACCTCTGGGTTCGCCTGGAGATCTAGGGCTCCCGTAATTGCAAGGACAGGACAGGTAACTTTTGCTAAATCTTCTCTTACATTATATGCAAAATGCTCGCGCATCCACTTGGCATTTGTTTTAACAAAATTCACTTTCATAACATCTTCGGTAGATTTCTCCACTTTTTTCATATATTTTTGCGCTTGTTTTTCCACCTGGTTATGCGTGCCTAATAAACGTAGTAAAAAGCCTTGAAACCCCTTTGCGTTCAAAATGTCTTGTGCAGCAAAATCCCGCTGCCTTTTTAGTGCTTCACTAATTCTTTCCACTGCACCGGAAAGCAGTATTAACCCTCCCAGTTCCTCCCTAACTGCAAGGGCAGTACCAATGGTAGTGCCTTCACTATGGCCCAATACTATCACCTTTTCTGGATCTACTTCTGGAAGACCTTTTAAGAATTGGACTGCCGCTTGTGCATCGTCGACTAAATCCCATAGCCCTGTTGTAAGGTAGTTTCCTTCGCTTGCACCGACTCCACGTTTATCATATCTTAGGTTAATAAAACCGATTGATGTTAGAAATTCAGCTAATTGACCGTACAGCTTAAGATCTAACTTTTCATTCACTTTTCCGTTACGATCTAATTTTCCAGATCCCGGGATAATAAGGACAGCCGGCCCATTTTGAACACGCAATTCAGGGAAATTCAATGTTCCCTTTAATGCCACCTTGCTTTGAATCGTTACTTCATTCCCCATTGATTTCATTCATAATCCCCCTATTGTTCCTTTGTTTGATTTGGAATAATGATTGTGGCTAATGTCCTTCGTCTTCTTCCAGTTTGCGGTTTATTCGCTGAAAATTTCTTATAGACTGCCGTCATTTCCTTAATAAATTCAGCAAACTCTGCCTCATTTAGATTCATGGAAGTTTGCCGATACGAAACACCGTCATTCACTAAATTAAATTTTTCATGGCTTAAATACCTCTCATATTCCCCCATTAAATTAGCCATGAATTTAATAAATAACCCCAAATGTTCTTCCTTAGAGAGTTTATTTAATTCTTCTGGGCCAATAACAGCCTTGTTTGGATCATTGATGGAATACACTTTTTCAACGGTGCCACGGTTTGGTATCTCGTCAACAATGTGAATGATCTTTGCTTCAACAAGTTTTTTGAGGTGGCGGTATAGTGATGCTTGTGGAATATCTGGAAGCAATTCCTTCAATTGCTGCGCTGTAATTTGTTGGTTAATGAGAGCCTGAATAATTCTTATCCGAACAGGATGTAAGATCACGTCAATTGTATTTTCCATTGTCACAAATTTGCTCCTATTTATATTATCATTATCAATAATGATAATATTATAATTATTAATAATTGTAAATAGGCATTTGGAAAATTTTTATAAAAAGTTTCTTTATCATAGTGGTGTACATGAAAGGACAAATTGCAACAAATATTAGTAATAGGGGGGGAACAAGTTATGATTTCAACTTGGATGTTCGCTTTTTTACTAACCGTGCAACAAACATATTCACCGGACAGCTTAATCATTACAAAAGAAGGCAGAGGTGTGCAGTCCATTAATCGGACGGACTTCTCCATACCATATACCGATTTACCGCTCATTCATTCAAAAAAATATAATCATTTATTAGACCAACTGGACCATCAATATTCAATAGAGCCTAAGAACGCTACACTAGATTCATTTGGAAATATCCAATCTGAACAAGTTGGTTATCGAATTCATCGCGAGGCATTCATGGAACAATTCTATTCTTATTACTTTTCGCGCAAACCAGGTTATTTGGAAATTCCAATGGCCCCAGTTTACCCGAAAGTGGATAGTGAATTACTCGGTGATATTCAGAGTGTAAGGATTGGGCGCTATGTTACCAGTTTTAATTCGCAAAATAAGAAGCGAACTACCAACATTCAATTAGCAACTAAGGCAATTAACAATTATGTTATCTTTCCGGGAGAAACGTTTTCTTTTAACAAGGTTGTTGGGAAACGTACTGCTGAGAAAGGCTATTTACGTGCTAAGGTGATTGTACGGGGGGAATTTTCAGAGGACATCGGGGGCGGGATCTGCCAAGTTTCCTCTACCCTTTTTAATGCGGTAGATAATGCAGGTTTAAAGATTGTCCAGCGCTTTTCTCACAGCCGAGATGTTCCCTATATACCTCCCGGCCGGGATGCAACTGTAAGCTGGTATGGTCCTGATTTTGTATTTAAGAATCTGTATAACCAGCCAGTGTTAATCAGGGCTAGGACCTTGGGTAATTTGTTAGTTATAAAACTTTATTCTTCAGAGAGTCTTGAATACATACCCAGAAAAATTCCAGAAGCACCATATTGAAAAAGTCCGCCGTAAGAGGCGGACTTTTCTAGTGTTTATTTTTCAAAGCACTTTCTAATAACTCTTCTGAGAACTCTGTTAAGGCTGCATTGTCCATCAAATTTAGATTGGACTTAGGTGCAAAGTTTTTCACCACATTTTGAAAAGGAAGTGCATAATCTTTACGCTTCCCTCTTGTAACCCCAAATACTGCTGCACTTAATCCAATTCCAACAAGAGAGGCCCACATAGCGCCCCTGCTTTTTCGCTTTGGCGTAAACAATTTGAAGAACGGCTGCCTTCTTATGCTTTTCATCTTCAGCACTCCTTCTGCTTGAAATGGAAGGTGCTAAATATCCCCTTCCATTTGTTTAATTTGTGCATTTTGGTGGAGAATATGTTTAGGAAACGATTCATACTTTGTTGTTTTCTGGAAAAAATCTGTCCGGATTTCATATAAAATATCTTGTAATGTAAGAAAGATGAACCCATTCCCACTATTTTTCATACTATGCAAAAAAGATGAATGAGGTGGTGTCTATGGGAGGCTTAACTTATTTTGATTTTTTAGCAAAATTTGGAGTTGGCGGGGCTCATCCCGGTGGAATCCAATTGACGCAAAACATGCTTTCAAATGAAAAGATTACGAATCAATCCAATGTTTTAGACGCAGGCTGTGGTACGGGTCAGACTGCAGCCTATTTATACCAGCAATATAAGGCGAAAGTGTTTGGGCTGGAAATTAATCCAATCATGCTGGAAAAGGCTAAAGGACGCTTTGAAACACTTCAGCTTCCCATTCAATTAATCCATGGATCCATTGAAGAAATACCATTCGAAGATCATTCCTTTGATTTTATATTATCTGAGTCTGTATTAGCTTTTGTTGATAAACCTAAAGCGCTAAAGGAATTTTATCGGGTATTAAAGAGTGGCGGACGTCTTATCGCTAACGAAATGACAATTAATAAGCGGCTGTCTACTAAAGAAGAATCAGAAATCATGAATTTTTATGCAGTCGATTCTTTATTGTTAGAAGCGGACTGGAATCAGCTTTTACATGAGGCCGGTTTTCACTGCATAGATATAAAAGCACAAAAACCTGTCCTTAGCCATGGTAATCAAACACCTGAATTTAATTTTTCCAAGGATTTTGAACCTGAGCTTTTTACAATATTAAATGAGCATGGAAATATTGTTTTAAAGTACCAAGATGTTTTAAGCTATCGGATTTTCACGGCGACAAAATAAGAAAAACCCCCTTTTTTAAAAGGGGGTCTTTTCATGGAGAATGAGCTTTAACCAGGAGATTTGCCTTGCCTTTTACCTTCCCAAAAATTAATGGACAAGAAATAGGTTTTGGCCTTTACATCCGTTAAACTTTTTTCATATTTTATAGCAGGTCCATAATTTAAAGGAGGGATTTGGAGTGCAGTTAAATTTTGAACAAGCTCGTCATTTAGAAGGTAAGATGATTCGATATCAAAATGAAACTGGAGAATGGGTGACAGGTAGAGTTGTTAAGGTTCAAAAGAATGGCCTTGAGATTGAACAATTAACATCTTCCCAAACTTCTGACGGATTTGGATATGGCTTTTGGGGACCACGGCCATTTTTCAGGCCACCGGTATTCTTTCCGTTTGTTGGTTTTGGGTTTGCACCGTTTTTATTTTTCTAACCGGGTAAATGGAGTAAGTACATTTGTACTTACTCTCTTTTTCATTTTCAGGATTTCAAATCCCGCCAATATTAACTTTCTAAAGTGTATATTATTACCCTTACATCAAAAAATAAAAGGGTGAAAGGATAGGTGAAGGTATGGATAAAACTTTGGGATATTTAAGAGAAACCTTATCAAATTATACGGACGAACATTCAGAGGGCAGGAATTTGTACAAAAAACTAAAGGAGAGTGCCTACTCTTCTGAAGGCTCCTTTGTCCGTGATTTAAACCAAAAAGAAATACATTTTTTAAATCTTATTCTGCCTAAGGAGATTAACTATGCGAAAGAGGAACAAGATGAAAAAAGGGCACATGAACTAAATGAAGTGTATGAACTATTATTTTAAATAACGAAAAAGATGGCAGAATTATCTGTCATCTTTTTCGGAAATATCTTATTTTTCGCAAAACTATTTCCTAGGTAAGCGCATAGTACGACAAAACACGATCCGAAGAATTTGCATTTTTCCCTAATTAACGACAGAAATAGTGAGTAGATTACAACTAGTGAATATCCCTTTTCTTAAATCGCCCGCCACGGACTTCAGCAATATCCGCCACTGCTAGAAAGGCACTATCGTCATTCTCAGTAACAATTTCCTTCAATTTTGCTTCTTCAAGACGATTGATGACACAAAAAATAACTTTTTTATCATCTCCCGAAAAGGCACCTTCTCCATTAATGTAGGTAACTCCTCGACCAAGGCGATTCATGATGGCGTCGCCAATTTCTCTGGCATTGTCACTAATGATCCAAACGGATTTAGATTCATCCAGCCCTGTTATTGTTACATCAATCGTTTTGTAAGCAACAAAATAAGCAATTAAAGAGTACATCGCACGATCCCATGAAAATACAAAACCGGCGCTTCCAAGAATGAAAAGATTAAAGAACATAATAATTTCCCCGACGGAAAAAGGAAGTTTTTTATTAAAAAGAATGGCAAGTATTTCGGTACCATCTAGTGAACCACCGTACCTTATGACCAGACCAACTCCAATACCAAGAACAATTCCCCCAAAAACAGTCGCAAGAAGAATATCTTGGGTAAAGGCAGGAACTGGATGAAGTAAACTGGTACCAATTGAAAGAATGATGATGCCATAAAGAGTGGAGAATGCGAAGGTTTTTCCAATCTGTTTGTAACCAATGAAGAAAAAAGGAATATTAAGAATAAATAGGAAAATTCCCAGTTTCCATCCCGTTATATAGGAGAGCATAATGGAAATGCCAGTAATCCCGCCATCAATGACCTTATTTGGAACGAGGAAGATTTCAAGTCCTACTGACATTAAGGTGGCACCTAGTGTTATTAATAAAATCCGCTGAAGTAGTTTTCTTTTTGTCAACTTTCTATGCTGAATTTTTGCCATTATGGCTTCCTGTTGTGCAATTAAACTAATTTCTTGCGTTCCTGCCATTATCTTGCCCCTTTCAAAAAGAATTCTACTATAAGTATAGCGAAAATTAAGCAGGATTCATAATGAATTGCTTAATTTCATTCACTATTGTAAAGAAGATATAAAAAGGAGCTACCTCATTTTTGAAGTAACTCCTTAATGATTATTAACACCTTAGGGGACCCAACCATGACACCAGCCATATGTTTTCAAATTCCATTTCCTTTAGTGAAAGTTCGCATCTAAAGGGAAACTTTGAAGCATAGCCAATGTGTGTTTGTTCCGTTGTAGGAATTAATTCACATGTTATTGGAATTCAAATCCCTAAAAGAAACAAATTTTGGTTTACCACCATTTAAGACCTTTATTCCATCAATTGGATCATCAGCTTCCTGGCAATGTATCTTTTTGAAAAGGTTTCGGTTCGAAATACTTCTGAAAATTAGATGTATTAACCTATAAATCCTCAACTTTTTCCCTTGATATAGATTCTATTGGCTTTCATAGATATCGATTATGAAAGGATTTTGTTTTAGATTTAAGCCTTTGCAATAAGAATTTGCATCGCTCCACCTACCAAATGATATTTAGGAATAACCTTACATTGACTCGTTCACTAACGGAACGAACACGTATGGTTGAGCCTCCTAAGATGTTAACCTTTGGATTTTCCTTTACACTTATAGTATATCACGGTATTTTCCGAATTAACCGACAATTTGTGACGGTATTGTGAACTTTTGGAAATCCTAATGCAACCAAGGTCTTCCAGTCCAAAACGGAAGACCTTTTCTTTAATCGACAATTGGATTTTTGAAATTATCCTTAACCGGAATGTTGTTCTCTTTAATTTTCGCTTCCACCCTATATTTATTTTCAGAAAGTTTATCATTAAACGGAATTGTTAATTCACTGCCGTCAGCCATCACAAATTTGTATTGGTATAAACTGGTTGTACCCTGTTGGTTTCTGTAAACAATATGTACCTTAGCCATTTCATCCCATTTGTATTCATTTTCCTCCAGCCCTGTCAAACCATTATAGTGGATGCCATCATCGTCCAGATAATAATAATTGGTTAGACTTAATATAAAGGCCGGTAAAGTTGAAAGGATTAAAAGACCAGTAATCCATTTCAATCTTCTTCCCTCCCATCGTTGCCTAAAGATGAGGTAAGCAGTCAAAATTACAGCAATTACTATCATCCCGATCATAAACGTGATGTAAGCACTAAATGGTGTTGAAAAAAACCAATAGGAGCGTGAAAAATAGACCATGCTTTGATAAGATGCAACAAGGACAAATGGTACAAATATGCTGCTAATATACAAAATAATTGTATACGCTACTAATTTAACGGAATGTTCGTCATCTGCTTCCTTTCTTCTAACAAAAATCAAAATATCCCCCCCAATGCTTCTCTCTATTATCCATTGTTATTTTACCTCAAATTTACCAATTACTGTAGTATTTGGCGCAATTTTCTTAAAAAACACTTTATTTGTATAAAAAAAACCAACCTTATAAAAGATTGGTTTTGGTGCTATTTCGACCCAGGTGCAGGTTGATCAACACCTTTCACATGGTGACTATGCCCATTATCTTCGGTTGTTTGAAAATCATAATAATGGACGTGCATGCCATTCCCTACAGGAATGGCGGGCCCAGAATAAGCTCGGTAATGGTGTGTGT
Source organism: Bacillus sp. S3 (assembly GCF_005154805.1). Lineage (GTDB taxonomy): Bacteria > Bacillota > Bacilli > Bacillales > Cytobacillaceae > Neobacillus. The sequence goes on from NZ_CP039727.1 coordinate 3,039,922, forward strand.
GTCCATCCTCAAAAAGTACATATCCTTCTGTATAATGAATATGTCCGCCATCTTGTGTGGGGATCGGTGGTGAAGTGATATCCAAACATTGGTGAACATGCCCTGAACTCACTCCAGTGTAATCCACAGACCCATGATTATGATGCGGCACAAATCCTTGGACAAAATCATCTTTCGCTGTATTTCTAATATTGATCACCCCAAAATATAAATTTTTAACTGTTACAACTATATGCTTTAAAACTAAAAAAAAGGAATAATAATTAAAGAAATCACTATTCAAGGCGATTGGAAAAATTTTCTACTCCAATAAAAACAAATTCATACATAAGCAATAAGTTAATCCACATACTATTTTTGTAATTTCAATTCTTATAAGGAAAGAAGGATAAAGATGACAGTCGGTACTCAAGTAAAACAAGCATTAGCAGGACTTAAAAGTGCACAAGCAAGTTTTGAAACGTTTGCGCTTGCTACAGATAATCAAAATGCCAAACAACTCTATCAACAAGCTGCACAGCAAACACAATCCGTTTTAGACAGTCTTGAACCGAGACTTCAAGAAATCATGGCCGAAGAACCGCAGTACAATCAATAAAGCTGAATTAGGTTGGCGATCCCAAGCCAACCCCTTTTTCATTTTAAGAATTTCCTATGAAAGGAAGTTACTTTTATGACGATCGCTTCAAATGTCAAACAATGTCTGTTCACCTTAAAAGGCATTGAAGCCCAATTATCTTCATTCGCATTAAATTCACTTGATGATGAAGCAAAAAAAATTTTCCACGAAACGAGTCTGCAAATTGGAGATGTAAAAAAAGATCTGCAATACCGTGTTTTAGAACTGGAACGTCATGAACCACAATTCAAGGGGACATAATAATTTGAGGTGAGAAAAGATGCCAGGTTGGACGTTTATTATCATGCGCTCATTAATTTTCTTGCTGCTCTTATTTATTACCACAAAAGTTCTAGGAAAGAAGCAAATATCTGAGCTTTCCTTTTTTGAGTATGTCGCAGGCATTACGATTGGAAGTATAGCTGGTGAGGTTGTCACAGGACTTGAGGCGAATATCTATCATGGTGCCCTCGCCATTGTCGTATTTGGATTGATTACTTTTTTAGTGAACTACATGGCAATAAAAAGTAAAAAATTCAGTGATTTTGCTGAAGGGAAAAGTACAGTCGTCATTCAAGATGGAAAAATCTTAGAGAATAATTTAAAGAAAGAAAAGTATACGATCGATGAACTTTCTGCACTCCTAAGGCAAAAAAACATTTTTAAAGTTGCTGACGTTGAATTTGCAGTATTGGAACCACGCGGTAATTTAAGTGCCTTATTAAAAAAAGAAAATCAACCTTTAACACCAAAAGATTTACAAATGAAAATGCCAAATGAAAAAGAACCGCAAACCATCATTATGGACGGGAATATCGTGGATGAGGCATTACGGTGTGCCGGAAAAGGCAGAGGCTGGCTTTATACGGAGTTAGAAAAACTTGGTGTGACATTGGATAATGTTTTTCTTGGGCAAGTGGATTCGTATGGTGAGGTAACCGTGGATCTTTATGATGATAAAATTAAAGTACCAACGCCTGCAGCACGTCCGTTATTACTGGCAACTCTCAAAAAGACCCAAGCAGACTTAGAAATTTTCTCATTAGAGACTGATTGCAAAAAGTCAAAGGCAATGTATAAGAAAAATGCAGCTATTCTTCAAGAAACCATTGAGCGGCTTACACCTTTCCTAAACGGATAAAAGGAATAAAAAAATCCTTATCAATTTTGTTGATAAGGATTCGTCATTTCCATTTTATTTTTCCGCCTAAGCACTAAGTTTTTCTATTTTTGGTTTTACTTCTTTATTGGAAACATAGCTGTGCAGGATCATGCCTGCCATGATCAATGCCATGCCGCTCCATGATAAAGCTGAAGGCATTAATGAATTTAATAGTAACAATTCTCCGATAACAGCAAATAAAACTTCCATTGACTGCGTAGCCTCTACAGCAGCAAGTTTCTGCATGTCTCCCCTTACAAGATCTGTTGCATGAAAGAAGAGAATAGTTGCAATTACTCCGGAGGTTATTGCTACAAGTGCGGATTGGACGGTTTGTCCAAAGCTTGGCGGTCCGCTATCAATTAGTCCATAGATGGATAAGACAATCCAGAAGGGCAAGCTTGCAATCGTCATTCCTAATACTCGTTGAAATACATCTAGGCGGCCGCCGCAAACCTCCATCATTTTTCTATTGCCTAATGGGTAGGCAAATGATGCTGCAACAACAGGTAAGACTCCTAAAGATAAGGCAATGAAAGATAAATGGTTTGCTTGTTCCACCTGCATCAAAATGATTCCCAATAATATGATTAAGGACATTCCTAAGCCTTTAAAAGGAATTTTCCCCTTTATCCGTTTTGGGCCTTGATCGGTCATGACCGTTTCAAAAAAAAGAGGTGCCAGGAAGGAACCGGAGATGATGGTAATCTGCCAGGTTGCTGCAATCAGCCAGCCTGGGGCATATGCAGCTGAAAAACAAATAGGGGCATAGAATAATCCGAAGCCAACAGAACTCCACAGCAGCCACGAACCCGGCCGTTGTTTCATTTCCACAAATAATGGTTTTAAATTTTTCCTGGCCATTACGATGAAGAAAAGGAAGGGAAGCATGAAGAAATATCTTAACGATGCACTCCAAATCCAGCTCCCCCCTGCAAGTTCCATCGATCTATTTAGGATAAAAGTAAAGGCAAAAAAGAATGAAGCAAAGATGCCTATAATAATGGGACGCATGGTTTCTGATCTCCTTTTGTAATTCTATATATAGTGTGATTTTCCACAAAAAAAGGGAAACCAGCAAGTGGTTTCGCTAAAATACTGAACATCTTACCATGTTTGTTCATTCACATCTAAGAAAAAGTACCTCCTGCTCATTAAGGCCACTGTAAAAGAACAAAGGAAAAGTATAGTTGCCACCATAAAGGTGGTTCTTACACCAAATGATTCGGTAATCCATCCCATCAAAAGAGATGATAAACCGAAGGCACCAAATATCAATGTTCCCCTGGCTGAATAAACTTTAGCTAAAAGCTGTTCCCTTGCACTTTGTTGGATGATCGTGGTCTCGGCCACATCTCGAGCCATTTGCGGCAATCCAAACAAGAAAGAAACGAATAAAGCAAACCAAGGGATTGAGGTCGTTCCGAATAAAAAGGTAATCGCGATTAAGCTGAATGTAGACAAAAGGATTGTTTTTCCTAAATTTCTTTCTAACATACGTGAAAAGCGATAAATCAGCAGTCCCCCAAATAGCATTCCGGCAAAAAAGGACCCATTAATAAATCCCCACCAGTTCTCCCCTTTATTTAATGCCTCCGAAACATAAACAAACAAAATAGCTGCAATCCAAACCCCGTTTGCAAAGGTTTCGAGTATGTTCATCAAACTGATCGTCCGGAGCTGCTTGGAATTCCAAATGATTCTCCAACCCTCTTTTAAGACATCCATTCGCGACTGCTCTTCTTTAATCTGCTGGTTTGCAACATGATCGATAAGCCCCATTAATACACTAGAGAGCAGGTATAAGACGAAGGTAAACCAGAGAATCCTCCTTGCTCCCAAAGAAACTAATAAGATACTGCCGATGGGCCAAGCAATCAACTGAACGATTTGATTAGAAATGGCAAGTAAACTATTGGTTTTCATAAGTTTGCTTTGCTCTACAAGACTTGGAACAAGAGCGTTTCGAGCCGGTGATGCCCATCCATCTAAAAAGGAAATCAAACAGATTAGTAAATAAATTTCGAACAGCCAGCCAGCGTTTACGTTGCCTGCTAGTAAACACATACCTAATAGCAACAATGTCTTACCGCATTGGGAAAAAAATAAAATAGACTTAAGTTTGTATTTATTGATGATTAATGGTGCCAATAATCCGCTAATTAAAGCAGAAATAGTATAAAAAAACGGAACAAGCGACATATAGGTAACTGAACCAGTCGCATCAAAGATCATTTTTATTAAACATACAACATATAAAATATCACCCAGATTGGCTGACATTTGCCCAAACCAAAGAAACCGGAAAGAAACCTGTTTTCCGAAAAAAATGGACATGTTACACCCTCACTTTTTATTAAATTTTCATTTAAAAGTAAGGTGGTTTACATCGGACTTCCTCCAAGATCAATCAAATTTTTCTTTAGTATACCAGATTTCTGAATTGTTTGTTAATGACCGACAGAAATTTATGTATACTTATTTTATAAATGGCATAGAGTATTTCGTCGTCCAAAAGTTCGCTCAGGGTTGAAACCTTATGCCGCTTTGTTCGTACATAAATTTAGAAAAAAATAATAAAGTGAGGTTGACACAATGTTTGGAAAAGTAGCTGCAGATATTTTAGGATTAAGTGATGTGGGTTCAGTTATTAAGCCGGAGAATTATGATAAGGTGGATGCAGATGATTATGTTATGCATGAAGACAATGAGAAAATATATTTCTTAATCAAATCAAAATCCGATGAATATTGTTTTACAAATAATTCCCTTATACATCTTGATGGTACTAGTGCAACAAGTAAAAAGCGCATGCTTCACCGCTATAGTTATGCTACCAATAGAATTTCAGATGTTTACCTAGAAACAGCTGGAACGGTTGATCTTGATGTAGAAATTAAATTTAAAATTGGCTCGCAGCCCTTCTCCATCGACGTTCATAAGAAACATATTGAAGAAATAAAAGATTTGTACAAAGCACTTATCAAAATTTCCGAAATTTCACATGAAAATGAAATCTCGCTCCAATTTGCCAAACAAAGCCTTGATGTAGCCTCAACAACTCTTGGCCGTATCACAAGTCCTGACAGCAACTTGGTTGTTCAATTCAAAATGCTTAATCAAGCTGCCTTTCAATGGCTGGAGGATAGCAAAAAACAATATTGTGTAAAAGATTTTGGTTATGTATTTGAAAAGTATATTAATAATTAGCAAATATATAAAAATAACCCCAAATTCAGGGGTTATTTTTGTTAATGCGGGCTGGGTCTGTGAAATAGTCCCATTACTTCAATGGTTTCAGTTATATTGACAAAAGCCGCAGGATCGATTTCAGTTATTAGATGTTTCACCTCATTTAACTCATACCTTGAAATAATGGTAAATAATACATTTCGATGGTCATTAGAATAGCCGCCAACACCATCCATTATAGTCAATCCTCTGTACAAGTTAGTGAGCAAGTGCCTTCGCATTTCTTGGCCTTTTTCAGTAATTATCATGATTGTTAACTTTGCGTGATCGGTATAAATAGCATCCACTACTTTACCTGTTACAAAAATGGATACTAAAGTATTAAGTGCTACATCCCAATTAAATATAAAGCCGCTAATGAGAATGACTACTGCATTCATTCCTGAAAGCAAGGTGCCAATCGGAAAGTCTCTTTTCCGTGACACAATCATTCCGATAATATCAAATCCCCCAGTCGAACCGGAACAGCGGAACACGATTCCCACGCCAATACCTGTTAAGGCTCCTCCAAAAATCGATGATAATATGGTGTCTTTAGCAACCTCATATACAGGGACCAAATATAGACCAAATGAAATAATGATGACAGATAATATCGTATTCATGATAAACCTTTTTCCAAGCATTTTATATCCGATAATTAATAATGGAAGATTTAACAGAAAATTAGCTACTCCCGTATTAATTGGAGTGATCATGCCAAATAACATAGAAATACCGCTTAATCCGCTGCTTAACACTTGATGAGGGATTAAAAAGAGATTAAAACCTGTCACAATTATGAGGGACCCGAGTATTAAACCAAGAAACTGCAACCTATTCATCTCCTGCCACTTGTTCTTTTAATGAATATTACCGATTCTCCGTTATGAAGTAAATTAAATAGTTTTTTACAATAATAAAAAATTATCTGGAAATTTTTCCATTTGACTTTTTATAAATAATATTTATACTATATAAATATATTAACTTCATAGTATAAATCCTCATCAAACCGATGAGGTAGAGGTCGCGGTTTTTATTAGTATGGCGGACGAGGTGATGAGACTCCAATGACTCCGTTTGAAAGGAAAAGCTGCCGAAGCGTGTATTCATCTCTGGAATTGCATGCTGGGGCTGTCTCCGAATAGGAACAGAACTGTCACGTATAGCCCTACCAGCTGTGCGTGTTGAGCTATCTTTCGGAAGGTATGATGCGGGGTATTGACAATGCCATCGATTCTGCTTCGATGGCATTTTTTATTCCAAACTCCTTCTCGAAAAACAAACAGAAAAAGGAGTCATAAATATGCAAACAGCTAGACAATTAGAAGAACAGGTTTATTCAGATGAACGCACAAACAAACAGGAAACGATTGAGCTAAAACGCAGCTTAAAATCACGTCACCTTACAATGATTTCTTTAGGAGGAACGATAGGTACCGGCCTATTCCTTGCAAGCGGCGGTGCCATTCATTCTGCCGGACCTGGCGGGGCGCTCCTTTCCTATCTTGTCATCGGGGTCATGGTATACTTTTTAATGCAAAGCTTAGCTGAGATGGGTGCCTATATGCCCGTTGCCGGAAGCTTTAGCACATATGCAACAAAATTTGTTGATCCAGCTTTCGGTTTTGCACTCGGTTGGAATTACTGGTATAACTGGGCAATCACCATTGCTGCTGAATTAGCTGCTGTTACAATGATCATGAAATTCTGGTTCCCAAATACGCCATCAATTATTTGGAGCAGTACCTTTTTAGTGATTATGTTTCTATTAAATTATCTGTCTGTAAAAGGGTTTGGCGAGGCAGAGTATTGGTTTTCTCTTATTAAAGTAGTGACAGTTGTTATTTTTATCATAACTGGCACGTTAATGATATTTGGTATTATGGGCGATCATGCGATTGGATTTAAAAACTTTACAGTTGGTGATGCGCCATTCCACGGCGGGTTTATGGCCATGCTGGGAATTTTTATGGCCGCTGGATTTTCTTTCCAAGGAACCGAACTACTAGGTGTCGCAGCCGGGGAAACCGATAATCCCGAAAAGGCAATTCCTCGTGCTGTAAAATCTGTATTTTGGCGGATTCTTTTATTTTATGTGCTAGCTATATTAGTGATCGGACTTCTGATTCCATATACAAATGGAAACTTGGCCAATGGTGATGTTTCCGTCAGCCCATTCACACTTGTATTTCAAAAAGCAGGAATTGCTTTCGCAGCATCTGTCATGAATGCCGTCATTTTAACAGCCGTATTATCTGCCGGAAATTCAGGCATGTATGCTTCGACACGGATGCTCTGGGATTTAGCGCGCCAAGGAAAAGCGCCAAAATTCTTAGGCAAACTAAATAAAAGAGGCGTTCCAGTCAATGCCTTAATTGCTACAACATTAGTAGGAACATTAGCGTTCCTTGCATCATTCTTTGGTGATGGTACCGTTTATGTTTGGCTTTTAAATGCTTCTGGTATGTCAGGATTTATTGCTTGGCTTGGAATTGCCGTTTGCCACTATCGTTTCCGTAAATCATATGTTGCGCAAGGCAAGGATTTAAGCTTGCTGCCATTTAAATCAAAACTCTTTCCATTTGGACCGATTTTCGCCTTTGCTGTCTGCGGATTTGTTGTTTTAGGACAAAATTATTCAGCCTTTATGGGTGACCATATCGACTGGAATGGTGTATTAGTTTCTTACATTGGGATACCTCTTTTCCTTGTTTTATGGCTTGGATACAAATTCACCAAAAAAACAAAGGTCATTCCTTTAGAAAAATGTGACTTATCGAACTAAATTACTCATAAAAAAAAACAGACTCGATAACGAGTCTGTTTTTCGTTCATGTATGAAGAAACTACACTATGTCTCATCAGATGTCCAAACATATAAATCTTCAATCTGGCAATTCAATTCTTTGGAGATTGTCATCGCAGAATTTAGATTCATTACCTTCTTTGATATGTAGTCGTTAAGTTGACTTCTGGGAATGTTTGTACTTCTTTCCAGGCATTCCAAATCCATACCGTTTTTAGTTAATAAATCTTTGAGGTTACTTTTTTTTGCTTTATAATTTGTCAAAATGACACCTCGCTTTTGTAAAGTATACCATAGTTGGTTTATTATTGAAAGGTGCCTGACTTTCTTCTTTTCATTTACTGCAAGCGTCTTCCATTTGAAATAAAGTGTAATGACTTTGTGGTATACTTAAAAGGAATAGTAAAGGGGTGTTAGATTTGAAAAACTCAAATAACCGCTATAATAATGGTCAAACTGTAAACATTAAAGAAACGGGTGAGACTGTCACGATTTTAAAATGGCAGTATGTAAAAAATATGAAAAGATATTCTTATATCGTTAAAGAGCACCCAGGAACCTTTTTTTTCGAAGAAGAATTACAAAATCTTTAATAAAACACAACACAAAAGGAGACCCATTCGGTCTCCTTTTAAATAATTTAAAACTCCGCATTACCAGGTGTTCTTGGGAATGGGATAACATCTCTAATGTTAGACATTCCTGTTAGGTACATGATTAAACGTTCAAAACCAATCCCATAGCCTGAGTGTTTTGTTCCGCCATATTTTCTTAATTCCAAATACCACCAATAATCTTCCTCATTCATGCCAAGCTCGTTAATTTTTCCGGCCAATACTTCTTCCCGTTCTTCACGCTGGCTGCCGCCGATTAGTTCACCGATTCCCGGAACAAGTAAATCCATTGCAGCCACTGTTTTGTTATCTTCATTTAAACGCATATAGAAGGCTTTAATTTCTTTTGGATAATCAGTAACAAATACCGGGCGTTTAAAGACCTTTTCGCATAAATATCGTTCATGTTCTGTCTGCAGGTCAACACCCCATTCTACAGGATAGGCAAAGTTTTCACCTGATTCAACTAACAAATTGATTGCTTCCGTATACGTCACGCGGCCAAAATTTGCTGAATGTGCACTATTTAAACGGTCTAACAAGCCCTTTTCAATAAAACTGTTAAAGAAATTCATTTCCTCAGGAGCATGTTCGAGAACGTACCCAATTACATATTTCACCATTTCCTCGCCTAAATCCATTATATCTGGAAGCTCTGCAAATGCAAGCTCCGGTTCAATCATCCAAAATTCAGCTGCATGGCGGGCTGTATTCGAATTCTCAGCTCTAAATGTTGGTCCAAAAGTATAAACATTCCGGAATGCTAACGCAAATGACTCAGCTGAAAGCTGTCCACTTACAGTCAGATTCGTTTCTTTACTAAAAAAGTCCTGGCTTAAATCTGCTTTACCCTCTTCATTTTTTGGCAAATTGTCCATATCGAGGGTGGTGACCCGGAACATTTCCCCTGCCCCTTCGGTATCACTGCCTGTGATGATTGGAGAGTGCACATAAACAAATCCTTTTTCTTGGAAAAATTTATGTATTGCATATGACGCTAGGGATCTTACCCGGAATACAGCTGAAAATGTATTGGTCCTTGGGCGTAAATGTGCGATCGTTCTTAAATATTCGAAGGAATGCTTTTTCTTTTGTAATGGATAATCCACATTTGATATTCCCTCAACGACAATGTCCGTTGCTTTAATTTCAAATGGCTGCTTTGCTTGGGGAGTATGAACAAAATCCCCAACTACTTTAATAGAAGAACTAATCGGAAGCTTAGCAATTTCCTTGAAGTTCTCCAGTTCTTCATCAAATACAATTTGTACCCCTTTAAAAAAGCTGCCATCATTCAATTCAATGAACCCAAAGGTTTTGGAATCACGAATCGTCCGAATCCATCCAGACAATTGTACCTTTTGCTCAATATAACTTTCCGTATTTCTGTATAAGTCCTTAATTAAGGTCTGCTTCATTGGTTTTCCTCCTAAATCATATGTAAAAGGTTCAGCTTTTATATTATATCAAAGAAGCAATATTCAACAAAATATCTAGATAAGTAAAATAGAAGTTAATTAGATGTTTGTTTTTCTAAAATTTTCAGAAAATTAGCAGGAAAAAGTTAGCTTATGGTCGAATTTATATTTTAATAACGAATCGATTCTAGATAGGAGGTTACTTTGTGGACAAAGTTACTTGTATTGCCTATTTGTTGTACAAGTCTTCTAAGAATCAAGACATCAGAGAAAAGGCTATTCAATTATTGAATGGCGATGTATCCATTCGGGATTTAAAAAGAAATAGTTCCATTCATGCCCATCTAGTGATTGCTGAATCTTTACTAAAAAAGAACAAAATAGATAAAAACCAAGTACAGCTATTTGCTGAAGAATTTATGGCTCTCGAGGTTTAAAGCTTCCTTTTGGAAGTTTTTTTTATACAACTAATCTTATAATAAGGAAAGGTGATTTTTATGGTACAAGTGGAAGTAACAATAACTTTTGAAGGAAAATGCTATTTAACAAATGTCATTACTAGTCGTGAAACCTCCGATGATGAAATATTACGCCTTGCCTTTGAACAAGTACAAAAACAATGGAAAAAGTAAGATTTCAAAAGAATAAGCTGTAGAATTGCATATAATTCTACAGCCTTTTATGTGCCAGTTTAGATTAAATCATAAGTATCTCGGGAGACAGATGCCATGAGCGGACTAATTCCGTCTGTTGTAAGCATATACAACTCATGCATCGCACGTGTGCAAACTGTATAGAATAATTTCCGTTCACTTTCCCTCTTATATTGAGAACAATCATACAGAATAACAGCATCAAATTCGATTCCTTTTGCCAAATAAGAGGGAATCACAAGATTTCCCTTCTCATAGGAAATTGTCCCTTTTTCAATTAAATGAAGGGGAATTTCATTTTTAAGAGCTTTATAAACGGCCTTACTTTCTCCAGCAGTCCTGCAGATCACGGCGATTGTGCGATGTCCTTCATCGTTAAATTCCTTCATTTTTGAAAGAATAGCGTTATTTACGTTTTCTTTTCCTATTTCTTCTATTGTCGGCTTTGTGCCTCTGCGGTTAAAAGGGACTATTTTTTCGCCGCCTTCAATCAAACCACTTGTAAATTCAACAATTTCCCTTGTGGAACGATATGTCTTTGTTAATACAAAGGCTTCTACTTCCTCATCACTATTGTTCAAATCAGTAAGAACTGTCTCTGAACCCGTCGCACCGGAAAAGATTGCCTGATTGAAGTCACCAAGCAGCGTCATTTTACTATAAGGGAAAAGCCCTTGGATAAATGCGAATTGGAATGGAGAATAATCCTGCGCTTCATCAATGAATATATGGCGAATCCCAGTGTTTGATTTCCGGCCTTCAATTAAATCCTGGAGGTATACATATGGTGTCGCATCCTCATACGGAATAATCATGTTGGTTATATTCTCTATTGTATGTGTGCAAATGTCCGCCCAGTTTTGGGGAAGAGATTCATTTGACCTCACCGCTTGTGAAAATAATTGCAGATAGATTTGAGTGGCGTCAACAAATTTCAACTTCTTTACTCTTGCAAATAAGGGCCTAAACTTTTCCTTCACGACCATTTCTGCAAGGAGCTTTTGTTCCCGCTCAAAATCATCGAATGTATTATCAGAGAAGCGATCTTTCTCTTGTAGTCTTTTGAATACCTCCATATAATCTTCTTTTTCAAGAAATTGGATTTCCTCCTCCACCCAGCTCCTAGAACGCTCCCGTTTGACGGCACGTCTTAATTCTTTTAGTAACCATTCCTTGACGAGCTGAACCCTATTTGGAATCGAATAACTTTTTTCAAGAGAATAAAAATAATTATGAATCTCCTTTTTCGAAATGAGTACATCTCCTCTAAAGAATAAATCCATAAAAATTAAACCGTGGCTGGATAATTGGGCTGCATATCGATCAATGATGTTTTTAAATTCCAGGCTTGATTTGAAACAAATTCCTTCTACTCTTGTCTGATAACCTTTATCCTCTTTGCCACTGAGCAAATACTCTATTTGTACGAATGGATCCTCTACCTCAAACGAATTTCCAAACCTTTGATGTAAGTATTCCTGGAAAGTGGATTGCTGCATATTTTCTTCACCAAGCTCTGGTAACACGGTAGCAACGTAACTGTTAAAAAGGGGGTTCGGTGAGAATAGCATGATATTTTCTGCATTTAATGTCCCTCGATACCGATACATTAGGTAGGCAACACGCTGCAGAGCCGCGGAGGTTTTACCGCTTCCTGCTGCCCCTTGGACGAGGAGGACTTTACTGCGCTCGTTCCGAATAATTTCATTCTGTTCCCGCTGAATCGTGGCAACAATACTTTTCATTTGCGTGCTTGCATTGTTCCCAAGAACCTCTTGCAGCATTTCATCCCCTATGGTTATCCCTGTATCAAACATTCCTTTAATTTCTGCATTTCGGATAATAAACTGGCGCTTTAATGTCATTTCCCCTTCGATTGTTCCTTCAGGCGTATGGTATTGTGCGAGCCCTGGAGAATAGTCATAATATAGGCTCGAAATGGGTGCGCGCCAATCATAGATTAAGAAGGTTTCATCGTGTTTATCCATCAATGATGTAATCCCTAAATAAACTTGATCGGGTGCTTTTTCACCTTTTTCAAAAAAATCAATCCGTCCAAAATAAGGGGAATCTTTTAATCTGGCGAGAGTTTTTAGATGTTGATCCAATTGTTTATGTGTCCGCTCACGTTCGGACAGCATTTCAGCCTGCTGCTTTATACTTGCTGCTGTTTCGATCATATCATCCGGCTCATCTAAATTTACGGTTACATCTTCCCAAAAGGTCTTGCGAATTTCGAGAACATCTGAGCGAACCTTACCAGTATTTTGCTCTAAATTTTTCACTTTTTGATCAATTTCCTCTACAACTGAACTGACCCGTTCCTGTTCTATATGCCAGTCTTTGTTTTGTAAATCGCTCATTTAACCACTCTCCAGATAAAATATAGATCCAATTGCTTGACAACCGATTTTTATTGTGTTAATGTTATAATAGGTTATTTGTAATCACCTATAATATAACTTTTTATTCCAAATGTCATTTTATCATGATTCTTATACCTTTTCAAGAAAATATTTCAAAATGTAAAGGCTGATTATAGGCTTTTTTTTTATTCCTTTTTACTCTCCTCTTCTCTTCCACTTTATGATCCACACGAATACTGGCCATCTCAACTAAGCTTATTTTAATAGTATTGGAAAAAGTGCGAAAAAAATTAATAAAAAACAATTGACAATATAGTAGCAATCAACATATAATTTATTTTGAAATTAGTTATTTTAAATTCAAGATAAATCACTTCAAAACAAAATGGAGGAGAAATGAACAATGGCAAAAACTAAATGGGCTTTAGATCCTGCACACAGCAGTGTAGATTTTTCTGTTCGTCACATGATGATTGCAAACGTAAAAGGTACCTTCAATAGCTTTAACGCTTCAATTGAAGCGGATCCAGCTGATTTAACAACAGCAAGTATTGAATTTTCCGTAGAAACAGCAAGTGTGGATACCCGTAGTAAAGACCGTGATGCTCACTTAGTATCTACGGATTTCTTTGATGTAGAAAATCATCCAAATATGACCTTCAAATCGACTAGCATCGAAAAAACAGATGAAGGTGAATACAATGTTACCGGTGATTTAACCCTTCGCGGATTGACAAAACAAGAAACCTTCTTCGTTACTTTTGAGGGTCAGGGAAAAGATCCATGGGGAAATGAGAAGGCTGGCTTCAGTGCTACAGGTACTGTGAATCGTTCAGACTATGGTTTAGTCTGGAATGCAGCCCTTGAAACCGGAGGTGTCCTTGTCGGAGACAAAGTCAAAATCAACCTACAAATCCAAGCAGCTAAAGCAGAATAATATATTATTATAAAAGAGGCCGCTCCATTTAATATGGGGATGCCTCTTTCCTTCATAGCTTACCCATTCATTCCATCCGGAATAATGGCGACATATCTTCGCGAATGTGATCAATATAGAAATAATCATTACTTGCCGAATCATATACGTAGTCCTTTTTCCAATCGTCGATATTTACAATAATCTCCTTGATTGCCTTTACAAACAAAAGGATTTCCTCATTTGTCATAATAGGGTGGATCGAGAACCGTACCCACCCCGGTTTAACCGACATATCACCTTGGTTTATTTTTTCAGTGATCAGTTTAGAAGTCTTTTTATCAATTTGAAACAGATAATGCCCGTATGTCCCTGCGCAGGAACACCCTCCTCTTACCTGTATACCAAATCGATCATTCAGCAAACGAACAATTAAATTGTAATGGATGTTATCGATTATAAGCGAGACGATTCCAAGACGATTCTTTATTTGCCCGCTTAATATATGGACACCTGGAACGCCCTCTAAGTTTGAGAATAACAGGTTAAGCAGTTCCTTCTCCCTTTTTAATATATTCTCCACGCCCATTTGGTCTTTTAGATTTAAGCAAAGGGCCGTCCGAATGGCTTGAAGTATTCCCGGTGTGCCTCCATCTTCACGTAATTCAATTGCTTCATAATATTGATGCTCACCCCAAGGATTTGTCCATGTTACTGTTCCGCCGCCAGGGTGGTCAGGAATTTTATTCTTATAAATTCTTGAATCAAAAACCAAAACTCCACTCGTTCCTGGCCCCCCTAAGAACTTATGTGGGGAGAAAAGGACTCCATCGAGTTTTTCAAGCGGATCTTTAGGGTGCATATTTATTTTTACATATGGTGCGGAAGCGGCAAAATCAACAAAACAAAGACCTCCATGCTGATGCATCAGTTTTGCGAGTTGATGATAAGGGGTTAGAATCCCGGTAACATTTGAACAGGCTGTGAATGAACCAATTTTCAAGCGTCGATTCTTATACAAAATCAACAGTTGTTCAAGATGCTGAACATCCACTCTACCTTCTGAATCAGGTTTAATTAACACTACATCCCCCAATGTCTCTAACCAGGATGTTTGATTCGAATGGTGTTCCATATGTGTCAAAAAAACCACTGGTCTTTCATCCTCGGACAGCACGATTTGATCCTTCCATTGTTCAGGGACACGGATTCCTAACATGCGTTGCAGCTTGTTGATCACGGATGTCATTCCAAATCCATCAAGGATTACAACATCATAAGGATCTGCATTTACATGTTCTTTAATAATGGTTTTAGATTGCTTATAAATTCCGGTCATCATTAAACTAGTGATATTTGATTCTGTATGGGTATTGGCCATAAAGGGCCCAAACACTTCAGAAATCTTTTGCTCAATCGGCCGATATAAACGCCCGCTTGCCGTCCAGTCCGCATAAATAATATTCTTTTTTCCATAGGGAGACTCAAATTCTTGGTTCATCCCAATCACATGTGAGCGAAACGTTTGAAAATAGTCCTCGAGGTGATCGGGGATTCGAAAGGTTTTACTTCCAATATTGGCAATGATCATGTATGCCACACCTCACAGCATTAGTCCTGTTATTCACTATATGCAGGACACTTTAGTGCCGTTTCAACCGCCTAGATAAAAAATAACCCCATCATAACATGAATAGGGTTGTAGAGACTTAATATGTAGTAATCCGAGCAGATTCCTTCTTTGTTACCTCGTCAATTTTTTGAATAAACATTTGAAACACTCTTCTCTTTTCCTCGAGGTCCTTTATATATTCCTTCAATTGGTTATAGCTTTCTTCAAATGGTTTATGGTACATTTCACGAATTTTTTCGATAATTTCCTCGTTTACTGTTGATTGAATGACCTGTTTGGTAATTCCATATTTATAAGAATATACCTTCAATTCCTGTGCCACTTCATCATATTCATTGGCAATTTCAGTCAGGACTAGTGAAATATCATCCTTCCAATCATCTAATGATTTCTGTAAATACGATTTTACCATTGTTTCTTCCAAATAAAACACCCGCCCTACTAGAGTCTAGTTCATATTTACACTATTATAACGATGATTGATTACATTGAGGTTTCGAACAGTTTACAGATTTTTATCATTCCCTTGATGAAAAAACTGTGCCTCCCCAATTGAGTATGGCACAATCTCTCCATTCTAACTAAAGGACGGTTTCCTTAAAGAACAATGAGCACCCTCTGAGTGAAGTTCGGGTGCAAATTCTGATAATTTTTTTATAAAATAACAGGTTTCTGGAAAGTGATGTTCCAAGAACCTTAAAGTAGTCTTATTTAATAGTCTCTCTCCTCTGTACTTTTCAACAATAGAACGTATATACTGATTCATTTCAATGACAGTCTTGCCGACTTCTAGTGCCAGTTCTTTCTGCCGTGGGAAACCCTGTTCAGTAAATCGTAAAAATCCCTTTATATGATGATTTTGCAGGATAAACATCTGAAATCTTTGTGCGTACACATCTGTTTGCCTGTCTACTGCTAATTCTATCGGATCTATTAAATTCCTTAATAAAATTATATGCCCCAATTGGTCCTCTAACCATAAATCCAATAATTGATCAAGCCTTAGAGGTGCAGGACGCTGACCGTTTACATAATAAGATAGTAACCGTAAATATTCTTGATTTTCACTTAAGGTTCCATTGAAATACGTCGGCGATAAATTTATGTTAATCTGATTTTTAAGTCTTAAATTCTGCACATTCCCTTCAAAACGGAAATAGTCATAAGCAACCGAATACGACTGATTAGCGAATCCAGTCATTTCACTCGATGAAACATCGAATACTGGATCCAATTGCCAAAGATGATTGAGCAAAGTGTCAAACGACTGTATAAACCTTTTAGCTATTTCAATTTCCTGTATTTGTTCAACAGACAAATGATCGCGGACAAAATTAGCATGATCCTGCAATATTTCCAGCCAAAATAAATGCTCTTCCCACACACGCAGCTTATTTGCCATCCAGATCCCCCCTCTCAATGAGCATATTCACTTCCGCCTGAAATATTGTTATTTATTCAATCCTTACTGCTTTTGCAAACTCCTTGATTGTGGTTGAATATTTAATATAGGTTCTAGGAAGGAGATACAACTCATTTTTCACTCCAGAAGATGAAAAGGGCCCTGGAGTAGTTGTAAGACCGTATAGATAATACTTTTTGGTATCTGTAATTACCTTTTCATTCGTGTTTCCATATGGATATGATAGAGCGATAACTGGTTTACCAGTAATTTGCTGGATCTTTTCCTTTGCATACTTTAGTTCGTATGTTAAATTGGTTGATTTCGTTAAATCTGGGTGTGTCGCAGTATGTGATTGAATTGAGATTAAACCGGAGTCTGTCATCCGTTTTAGATCCACAGACGAAAGTCGGTTAGTGCGGCCAATAAAATCCGAAATGACAAAGATGGTACCTGCGGGCTTAAAATACTTTGTATGAAGCTTTTGAAAAACGGCAAAAGCATTTAGATTATTTTTATAGCCATCATCAAAGGTAATAAAGATTGGTTTCTCTACCTTATTGCGATCCTGCCATTGCTCAAATGTTAATAACGTATAACCATGATCTCTTAAAAAGATGATTTGCTTTTCAAAGTTTTCTGGTGTTACATAAAGCTCTTTAGATCCATGACCAGTATATTCTGCAATGGAGTGATAAACTAAGATTGGTACATTCCCCACCGCAGACACCTTTTCCCCAAGAGTCAGCAAGAGAATAAATAAGAATAGAGATAAAACCTTTTTCATCAAATTACCTCACTTCATTTAATTGGAGTTGCTTTTTTTATATTATTAAACGCAAACGTGGTAAACTAGTCATAATAATAGAAAAAGGAGATTCTGCATGACGGATTACAACGTTTTATTTCTAGATATTGACGGCACCATCTTATCTGAGGATGATACGATTGAAGAATCGACCAAAACGGCTATTTCTCAGGTTCAAGCGAAAGGATTGGAAGTTTTTTTAGCCACAGGAAGACCTCTTCATGAAATTGATGAGATAGCAAAGGAATTAAACATTCGTTCATATATTGGTTATAACGGAGCATATGCAATCTATAATGGGGAAGACATTTTTCTGGAACCAATGGACTCTATATTAGTTAAACAATTTATGAAGACCGCAGCTGAGCACAATCATGAAGTAGTGCTTTTTTCGAATCAACAGAACTTAATAACAGATTTCGATGCACCAGGGATACCAGAATTCATGAAAATGTTTCATTTAACTAAAAATGAAGTTTATTCTCCAGAGTTGAATGTTGATATATTAGGGATGACTTTAGTCAATTTGAAAAATGATGAACTAGCTCTATACGAAAGTGAAGGCAGCATTCATTTATCCCAAGTCAATGTTGATGGAATGCGCCATTGCTATGATGTCATAAGGGATAGAGTGAATAAAGGTATTGGGGTTCAAATGGTTTTAGAGCGTCTTGGCATTCCGAGGGAAAGCTCGATTGCCTTTGGAGATGGCATGAACGATAAGGAAATGCTGCAAATTGTTGGCGAAAGCTTTGCCATGGGGAACGGACACCCTGATATTTTCCAATATGCCAAGCATAAAACGACTGATGTAACTGACTCTGGTATATATAATGGGTTGAAAAAACTCGGTTTAGTTGAATAAAGTGATAAAAAAGTGCAGTCAATTTCAGCGGAAATTGACTGCACTTTTTTTATAGCGGCTGATAGCGCGAAAAATATGTTGCTATTTCGTGATTTACGTCTTGTTTTGATAGCTTTTGTCATACAGCAGGAAAAACAGCTACCCGATGGTGAATACCTATGCTAGAAGAAATATTTCCGAGAGATAGAAAGGAATGATAGTGTTTGAAGACCTATACTTTAAAAGAAGTGTCCAAAAAAATAAATGTTACCCCATCAATTGTACGTCAGTGGGAAAAGGACTTTGTGGATTATCTTGATATTCCCCGTTCAAAACAAGGAGCCCGAATTTATTCAGATTTGGAGATTGACCAATTGTTAGAAATAAAACAAATGGCCGAAAAAAAAATCAGTAAAGATGCAATCAGACAATGGTTGCAAAAAGTACAGAACCCTGAAGTAAAAGAAAGCACACCTGCATCCGAGGTCACCTTAGAAATTATCTCCGAAAAAGATATGATACCTGTCCCCGTAGAAGAAAGCGCCCTTAAAAACACCGAGCTTTTTTTCGAAGCAATGGAAACCTATAAAAAAACGTTCTTAAATGAAATCAAGGATGAAATTCGCAGTGTGGTTCGCAAGGAAGTTTTAGAAGAAGTGAAAAAAGAAATAACAAAGGGTACGTATTATACAGTGAAATCCATTTCAGACTCCGTCTATAAATCAACTGCAAATACAAAAGCAGAAATACTTGAGTTATCGAATACCATTGAAAAAGCTTCAGAGACTACGGCTGACTCCTTGCAATACCTTGCCAAAAATATGACAGCCGCTTCACTTGAGACCTCTGAAGAAATCTTTTCACTTTCAAAGCAGTTATCGGAAACATCTAATGAATTATCTCACTATGTTGATCTAACAAACAGTGAAATATCCAGCTTATCAGAAACCATTTCAAAGGACCGTGAATTCTTTGTTGAAGAGCGCAATCAATACCGCCATGAAGTTACACAACGAGAATTAGCATTCCAGCAAATGTTGACCAGTTTTCGAGATGTAGCTGCGGCAAGAGAAAAGAAATGGTGGAAATTCTGGTCATAATTCCTTTAATGAAATGCTCCTTTAATTCTTGTGTGTTTTACTAATATAACGTCACTCATGGTTTTGGGTCATTTTAACATTAGGGGGATTCGACATGAATACAAGTGAAGTAGCAAAATTATTAGGAGTATCTGCAAGTACGGTTCAGCGCTGGGTAAAGCAGCTCGCTCTGCCGATGGAAAAAAATGAGCGTGGACATTATCACTTTAGCAGCGATGATATTAATCTGTTAAAAGAAATTCATGAACAACTGCAAAACGGAACATTGCTGCATGAAATAACTCCCGTGAGTGAGAAAAGAAGTGTGCGCAGAGGGGGTGTAAAAACAGTTGAAAATGACAAAGCAATTGATAAATTAGCAGCGAAAGTGAGCGAATTAGAAGTGAGTTTGAATGCAAAGGCAGATTCAGTTGCTTCCTATCAACTCCTTCAACATCGCCAAGAAATAGAAGAATTGCAAGATCAAGTAAAAATAGTCACATTACAACTGGAAAAACTGCAAAAACAGATAAACGAGTTGACAGCACCTCAACGTTTCGACCAATCGATCAGTATGGATCAAAGCAAAATAAAGCGAAAAAAGAAGAATTTCGTCAGTTCTATATTTGGTTTCTAGCTTTCAATATTTATCTACACATAAAAGACCGGCCATAGTGTATGGTCGGTCTATTTGTTGTATCGACTTAAAACAACCATCAGCACGCGGATAATCAAGCTTCTTTATAATGATTTTCCATCCCAAATAGGTCACCAACATATGAAATATCTTTGACTGTTAACGGCAGATCTCCTGTAGGAATCTTAAGGGAAATCTGCTCACCTAGTGACCTGAGTAGCAGTTGCCTGCCAACCGGAGATAAAAAGGAAATAAACCCTTTATCTGGATCTGACTGTTCAGGCAGACAAATGACAAATTCTTCTGTTTCATTGTCCTCATCGTAAAGTACTGTCACCTTTGTTCCGATAAGAACCTTTGGAAATAATGTAACGAAACCCTTTTTGCTGTTCTTTGACAATAAATCCTCAACTTCTAAGACATACAGGTTAAAAAAGTGTTTAATCCTTTCTTGGATGGGCGTTGAAGATAAATAAAGATGGGTTAATTCCTTGATATTTTCATCTATATATCTTAATTGCTGCAAATAAAATTCGCGTGACAAGTTACTATGGTTCATAATAGATAGCCTCCAAACTAGGGTCAAACTTCCTGCCGCACTTCATTAATTGATTCATATGAACTCCTCCTAAATAAAAAATGAAATCTTCACAACCTTGGAGGAATAAATCCTTCAAAAACGGATGGAAGATCTTAGTATAATCTTACCATATGTAGACAGAAATGTCGCCAATATGGAAGAATAAGAAAAGCCGAACGTAACAGTACGTTCGGCTTCTTAAACCTCGAGCTCAACCAGCGGCCGGGTATATTTTTTAATAACATAACTTCCCAAGGTGATACAGATAATAAAGGAAAGAACGATCAGTAACAGGTAATTCCCTGAAATGAATGGTAAACTTTCATCCGGCAAAACAGCTTGAAGCAATTTAATAATAAAACCATGGAATAAATAGACATACAGTGTCCTTTCCCCTATTTTGGTCAACTTATATTGAGTTGATGGAATCAAAGCTAAAAATCCAAATACTACGATTAAAGTAACCCCATATTGGAATGCCCGTATGAACCCATCAAACCAATCCACTCCGCCCATATTCTCATAGGAAGTATCACCTAACAGCCATGGAACTGCATCTTTTGGAAAGCTCGATCCAAAGAATAACATTGTCGCAATCATGATGACCATACCGGCTGGAAGCGAATATTTTCCCCTAACCACTTGTTTTAGCTGATTTCCATTAAGTAAATAACCCAATAAAAAATATGGAAAGAAGACAAATGTTCTTGATAAGCTTAAAAAGCTGCCCACATTGTCCACATATCCAATGACAATTCCTAATACAAGAGCTAAAGCAAAACCAATCCAGCTGAGTCTTGCAAAAACAAATAACAGCAGAATCCAAAAAAAGAAACTTAATAAAAACCATAGTGTCCAATGAGGATGCAAAAAATCGAAGGTTAATCGCTCTTCCTTCCCGATTAAGAAATAAAAAATGGAATAAATAATTTGAAAGATAAAATAAGGGATTAGTATTCTTTTTATTGTCTTGGTTATATACCCTTTCTTTCTAAACCCTTTCGCAAAATATCCAGAGATGAAGATAAAGGCAGGCATATGGAATAAAAAAATTACCGTATATAATGTGAAAAGTATTCCATCCTGTTCTTTTAACGGACTTATTAAATGCCCGAACACAACGAGAAAAATCAAAATGAATTTTGCATTATCGAAATATTTACTCCTTTTTGAAGTAACAGCCATTCTATCACCCCGCTGATTATTTTTCTTAAAAAGATATTTAAATATATTTTTAAGACTAACAATAATTGATGAGATAAATATCTGTATTATTATTTTAACCTAAAAACATTACATCCTTATGTATTTAAAATTACTTTCTATTGCATTAAAATTACAATTCCACAATAGCAATACCATTTACCTATGAAAAATTTACCACCCTAAATTTTTGGAATGAATGGTCTTGTTGAAGAAAATAAATAAAGAGCCTGGAATCCTCCAAGCCCTTATTGTTTATATTGTCACTATATCAACGAAGTGATTACTAATGATTTCATCATAATTTTCCTTCAATTCCTCTAGTGAAATCTTTAATCCAACTGAAATCTTTTGTAAAAATTCCTGATCCTGCCGTAGCCAAGAACCATAATTTCTTTTTAGGAAACGTTCTGCTTCTGAGTAGGAAGGAAATCGTTGTTCAAATCTTTCCCCATTATGGATAAGATCATATCCGCCATTTCCTGCAGGCAGTACGAACGAACTTTCTCCCATATGGTTTTGATAGCTTGTACCAAATGCCATTTCTTTCACATTAAATTCATTCCGGTCTGTATCCGGTTTAAGCGGATTCAGTTCAAAAACATCGGCAATAAAGGTGTCAAACGCCTCTTTTGACATATCCGCGCCAGATGCTTTAGGATGCCCCCCGCCCCCATACCTTTGCGCAAATTCCGCTACATTCACTTCATCATGAATCGTACGAAAACCCATTTTCTTTCCACTTACATTCAATAGAACAATCATATCCAGATGGGGATAAATATTATTTAGTGCGTTGCCAAGTTCAGATAAATACTGTTCAGCGTGGACAACCCCAACGCAATAATGATCCACAAAAGTTTGTACTGTCTGTCTGCTTTTTGAATGGATATAGCGGTTAATTTTTTGATCTTCAATATCAAGAATCATATTTTCTGTTTCCGTTAATTGAAACGAATCCGGATTTTCCGTCAACCTTTTCAGCATTTCTTCTTCGAATTGTTCTCTATTCATTATGTAAAATAAATCGTTTAATCGCTTGGCTGTTACATTATTATTTTCATCCCATTCCCATGTATCATATTGACGGACTAAATCAATAAATTCCTCAAGCGCTATATTTCGCTCCATTTTACCTTGCTCAATGAGAAAATCATAAAATAATGAAGTTGCACATGTTTTTTTACCATTTGGGTACTCCGGTGTTACCCTGCCCCATTGATAATCATTAAAATGCATTGCCGTTACATGATGATCAATCATCTGAATATGTTTCCCCTGCTTAAACCGATCCTGCAGTTTTTTTTCAACTAATTCATTTACTGCTAGGTCGGTAATATAGACTTCTTCTTTATTATTCGCCGGATTTTTAATATACGATTCAACCCTTTGATTTAAATTTCGATAAGAACAATAGAAGACATTGGCCTTTTCCCCGAAGGCCATTTTTGCAATCAAACCGCATCCAAGACCATCTAAATCCATGTCTGTAAAAAGTTTTACCATACCTCACACCATCCAATCATATTCCTAACGTATAGTTTGGTTTTGAATAATATTCTTATACAGTGTATAAAGAAGACTAAGTAACCCGTTAGTATCTATTCACTAAATATATATTATATGAAAGATTAAATCGACTTTTTCGACTAGAAATTATACAAGTTGCTAAAACCTGCCATTATGACCTGGTAACAAAAATCACATACAGATGATTAACTATATGGTAAGATTCATGAGAAGTTTCTAGAATTCAATTGAAAAGAGGTTATATTTTGAACTTTCCACAATTAAAAATTGGCCATATGATCCCAAAAGTTCCAATTATGCAAGGCGGGATGGGCGTTGGCATCTCATTAAGTAAACTTGCTTCAGCAGTAGCAAACGCCGGGGGAATCGGGATTATTTCTGGAACGGGTATTTCAGTTGAAGATATGCGATTTCATATTAGACAGGCAAAGGCTCGAATCAAAAACGCAGGATATATTGGTGTAAATGTTTTATTTGCGATGAATGATTTTGCTGAAAAAATGAAGGCTGCCATCGAAGAAAAGGTTGATTTCATCATATCTGGTGCCGGAATCTCAAGAGATATGTACTCATGGGGGAAACAAGCTGGAATTCCCGTCATCTCTATCGTTTCGTCTGCTAAATTAGCAAGGATTTCCGAACGGCTTGGTGCTGCAGCAGTTGTAGTGGAAGGCTTTGAAGCCGGCGGGCATCTTGGTACAGACCGGCCGATGTTCGCAATTCTTCCAGAAGTTGTCGAGGCGGTTTCGATTCCTGTTATTGCAGCCGGAGGAATATTGACAGGAGACGATATTGCTAAAGCCATTGCGATGGGGGCATCCGGAGTTCAAATGGGGACACGTTTTGTTGCTAGTGAGGAGTGTGATGCACCATTCGCATTTAAACAAAAATACGTTGATGCCCAAAAAGAAGATTTAGTACTGGTTAAAACGACCGTTGGCTTAAATGGGAGGGCGATTAAGAATAACTTTACTAGGTTAATTAGCGGCCCCGATAAATTGAAAATTGCTAAATGCCATGATTGCTTAAAAAATTGTTCTTACCGTTTTTGTACCCTTGACTCACTGGTAACCTCAGTTAATGGAGATGTTGAAAATGGGCTGGTTTTCGCTGGTGCCAGAGTCGGTGAAATAAAAGAAATACTCCCTGTAAAACAAATAATTAACAATCTTACTTTGGAATATCATGAAGCGATGAAGGACCGTTCATTAAAGCAGCCACTTTCTCTATAATAAATTGAATAGATAAGCCAACCGGAAGGGCGGTTGGCTTATCTATTCATCTTTTTTCCCTTGGATAAATGTTAATAGGCAGAAAAAAACAAAGCTTAGTAGAAGAATCGCCCCTCCGCCTATGTAAAATGGGGTCTCAACTGATTCTGGAAGAAAATCTGGTTTTAAGTTATATAACGCCATTCCCCCGGTCAAACCAATAGAACCAATGATGGCCGAATAAACATGAAGCCCCGCCAAAATTCGACTTTTCGGTTGAAAAACCCGATAATAAACGGCCCATGCAAATAATGTCAGCCAGCCGACAACTAAAATATGTGCATGAATTGGGCGGAGTGTATAGGAACCGGAACCGGCCATATGTCCTCCAAGTCCTGCTCCAATTAAGCCGAAGATTGCTGCTGTTTTTAATAATACATTACTATATTTAACCACTGACATACATCCTCCTTGTTTCATTTCGTAAATAGAATACGCTGCGAATATGAACGGAAGATGAACAGCACTTTACGTTTTAGGGAGATTTACGATAATAGTAGTACCTTTTCCTTTTTGACTTGTTAAATTAATTTCCCCATGATGCATATCAATAATTGATTTGACAATAGATAACCCAAGCCCTGTGCCTTCAACTGAACGCGCCCTTGAAGAATCCGCTCGGTAAAAACGGTCAAAGATTCTTTCCTTTTCGTTTTCAGTTAATCCAATCCCAGTATCCTTTATTATTACCTCTACTTGTGATTCAGTATCAAATACTTCAATATCAATCGTTCCATTTTCACTATTATATTTAATTGCATTCGTCAACAGGTTTTCCCAAACAGAATAGAGCAAAGAGGCATCCCCTTTAACCGAAGCATCTGGAAGAGAATAACTCATCATAATTCCTTTATCTATGACCCTCCATTGGTATTGGTGGATTACACTTTTTAATTGCCCTGCTACATCTATAGTGCTCACTTCCATTAAATCCTTTTTACTTTCTATGGAGGAGAGCAGCAACAACTGTTTCGTCATATTGGATAAGCGATTAACCTCAGCGTGTACAACATCAATATACTGCTGCTTTTCCTGATCACTTTTTCCATTGCTTTCAAGCAAATTTAAATACCCTTTAATATTGGTTAGCGGTGATTGAATATCGTGGGTAATATTGGAGATTAATTCTTTGCGCAGTATATCGACTTTCGCTAATTTTTGTGCCATCGTCATAAAGTTGGCCGCTAAATGACCGAGTTCATCATTCCGATCAATATCCAGCATAATTGAAAAATTACCATCTGCAATTTCCTTGGTTGCCAGGTTCAACTCTCTAATTGGCTGTACCAAGTATTTTGTACCGATTAGAACCAAGAGAATACTTAACAAAATAGAAATAATAAGCAGCCAGCCGAAAAGAACATGCATCTCATTAAACATAAGCTTAATATCGGGTCTGATGAATAAGGCGTAGTTTTTATCCTGATAGGATAAGGGAACCCCGACAGAGTTTTTTAATTCATTAGCAAAAAAGCCGGTAACAAATGTTTTATGCGGAAACTGCCTGACACCGTGGTACACTTCACCATGCAAAACATTATTGGAAATGATTATGGGCAAATCTTTTACCCTGAAGGAAGAGCCAAAATACTGCTTGTCCCCTTCTTGGCTGATCAATAGAATTTGATAACCAATTGCACCTATATGATCAAGATAGTCCTCTAAGCTTATTAGGGGATGTTTACTGGCAAAGTCGGCGATTTCAAAAGCAAAATTAGTTATTTTCTCATCATTTTGCTCTTTTAATTTCACCTGATAATAAGAGTTAGAGAGAATAAATGAAATAAGACCGCTAAAGACCATAATCATAATAGTTATGAAAGCGAATTTGCTGTATAGAGATTTCATTTTCATTATTAAATAACCTCCAAGGAATAGCCCACTCCTCTAATTGTTTTAATCGTGAAATCCTCTGCAATACTTGCAAACCGTTCGCGCAACCGTTTAATATGAACATCCACCGTCCGTTCATCCCCTTCAAAATCATGGCCCCAGATTTTTTCAATAAGATGTCCGCGGCTGAATACTTGGTTAGGATGTGCTGCCAGAAAAGATAAAAGTTCAAATTCTTTTAAAGGCAGCATAAAGGTTTTGCTGTTTATTTTCACCTCGTAGCCTTTTTTGTTTATGTACAGCGACCCTAAATTGATATTGGCACCGCCAGCGTTTCCATATCTTCTTAACAGAGCATTTACGCGAAAAATTAATTCCTTAGGCTCGAAAGGTTTGATTAAATAATCATCCGTCCCTGATTCAAACCCCTTTTCTTTATCTTCAATCTGGCTTTTAGCCGTTAATAAAATAATTGGCAGATCGTACAATTTACGAATTTCAGCTGTTAACTGATAGCCGTCCATAAAAGGCATCATAATATCCACGATTGCTAAATCACATAACTCCGTTTGTAACATATCAAGAGCTTCTTTCCCGTGTTCCGCAGCAGTAACCCTATAGCCTTCCTTCATTAATAAACCTTTCACAAGACTGCGAATATATTCATCATCATCCACAATTAAGATCGTTTTCACACCAACACCCTCTTACATTTTTCTCACCTTATTTTACTTAAAGTATTAAAGTTTGGAAAGTTTTGTACAGCGGCGATTTTCTAAATAAATTCGACAAACCAACAACTTATATGTTACCATAAAGTTGTTACTAACAAGATTAAACTTTAGTCAGGGGGAATGACATTGATAGAATTTAAAGACATTGTTAAAAAATATCGAACAAAGGCCATCATAAATCCGTTCTCGTTAAATATAGATGCTGGTCAGTTAGTTGTTTTTATCGGGCCTAGCGGCTGCGGAAAAACAACTTTGCTTAAGATGATTAATAAACTAATACAACCAACATCGGGAAAAATATTTGTCGATGGAACAGATATCTCCACTATGAACCCGATTGAGCTGCGGAGAAATATTGGCTACGTGATTCAAAACACTGGATTGTTTCCACATATGTCAATTAAAGAAAACTTAGAATTAATTCCAAAACTTAAGGGAGAAGAACCAGCACTAATTGAGAAAAAGACAAAAGAATTGCTTGAATTGGTTGGGTTAGACCCTAAAGAATATTTACACCGATTTCCAAAAGAATTAAGCGGCGGACAGCAGCAGCGAGTGGGTGTTGCAAGAGCTTTTTCCACGGACTCCGATATTATCTTAATGGATGAACCCTTCAGTGCACTAGACCCTGTAACAAGAAGTTCACTTCAAGATGAGTTATTCCAAATGCAAAAGGAATTAAATAAGACGATTATTTTTGTCACTCATGACATGGACGAAGCTATTAAAATAGCAGACAAGATTTGTATTTTAAAAGATGGTGATATTCTCCAATATGACACACCTGAAAATATACTCAAAAATCCGGCGAATGATTTTGTCGAAGGCTTTATAGGGAAAAGAAGGGTTTGGAACAACCCTGAATTATTACTGGCTGAGGATATCATGATTCCGAATCCCGTAAAGATTACGGCAATGCGGAATGTCTTGCAGGCAATTGAGATCATGAAGGATCATAAGGTTGACAGTTTGATGGTTACGGATAAACAGAATGTCCTTAAAGGGCTGGTCACGTTAAAAAGCATTCAATTGCTGAATCGGAATACTTCTATCGAAATGATCATGGAACAAAATGTTTTATCTGTTCCACAGGATGCCAATTTAATCTCCGTGTTAGCCATGATGAATGAGCATAAAATTGGTTATCTTCCTGTTGTCAATAATGCAAAGCAGTTGACAGGACTTATTACACGAAGCAGTATTTTATCGGCATTAAGCAGCCAACTAATTGACTTGGAGGTGGCGTTTTAATGGGTGCTTTTTGGAACTATCTCACAGCAAATTACCAGCAAATCGTAAATTTATTAGGTGAACATCTTTATTTAAGTATCGTTTCTGTATTGATTGCGATTGTCATCGGGATTCCGCTTGGCATCTTGATTTCAAATGAACCAAAGCTGTCAAAACCGATTATCGGAACAACGAACGTTATTCAGGCGGTACCAAGCTTGGCTTTACTTGGATTCCTCATTCCATTCATTGGAATTGGCAGTTCACCTGCAATTGTTATGGTCGTCCTTTATTCCCTGCTTCCTATCGTGAAGAATACCTATACTGGCTTGACAAATATTGATGGAGACATTCTGGAAGCCGCCAAAGGCATCGGTCTAACTAAGAGTCAAACGATGAGAAAGGTTCAGCTCCCATTAGCCTTTCCGATGATTATGGCGGGTATCAGAATTTCAGCGGTTACCGCTGTTGGTTTAATGACCATTGCTGCTTTCGTCGGTGCAGGCGGACTTGGATACCTCGTATTCTCAGGTGTACAAACGGTCGATAACCATATGATTTTGGCAGGGGCGATTCCAGCTTGTATTTTAGCTCTATTAATTGACTTTGTGGTTGGCAAACTTGAAACTTCCCTTTCCTATACAAGCAAGCGAAAAACTCCCTCGAAATCAGGAAAAAAAGTAAAACGATGGATGATTGCCTTTGCTTCAATCATTATCATTGCCGCAGGAAGTTTAAAGATGTATTCAATCGCCAATGCCGAAGATAAAATTGTCATTGGTTCAAAGAATTTTAGTGAATCGATGATTTTAGGAAACATGCTTGCCGATTTAATAGAAAACAAAACGGATCTTCAAGTAGAAAGAAAACTCAACCTTGGTGGTACCCAAGTCGCTTTTAGCGCTATAAATAACGGCGACATTGACCTCTATGTAGAATATACCGGAACAGGGTTGGTTAATATCTTAAAGCAGCCTCCCGAAAGTGACCCAGATAAGGTTTATGATTATGTGCAAAAGGAATTTAAGCAAAAATATGGGATTGAATTATTAAAACCAATTGGATTTAATAACACCTATGCTCTCGCTATACGTCAGGATACAGCAAAAGAATATGGGTTGAGTACCGTCTCAGATCTAGCTAAAGTGAGTGGAAATTTAATAGTGGGGCCGACAATTGAATTCTCCAACCGAGAAGATGGTTTAAGCGGACTTGAAAAAACTTATAACATGGCTTTTAAGGATGTGAAAGCGGTGGATGGCGGCTTGCGCTATACTGCACTTAAAAATCATAAAAGTGATGTCATCGATGCCTTTTCTACAGATGGTTTGCTGGAAGCTTTTCAATTAAAGGTGTTAAAGGATGATCAAAATTTCTTCCCGCCATACTATGCCGTTCCTATTATTAAAGAAGAAACTTTACAAGCTCATCCTGAATTGGAAAAAGCAATAAATTCCCTGGCTGGTAAGCTCAGCGATGAAAAAATGCGCCAGCTTAACTATAAAGTTGACAGCCTGAAGCAGTCCCCTGCAAAGGTTGCAAAAGAATTTTTAAAAAAAGAAGGATTATTAGATTAAATGGGAAGAAGCCGGATTTGTTAAAGCCGGCTTCTTTGTGTTTTACTCTTCTAAAAAATGGAGAACCCTGTCATTGGTTTTATCATCACCAATAATCAATAAAACATCGCCTTCTAATATTAAGGCGTATGGGCCCGGTGAAATAATTAATTCACCTTTCCTCTTCATACCGATCACTGTCCCTCCGGTATTTTGCCAGAACTTCGTTTCCGAGATGGTTTTGCCAATATGTATACAGCCAGGAAATATTTCAACTTCAATAGGCGCTAATGGATTTGTGTGACGCAGCTTCCCTGAGTAGTCCATGATTTTTCTAACCGTATCAAAAAGCTGTTCGTCAAGCTTGTCCCGCTCGGAAATGAGTGTATTTATCTGCTTCTCTAATTCCTTTATACTTGCCAAATTTGAAAAACGATGAATATATTTATAGGCATTTTCACGGGAAGAGATGACAATCCCGCTGCCTTTTGTTGAATGAACAATCTCGACATCTTCCAAAATCTTGATCGCACGTCGAACAGTTTCAGGGGATACTTTGTATTCACTTGCCAAAGTAGATCTTCCATGAATCTTTTCTCCAATTTTAAACTTCCCATCGTAAATTCTATTTGCCAAATCGATGGCAATTCGCTCGTAAGTTGGTATTTGTGCCTTTTGCATTGGAACCCTCCACTAAACTTAAAAATGGATGCCTATACTATTCACTATACCGCTTTTAGCACAAGTTTGCGAGCTCAAGGTGTGACACCATTATATTTGGACAGTTTTGGACATAATTGTAATTGAGTCCGTTGAAATGAGGTGAAAAGTAATGAAAGGAAAAGTAATCATTATATTAAGCGGAATTTTTATATTGTTTATGGCCGTTTTAGTCATTTATTATCTAATTAAAGGGGATGCTTCCCGATGGCAGGTAGCGTTGGGTGGTATCCTTGCAAGTGGTTTACCACTTGTCCTGCTCCGGATGAAACAGAATCCATTTAACATTCCCATTATTTTAGGGTATTATCTTTTTTTATTCTGTTCGTTATATTTAGGTTCCATCGCAAGCTTTTATTTGCACCACAAGTGGTGGGACTCTACCCTTCACTTTTATAAAGGAATATTCATCGGAATTGTCGGTATAAGCCTTTATAAACAAATGATCCCTTTAAAAGTACTCCGCAATGTCTCAGCTTGGATTCTTTTCCTATTCACTCTCTCACTCGCCGTCTTGGCTAGTGTATTATGGGAAATATATGAATTTGTCGGGGATCTAACTTTTACCCGTACGATGCAAAGAGGAGGAAATACCGATACCATGTATGATTTACTATGTGGTGTTGCCGGCGGGCTTATTATCGCAGTTTATTCCCTAATTCGAAAACAGAAGGTATAAGGGAGGTGAAAGGTATGAATCGTAAGCTTGTAATCCTATTTAGTGCATTATATGTCATCTTCATGGCAATTTTAGCAGCCTATTACTTTAAAAATGGTGTTTCCTTTAAAGCAACAGTGGCTCTTGGTGGGATCGTATGTGGTGCCATCCCGCTTCTGTTGGCACTTTTTACGAAGCTGCAATTTAATTTGCCCATTGTCATTTCATATTTAATTTTTTTAGTCGGTTCACAGTATCTCGGTTCGATACGAGGCTGGTATGGGCTTGGCTGGTGGGATACCTTTATGCATCTCGTCAGCGGGGCCATTCTTGCCTTTTCAGGAATTGCTTTATATGAAAGGTTGATTCATAGAAATGCCGGAGATGCGATTTCGCCATGGTTTGTTTTCTGGTTCACCCTTTCGTTCGCAGCACTTGGAGGCGTTCTTTGGGAGGTCTATGAATTCAGCTGTGACCAATTTTTGGGCATGACCTTACAAGGCGGAGGGAATACAGACACTATGACAGATTTAGTTGCTGATACCGTCGGGGGTCTTGTGATTGCTGTTTGGTCAGGAATTCGCACGAAGATAAAATTAAATAAGGGGAAATAAGGGAAGGTACGCCATAGTTGACGTACCTTTTTAAGAATATATAAATAAATAAGTTTCGACTTTGAGAAATGTCCAGCTCCAGCGCCCTAGCAGCAGTGTACTTCGCTTTTCTTAGTTAAACTGTTACTGCTGCAAAAAACTCATCGTAGATTGCTTGAACCGCTCTTTTTTCGTCCACTTCTTTTACGCCGAACATCATACTGACCTCGGAGGATCCTTGGTTGATCATTTCGATATTCACACGAGCCTTTGCCAATGCCTTTGATGCTCTAGCCATTGTACCAACATTATGACGCATGCCTTCTCCGACCACCATAATAAGGGCCAAACTATGTTCGATTTTCACCTCATCAGCATGCAATTCTGTCTTAATCCGCTGAGTAATTTCTGCCTCTATTTTCTCATCAAGCTGATTTTCTCTTAATATCACCGACACATCATCAATTCCTGATGGGGTATGTTCATAAGAGAGGCCAAAATCTTCTAAGATCCCTAACAGCTTGCGTCCAAAGCCGATTTCCCTATTCATGAGGTACTTGCTGACGTATATACTGCAAAATCCTTCATCGCTGGCTATCCCAATTACTGGGCCATTGGTATTGTCCCGCTCGTACACAATCCTTGTCCCTGGAGCAGCAGGGTTGTTAGTATTCTTAATTTGGACAGGAATTCCCGCCCTAAATGCCGGTACAAGCGCTTCGTCATGTAACACGCTAAATCCCGCATACGAAAGCTCCCGCATTTCACGGTAGGTTAATTCCTTAATTTCCTTTGGCTTTTTCACAATAGAAGGATTGACGGAATATACTGCATCCACATCCGTAAAATTTTCATAAAGATTCACCCTAAGTGCATTAGCAAGTATGGAACCGGTTATATCGGAACCGCTTCGTGAAAATGTGTACACCTCGCCCTCTTCGCTATAGCCAAAAAATCCCGGGAATATTATAATCCCTGAGCACTCGCGCAATGAAAATAGACGGTCATATGCTTCCGGTAATGCTTGAGCATTTCCCGGCTCAGCACTGACGAGTAGTCCAGCCTCTTTAGGATCAACATATGTTGCTTCGACCCCCCGCTCGCGGAAATACGCAGCGACTAATTTTGCGTTATTATCTTCACCGCTTGCCTTAAGTAAATCAATAAATCGATCCGGTTTACTTTTATCACTTGCCAATCTTCCTGCTAAATCATTATAAATTTCCTCTATCACTCCATCCGGAAGATGACATTCCTCTGCAATTGCTGCATATCTTTCCAAGACAGCCTCAAGCGTTTCTTTAGGATCTTGATTTTGCAAACATTGTTCAGCACATTCAATCAATAAATCTGTTACCTTGATATCTTCTTGAAACCTCTTCCCCGGAGCTGATACGACGACAACTTTTCTTTCAGGATCAGATACAACGATCTGAAATACCTTCTCAAGCTGTTTTCCGGATGCTAAAGAGGATCCGCCAAATTTTGCGACCTTCATCCCTACATCCCCTACTCTTTTAAAAATATAACCCTAATTTTATTACAATTTCGAAAATATTCAAGAGTTTTTTTCCATCCTGTATGTACATTTGTTTTTTTTACGAGGACATTTAGTGGTATAGGGTATTATTTTGAAAACATTAACGAATGATTTCAATAAAATGCGCTAGAATCCTTGCTGTCAATCCCCAAATGGATCGGTTGTCGTAGCGGTAAAAATATTCCTCCACACCTCTAGCCCGCCAATTGTAGTTTTCACCACCGGGGATTAAATCAAACGGAAACCCCCTCTCCGGCTCTGCTTTAAAGTGAACACGATAGATCTCAGGATCATGGTTTATGAAAAAAGACAATGGAACTGTAAAAACCTCTCCCACTTCCGTAGGATTTGGCTGTATTTCTTCTGCTTTGTCAATGTATCCCACATATGGATAAAGAATCATCCCAAAGGGGGAAATCATATAATCTAAAGGATAAACATTTGTAACTTGGTCTTTGTTTATTCCTAATTCCTCTGCCGTCTCACGGATGGCTGTATCCATCTCATCCAAATCCTGTGGATCCATTCTTCCTCCTGGAAAACAAATCTCTCCCGGCTGCCTTCTTAATTCAAGGGAACGAACCTCAAACAAGATATGAATCCCATCCTCCTTTTGCAGCAAAGGCACCATCACTGCATACTTTGAAAACTTTTCACTACCCAGAATTGTTGGTGTATGACTTTTAACTTTTATCAGCACCTGTTCCAGCTCCATGGGTACACCCCATTCCGTTTCTTACTATTTCTACTTTTACAATACCACTTTTTATGTCTTAGTTGAAAAAAAACAACCCAACGATGTCGTTGGATTGTTCTTTTACATTTTATCATTCCTTCTTCTCAAACCAAGAATACATATAGGCGGGATCTTCAAAATCCTGCGAAGATTTTACTATTTTCAAAGGGTGAAAGGTGTCAATCATCACGGCCAGTTCAAGTGTTTCTTTTTTCCCAATACTTGCTTCTGTTTTTCCTGGATGCGGCCCGTGTGGTATTCCGCCCGGATGAAGTGTAATTGAGCCCTCCCGCACCCCTTTACGGCTCATAAAATTACCTGCCACATAATATAGCAGTTCATCACTATTTACGTTGCTGTGATAGTAAGGCGCAGGGATGGACTCTGGATGATAATCATATAATCTTGGAACAAAGGAGCAAACAACAAAATGATTTCCTTCGAAGGTTTGATGGACTGGCGGCGGCTGATGCACCCTTCCGGTAATCGGTTCGAAATCCTCGATGTTAAAGGCCCACGGATACAAATATCCATCCCAGCCAACCACATCAAACGGATGGTGACCAAGAATATGTGAGGAAATCTTGCCTCTTGATTTCGTCAATACCTCAAATTCTCCTTTAACGTCGAACGTCACCAGGGTTTCTGGTCCGCGAATATCACGCTCACAAAATGGACTGTGCTCTAAGAGCTGCCCATATTCGTTACGGTAGCGCCTTGGGGTCGTAATTTGGCTAAAGGATTCAACAAAAAGCATTTTCGTCGTTTCATTTTCATTCGGAAGCACCCGAAATATGGTTCCAATCGGGATAATCAAGTAATCACCCGGACGGTAGGAAATCGTGCCAAACATGGTCTCAAGCTGCCCCGTTCCATGATGAATAAAAAGCATTTCATCCCCATCGCCATTCCGGTAAAAGCTTTCCATTGGTGCCGTCACATATGCTGTTCCAATGAGTAAATCCTGATTTCCAACTAAATAAGTTCGAGCCTTCAGCGCGTTACCTTGCTTTACCACTTTACTGGTTAAAAAATGCCGGTGCTTTAACGACTGTTCCACTTCGTATTCGGGCAAATAATTGCCTGCCCCTTCCGATTTCACAACCTCTGTTGGCATATAATGATGATACAAGATGGATTGTGTTCCGGAAAACCCGCGCGTTCCCATTACCTGCTCCCGAAAAAGGCTGCCATCGTCTTTTTTAAACATCGTATGTCGCTTATGTGGAACCTCACCCATTTGGCGGTAATACATCACTTCACCTCTATTCCATCAATAATGGTATTCTTCAATCTGCCTAAATGATCGATCTCCAATTCTACCTGATCTCCCGGTTCAAGCCAGCGATGAACGTGCTCACCCAGCTCAAGAATGCATCCCGTGCCGACAGTTCCAGAACCGATGATTTCACCCGGATAAAGTGTAACGCTTTTTGATGCCCTTGCAATCATTTCTCCAAATGAAAAATATATGTCCTTTAGATTCCCTTCTGATAGCAGTTTCCCATTCACCCAGGCTTTCATGGATAGATCAAAGCCATTTCCTTCTTTTAATGATTCTAGTTCATCTTTTGTTACTATCCACGGCCCAATGGAGGTTGAAAAATCCTTTCCCTTAGCAGGCCCTAGACCCACCTTCATTTCTTCCTTTTGTAGGTCTCTTGCGCTCCAGTCGTTTAATATGCAAAAGCCAAATATATAGTCATCTGCCGCTTCCTCAGGGATATCCCGGCCTTCTTTCCCAATAACGCAGGCAATTTCCAACTCATAATCAAGCCACAGACACTCTTTTGGTTTAACAATAGCTTCACCGGGCCCCTTTATGGCCAGGTGATTCGAAAAATAAAAAACAGGGATTTCATACCACTCCGGAATCATTTCGAGTCCGCGGTTTTCCCTTGCCGTTTTCACATGTTGCTCGAAGGCATAAAAATCACGGAAGCTTCTAGGTACGGGGAGCGGTGCTTTTAATTGAATTTCACTTAAACGGTAAATTCCTCTTTGCCCGCTTGTTAATGGAAAAAGACTAGCAGCTTTCTGTCTATTTTCTTCAGACTTTTCGAGAAAATCTAGTAGGTTATTAGGGAGGCTCCCATCAGATGCATCGTGCATATCCACTACATGCTCATCATCTACTAACCATCCTGCACTGATTGATCCATCTTTTTTCTCAAAGGTAACAAATTTCAACAACCTCACCCTTTTTCCGTATTGTGAGCCCCTTTAATTATTTGTTTATATTCTATAGGTTTCCGCGTCTTTCCTGCTCTCGTTCTATAGATTCAAATAATGCCTTAAAGTTCCCTTCACCAAACCCACGGGCACCTTTACGCTGAATGATCTCGATAAATAATGTTGGACGGTCAACGATTGGTTTTGTGAAAATTTGCAATAAATATCCTTCATCATCACGGTCTACCAAAATATCCAATTCGCGCAGCTTTTCAATTTCTTCATCTATTTTACCGATCCGTTCACCTAATGACTCATAGTAAGTACCTGGCGTTTTAAGAAACTCCACCCCATTCTTCTTCAAAGTGGCTACAGTAGACACAATGTCCTCTGTTAAAATCGCTAAATGCTGTACACCAGGGCCATTGTAAAATTCCAGATATTCTTGGATTTGTGACTTCCGCTTACCTTCAGCGGGTTCATTGATTGGGAACTTAATCCGGCCGCCATTATGCATCACCTTTGACATAAGAGCAGAATATTCAGTCGTGATATCTTTATCAGAGAAATGTTTCATTTCCTTAAATCCCATGACCTTAGAGTAATATTCAACCCACTCCTCCATCCGCTCGACATTGCCAACGACGTGGTCAATTCCAATTAGTCCTGCATCCTCAAAAGGCAATGTTGATGTATAGGATTCATATCCGGGCAAAAACGCTCCTTGATAATTTTTCCGTTCAATTAACGTATGGATGGTATCGCCGTATGTACCAAGAACGGCTTTCTTGACAACACCGTTATCATCCTCCATGTCAAATGGAGCTGTAAGGGCAATTGCTCCCCTGTTTACCGCTTCTTCAAAAGCTTTCTCCACATCATCAACCAAGAGGGCAACGTCTTTGACACCATCACCGTGTTTTTTAACAAACTGAGCAACCCTGCCGTCTTCTGTATATGAACCAGTTAGAACCAGACGGATATTTCGTTGCTGCAAGCAATAGGAAGCGGTTTCACGATTACCAGTTTCGAGGCCCGAGTAGGCGACAGGTTGAAACCCATAAGCCGTACAAAAGAAGTGACATGCCTGCTTGGCATTGCCTGTGTAAATCTCAATATAATCTACATCCCGCACCGGAAAAAAGTCATCTGCAAGCTGCTCTGCTCTTACCCTATTTTCTTTCATCTAGAAACCCCCATTAAAGTAAAAGTAATAATATTCAGAATTAATTCTAGATGAGAAGGTGTTGTCTTCTCAAGGGCGGGATGTAAAGCAATAACGCTTTTTGGTGTTAAAGATTGTCTTGTATTGCCTGAAGAAAAAAAGAGAAACATGCCTATACGATGCATGTTTCCACTAATTATATGTTATTAAAGTTTTTATTGATTACGAACAATGTCTTATTTTGTAAAAAAATTTTTTCCTACTGCGAAAGAATGGCTCGGTCGCTCGCCATTTGAACACCACGAATTCTTTT
This sequence comes from Bacillus sp. S3, assembly GCF_005154805.1. Lineage (GTDB taxonomy): Bacteria > Bacillota > Bacilli > Bacillales > Cytobacillaceae > Neobacillus. The sequence continues at coordinate 3,077,950 of NZ_CP039727.1, forward strand.
AAATTCACTCAACAGGCTTTCAATTGTGAGGTTTCTCTTTTCATTCTCATTCACCTCGAAAATTATTTGCCCTTTATCCATCATGATTAATCGATTTCCAAGGTCAATAGCTTGCTGCATATTATGGGTAACCATTAATGTCGTAAGATTGTATTTATCCACTATTTCCTTTGTTAGGTTTGTAATTAACTCAGCCCGGGAAGGATCAAGTGCTGCCGTATGTTCATCAAGAAGCAGGATGGATGGTTCCGTGAAAGTAGCCATTAACAATGAAAGGGCTTGACGCTCCCCACCCGAGAGCAAGCCGACTTTTGCACTTAAGCGGTTTTCTAAACCCAAGTGCAGCGATTCCAATACCTCCCTGAAATATTCCCGCCTCTTTTTCGTCACTCCCCTTCTTAATGTTCTCGTTTTATTTCTTGAGTAGGCCATCGCTAGATTTTCTTCAATCGTCATACTAGGAGCCGTTCCAGCCATTGGATCTTGAAAGACACGTCCAATCATTTTTGAACGGTTAAACTCCGTCATATTGGTAATGTTCTTTCCCCCGATTTGAACTTCCCCTACATCAGGAATTAATACACCGGAAATGATATTCATTAAGGTTGATTTCCCCGCACCGTTACTTCCAATTACTGTAACAAAATCCCCTGGCTTAAGCGACAGGTTCACATGATCGATAGCGATTTTTTCATCCGGCGTTCCCTCATTAAAAATCTTATGAATCTGATTTAATTGCAGCATGCTGATCCCCCTTCGCCCCAGCGGAAGCATTGATGATATTCATTCTTTCAGATTTTCTGCGCGCCTTCCGCTTTTTCTCTCTAGAACTGTCAATTATCTTAGGAGCTGTAAGTGCGATAATAACAATTAGAGCAGTAATAAGTTTCATGTCACCTGGGTCCAAGAAATCAACACGCAGTGCTAAAGTAATAACAATTCTGTATATTATCGCACCACCAACAACTGCAAGTGTCGTTCTGGCAATCGTTTTAGTGCCAAATAAAGCTTCACCAATAATGACAGAAGCTAACCCAATGACAATCATTCCAATTCCCATGCCAACATCGGCAAAACCGCCTTGTTGAGCAATCAGTGCACCTGAGAAAGCTACCAACGCATTGGATAAACCAAGGCCAAGGACGACTAGAAGGTTGGTATTGGCAGATAGGCTGCGAATCATTCGCTTATTATCACCTGTTGCTCTTACAGCAAGACCAAGTTCTGTTTGTAAAAACCAATCAGTAAGAAATTTAATCATAAAGGTAACAATAATCATAAAAATAAGAATGCCCCATGTTTCCGGCAGGCTGTCGCCTAGACCAACCACCGCCAGAAAGTTATTGAAAAATGAGTCAATTCCCGTTTTTTCAAAGAAATCACTAATTTTTGTAAAGGCTGTATCTGTATTTAATAAAGGAATATTTGCGCGTCCCATGATTCTTAGATTAATTGAATAAAGCGCAATCATCATTAAAATTCCTGAAAGTAAGTTATTAATTTTTCCAAAAGTATGCAAAAGCCCTGTGATACATCCCGCTGCAAAGCCGGCAAATAAAGCTGCAATCGTAGCGATAAATGGGTTAACACCATTCACAATCAATACCGCAGAAAGAGCAGCTCCAGTTACAAAACTCCCATCCACCGTTAAATCTGGGAAATCCAGAATACGAAAGGAGAGATAGACGCCCAGTGCCATAATCGCATAGATGATGCCTGCCTCAAAAGATCCAAATATGGCTGTAAACATTGAGTTCATCCTTTCTCTAATTCTTTAGACCTAAGAAAAACATGCACTTAGCCCTAATATATTCATATGAACGAATCAAGGAGTTAACCTTCGAAAAGGCTTCCTCCTTGAGAAATTTCAACTATTATTTTCCATCATAAAACTCACCGAGTTTACTCCATTCCTCTTTCACCTGAAGGCCTTGTGCTTCAGCAGCTGCTTTATTTATTACTAGTTTCAGACTGCTTGGAAGCTCAACTGGAATCTCAGAAGGCTTTTTCTTTCCTGTTAAAATGTCAACTGCCATTAAGCCAGATTGGTAGCCAAGGTCGTAATAACTGAAGCCGCTAGCCGCCACTGCGCCTTTTTTCATGGAATCAAGCTCGCCTACAAAAAGAGGAATTTTTTTGCTGTTGGCTACTGCAATCACGGAATCTAGTGCAGTTACCACCGTGTTATCTGTCGGAATGTAGATGGCATCGACACGGCCGACTAAGGATTCAGCAGCCTGTTTCACTTCAGAAGTATTGGCAACAGAAACCTCGACGAGTTTTGCGCCCTTCTCTTCAACTAACTTCTTTACTTCTTTTACTTGCACTTCTGAATTCGGTTCACCGGAGTTATAAATCACTCCGATATTTTTTGCTTTTACTTCATCGGTAATAAAATGGATGGTTGTTTTCGTTGCTTCTGGATGATTGTCAGTTGTTCCAGTTATATTTTTCCCCGGCTTATCTAAAGCTTCAACCAATTCAGCTACCACAGGGTCTGTAACAGATGTAAAGACAATTGGAATATCCTTTGTCGCATTTAGCGCAGCTGTTGCACTTGGTGTAGCATTAGCGAAAATCAAATCTACCTTATCACCGACAAAATTCTTAGCGATGGTTTGAACATTGTTCTGGTCTGCCTGAGCATTTTGCTCATCGAATGAAACCTTAACCCCTTTATCCTTTAAAGCCTTTTTAAATCCTTCTGTTGCAGCGTCTAAAGAAGGATGAGGCGCAAACTGACTAATACCTATCTTGAACTCCTTATCCGCTTCCCCTTTTTCCGGGTCTCCAGCAGATTCTTTACTGCCGCAGCCGGCTAGCAACAGCATTCCCGCCAATGCAATGGACAGTGCCTTAACTTTTTTCCTCATTCGTTTACATCCCCCTAAATATTTTCTAAAAATTTAATATATTAGAAATTATTCTAGTATTTTTTTCGACCAAAAGCAATAGAAATCGCAAAAATATTTTTTTGCTTTAAAGCGACATAATATGTCAAAAAAAAATGCCATCTACTTTGAGTAGAAGGCATTTAGGGCTGTATGTAAACTTAGGAATGAAGGTATAACGTGATCTGCATCACCAATCCCGGGTTTTCTCTAGTAATTGATCAATTTCAACAAGGTTCATTTTATGACTGTTTTTCTCAGATGTTAGCTCTGAGGTACTTTCGAGTAATTTGTCAATATCAATTAATATGGTTCCCATCGTCTAACCTCCATAGAATTTTTGTTTGGTTACAAAATGATTCGAACTTCCCTTACAAATCATGGGGGTCTTTTTCTTTTTTAACAGATTACTAGCAAAAGTATGATATAATTCACTATTTTTTCACAAAAAGCAGTTTACAATGAGAAATGAAATCAGATAAGTGGTTGGGGGACCGCTTGTGCTGAGATTCATATAATGGGAGGGGAAAATATGTACCAATCTATCGCGTGGTACGCTACCTTGTTTTTCGTTTTCCTCATTGCACTTGCTTTTTCATTCGTGTATGGGGAATCACGGAAATTAAGAGAGTATGGACCGATTCAAGAAAAGGGTTACAAAATTCGCAAGTTTTATTTCCTTGGCTTACTTGCTATCATGGGGTTTGCTTCAGCCATTTCATTAAGTAAACTTCCATATCATAACCAGCATGCACTTGCTAAAGAGGATGGCAAAATTGTTGATGTTACGGGAATTCAGTTTTCTTGGCAATTAAGTAATGAAAACTTTACGGTTGGGGAGCCGGTTCAGTTTCGCGTCACAAGTAAAGATGTAACCCATGGATTTGGTCTTTATGACACTAAAATGGAGCTCATCGCTCAGACACAGGCAATGCCCGATTATACAAACACAGTTACGATCACATTTGACAAACCAGGCACATATAAAATTCTTTGTTTGGAATATTGCAGCGCTGGTCACCATGTGATGATCAAAGACATTGTTGTTAAACCAAAAGGAGGTAAATAATATGGAAAGTAAAGCTCGGAACTCAATCAAAAAAGGCGTTGCTTTATCATTAATGGTTACCTCCGTTGTTTTGGTATTAATGATGATTTTCGGGGTAATTATGCTTTTGAATCAAGGGAATATCGTTAAAATTCCCGCACAGATGTTTTATAAGGTGATGACGATTCATGGAACCGGAATGATTGGGATTGCAGCTCTCGGTGGAAGTGCCATCATGTGGTACTACCTATCAAAGTATATCCATTTGAATCATAAGATTTTTTTTACTAACCTTGCATTGTCCTTGATTGGTGTAGTAATGATTTTAACTGCCATTTTTGGCTTTAATTTTTCGGACGGCTGGACATTCCTGTACCCGCTGCCATCGTTCTCAGCAAAAATTTATGGTACAACTGGTGCATTATTGTTTTTATTTGGCCTGCTCATTTTAGGTGTTGGTTATCTTGTTATGTATTTTTACATAGCTGCCCGACTGATTAAAGAATATGGCGGGTTAGGAAAATCACTTGGCTGGGATTATATTTTTAGAGGTAAAAAAGGATATGGGCCTCCTGCTGCAGTGGTTGCAACCACAATGGTCATCATCGCCAATTCAACTGGTGTTCTTGCTGGTGCAACTGCATTGGTTCAATCGATTTTAAATATTATGAATCCTAATCTTACTTTTGATCCAATGCTGGCAAAACATTTAACCTATGCTTTTGGCCATATTTTTGCAAACTGTACGATTTATATGGCCGTAATTGCCGTCTATGAAATATTATCTGAGTATACAGGGCGTCCATGGAAATCAAATAAAGCCTTTTTGATTGCCTGGAACTTTTCAACCCTTTTTACATTGATGATTTATACACACCATTTACTCATGGATTTTGCCGTGCCTAGATGGATGTTGATTATCGGACAAGTTTTTTCCTACGCAAACGGACTCCCGGTAATGGTGGTTACCGCATATGGTGCGTTAATGATTGTCTTCCGCTCAGCTGTAAAGTGGGATTTCGCTTCCAGTATGATGTTTTTAGCGATGTTCGGCTGGGTAGCAGGTGCGGTCCCGGCCATTATAGATGCGACCATTGTCGTGAACCACGTGATGCACAATACGAAATGGGTACCAGGACATTTCCATACCTATATGGGAATGGGTGTGGTCGCAATGATTTTTGGTTTTATGTATTATTTCAATAAAAAAGAAGGCACCCAAAAGCAAACTGGACTTGATAAAATTGCCATTTCCATCTATTTCTTTTTCTTCGCCGGTATTGCTGGTTCGTTTTTATACGCCGGGAAGATAAGTGCTCCACGGCGGTGGGCTGAACATTTACCCGAATGGACAGGTTCTGACCAAGTGGGAGCGATTTGCGGGATTTTTGTTATTGCTGCCTCGATTATTTTTACTACTAGATTTTTCATTGGTTTAAAAAATGTTGGAAAGCAGCCTGAACAAAAATCGCTAAAATCTGTATCATAATACGGAAACAATCCAGTCCTTTGAAGGGCTGGATTGTTTCGTTTTTATTATGCAGTAATTTTCATTTGTTTTTGTTTATCGCTTTGTTTAAAAAAGACTTTCATCATTGGGGGTGTCACAATGGTAGTAACTAGAACGACAATGACTAAAATAGAAAATAGCTCTTGGCTGATTAATTTCGTTTCTAAGCCGATGGTAGCAATAATTAATGCTACCTCACCCCTGGATACCATTGCCGCCCCAATTCCCAATGAGCTTCCCCATGAAAAACTCGCTAATTTAGCACCGGCTGCGGCACCAATTAATTTTGTTAAGATGGCAATTATACTAAGTCCAATAATCATTCCAAAATGTTGTGCAATCCCATCGAAACTTGCCTTCACACCAATTGACGTAAAGAAAACAGGTACGAATATGGAGTAGCCGATTGTTTCTACCTTTTCAAATATTTCATGCTTAAATTTCGTTTGACTTATTGCAACCCCAGCAATGTATGCTCCAATAATGGCCGCTACACCAGTTAATTCTGCCACATATGCAAACATAAAGCAGATGATTAATGCTGCCGAAAGAAGCGATTCTGTGACTTTTAATCCAGCAAACTTATTTAACACCCAAGGAACGACCTTCCATGCTGCTAAAATCGCTCCACCGAAAAAGAGGACCTTTTTCACAATCACCATGGTTAAATTGACATCCCCACCGGCCATACTCATTAAAAACGCTAAGGCAATGATGACAACGACATCGTCAATAACAGCTGCACCTAAAATCGTTGTACCTTCTTTTGTCTGCATTTTATTCAGCTCTTTTAGGGCTTGAACCGAGATACTGACACTTGTTGCTGACAGCAATAACCCTAAAAAAATGGCCTCAAATGTGGTCATATTCATGATAATTCCCGCAAGGTAACCAACAAACAACGGTACAATTATCCCGCTGAATCCTACAAATGTAGAAGCCTTCCCTGACCGTTTAAATTCATCTAAATCCGTTTCCATTCCGGCAATAAACATTAACAAGATGACACCAATTTGACTTAATTCTTCCAATGTTTTCGTTTCTACAATAATACCTAAAATAGCCGGCCCTAAAAGGATTCCAACTAGCAATTTCCCCAAAACTGAGGGCTGACCGAGTTTTACACTTATGTCTCCCGCAATTTTGGAGGCAAGTAAAATAACTGCTAATTCAAAAATTAATTCCATCCAATCACCCTTCTTTTTGAAAATTAAAAAGAGTCTGCTTTTTACCAACAGACTCTTTTCGAGAGAAAACAAAAGAGCCTATCAACCAATGGACATAGCAATCCCTTGGTGACAGGCTCCTCCAATTACATAAATTATTTAATTAATATTATTATAACAGACTTTATATTAGTAATCAAGAAAAAGATGACCAGATAGATCTGTTATACACCAATCCGGTTTTTTCTTTTCAGTTTAATCCCATCTTTTCATTTCATTAATGACCTTTTCTTTAAACAAACTAATAAAGGTTAATTCTCCCTTTTGCATTTTTTGCTTATGCCATTCATTAAAGCTTGCAACAGTAATTAGGATAAGCCCAGCAATTAATAAATAGACCCACCACGGCATGACCCCCCAATATGGTCTTGTTTGGAGGAAAACATTTAAAAGTAAAATCCCTGTACCTACAAAAAAGTAAGATTTTATATGCAGGAACATCCCCGCTATCATCGAAAACAGCGAGAGTGACCCTAATATAATCGCATCGTAAATTGTATTACTCGCCAAACCATCCTGGATTAAGATAAGCGACACAATTATGAGTACTCCCCATTGAATAGCCTTTGTAATCTCTGCATATTGTCCCCTTAAACATTGGCGTATGAAAATTACGAGCACAACATACGGAAGAACGAGCACCTCCCTCTCCCATAAGGACGGTATATTTAACTGTTTGATTACTGTATAGTATGGTTCTAATAAATACACTCCTGCAAGGATCGGCATAAAGGCTGAGATATTTGCAGGGACCCTTTTTCTTTGGAACAAGAGTACGGCAGCAATTAAGATACCTGGCAGTGCCTGGCTCCATAAATGCTGTTCTGCAAAAAAGTACATTAACCATAAATATAAGAACGAAACTAATGTAAATCCGTCTATTTTTGTTTCCTGAAGCTTTTTTCCAGCTTCAAACAGCTTCTGGTACATTTTTTGGCCAATGATTGCCATTAGAAAGTCAAGTCCTTGATTTTGTGTAAATTTGCTAAACAATGTTTTTAACCAAATTTTGTTATGTCAAATATATATGATCAGCCACTTATCCCCTTAACATTTTTCGAGCGTTACTTCCATGGGTTTCAATCTCCATATCCAGTCAAGGGTGTCAAAGGCGGTTTTTCCTTTGATACCCTTGACTGGATATGGAATAATCCATAATTGGAAGTACGTTGAAAATTAAACATCTACCTTTTAATAGATTTCTGCTTCGAATAATTGGTTTCTTGATAGTGCATTAAAACAGCTCCTACTAAACGAAAAGCAGATTGTGTATTAGGGTAAATTCGAATTACCTTTTCTCTTCTTCGGACTTCCTGATTTAATCGCTCAAGAGAATTTGTACTACGGATATGACAACGGATATCTTCTTGGAATTCCATATATTGTATGGTATCTTCGAAACCATCATCTAATATTTTCAGAGCTTGTTCGTATTTAAGATTGTCCCCAAACTGACTCATCAGTTCACCTTTAAAATTCCGCATATCCTCAATTGTGACTGCATCAAAAATACGCTTAATCATCATACGTATTTCCGCTGAGTCCTTTTTTGGAAGCCTTTCTATGATATTACGTTTAAAATGGACGTTACACCTTTGCCAGCTAGTCCCAATAAATTCACGTTGAATCGCTTTTTGAAGCCCCTGGTGAGCATCTGAAATGACTAGCTTTGGGGATTGAAGACCACGTGATTTTAGTTGTTGGAGAAAGCGACTCCAACTTTCATAACTCTCAGCGTGATCCACACTTAACCCAAGAATTTCACGTGTTTTGCTTTCAGTGATTGCAGTGGCTATATAAACAGCCTTAGAGACGACACGATGATGTTCACGAACTTTTATATACATGGCATCTACAAAAACAAAAGGATAATACCTTAAATTTAAGGGCCGTTTGGCCCAGTCATTAATAATAGGATCAAGCTTTTGAGTAAGTGAAGAAACAAACGATTTTGACTTACTTTCACCACAAAGTTGTTCCACAATATGTGTAACTTTACGTGTAGAAACGCCATTGATAACCATCTCTAGCATAGAGAGTACTAACGCCTGGTCACAACGTGCATATTTCTCAAAAACCGTAGGTGAAAACTCACCATTTCGAGTCCTAGGAACCTTAAGTTTTATCTTACCGATACTCATCGTTAACTCACGTTCGTAGTAGCCATTTCGGTAATCACGACGCTCAACAGAGCGTTCATATGCAGCGGCGTGTAAGTAATCATTTCTTTCTTTCTCCATGTACTCATTCAAAACCAGAACAACAGCTGATTTAACAACGTTATCTATATTTGAATTCATTACTGAGTCTTTTAAAAGTTCCAAATCTAGGCTAAACTGTAATTGGGTCATTTTTATTCCTCTTTTCTATGTTTATCGTGGTTGTTAAACATTGTAGCCAAGTAGGATAAAAATGACCCTTTTCTTTTTACACAATTATACGGACTTAATCCATTAGAATCCCCAAGGTGCCGGACAGCAGCAGTTTCTCCAAACTAGTCATTTCACTTAAGAATGCAAATTCAACCGTTGCGATAAACAGGAAAAATAATGGAACAATGTTAATTACATCCCACTTGATCTTATGCAAATAGAACAAGATTCCGAAGGAATAAGCACCGGTCACTAGGTAAGCAATTATACTGTACGGATAGGTAAGAAGCATGCACCCCATCCCAATAATTGAAAATGGTACAAAATAATAGGTTGTTCGTTTTTGAAATTCTCCTTTGACGAGAAGTGCAAAAATTAAGATTAGACCACTGGAGATTGGAAATTCGTAACGTCCAATAGTTTGAACAGGGATTTTATCTATTCCGGTTAAAATGATTATAAACAATACTGTAAAACAGCCATAAAGAAACACTTTGATTTTCCATTCCTTTACAGCTAGTCTAGTGCTGACAAAATAGATAAGCAGGGCAAGGACGAAGCTGTAAAATGCGTCTGAATGAAAAGCAAACCAAGTAAGGACAAGTGCGATGGGATAGATGATGTGACCTGTCCAGGAAAAGGCATTCGATATCATTGAATCCCTTTTTCGGAAAAGGAAGGCAATCAAAAGCAAAATAACCGCACTTGTAGAGGCAATTAACGAATTTAGTATGAAACTAAATGTGTATACACGTGTAATTGAATGAATAATTGAAAGATAAGACAGCAATAAAGCGATACTAATTGGATATGGCACCCACTTCTCTCCTATCTTTTTATACAAGCTGGAATACATCCCAATGCCGCCTATCAATACAAGCGGCTGAACCCACAGTTGATTAATTGGGCTAATCAATGAAAGAATCATAGAAATTGTGTATAATGCTTGTGAAACATACATAGAGATTTGGGCTAATTTTTTTTCGCCGGTTTTTATCCAGCCAAGACTTGAAAATAAAACGAGCCCCGCTGCGAATGCAAAATTAACGGCAATGCCATACTCACGTTGATAGACAGGAAAATTAACATTTACTTCCTCACCAAAGGCAACAAAGGAAAGACCAAGTGATACCGGCAATAACCAAATGGCTATATCCTTAAGTAACTCTCTTTCCTCAAACTGGCGGAGTAAAGAAGCAGCGATTGAAAAAAGGATGAACATGACACCCAGTTCCCACCACAAAAGAAATCCAAAAGCTGTAATCCCGGACAACGCCATAATCGCTAATCCAAGATCCCTTGATGCTGTTCGAATTATTTTTACGTATTTTGCATGATGAACAATCCCAAAAACACTAAATAAGATAAACCCTGTTATGGATAACGTCAGGGAAAAATCCATCATATTAAAAGGTTGATCAAGTAAGACAATTGCTTCGTATATGCCTGACGCTAGAAACACCGCACTTAAATAAGGAAATAGCCATCTTGGATTGGTATGTGTTAAATAAATGAAATTGGCTGAAATAATAAAATAGGCAATCATTAGCACAAGGGAAGGACTCCCTGCACGAAGCAAGATCCCCTCTAAACTAATATAGATAAAGGCAAACCCCGAAATAATCGCACTCGTATATTGAAATACTTTACTTAATGAAAATTTATCATCTAACAACTTCGGGACAAATACGATTCCAAAGCCTATTAAGGCGTAAACGATCTCCCCAAAATAATCAAGGAAACTATGCTCAGTCAATTGATAGGCTCCGTATACGACCATGACAGTAAAAATAAAGTGGTATTCTTTTTTCCCGCTGACGTACATCATTGATAAATAAATGATGGCAGTCAAAAGAAGGTTTACACTATATATAACCTCATTCTCAAACAAAAAAAGCATAAAAAGAGTGGATAGGACAAGGCTAACTTGTGCATATAGCACAAATTCTTTGGTAAACAATTTCATCGAGTCTCGCAACTTAGCTTTATGATAGATAAATATTAGAATGGCATTAAATGCCATCATTCCAAGATAAAAAAAATCAACCTGTAGTTTACAAGCTGCCAATAAAAAGGCCACTCCAGAAGTCAGTGAAATATAACTAAACCAAACAAATAGTCTTGAATGCAGGTTCTTAGCAAATAATAGATAGACAATTAGAGATAAAAAGCTTCCCAGCATACCAAGAAGATATCGACCCTCACCAAATATCGATAAATACGATCCTAATAAACCAAACCATCCTAACGAAAGAATAAAGATGGGCAGAAATAAACTTCCCAAGACAGTAAATGCAAATGCTGTTTTATCGATATGCAAAACCTTTTTCGTTAATAAAGCGATTCCATAAAAAAGTAGCGATACAATGGCAATAGAACCACTTTTCATAAAGCTTGTCATTGATTCCCAGTTACTTGTTGCTACAAACAAACCGCCAATTAATAAAAAAATGACGCCGATATTTAATAACCAAGTAATATTCCTTTCACGAATCTCTTCAGGAGTAAGTGTCTTTTTCACCTTTTGCGGTTTTGGGGAAGCTGGTTCGGTTTTTGCCACTTTCACTACAGCCGGATCTGGAATGGTCGCTGTTTTTAATAAATTCAGGTGGTATTGATGATGCGCTTTTGCTACGGTATCAACAATCACATCGGATAAATACCCTTCTTCTCTTAAAGTGAAAAGTTCTTGCCTAAAATTCCGTCTTTTCTCTTCTCTGATATTTAAATCCATAAAAGTCACACCCCTTTATACATAACCTTTCTTATAAAGGCTTCATGATTTTTTGATGTCTGCAATATATCCCTTTGGTGTAATTTTACACTATATTTGATATTTTTCAATACTTTTTCTATTGCAAAATTTGAATTATTTTAACTTAGGTTAAAATAACTGTATGATATTAATGACTTAAACAAATGGAGGAATTTATGATTACATTTAATGAAAAACTTGCAATTATCGAATCTTTTAGCGAATTGGAAAGAAAAAACGTTTCTTTAGGACGTGTCAATTTCCAGTTTCCAAACAGTATTTCCGATAAGAAAAATATTGTTTATCATTTACATCCAAATGGTAATGGCTTTGTTTATGCTGGCCATTTGGAGAATTACGAAACAGACGAAAAGGGAATGGTCAATATACGTGATTTTAGCGCAGAAATGCTGGAACAATTGCTAAAGGAATCCATCCACGCACTTTCACCTATTGTGAAAACAGCATCAGAGGAAGCGATTACAGGAGATTCAGATGGGGAACGTTGGGTGGATGACGAAAAGCATCATCTCATTGTGGTCAATGAAAATGATGCATGGAATATATATTTTGGATTAGACCTGGATGCAAGCTTTGATACTTATGAAGAAGCAGTGGAGTTTTTACGTGAAGAAGGATTTACACGGAGTTAAAGTGAAAGACTGTGCCCACTTGAGCACAGTCTTTTTTTAATTATCGTAGGTAATGTCAATTAATTGATCTAGGCGGATTATACTTTGCCTCGCCCGGTCATAGTCAATGGTTCGATAGTGATGCATCCCGCCCACTTCCTCATCATTTTCATCAGCCCATTTTACAATTTGCTGTAACGGAGTCCTTACAATATCATTTGAAGGTAAAAAGGAATCTGTATGGAATAGAATAGCAAGTGCAATTGTTTTAGCTTTAATTGGATTCTCTCCAAGACGAATCAACAGCTTGTGTGCTCTTTCTGCCCCTTTGATTGGATGGATATCATTTTGCTTATACAAGTCATAATCCCATTTTCCGTTTTTATACCACGTATAGTGACCCATATCATGTAGAAGTCCAGCTTTAGCGGCAATATCAATATCAACATGATGTTCTTTTCCAAGATGAAAGGCATGATAGGCAACTGCAATCGCATGGGAAAGTCCAGACCGGTTCAAATATTTTTGGGCAATATGATGTTCAAATATATTTAATAAGGTGACATCTCTCATGCGAATTCTCTCCTGACTTTTTCAATATATGTATTTCATTTATTATATGCCAACCTGTCCAATATGGCTAATCCAGTTTTAAAAATATAAAAAAGAGAGAAGAAAATTCCCTTCTCTCTTGATTAATGATTTTCAGATGTTTTTGTCGCTCTTCCTTTAGGACCCAAATATTCATAATCATTTGGATTAATTGGGGTATAGCCGTCAGGTTTATAGAAACGTAGTAGATCTTTATAGACAATTTCATCGGACATCTGAAGTTCAGTATTAACTTTTTCTGAAGTATCCTTACATGCTTCAGGATCCTCCATTAATTCTCCATTAGCATCTGAGTAGCACTTATCCTTTACTTGAATAACATCTGACGACACAAAGTCACCATTTCTAAATAAGGCCCAATTACGATGCTGCGGTGATAATAAATCAGAGCCAAACTCCATGTAATCCTTTGTATCAATTCCTAATAAGTGAAGGACTGTTGGCCGAACATCTACTTCCCCGCCAACTTGATGCTGCACGCCGCCTTTAACGCCGGGTACATGGATAAACAACGGCACACGCTGCAACTTAGCATTAATAGCTGGAGTTATTTCATCAACTCCTAAAACTTTAGCCATTGCTTCATTATGGTTTTCCGAAATACCATAATGATCACCATACATAACAATCACTGTATTATCATACATACCATTTGCTTTTAGGTCATTAAAGAACTGTTCAAAAGCCTGATCCATATAGTGTGCAGATTGAAAATATTGGTTAACAACCGTGTCGCCATAATCACCTGCAGGGAAATCCGTATCCTCTGTATCCATCTCAAATGGGAAATGGTTTGACAATGAAATAAACTTTGTATAGAACGGCTGCTTTAGGCTTTCAAGCAAAGGAATGGATTCCTTAAAGAATGGTTTATCCTTCATGCCATAGTTTTTCGTATTTTCATCAGTCATGTTATAGTATTCTGCATCAAAAAATTGATCATATCCAAATGCTTTATAAATAACATTTCGATTCCAAAACGTTTTATAGTTCCCATGTAATACAGCCGAGGTGTATCCCTGACCTTTTAAAATGGAAGGCATGGCTTGATACGTATTTTGTGCTTTATTAACAAATACAGCACCTTGTGCCATTGGATACAATGAATTTTCCATTAAAAATTCAGCATCTGATGTTTTACCCTGACCTGTTTGATGATAGAAATTATCAAAATAAAAGGTGCTGCCATCGTGTGCCAAAGAATTTAAGAATGGTGTTACTTCTTGCCCATCTGGCATTTTATAATCAATCATAAAGGTTTGGAATGATTCCATTGAGATATAAACGACATTCATTCCTTTTGCTTTACCAAAATAAACAGGGTTTGGGGAAGCATAATTTGCCTTCCGGTAGTTCTCGACATCAGTAATATCACTACTATCAGCTAATGCACGCTGACTTGATGATTTTACGTTTTGAATGACATCATAAATCGTAAAGTTATAAGCACCTAAATACTTTACTAAATAATTTCTGTCAAAAGAACGAGAAAGCAGCTGCGGACGATCTTTTTCCGCTAAGCCTAAGTTAAATAAAAAAGTAGTTATAGCAAACAACAGAACAATTTTAAATGACTTTCTGTTCGTTACCGTAACATTCTTGAAAACTGTTAATGCAAGTGCGATTAAGATAAACATATCTGTAAAATATAAAATATCAAATGGTGACATTAAAGAAAGTGCACTATCACCTAACTGCCCTGCATTTGTCTTTGTCTGCATTAAAACAGGAACGGTAATAAAGTCATTAAAAAACCGATAATAGGCAATATTAGCGTATAATAAAAAAGATAGTAGGAAATTTGTGATAATCATGACAAGCTTTGTACGCTTCTTAAAAAGCAATGCTATTCCAAAGAAGAACAGCGCTGAACTCAGTGGGTTGATCAATAACAAAAATTCCTGCAGATTATTATCAATTCCAAGGTTAAATTCAATTTGATATGCCGCATACGTTTTAATCCAAAATAAGACAACGGCAATTGCGAAAAATGTAATATGACTATTGTTTATTTTTTTAGGAAGTCTAAATGTACTCATTTCAAAATTCTCCTCTCACTTACCAATTAAGCTCCGGTAAACGAACCTCAATTACTATATCACATTTTCTTTCAAAATAAAAATATAAAAACAGTTACATTCCCTTTAATGTTATGTACCCCATTTGTAGGACATGACTGTTTTCATTCCTCATTTATATAAGACGGATTAGCAGAAAAATAGTTTCATATTTTTTATTTACCATAACAGTATTTAACTTCCAGCAAAACCCAAATCAAAAATACATTTCTACATATCATAAACTTGAAACATCCGGTATGCAATATGAAATTTGACTTATCTTTTTACAGCATAAAATTTGAATAATTTTATACTGATTGGAAAGCATAACCGCGAGCGACAAAAGTAAAGATGGAAAAGAGGAATCCCCTATGCCCAGAATTAGGCCTGATTTTACCAAAAGTCCTTATTTTGTTGATGAACCCGGAAATTGGCATTTAAAGCCGGGTGCTCCAAAAGAACTGGAAGTGGAGTTAGCAAATTACCTGTCCAACCTTGAACATATAGACGAACCTGGTACATTAAATGGTGTCCAAATTCAATATCCTTATGATCATTAAAAAAGAACCTATATAATAGAAGAAAGCGGTTACAAAAACCCTTGACAGTAGAAAAATTTGTATGAAAATGAAGTTCATGACAAACTCTATAATGACTATTTTCTTAGGAGTGAAAAAAATGAATGTTAATCGAGTGAAGCAGATATTGTCTTCTTCAGCAGATATTGAAGTAAAATATAATGGGACTTCTGTATGGATTGACCAATTAAATGAAGATGGAAAAACAGCAACCGTTCATTTACGAGGTCCACTTGAAGAACGAACGATCGTTGAAATTGGTGAACTAATCGAAGATTAAGTACTAAAATGCCCACGTCATTTCATAATGGAAATGACGTGGGCATTGTTTTGCGTATTTTACCCAACCTGCTTGGCTAAAGATTTGGCAACGGTCGCTTTTCTTTGATAGAAGAACCAGTTAAGTCCAAAGGAAATGACATAGAATCCTATAAAGAAGTAGAAAGCAGTCACTGGTGTTCCGGTCGCATTAACAGACCATCCGAATAGCTTTGGAATAAAGAATGAACCATATGCTGCGAAAGCTGCGGAAAAGCCGATAACAGGTGCTGCTTCTTTTGGAATAAAGATAGCTGGGATCATCTGGAATGTTGAACCAGAACCAATACCCGATGCTAAGAATAGCACTAAGAAAGAGATTAAAAATCCTGCAAATTGCTTACCATTTAAAAAATAAATAACTCCTGCTGCACCAATTCCCATGATGACCAAAACATAGGCAGTCACTTTTGCGCCCCCTAGTTTGTCAGCCATCCAGCCGCCGACTGGTCTGGCTGCTGCAGCTACTAAGGCACCAAGGAAAGCAAGGGAGATATACTCCGGAAACTGAGATCTTAACAATAGCGGGAATGCCGCAGAATAGCCGATAAAGG
Source organism: Bacillus sp. S3 (assembly GCF_005154805.1). Lineage (GTDB taxonomy): Bacteria > Bacillota > Bacilli > Bacillales > Cytobacillaceae > Neobacillus. Next base: position 3,094,506 of record NZ_CP039727.1, read on the forward strand.
AACCAAATGTTGCTACATAAAGAGCAGTCATGATCCAAGTATGTTTCCTTTTTACAATTACAAATTGATCTGCAACTGATTGTTTTGCCCCAGGTACATTATCCATTTTAAAGAAAGCAAGTAATGTCATAATTACAATTGGGATTACCCAGATAAATGCTGCGTTTTGTAGCCATACTTCCTGTCCGTTTGCTAAAACCTGTTTATTGCCAACAAGTGCAAAAGTTCCAGATGTAATAATTAATGGTGTGACGAATTGTACAACTGAGACACCCATGTTACCTAAACCGCCATTGATGCCAAGCGCCGTACCCTTTTCTTTTTTTGGAAAGAAGAAGCTAATATTTGCTGATGATGATGAAAAGTTTCCGCCGCCAAGACCGCAAAGTGCTGCAAGCAAAAGCATGATGGAGAATGGAGTATCGGGATTTTGAACTGCAAATCCAATACCGATCGCTGGGATGGCTAGAACAGCTGTTGAAATTACTGTCCAGTTCTTCCCTCCAATAGAACCAACCGCAAACGTATAAACAAAGCGGAGCGTTGCACCGACAAGACCTGGAATAGCAGCAAGTGTAAATAATTGTTCTTCCGTAAATTGGAAGCCTATATCGTTAAGACGAACAGCAACTACTGACCAAATTTGCCAAACAATAAAGGCGAGCATCAAAGATGGAACAGATATCCACAGGTTCCTTTTTGCATGTTTTTTTCCTTCTGCCTGCCAAAACTTTTCGTCTTCCGGATTCCAATAATTAATTCGAGCCATAATCATTTCCCCCTATATGGTTTTCTAATTTTTAATTGATTTAGTTGTTGTTGTTGATGAATTTAATATAAACCACATGGTAACATGATTTTTGTGACGTACGTCACAAAAATAGTGAAGGAAATGTGAACTCAAGCAGTTAGACAAAAAGTTGTAATAATTATCACTTTTTAAGGCAAAAAAAAAGACCTTTGAAGTAAAAGGCCTCTTACTGGGATTTAGATTTCCTTAGAATTTTCTTTTTTCTCATTAAACATGCCTACATAATTTTTTGTTTCTCCTGCATCGTCTTTAATTGCTGTAATGGTTAACCACTCTTTATAAATCTCATTATTTTTACGTTTGTTCCAAATATAACCTTCCCATATTCCGTTTGTTTTTAAACTATCCCACATTTTTTTATAAAATTCATTATCATGTTCCCCAGATTGCAGGACACTTGGTGTTTTTCCAACAACTTCTTCCTGACTAAAACCAGTAATTTTTGAAAATGCCGGGTTAACGCTTTGAATAATTCCGTTAACATCCGTTACGCAAATTCCATCTAGTGCGTGATTGACTATCTTAGATGAAATATCAAGTTTATCTTGATAGTAAAGCCAAACAACAATGACTAAACTTGCTAAGGAGAATTCGGAAAGTGACATAAAACCAATTGCGTAATGTCCAGTCCAATTAAAGAGAATTGTTAAAATAATGGGTGGGAAAAAGCCGCCAAGACCACCCATTGCAGCAACAATTCCGTTGACAATCCCTGCTTGTTTGGAAAAATATAATGGGACTAACTTAAAGATTGCCCCATTTCCAATCCCTGCGAAGAAAGCCACTAATAAACAGCCAAACGAATAGATTGGCAGTGATGGCGTAAATGACAAAAGAAACCCTGCAAAGGTAAGGCTGAAAAATACGGCCATAAGGATTAGAAATGGATTTATTTTATCTCCAAGCCAGCCGCCTACAGGCCTAAAAAACGTGGCTAGTGCAATAAAACCGGCGGTTCGTAACCCTGCATCCACCTTATCCAATTCAAAGTGATTCACCAAAAAGGAAGGTAAATATATGGTGAATGCGACAAAAGATCCAAAGGTAATAAAATAAAATAAACTTAAAAACCACAGTTTAGGATTTTTATAAACTTCTTTAATTTGATCAGATAAGGAATTGTCGACCTTCCGTTCCTTTCTGTCGCCAAAAAGGAAATTTAGTAAAGCAAATATCAACATGATCACAAGGAATATTTTAACGGTATTTCTCCATCCATACGCATTTGCAAGTACAGGTGCAGAAAAAGAGGTAATTGCCGTACCAATATTACCAGCGCCATAAATACCGTTGATAAAACCATGCTTTGCTTTTACATAATATTTCGGCAGCGAGGTAACGCCTATTGAAAAAACTGCTCCTCCAATACCAAGTAATAATCCCCCCAAGATAAGCATCATTAGGGAATTCGCATAACTTATAAGGGCAATTGGTATAAGCAAAATAATAAAACTGATCGTAAATAAAAATCTTGCACCATATCGGTTGGTCCAAAAGCCGATGGGAACCCTGAGAAGTGATCCCAGAATAACCGGCACAGCTGTAGCCCAGGCAATTTCTGTTGATGATAAAGGAATATCAGCCTTTATAAAAGGCATAAGTGAAGAAATAAGTACCCAAACCATAAATCCCGCCACGAGACTTCCAGTTTGAATAAAAAGTTGTTTTGTACCTTGATTCATTTTCATCCCCCTCAAAATCCCTTTACTCTTACTATACCCTCAAAATAAAGTTATATATTTACTTGGTAAATCCATTCGTATGGAAAATTTTTCTTTTAGTATTATAGAACACTTTCAATATTAAAACTATGAGGTATGACACAAGAGAAAAGAATTATTTACATAAATTATATCCAGTAGTATATTTTTCCTGTAATATGTATTTTATCATTATGGCAGTTTAAATATATAGTGGGTTTTTTTAAAATTTAATAGGATTGGAAGAAAATCAATGCAACAAAAAAAACGATTTCTTGATCCCCCTAAAATCCTTGTTTTGGGTTTTGCTTCTATTATTTTAATAGGAACTCTCTCCTTGATCCTTCCAGCAGCAACAACAAATGGCCAAGGGTTATCTTTTATTAACGCATTGTTTACAGCAACATCGGCCACTTGTGTAACAGGTCTTGTTGTTGTGGATACTGGAACTACGTTTACGTTATTTGGACAGCTAATCATTTTGTCTATGATTCAAGTCGGCGGTCTTGGATTTATGACCTTTGCTACCTTATTTGCTTTTTTATTAGGGAAACGAATTTCTTTAAAAGAAAGAATTTTGCTTCAAGAATCACTAAATAACCTTTCAATGGAAGGAATTGTACGGTTAGCTAAACGTATTTTAATATTTACTGCCGTTATTGAATTCACCGGTGCTGTGCTTTTATCTATACGGTTTTCTTTTGACATGCCAGTGGGAAGAGCGATCTATTTCGGGATTTTTCATTCTATCTCGAATTTTAATAATGCAGGGTTTGATATTTTAGGCAATTATCAAAGTCTAACAGCGTATGTAGCTGATCCCACTATTGTATTAACAATCTGTTCATTAATTACCGTTGGCGGGATTGGCTTTATCGTTATGAATGAACTTTTTGAATATAGCAGTTCCAAACGCTTATCATTGCATACGAAAATTGTTTTAGTTACAAGCTTCTTATTATTAATTGGCGGAACAATTGGAATTTTTATATTAGAATTTACCAATGAAAAAACCTTAAAGCCCCTATCCTTTTCTGGTAAAATTCTTGGCGCATTATTCCAGTCCGTTGCTGCGAGGACAGATGGTGCCAATACTTTAAATATTGCTGAAATGACCCAGTCATCTTTGTTGTTCATTATCTTCTTAATGTTTATTGGTGCTTCCCCTGGTTCAACAGGAGGTGGAATTAAGACAACTACATTTACAACATTATTAGGAGCAGTCTGGTCGCAAATTCGGGGCAAAGAGGATGTTATTTTTTATCGGCAGCGAGTTGGTTATGAAACAATCTATAAATCATTGACGGTTACATTATGTGCCTTGTTTCTTGTATTGACTGTCACAATGCTACTTACAATTACAGAACATGGAACAGATTTTTTAAAGCTTTTATTTGAGACAACATCTGCCTTTGGTACAGTCGGCTTATCAATGGACTTATCCCGTGACTTATCACCACTTGGTAAAGTGTTAATTACCTTAACGATGTTCGCAGGCAGACTTGGACCTTTAACCATTGCCTTTGCTGTAGCTATGCGGAGAAAACCTGATGCATTCCGATATCCAAAGGGAAAAATCATGATTGGGTAGTTTTTAACATCAAGGAGGATTTTGAACTATGGCTAATCAATACGCTGTAATTGGCTTAGGCAGATTTGGAGTTAGTATCGCCAATAAATTATATGAATCTGGCCAGGAAGTACTTGGAGTGGATATAAATGAGGAACGGGTTGAAGAATCACATCCATATGCAACCCATTCGGTTATTGCAGATTCTACAGATGCTGAGGCACTGAAATTAATCGGAATTCGTAATTTTGAAACTGTTATTGTAGCCATAGGAAGTGATATCCAGGCAAGTATTTTAACTGTCCTACTATTAAAGGAACTTGGAGTAAAACAGGTGATTGCTAAGGCAATTAACAAATTGCATGGTCAAGTACTGCAAAAAGTTGGTGCCGACTGGGTTGTTTTCCCTGAGCGGGATATGGGAATCCGGGTTGCTCATCAGTTGTTATCGCCAAATGTCTTAAATTTCATTGAAATCTCAAAGAATTACAGTGTGGAAGAAGTGAAGCCGCCAAATCGAATGGTAGAGAAAACCTTAAGAGAGGTGGATTTAAGGGCTAAATTCAATCTTAGCGTGATTGCCATTCGGCACGAAGACGAAATAAATATCTCCCCATCTCCGGATGAGAAAATAAATTTAGGTGATGTGTTAGTGGTGATTGGTGAAAATCGGGATTTAGATAAATTTGCAAATTTACGTTAATAGCAAGCCGCAATTAAAAAGCACACTTCATCCTAGATAAAGTGTGCTTTTCCTACTCATTTAAAATTTTTACTGTTACTTGTTTCCTCCCCCAATTAATCGCATCCTGCTTTGAAGGAATAAATACATCAATTCGATTTCCTTTAATCGCTCCGCCAGTATCCGCAGCGATCGCTTCACCATAGCCCTCAACATAAACTTTACTTCCTAAGGGAATGACAGAAGGATCAACTGCAATAACCTTTGCATCTGGATTTGCACTTAAATCAACCCCGGTGGCTGTTGTACCTGAACACCCTTCACAGGAAGCCGTGTAGGCAGTAGCATTTACGGTAAATTCCTTTGAGTTCTCTGCCTCATTATTTGTTGCTTCGCTTACATTGCCAGCATTATTTGTTGCTGAATTTGCACTTTCGTTTACCATTTTTTCGGGTTCAGAAGTGGCTTCAACTGAAGCTTTTTCGCTAGTATTGTTGCTGCTATTTATCGCATCTCCAGCTGACTCAGCATGGTTATTTAATTCATCATAAATGATAAGAGTTAAACCAGGATGAATAAGGTCTGTATTAAGTTTGTTCCACTCTTTAATTTGATTAACAGTAACCTGATATTTCATTGCTACAAACGATAAAGTATCGTCCTGTTGAACCGTGTATTGTATTTCAGTAGCAATTTGCAGCACATCCCCAGGATGAATCAGGTCTGTAGTAAGATGATTCCATTTTTCAATATTTTCTACCGTTGTATTATGTAACTGTGAAAGATCCCATAGATTGTCCCCTTCCTTCACAGTTAACTCTGCAGCATGTACATTAGCGCCTACAGTTCCTGAGAGTACAGCTACTGCTATAAATGCTTTTATTTTTTTTATCATTTTATTACCTCCCATGTTCTTTCGTGGCTAACTGTACCAATGATAACATGTATTTTTCTGATACAAAGAACAATGCGATGTTAATTCGTTTACAACGATGGCAATTATATTACAATAGCATTTCCCGATAACTGAATATTCAGTATTCACTTTTTTTACTTTCCACAAAAAAAAGAATAGTACAGCATATTTTACTGCACTATTCTTTATTAAAATTTTTATACTTTCGAAATTGCAACAGCACAGGCTTTATATTCAGCAGTACCAGAAATTGGATCATACTCATTTAATGTTAACACATTTGTCGGTGTTTCACTCCAATGGAAACTCATAAAGACAAGACCGGGAACAACCTGCTCTGTCACCTTCGCCTTCACCTCTAACTCCCCTCTCCGGGAGCGAACCTGGACTACTTCACCATCTGTTATTCCAAGAGCGTTTGCATCATCCGGATGGATGTCCACTGTCTCTTCTGTTTGTTTTACCTTGACCCCCAGCGCGTAGTGACGTGTCTGCGTATGGGTATTATAGGATTCATACCGTCTTCCTGTTGTTAACGTAAATGGATATTCCTTGTCGGGTAATTCTAAAGGCTCAGTATAATCTACCGGAACAAATGGTGATTTCTTAACGGCAGGCTGCTGATTATGGAACCGTTCATGCATGATAAATGTTCCCGGATGATTTTCATCAGGGCACGGGTAATGTAAACTATACTCCGTTTCTAGCCGATCGTAAGATATGCCGCCATACATCTCCCAGGCAAGTTTTCTTACTTCATTCCAGATTTCTTCGCTATTATTATAGTGCATCGGATAGCCCATTAATGTAGAAAGCTCGCAAAGAATTTCCCAGTCTTCTTTCGTATTCGAATGGGCATCTACAGCCTTCCGAACCCTTTGAATTCTCCGGTCTGTGTTTGTATACGTCCCTTCCACTTCACCCCATGAACGTGCAGGCAATACCACATCAGCCATTTTAGCTGTTTCGGTCATGAAAATATCTTGGACAATTAATAAATCAAGTTTTTCAAATAATGTTTTTGTATGATTCATGTGAACATCAGCAAGGAGCGGATTTTCACCAATTACATATAGTGCCTTTAACTCGCCCATTTCCAATCGATCGAACGTGCGGGTTTGCGTGTCTCCTGCTTGTGGATTTAGTTCCACCTTCCATTCCTTTTCATAACGAGCCCTGAACTCCTCATTGGCTAAGCTCATTGCTCCAGCTAACTGGTTAGGGAGACAACCCATATCCCCCGCACCTTGAACATTGTTCTGTCCTCGGAGAGGCATAATTCCAGTTCCTTCTTTTCCAATGTTTCCCGTTAACAATGCCAAGTTTGCAATATCAAAAACATTATTTACACCGCAATGGTGCTCGGTAATCCCTAGGGTATAGGCAATCATTGAGCAGTTGGATGTTGCGTACTCCCTAGCAGTATTGACAATATCATCCGCGTTTACGCCTGTAATCGATGCTGCATATTCAGGGGTATATGGCTCAACTTGTTTTGCTAGCCTATCAAAATCGACTGTAAACTGCTCGATAAAATCAGGATTATATAGACGCTCCTTCAGAATAACCCGTATAAAGGCATTAATTAAGGCAATATCAGAACCGACATTAATTTGTAAATGACGGTGGGCTGATTTCACCATATCAATTCTTCTTGGATCGATGACAATAATCTTTAGGCCTGATTTTGCCGCCTTTTTCATTCGATTCGCAATAATGGGATGTGCTTCAGTTGTATTTGATCCCATTAGCAGCAATACTTCTGCCTTATCGAAATCTTCAAGTGTATTGGTAGGGAAACCGCTTCCAAAAACAGTTGCCAGACCGGCAACGCTAGGAGCGTGTCACGTACGGTTACATCCATCAATATTGTTGCTTTGAATTACCGTCCTCATAAATTTTTGTGTAACAAAATTGGATTCATTGGTGCTCCGGGCACATGCAAACATACTAATGGCATTTGGACCCCATGTCGTTTTAATCTTCGATAAGTTGTCCGCAATGAATTGATAGGCCTCTTCCCATGTTGTTTCCACCAGCTGGCCGGCCTTTCTGATTAGCGGTGTTGTTAGTCTATTTTTGGCATGTACATATTCATAGGCAAAAGCACCCTTTACACATGTTTGCCCTTTATTTACCGGTGCTTCCTTATCCCCGCGGATTTTCATAATTTTGTTATCCTTGACTTCTAGGATCAGTCCGCATCCAGTACCGCAATATCCGCAGATTGTTTTTACAAAATTTGCTTCACTCACTATAAACCCTCCCCATAGAAAACAATAATATCTATATAACCATAATAATCTATTTATTCCGTTTGTAGGCTATTTTTTGATAAATTTTCTATTTTTTTAAAATTGCTGCAGCAAAATAAAAAACGAGAGTTTCCTCTCGTTTTTAAGCAATCTTTGCAGGTAATAAAATATTAAAGGTTGTTCCTTTATTCGGTTCGCTTTCAACAAATACTTTTCCGTTATGACTTTCAATAATTTTAAAACTAACCATTAATCCTAAACCATTTCCATTACTCTTCGTCGTGAAGAACGGCTCCCCAAGCTTTTTCAATTTGTCCTTTGGTATTCCAACACCAGTATCCTGAATGGAAATTTGCACATTATTATCATGGATCATCGTATTAACATGTATGTCTCCACCATTTGGCATTGCTTCAATGCCATTTTTAATAAAATTAAGGAAAACCTGCTTTAAGCGATTCTCATCACATTCAATTTGGATGATCTCTTGATTACAATTGAATGATAGGCGGACATTCTTCTTCCTCGCTTCAAACTCAAGCAGCGAGACGACATTTCTTATGACCGGAACAACATTCTTTTCCTCTAATTCAACTGCCTTCGGTTTAGCTAACACCATAAAATCCTCGACAATGGTATTTACCCGTTCAATCTCGTCCAGAATAATATTTAAAAACTCCAAGCGTTCTGGATCTTTTTCATCTAGCTGTAAGAATTCAGTGTATCCCTTCATGGATGTAAGAGGATTGCGAATTTCATGAGCAACTCCTGCAGCCAATTGTCCGACTGCAGCAAGCTTATCCTGGCGATGCAGCACCTCTTCTGTCTTCTTTCGTTCTGTAATATCATTACGAATGGCGAGGTATTGGTAAGGCTTCCCGTATTCATTTAAAAACGGAACAATCGTGGTATCCACCCAATAAAAGGTGCCGTCCTTGGCCCTATTCCTAATTTCCCCTTTCCATACATTTCCTTCTCCTATCGACTTCCAAAGATTTTTAAAGAAATCTTTAGAATGATAACCAGAATTAAGGATACGATGGTCTCTTCCGATAATTTCTTCGCGGCTATATTTTGAAATCTCACAGAATTTTTCGTTTACACTGGTGATAATTCCTTTTGCATCAGTAAAGGCAACAATGGAGGATTGATCTAAAGCAAATTTTATATCTATATTTTCTTTAAGGGTCTCTTCCAGGTGTTCTTCTGCCCTCTTGCGTTTTGTGATATCGGAGCGAATAGCGATATATTGAACAGGTTTCCCTTTTTTATTTAAAAATGGAACAATCGTAGTGTCCACCCAATAATACGATCCATCCTTTGCTTTATTCCGAATCTCCCCTCGCCATTTTTGTCCGGATTGAATCGTTTTCCATAAATCTTGAAAAAATTCTTTTGGATGAAACCCTGAATTTAAAATCCGGTGATTTTTTCCAATTATCTCTTCCTTCTTATATTTGGAAATCTCCTCAAATTTATCATTCACATATATAATGGTCCCCTGGGGATCTGTTATCGCAACAATGGCGGCAGCATCAAGTGCTGACTTAATGTCCTTTAAGTTTGTATCCGCTGCGGCTAATTGTTTACTAATTAAAGTACTCGAAATAATCAGTCCTCCGGTGATTAAAACAGAGACAAATAACACCAAATAAATAAAAAATGGACTATCTGTGTTTGAACCTGCTCCCATATCAGCTGTCACAATGGCAGCTCTTTTTAATAGAAAGTGTCCTTCTGCAATAGCTCCTGATATTATCAGCGCGCTGATTGGTTTTAGCCAAGTCTGATTTCCTTGTGAATAGCTTGAAGAGAAAAGAATCCACAGAGAAAATAAAAACGAACAAAAAATAACGATTCCTGAAAATAACAACAGAACGATATTGTACTTTATATTTACATTCATGGCATATAAACCGATTACTTGAATAGCAATAACTGCAAAAGTTAAAAAGAAACTGCCGATCAGTAAATGATAGAACTGAATGCTTTTTCCGAAAAATGCAAGGAAAGCCATGCCTGTAAAAGAAATCCCGATAAAAATAGATAATATTGTAAGCGGAATATGATAGCCTGCCAGCCGATTGGTATCTGCTGAAATAAGTGCCATAAAATTCATGACCCATATTCCAATCCCCATTGATAATGTCCCGCCAAGAAATAGAAGCCGTTTATTTTGGTTAGATGACCTGATTAAGGTAAACATATCTAAGCTTGTATATGATGCCATGATAGTTAAGCCAAGGGCAATAATAATGAAATAAGGATGAAAAGTTCCAAGCAGTTCATTCATTAACCAGCAGCCCTCCAATTTCTACATAGATTTTCTACTATGATTGTAATGTAAAGTTGTTGAGTATGGAAGCACTATTTATAAATCTAAGATCGCAAAAGCTGATTTCTGTGATAAAAGACTTATTTTTAATAAATTTGCAGATTTTTTTAAAAAAAGTCTACACAATTTTGATTTTTTTGTTTATACTGTACTATAACAAGAGGAAATAAAATAAACTGTATTAATAAAGGGGGAGATTTATTATGTTAATGAGTCCAGTTGAGTTTTTCCGTAACCTGCCAAAAAAGGAATGTCCAGAGTGTGGTCAGCATATGGAGGAACAAGCCGAGAGTTATCTAATGGAATGTGATCGTTGCCTATCTAAAAGAGAAGAATAAAGAAGAAAACTCTCCCAATTGCGGAGAGTTTTTTTTGTATATTCCCGTCTCCCTATGCAAATCCTTTACTCAAGGAGATGATGTACATGGCTAAAAAGGAAGATTATTTGACACCGGCGGCAAAAGAATCACAAATGACGATTGAAAATGGTTCTAACTTTCCAAATAAGAAGAATATATCGGGAAATTCAGTTGATGAGCATAAATATCTTGAAGAAGCCAACACCATTATTAGCGGGGATGAAATCCGCCAGCAAAATGAAAACCTGTAATAGAACAGGTAGCTTATGTATTATCAATAAAAGACTGTCCATTTTAGCGACAGTCTTTAGAAGCAGGTTTTTTTAGATTTTCGGAAGCTCTCTTATTTCCTGTACCATTTCATTGCCGCACATTGGACAGAGTAAGTCGTCAGCGACAAAATCCTTTCTCATCCAGCCAATACAGGCGTCATCCATACAAGAATAAACTTCGGTATCTTCAAGTATGATTTCAATTTCTTCATCTTTTGCCCTTTTACCGTAAAAAATGGGAACCGCCTCCTTTTAATCATAGTATGTCCAATACTTGCCCTTTTCATTTCCAGAAAATCTTAAATCCCCGGGAGTGTGAATAAACAATGATGACCAGTCAAAAACGTTACACAGTGGCCGGAACAGACATCGAGGAAGTAAAACGATTAAACAGCCAGGCCGGTTTAAGCTATAATGAGGTAAAAAAATTACTTGCACAAAAATACAAGCAAAAGAAATAAAGCAAAAACGGAACCGCCTGGTTCCGTTTTTGCTTTATTCTATTTTATTTTTCCGTTCTGCTGACATTGCTATATTTCTTCTGCCAAAGACAGCACGGTAAACGACAAATTTGCGGCTTAGGTATTCCAACGGCAAACTCCATACATGAACAAGCCTCGTAAATGGCCAAATACCAAATAGCAGCAGGGCGGAAACGACATGAATTTGAAAACCGACCGGGATGCCAATCATCAGACCAGGAGTTGGATTGAAGGAAAGGATGCCGCGAAACCATGGACTAATCGTTTCTCGATATTCGAAGGCTACTCCTCTTCCTGTAATCCAAACTGTATTTACGAAGCCAGAAATAATAATAACCGCAAGTAACACCAGAACCAAAATATCACGAAACGTACTGTGAATATAGATTCGTTTAACAGTAAATCGGCGAACCATCAACAACAAAACACCTATTATGGTCGCAACCCCTGCCAGCCCCCCTATCCAAACTGCACCAAAATGATACATGTGATCGGTAATTCCAACAGCATCATAAAAAGCTTTTGGGATAAGGATTCCAGCTACATGGCCAAAAAACACGAAGATAATCCCATAATGGAATAAAATACTTCCCCATTTTAATTGCTTTTTTTCAAGAAATTCACTTGATTTGGCGGACCAGCCGAATTGGTCGACTTTATAGCGATAAATATGTCCAACTACAAACATCGTTAACATTATATATGGGAAAGATGCCCAGAAAAAATTTTGAAAAAATGTCATGCTTTGATCCCCCCTAAGAAGCCTTTTGTTTGCTTAGGATGTTGTCTATTGTTTGCACACAAGCCTGCAGAATCATTTGATATGGGCTATCTAGCAATGATAATTCTTTTAACAATTGATCAATTGACTTTCGATGAATCTGGAGCATTTTCTGAGCGGACTCTATGGGAGCAATCGAACAAAACTCAAGAATTAACGGTAAATAATCCGGAAGCTCGTCACTTTCTAATGGAAATCCCGCTTCAAAATACTCATTCTTTAATTTCACAAGTGCTTTTCCGCGATCAGGATTTTCTCCAAAAATTGGATACGTCAAATAAAGCGTAGTTTTATCACTAAAATCAAATGTTTGCGCATATTGCGAACATATCTCTAAATAAGAGGCTGATTGAAGATGGTGAAAAAATTGCCTAAACAGTAATTTCACTAATTGATTTTCAATGGCGGAAATTTCAGATTTTAATCCCTCATCTTCAAACCATGCTTCCTCAGGATGCTGCAGCAGTGTAGAAGACAGCCTGAAAATTTGTTGGTACTCATCCATTTAGCTCACCCCAATAATCGTCTCCAACTTTGTAGTCTCCAGGCATTCCAGGTGTAACGGAACATCCGGAGCACGCCTCCATAAAATCAAATCCACCCGTTCCTTGTCCTAGATACTGATTAGCTGCATCTTCCCGATGAGATTTCGGAATGACATATCGGTCATCATATTTGGCAATAGCAGCAAGCTGATACATTTCATGCATCGTTTTCTCTGTCATCCCTATCGCATCTAGAATTGTTTTTTCAGGCTTTTTCCCTAAATTTAAAGACCTCATATAACTGCGCATCGCCACCATTTTCTTTAACACCTTGCGAATAACTTCTGTATCACCAGCACTTAGCATATTTGCCAAGTATTCGACTGGAATCCTGAGCTGATCGATTTGTGGAAAGATCACATGTGGATTCACCCCATCTAATCCCCCATCAAAGGCACTCATTACCGGGCTGAGCGGTGGAATATACCATACCATCGGCAGTGTACGGTATTCCGGATGAAGCGGCAGTGCAATCCGTTGTTCCACCGCCAATTTATAGACCGGTGACCTTTGGGCTGCTTCTATCCAATCTTCCTGATATCCAGCTTTTCGTGCCGCCTCGATTACCTCAGGATCATGTGGGTCTAAAAATATACCTAAATGGGCTTCGTACAAATCTTTTTCATTTGTAACCGATGCAGCAGCTTCTACTTTGTCTAAATCATAAAAAACAATCCCTAAATAGCGGAGCCTGCCAACACAGGTCTCTGAACAAACCGTAGGCAGCCCTGCTTCAATTCTTGGAAAACAAAAGGTACATTTTTCCGCCTTATGTGTTTTCCAATTAAAATAGACTTTTTTATAGGGACAGCCTGTTGTACAGTAACGCCAGCTTCGGCATGCATCTTGGTCTACCAGAACAATTCCGTCCTCTTCCCTTTTATAAATGGCCCCGGATGGGCAGGAAGCAACACATGTGGGATTGACGCAATGCTCGCAAATTCTTGGTAAATACATCATAAAGGTTTGTTCATACTCGAATTTAACTCTTTCTTCAATCCCATTTATATTAGGGTCGTTTTTCCCTGTTTGATAAACGCCTGCCAGGTCGTCCTCCCAGTTCGGCCCCCATTTGATATCCATATACTCTCCAGTAACCTGTGACTTCGGGCGGGCCACTGGCTGATGTTCTTTTTCCGGACTATTGGTTAAGTGTTCATAATCATAGGTCCATGGTTCATAGTAATCATCTAATTGGGCTAAGTCAGGGTTATGAAAGATATTTAATAGTTTAGAAACTCTGCCTCCGGCCTTTAATTCAAGCTTACCGTTCTTCAATACCCAGCCGCCTTTATATTTCTCTTGATTCTCCCATTCCTTCGGATAACCGACACCGGGCTTTGTTTCAACATTGTTCCACCACATATATTCTGCACCGGGACGATTTGTCCAGGTATTGTTGCACGTAATGCTGCATGTATGGCAGCCGATACATTTATCGAGATTCATTACCATCCCAAATTGCGCCTTAATTCTCAAGCCAGTCCACCTCTTCCCGATCAAGTCTGCTTATGACAACTCTTTCATCCCGCTGGCTGCCGCACGGTCCATAATAGTTAAATCCAAAACTTAGCTGAGCATATCCGCCAATCACATGAGTTGGTTTCATCTGCAGCCTTGTTGGGCTGTTGAATGTACCGCCGCGTTCTTTGGTAATCGTTGAACCAGGAACGTTTATATGACGCTCTTGAACGTGGTACATGAATGCGACTCCCCTTGGAAGTCTGTGAGTAACAACTGCCCTTGCTACTACAACACCGTTGCGATTATACATTTGCAGCCAATCATTATCGGCAATGCCCACTTCTTTGGCATCATCCCGATTCATCCAAACGTGCGGTCCGCCTCTGAATAACGTTAACATCGGTAAAATATCACCATAGGTACTATGGAAGGACCACTTAAAATGCGGCGTTAAATAGCGCAAATTAATTTCCTTCCCCATATTAAGCGGTTTTCGATCCTTTGTTTGAAATGCCGCCTTTCGGAGCGGCGCCTTAAATGCAGGGAATTCCTCACCAAATTCAATCATCGTTTCATGATCTAAATAAAAGTGCTGTCTGCCTGTCAATGTGCGCCATGGGACTAAACGTTCAACATTCGTTGTAAATGGAGAGTATCTCCGTCCGCCCGTTTCAGTCCCGCTAAAGACAGGTGTTGAAATCACTTGACGCGGCTGTGCCGTAATGTCATTAAAGGACATATGTTCTTCCGCTCTTTCTTCTGCCAAATCCTTTAATTTCTGACCCGTTTTCTTTTCCAATGCATCCCATGCTTTCATTGCCAGTGAACCGTTTGTGGCACTAGATAATGAAAGGATTGCTTCCGAGGCATCCCTTGCAGTATATAGACTTGGGCAATCCTTATAAGCTGTTTTAGCTGCAGTTCCAAGGATTTTCTTTAATTTTTCATACTCTTCTTTGGCATCCCAGCTGATTCCCTTTGCACCAATTTGTTCCTTTACAACAGGACCAAGAGAAATAAATTTTTCAAATATTTTGGAATAATCGCGCTCGACTAAATGCAGGCGCGGGAAATTTCGCCCTGGTACCGGCTCATATTCACCATTCTGCCAGTCTGGGATTTTTCCGAAAGTACAGGACTCGGAGATTTCATCGCGGGAATCGTGAAGCATTGGTGTCGCAACGATGTCTTGCACCGGCCCGTTAAAATAACGTACAGCCATTGATGAAAATTTCTTCGCCAGCCCCCTAAATGTATCCCAATCCGATTTCGATTCCCATGGCGGAGCTATCGCAGGATTAAAGGGATGGATAAACGGGTGCATATCGGTACTGCTAATATCATATTTTTCGTACCATGTAGCTGCCGGAAGGATAATATCAGAATACAGACCTGTACCAGCCATTCGAAAATCAATATTAACCATTAAATCAAGCTTTCCCTCAACTGAAGGTTCGTCCCATTCAATGTCTTCCGTCTTTAATTCAGTATTTTGCTCACTTAAATTACTGTGGTGGGTTCCAAGCATATATTTTAGAAAGTACTCATGTCCTTTTGATGAGCTTCCAATCAAATTTCCTCTCCAGACAAACATGACTTTTGGGAATGAGTTTGGGTCCTCCGGATTTTGAATCGCAAACTTTGTTTTCCCTTGTTTCACTTCATCGACAATGGATTGGAAAATCTGCTCCTTCTCTGTCACTTTTGATTGATCAATAAAATCAATTGGATTTTTATCAAATTGTGGATAAGAGGGTGTCCAGCCAAGCCTTGTGCCCAAATAATAATAGTCTCCTGAATGTTTATACCTTGGTTCACTAACAAGTGGTGAAATCTGATCCTCGATTGATTGGTCATCGTATTTCCACTGTTCCGTGACAAAATAAAAGAATGGAGTTGCCGCATGAAGCCTTGGTGGACCTCCCCAATCTCTCGCCATCGCGAGTGTCTGCCAGCCTTCGAGCGGGCGAACCTTTTCCTGGCCCACATAATGAGCCCACCCGCCGCCATTAACACCCTGTGAACCTGTTAAGAGCACTAAGTTTAAAACAGTTCGGTATGTAGCATCCGCATGGTACCATTGGTTGATTCCTGATCCCATCACAATCATTGAACGGCCTTTGGAATCAATAGCATTTTGGGCAAACTCTCTGGCAATTTGTGCTGCGAGCTTCCCATCCACACCTGTCAATGCCTCCTGCCATGCTGGTGTATATGGTTTAGGATCGTCATAGTCTTTTGGAAAGTCCCCTTGGAGCCCTTGTCTTAATACGCCAAATTTTGAAAGCATTAAATCAAAGACAGTCGTTACATAAGTGGTTTCTCCATTTAATTGGATGGCTATCACTGGGACCTCCCGAGTAAAGGTTTCACGCTTTTCCACCTCAAAATGAGGAAATTCCACTCGGACTGCTTTGTCTTCTCTCCCTAGCAGTGTCAGAGATGGCTGCAGATTCGTAAGGTTTTGCTCCGTATCATTTAAATGAAGGTTCCACTGTCCATTATCTTCCCATCTGTGGCCAATTGTGCCATTCGGAAATGCCGGTTTGTTCGAATCTTCATCCCAGACTACCGTTTTCCACTCTCCATTTGTGATGGAGGAATCAAGCTCGCTAGCGCGTAAAAAAGTGCTGGATACATATTGATCCCCGTGGGCTTTTAATTTTACCAGATACGGGAGATCGGTAAATTTTTTCGCATAATCAAAGAAATATTCCGTTTCTTGGTCCACATAAAATTCTTTTAGGATTACGTGAGTCATCGCCATCCCTAGTGCCCCGTCCATACCGGCTTGGACATTTAACCAATTATCAGCAAACTTAACATACTCAGCATAATCCGGACTTACCGCTACAACCTTTGTCCCGCGGTATCTTGCTTCCACCATAAAATGGGCATCAGGTGTCCGTGTTTGAGGGATATTGGAGCCCCATATTAATAGATAGGAAGAATTAAACCAATCAGAGCTTTCCGGAACATCCGTTTGTTCACCCCATACCTGCGGAGATGCAGGCGGCAGGTCTGCATACCAGTCATAAAAGCTTAATAGAGAGCCCCCAAGAAGTGACAAAAACCTTCCGCCGCCTGCATAGCTGACCATGGACATCGCTGGGATTGGTGAAAATCCAAAAATTCGATCGGGACCAAATTCTTGAATAGAATAAATTAGAGCCGCGCAAATTAGCTCATTCACCTCATCCCATGATGAACGGACAAGTCCTCCTTTTCCTCTTGACTGTTTATATCTCTTTGATTTTTCAGGGTTAGAGGCTATTTCCTTCCAAGCTGCAACCGGATCACCTGTACTAGCAAGTTCCTCCCGCCACATTTTTAATAGACTGCCGCGCACATATGGATAACGGACCCTTAGCGGACTATAAATATACCAAGAAAAACTCGCTCCCCTTGGGCAGCCCCGCGGCTCATACTCAGGCATATTAGGACCTGTAGAGGGGTAATCCGTTTGCTGTGTTTCCCAAGCGATAATGCCGTCCTTGACATGAACTTTCCAGCTGCATGAACCTGTGCAATTTACTCCATGCGTCGTACGAACAGTTTTATCATGCTGCCATCTCCTGCGATATATTTTTTCGGAATCTCGGTCCATTGGGGACAATACGGCATGTTCAGCCATATCTTTGGATTGCCCGAAAAATTTTAACTTTTTTATTAGCGGGGCTCGTTTGCGCTCCATTCTCTTCACCTTCCCATGACATTTTTATCTAATAAGGTCCCCAGTCAATTACATTGTATACAGACAATTTACCTTACATAGTTTTAAAAAATTTCTGTTTTGGACATGACTTGAATAATACAGTGTGATTAAGGAGAATTTTAATGTCTGGACCATCTTTAAGGAAAAAACATTCCCACCATTCGATTCATGATGGGATTTATACAGAAGCAAGAGATTTAACAAAAGTCCTGAAAGAACTAGCGCAAGGAAACAAACAAGAAAATATCAATGAAATTTGTGATGCACTAATCGAACATTGGGAGACACGGACACTTGCTCATGCCCAATCGGAAGAGGAAGGCTTTTTTGCGGAAAGGCTAAAGGAACAGCCGGACTTGTATGAAACCATCATTAAACTAAAGAGAGATCATCAAATCCTAGAATTAATTGTGAAGTATATTAAAGAACATCGGGAGCGTGAGGGAGTAACTGATGTCATCCTTCCATATTTTGAGGCATTGCTCGTGGTGTTTGAACTCCATAATCATGAAGAGGAAAACTCATTATTTAATAAAGAATAGGAAGTTGAAAAAGCAAAGGGGATGATCCTCCTTTGCTTTTTACTATTCTTTATTCCTTGTAATCAATCGTAATCGTTTCATCATGTCTCTTTGAAAGAAGTTTACTCTTTTTTCTATTTTCTTTTGATTGGAAAATAATATCAAAGTCATAATCCTCTGGATAAAGCTCATGAGCTGTTATATAAAGTGTGATTCTTTTATGATTAACTGAAACCTTTTCACCGTGTATTTGGACAATATAATTTCCTTGCTGATCGGGTCCTGTATAGATAATACCAAACTCATTTGCAGGTGATATTTTCACATTGTCACCTTGATGATACGTAGGTACTCTTAGTTCCGTATTTTGCGCTCTCTTTCGATGTTGATATTTATTGATAATGACCTGTTTCTCAAGGTCCCTGATCTTCCATACGTCAGTGATTTCGGTTGTATACTGTTTCTCTTCCTTGTATGTGATATGATGTGCCCTTTCGATGATTTTCGGATGAATCCCAAGCTTCAAGGCGATAGCAAAAGCTTGACTCTCTCCCCCGCTGCCAATAGTTAAACGGTATGTCGGACTCAGAGTTGTTAAGTCAAATTCCATTGAACCATTGATAAATCCTGGATGTGCTTCGGCAAAGTCCTTGATCTCACTATAATGTGTCGTAGCCAAGATGACTGCCCCTTTTTCATATAAGGTTTCTAATATAGCCGTCGCCAGTCCCATTCCTTCTCCTGGATCCGTTCCCGATCCAAGTTCGTCCAATAAAGTCAATGTTCGATGGTTCGTTTCTTTTAATATATCAATGATATTGACAATTCTTGAGCTAAAAGTGCTTAAATTTTCGGTTATACTTTGCCCATCTCCAATATCCACTAAAATACGCTCAAAAATACTCAAACAGCTTTCTTCAGATGCAGGAATATGAAGACCGCATTGAACCATTAAAATGAGGAGACCAACGGTTTTTATGGTAACTGTTTTTCCCCCGGTATTTGGCCCAGTAATCACTAACGCACGGTGACCTTCTTCCATTTTGAATGTGAGCGGTATCGCCTTTTCGCCTAAAAGGGGATGCCGCGCCTGGATTAATTCTATTTCCCCTGATTCATTTAGCCTAACCTTGGAGCCGTTAATGGACCTGCTATATTTAGCTTTTGCAAATAAAAAATCATAATGAACCATGGTTTCAATTGCTAAGCTAATTTGCTGCTCCTTATCTTCAACCAGTCCTGTTAGATAGCCCAAAACCTTTTGCACTTCGGCCTCCTCATCCGCGAGCAGCCATGTAACTTGATCTTGGTATTGAGCAATTTCTTCTGGCTCGATAAAAAAAGTTGAACCTGAAGCTGATGTATCTAACACCGTTCCCTTTATTTTATTCCGATATTCCTTCTTTATAGGAATGACATATCTGCCATTCCTCTGACTGACGACCTGCTCTTGTAAATAGGCTTTATATTTATTTGACCGAATCAACTGTAATGTTTTATCTTTTAACCGCTCCTCTTGGATCCCAATTTGTTTCCTAATTTTTAATAACTCCTTACTGGCATAATCATCTACACGGCTATTCCGAATACAACGTATTATTTCAGCTGCAAGCTCAGGCAATTCATCAATCGCATCAACATAAGAGGATACACGTGGAGCGAAATATGTTTTATCCTTCATATACCTCCGCATTTTTCCGCAGCAATCGAGAAAGTCAGAAAGCTTTGCCAGCTGATCAGCCCTTAGTACCACGCCCTTATTCATGTTATTTAGCAGAGATTCCATCCCATCTAAACCATGTACAGGGACACTTGCGCTTTTTTTCAATATTGTTGCTGCCTCGGTAACCTCATCAAGCCAGGCTTCAATTTGTTTTTTATTCGTTGATGGCGTAAGACTCTCGATCTTTTCTTTTCCTTCTTTCGTTAATGTAAAAGTCGCGATTATATCTTTAATTTTCTGAAATTCCAAAGTGGTAAAAGTATGTTGATTCACGTTTTTTGCCTCCTAAAATAAAAATAGCCGCAATGAACAATGTCATTGCGGCCAAAAGTAACGAGCGGGATCTCCGCTCATTTTCATACCAAAATTAACCCAAAATAAAAACTGTCTACACGAGTGTACACAGCTACATTGGATAAAGATGTATGCTTATGCCTAGCCTCATTGTTCTTAACTTCATTCCATGACTAAATAAGCCCTCCACCCTTTTTAAAAAGAACGGATGAGTACTGGAATGAACGATCCAATTAGTTGGATTAGTTAAGAACGACACCTAACATAAAAACATACTCTCCTTTTATAAAAAAATTTTTCTACTAAATAATACTGAAAATAGAAACATATGTCAATCAGTAATTAGCCCATTTACAGAATGTAGTCAATTATGAGCGGGATGATAAACGAGGTTAACACAGCCGCAATCCCCATTGCAGCACCTGCGACAGCACCTTGTATCTCCCCTTCCTTTACTGCCTCAGCAGTACCGATACCATGTGAAATCGTTCCCACGGCTAATCCTCTGGCAAATGGATGGTTGATTTTACACAAGTTCATCAGCTTAGCCCCAAACATTGCTCCAATCATCCCCGTAATAATCACATATGCGGCAATAAGCGGGATATTCCCATGAATGATTTCACCTATTTCCGTTGCTACCGGTACGGTTACAGATTTAACGGTTAGTGGAAGGATGAACAATTTCGACAGATTCAACCACCTGGCTAATAGAATAGCTGAAATAATGGTAGTCACACTTCCGAATGTCAATCCGATAAAGGCTGCACTGAAATATTTTTTAAATAAGTCTCGATTTTTATAGATAGGAACAGCTAGGGCAACCGTTGCAGGACCAAGTAAGTATGTCATAATCGATTTTGCAGGTACGTATTCATTAAAAGAAATATTAGATAAAACTAAAAGGCAAATAATGATAATCGTACTAAAGAAAACGGGACTTGTTAATGGAGTAGAATATTTCTTCGCTAAAAATCGAGTAAATAGATAGGCTGAAACGGTAAGAACAATACTATAGAGCGTGATCATGAGAGGTTACTTTTTCCTTTTCATTTTTCATAATAACAGCTTGGGTTATTTTCCCTGCAAAGAATAAGCCAACAAAGGCACTGACTGTAAGGATAAAAAGCAGTGATAAACCCTTTGCAAACATCGTTCTTCCTAATGTCATAAGACCAACAGATATAGGAATAAAAAAGAACCCCAGGTGTTTCAGCAACCAGCCTGCTGCCAATTCAATTTGCTCAAGTGTAATGACACCCAGCCAAAGCAAAGTGAACAAAAGAACAATGCCGATGACATTTCCGGGAACCGGCAAATGAAAAAAACGGGATATTCCATTGCCGATCTGATAGATTACGATAAGAATAAGCATTTGCAAAGTAAACTTCCAAGTTCTCTTTACCATATTACCCACCTAACTTCCTGCTTGAAAAATCTGAGTTTTCTAATATACGTAATAATATTACAGTATAAAGGATTACTGTTCCTGACGCATCCTCTTTTGTTCACAATATATCCATATCTTTTTTCGGAAAACTTCTTTATCTTAATTGTAGGAGGGATCGTCATGAAAAAAGTCTATCTGATATGCAGTCTTGCTATTTTCATTGGGATAGCAGGAGGAATTTCTTTTTTCCTTATTCGAGATGCAAATGCGGCAATTCCAGGAGATGTCACTTTAATTAAGCAAAATGGGGATACCTATAATTTTGGCAAGGATAAAACCAAATTAAAGTTAATTGAATTTATTTATACCCATTGTCCTGATGTCTGTCCAACCACCACGAAAAAGATGGTTGAATTGAAAACTGATTTAGTTAAAAATGGGATTTACGGCAAGGACATTGAATTTGTCACAATCACAATCGATCCCTATCGCGACACCCCTGAAATTCTCCAAGGATATAGACAAGGATTTGGAATATCAAATGACAATGATTGGATATTCTTAACCGGAGAAAAGCAAAATAGTAAAAATGCGCAAAAGGAAATTAGAAAAGTTGCGGATACATTGCAGTTTCAATACAAAGACCCAGGTAATGGTCAATTTGTCCATTCAACCTTCACCTATTTAGTTGATGAAAACAACAAATTTGTCGCGAAGTTCCCAATGGGGAAGGATTTTAATAAACAAGAGGTTTATGATCAAATCATCGATGAGATGGAGTAATAAAAAAAGCGGTTAGTCCCTTGGATTAATCGCTTTTTAATGCCAATTTTTCTTATTTAATTCACGGAAGAAGGATATTTTTGAATTTGCTGTAATAATAAAAGGTAATTGGACTTTGGTTTGGTCAGACTTGCTTTTATACCAGCCTTTTTTAACTTATTAACGAGTTCAGTAAGCTGTTTTTTTGCCATACTTCTCACCCTCTTTAAAACTTCTTACACTAATTCTACAACAAAAATATGAATAAAGTGTGAATATGGAAAAATTTTTTTAGAAAATTTTTCTTTTCTATTTTTACCCTGCTTGAAAAAATTCGCTCTTCGCTTATATTAATGGTATAATTTAAAGCAATATGTTTTTTGGAGGATGTTTTTAGATGATTACTGTAAGTAATGTAAGTTTAAGATATGGTGACCGTAAATTATTTGAGGATGTGAATATTAAATTTACACCTGGTAATTGCTACGGGCTAATCGGCGCAAATGGCGCCGGAAAATCCACTTTTTTAAAAATTTTATCTGGTGAGATTGAAGCACAAACAGGAACGGTTCAACTTGGGCCAAATGAACGAATGGCTGTCTTAAAACAGAACCATTTTGAATATGAGGAATTTGATGTCTTAAAAACTGTTATTATGGGGCATTCAAGACTGTATGAAGTCATGCAGGAAAAGGATGCTATTTATATGAAAGAAAATTTCACTGATGAAGATGGCATGAAGGCTGCCGAACTTGAAGGTGAATTTGCTGAATTAAACGGTTGGGAAGCAGAACCAGAGGCAGCGATTCTATTAAAGGGACTGGGCATTGGCGAGGACCTGCATGATAAAAAAATGGCAGAATTAACCGGATCCGAAAAGGTAAAGGTATTGCTGGCGCAGGCATTGTTTGGCAGACCGGATGTATTACTGCTGGACGAACCGACAAACCACTTAGACATTAAAGCGATCCAATGGCTTGAAGATTTCTTAATTAATTTCGAAAACACTGTTATTGTTGTTTCCCACGACCGTCACTTCTTAAATAAAGTATGTACCCATATCGCTGATTTGGATTTCAGTAAAATTCAAATCTATGTCGGGAATTATGATTTTTGGTATGAATCAAGCCAATTAGCATCTAGAATGGCATCGGACGCAAACAAAAAGAAAGAGGAAAAAATTAAAGAACTACAAAGTTTTATTGCCCGCTTTAGCGCGAATGCCTCAAAATCCAAACAGGCAACCTCACGGAAAAAGCTGTTAGATAAAATCACCCTTGATGACATTAAGCCATCATCACGACGCTATCCGTTTGTCGGGTTCACACCTGAACGTGAAATCGGCAATGACTTGTTACGTGTGGAAGGTTTAACGAAAACAATTGATGGGGTAAAAGTTCTTGATAATATCAGTTTCTTTATGAATAAAGGCGACAAGATAGCATTAGTTGGTACAAACGAAGTCGCAAAAACAACGCTTTTTAAAATATTAATGGGTGAAATGGAAGCGGACAGCGGAACATTTAAATGGGGTATCACTACATCTCAAGCCTATTTCCCTAAGGATAACTCCGAGTATTTTGAAAACAGTGATTTAAGCCTCGTGGATTGGCTTCGTCAATTCTCTCCCAAGGATGATAGTGAAAGCTTCTTGCGCGGATTTTTGGGAAGAATGTTATTTTCCGGAGAAGAAGTGTTAAAGAAAGCGAGTGTTCTTTCCGGTGGAGAAAAGGTTCGCTGTATGCTCTCTAAAATGATGCTAAACGGCGCAAACGTTCTACTCCTTGATGAACCAACAAACCATTTAGACTTAGAATCCATCACAGCGCTTAATAACGGATTAATCAATTTCAAAGGTTCTATGCTTTTTGCTTCACATGACCATCAGTTCATTCAAACGATTGCCAATCGAATATTTGAATTTACGCCAAATGGCTTAGTGGATAAGCAAATGACTTATGATGAATACCTTGAAAATGATGAAATTCAGAAGCAAGTTGCGGAAATGTACCAATAAATTAGGTTGAGGATGTATTAGATAGGGGAGCCCTTACCTAGACATCCTCTTTTTTTGTTTTAGTATCGCTTTTGCTTTCGTCTTGAAGACGGTTCTTCTCTAGAACCCGTTTCTGTTGTTGTTGTTCCTTGACCCTCTACTTGTGGCGAGCTAAGCCCGATGGTGGATGGATCAGCTTTTCGTTTGCTTCGTTTTCCCATTTGACACACCTCCCCTATTATCTTTTGGACAATTATTGCTGGATATACAGAATATTTACCGTGAATTTCGGCAAGATAATTTACAGGAGGAGGTGTTTTGTATGGCAACAGTTGGAGTAGAACAATCTCTTACAAATATTCAACAAGCACTTAGGGAAAAAGGGTACGACGTGGTAGAACTAAAGCAGGAATCAGACGCACAAAATTGTGACTGTTGTGTTGTTACTGGTCTTGATTCAAACGTGATGGGTATGCAGGATACTTTTACAAAAGGCTCAGTAATCGATGCAAACGGGATGTCAGCAGATGAAGTATGCCAGCAGGTAGAGAGCAGGCTGCAATAGGTGTTTTGAAAGACTAAAGGATTCCAACTTTAGTCTTTTTATTTCTCTTTTTTCGAATAAATGTTAACCTTCGGACCGCTATCTGGTGATGGCTTTTTCACTTTTTCATTTTGCTTTTTCTCAACCATCTCTTCCCCATCTTTCTTCGGTATAAACTCACTTCCATAGGTGGCTCCAATATTTAATTTACCCTTTAATTCTTTAATTCCAAGCTGACCAAAATTATTATTTAATTCATATTTATCTAAAATGATTTTTTCGATATTAATTTTTTCAATGATGATGGGAGGATCCGATGTTTGCGTATCCTTTTCCTTTTGTTCCTTGTACTCTTGCAGGGCTTTTTTCAGCTCTTCCATATTCATTTCTAAGGAAAGTAATTTTTTTTGTAGTTCCTTTTCAACATCATGATTCCTGAAGATAAGGAATAAATTTTTAAGTGACATGCTCACAAACTCCCTTATTTTATACCTTACATCATTTATATGGAGAAAACAGCTTAACATGTCCAATCGTAAAAAAGAACGAACAAAGAATGTTCGATTCACTAATAAAAGCTGTTAACCGGATTAGTCGATAGGAATAATTTCTCCTTTCTCAACGGCTCGTTGGTAACTTACGAATAAAATCCCATTCCAAAATTTAGCACTTAATTGAGCGGGACTTATAGAATCCGGTAAAGTAATTTGACGCTGAAATTCACCATAAAATCTTTCAGAATAGGTTATTTTCAATTGTGGGTGGATTGGTAAGGCTTTGCCTTTAATGGTTAGAATATTGCCATTCAGTCCTAATTCTAGGTTTTCTTTCATCACCCCTGGGAGCTCTATCATCACAATGACTTCTTGATCACTCTCTAATAAATCAATTGCGGGAAAGGTTCGAGAATTATTTTCAGCCCGATTGGATTTTCCTTCAGGGCTCGTGAATGGCTGGGTAAATTGTTGGTCGTTCATAAATTGCTTGGCGAAATCCTGATCAAAAATATTGTTCCAGAAATCTCCCCCATGCATATTCTTTGCGATGTCCATCCATTGTTTTAATTTATCCATATCCATCGGTTCACCCCCCCCTTCATTTTCTCGTAAAATAACCACGTTCTACGTTAGCATATTAAACATCCCTACTTCCATCTTACTAATCTGCCTTGTAATTTAAACCAACTATTACTCCTGCTTCATAATTGAATAGGAATCGCATATATTTAATAGCAAGGATAAGGAGGGATCAGATGCCAGCACCGGCTCCATATATTAATATTAATATATTTATGATTAAAATTAATTCCTTTGAAAATGCTTCAGCCGTTAATATCGGTCAAAACCTATTGGCCGAATGGCATAATTCAGATAAAAAAAACCAGGGCTATGGTCAAAATTTTGGCGATAAAAGTGACTTTGTTGGTACACGAAGTTTTGTCGACGATAAAGATCAAATCGACTCTCCCTCCTCTTTCGATTCTCGTCCCATCACAATTGACAAGTAAATTTGGTATGAAAAAAAGCCATGGAATCGGTCTAACCTTTCCATGGCTTTTTCCCTTATGCATTTTTAGAAGCTTTTGTCTTTTTTCGACCGAAACCAATCACCGCAGCTGCAAATGCAATAATAGCCATTCCAACAAGTGCATTCACTTGGATTAGCTGTTGGTTATTTTCTTCTCTAGCCTTTTTGGTTTTAACAGGTGCAACCTTGGGCATCGGTAATTCCTTATATTTTAATTGGATTGTATGAATCACCTTTCCATTTTGGTCTTCAATTGAAAGAACGCCATCAGGATTTATCTTTTTTACACAGCCCTCTACATTCTCAGTAATAACAGTATCCTGTTCAGGATAAAATTCTTTGTCCTCGCTTTTATAAATTTCTCCTTGTTTAAGGACCGCGTGCTGATAGCCTTTAAAACCATAATCAAATAGCAAAGCGGTATCTTGATACTTATCATTTTTGAGATCAGATTTTAACACAACAGCTGTCAGCCTGATTTTTCCGTTATCGGCAGTTGTAGCTAAAGTTTGTTTCGTTTGGCTGGTATAGCCCGTTTTTCCCCCTGTGACTTCCGGGTAGGGAAGCTCCCCTTTTAGCATCCGGTGATGTGTAAGCAGAGTGGTCTCCCAGGACTGCCCCTTCCACCCAAGCACTTTTGTGCCAAAGATTTCAGCAAATACAGGGTTTTTAATAGCATAATTAGTTATTAGGGCTAAATCCATAGCAGTTGTATAATGATTCTCATCAAACAACCCACTCGGATTTGTAAAATGGGTATCATTAACCCCAATCTTTGTTTGTAAGTAGCTATTTAGATTTTCAGCAAATTTCTCAACCGACCCATCGAGATATTCAGCAATTGCGACTGCAGCATCATTACCTGAATTAATCAGCATACCCTGAATCAGCTGTTTTAATGGCATCTGTTCTCCTTCTACTAAATAAACACGTGTTCCGTCTTGCCGAACGGCATTTGCGCTTACCGTTGCCATACCATCTAAGTTGCCCTTTTCAATCGCATAAATAGCTGTCGCAATTTTTGTCACACTGGCAGGGTACATTTTTTCATTAGCATTTTTTTCATAGAGTACTGCTCCAGTGTCGGAATCTAATAAAACAGCACTCTCACTTTTCAGATCCAACTGTTCTATTCCCTGTGCAAAGATATTCATTTGATAAGTAAGGAAAAATAATACAATGATAATAACAGAAATATTTTTTTTCACACGTTTACACCCTTACCTTTTACATTTAATCCCTATTTGATTTTAACAGATTCTTCAAAAAAAGAAAGATGTCGTAAAAAAAAACCGGTAAGGATTATCCTAACCGATCACAAGCTATGTTCTTTTTTTCGAAATTAACAAAGTGATTTGTGCCATAATAAATGGCAAGGAAGTTTTTCTTCTATATGCCAGATATTTAGGCTCCCAAATATCCGTATACTTTTGCTTAAATTTCCTTAACCCCTGAAAATGGTAAATAAAATGGCCGTGGAGAAAGATTTGGGCGGCTATTTTTTCACTCAAAAAGGAAAATCTCGACAGCCCAACATTGGCAAGCGGTGCCATTCCCATATTAAAACGCAGGTACCCTTGTTCCTTTGCCCAGTCAATTAACGAAAGAAACAGAAAATCAATCGTACCTGCTGGTGCATCAGGCGTTACTCTCATCAAATCAACTGAAACGGTCTGATTGTTGTCGTATACATACATAATACTCATAAAACCTAGAATTCGTTTATGCTCATCTCTTACTATGGCAAGGGGAGCCATATTCAAATATGGTTCATCAAAGAAGCCAAGTGAAAAACCCTTTTCTTTTCTGCCCTGAAGCCACTCATTTGAAATACCCCTTAATTCATCGAGCAGAACTGGAGAAAATGGCGGCTTTACTAAATCAAAATAAAAGCGTTCACGATTAAATTTATTTTTTAAGGCCCTTAGCCCTTTCATTTTAGTTCCTGTAAGTGAAAAACTTTTTAAATCAACAAAGGCTTCCTCACCTAATTTAAAAAAGGCAAATCCATGTCCGTGTAGATATGGAAGCATTTCATCACTAACCTGATAAAAAACAGGCGTGAAACCATAGAGGTCAGCAATTTCTTGGAATTCCTCAATTGCGTTTGATAATTCCGCTTTTTCACCAATCGGGTCTCCCAAGATGACTAATTTATCCGCATACTTCTGGAACGAGATCAGAACATTTTTTTGGCTATTCCAAAAAATATATTTATCATGCAAAAATATTAAATGTGATAATACCTTTCCATTATACTTTGTTAAATGGTCCATTATTTCCTTTTCATGTCCAAGTGATTTCTCTAATTTCCATTTTTTCGACAAGCTGATTAAATAACCGGTAAACAAGATTAGCAATGCAATCACAAGACCAATAGCAGCACTCTTAAACAAGTCATAATAATCATCAATGACATAAGGTAAAAATTTTGCCGGAATGGTTAATTTTGCAACAGGTAAATTCAAATATCCGATCAAAATGTACATGGAAGTAATAATTAAAATAACGGTAACATCAAAAATTGTTTTCCCCCATGTAAGAACATAACTTTCGCGATAAAATTGTCCTTTTGACATTCGAAGTAAAAGTGCCACAATAATTAAAAATATCGCCTCTTCATAATCGATTCCTTTGAAAATAGAGAATAATGCAGCAAGAATCAACGCAAGCATCGTCAAATCATATGTTCTTTTCACACTATATTCAATCCCGCGTGATAATCCTAACAGTAAAAAGCCGGCAGCGACCGAAAGCTGATGTGATACATTAATAATAGGAAACGAAAGCAGTTCTTGGGCAATCTTTAACCTTGACATGATGCCTGGGACACTAGCAGATAAAAGCAGGATGAGCCCCGATAAAAAAACGAGCATGGTTAAAATGACATGGCTTAATCCTTGGACAATCGCTTTAGGAAGATAATTCCAGGATTGGTTCCATCTTTCCCAATAAAGCTTGACAAAAAAAACAAGGCTGATCAAAAAAGGGATGAAGTAATACCCAATTCGGTAAAATAAAAGAAGAACAAGGACTTTCTCTTCAGGTATTTGTAAATCCTGCATTCCCCAAATAAATACTAAATCAAATGAACCAAGCCCGCCGGGAATCATACTGATAATTCCGGCACAGGCAGCAACGATATAAACAGGAAAAAGATTCTCAAAAGAGATCGAGATTCCCAGTATCTTGCTTAATACGAATATAGCTGCAAAAACAGCAAACCATTCGATAACAGAAACTACAATCAGCTTGATACTTACATTAGCACTAATTAATGATTGATTATCTTTTTTAGACTTAATCATATGGATCAATAAAAAAATGGGTAAATACAATCCCACAGCTAAAACAGCGAAATAAAGCCACTTTGTATCAACAAACAGCGGGAAATGCCGGTACCTTGTGGTTACAATCCAGGTTAGAAGAGAAATCCCGGTTAGATAATAAAGTGAAACAGATGCAATGACTCCTAAAAGCTTCCGCTTGTCCTGCTCCAGCTTATGAAAAAAGTAAGTTCTCAGCATGGCCCCAATTAAACCGCCAAAACCAATTAAATTAGAAAAAGAATTAGCAATAAAGGATTGTTCGAGCAGTTCTCTCTTAGACACATTTAACTTTAAAACCTTCACTAAGATGACATCATAATACAGCATCGGTAAAACAGCTGCAAAGGTAATCGCCAAGATGAATAATAACCTCCAGAAATTTAGCTGAGCTATTTCATTCTTGAGTAATTGAACATTCAAATTACCGGTGAATTTTTTAATTTCGAGAATGGCAAAAATTAATAAAAACATTGGAAAAATAAATTTCAACGCTTTTAATATTGTTTCTTTTCTAATCCCCAACAAGATTACCACCTATTTTTTCATTCCTGATTTTACTATAAACTGTTCAACAGCAAAAACAAAGAAAAATATACCATAATAGATCATTGGTTAGTTTTTATTCTAGACAGATTTTATATAGTTCAACCGTTGTGAAACGAATACTCGAAGCTAGTGTAAATTTTTATAGGGGTAGATTAAGGAATAAAAGTTAATAAAATAGACAAGTTTACTACCATCCCATGCATAAGTATTAATTAGGACAAATTGTGGGAGGTTAGTCGGATGAAATTTTTAGTCTTTAAAAAGGAAACACTGCTTTTCGTTTTAGCAGTTGGTGTTGTACTTGCCAGCATTTCCTCGTGGTTTATGCTAAAAGCTGGAGATAGCACTGTCTTTAATCAACAATCAGAAACAGAAATTCGCGAAATTCATATGGTTACAGCGGAATTTAAGACGAAAACGAAAGATGGGAAAGAACTAGAAGCCTACCGTTGGGATCCCGGCACAATAATTCTTGAAAAAGGAGAAAAAGTTAAGCTGCTTATTAGTGGGATTAATGGGGATAAGCACCCTTTCTATATTGAAGGGACCAATATTAAAGGAACTGTAAAAAAAGGAGAAGAAACAGTTGTTTCACTTCAATTTGCCAAAGAGGGGACCTATCGTTTAATCTGTGAAGTTCATTCTGACAGATCTCATAACGGCCCAATGATTGCCTATATTGTTGTCGATTAAAAGCAGGATTCTTTCTCCTGCTTTTTTTAGTTCATAAAATCCTCTGTTCTACCCCATTTTCACTGTTCACACGTTGCTAACATTGATTTTTTCTTATATAACAGTTTATCAATACACCTACATTTTTATAGTACAGTTTGAAATTGAATTTACACTACGTTCACATAGTTTTCATATTTACCCCCTAAAAACCCCATTATAACAACACTTCACAATATCTTAACAATTTCACCCTTTTTGTGTGACACTTTTCACATTTCACCTGTTATACTTATATTAAGATTTAAATAGAAAATCTGTTATATATTTTCTTAAAAATTTAAGAGGTGAAAAATCATGGAACAATGGCAAGGATTTAGGAAGGGAACATGGACAAAAGAAGTAAACGTACGTGACTTTATTTTAAATAACTACAACCCTTACGAGGGCGATGACGCCTTTTTATCCGGTGCCACCAATGCAACCAACAAACTATGGGCACAAGTAATGGAGCTAACTAGGCAAGAACGTGAAAATGGCGGGGTCCTGGACATGGACACCGAAACTGTTTCTACTATCACTTCCCATGGACCTGGCTTTCTTGATGAAGAACTTGAGAAAGTTGTCGGTGTACAAACAGATAAACCTTTTAATCGTTCCATGCAGCCTTTCGGCGGGATTCGAATGGCGAAAGCAGCTTGTGAAGCATACGGTTACGAGTTAAACCCTGAAATTGAAAGAATTTTTACCGATTTACGTAAAACACATAATCAAGGTGTATTCGATGCCTATACAGAAGAAATGCTGAAGGCTCGAAAGGCTGGAATTATTACCGGACTTCCAGATGCCTATGGACGTGGACGGATTATCGGTGATTATCGCCGGGTCGCTTTATATGGTGTTGATTTCCTAATGAAAGAAAAGCAAAAAGATTTCAAACATACGTCCAGCGTGATGTCCGAAGAAAACATTCGCTTACGCGAGGAACTTTCCGAACAATACCGTGCACTGAAAGAATTGAAAGAACTTGCCAATAGTTATGGTTTTGATATATCTGGCCCTGCAGAGTCTGCAAAAGAAGCATTCCAATGGTTATATTTGGGCTACTTGGCAGCCATTAAGGAGCAAAATGGGGCAGCTATGAGCCTTGGCCGCGTGTCAACTTTCCTTGATATTTATATTGAAAGAGATTTACAGAATGGCTTAATAACAGAAATGGAAGCTCAAGAACTTGTTGACCATTTTGTCATGAAGCTCCGTCTCGTAAAATTTGCCCGTACACCTGATTATAATGAATTATTTAGCGGTGATCCAACCTGGGTAACAGAATCTATCGGGGGCATGGCGCTTGACGGCCGTTCATTGGTAACAAAGAACTCGTTCCGTTTCCTTCATACTCTAGATAATTTAGGACCAGCTCCAGAGCCAAACCTAACCGTGTTATGGTCACCAATGCTGCCAGAAAACTTTAAGAAATATTGTGCTAAAATGTCAATCAAAACTAGCTCCATTCAATACGAAAATGATGATATTATGCGTCCTGAATATGGTGATGACTATGGAATTGCCTGCTGTGTATCAGCGATGGAAATCGGCAAGCAAATGCAATTCTTTGGTGCCCGGGCAAACCTTGCAAAAGCTTTATTATACGCAATCAATGGCGGGGTCGATGAAAAATTAAAAATTCAAGTTGGTCCAGAATATCAGCCAATTACCGGAGAAGTATTAACATACGAAGAAGTTATGCAAAAATTTGACAACATGATGGAATGGCTTGCAGGACTTTATATTAACACCTTGAACATTATTCACTACATGCATGACAAATACAGCTACGAACGCATTGAAATGGCTTTACACGATACACAAATTCTACGTACAATGGCAACAGGTATTGCCGGCTTGAGTGTTGTCGCTGACTCACTAAGTGCGATTAAATATGGTGAGGTCAGAGTAATTCGTGATGAAAACGGGATTGCAATCGATTTTGAAGTTACCGGCGATTTTCCTAAATACGGAAATAATGATGACCGCGTGGACAGCATCGCTGTTGAAATTGTCCAAACTTTTATGAAAAAGCTGCGCAAGCATCACACATATCGAGATTCTGTCCATACTTTATCTATTCTTACGATTACCTCTAACGTGGTATATGGTAAAAAGACAGGAAATACACCTGATGGACGCCGTGCGGGGGAACCATTTGCACCTGGTGCTAACCCGATGCATGGCCGCGATACGAAAGGAACATTAGCTTCTCTATCCTCTGTTGCCAAACTTCCATATAAGGATGCTATGGACGGGATTTCCAATACATTTTCAATTGTTCCGAAAGCACTTGGCAAAGAAGAAGAAAGCCAAATTCGTAATTTAGTTTCTATCTTAGATGGCTATGCAATAAAAACAGGACATCATTTGAATGTAAACGTCTTTAATCGTGAGACACTGATTGATGCGATGGAACATCCAGAGTTGTATCCGCAATTAACAATTCGAGTATCAGGTTATGCGGTAAACTTTATTAAACTTTCAAAAGAACAACAACTAGACGTCATTAACCGTACCTTCCATGAATCACTATAACCTGAATTTCTGGGGGCTCCCCTCCTTTGAGGAGCTCCTGCCTTATTAATGAAAGGGGAATATCATCATGAACGGAAATATTCATTCTATTGAAACATTAGGAACAGTGGACGGCCCTGGGATTCGTTATGTTATTTTTACTCAAGGATGCCTTTTGCGCTGCCAATTTTGCCATAATGCAGATACATGGGAAATCGGCTCAGGCAAACAAATAACCGTTTCCGAAATCATGGATGATCTAATGAGCTACCTCCCTTTCATTCAGGCTTCAGGAGGCGGGATTACTGTTAGTGGCGGTGAGCCGTTATTGCAAATCCCTTTTCTGATAGAATTATTTAAGGAATGTAAACGCCAAGGAATCCATACGACAATTGATTCATCCGGGGGCTGTTTCTCACATTCCAAGCTATTTATTGAACAGTTAGAAGAGCTTTTGAAGTATACTGATTTAGTCCTATTGGATTTAAAACATATCAATAGAAAAAAACATATTCAGCTGACAGGCATGGCAAATGATCATATCCTTGAATTTGCTAAATTTTTATCAGATCGAAGAATTCCAATCTGGGTACGGCATGTGTTAGTCCCGACTGTCTCTGACGATCCCGAAGACCTGCAAAAGCTTGGTGAATTCATTGGCACGCTAGAAAATGTTGAGAAAATTGAAATTCTTCCCTATCATAAGCTTGGGGTATATAAATGGGAAGCACTTGGACACGAATATCCGCTAAAACATATTGAGCCGCCAACTGAAGAAAAGGTAGAATTTGCCTTGCAACTTCTTACAGCACATTGGAATAAAGTACAAAAATAACACTTAAAACACCAGTTCTGCAGGAATTGGTGTTTTTTCATCAACATCTAGCTGTTAGGAAGTCTTTCCATTCAAGTAATATCCCTTAGTTTAAATTGATTATTTTGCTATTCTACTATATACTCATATCATTGGCTAAACAGGTGAGGTGATAATTTTTGTTTCAATTGCTTATTGATATTTCAGATATAAATGCCTTAAATGCGCTTTATATTAGCATTTACTTCGGTATTACCTTAAAGCTTTTATGGGCATGGGGTGTGGAATATTCATTTATTGGCTCCATTTCTGATCCTGCAAACACAAAAATTATTCATCCGTTGGGTTTTTACCAAAAAAGAAATGGATTAACCGGAAACTTTATTCTGAAAAGAATTGTTAAATATATTCGTAGAAAAGAATGCTCACAGGATGATTCAGAAGATCATATTTCCTTCCTTTTTACCTAACAAATTCAGACAACAATTTAGGAGGAAATATGAAAACGAAACGATCTTCAATCCTACTGGCAGCTCTTTTAGTCTTGCCAACATTACTTTTATCAGCTTGCTCATCAAATGCACAAAACGGAAATAGTGGTGGATTTTTTCAAACTTATTTTGTCCATCCTTTTTCAACGATTATTCATGCAACCGCTGAACTCTTCAATGGAAACTACGGGTTAGCGATCATTATCGTTACCTTGATGATCAGACTTGTCCTCATGCCATTAATGTTAAAGCAATATAAAAATCAAATGGCCATGAAGGAAAAAATGGATGTTTTAAAACCTGAAATGGATGTCATTCAAAAGAAATTAAAAACAGAAACAGATCCTAAGAAAAAGCAAGAGCTTCAAGCAGAAATGATGGGACTATATCAAAAACATGGTGTCAATCCTTTGAATATGGGATGTTTGCCAATTTTGATTCAGATGCCTATTTTAACAGCATTTTATTATGCCATCCGCGGCTCAAAGGAAATTGCAACTCATAAATTTTTATGGTTTAATTTAGGGCATCCTGACATCATCATCACAATTATTGCCGGGCTTGTGTATTACTTCCAATTTAAGGTTTCACAATCCAATATGCCTGCAGCCCAGCAGCAGCAAATGAAAATTATGGGATTAATGTCACCGTTAATGATTGTGATGTTTTCCTTTAGTGCCCCTGCTGCATTGCCCCTTTATTGGGTCGTTGGCGGAATATTCCTAACCGTTCAAACTATGATCAGCCGTAAACTGTATCAATCGCAAAAACCAGCAGCAGCTGTCCCCGTGAAACAAAAGTAATCACGCCTATTAAAAAGAAGCATTCCATGATGAATGCTTCTTTTATTTAATCATTTTTCCGATCATAATGCCGCAAAAAGCCAGCACTATTCCGATTAGGTAACTATAAATGATATAGCTGTTAAATAGCTTGTTTTTTTTGGCACTTTTTAGCTGCTCGGCTTCCAGCATCATCGTGGAAAAAGTCGTAAAAGCTCCCATAAATCCAATTCCAAATAAAGAATAAATTCCGCCTTTTATCTGCATCCCAATTAACAAACCTAATAGAAAGGATCCAATAAAATTGACTGTTAATGTTCCTACTGGGAAGCCTGTTTTATACCGTTTTTGAACTTGTTGACTGACTGCAAACCTGCTGATTGCCCCGATAAATCCCCCCGCTGAAACCAATAGGA
Organism: Bacillus sp. S3; assembly: GCF_005154805.1. Lineage (GTDB taxonomy): Bacteria > Bacillota > Bacilli > Bacillales > Cytobacillaceae > Neobacillus. The sequence goes on from NZ_CP039727.1 coordinate 3,130,762, forward strand.
TGTCGCTCATGGAACTACCTCTCTTCCTTTATTCCAAATTCACTTATTTTCAATCCTGCCCTAACAAAAAAAAGCCCGCCAACCAAGCTGATGCATATGTAAAGGACTCCAAAGGCATATTCCCTTCCTTCAAATAAATGGACTGTTTCATAGCAAAAGGTGGAAAATGTCGTATAAGAACCAACAAGCCCCGTTGTTAGGGCTGTCAATATATAGGGAGGCAGCTTTTTCCGGTTCACCCATCTGCTTGTTATCCAGCCAAGAAAAAACGCCCCAGATAAGTTGATGAAAAGAGTGCCGGTTGGAAAATGACTCCCCAAAAAATGTTCTCCCAAAATTGATAAAAAATAACGGAGCAAACTCCCTGCAATGCCACCCAATCCAACAAAAAAGTAAACCAATCAAAACACCTCGATAATGATTTCAAATCAAGTTCATTTTATCACATTTATTTTAGTATTAACCAAAATGTAGGCGGGATAGATTTTGGTTAATTAGACAAGCTAATTTATGTACAACTTAGATTAAAGGAGTGTAAAATGACATGAAAAAAAGTGTATTGGTAATTGGAACCCTTATCTTTAGTTTATATTTATCAGGTTGTGCACGGAACAATGTCAATGATGATGTAGCCTACCGCAATCGAAACGTAACAGACCCAACCAGAGTAAATTATAATACCCCAAATAACGGAGGACCTGCCATCACAGGTGTTGATACAAGCAATCGCGGACTTGACCGAAATCGAACCAATATTACAGATGTCCGCAATGACAATATGAATAATATTGGAAACAATCAATCAAAAATAAGAATTGCTGACAAAGCGGCCGGTAAAGTAACAGACCTGCCTGAGGTTGATCATGCAAACATTCTCGTAACCGATAATAACGCCTATGTTGCCGTAAAGCTTGACTCTAAATCGCGAAATGAATTGACCTCAGATATTGAGAATAAAATTTCGCGAGCAGTAAAATCAGTCGATTCTGATATCGATAATGTATATGTATCGGTAAACCCGGATTTTTATCAACGGATGAATAGCTATGCCGGTGATATTCGAAATGGCCGACCGTTTTCCGGTTTCATAGACGAGTTTTCTGATACGATCCGAAGAGTATTCCCCGACGCCCGGTAAATAGAAATAACAAAGGGTCAGATTCCTTTACAGGTTCTGACCCTTTGTCCTTGTTAAATTATAGATTTTGAAAATATTCCTTGTAAAACCCGCCAACTTTTCCGGTATTATCAATGATGTAATAAAACTCTTCCGTTTCGTTTTTTACATCATAAATGTTACCGACTGTTAAGGCATTATTCACAAGGTATTTTTTTGCATCAGTATGAATGCATTTTACTTTTTTTCCTGTTTCCCGATCTCGCCAAGTCAAATGAATCATTCTTGCCATCGTTCCTTTCGGTATTGTCCATGTACTAGTATAATCAATTTTACAGGCAATGTGCAACAAGATAGAGTTTTCTTTCCTAACGGCAAGTTAATTTTTTACAATCTCTATTGCTGTTTCTCTTAGACGGAATTTTTGAATCTTTCCTGAAGCTGTCATCGGATAGGCATTCGTAAATTCAATATAACGGGGGATCTTATGTTTGGAAATCTTCCCATTGCAAAACTCCCTTATCTCTTCGGCATTAGCCGTTTCTCCCTCTTTTAAGATAATCCAAGCCATAACTTCCTCACCATATACTTGATCCGGAATCCCAATTACCTGTATATCAAGTACTTTCGGATGGGAGTAGAGAAACTCTTCAATTTCCCGTGGATAAATATTTTCCCCACCTCGAATAATCATATCTTTTAAGCGGCCGGTGATTTTACAATAACCATTTTCATCCATTATGGCTAAATCACCTGTATGGAGCCACCCCTCTTTATCAATGGCCTCATGTGTAGCCGTCGTGTTCTTATAATATCCTTTCATGACATGATATCCTCGTGTACAAAGCTCTCCCTGCACACCCCGGCCAACTTCTCTATTTGTGCCGGGCTCGACAATTTTCACTTCCACGTTAGGTAAGGCCTTTCCTACTGTTTCAACCCGCAGCTCGATTGGGTCATCTGTTCTTGTTTGCGTAATCACTGGGGATGATTCTGTTTGACCATAAGCAATAGTAATTTCCGCAGCTCCCATTTTTTCAATGACTGCCTTCATTACTTCAATCGGACAATTTGACCCTGCCATTATTCCTGTTCGTAAGGTTGAAAGGTCGTACGGTTCAAAATCGGGATCATTTAATTCGGCAATAAACATTGTTGGGACACCATGAAGCCCTGTACACTTTTCGTCTTGCACGGTTTGTAAGACTCTTTTCGGATTGAATTCCTGAACCGGCACCATTGTAGCGCCTACGGACACACAAGCCATCGTTCCCAGAACACAGCCAAAGCAATGAAAAAAGGGCACAGGAATACAAAGTCGATCTTCAGCTGTCAACTTCATACAATTAGCGATATTAAAGCCATTATTCACAATATTGTAATGGGTAAGCATGACCCCTTTAGGGAACCCCGTTGTCCCAGAAGTATACTGCATATTAATGACCTCATCCGGATGAAGGGAATTCATCCTCTCATTTAAGTTCTCATCTGATACTGTTTCGCCAAGCATGACAATATCGTCCCAGGTAAAAGTGCCAGGATATCTTTTATTACCAAGGACAATGACATTTTTTAGAAAAGGCAGCCGGGTGCTAGTTAGCCTCCCTGGTTCCGATGTCATTAATTCTGGGACAATTTCATAAACCATCTCTATATAGGAGGAATCCTTCCAATGATCTATTAAAAGGATTGTTGTAGCATCAGATTGTTTTAAAAGATATTCAAGTTCTGAAGTACGATAGTTTGTGTTAACCGTTACGAGAACTGCGCCCATTTTAGCTGTAGCAAATTGAGTAACAAGCCATTCAGGAGTGTTAGTCGACCATGCGGCAAGATGCTCTCCTTTATCAATTCCAAGCTTCATAAAACCCTTTGCTGCTTTTCGGCAAATATCATCAAATTCGCGATAGGTCCATCTTAAGTTCCGATCTGAATAAATCACTGCTTCATTGTTAGGTTGTATTTCCGCTTTTTTCTCCAATAGCTTTCCAATTGTCACATTTAATAATGATGTCATCATTCATCCCCCCTAAGATACAAGTATAACAACGCTTCCAAGTAGAGCGCTTTCAAAATCATGTTATCACATTTATAAGAATATTCAATAAAATTAAAAAGCAACTTTTTAGAACCTAATTGTGAACCTTTTTTAAATTTTGCTAAATAGGGGTTCTCAAAATCTATGAAAACCATTACAATAATAAAAACTGAATATTTAATCCATTTTCCAAGGAGGGCATTCTCAAATTGAAAATTATGAGTAACGAGCAGTTGGTTGTTTCGTATCGGGATGCATTAAAAACTGGAAAGGAAAAGGAATGGATTAAGATTTTAAAAGATGAAATCCAACGTCGTGGACTAAGGCCATTTAAGAAACGTACCTAGAACATGCCACATGTAAAAAAACCGCTGAAAATATTTTCAGCGGTTTTATATTTTTTCGAGGGTTAACCTTCCAATAGTAAATTTTCCGGGTCTTCAAGTAATTCTTTAATTTTACTAAGAAAGCTTACCGCCTCCTTTCCGTCCACAATCCGATGATCATAGGAAAGGGCAACATACATCATTGGCCGGTTCTCCATTCTATCTTTGTCGATGGCGACCGGTCTAAGTTGGATTTTGTGCATTCCTAGAATACCAACCTGCGGACCATTTAGGATTGGGGTTGAAAGCAAGGATCCGAAGACACCACCATTTGTGATGGTGAAGGTTCCTCCATGTAAATCCTTTAAGGCCAATTTATTTGTTTTTGCTTTGTCCGCTAACTCCATAATGTCCTGCTCAATTTCTGCGAAGGATTTTCGGTCTGCGTCCCTGACAACGGGTACCACTAGTCCATCTTCGGCGGCAACGGCTATTCCGATATCATAGAATTTTTTTATTAGCAGTTGATCACCCTGGATTTCGGCATTTAAATAAGGAAACTTTTTCAATGCCGCCACTGATGCTTTTGTAAAAAAGGACATAAACCCAAGACGAACATCGTGCTCTTCGAAGAATTTGTCCTTCCGCCGTTTTCTAAGATCCATCACAGCGGTTAAATCAATTTCATTAAAGGTTGTCAGCATTGCAGCTGTTTGCTGGACTTCAACAAGTCGTTTAGCAATCGTTTGCCTCCGCCTTGACATCCGTTCATAGATAATTGGTTTTGACTCTTCGCGCTTAGTAGGTTCAAATTCCTTTTTAGGCGCTGACTTCAAATTATTATTACTTTCTTGCTGATAGGAAGTTACATCCTGCTTACGAATTCTTCCGAGCGGGTCAATTGTAGGGATTTCATTTAGGTTTACCCCTTTCTCCCGTGCAAGTCTTCTGGCCGCCGGTGATGCAATTGGTCTTTGATTACTGCTATCTGCACTTTGATTGGTTCCTTTTTCTTGCTGAGCTACTTTTCGTTCTAGTTTTGTTGTATCTGTTATTGGTTCTGCTTGTTCACTTTCGGGTGCAGGTACCGGTCCTTCGCCACTTTCATCGATAATGGCAATCGTTTCACCAACCGTTACAATATCTCCTTCCGAAGCTTTCTGTTCGGCGATTATCCCGGAAAAATCCGATATAATTTCGATATTCACCTTGTCTGTTTCTAATTCGACCAGGTATTCGCCCTTCTCCACATGATCTCCGATATTTTTAAGCCATTTCGCAATTGTCCCCTCTGAAATGGACTCCGCTAATTCTGGTACCTTAATCTCAGCCATTACAGTTTGCCTCCTTTTTCTTCCCATGTCAGTGCGGAATTAATAATTTTTGATTGACCTAGTTTATGAACATTTGGTTCGCCTTCTGCTGGGCTGGAACGGCGGCGCCGGCCAACATATTCAACCCGGATTCCATTTGGAGCTATTCCATTGATTCGAGGCTCAACAAAATTCCATGCACCCATATTTTTCGGCTCTTCCTGCACCCAGAAGATTTCCTTTAGATTTTTATATCGTATAAACATATCTTTTAGAATGCTTGAAGGAAACGGATAAATTTCCTCTAACCTTAACACTTGAAGCCATTCAAATTGATTGTCATCTTTTATTTCATTAGCAAGATCAATGGCCATTTTCCCTGAACAAAGGACGATTCGGGTAACTTTTTCATGATCCCTTTCCGATATGAATTGTTCTAATACAGGTTTAAATTCGCCTTCACACAGGTCAGTCCCTGACGAAGATACAAGAGGATTTCTTAACAAGCTTTTCGGTGCCATGATGATTAACGGCCTTACTTCCTCTTTCATCAACATCGCAGCCTGACGCCTTAAAATGTGAAAATATTGCGCCGCACTTGATAGGTTGGCAATTGTCCAGTTTTTTTCTGCAGCTGATTGTAAGAATCTTTCCAGTCTTCCACTTGAATGCTCCGGTCCTTGGCCCTCATAACCATGGGGAAGTAATAAAACCAGCCCTGATTTTTGTCCCCATTTCGCCGTGCCAGCTGCGATAAACTGATCAAAAATAACTTGCGCCGCATTTGCAAAGTCTCCGTATTGGGCCTCCCAAATGACCAATGTTTCAGGTGAAAACACTGTATATCCGTATTCAAAACCAACTACCGCCGCTTCTGTTAATGGGCTGTTATATACGGCAAATGAAGCCTTTGCGTCTGAGATTCTGTGAAGTGGTGAAAATGTTGCTCCTGTTTTGTAATCATGGAGCACCAAATTCCGTTGCGCAAAAGTGCCGCGTTCTGAGTCCTGTCCCGATAATCGAATCGGCGTCCCATCTGCTAAAATAGTAGCAAATGCAAGCGTTTCCGCTAATGCCCAATCCACTCTTCCTTTGTCACTCAGCGCTTCAGCTCGTCTATTTAAGATTTTCTCCAATTTAGGAAACACATTAAAATCTTTTGGCCATGCTAGTAACTCTTTATTTATTTTTTGAAGAACTGCTAAGGGAACCTTCGTAATAATCGATGCCTCTTCCTTTTTAAAAACAGGTGGTTCCGGTACCTTTATTTCTGATTCCTTTGGGATCATCGAAACTTTCTGAAAGGCAGCTTCTAATTTTTCCTGGACTTCCTTTTCCATCTTGGTTAACTCACTATCACTGACAATCCCCTCGTTTTTAAGGGTTTTCGCATAAATTTCCTTAACCGTTGAATGATTCTGAATGATGGAGTACATTTGCGGGCTCGTTGTCATCGGCTCATCCATCTCATTGTGGCCAAACCTCCGATAACCCACCAGATCAATAAGAAAATCCTTTTGAAAAACTGCACGATATTCTGCTGCTAAATTAGCTGCTTGCAAACATGCATCTGGGTCATCTGCGTTTACGTGGATAATGGGAATTTCAAAACCTTTTGCTAAGTCACTTGCATAACGAGTTGATCTCGAATCTTCAGATTCAGTTGTAAACCCAATCATATTATTTGCAATAATATGAATGGTGCCGCCGGTACGGTAACCTTTCAAGCGGCTTAAATTTAAGGTTTCTGCCACAATCCCTTCACCTGGAAATGCTGCGTCACCATGAATTAATATAGCGAGTGCTGTCTTATTATTTTCAATGGGATAACCTACTTTTGCACGATCATCTTGCCCGGCCCTTGTAAAACCTTCAACAACAGCTCCCACATATTCCAAATGGCTCGGATTATTTGCAAGCGACACCTTTGCTTTAACCGAATTTTCACTTGAGAGCTGCCTATTTAATCCTAGATGATATTTAACATCGCCGGTCCAGCCAAAATTAATTCCAATCGAACCCTCTGAAGGAACAAGTTCTTTATTAGGTGCATGCTGAAATTCAGCAAAAATCATTTCGTATGGTTTTCCAAGTACATGTGCGAGAACATTTAACCTTCCCCTATGGGCCATCCCTATATTTAGATAGGAAGCACCATTGTGAATAGCATCTGAAATAATTTCATCAATAATTGGCACCATTACGTCAAGCCCTTCAATGGAAAATCGTTTTTGCCCGACAAACGTTTTGTGGAGGAATTTTTCAAATTCTTCAACTTCATAAAGGCGTTTTAACGCTTTCACTCGCTGATTTTTTACATAAGACATATTTCTGGCAGATTCAATTTTTTCAATCAGCCAATTTCTCTCTTCCACCGCATGAACGTGGTCAAACTCGTAGGCAATCGTTTTAGTATAAGCTTCTTTTATAAATAGATAGGCTTCATAGGCATTTTCCAATACTAAAGATTTATTAGAACTAAGAATTTCCGCCGGTAAAGATAATAAATCCTCCTCAGTAAGTCCATAATTGCCTAATTCAAAATGTGTTTGATCCGGTTTATGTGTTCCCAGTGGATAAATATTAGCTGCGAGATGCCCATAGGTTCGGATATTTTCAGCAAGTTTTACTGCTGCAATTATTTTTCTCTGCTCACTTGGATTAGACTCCAATCCGGTTGGAACGTTTGGTAAGAATACTGGAAAATCAGCCTCATTTATTTTCCCGAAAAGTTCTCTCCATTCTTCTTCCACTGACAGCGGATCTTGTTTATACCTTTCAAATTGGTCAATTAAATAGCCAAAATTTGGACCAGATAAATTATTTAGAAAGGCTATTTTTTCTATATTTTCTTTGTCCATTCATCGAACCTCCTTAAACCGTTGTATCTGGTGACCATCTTTATTACTATTATCATTTCATAAATAAACGAACCGGAAATTGATGTAAATCAAAAAAAAAAGATGTCAATAGAGTGTATACCCTTCTGACATCTTTTTTCACTTAAATTTGAATGGCTATTTTTGAGCTGATAATTGTGGCAGAAAAGATAGCTCGTCAAGTTGGGCGGCAATCTTTGTTGCAGCGTCAAGAGGATTTTCAGCAACAATGTCAAAAAATTCTCCTTCATACTCCTGCCTTGCATGGTCATAACGCGGGTCATAATAGTGTTCAAGTAAAATCAGAATCATTTCTCGATAATCTTTTTCATGAAGTGATTCCATGAGCCTATTTCTTATTGCTGCATCTTTCACTCGTTTTAACACCTTTTCAATTCCTAAAGCGATCTTTTCAAAATACCAAGGCTCCTGTTCATAGGGAAGCACATATTCAGAAACAAGCTGTTTAACCCTTTGTTCAGGCGATGAATGAATATAAATATTGATTCCTTTAAATTTAACATCCATTAATTCTTCCGGTTGGACTGCTTTCCCAATTCGTTTGCTTTCTGCCTCAACAAGAAAATAATCGCTTCCTGCAATTTCTTGCAGTCCCTTAAATAAAAGGGAATCAAAGATTTTTTGATTATGGCCCTCACCAAGACCAATTGTTCCAAATATTGATCCTCGATGCCCTGCCATTTCCTCCAAGTCAAGGACTGGATACCCCTCTTTAGCCAATATCTTTAATACCTCTGTTTTACCAACACCTGTCATTCCATGAATAACAACGGCTTGATTCGGTATAATCGATGGAATTTGTTCAAGAATATGATGCCGATATGCTTTATATCCGCCGACTAAACGCCATGCATAGATACCGGCAAATTCCAAAAAGGTAACTACGGCTTTACTCCGCATTCCTCCACGCCAACAATGGATGACTAACTCACCACCCGTTTGATAGGAATGAATGGCTTTTAGAAGGTCGGGAATTTTTGGCGAAACAAATTCCATTGCTTTCCACTTTGCTGCTGCCTGGCCTTCATGTTTATAAATAGTTCCAACTTCTTGTCGTTCATCATTTGAAAATAGAGGGACATTGATGGCCCCGGGAATCGCCCCGTCCTTAAACTCAATTGGTGAGCGGATGTCAATGATTACAGGTTCCTTTAATTTTAGCAGGTCTTCCACAGTTATTTCCTTCATATACATTACGCCCCTAGGAAAAAAATAAATTCCGTACACATTAACTATCAAAAAAAACAAAACTTCCACGAATGGAAGTTTTATACGAAGTTTTCAGCCGATGGGAAAGTATAACTTTCCCATCAGACATAAGTGCAACTACGCCTCTGTCTACGCCCTTAGGAGCTTGCCAGTCGGCGAGTTTTTTTAAAAATGGCAAACAATTTTTAAGTACTTTAAAAATTTTTCACATTAAGAGTATATACATATTATAAAGAAGATAATCGTTGCTATCAAGAATTTGAGCACGCTTGTAAGCAATTAACACTTTTTCCACTATTGCATTAGTGATACTTGTTTGAAATCAGACATTAATTCTTTAATTTCACTATAACGGCCCTTTTCCAATAGATCCACAATTCTACTGCCAACAATGACACCATCACAATTTTTCGTTAATTCTGCTATTTGCTCTCTAGTCGATATGCCAAACCCCGCCATTACGGGAATCGGGCTAACCTCTTTAACCATTTTCAAAAATTGATATACTGCTTCGTCGTATTCATTTCTCTCTCCTGTGATCCCCTTAACGGTTACTGTATATAAAAATCCTCTTCCTTTACCTGCTATTGTTCGTATTCGCTCAAGAGGTGTTGTAAGTGTGACAAGGCGAATCAGTTCCACTTGTGCTTCCTCAAGCTGACTTGAAATGATCTCCTCTTCCTCAATTGGGAGGTCGGGAATGATACAACCATCAATTCCGGCAGCTCGAATATCTTGAACAAATTCAACTATTCCATAGGCATATATTGGATTTATATAAGTCATGAGAATGATTGGAATAGAAATGATCTCTCTGGCTTTTTCCAGTTCTCCAATTATCCCCCTTAATGTCGTACCATTCTTAAGTGCTCTTAAACCTGCACGTTGAATGGTTGGCCCATCTGCGACGGGATCAGAAAATGGAACACCCACCTCAATTGCTGTTGCACCAAAACTTTCAAGTAACACTAACCGGTCTGCCAAACTCTCAATTCCTCCATCCCCCGCCATGATGTAAGGAATGAAGGCTTTCCTGCTATCTTCTATAATTCCTCTAAATGCTTTCTCAAAACGATTCATTTTACTTCCTCCCTTCAAGATATGCTCTAACCGCATCGACATCTTTATCACCACGACCGGATAGACAAACAACAATGTTTTCTGTTACTTTCATTTCTGCAGCAAGTTTAATAGCATAGGCAACCGCATGAGCGCTCTCAAGCGCCGGAATGATTCCTTCAAGCCTTGATAATAGTTGGAAAGCTTCCAATGCTTCATCATCCGTAATAGAATGATAGATAGCTCTTCCACTGTCTTTTAAATAGCTGTGTTCCGGACCGACGCCGGGATAATCCAAGCCGGCAGAAATAGAGTGGGCTTCTTGAATTTGACCATCGTCTGTTTGCAATAAATACATTAACGCTCCATGTAAAACACCTGGTTTTCCTTTTGTAAACGAGGCTGCATGAAATTCAGTTTCAACCCCCGTACCAGCCGCCTCAATTCCAAACAACCTAACATCCTTATCCTCAATAAATGGATAAAACATCCCCATTGCATTGCTTCCACCACCGATACAAGCAACAACAGCTTCTGGAAGACACCCTTCCCTTTGAAAAAATTGTTCCTTTGTTTCTTTGCCGATAACACTTTGGAAGTCCCGTACCATTGCAGGAAAAGGATGAGGACCTACAACAGATCCTATTAGATAGTGAGTATCTTCCACATTGGTCACCCAATATCTTAGGGCTTCATTTACGGCATCTTTTAGTGTCGCACTCCCAGAGCTAACACCTACCACCTTAGCACCTAGTAATTCCATTCGAAAGACATTAAGGGCTTGCCGTTTGATATCTTCCTCGCCCATAAAAACAGTGCACTCTAGGTTTAACAGGGCGCACACAGTAGCCGTTGCTACACCATGCTGGCCTGCGCCAGTCTCGGCCACAATTCTCCTTTTTCCCATCCTAACTGCAAGCAGTGCCTGACCAATGGCATTATTGATTTTATGGGCGCCCGTATGATTCAAGTCCTCTCTCTTGAGAAAAATGTTGGCACCGCCGGCATGGTTCGTCAGATTTTCTGCAAAATATAATGGGGTCCTCCTGCCAACATACTCTTTTAACAATCTTGAAATCTCAGTATGAAAGCCAGGGTCCTTTTTTGCTGCTTCGTATGCTTCGTTTAACTCATTGACCGCCTTCATTAAAGTTTCCGGTACAAACCTTCCTCCAAAAATGCCAAAACGGCCTTTCTCATTCGGTAATGTATACGTGCTCATTCTCTTTTCCTCCTAAGCATTTTACTTTTTCAATAAATTCTCGTATTTTTACTAGATCTTTTATCCCATCGGTTTCTACTCCGGAACTTACATCAACCATATTAGGTTTAATGACTTGTATTGCCTGTTCTACATTGTTTGCATGCAAGCCGCCGGCAAGAATCACTTTTCTTCCTTTTAAAAGTGAAGGTTCAACCTCATTCCAATCAAATACGGTGCCATTACCACCACGGTATTTTCCTTTTGGACTATCGAGTAAAATATATTCCGCTGGATAATGAGAACACTCGGCTAAATTTTCATTATTATAAAAGCTCTTTGCCTTTATAACGGGCAGAGAAATCGATTCACTAAAGGAAGCGGATTCGTCTCCATGTAATTGAATATGGGTTAATCCGGCAACCTTTGCGATCCTTTCGACTTCCTCCCTTGATTCATTTACGAACACCCCAACCTTAAATACATCTTGTGGCAATGCTGAAATAATTTCTTTTGCTTGTTCTACGGTAACTTTGCGTTTACTCTCAGCAAATACAAACCCAATGGCATCAGCACCATATTGGACGGCCGCAAGTGCTGTATTCACATCCGTTATACCACAAATTTTCACTTTCATTTTCCCGCCTCCTTTTGAAGCGGCAGACGCAAGTCTCTGAATGCTTTTTTTACATCGTTGCTTGTCATGAATGCTTCACCAACTAAAATGCCATTCGCCCCGGCATTTCTTACTCGTTCTGCATCCTTTTTCTGATGGATCCCGCTCTCACTAATTAGATATGCGCCAGATTTTATTACTTCAGCAGCCAATGCTTCGGTAACGTCTAGTGAAACTTGAAAGGTTTTTAAATCCCGATTATTCACCCCAATTAACCTTGCACTCGTCTTCAGTGCCTTATTTAATTCTTCCTGATTATGAACTTCTAGCAAAACCTCCAAGCCTTTGCTTTCGGCATATTGAAATAACTCGCTTAACCGGGGTTCTTCAAGTGCTGCTGCAATCAAGAGAATCACATCGGCGCCGCTTGCCGATGCTGCATCAATTTGCAATGGATCGATAATAAAGTCCTTGCAAAGGATAGGCAGATCAACAGTCTTCCGGATTTTTTGTAAATCGGCAAATGATCCTTTAAAGAAGCTTTGATCTGTTAACACAGAAATGGCTGATGCGCCGGATTCTTCATATATTGCAGCTTGCACGGCCGGTTCCAGACAATCATTGATGATTCCTTTTGATGGCGAAGCCCTTTTAAACTCGGTAATTATTGCAAGATCGTCCGCTTCTTGAAGCTTCTTAATAAAAGATCTTTTTCGATATTCCGTTGATTGCAACCGTTGCTTATTTTCCTTTAGAAGGATAACCTCTTTTTTCTTCTGTTCAATTATACGATCAAGGACGGTTTCCATTTAGATCGCCTCTTTTCTGGATGCTTTTGATTTTTCTATAAGGGATGTTAATTTTTCGTACGCCGCTCCTGTTTGAATCATTTCTCTTGCAAGTTCAATCCCGTCTTTAATCGTGTCTGTTTTCCCGGCTGTAAATATACCGATTCCTGCATTGAGTACAACAGTATCCAGATGCGCTCCATGTTCCCCTTTTAATACTTTGACTAAAATTTCAGCATTTTCTTTTGAATCTCCGCCTTTTATACAGCTATTATCATACCGGGAAAGGTTCATTTCTTCTGGAAAAAAGGAATGATTGGTTATCCTGCCATTTTCCAAAAGGGTAAAATGGTTCTCTCCTTGAAGGGAAGCTTCATCCAAATATCCGGCGCCATTTATCACAACAGCTCGTTTCCGGCCAAGTTTATGCAGCACTTCTGTAAATACATTCAGCAGGTCCCTACGATAGACGCCCAGTAACTGATAGTCCAACTCTAAAGGATTAGTTAATGGGCCGATGAAATTAAAAATAGTAGGAATTTTTAATTGTTTGCGAACCATCGTAATTTTTTTCAATTTTGGATGAACATGCGGTGCGAATAGAAACGCAATCCCAATATCCTCAAGGATCTCTTCTGTTTTTTCTGCAGAAATATTTAAATTGATTCCCAAATGTTCTAATACATCAGCACTGCCTGTTTTACTGGAGATACTTCTGTTTCCATGCTTGGCAACAGGGACCCCTGCTGCCGCAATTACAAACGCAGATGTGGTGCTGACATTAAAGCTTGATGAACCATCACCACCGGTTCCGCAATTATCAAGAACATTGGGAAACTTTCGCTTAAAGGTCAATGTATGATTTTTTAATGATTTTACTATCCCAGTAATTTCTTCTACCGTCTCACCTTTTGATTTTAACCCCATCATAAATGCGGCAATTTCGGATTCAGATACTTCTTCGCCTAAAATAAAATCAAATACTTCTTTCATTTGGTTCTCAGAAAAGGATTGTTTTTCAGCTAACTGGAGTAAATAATTCTTCATTTGTCTTCTTCCTTTCTATTTCAAGTAAAAAGTTTTTTAGAATTTGTTTCCCTGATGGGGTTCCAATTGATTCCGGATGAAATTGCACACCATAAATCGGGTATTGTTTATGTTTAATTGCCATCACTTCATGGTCATCATTTGAATAAGCAGAGATCTCTAACTGATGATTAACAGTGTTTTTTTCAATTGACAAGGAATGGTAACGCATCACTTCAAGTGGAGATGCTATATTGGAGAATAATCCCTTTTTTTGATGTGTAATCAATGATGTCTTTCCATGCTTGATCTCACGGGCTCTTCTTATTTCACTGCCGAATGCAGCCCCAATGGCTTGGTGCCCAAGACAAATGCCTAAAATCGGAATCGACTTATAAAGGGTTTGAATCAATTCAATACAAATTCCGGCATCCTCTGGCCGTCCCGGTCCAGGTGAGAGGATAATGCCTTTCGGGTTTAAATTTTGAATTTCTTCAATCGTCAGTTGATTGTTTCGATAGACAATTATTTCTTCTCCTAATTCACCTAAATATTGATACAGATTAAAGGTAAATGAGTCGAAGTTATCGATAAGTAAAATCATCGCCCACCCTCCAAAAAGGATTTTAATTTATTCGATGTTTCTTCAAACTCAGATTCCGGGTTGGAATCGTGAACAATCCCAGCTCCTGCTTGAATACTTGCTATTCCATCCTTAATAATCATCGTTCGAATCGCAAGGGCGAAATCCATATTGCCGCTAGCCGACAAGTAACCAACCGCCCCCGAATATAGTCCGCGTTTTGACTTTTCAAGGGAATTGATGATTTCCATTGCCCTCACCTTTGGTGCCCCTGAAACCGTCCCGGCTGGCAGACAGGAAGCAAGGGCATCTGCAGCCGTATATTTTGAATGCAGCTTTCCGCTAACTTCTGATACCAGATGCATGACATGACGGAATTTTTCTACTGCCATATATTTCTTGACTTGCACAGAACCAAATTCGCAGACCTTACCAAGATCATTTCGTCCAAGATCTACGAGCATTCGATGTTCCGCTAGTTCCTTTTCATCATTTACTAACTCTTTTTCAAGCAATTGATCCTCCTCTATTGTGGCTCCCCGCCGTTTCGTACCGGCAATTGGATTTGAAATAACTGTTGTTCCCCTTGATTTTATTAAGCTTTCCGGCGAAGAACCGATAACGGTATAACCGTCGAATTCCAGATAAAACATGTATGGAGTTGGATTATGACTTCGATGGTTTCGATAAAGCGATAATGGTGATCCTTCAAATTTGGATTTCATTCGCCTTGAGAGAACCACTTGAAATATATCTCCATGGAGGATATGCTCCTTGGCAACTTCTACATTTTCTATAAAAGTATCTTTTGTGATTTCTGATTCAAACCCAGAAAAATGGAAAGGCTCTTCTTCAAGGTAAAAATCAGGTTGCTTAAGTTCCTCGATTCTCTGGATTACCCGCTTTTCAATCGCTTCCGACGTGCTTGTTTTTGAAAGCGGCAAACCGCAAATCATTACCTTTTCTTTTAGATGGTCAAACACAATGACCTCTTCATAGAACATTAGATGCACATCAGGCATATCTAACCCGTTCGAAAAGTCTTCGCCAATGACTTCATATTGTCTAACAATGTCATATCCAACATAGCCGACTGCACCGCCTATAAAGGGAAAAATCTCATCTTCAATGTTGTCTGCGGGCAAAAGATTTTTCAATACCTCCAGAGGGTTTCCTTGCAAAACCTCCCTTTTACCCTCACGATCAATAATTTCATTGCAATTTCCTCTTGAAATAAGCTCAAAAGCAGGATCTGTACCGATAAAAGAATAACGGCCTGAGTCATTGTATTTATGCGAGCTTTCTAATAAAAATTTTTTGTTGCCGCTAATTTTTTGCAAAATTGAAATGGGTGTTAATGTATCACCTTTTATCTCCTGTGAGAAATAACCATGTAATGTCTTCATGTCACAGCTCCCTTCGAAAAATAAAAAAATCGTCCTCTATATGCGCAAAAATTCTTACGCATATAGAGGACGATTTTGTATATCGTGGTACCACCTCCGTTTGAAGCAGAAAATATCTACTTCCTCTTTCAGGTACAGAAATATAATCACTTCGATACCCTATCCTTTTAACGGTGGAATTCCGTGCACCCCTACTTACAGTTCAAGATGCCTCTCGCAAGTCCATTCCACAAATCCATTCTTATCGGGCTCTCAGCTCCCCCGACTCTCTGGAAAGAATCAAATTTTGTGTACTCCTCTTGCTCAACGAGTTGCAATATTTTATTTAAAAAAAACAAAAAGAGCCCTCCATCCAAAAAGGACGGAAGACCCGTGGTGCCACCTTCATTAGCTAAATTTCAGCTCACTTTACCGATATCGCAGCTAATCGCCTTAAATATCTGTCTCTTATAACGATGAGATGTTCGCCAAAGCCTACTGGTCCATTTAGGAAGGTTCGGTTTGGAGGCTCAGAAGTCCATTCACTAATACGTCTACACTGATTCACACCTACCATCAGCTCTCTTTAGAATCCGTAAAAGATACTACTCTTCGTCAATGCCTGATACAATTTATTTATTGATTATTATCCTATCCAACTTTACTGTTTATGTCAAGCGATTATTTTTCAAAAATTCAAAATTGATTATCCACTCAGGATATTTTAGTTTTTTACACACTTCCATATAAAGGATACCTTATCCTTTGTTATTTTCAAGCGAACAAGCGAATATTAACAGTAGCGAAATTGGAAAGCAAATAGTCACGAACTCTTTGCTTGACAACATAGTGAAGGCGGGATAGAAGATTCATGGAACATATTGAAAATTTAAGCCAAAAATCAAAGACTGCAAAAAAGAAAAAATCTGCAGCAGGCGAAAAGGGAGCCAATGGGTTATTAAATCAAAAATGGGCAATTATTTCATTGTCTTCCATTCCCTTAGTCATGACCTTAGGAAATTCGATGTTAATTCCAGTGTTACCTTCCATGGAAAAAAAATTATCCATTTCTTCCTTTCAAACAAGCATGATTATTACTGTGTACTCCATTGTAGCGATTTTTTTAATCCCAGTGGCTGGTTATTTATCCGATCATATCGGCAGAAAAAAGGTCATTATCCCGAGCCTTATAATTGCCGGAATCGGCGGCCTTGTTTCGGGATGGGCTGCATGGAAGCTTGATGATGCCTATTGGCTCATTTTAACAGGCCGTGCACTTCAAGGGGTCGGTGCGGCCGGTGCGGCACCTATTGTCATGCCCCTGGTTGGCGACATGTTTAAAAATGATGATGACGTAAGCAGCTGCTTAGGTCTAATTGAAACATCCAATACCTTCGGAAAGGTCTTGAGTCCAATATTAGGTGCCTTATTGGCCGGGTTCATCTGGTTTTTACCTTTTTTTGCCTTTCCATTATTTTGTGCTATTTCCGTTATCATGATGGCACTACTCGTAAAGTGCCCCAAATCTGATGAAAAAATAATACCATTTAAGGAGTTTTTCAGGAATATAAAAAAAACCTTTACGGAAAAAGGTCGTTGGCTATATGCCATTTTTTTTATAGGCGGGATTCTTATGCTAATCCTTTTTGGAATCTTGTTTTACCTCTCAGAAATATTTGAAAAAGAATACGGCATTAAGGACCTCAAAAAGGGATTCTTTTTAGCCTTACCATTAGGTGCACTTTGTTTATCGTCCTTTATAAGCGGTAAGGTCATTAAGAAAAATAAAGTGCTGATGAAATGGTTAACTTTCGGGGGAATTGTTGCAGCAGCTCTTTCCATTGCAGCCTTATGGTTTTCCATAAAACTCTGGTATATGATTACCATGTTTCTCATCAGCGGCATAGGGATCGGTTTAGGCCTCCCATGTTTAGATGCCTTAATTACCGAAGGAATTGATAAAAAAGAACGGGGCACGGTTACATCGATTTATAATTCCATGAGATTCATCGGAGTCGCAGCAGGTCCTCCGATAATTGCTGTGTTAATGGGCCATTCCAACCATTGGATTTTTATCCTGCTAAGCAGCCTCAGTATCCTTGCGGCTTTTGTCGCTTTATTGTCAATCAAACCAAAAGTAGAGGGATAAAAAAGAGCTGAAGGAAATAAAACTCCCTCAGCTTTTTTCAGTTTTATGCAGTTTTTATAGGTTTTTTTAGGAAACCAATTAATAAGGCTGATACAATCGAGCCAATGACAATCGCTAAAGCATACATTAATGCTCCGCCTTCAACTAATGGAACAACAAAGATTCCGCCATGCGGGGCACGGAGGCCAATGCCAAATGCCATTGACAGCGCTCCTGCAATTGCTGACCCAGCCATTACCGATGGAATAACACGAAGCGGGTCTGCCGCTGCAAATGGAATTGCCCCTTCTGTAATGAAGGACAAGCCCATCACATAACAAGCTTTTCCCGCGTCCTTGTCTTGCTCATTAAACTTGTTTTTGAACATTGTAGTCGCAAGCGCAATTGCAAGCGGCGGCACCATGCCAGCTGCCATAATTGCTGCCATCGGTCCATATACACCGCTGGCTAACAACCCTGTTCCAAATACATATGCTGCTTTATTAACGGGACCACCCATATCAAACGACATCATAAGTCCAAGTACAACCCCTAATAGAACCGCATTGCCCGTTCCAAGTCCAGTCAGCCAATTAGCAATTTCCTTATTAATCCAGGCAACAGGATTGTTAACAACGTAATGCATTAAGAATCCCGTAATGGCAATCCCTAATAGCGGATAAATTAAAATACTTTTAATTCCTTCAAGCGAGCGAGGAAGGCCAGCAAAAGCTTTCTTTAACAATAGAACAATATAACCTGCAAGGAAACCCGCAATCAATCCGCCTAGAAAGCCTGCTCCTCCATGTGCGGCCATCAACCCGCCTACCATACCTGGTGCGAATCCCGGACGGTCAGCAATGCTGAGGGCGATAAATCCGGCAAGAACAGGGACGATAAGGGCAAATGCGTTATCTCCGCCGATGGCATTAATAACAGCAGCAATTGGATTATAAGATGGGTCCTCCGGATTTGCCGAGTTATAACCGAACATAAAACTAATGGCAATTAATATCCCGCCGCCGACGACAAACGGCAGCATATTTGATACACCATTCATTAAATGTTTATAAAATCCTTTTCGAGATTCTTTTTGATTTGATTCTTTGACGCCATTACTTCCATTTCCCTTATAAACCGGTGCATCCTGTTTTAATGCCTTGTCAATTAATTGATCAGGGCGTCGGATTCCCTCAGCAACAGCCGCTTGAATCACATGCTTACCTTTGAATCGTTCCATTTCAACATTGATATCGGCAGCAACGATAACTGCAGTAGCATTTTCAATTTCAGCTTTTGTCAGAACATTTTTTGCACCGCCAGAGCCATTGGTTTCAACCTTTATTTCTACACCCATTTCTTTTGCTTTGGCCTTTAATGAATCGGCCGCCATATAAGTATGAGCAATACCTGTAGGGCAGCCCGTAACAGCAACAACAGTATGTTTCTTACTTTCTGTTACTAGTGCTTCCTTTTCTTCTTCCTTATCATACCGATTGATGGTTTTCATCACTTCATCAGGAGTGGTTGCCATTAAAAGCTCATATCGTACTTCCACTTTCATCAATAATCCTGATAGACGGGCTAAAGCTTCTAAATGGGTATTATTTGCACCATCCGGAGCAGCAATCATAAAGAATAAATGTGCTGGTTTACCGTCTAATGAGTCATAATCAACACCGTTTGCGGATTTTCCAAAGACAATTGCAGCCTCCTTGACTGCCTTCGTTTTAGCATGTGGAATCGCAATCCCGTCACCAATCCCTGTTGTACTTTGTTCTTCCCTTTTTAATATCGCTGCTTTGAAATTGTCACGATCTGAAATTTTATCAGCCTTAAACAAGACGTCAACAAGCTGGTCAATCGCACTTGCTTTTTCAGTGCCTTTTATATCAAGTAAAATGGTATGTTCGGATAACAATTCAGTGATTTTCATTGTTGTGTCTCCCCTATATTAATTCCTTAATGGTAACCTGAGCCAAAAGAGCTTCTACATTTTCCTTTGTACATAGACCTAATGAAAAAGCAGTTGCACTGCCCGAAGCCACGCTGTAACGAAATGCTTCTTCGATATTTTTTTTTCTCTCAATAGCTGCCAAAAATCCCGCGACCATCGAGTCTCCC
Organism: Bacillus sp. S3; assembly: GCF_005154805.1. GTDB lineage: Bacteria > Bacillota > Bacilli > Bacillales > Cytobacillaceae > Neobacillus. The sequence goes on from NZ_CP039727.1 coordinate 3,150,575, forward strand.
GCACCAACAGAGTTTTTCACCTTCCCCTTTGGAACAGCTGCAATTAGCACCTTGTTTTCGTTTATAAATACGGCTCCTTTGTCCGCGAGCGAAACAATTATATTTTGGGCACCTAATGTTATTAGCTTTTTACCATATGGAATCACATCCTCAACACTTGTTAGTGCTGTGTCAAATAAATGCCCAAGTTCATGATGATTTGGTTTAATTAAAAATGGCTTGTACGGGAGAACTTTCTTAAGCAGCTCCCCCTCTGCATCAACAACAAAATGAACGCCATTCTCTTGACAGATTAAAACAAGTTCCTCATAGGTTGTTACTGGCAGTGATGAAGGTATGCTGCCGGCAAGTACGAGTAAGTCATTTGAATTTAACTGTTTTATTTTTTCTTTTAATTGCGTAAAATCTATATCCGAAATATTAGGACCATTTGCATTTATTTCGGATTCCTGACCAGATTTAAGCTTTATATTAATCCGTGAATCTTCTTTAACTTCAACAAAATCTGTTTCAATCCGTTCTTTTTGAAGAAATTCCTCAATATAGGCTCCTGTAAAACCTCCGATAAATCCAAGTGCTTGACTAGGTGTTCCAAATTGGCTTAAAACTCGTGAAACATTAATACCTTTACCGCCTGGAAACTTCGCTTCACTTACTGTCCGATTTAACGTACCTAATTGAAAACTATCCAATTTAACAATATAGTCAACGGAAGGATTTAACGTTAATGTGTAAATCATGCTGTCACAACCTTTATTGTAGTTCTGTTTTCATAAAGCTTTTCTGCCTCATGCTCTAATTCATTTGTAATAATGGATGCTTCATGGATATCAGCAATTTTCGCAAAAGAAATTTCAGCAAATTTCGTATGATCCGCTAATACATATGCCTCCCGCGCAAGCGAAACGGCCTTTTGTTTAACTAAAGCCTCCTCCTGGTCAGGAGTAGTGAACCCAAACTGTGGATGAATCCCATTGACCCCGATAAAGCATTTATCAAATCGATATAGGTCAAGACTCGCTAATGCCCCGCGTCCAATGAGGGCATTTGTTCTTTGCTTTATCATGCCTCCAATGATATATGTCGAGATTCCTTTAGTCAGTAACGACGACACATGCATAAGGCCGTTTGTAACGACCACTATATCCTTATTTGGAAGGAATTCAATCATTTCAATCACTGTTGATCCTGCATCAAGATATATACAATCGCCCTCTTCCACTAAACTGGCGGCATATTGAGCAACAAGTCGTTTCTCTTGAAGGTTTTTGGATGCTTTCTCCATCATACTTGGTTCTTGCAATTTCCCTTGCAGTCTTTGAGCACCGCCATGAATCCTTTTTAAAAACTTTTGTTCTTCTAATTGTGATAAATCGCGTCTGATTGTTGATTCTGAGCTGTTTGTCAGTTCCATAATTTCTTGTATTTTTACAATATTTTTATCTTTTAATAATTGGAGAATCATTCGATGACGTTCTAGTGTTAACAAGTCATCACCACCTGAAATTTTATTCTTGATTAAATTATACTGAAACCGATTGCAAAAATCAATCATTTTCTTTCAAAAACACCCAAAACTTGACCGTTTTTGAATGTTTCTCAACATTTTTCAGGAAATTAAATAAAAAAATACTCAAATCATTAATATTATGCTATAATATTTTTGTTAAACGGAGAAGTACCCAAGTGGTTATAAGGGGGCGCACTCGAAATGCGTTAGGACGGGCAACCGTTGCGTGAGTTCGAATCTCATCTTCTCCTCCATACTTATTTTTCAAATAAAAGGGTAAAAGAACATACAAAAAAACGCCAATTTTGGCGTTTTTTTTTGTCTTTCATTCTGCTGCCCAGGATTCTAATTACTTACCCTACAATTTCGCATCCTTATGTGGCGTGATTACAATGTTAGGCTTGGTAATCGAATTACTCGGCATTCCTATGATTTGGCTGACATCCCCATACTTTTTCCGCAGCTTCCTTACATCTCCAAATTCAATTGCGTTCATCGGACACGTAGAAACACATACAGGATCCTCACCATCTTCTTGAAGGTCAAGACAAAAATCACATTTATCAGACTTAAATACCTTTTTATTATACTGTGGTGCACCATAGGGACATGCCTTAACACATAATTGTGTACCTCTGCATGCTTCTTGATCAATAGTTACTACACCATTTTCTTTATTTTTACTTATAGCACCTACAGGACAGCTTGGCACACATTTTGGTTCTCTGCAATGATTGCATGCGATTGAAAAGTAGAAAGCTTTTACATTACCGACAATCCCTTTTGTCGGCTGCTGAATGAAACTGCCCTCCTCATACGTATATACTCTGCGGAAATTAATTCCGACATCCAGATTATTCTTATCCTTACACGCAACAGTGCATGCCTTGCAGCCGATACAAAGACTTTGATTAATATAAAATCCTAACTGGGCCAAAATCCCTCACTCCTTAGGCTTTTTTAACTTCAACAAGGTTTGTTAATTGCGGATTCGCTTTGGCAAGGGGAGTTGGCCGCCCCGATGTAAGAACATTTACTGAACCGCGCTTGTCCACCCCTTCATGATTCGGTGAATACCATGCACCTTGAGGGATCGCGACAACACCTGGAATAATGCGCGCTGTTGCCTTCACAGGAATCAATAATGACCCGCGATCATTATATACGTGAACACGGTCGCCGTCCTTAATTCCACGTTTTTCTGCATCCTTTGGATTCATCCACATCTCTTGCTTTGCTGCCTCCTCAAGCAAAGGCTGATTATCAAAGGTAGAATGACATCTCCTCTTATAATGCCAACTAATCATTTGTAAGGGGAACTTGTCTTTTAACGGATCGTTCGGGCCTTCCCAGGAAGGAATATACTTAGCAATAGCGGGAATTTCATCAGGATTATCCATATCCCATAATACCTTGGAAAATAATTCAATTTTGCCGGAAGGGGTTTTAAATGGATGATTTTCAGGGTCATCTATTTGCTCTTTAAACCCGATCAGTTGTGAATCATATTTAAAATGATGAACACCCTTCTCCCGGAATTCCTCAAAGGTTGGAAATGTTGGGTCAATTTCTTCCCTAGTCCTTACAACACTTTCTTTAACCAAGTCAAGAGTTGTTCTACCTTCCGTATATTGTTCCTTAATTCCAAGTTTATCTGCGACATCAGCAAACACATCATATTCATCACGGCATTCATATAAAGGATCAACCGATTTATCACCAAAAACTACATAATCACCAGAACCCCAAGGGAAACCGATATCATAGCGTTCAAAAAATGTTGTTCCTGGCAATAATATATCCGCAAATTTGGCACTTGGCGTCATAAAGATATCACTGGCAACAATAAACTCCACTTTACTTTCATCCTCAAGGAGCTTTCGTGTTTTATTAATATCTGAATGCTGATTAATCAGCATGTTTCCAGCCAAATTAAAAATTAGTTTAATGTTTGTATCTAAACGATCCGTGCCTTGTAATCCATCGGCCGAAGTCATTTCGGTCCCTTTTTCAACTGCCATTGTCCATAAAAAACAAGGAATGGATGCTTTCACAGGATTCTCGTAACTTAGTGGCTTTACCATATTTGACCGACTCCAAACACCAGTTCCGGCAGCCCACGTACCTAACTTGCCAATATTTCCGGTCAAGCATGCCAGCTGCGGGCCTCCGCGCATGAATTGCTCTCCATAGGCCTGCCGTTGAGCTGACCAGCCTTGAATTAAAGCAGCAGGCTTACTTGTTGCATACTCTCTGGCAATTTCCCTAATTTTATCCGCGGGAACGCGGCAAATCTTTTCTGCCCACTCCGGCGTTTTAGGAATTCCATCCTTTTTTCCCAGTAAGTAATCTTTCAAAGACTCGTTCTTAGGCACGCCGTCTGGCATATGATCTCCATCAAAACCTACGCAATATTTATCTAAGAAAGCTTGATCTTGCAGATTTTCAGAAATGATAACATGACACATTGCATCCATCAAAGCATTGTCCGTAGTAGGAAGAATTGGAATCCAATCATCTGCAAAAGCGATAGCTGTATCAGTATAACGGGGATCAATGACAATAATTTTCGCTCCATTCTTCTTGGCTTGAATTAAAAATTCACGATACGGAGTAGAAAAAATCATCTCTGCAGGATTTTGCCCCCATAAAATAATATATTTTGATTCTAATAGGGAATCAAAGCTGCTTCCTGTATTATTTGTTCCATATGTATAAGGGGTTGCCACACTCCCTGCTCCTACACTATAGTCCCCCCGATAATTCAAAAATCCACCAGTCAGGGACAGTAATTTTCTTACCGAATTTCTCCCGCCGTGAATACCGCTGCTCTGACCAGTTGCATAGTTAACATATCTGGATTCGGGCCCATATGTTTCGCCAATGCGCGTCACTTCTGACGCTATCGTCTCAATTGCTTCATCCCAAGAAATTCTTTTAAATCTCCCTTCACCGCGCTTCCCGGTGCGTTTCATTGGGTACTTCAGCCGGTCGGGATGATAGAGCATGTTTCGATAATTTCGTCCCCTTACACATGCCCTGAGTGGGGGCACAGACAGATCGCCACTACTTTGTGTGTCAGTACTTATCCGCATCACTACTCCATCCTTCACATGTGCCTTGATGACACAGCGTCCACCGCAATTCGTTATGCTGCATGTTGAAATGATTTTTTCAGAATCAATAGCATTTACTATTTTAGTACCCTCTTTGCGTTCCACAAGCATTTTTGTGCCAATTCCTCCGGCTATCGCCGGAATCCCAATGGCCCCTGACCATTTTAAGAAGGTGCGCCGCTCCATTTTATTTGTAAACAGGTTCCTTAAATGATTATTTTTAGACATCGCACAAAGCCCCCCTGACTTCAATTAATGATAATTAATCATAGTTTAAAAAATATTGTGAAGTATTTCACATTTTTACTTAGAAAATTTCTATCTAGTTTTATCTTATCCTAATCTGCTAAAGTTGGAATTACTTTGTGTATTTATTCACATTAATTTCATAATCCTCTTGGTTATGAACGTGTTGAGAAAATTTAACCATCATAAAGAAAATGTGTATAATAAGAAAGTTAACTAAACTGCAAAGGATGATTTCTGCTTGAATATTATTGGCCATGATGTGGAAAAACTAGAAGACCCATTTGGATTACTAACAGGTGACCGTTATGAATATTTCCTCGAACTTGAAGTTGACACCGAGGATGAACTTTATTCCGAGATGGGTATTGGGATAAAAGTAATTTACGTGAGTGATGTGGAAGGTGACAAAATTTCCAGCTACTATTTTTATGAACGTGGAAGCGAAAAGGTTCTTGACTTTGCCCTTGAAGAGGACGAAGAAGAACTAGTTCTTTCATACTGCCGGCAGCATCGAGAAGAGGTTTAAAAAAGCAGGGAGCATGGAGCTCCCTGCCAATCTAATTAATCACATGAAATTCTTACTATGGTTATGAATAACTTGAAGTTCTTTTGTAGTTTGACTCATTTCACTTTTGCAAATCGGGCAAAGTGGTGTTTCACTGCTTTTAAAATTATCACGAACCCAGCATTTACATTTCTCTGAAGTACAAACCCAAATTATCGTTTCTTCTAATTTAATTTCTTCATCATTTTTTCTACCAAACGCCAAAACGATCACTCCTTATAATTAGTTATGACTGTTTTTGAACACTTTGTTTGTATACTCTAAGTCTACTTATCTAGTAAAAATTATATAGATAAAAAGGTGATGCTTTCATCTATGCATCACCCTTTTATTTTAAGAGAATTAAACTGTTTGTACGTTAGCAGCTTGTGGTCCACGAGCGCCTTCTACGATTTCAAAAGATACAGATTGACCTTCTTCTAATGTCTTGAAGCCTTCTGTTTGAATAGCTGAAAAGTGAACGAATACGTCTTGACCGCCATCAGCTTCAATAAAGCCAAAACCTTTTTCTGCATTAAACCATTTTACTTTACCGTTTTTCATGGATTTTACCCCCAACAATTTGTTCACTTTAAGTTTATCGTACATTTAAAATAATAAAAAAGACGTAATTACACGTTCGGGCAATAGACATCACCCACATGTTCGTGCAGTTACGACTACTTAATCCTAAAAATATTAACGAACACTAAAGCGTAACTTTATTTTATCAAAATTTCTTCCTTTCGTCAATCCAATTTCAAAAACTAGGAAATACTGAAAATATCTAGTATTTAATGCCATTTAAATTTACCTATTAGCCAAAAAGATTTCCATAAAATTTCCGGCAAATTTTTGCAGGTCTATTTCCATGCCAATGTAATCTAAGGTTACTTGCGGATCTATATCCGGTTTTGGCCGAAAGTCAGCGATACTTTTTCCTTTCGCATTACCAAATTCCTCAACCCTGACACGCCGCGGTATATATTTAACAAGATCCGGATTTACTAATGCCATTAGCGGGACTACATCATGAAGTGGTGCACCTTGAATTCCTGGTACATTTTTTTGATAGGCTTTAAAATAATAATCAAATGCCGGCTTTAATAAAGGTCTAAAGGGGGTGAGACTTTTTTCACTGAGGTAGGTAATTATTTCCGGTGTGATAATGGCTTTATTCGTGATATTTAACGGAAATAAATAATTATTATGTGCTTTTTCCATTACGGTATTCGCGGCAATTGGGTCGACATAAAAGTTTGCCTCCGCTTCGGCCGTTATATTCCCAGGTACTAAAAATGCCCCACCCATTATATAAAATGCTGTGACATCTCTTAAAGCATTATTTCCATATAAAATAAACATCAATGCCAGCTCCGTTAATCTCCCAACAGAAACGATAATTAGATTTCCTTTATATTGTTTAACAATTTCAATAACCTTATTTATATCATGAACATGTACATTTTTTATCGTATCTGGCGGCTTGATAGGACCTAATCCCTCTTTACCATGTATTTCAGGATAATACTGGATAAGTTCACCTGAGAGTGGTCCAGCTGCACCTGCAATAATGGGTATATCTTCTCTATTACCTAAAGTTAATAAATAGGCTGTATTTTTTATCGATTTCTCTTTGGGCGTATTTCCATAGCCGCTGATAATTCCAACTATATTTATTTTCGGATTAAGTAAGGCATACATAATAGCAAACGAATCATCGATACCAGGGTCTGCACTCAGGAGTACATTATAAGCCATTTCTTATCCTCCGCTTTCTTGATATGTCATTAATTACATTATGATAAAATCAGGATAGAAATTACAGAGTGGTAAGGAAAAACCGATTCCAAAATTAGAATCGGCCATTGTCTTTATGCTTCTTTTTTGATTTTGGATGCAGCCTTTTTCCTAGGAGCTGCCGCTTTTTTCGGTTTTGTCCGATCAATCGATGCCTGCAAGGCTGCCATTAAGTCCGTTACATTAGAAGGAGCTTCTTTCGTTGCGGCTGTCACCGTCTCTTTACCGGAACGTTTGGATTCAATTAGTTCAAGAAGTGCGGTTCTGTATTCATCTGTATATTTTTCAGGCTCAAATTCGGTTGTTAATTGATCAATCAATAAGATTGCTGTATCTAATTCTCTTTTCGTTACTTTATCCTCTGAAGGAACATTTGGAACATCCCCCGTTTTGCGAACTTCATCAGGATAATGAATGGTTTCCATGACCAATGTATTTTCATATACACGGATGACGGCCATCCGCTCCTTTGAACGGATAATAATTTTAGCAAGCCCTACCTTTTGTGATTCCTGCAGCGCCTTGCGTAATAACGAATAAGCCTTTCCTCCGCCTTCGTTTGGGGACATATAATAGCTTCGATCAAAGTAAATCGGATCAATCTCTTCTATTTTGACAAAATCAATAATTTCCACTGCCTTTTCTTCATTTTCCTTTCGCAGCTTTTCCAGATCTTCATGATCAAGTACGACAAATTTTCCTTTTGTATATTCATATGCCTTTACAATATCTTCAGGCTTCACTTCTTCTTCACAGACAGAGCAAATTTTTTCATACTTAATTGGCGCATGGCATTTGTTATGCAGGGTCCTGAGCTTAATATCTTTATCTTCTGTTGCTGTGTGAAGCTTGATGGGGATATTGACAAGCCCAAAACTGATACTCCCTTTCCACATCGTATGCATAGAAATTCTCCATTCTTTTTATTTTTTATTGTGTAACTCTTGAATCAAACCATTCCTAAAAACATTTGGAAAAGGATGAAGTCACCGGCAATGAAGCAAAATAAGAAAAAAGGAAGGACTTAAGCTAAATGAAACCAATGCTTCCAAGTTTAACCTTTGATTTGCCAGTCCGGCCCGATTGGCTGTATGAGGTAAAATATGATGGATTTAGGGCCCTATTGGAATGGAATGCAAAAGGAATCTCGTTAACAAGCAGAAACGGCAAGGACCTTTTCCCGCAATTTCCAGAAATAAGGGGGTTTTTATTACAGCATGAAAAACAATTGAAACCATTTTTGCCGCTGCTGTTGGACGGGGAGCTTGTATCCCTTGAGAACACACATAAAGCCAACTTCTCCGCCATTCAAGTTAGAGGAAGGTTAAAGTCTGAAAAGAAAATTACTGAACAGTCAACTCGTTTTCCCTGCCGCCTCATGATTTTTGATTTACTAAAGCTAAAAGGAAAACCGCTTTATTCTTGGGATTTTTTTAAACGAAAAGCAGAACTGGCTAAATTATTTCAATCAATAGGGTTAAATTTAGAACCTGACCCATATAATGACCAACTGCTTCAATATGTAGAGGCATATACAGATTTTAATGATCTGTGGGAAAAAGTGGTTTTATATGATGGGGAAGGTATTATTGCAAAATCCAAAAACAGTCCATGGGAAGAGGGAAAGCGTTCATTACAATGGCTTAAATATAAGAACTGGAAATATGTAAACTGCTTTATCACTTCCTTCGAGAAGACGAACGGCTATTTTTATGTTGGAGTGTACAAGGATGGCAATATTTTTCCAATCGGCCAAGTACTTTTCGGCTTTAAACCTGAAGAAAAGGATGCACTCAAACAAACGATTAAACAAAATATGGTGAGTGAGGATGGGCAATTTATTTATGTTGAACCAGCGATTTGCCTCAAGGTAAAATATTTAGAACTCTATGATAATCAGCTGCGTGAACCACACTTTGATCGATTCCGGTTTGATTTGAAGCCTATTGAATGCTCATATGACCGCTTTATCTTTGCACAGAAAAACCTACCCTCTGACTTGGATATTACCCACCCTGATAAACCATTATGGGAAGAGCATGCAATCCAGAAAGCGGATTATATCTTGTACTTACAAAAAATTTCACCGTACATGCTTCCGTTTTTAACGAATCGTTTGTTAACCGTCATTCGTTATCCTCATGGAATGTTTGGGGAAGCTTTTTACCAAAAAAATTGCCCCGATTATGCACCAGAATTTGTTCAAACATTTTTGGCTGATGGGATTGACTATATCGTATGCAATGATTTAAAAACCCTGATTTGGCTGGGGAATCAACTGGCGATTGAATTTCATGTCCCTTTTCAAACCATTAACAGTAAAGGACCGAGCGAAATAGTTTTTGACTTAGACCCTCCCTCAAAGGACGCGTTTCCATTGGCAATAAAAGCGGCAATTTATATAAAGGAAGTGCTTGATCAATTGAATTTAATCGGGTTCATCAAAACCTCAGGCAATAAAGGGTTGCAAATTTACCTTCCTCTCCAGGAAAATATTTATTCATATGAAGAAACAAGACTATTTACAAGCTTTATTGCCGAATACTTAATCTCAAAGGATCCCGATTCATTTACGATTGAACGCTTGAAGAAAAATCGCGGAAATAGATTATATGTTGATTACGTGCAGCACAGTGAAGGAAAAACGATTGTGGCACCCTACTCCATGAGAGGGAACGAACATGCCGGCGTGGCCACTCCGCTTTATTGGGAAGAAGTGCATGACAAGTTAGAACTCGTTTCCTTTAATATGGAAAATGCCCTTAACCGAATTCGCATTCAAGGGGATCCATTTAGCGATTATTTCCAAACAAAACAAGTCCAGCCGTTTGGACCGGTTCTAGATATACTAAAAAAAGGATAAGGGCTAGACCTTATCCTTACAACATCTTTTCTAAAAACTGCCCCGCTTCGGATTCGAGCAGCTTGTATGTCTCCTGTTCAGAAAACTCTTCTCGAGATATTAGTGAAAATGTTGCATCCTCAAGATTAATCATGACAGAAGCCTTGTAGAGGTAGGTAGCATTCCCAATCAAATCAATTGAATATTTTCCTTCAAATTCATGGACCACACATTGTACCCTGCCGCCATTATTATAAACATCAATAACTTTCTCATTTTCATTTAATCCACTTAAACAAGATACAACCGAGGACGCCGACATCGCGGTACCACAAGCATTTGTAAACCCTACACCACGTTCAAATGTTCTGACATAGATAGAGCCTGTTTGTAATGGCTTTACAAAGCTGACATTTACACCGTCCGGAAACAACGCATTCGGCCCATTTACTTTTTCACTTAACTGTCTTTGGATGTTAATTTGCAGTTGATCCGTTTCGACAATCGTAATTAAATGCGGATTCGGTACCGCAAGTGCTGTAAACCTTAACTCTTCGGACAGTTCTGCAATTCTTTCATTGAATAAAGTAGGCTTATTTAAATTTAGAGGCAGTGCCTTTAATTCAAACAACACTGGAGAAATTTCCACTTGGTACGTTTGAACATCTTGAATGAGATCTTCTTGTTTACTTACCTTAAGATTAGCTTTCATTGTTTCAATTATCGCTTCAGTTAGGCCAAACTGTTCACAAACGACTCTAGCCACAAGGCGAAGACCATTTCCACACATGGAAGCCTCAGAACCGTCTGCGTTAAACACACGCATTCTTGCTCTTGCACGATCACTCTTCATCACAAAAAGAATCCCATCTGCTCCCAAATCAGACTGTCGATTACACAATAATCTAGCGAGATTCGCACGTTCGCTTTCAGAAAATGAATATCCATTTGTTAGTTCATCGATAATAAGAAAATCATTACCTGAACCATGTCCTTTAATTAATTCAATTTGCACAGTAAAACCCCCACAATTCATTGTTTCATCTATCATATCAAACAATGAAAATGAGGGAAACTCTATAAACCGTTATCTTTCGATAAAATATTCGTTAATGAGAAAGGACATGCGAAGAAGCTTGTCATTTTCTGCAAGAGCCTCTTTGAATGACAATACAGGAGTATTTGGTTCAGGAAACAGCAGACTCCATTCTAACGGCATCCAGCCTCTGCGAAGCCTCCCAACCTGCCGATGCTGAGTGTCCAGCACTTGCTCATCCATAAAAACAGAAGATCCTTCGATTCCACCGACATATCCCCCGCAACCATCGAACAATTCCTTTTGGGATTTCTTCCAGCCTAAAACCTTTTTTTCTAAGCTGCCCAAAAGACGACTCTGCCGATCGTATACTTCAATCTTAATCGATTTTTCACCTTTTACTTTAAAGAATCCAAGCACTTCCTCGTCATAATTGTAAAGGGCAAATGTTTTTGAAATCCTTAATCGCTTCCAGCCGTTTTTTTGGGTTTTTTTTATTATCCCTGCCAAATTGCCATTTGGAAAATAGAGGTGGACCTGTGATGATTGGGTATTCATGTAAAATACCAAGAGATGCTCTGCTTGTAATATTGATTGATTGATATTTTCCGATTCAAGGATATTTTTGCTGATTTCTATTGATTGCCGCATTCGATATAGGTAGATTTGAAAACTAATCAGGCTATAGATTAGAAATGGAATGGTCATAAGCATAATTTCACTATGCTTAATAATGGAAAGATTGATTGCAACAATCAAAATCGTTGGAACCAATGCTGCAATACTACCATTTAAGTTCAAATTAGCTGTATCCCGGTAATATTCATTTATTCTCATTCTTTAAACTCCTTATCAATTCCTCTATTGACAGTTTATTTACTAGTAATCAAAAAAATGATAGAAGTTTTATAGTGTGGAACGAAAAGATTTTCCTAGGACGCTAATTCTTTTTTCTTAAAAATAATCACACTAAAAGATAACAATAATAAGATGCTGCCTCCTGCAATTAAACTAACTGGAACGAGATCATCCGGAATACTATTATTTATCAGTATTTGATTCGCATAATTCGTAAGCTGTGCGGGACTCCAATCAAGCAGATTTGAAAGGGTACTGCTCACCAAATTTACAACAATGACAGTCGCTAATGAGCAAAATCCGGCAATTCCAGGTGACAAGAGTGAAGCACTGAAAAACAGCGTTATGGTTAAAATCAACGAAAACCATAGACCATAAAAAAAGTACGATTGGAAAAAGTCTGCAATTGGAATCCACTCAAATAATATACCAGTGTAATACCATGTGCTAAGGTAACCGATCAAAAAGGAAAACCACAATAACAATAGCGCCCCCGCCCATTTGGCGGTGACAAAGGAACGATAGGAAACAGGTTTTACTAAAATCATTGCCGCCACTCCACTTTTTCTTTCTGCGGCGATAATCCCCATCGTTGAAAAGACTATAATCAATACACCTAGTGTCGTATATTGTCCAAGCCCCTGAACTAACACTTCTCCGGCAGATGGCGTGGGAATCTTGATCACCGCACCTTCCGGCAAATTTCCGACTGAATCGAGAATTTGCGGCATGTAATACGTGGTAATTGGCTGTTGAACCCCCAGTAAAATAAAGGTAATCGGCACCCAAATCCATTTGAAATTTCTCCACATTTCTACTATCTCTTTTTGCAGCAATGTCAGCCATTGGTTCATTTCCCCACCACCTTCATAAACACGTCTTCAAGGGTCATACTGCTTATTTCAAATTTCTCAAGCGGCAAATTTTGTTCCGAAATCCGCTTTAAAAATGACTGCCTTGCCAGGGCAATATTTTCCACAAAAATGCTGACCCGATTTCCTTCGTTCCTAAGAGATTGTGTTAATTCATCCGATGTGAAGATTGAACTATAATCTTCGGCTTTTCCTCTGAAGTATAAGTCAATTTTTGCTTGCTGATGTCGCTCTCGAAGCTCTGCCATGGTTCCTGATTCAACAATTTCTCCGTTATGTAGAAACAGAATTTTGTCACAAACCTCTTCAGCATCGCTTAAAATATGAGTTGAAAATAATATGGTTGTTTCTTTTTTTAATCCCTCGAGCAGATCTAGAACTTCCCTCCTGCCTATTGGATCCAGGGCAGAGACAGGTTCATCCAGCATGATTAGCTGTGGTCGATGAATTAAGGCTTGGGCAATACCTAACCGTTGCTTCATCCCTCCGGAATATTTACCAACCTTACGGTTTTTCGCATCTAAAATGCCTACAAGCTGCAGTAGTTCCAGGGATCGCTCTTTCGCTTCTTTTCCGGTTAAGCCCGCTAATTTACCTACATATACTAAAAATTCAAGACCGGACATCCACTCGTAAAACACTGGAAACTGTGGAAGATATCCAATTAAATCACGGATATCCTCGTTTTTTTTCGATTTGGTAAAGTTAATTCTTCCACTCGTCGGATTCATTAGTCCCGAAAGCATTCTTAGTGTGGTTGTTTTTCCCGCACCATTAGGGCCTAATAAAGCAATACATTTTCCTTTTTCTAATGTAAAATCAAGCCCTTTTATCACCTCTATCCCTTGAAAGCTCTTTTTTAAACCTGTAATTTGAATAAGAGGCATCAGTTACTTCTCCTTCCAATCACAAAATAAAGGATGGGGCCAATGATATTGATGAATAAAATAATTAGTGCCCATAACCACTTTGGCCCATTTGTTTTTTCAATTTTAACAAGATCAATAATGGCAATAATCAGTAATATAAGTTGGATAATAACGATTGGCGCGATAATCGGCAAATAACTTCCTAGAGATTCCATGTTCTTTCCCCCTAATTTTTCTTCTCTTTCATTCATATGACGTTCGAACTAGAAAAACGTTCAAAAACCCGGCAAAAATTTTTGCCGGGTTTCAAAATATGTTTTTATTTAATTAGCCTGAAAATAAACGGAAATTGATATTCTTTCCCCTCGTATGCTCTAACGGCTGCGATAATACTAAAAATAAGTGCTGCAACTCCAAGTGCCCATAGAAGAAAAATACCGATAATGACCAGAGTTAAGATTCCTGCTACCACTGAATAAACCAAATAGGAAATAAAGAAATTAAAATACTCTTTCCCATGATAGTCAATAAATGTTGACTCATCCTTTTTTATTAACCAAATAATCAGCGGAGCTAAAATGGGGAAAAATAAGCTCAGCACATACAAACCGGCAGCCATTAACCTTTCTTCACTTTTAATCATGATCATTTCCTCCATTGGAAATATTTTTCCTTACCTTATTATTTACGCAACGTTTCATTAAAGGTTTCATCAATTACAAAAAATTCCGCCAAAATATTTAAAAGCAACCTATTCCCGTCTTTTCCTTAGGCACATATGTTGCTAAAATAGATAAAATATAGTTAACAACATAAGGAAAGGTTTTATTATGACAAAAATACTTTTAAAAAATGCCAATGTTTATCCGGTTACATCCAAACCGCTTAAAAATATCGATGTCCTGATTGAAACTGGAAAAATAAAAAAAATCGGTCGAAATCTTACGTCTGATTTATCTGTAACGATTATAGACTGCCGCGGTTATTATCTTTTTCCGGGATTTATTGATGTTCATACACATTTAGGACTTTATGATGAGGGTACTGGGTGGGCCGGAAATGATGCAAACGAAACAGCAGAAGCCCTCACACCACATATCCGAGCCATTGATGGGGTCTATCCATTGGATCCCGCGTTTACTGATACAGTTAAAAGCGGAATTACTACCGTACACGTTATGCCTGGAAGTGCTAATGTAATTGGGGGAACCACTTCTGTAATCAAAACTACTGGAAAAAATATAAAAAAAATGCTCGTACAGGAAATTGCCGGATTAAAAATTGCTTTAGGTGAAAACCCAAAAAGAATTCACAGTAACGGCAATAGTCATTCCATCACTAGAATGGGAATTATGGGGATGCTTAGAGAAGCATTCTACCAAGCTATCCATGCTGATGACCCTGAAGAACTGAGAATTGCACCGATTGTTATGGCACTAAAAAGGGAAATACCGGTAAGAATCCATGCACACCGAGCAGATGATATTATCACTGCATTAAGGTTCGCCGAAGAATTTAATCTGGATTTACGAATTGAGCATTGCACCGAAGGACATTTAATTGCCGGTGAATTAGCTGAAATCGATTTAAAGGTTTCCGTTGGGCCCACACTGACTAGAAGATCAAAAGTCGAATTAAAAAATAAAACCTGGAAGACATATCAGGAATTGACCGATCACGGTGTCGAAGTGTCGATTACGACAGATCATCCATACACACCAATCCAATACTTAAATATTTGTGCAAGCTTAGCTGTCCGAGAAGGATTAGCAGAGCAAAAAGCACTTGAGGGCATTACCATTCTACCGGCAAGAAATTTAAAAATTGACGATAAGGTTGGCAGTATCGAGGAAGGGAAAGATGCGGATTTAGTCCTCTGGAGCCATCATCCTTTCCATTATCTCTCAAAGCCAAAATGGACGATGATTGGCGGCGAATTTGTTTATATCGAAACGTAGAAATTTGTTGAAAATTGGTAAAAAATATTATCGAAAAACTGACAAAAAAACTATTTATTTTTTTCTCATTTTCTTGTATTATACTCTAAGTGAAACTGTTTTAGACCTGAAAATCTATGGGGGTTTACGAACATAATTCTGTTAACAAAAAAAATGAAATAGGGAAGGCAAATGGTGCGCCACCAGTTATTCTGGTTCTAGTGGGTTCGATTCCCACCCCGAAATTTTTTACGTAACTTTATAAAAAATTTCGAGGGTGGGCCGCTACTTCTAACGTGGGATCGGTATGCCCTAATGGAGGGATTCTCATGTTGAAGAAACGTGATCTTCATGACAGCCACACATTGTACGAATTAATGACGCACCCTGATGTCTTCCCTTTTGTACGTCAAAAAGCTGATTCCTATGAAGAATTCATTTTTATAACAAAGCAAACAATTGAAGCTGAAGAGCGCGGTGAATGTATTTCACGGACGATTCTCGATGAATGGGGTTCACCAATTGGTACAATTAACTTATATGATATTGAAAATCAAGCTGGTTTTTTAGGAACATGGCTGGGGAAGCCTTTTCATGGCAAAGGGTATAACAGCCCTGCCAAAGATGCCTTTTTTCAAGAACTATTTTACGAAGCAGGGATCGAGATAGTTTTTATGCGAATCCGAAAAGTAAATATCCGCTCCATTAAGGCCGCGGAAAAACTACCATATGTTGTGAAAGCGAATGAAACAAGAAGTTCCATTTATCAGCAATTGAACGCTAACGGTGAAGTGTATGATTTATACGAAATTCCAAAAGATTTGTATACCTTTCATCTGTTACGAACCGGCTCCCAACAAACGGATTCTTCTCATTTGTTAGAAGCATAAAAAGCAATCGGCCAATGCCGATTGCTTTTATTTATACTTAAAAAATGATTTCCTATTATTCCAATACATTTTGTTCAATGGTTTCATTTACATCACTAAGACCCATTTGGAGCAAAAAATCTTCTAATTCCTCATTTGTCAATGTTTCAAAGCGGCCATCATGAAAAAACACTTGGGTTTGATTTGGATTGATTCTATTCATGTTAAAACTCATTTTTCTTTGCTCCTTTCATAGATGATTACTCTCTATTATCCACAAAAGCAACAGATTTCATTCCTGAAAATCGAATAGTTAGAAAAATGATAAAATCATGCCTTGTTTACTGCTCTTTAAGCTATATTTTTAACGCTTTCCCTAGCACATCCACCCCGCCTGTTACCGGAATAATGCTCCCTGTAATAAAATCCGATTTTTCGTCTGTTAGAAAGGCAATCACCCTGGATATGTCCTCGCCTGTACCTTGCCTTCCTAATGGTTGATTACCTTTGCACGCTGTGATTGCGTCACTGATACCTTTTTCTTTCCAGTCACTTGTTATATCACCCGGGCAGACCATATTTGCGGTAATTCCGTTTTCTGCCTCCTCAATTGCAATCGAACGGGTTAAGGAGGCAAGTCCTGTCTTGGCTGCGGCAAAGGCCGAACGATAAATCCACCCAGGTGCAGTTTCTACCCTGTCATATCCGAGTGTGATGATTCTGCCCCATTTTTGTTTTCGCATAACAGGTATAATCAACTTTGACAAATAGAAAACAGCCGACAAATTCCCTTGAATTAAGTAATTCCATTCTTCAAAGGTGTAATCTGTTGTTTTTTTTCTTTCATGTATGTATGGGCCGGCATTATGCACTATAACATCTACGGTCGAATACGCCTTTAGGGTCTCATTTACAATCCGCGTACAATCCTCTTGATTTGCGACATCCCCTTTAATGGTGATATTTTTCGTACCGAAACATCCAGTTAAATGCTTGGCTAAGAAAACCGCTTCTGATTCACTATGTCGATAGTTGATCACAAGCTGATACCCATTTTCTGCAAGCTGAATGGCGGTTTTTCTCCCGATACCAGAAGCTCCTCCTGTAATCAAAGCCGTTTTCTTATTCACAACACATTACCTCTCTAATTTAAATTCTCTCTTTACTATATGTTAAAAAGAATTGTTTATATTTGCAAATTTTAATTATGTCCAAATTGATAAGTTTTATCCAGAAGCAGTTTCCTGAAGTTTTAATAACGGATGGGCAAGAGTTTGCATATGATGGGGTATCAATAAAAAAGGATGTGACAGGATGCAGACTGTAATTAACATCTTCAGCCTAAAAATTAACAGTGTATCAAACAACGGGTCTGTCAACATCGGAGAAGCCCTCCATAATGCCCATACGGCAAATTCTAAATCCCAAGGTCAGAATTCTTCATTTGGAGATTTTGCACCGCCAACAGCCGCAATGGAAAATGTCTTTATTGATCCTGATGTCAACGATATGGGAGATATCGCAAATCCTTCTAACGCCTTTAGCAATTCAATTTAAAGGACTGAAAAAAATGCCTTTTCAAATAAATATTTTTAATATTAAAACCAACTCCATTAATAATAATGCAAATATTTCATTAGGACCTGCCGTCCAAAATAGCCATACAGCCAACCAAAAATGGATAGGAATCAATTTTGCTTTAGGTGACATATCCCCTGCAAGCTCATTTTCATTAAATAGCAACGTTGATCCAGATATTACTGATCAAGATCAGATTGCGAACCCTTCTTTACCAGTTTCGAATCAATTTTAGTCATAGAGAGGTTGAAATCAAATGTTTCCTTGGAATATGTTCCCTTTCACAAAAGACATGAAGGACTCGATGCAAAAAATGAAACCAGAGGAAATAAACAATTATGTCCAAGACCTGGTAGAAAAAATGATGCCAAACATGCGAGGTATGATGAATCACCAAGATTTATTCAACGGCTTCCAGTCATCAGCCGAAAAGCAGCATGCAGCCAATGGCCCATTAAATTCCTCTGCATTTGAAACACATGATTATGTATTTGTAAGAATCCCCATTCCAAATGAAGATTGGCTAAAGCAGCTCCGCCTTTATCATACATCAAATCAGTTAATCGTTGAGCATATCCCGCAGCAAGAGGATTCAAACACCATCACCCTTCCAGCCATTGTTAAAAAGAAGGGGGCAGCAGCGAACTATAAAGATAGGGTCCTTGAAATAAGAATCCCTAAAAATATTGATATGCAGTATTCACAAATCGACGTGACGGAAATTATGTAAACGTCGTTTTTTTTTGCATGTTTCTAATAATAAAAAATATGATGAAAATAGGGATTCACATAAGGGGTGGATTTAATGGAAGTGGATAAGCTAAAAAAATGGCTGGATGTTGCCAAGCAATTTCAATCAGATCAATTTTGGAATCAAATTTTTGAAGAGAATAATAAAAAAAGCTCCAGGAATCATTTGTCCCGAAATCCCCAAACAACTGTAAATGAACTTTTTCCAAAATGTGATTTGTATGAATCTGACCAAGAATTAGTCGTTGAAGCGGAAATTCCCGGCTTAACAAAGGAAGATCTTCAAATTTCTATCCAGCAGCAGTTATTAACCATTGCAGGAGAATTTAAAGCCCTGCATCAAAATCGCCAATATTATTTAAAGGAACGCGCCAATCGTCAATTTAAAAAGGAATTAACCCTGCCTTACCCGATCTTGATGAATAAAGTTAAATCGGAAATCCGTAATGGTGTATTAACTATTGTGATGCCCTTTTATCGAGATGAAATAGAAAATATCCCCATTGCCTTTGACCAAACCAATTCTGAATAGAGGGTATTTATGCGATTTTTCATTCGCTTGTTCTCTTCAACTAAGAGCTTAACGAAGAAAATATCAGATTTGGAGATGAAAGTTTTAGTTTTGGAATCAGCTATTAAAGAGGTGAAAGCGGGTAAGAACCCAGCACAAAGCCTACCTCCTCAGGCAACGGAAAAGGAGAAGGAAAGCGCTCCGACCATTCAAATTGAACACCTTCAGGTAGATAGCATCGTAATAGAACATTTAGATTACGCCAATAATTTTGGCCAACTAGGAATAAAGGAATTATCCGGAAAACTAAATATTGGCTCAACCTATGAGGGGGATATTTCTGATAAAATCAATGAGATAGTGAAAGAAAAACTTGGAAAAGAAGCAGCAAAAGTCAACCTTAGAGCAAAAAAAGAATCTTAAAACTTGAAAAGACAACCTCTGGCTGTCTTTTCATTTAATTTAGTGTCCTTCGGTTGAGTGATCTTCCATGTCCTTTTCCATTTCATCCATCGACTGTTTTGCTTTTGGATCTTCAGGATCACTTGGCGTCCCGACGATAAATTCCTTTTTCGGCATATTATGCATATCCCTTGCTGTTACATGTGAAATAATATAATACGTCCCATCTTGCTCGAATGATTTCTCAAGACGATAAACCCCATTTTTTGTATGTTTAATTTCTATTTTTTCGTGTTTTTCATCTTTTGCACGCCAAATTTCAAAAATAACGTCAGCATCAGTTATCTCTTCATTCCCCTGGGTTACCTTTGCTTCAAATGTTATTGGTTTTTGTAATTCTCCTGTTTCAGGGTTTATGGACAATTTAACATCTAACATTTCAGGCAGTTTCCCGACATTTTCATTTTCCTGCTTAGCACAGGAAACTGTGATGCTAAGAGAAATAACGGTTAATAAAATTACTAACATTTTCTTCATGATCTTCTCTCCTAACCCATTTCTTCCATCATTTCAATATACAATTTTATTAATTGACACTTAGTCTCACTAGAGATCGAGGAATCCATTGTTCGCTTGACCGCTGAATAATATTTTTCATACTTATTTTTTCTGATTCTTGGATGGGAGTTTTCATCTAGAAGCTCCCGCTTCATCGCCTCAAATAACGTCTCTTTACATGTTCTAGTCTCTGTAGCTAATACTCGATTGTTCCAAATCGAGCGATATGCCATTAAAACAAGTTCATAATCAACGATTTCGTTTGCCAAAAAACATCTCCCCTTTCCCCTTCACATGCATTGTTACATATTTACTTCCATTAATGCAAAAAATAGATTTTAACAATGCTTAGAAAGGAGAAATATATGTCAACTCCCTATAAATGCCCAAATTGTAAAACCAATCGCAGCCGCTTCAATATCATTCAACAAATTTCTCACTCTGTGAAACTGGACCCGCAATCAGGAGCAGTGGTACGGGAATATGGTGAAAACGAGTTAGAACCCTTTCATCTTCCCTACAACGGGCCGGCAGCCCGAGTTCAATGTGGTGCCTGCGGCCTAATAGAAGACGAGCGAACGTTTATCAAGTTCGGGGAACAAGCATAACCCACAGTAAAAAACACCTTTAATCATGAGAGGATTCTCATAAAGGTGTTTTTTTTTACGGAAGATGACTTTCCTTTAAAAAATTCACTGAATCCACTTTCCAACCATCAACTTGTGAAAATCTGACTAAATGAATTTCTCCTCTAAATGTTTGCCTGCCTCTGTCCTCTATAAACCAATCAACTACAGCTGGGACATCCAAGCTGAGTTCTTCAGTTAAATCCTCAGGAGGCAGTAGCTCTATTCTTGATAGTGTTACGTTCTCGATTTTCCCTAAAATCGGCTTCCAAGAAATTTTTTGTAAAGAGGCCAATGATGTAATTCGTTCATCCTGCTGCTTAAAACCTGCTATATAGGCGTTAATGACCTCATATGGATTTGCTTTACTAAGGTAATCATTTAATTTCCCCGACGCCTTCAATACCATAAGCATATGGGAAAGGTCCATTGAATTGGTACGATGGGTTGTACTCCCAAAAAAATGAATGCAAAAATGACCGGGAAAATTATTCTTAAGTGCTCCAGCACCATGAGGCATTCCATGCATCGATGCTGCAATCCAACGATCTTTGTGAATTACAATAATAGCTCGTCGTTTCCAACTCCACTCTCCACTGTAGATCCTTTTCATTACTTTTGTATCTTTTGTGGTTAACGGCTGTACATCGGCATGATGACTTCCCGCACGTCTTTGTACCTTGAAACGTTTTCCTGTTTCTACATCCAAAACCGTGAATTTTGTGTATTTAGGTAATAAATGATTCACTTCTTTCCAGTTCATCATGTCAATTTTATAACTAATATCAGATGCTGCCTGGACCCCTTGTCCATTTAGGAGGTTATAAACTAACAGGATTAAACATGCTGCTTTCTTCATAAAAGACCCCCTTTTAATGGATTTTTGCTTCATTAAAAGAGTTACCTTAACAAGAAATTATCATGCATCTATGACTGATTTTCTTTTATTTTTCAAGACTGACAAGCTTTTCTTGAATCACATTCCAATCGATCTTCTCGCCGATAAAAACAAGATTTAGCGGCAAATTCATTTCTTCCTTTATGTATAATGGCATACCATAGGAAAATTGAAATAGAAACGGCTGCTGTGAATATTGAAACTTAACATATCCTTTTATTCGATAAATCGTATCAGGCAGATCTTTTAAAAAATCCTCAAATCTAGTATGGTTAATCGATTCCTTAAATTGATACACAAAAGTTGTTAAATTCAACTCAATCCTTTGGGAATCTTTCTCAAAGGATACCGATAAGTTTCTAAGTGGATCGATTGAAACCTGAGAATAATTTGTCAGCAGACATGTGGCATTGGGATTGAGTCCCTGAATTTCAAAAGTAATACTTACTTGCTCCATCTCTGTTAATTCGTTCAATTTATTAATAATGATAAAGTCAGCATGTCTTACCTGCTCGAGGATTAGTTGCTGCAACTGCGGACTTAATGTCTTTCGTTCTTTCCATCTCCTGCCATCAACGGTTGTAATTATGCCCTTAATGACTAATTTATCTGCAAACAATGGGGAGAGGATCGAATCCAATACTTCTACAGGATGGGCCGCTCCTGTTGTTTCAATATAAATAACATCTGGCTGTTCAACTAATAATAAACCTTGGAGCTGGGCTTCAAGCTTATCCTGCATCGAACAACAAATACAACCGCCTAACAGCTCTTTCAGCTCAACATCATCTGTAATCGCATCTGAATCAATCGATACCTTTCCTAATTCATTCATCATGACTGCGACTCTTCGTCCTGCCTTTTGTTCATCCTCTAACAGTCGTTTTAATAATGTAGTTTTCCCACTACCTAAAAATCCCGATAAAATATAAACTTCTGCTTTTTTCATTCTAATCCCTTCAATCGTTTTTTAATCAAAAAGATGACCCGATTCCATTAGGAATCG
The DNA here is from genome assembly GCF_005154805.1 of Bacillus sp. S3. GTDB lineage: Bacteria > Bacillota > Bacilli > Bacillales > Cytobacillaceae > Neobacillus. The sequence goes on from NZ_CP039727.1 coordinate 3,173,406, forward strand.
GGTTAACTTTTATTTTATTTTTCCTTTTAATACATCAACAGCTTTTTGTAATTGGGTATCACTTGTTTTAATTTTTTCTCGCAATAGTTCCATGAGTTTCATTGTTGAATCACCTTTTAATATTCCATCAGCAGGTAGACCTTGTGCGGTTTGGAAAGCGATGACTGCTTCTTTCATTTTTTCATCAAAGAATCCATCTTCACGTCCCGGGTCATAACCTACAGCTTTTAACATTTTCTGAGCTGTTTGGATTTCTGTAGAAGAGGTGGATTCGGTTAGTTCTTTATCTGGATTAATAATGGGTAATGTTGCATATTCAGGAAGAGCCACTTCTACATCGGGTACAATTCCTTTTTTATGAATCCAATTTCCATTTGGTGTCAACCATTTTGCAATGGTATATTTTAGGTTTGAGCCATCCTTGAAATCTGCTGCCGTTTGCACGGTGCCTTTTCCAAATGACTTTTCACCAACAAGTGGAACACCCGCCGATTCCTTTACGGCTGCGGCAAAAATTTCGGATGCACTAGCACTGCCCTTATCAATTAAGACAACTAAAGGAAGATTAGGATTTCCATCATTTTGTGAAGCGATTTCCTTTATTTTTCCGTTACGATCTTCTTCTTTGACAATAATTTTCCCTTTCGGTACGAACATGCTTGTAATACTTACTGCTTGATCTAATAATCCCCCCGGATTTTGTCGCAAGTCTAACACGAGACCCTTCATGCCTTTTTTCTGTAAATCATTTAACGTAGCGACAAGCTCTTTGGAAGTATTTGTGGAAAAGCTTGTTATTTGGACTTTTGCAATCGTGTCATCGACCATTTCACCATAAACGGTCTCAATCGGAATTGTATCACGGACAATTGGCACAGTCATTGGTGCATCCATACCAGGTCTAGATATCGTTAATTCAACCTTCGTTCCTTTTTTTCCTCTAATTAACGTCACGGCTTGTGTTGAATTCATTCCCTGAAGGCTTTTTCCATCCACCTGGGTTATCATATCATTTGGTTTTAAGCCGGCTTTTTCAGCTGGAGATCCTTTAATTGGAGAAACAATAATTATATGCCCATCTTTTTCCTGTATTTCAGCACCAATTCCTTCAAAGGAGGAAGAAATACTACTATGAAAGCTCTTAGCTTCTTCATTGCTCATATAGTCAGAATATGGGTCATCAAGCGATGCTACCATTCCATCAATTGCTCCATTGATGAGCTTTTGTTGGTTCACATCCTTGTAGTATCCTTTTTTCAATGTATCGAATGCTTCATAAAGTTTATTGAATTCTGTTCTTTCCGGTGCTACCGTTACTACTTTTTCTTTTCCAAATGCAAGTGCAAATGTAGTTATCCCTGCCGATAGGAAAACAAGTAAAAATAACAGCATAATGAAGTGAAACTTTTTCAAGCGAATATAACCAGGTTTGTTTTCTACGGTATGGTCATGTTCTACCTTGAACTCTTCCATTTTCTTTTGTTCCTCATTTTTTTCATCCAAAGCCTTCACCACTTTCATTCACGATAAAAATATGAATTACCCAATCGCTGCAGAAATCCCAACAGCCAGGTTGTTTTCATAATTTTCAAAAGCTATTTTTAGATACTTTTTATAAAAGTAAACCCTTAGTGATTAGAATAACATCTTTTTTATAAAATTAACAAAGAAAAGTTAATGAAAATAATAAAGACCCTTCTAAAATGTAAATAAAGATAAACAGCACCACCATTAATTAGGTCGTGCTGTTACGTTTTACTTTTATTCATTCAATCTTAACGCGTTTCAAACGCAGTGAGTTTGTAACAACGGATACCGAACTAAAGGCCATAGCTGCGCCCGCTACCCATGGGGCTAATAATCCGAAGGCAGCAATCGGAATCCCGCCAGCATTGTAGACAAGAGCCCAAAAAAGGTTTTGGCGGATGTTTTTCATTGTTTTTTTACTTAAGGCGAGTGCCTTAGGAATCAAAGTCAGATTACCGCCAAGTATCGTAATGTCTGCCGCTTCTATGGCAACATCTGTCCCGGTACCAATGGCAATTCCAATATCTGCAACAGCGAGTGCCGGTGCATCATTAATCCCATCCCCAACCATCGCGACGACCATGCCTTTCAGCTGGAGTTCCTTCACTTGTTTAGCCTTTTCTTCCGGTAAGACTTCTGCGATGACTTTTTTAATCCCTACCTGTGAGGCAATCGCTTTGGCGGTACGTTTATTATCCCCTGTGAGCATATACACATCGATCCCTAATTCGGTTAGTTGTGTAACCGCAAGCTTTGCGTTTTCTTTTACGGTATCGGCCACCGCCACCAAGCCCATGATGGCAGAATTAATAGCAATATACATTGCCGTCTTACCTTCCGTTTCAAAGCGCAGTAGATCTTCTTCAACCTTGTCGCAGGCAATACCCTTTAATTCCATTAATTTCCGTGTCCCGATATACGTTTCGTCTTCCCCTATCTTTGCTTCAATTCCATACCCTGGGATGGCCTTAAACCGTTTAACCGGAAGGGTACTCGATCGTCTTTCCATTCCATATTTTATAATGGCATCCGCTAAAGGATGTTCCGATGATTTTTCGGCAGACACTAAATATTGCAAGACTTTTTTCTCATCCTGATAGGCAATAAAATCTGTAACGATGGGGTGCCCCTCTGTAATCGTCCCCGTTTTATCAAGGACAATCGCATTAATTTTATGAGCAGTTTCTAAATGCTCTCCACCTTTGAATAGAATCCCCATTTCAGCTCCTTTTCCTGTACCAACCATAATGGAGGTGGGGGTTGCTAGTCCAAGTGAACAAGGACAGGCAATGACAAGAACCGCTATGGCCGTCTCTAATGCTTTCGGAAAATCTCCGGGAATTATAATGAAATACCAAATTATGAATGTCAGCAATGAAATGGAAACTACAACAGGAACAAAGTAACTGGAAATCGTATCCGCGAGACGTTGGATGGGGGCTTTACTGCCCTGCGCTTCCTCAACAATTTTGACAATACCGGCAAGAGCAGTATCCTTCCCTACCTTTGTCGCTTTTAACGTTAAAGTTCCATTTTTATTTATTGTAGAACCGATTAAAATATCACCAACATTTTTTTCGACAGGGATCGATTCACCCGTGATCAACGATTCATCTACAGAAGATTGCCCTAATAAAACAATTCCGTCCACAGGAATTTTTTCACCAGGCTTCACCAGTAATCGGTCACCAACCTTTACATCTTCGGTCGGAATTTGAAATTCTTTCCCTTCCCTTATTACCGTCGCTTCCTTTACTTGAAGGTTGAGCAATTCAGAAATGGCATGAGTGGTTCTTCCTTTTGCAATTATCTCAAATAATTTACCTAAAAGAATTAAGGTAATGAGAACTGCACTCGTTTCAAAGTAGAGATGCGGCATGTAAAATGGATTTCCAATTGTCTTTACACCTTCTGCAAGACTGTAAAAATAGGCAGATGTGGTGCCCAATGCGACAAGGACATCCATATTTGCACTTTTATTTTTAATGGCTTTATAGGCACCAATGTAAAACTGACCGCCTACATAAAATTGTACTGGAGTAGCTAGGAGCAATTGAAACCATGGATTCATAAAAAAATTTGGCATTGGCAAGCCAATATCGATCGGCAAGTGTGTTAGCATCGTATACACGAGTGGGAGAGACAAAATGACGGAAAGATAAAATTTTCGTTTTTTTCGGTCAATTTCTTCCGCTTTTAATTGCTGTTTCGTCTCACTGTCCACTTTCTCTCTGGCTCCATACCCGAGTGTTTCAATCTTTGTTAAAATATCGCCGCTTGAAACAAATTTGTTATCAAAGGAAATAGCTGCACTCTCCATTGCTAAATTAACATTCGCTTCGACACCGTCCATTTTGTTTAGTACTTTTTCTATTCTTGCTGAACAGGCAGCACAGGTCATTCCTGAAATATCTAATTTGATCTGCTCCTTCATTTCCTTCACCTCTTTATCCTTTGGCCAGTCACATCTTTGATTAATTATTCTCCACGTTGTCCCTTTGTTCCTTTAGCATTTTGAAAAGAAAAACCCCTTCCAATTTGGAAGAGGCTTTGAAATGGAATTATTCTTTGATTGCAGCTTCTAATGCAACCTCAATCATGTCATTAAATGTAACTTGTCGTTCTTCAGCAGTTGTTTCTTCGCCAGTTAGAATATGATCACTAACAGTTAGAACGGAAAGAGCTTTTCGGCCAAATTTAGCTGCTAACGTATAAAGTGCAGTAGTTTCCATTTCAATCGCAAGGATTTGATATTTTGCCCATTTTTCAAGCTCTGCATTGTCATTATAGAAAGAATCAGCCGTGAAGATATTGCCAACTTTTAAATTAAGGCCTTTTGCTACTCCAGCATCATAGGCCTTTCTAAGTAAATCAAAGTTAGCCGCCGGAGCGAAATCAACATGACCAAAAGTTAGCCGGTTCATGTTTGAATCAGTAGAACTGGTCATCGCCAAAATCACGTCGCGGACCTTTACGTCCTTTTGAATCGCCCCGCAAGTACCAACACGGATTAAATTTTGAACGTGATAGCTTTGCATTAATTCATTAACATAAATAGAAATAGAAGGGACACCCATTCCTGTCCCTTGAACAGAAATTCTCTTTCCTTTATATGTTCCAGTAAAACCAAACATATTTCTTACTTCGTTATAACATTTGGCATCCTCTAAAAATGTCTCAGCGATATATTTAGCTCGAAGCGGATCTCCAGGCAGTAATACCGTTTCGGCAATTTCATTCTCTTTTGCTCCAATATGTACGCTCATCACAATTACCTCCAATCAAAAGTAAGTACAGTTAATTGTCTGTACCAATGTCACTATACCATATTCGAATTCGGATGGAAAAGGACATCACAAATTTGACATGTTTTTTCGAATTTGAGGGAAGCTATTCCTAGATTAAAAAGGAGGGATAAAGGATGGGAAAAAAACACCGAAGCCGAATCAATGGGCAAAAGAAAAATAACCATATCCCAGCTGAGGCCATAGTAGCAGAACACGAAGCACACGCGAAAGAACATAACGCAACCGGCGGCCGGAAAAGCTAAATATTAAAATAAACCTAAGGTGGTTTCCTTAGGTTTATTGGTCATTTATTAGCGAATCACAATTCGATTGATCGGGAACCAGCCGCCTGGTTTTAGTTGATAATAATATTGGCCAGCCCGGCCTTCGTCAATTAAGATAATGTCTCCTGTAGCAAGGAATCTCCCTTTATAATTAGCCGGAATTCTGTCAGTTACATTAAAGCGCCTAAAGGTCTCCTGTAAACAATGTTTACGATTATTAGCGTCAATCATTGTTCGATATACCTCTTGATACCCTTTACGTTCTCGGTACTTTGGAGTTTGAAAGATCGTCACATCGTATGGAATACATGCTCTTTTTGTTAACATTTTGATCATCATTTACCTCCAATTATTAGAGTTAATTATCTATTCTAATAATTGGCGATAGGCATGGTCGAATCCTTCAAAGAAACCGCACTTTTTTTGTCGATTTTCATTTTTTTTAATGAATTTTAGGAATAGCGCTGAATCACACTTTGAATTTTTTGTTGTAAATACGGAATATCAGCGTTTGTTACCGTTAATCTTACATTTGTTTCATCTGTCCCCAATGCCTCTGAGAATAACCCTGATAGTCCCCTTGCTCGTCGGTCTACCTGGAACATAATATCGATGGTACCATTTCCTGCAGGGAAGAAGACTACCTCTAATTCATCCAATCTGCCGCGGAATGGACCTGATACTGGTACAAACTCAAATTCTTGGACAAATGGCAGCCGTCCTCGTAATCTTCTTGGAGCCTCCTCACAGTCAGCTTCACGTATTCTAAAGCCCATACTGTCAACTGCATTAAATACTGCAGACATTAACGGATTAGGCACAACTTTTAGATAATCTTTATCGCTTGGATCCACGCCGCCCTTAATATCTAAACCTGTAGTCACCCACACCTTCGACCTGCCAATTGAAAGCGGCGTTTCAAATGGAAGTTGAAATGAGAATGGTATTTCTTTCTTCTCATTGGACCTAATAGTAAAAGGAGTTGTTAAACGGAATCGATCGATGTCGGCTGTTACTGTATATTTCCGATCATCTGACTCTCTTAAATAGGTAGTATTTAAGGTAAGGTAAATTTCGTCAATTACCTGTTCCACCTTGCCCCCTTTAATCTCCACCACCCCTTGGACAGTCTCGCCGGGCATATACGTGTCCTTCTCCAGCTTCGTGTCTACTGCAGCCGACCCGATTCCTACACTTGCGAATACTTTATTAAAAAATGACATGCTTTCTCCTCCTCATAATTGAACAACTTTTTTGCTATAAAATATATACGCAGAAAAAAATTAAAAGTTTCGTTGATTTTGGGTCTACTACAATATCAGTTTTGGCCAAACAAAAAGCGAGCACCAAATGCTCGTCTTTCGTTTTTATCTATATGAAGGAAGAGTTTTTTCTCTTCATGATTATACTAGGTTTTATTCATCCACCTCTTCGTCAATAATGCTTTTTTCAATTAAGTATTCGAATGTAATGTCAGCGAGTTCTTCTAATTCTTCTTCACTAGGAACGTATCCCCTTTTCACAAGCTCATGAAAGAAAAATTCGGCAATTTCTTCTGTATCAATAAATACTTCAATTTCTCTCATAGCATCGCCCCCTTTTTAGAGAATGTATGATGTACCTGACTTTTTCATGCTAGTTACTTTGATTTCCTATCGCCGATTGATGGATTCGAAAAACTTGCAGCAGTAATAAATTATTTAAAAAGCTAACATGTCTTTTTTTCAGTAGACAAGCATAGGATGTAAAAAAGACAAGATGAGGTGGTTAAATGTTACATCTGCAGTCGAAATTAGAGGCATTTAGAGACGATGTTAACCGTGAGGATGGGGTCACCCTCCAGCTATTTGAGAAAATTATTGACACGATGTTTTCTTTGATAAAATGGGCCGGTATACCGTTTGTGATATATTTATTTTTTGTGATTTCAGGTTGGTAGCTTATACATGGCTCTTGCCATCATTACTTACAAGTGTTTCTAACTTTCTGAGAATCACCCGCATTACTTGATAGTATTCTTGATCCTGAAACATTTCATATAAAATCCGGTAATCGTTAAATATGTCTAATAGATGATCAATTAATTCCTTTTTTTCCTTTTTCCGTTCCATTTCCTCAAATTCTGCTTTTCTGATCATATTTTGAAGTTTAGGATTTATTTCGGCTGGTTCTTTCTTATTGACTAAGTATAGAAGACCAAGTTTTTGGATAAATGTATCTGCACTCTCCGCATCAGCAACAAGGGTCAACTCTTCTTCACCTGCTTCAAGCCATTCCCCATCACTTACCCTTGAAAGTTCATAAATGACATCTTCCCAGGCATCCTCTTTGTAACGCCAAATTTCTGTCCGAAAGCCAACGACCTTAAATAAATCGGCACCATAACCGCTTACTTGAACTAAATCACCGAAGAAAAACTTATACTCTATATCAATCTGTTCTTGTTCCATAACAGTGCCATCATATTCTGAAAGTAATTGTAAGGCTTCTTCAATGAATAAGCCGTCACTCTTATTTACTTCATAAACATACTTACCTTCCAGCCATTTTATATCTGTTACCTTTCCGACGGTGCCATAAATGGTGATCACTACCGTATCACCAATCTGATACTTTGGTTTTTTTCTTTTTGCCAATGTCCTCCCATCCCCTCAAATGGATTAGTCGTAAAAATTGATTACAATAGTATATGCACGGGAAAAAATATCGCGCATGCCTTTTATAAATTGGAAAAATCGCCTCTAAATTTAAAGGCGATTCCTTTGTTCTTAATATTCAACTTTCGGAGGCAATATATTGCTGCCATGCTTCATCAAAAATTGTCATCGAGTCTAAATATTGTCCATTTAGTTCGAGATAGGAACTCAATTCATGGTAATCCTCCGCTGTCTTCGGAAAACCATGGTCCAAATAGGCATGGTTTGCAAACGAACTAATTGCATCCTTTGGAGCAGGATGTCTATATTTCATTAAAAAATGATAAAATGATTTTCTCATAAATGATTGCCCTTCTTTTTTAAGATACAGTTTTTAATTACTATAGCGGAATCTTTAGAAATCGTCCAGAAACAATAGAAAAAAGCGGCCGGGAATATCCGGGCGCTTTCTTTACGAGGAAAAATCAAAATAATTCTTTTTTAATAATCTTGGGATTTTCATTAAGTCTTCAAAGGTAATGATCTTTTCAATTTTCTTGCAATCAATTAAATACAAGTGATTTTCAATTTCTTTGACAATAACCTCGCTTTGATAAACCATGTCACAGTCGGGACAGCGGTATGTGGGAGTTTCAGTAATTTCAATCGCCCGCGAGCCATCCGGTAATTCCCAGTAAACAGATTCCGTGGTTTGTAGTACATTTGGACTGGTACACCATTCACATTCAATATTCACGTATACTGCCCCCTTAGTCCTTAATTGACTTTTCGGGATTATTAGTTTCTTGACTCCCTTTCGCCTTTTCAGTCAACGCATTAAATTTCTTTTCCTTTAACTCATCCCGTTTACTTCGTTTATCCTTTAGTGAGGTATGGGCAGGATCTTGATTATAATCCTTCCGGCGGTTTAGTCTTGTTAAACCTTCCGGAACCAGATTAAAATGTTGATCATTCATAATTCCGGCAATACCAGCTAGCGACCGCTTCTCTTCCATTTCCGGATAAATTTCTTGAAAATAACCTTCTGCTCTGTCTGGTACATAATTCTCGGGTTCCGGGTAAGAAGTAATAACACCTTCAAAGTTGCGGAGTACAACTTTTTCCGGGCTTTGGGAAATTAAATAATTCGGCTGCAGGGCAATTTTCCCGCCGCCGCCAGGGGCATCCACGACAAAGGTTGGTACAGCATAGCCGCTTGTATGTCCGCGAAGTCCCTCAATAATTTCGAGTCCCTTTGAAACCGGTGCCCGGAAATGGCCGATTCCTTCTGATAGGTCACATTGATAAATATAGTAAGGGCGGACGCGAATTTTCACAAGGTCATGCATCAGCCTTTTCATGATTGGAACACTATCGTTAATTCCGGCGAGAATAACCGACTGATTCCCTACAGGTACTCCGGCGTTTGCAAGCATTTCACACGCCCTTTTTGACTCTTCAGTGATTTCGATTGAAGTATTAAAATGAGTATTCAGCCAAACAGGATGGTATTTTTTCAAAATATTGCAGAGGTTCTCAGTTATTCGCTGCGGGAACACAACTGGTGCCCTTGTTCCAATACGAATAATTTCGACATGGTCAATATCGCGCAAATTTTTCAAGATATATTCCAAAATATTATCATTGATTAACAGCCCATCCCCGCCGGATATTAATACATCGCGAACCTGTGGCGTTTGCCTGATGTAAGAAATGGCTGCATCCAGCTGTTTCTTCGGAACCCCCATCCCAATCTGACCAGAGAACCGTCTTCTTGTACAATAACGGCAATACATCGAGCATTGATTGGTCACAAGGAAAAGTACGCGGTCAGGATAACGGTGAGTAAGGCCAGGGACAGGAGAATCTTCATCCTCATATAAAGGATCCTCTAAGTCATACTTTGTTTTATAAATTTCCTTGGAGATAGGTACGGATTGCATTCTGATTGGACAGCGTGAATCATCTGGGTTCATCAAAGATGCATAGTATGGAGTAATATTTAAGGGAATTGTTTTCGTCGAAATTCTTACCCCTTCTTCTTCATCGGGTGTTAAATTAATCACCTTTTTTAGATCATCTGCTGTTCGGATGGTATTAGTTAATTGCCAGAGCCAGTCGTTCCACTGTTCTTCTGTAACATTTTTCCAAAGTTCAATATCCTTCCAATGCCTTTTAGGTTTATATAAAAATTGTTTCATGATCCATTCCCCCTAAACCTTGCTATACTTATCTCTAATGCAAGAATCGTGCCATCCCTTCAGAATGGCTCAGATATCACAATTTATTGGAAATTCATAATCCCTATAAATTAATTCAAAAAAAAAGCGCCGAAAACTCGGCAGCTATTCGTTCATTTTTTTCAGTTTATATTGTAACGTTTGCCTTGGAATCTCTAAAAGCTTTGCTGCTTGGTTAATATTCCCCTCGCTTTCTTCCAAGGCATTCATAATCAGTGACTTCTCAACGGCTTCAAGATTTTTTCTTAATGATAATCCTTCAAGCGGAGAACTTTTCACTTTAGTTTGCGAAGGATGCTGACGGAGCATAATTGGCAAATCCTCATACCTTAAGCGACTGACTTCACAAACATTCATCATATATTCCACTGTATGTTTCAGTTCCCGGACATTCCCCGGCCACTGATAGTCGATGAAAAATCGTTCAAGTTTCTTTTCCACACCTTGAATTTCTTTTTTTAGTTTTTTATTAAACTCTTGAACAAAATAATGCGTTAAATACAATATATCTTCTTTTCGCTCCCTTAATGGAAGGAGTGAGAATGTAAACACATTTAACCGATAATAAAGGTCAGACCGCAGCTTTTGTTCCATAAGAGCCACGTTCGGATGTACATTCATTGCGGCGATGACACGCACATCAACAGAAATATTTTGCGAGCTTCCGACCCTTCTTACCATCCCGTCCTCTAAAACACGTAGAAGCTTTGCTTGCAGTTCGATTGGCATTGTATGTAATTCATCAAGAAAAAGGGTACCCCCGTCAGCAAGTTCAAAAAGGCCTTTTCGCTCAACTGCTCCTGTATAACTGCCTTTAGCAGTGCCAAAAAGGATACTTTCCAGCAAGGTTTCCGGTATGGCCGCACAGTTTTGGGCAATAAAGGCCCCGCTTGATCGGTGCGATTCATGATGTATCCCCTGAATAAATAATTCTTTCCCGGTCCCAGACTCCCCGTAAACGAGAATAGGAGAATCTGATTTTGCCAGCTTCCTTGCTTCATCAATCAAGCTGCTGAATTCAGGGTTAACTGTCATTAAATCACTTAATGTATAGTTTACTTGCTTCGCTCCCTTTTTCTTCTTACTTTTATTGACGCCTTTTTGTAAATCCAATAATCTTTCTGCCAGTAGTTTCATCCGCGAATAGTCTTTAGCAATTTCAACGGCACCGATAATTTCTTCTCCAAGAAAGATTGGCAGTGTCGTATTAATGGTATCAATTCTTGTCCCATGTAAATTAAGATACACCTGTGCTTGATTATAAATAGGCTTCCCCGTTTTAATGACCTTCAGCAGTGTACTTGACTCTTCTGTCAGGGAAGGGAATGCGTCAATCAAATGCCTTCCTTGAACTTCCCTGACTTCCAGACCATCATGCTTTGCTGCTACTTGATTATAAAAAATGGTTCTTCCTTCAGTATTGACTACATGGATGCCTTCATCAATGCTCTTAAGAATAGCTGTCAGAACTTCTTGTGTTAACGCCGTTAATTGAATGATATCCTTCACCTGCCCTTCTAGCCATAATAGGGTGCCGAAAAATTGGCACTATCAGCCGAAATATTAGCAAGTTGCCAGATTCTTTACCCACATATTCATATTTTCAAGTTTGTCATAAATATAACAATTATTCATGAACCTTCCCCGATAGGAATATTCAAGTTGAAATAAAACAGCATTCATGCCGAAGGATAATGATCTGGCAATAGAGTATGCACAAAAGATACCATTTTGCTTCAATTCACGCTCAAGCTCATGAAGAATAATCTTCATCAGTCCATATTTCCGATGTTCTGTTAATGTGGCACAATCCGTTAATTCAGCATTTTTATAAAAGGTATTGATTTCAGCAGAAGCGGCACTGACAATTTTTCCTTGATGGAAAAAGACATAATAGATTGTTCCCTCCTGCATCGTCTTTTTTACATATTCCGGATCGTGTAATGGGGTTGGATAAATTTCAAATACTTGTTTATATAATGCGGAAAGTTGGGCGGCACAGCTTTCATCCGCCTTTTTTAATTCGTACTCCTTCGGCGGATACATTTTTTCCACGGATGTGTCTAAATGATAAATACTTTGAATCAACCCATCCTCGGTAATCCACTGTTCATTCTGCTTGCGGTCTGGTGTATAAAATTTAGAAAAGAAATAGGCGTCAGAGCCAAGAAAATAGCGGTCGACCACCGCTTCCGGCTGAAGGCCTTTTTCAAAAAAAGCAATAAAATCTTCGCTGCGCACCTTTATGATTAGCTTTTCCGCATGATGATGATGAACAAGCTCTTCGGCCTTATCCAGAAGCAAATGTGTATTTCCGCGATAATCATCCACACGAATTCGTTTATTAAAAGGATCAAGGTACACTTCGAGGTAATAGCTTTCCTCTTCAAGATAAATGGTGGATGCAGTTTGGTTCATTTAGATCACTCCTTTAGCACATCCTATTTGAAAAAAGTCTAGCCTAGAATAAAGCCAGACATTTGCCTATTTCTATAAAACTATTATACCAATTAATTGTAAATGATTGTAAAGGACTATTCAGCCACTTCACACCATTTCAAAAGTGTTAAAGCGATGATTTCACTTGCAGCAAACAGATCCTCCAAATGGATATGCTCATTAGCATCGTGAGCCGTTTCGGTTATCCCGGGCCCGAACACAACAACAGGAGTATTTCCTACGGTGGAAAGAATTCCGCCATCCGTTCCCCAGGGACTTGCTTCCACAACAGGGGGTTCTCCCTTTACTTCCATGAAACTCCTCTTTAGAACATTCATCAAAGGATGATCACTTTCAAGACTTCCCGGCAGCCATCTAGCACCAAACCATTCAATTTTAAGAGGATTTTCATGGAGCCATCCATCTTGTGCACATAATTCCCGCAGGCAATTTTCCATTTCAACTTGTGCCGATTGTATCATTTCTTCCGGCGATACCCCCATTCTTCCTTCGATAATAGCGCTGTCAGGCACCGAAGAAGGCCATTCGCCGCTTTTGATCTTGCCAATGTTGATCGGAATGGGGATTGGGATTTTTTCGAATAGGGGATCTGTAATCCTGGCATTTCTATTTTTCTCTAACTGTTGTAAGCGCTGAATCACAAGCAGCGATTTCTCGATGGCACTGACACCTTCGTATCTAGTTCCCCCGTGAGCGGCCTTTCCTGTCACAGTAATTCGGAACCACATCGACCCTTGCTGCTTCGGGAAAAGCTTCATATTAGTGGGTTCTGGAATAATGGCCCCGTCCGCATGATATCCTCGTAAAACCGCTGCTAGCGTTCCTGCCCCGCCGCTTTCCTCCTCAATCACACTTTGAAAAATAACATCCCCCTTTAACTTAATTCCATTAGCGACCAACGATTCTATCGCCATGAGGAGCGCCACATTTCCGCCTTTCATATCGGTTGCACCCCGGCCATACAGCTTACCGCACTCTATCAGACCGCTAAACGGGTCATGAGTCCAGCTTGACTCCTCCCCAACTGGCACAACATCGATATGACCGTTTAGAATGATAGATTTGCCTCCCCCTGCCCCCTTTAACACGGCTACCAAATTAGGATTTCCATCAAAGCTTTGGCGGTCGCAGAAAAAGGCTGGGTGATTTTTTAAGTCATCACTGCCAATTTCCCAAATATCTAATGCTAATCCAAGCTGCCGGCATTTTTCTATCACTAGTGCTTGTGTACTACTTTCATTCCCCCTTGTGCTATTTTCACGAACAAGAATTTGTAACAATCTTGCACCCCGGGCTCGATTCTCCTTTAACCACTGCTTAATTTGGTTTTCACGGTCCTTCAACTGAATCACTCCTCCAGGCAGATTTACAATAAGTATGGAATACGACGAACAGTTTCAGCTATTTTAAATTCACATCCTGTTTTATTTACTACCTCTTCTAAACTGTATGGTGCAAACATTTCCGTCAAAAGCAGGCCATCTGCAGTGACCTTGAAAACAGCTAAGTCGGTGATAATAAGGTCAACCGAGCGAGCCGAGGTTAGTGGTAATGTGCAAGAGGGAACAATTTTCGGCGCGCCATTCTTGTCACAATGATTCATGACGACTATGACTTTTTTTGCCTTTTGCGCAAGTTCCATTGCTCCACCCATGCCGGGGACTTTTTTGCCGGGAACAATCCAGTTTGCAAGGTCGCCTTGTTGGCTGACCTGAAGCGAACCTAAAATGGTAATATCAACCCTTCCACGGCGTATCATGCCAAATGCAATGGCACTGTCACAATAAGAACCTCCACTGTTTATTGTGACTGGGAAACCACCGGCATTGCATAAATTTTCATCCTCTTCTCCCTTGACAGGGCTAGGGCCCATCCCGGTGATCCCATTTTCCGCATGAAACATCACCATGGTCTCCTTTGACAAATGGTTAGGAACAAGTGAAGGGATGCCGATGCCAAGGTTGACTACCATTCCATTTCGAATTTCCTCCGCCGCCCTTTTCGCCATTTGATTGCGCACATCTACTCCCATGCCCAATTCCAATTCACCCCCTTAGAAGGAATCAAATAATCAACAAATACTCCCGGAGTAATGATTTCTTCAGGAGTGAGACTGCCGATTGGGACAATTTCTTCTACCTCTGCAATCGTAATCTCTCCTGCCATCGCAACAAGTGGATTGGTATTACGGGCACTCTTGTCATAAATTAAATTTCCAAATTCATCCGCCTTTTTTGCATAAACGACGGCGACCTCGGCGGTTAAAGCAGTTTCTACAAGATATTTTTTCCCCTCAATCATACAGAGCGGTTTATTCTTCGATACCATTTCATTATCCATCCCGATATCTGAAAGAAAAGCCGGCAGACCGACACCCCCGGCCCGAATTCTTTCCGCTAAAATTCCCTGCGGTGAAAACTCCACCTCCAGCTTACCTTTATGCATCAGCTGACCTGCAATCGGGTTAGAACCAATATGCGAAGCAATGACCTTCTTGGCAAGTCCCCGGCTGACTATTTTCCCGATGCCGATGTGCGGGAAACCTGTATCATTCCCTATCAAAGTAAGATCCTGGATCCCTTTTTTCAATATCCCATCAATCAATGTCGGTGGAGAACCGACCCCACCAAAGCCGCCAAACATGATTGTCATGCTATCGTGAAAGAATTCCATCGCGGCTTCTAAGGTTGTGACTTTTCCAAATGAATTTTCCATCTAACGATCACCAACCATTCCTGGATTTATTTGGTTTGAAAAGGCAGCAAATGTTTCTTTTAATAAGAATACTAAGATCTCAATCTCTTTATTAGTAATCGTTAGGGGCGGGGAAATAATGATGGCGTCACCGTTCACTCCATCAATTCCAGCACCGGCAGGGTATACGAGGAGGCCTTTTTCCTTTGCAAGCGCTACTACATTTTGAGTAATTAAAGACTTTCTCGGAAAGGGGGTTTTCGTTTCGCGATCTTCGACAAATTCGATGCCAAGCAGTAAGCCTTTGCCGCGGACATCCCCGATAAATGGAAATATATCACTTAGTTTTTCAAGCTGATTTTTCAAATAAATCCCTTTGGATTCTACTTCTTTTATAATTTCGTTTTTCTCTAAATATTCAAGGACAGCTAATGACACGGCGCATGATTGGGGATTAGCACTTAATGTATGACCGCTCATCACTGACTTTGTTCCTGCCAAAATTGGCGCCATCACCTTTTCACTTGCAACCGCTGCCGCAATAGGTGCATACCCTGCTCCCATTCCCTTGCCAAACGCTATAATATCCGGAATGACATCCCACCGCTCACAGGCTAACACCGTTCCCGTTCTGCCAAATCCTGTCATCACTTCATCAGCGATAAATAGAATATTGTTGTCCTCGCAAATCTTTTTTATCGTCTTAAAATACTCTTTTGGCGGTGCAATAGCGCCGCCTGCAGCACCGATAACAGGTTCAGCGATAAAGGCTGCAATTTGGTCAGCGCCAATCCGCTTGATCGCCGTTTCCAATTCCTGTGCACACATATAACCGCATGATGGTGCTTCAAGATTGTATGGACATCTGTAGCAATATGGCGGGTTTATAACTGGAAAATCCTCTAAAAGTGGAACAAACCTTGCTCTTCTCCCGGCATGACCGGACATCGACAGTGCGCCTAATGTGATCCCATGATAACTGACCCATCTTGATAACACTTTCGTCTTTGTCAAAATACCTTGCTCCTGCCAGTACTGAATCGCCATTTTCATCGCCGTCTCTGTTGCTTCCGAGCCGCTGTTCACAAAGAAACTCCAATTAAGCTCTCCCGGAATCCACTCAGCAATTTTTTTCGCCAGCTTTTCAGCTGCCTCACTTGTAAATTGCGAACGATACACAAATGAAACCTTTTTCGCCTGTTGCTGCATCGCTTCAATGATTTCGGTTACACCGTGCCCGATATTGGCGGTAACGGCACCTGAAGCAGCATCAAGATATTTCTTCCCCTCCACATCATATAAAAAGACCCCTTTGCCATAATCAATGACCGGGTATATTTCATCGAGCAACGGTTTAATGAGAAACGATTTTTTCATAAGACACCACTTTCTTTTATTAAATAAGTCTTATTTCATTGTATGAAGGGAATTTTCATTCTATCATCTCATTGAAGTCGTACGGATAAAGAAATATTAAATCGTGGTCTTATCAAACTATCTTTTACTTTTTGGCATAGGTATTATAGAATGACTGTAGATTACAGAAGGAATGGGTCATATGAATACAATAAAAAAACTTCAATCAAAAACGAAGGAACTATCGACTATACAGTTAATCGTCATTTTTTATTTGTCTGCATTAATCGTTTCTACATTGTTACTAAAAATCCCTCTCGCCCATCGAGAAAATGTTTCGCTAAGTTTTATTGAGGCGATGTTTACTTCTGCCAGCGCCATTAGTGTTACAGGTCTAAGTGTCATTTCGTTAAAGGATACATTTAGTAACTTTGGTATCTTTCTATTATGCCTGATTCTACAATTAGGAGGACTCGGGGTCATGTCCCTAAGTACCTTCCTCTGGATTATGCTTGGTAAAAAGGTAGGTTTGAAAGAAAGACAACTGATTATGATTGACCAAAACCAATCAAAGCTTGCCGGGTTGGTGCAGCTGGCTAAACGGATTTTCATTATTTTTATTTCCTTTGAATTAATCGGCGGCATTATTTTAGGTATTTGGTTCATGAACTATTACAATAGTCCACTTTCTGCTTTTAAACATGGATTTTTCGCTTCCATTAGTGCGACAACAAATGCGGGATTTGATATTACCAATGAGTCTCTTAGCCCATTCAGCCACGACTATTTTGTTCAAACGGTGATTATATTTTTAATGATTGTTGGAGCAATCGGATTTCCAGTGATGGTGGAGATTTATGAATTCTTATTAAGTGTAAGAATCAAGAAAAAATTCCACTTTACCTTATTTACGAAATTAACAACCTTAACCTTTATCATTCTTACTGTATTGGGAGCACTATTTATTTTTCTTCTTGATAAAGATAACTTTTTTCAAAATAAAACGTGGCATGAATCGTTTTTTTACTCGTTATTTCATTCAGCAACAACAAAAAGTGCCGGGCTAACGACAATGGATATTAATGAATTCACTCCAAGCAACCAGTTGTTTTTATCGATTTTGATGTTTATAGGCGGTTCACCAAGCAGTGCAAGCGGAGGTATCCGCACAACCACATTCGCGATTGTTATTTTAGCGATTATTTTTTATGCGCAGGGGAAAAGCTCGATTAAAATATTTAAAAGGGAGCTGCATAGTGAAGATGTGCTTAAATCATTTATTGTACTCACAACTGCGGCTTTTCTTTGTTTATGTTCGATTTTAGTCCTTTCGATTACTGAGCAGGGCACACTAATAGAGGTCATTTTTGAAGTTTCTTCAGCTTTCGGTACAAATGGATTATCGATGGGATTAACACCAAGATTAACTACTTTTGGACAGATCCTTATCATTATCTTAATGTTTATCGGGAGAGTGGGCATTGTTACGTGTTTACTCATCTTACGAGGCAAAGGCAGTAAGGAAAAATTCAATTATCCAAAGGAAAAGGTTACAATCGGTTAATATTTTCTTTTCCAACCAAAGAAAAAGCTGACACCACGTGTCAGCTTTTTACATTTTAACAAAAGTTCCAGCTTGCGCCGATGATGATTAACAAAATAAATAGGACAACGATTAAGGCAAAGCCGCCAATGCCGAAGCCGCATCCTCCAACAGGGTATGCCGGATAACCGCAGCAGCCATCGTATCCATATCCACCAAATCCTCCATACATTACACGATCACTCCTCAATAAATTGTATCTTTTCCATGTTACTTTATGTACTATACACTTGACCTGTATGTGCATTCGCCTATATTATGAGAGACAATGATAAAAATGTGGGTGATTCGATGAAATCAATAATAAAGAATTTTGTTAATGGTATTTTAACCATTGTGCCGATTATTCTTGTGATTTATGTTATTTATAAAACATTTTTGTTTCTAGATGGCTTGTTAGGAAACACGCTGAGACCGTACTTAAGAGAAGATTATATTCCTGGATTTGGCTTATTGACGACCATTATTTTGATTACCGTTTTAGGCTGGCTGTCGACAAAGTATATATCCGGAAAAATTATTAGACTGATTGACCGGCTCCTCGAAAAGATTCCCGTAGTCAAGACGATTTATTCTGTCATTAAGGATACCGTTCAATCCTTCCTTGGCGATAAGAAATCATTTTCCAAGGTGGCATTGGTAATCATACCGGGAACTGAGATGCGCAGTATTGGCTTCATCACTTCGGAACAATTAGAAGATTTCTACAGCCCTTTAAAGAATCATGTGGCCGTCTATATTCCGCAAACATTTCAGGTTGCAGGATTTACATTTTTACTCCCAAAGGAGCAAGTTGAGATTATCGATGTAAAGCCTGAGGATGCGATGAAATTTATCTTATCTGGCGGGATGACTACATCTTCAAAACAAAAAGTGGAAAACGCATAAAGAAAACTCGCCGATTGGCGAGCCGTTAGGCGCAGACAGATACGTAGGTGCACTTATGCCTAATAGGAAAGTTATACTTTCCTATCGGCAAAATAAAAAGCCGCACGCGGCTTTTTATTTTGCTTCAAACAGTTTGGAAAATTCTCCGTAACCTTTGTCTTCAAGCTCTTCCTTAGGAATAAAGCGTAGCGCAGCAGAGTTGATGCAATAGCGCAGGCCGGTTGGTTCCGGTCCGTCATTGAATACGTGGCCTAAATGGGAGTTAGCAGATTTACTCCGCACCTCCGTCCTGACCATGAAATGACTATAATCTTCTTTTTCAGTTACTTCTTCCTCTTCCATCGGTTTCGTAAAGCTTGGCCAGCCGCAGCCAGCATCGAATTTATCTAGCGAACTGAATAGCGGCTTACCGGAAACAATATCGACATAAATCCCGTCTCTAGTTTCATTCCAATATTCATTGCGAAACGGCGGCTCTGTCCCATTATTTTGCGTTACATCATACTGGATGGGTGTCAATTCTTTTTTCAGATCTTTATTTTGCATGTTCGTTCCCCCAATGCCTTTCGATAAAACCGGCCCGTCCTGATCCGACATGGTAGGACTCATAATGAGCTCGGTTTTTCTTATAGTAGTGCTGATGGTACTCTTCAGCAGGATAAAAGGCTTTCGCCGGTAAGATCGGTGTAACGATTGGCTTCGTAAATCGGCCGCTCTCCTGCAATCGCTGTTTAGACTCTTCAGCAAGTCTTTTTTGTGATTCATTATGGTAGAAAATTGCCGTTTGATACGATTGCCCCCGGTCATAAAATTGTCCGCCGGTATCTGTTGGGTCAATTTGCTGCCAAAATAACTCCACTAATTTTTCATACGGGAAAACATCCGGATTAAACGTAATTTGCACAGCTTCAAAATGTCCTGTTGTATCGCTGCAAACCTGCTGATAGGTCGGGTTTTCGACGGTTCCTCCTGTATATCCCGACAAAACACTTATAATGCCCGGCTGTTCATCAAACGGCTTCACCATACACCAGAAACAGCCGCCGGCAAAAGTTGCTAATTGATGTTTATCTTCCACTTTCCCACCCCTTTTCATCTTTACCTAAAAGTATACCGAAAGTTTGCTTGAAAATAAAATCTTGGAACTGGACCTATCCCAAGGTGAATTCAAATTCTAATTGAAAAATAAAGCCGAACCAGTCCATCCTGGCTCGGCTTTATCTCTTTATCGGCTTTTTCGCTGTTTCATTTGTTTGTTAATCTGTTTCCACTGTTTCCTTTCCTCAGACTGTGCCCGCTTATCAGCTTTTCGTTCAATAAACGCCAATTCTTTTTGCAGCTTGTTGTAGCTATACAGCCGCTCAGCCGCTACGAATCCATCCTCAATCGCCCTTAACACGGCACAGCCTGGTTCATCCTCATGCCGGCAATCTCGAAAATGACACTGTGATGCAAGGTCTTCAATTTCTGAAAAGGTTTCCGTTAACCCTTCAGAACTCTCCCATAATTGCAATTCTCTCATTCCGGGTGTGTCAATTAAGATACTGCCATTTGGCAATAAGATTAGCTCTCTATGGGTCGTTGTATGTCTCCCTTTCGCATCGTCCTCTCGGATTTCTTGAACCACTTGCTTCTCTTCACCTAATAATCGGTTCGTTAAGGTCGATTTTCCCACCCCTGAAGATCCAAGCAAGGCAACCGTTTTACCGGGCTGTAAAAAGGGGGTCAACTTTTCAAATCCGCTCATCGTCTCGGAACTAATCGGAATAACGGGAACACCGCTAAAGGCAATAGCTTCAACCTCAGCTAATCTTTTCTCCATATCTTGACATAAATCTGCTTTACTTAACACAATGACAGGCTTTGCTCCGCTTTCCCATGTCAGCAGTAAATAGCGTTCGATTCTACGTAAATTTAAATCTTCATTTAACGAATTAACAAGAAAAACAGTATCAACGTTTGCAGCTACAATTTGTTCTTCAGCGGTGGCACCAGCTGATTTTCTTGAGAACTTACTATTTCGCGGTAATACAGTGAAAATAGTCCCCTTCCCTTCAGTAAATCTGGGTTTCAGTGAGACCCAGTCACCCACTGCAGGGAAATCCTCTCTAGTGTGAGCCTGAAAACTGAACTTTCCCGAAACCTCACATAATAATTCACCCTTTTCGGTCCAAACCCGATACATCCGCTTGTGCTCAAGGGCCACTCGGCCAATAATCAAATCCTCAGTTGTTTTTATCGATTCAAAATTATTCTTTACCTTTTCAGTTAAACCCATTGTTACTAAATTCATCCTTATTCCTCCAGCGAATCTTTATTTTTTTAAAATAAAAAACCATAGGCACACACAGCCCATGGTTGTATTCGCGTCGAGAAATAAAGGGTATTAAAAAGAAGACCCTATACGGCAAAAATTTGGGCTGTGCAAACAATATTCAACTCAACTGCAGTTCTCTTCGTTTCAATTAACATTGCACGTCACCCACTTTCAATCATATTTATAAATAGTATATGCAAAAATAATCCACTTGTAAACAAAAATTCCAATTTTCCGCAAACAGAAGGTAGACACCTACCTAGATTAAATTGAATAAATTATTAGTATCATTAACATGAGAGGAGTTGATAAAATGACCGAGACAAGAAATCAAGCTGATTATCTTCAAAAAGCCGCCATGTATGATTTATTAGCACAATATTATAAGTATACTAACCCAACCTTACACATGCATTTCTATTTAAAACATTTTAAGAACATGAATAAGGCAATGAACATCATGCGCACAAATTCGCCCTCACAGCATGGAGAAGCAAAAGTCCGGCTGCTTCATACCTCCCATGATGCACCCAATATTGATATGTATATAAATGGAAACCGCGTCATAAAGGATCTGCCATTTACACAGGTTAGTCAGGAACTTTCATTAAATCCGGGAAAATACCATATCGATATATATCCATCAGGGAACATGGTTGATAGCATCATCAATAAAAAGATAACGGTTGAAGGGGGAAAATGGTACACGCTGACAACAATTGATTCCGTTAAAAAGATGCGTCTGCTAATATTTTCAACTCAGCCAGAGGTCCCATTAAATGAAGCAAAGGTTCGCTTTATTCACTTATCACCAGATACCCCGCCGCTTGATATTGCCGTGAAGGAACGCGATGTAATTTTTCCTAAAGTTTCTTACAAACAAGCAACAGAATATTTAGGATTAACCCCAATGACCGTTGACCTTGAAGCTAGAATGGCAGGCAGTAAAGAAATTGTCCTGCCAATGCCAAAAGTACAATTTAAAGCAAATGAAAGCTGTACGATTGTATTTCTCGGTTTATCTAAAGGCACACCCGAATTTCAAATTATTAGTATCAAAAATTAAAAAAATAGGTGCCCGTATAAGAAACGAGGCACCTATTTAAAAGGTACTAATATTGTAAAAGCAATGTCGTCTTTCTTAAGATCAAATTTATTAGCTTTGATTTTCAAATCACTTTTCAATTTTAATTGCTGCATATGGACATAGACAAGATGATCATTCGGTCTAATATCGACCCCTTTTGGAAGCTTATAGTTTTCACTAATAAAATTTAAAACATAAGAGATCGGAAGATGTAACTTACCGACAGACATTGATTTCTGTTCTAAGACTAGGTCACCATTTTTTTGTGCTACAGGCTCAAAGGTCAACTTTAAATTTAATCGTTCACTAAAAAACGGCAATGTCCCGTATAGTTCGACTTCTTCCCCCAATATGACCCGATAATCAATTGGCGAATCAGCAGCTTCTTCCTTCAGGTAATGATTAATAAGTCTATTTAAATCGTATTTATTTGATTTGACATGAAAAGAAACATGATCACCAGTTGGACTCTTTAATTTACTTATTCCTTTTTCGTTCACTGGGGCCAAAACCAGCGATAAAATAATTGTAGCGAACAAAAGGTTGATTCCTAACAGAAGCAGGAATCCAATTTTCCATTTGTTTTTCATCTAATTCTCCTCTGTACTTACCGTATAGGGCATATTCCCCAGATCAGGGATTACACGTTCACTCAATGTCTCGTTTAGCCTTTCGGCAATCAATTCATAGCCTTTATCATTTGGGTGGAAATGATCAGTATATAAAAGATTTTCGGCTGCATTTAAGAATACGTCTTCTATTTCTACAAAATAGGTATGGGGATAATTGGCAATCACATGTTGACCAACTTGATTCCATTCGGCAACAATTTGATCCATTTCTTTTATATCAGAAAACCACATTGAAAATGGATTGTACAGGCCGACCAATACGATGGATGCATTGGGATTTTCCTGAACAATCGTATCGATAATTTGTGTTAGATGACCGCGATAGGAGTCTTTTTCCTTAATAAAATCAGATATCTGCAAATTTGATATATTGTCCTTTACGACTTTCATAATATCATTGCCGCCAATGGTTAAGATGATCAAATCTGCTCTCTGCAATACATCTTTCATTTCCGGGGTTTTGAGACGTTTTAACAACTGTGTTGTTCGATTGCCCTTTACACCAAAATTATAGAAATCAACTTCCTGGATCCCTTTTTCTTTTTCCAGCATAGTTTTTAAATAGGGTAAGTAACCGCCTTGACCTGTACTATCGCCAACACCTTGTGTTAAGGAATCACCTGCAGAAACGATTGTTAATTTTCGCGGGTAAAAATCAGCAGGGATTTGTGCCAAAACCTGTGCTGCAACTTTCTTTTCCTGATGGAGCATTAATGGATTGGATTGATTGCATGAACATAATAATAATACCAAGAGAATTAGAGGGGTGAAAAACTTTTTCAATTTTATTCACCTGCCTTCTAAACTAATTTTATTATACCACGACTCGAATCATACAAAACAAATATGTACTATATCCTATTCTTGGCAAAAAAAATAGACCTATATAATGGTCTATTGCAATATTTTAATATCACTGATGATTTCATCAAAGGGTACATCCTTGAATCCTTGATAAGATTTTTTGATATTGCCTTCCTGATCTACTAGATAGATATAAGTCTGATGAATCACTTGGTCACCTTCTTCAGGTTTCTTCACAAATGTTTTGAATGTTTTTGCAGCGTATGTTTCAATAAACTCCTGTGAGTAACCAGTTAAAAACGTCCAGTTTTCCAAATCAACACCGTATGGTTTGACATACTTTGTTAATATTTCGGGTGTATCTACCGTTGGATCAACACTAAAGGAAACGAATTCCACATCCTTCAGGCCTTCATCTTTTACCATTTTTTGCAGCTTCGTCATATTGGATGTCATTGGAGGGCAAACGTCCGCACAGCTGGTAAAAATAAAATCGGCAATCCAAACTTTCCCCTTTAAATCTTTTAAGCCAAACTCCTTGTTGTCCTGTGTAGTCGCGGTAAAATCCTTAACCGGCCAATTAACGGCATTTTCGATTTTTTTCCCGCAAGCGGACATTATAATTGCACTAATCACCAAAAAAACAAACAAAAACCGTGCCTTCATCGTATCACCTGCTACCTTTTCTATTCCATAACGTGAATAGTGTAACAAAGAAATGAAAAAGAAGAAAGTAAATGGCTTTAATCAATAGAACCAGTCTTTATTATTGTATTTTTTACTTCAACATCAAATTTTGCATTTTTGTATATTCTTTTCCATCCTTTTTTTGAAATCCTTTTCCCCCGTGTACTGGCAATATATTTTTCCCCAAATCCTACAGGATCCACTTCATTCTTTTGTAAAGTTAGAAGTAATTTTTTAATCTCTTTTTCCATTTCTTTATTTGCTTCATTTTCAATATACTTAATATTCTCCGGAGTAGACAAATCTAACGGCTCTGTCGCTTCCAACAATATTGATGCCAAGTCTATCTCTATCTTATAACGAAGGTTTTGTTTGTCGATTAATTTTATTGTAGAATGACTGCGAATATTATCAAGATTAAGATAAAATTTATTGTAAACCGTTCGATAAGCAATATCTTCTACTTTCCTGATGACTTTATTAAATCGGGAGCGGCTAAAACCAAGTTCGAATGATCCGGATTGATATTTATCTGATAAGACTTTTAAGTAAAAAAGTTCGTCACTATTGAGTGTATCTACCATCTTGTCTTCCTTAAAAAGGGCAATCCCCGATATGATAATGGTCCCATTCTTTATTTTTAAAATGGGCAAGACTGGATCCTTTCCATGATCACTAAAGAAATGATTGAAGTCATGCAGTGTGGGAGAAAGGAGCTGCTCACTTTCAACATTTTGTCTAATTAAATTATATAAATATGTCCCAAGATCTGCTTTAAGATTCTTCTGTTCAATATTTAAAATGGATGAAGCATCACCTTCCGCAACTGTTAAGTAAACCGTATTTCCAATGCTTGGATCTCGATTAATGGCATCTACAAGCTGGACAATTCCACGTTTAGCCAATTCCCTGCTGTAGATCACACAACGAAGCTGTCCCATGACAAGTCTTTGATCTGTTTCAAGATTTTGCTCTTGTCGTATTGCCTTACTTGTATTGCCGTCAACAGTAATGATTTTCGTTAGATTTTTTGCTAGGGGATCAAATTTATGGACAACTGCTGTACCCTTAATCCGATTTTCCTGTTCTAAATCATACCCTACAGCCGTCATTAATCCTAACTTTTCCAACTGTTTCCGCTCAACACATCCCGATAAAAAAATGACACAAGAAAGTAGAGCAGCCAGCAGATTCCGCTTAGGACACTTCAGCATGTGATTTTTTCCTCCTTAACATCCGCTTTTTGACGAAAACAATTATGGAAAGAACAATTGGGTAACAATAAGCCGCATAAAACCCTATTCTTGCGACTAAATCTGTAACCACATTCATTTGATATCTTGCTTTTATAAAAAAAGTAGTACTAAAAGCAAGTAAGGCAATGATCCATACCCCCCATTTTTGCTTTTGTTTTAAAATTCTTGAAAAACCTTTTGAGGCCGCCCATAAGTAAGTACACAAATTAGGTAATATCACCAGCATCCAAAAGGAAACAACAATAAATTCAAACCTTTCTAGATTGGGAAGCTTGACAACTTTAAACATTGAAATCACAGGCCAGATAACATTCTTAAGACTGTCTTCTGCAAAAAAGATAATGGAAATAAATGTAAGAATCGTAAATGTGAGTGTCGTAAAAGCATTTCCAATCTGGACATAAAGATGGGCTTTCTGTTTTTCCTTAATGAAAGGATAGATAAATAAGATTAATTCAAAGCCCATCATCGATAAAGTTGTATTTTTTGCGCCCATTAGCAGATGTTTTACATCCACATTCATAATCGGAAAAATATGCGCAATGTCCGAATACCGTAGAGGTACTATTTGAATCAAAATAAGCCACACTGTTCCCATCACAGATAGAAACGCCACACCAACTATCACTCTAATTCCACCATAAACAGCATAGACGGCGATCAGTATAAGAACGAAAGCAAGCTGCCAAGTTGGTAAAGTTGTAAAAATCCACACCTGAACAATTTCTATATAGTTCATAAAAATAATAAAAAAGCTTGCGGACATATAGCACATATAAATAATACTTAGAAAATTACCAAGCCATTTTCCGAATACATCCACATGAATTCCGTATAAATCGGCACTTTCATATTGTCTTAGCATCATCATAACGAACCACAAAACAATTGAACTGAACACCCCGCCCAATAACACAGAGATCCAGGCATCATGCTTTGCATCTAGAAAAACGACTCTTGGCAGCCCGATAATCCCTACTCCAGCTTGCACTGAGTGAATAATAAACATAAGAAAAAAAGCATTAAACAAGATACTCTTCTTTGGATGTAAATTCACCTTCATTTTGTTCGCTCCTATTCATCTACATCCTTTTTCTTCGCTTTTTGCGCGGAAAATCGCTGCACATCGTTTGGGCGGTTCGTTATTGGCCGCATTGAAAGATATTGAGTTGGAACGCGGAAGAAACTGTATCCCAGATCCTTCCATCGTAATGGATAGACAGGGGAAAGATAGGATCCTCCCAACGTGTCCAGTTTTAATAGGTGAATGAGTAAAAAACAAAATGCAACCATGATCCCGATTCCTCCCCAAAAGCCGGCTAGCAGAATGATTGGAAACCGAATCATCCGAATGGCCGTACTCATTAAATAACTAGGAGTGGTAAATGAGCCAAGCGCACTTAGGGCAATGATAATAATTAAAATATTACTCGTAAAACCGGCATCCACTGCTGCTTGCCCAATAACAATACCGCCAACGATACCCATAGTTTGACCAACCTTCGTTGGCAGCCTAGCTCCTGCCTCTCGTAATAGCTCAATAAAAAATTCAAGCAAAAGTGCCTCAAACATAGGTGGAAATGGTACATTCGCTCTAGATTGCCCCAATGAAACCAGCAATGCCGATGGTATGACCTCATAATGATAGGTCAAAACTGCGACATAGGCGGGCGTGAGCAGAACAGAAATAAAAGCTGCCAATAACCGTAAGAGTCTTAAACCAAGCCCCATGTTCCAACGCATATACACATCTTCAGTGGACTCAAAAAAGGTAAAAAATGGTGTTGGACCATATAAGGCATCAGGACTACGGTCCATTAGGACAACAACCTTTCCCCTCATAAGGGCAATCGAGATCCGATCAGGTAGTTCCGTTGTCACTAATTGCGGGAAAACCGTCCAACTATTATTCTCAATTAATTGACCTAGGACAGTAGTGCCTGGTACATGATCGATTTCTAATTGACTTATCCTCTCTCGAAAAATGTTGACATTACCTTCATCCGCGATATCTTTAATATAGATGAGCTTTGCCTCTGTTTTTGTTCTCGTTCCAACCGTTAAATCTTCCATACAAAGATTGGTATCTTTTATGTTTTGCCTTAAAATATTGATATTGCCAATAAGTGATTCGGTAAAGGCAATTTTAGGCCCATATACAAGTGATTCTGTTTCTGCCTTTTCAATTCCTCTTTCTACCGTTTTACTAACATTACCAAGAATTCCATAAGGCTGCCCTTCCACATAAATATATACATATCCGGCATTTATCCCCTCAACCACATCATCAATTTGATTTTGGGCAGATAAATCGGCAATCGGAAGGATTTGAGCAATTGCTTCACAGGTCCATTCATTGTGGGTATTTTCTTGAAGTGGCGCTACAATAAATTCATCAAGGGCGGTTTTATCAATTAAGCTCTTCATATAGCAGCAAACAAGTTTGTTACCATCTTGTTTTAAAGTTCTAAAAGTCAAATCGCCTCCCACATGGAGTTGACTATTTATCTGTTCTTTTAATCCTTCAATCGTTAAACTATGCTGGTTCGATCCTTCTATGATCTTTTTTCCGGCTAACCATTTGAACATCGGCAACACCTTTTACCATATAATTTCCCCTTATCTTTTCCAAAAAATCTTATTTTACCCATAAAAATAGGACGATGCCAGGCATCATCCTTCACTTTAAACTATTTTATTCATAGTAATACATTACCGCAAGTGCACCCGGTCCGGTATGTGTGCTGACAATTGGACCAGTATAATCAATTTCCACGTCTTGAAACCCTGTTAATTCAAAAATACTGTCTTTAATTTTCACAGCAAGTTCATGTGCCTCAGCATGGGCAATCCCTACACCGCGGATTGTCTTCCCCTTTAAATCTTCAGCAAACTGCTTCGCCATAAATTTAACAACCTGGGAATGACTGCGTGCCTTTGTCACTGGAGTATATTCTGCCCCTTCTAACGAGGCAATTGGTTTGATGTTTAATAGTGACCCGATAAAGGCCTTCCCTTTTCCAATCCGTCCACCTTTAACAAGGTTCTCTAGCGTGTCAACCATTATGTATAATTTAGTATGCTCACGGATGGTCTCCAAGCGCTCAAGTATTTCTTCCGCACTCTTCCCTTGTTTTGCCAGCTCAGCTGCTTCCCTTACTTGAAAGGAAAGGGCTTTCGAAATAAACTTTGAATCGATAACAGTCACTTTAGTCTTTGTCATTTGCGCAGCACTTTCTGCTGAGCGAACGGTACCGCTCATTTTCCCTGTCATATGGATAGATAATATTTCATAGCCTTCATCACCAAGGCGATCGTAAACTTCAAGAAAGGCACCCGGAGAAGGCTGAGAACTTTTCGGTAATTCTTTTGCACCACTCATATGTTCAATAAATTCAACCGGATTGATATCTACCCGGTCGAGATAGGTTTCTCCATTTATCGTTATAGCCAAAGGTACAATTACAATACCAAGCTTATCGGCCATTTCGTTTGATATATCCAATGTTGAATCGGTTACAATTTTAATTTTGCTCATACAATCACATCCCTACCATTACTGCTATGTATTATACAGGTTGCAAGATTTTTTTGAAACAAAATAGAGTAGGGTAACCTCTTTCGAGGCTACCCCCTCATCAAACCGTACGTGCCCTATTAAGGCATACGGCTTACCAATGTGTTACAGAATCAGTACGTTGCTAATCTTTGTGCATATTTCATTTTACGAACAAGGTCGGGAGTATAATACTCTTGACCTTGTTCTTTTGCTTTAAGAACTCTTTTCTCCTGTTTCTCTTGTTGCTTCTCTTTCATTCGAAGAATGTAGCTTTCTAAGGAAAAACCGTATATTTTATGATAATAATACCAATATGAAGGGATGAGACCTATCATCGCAAAGAATTTATTATTCCACTTCGTTTTCATGGCATGACCTTTTCTTTGGCTTGGATGGGCATGTATCATGGATACTCTTAGTCTTTGCCGAATATAGCCATCTATCGCTTGTAACTCTTTCCCGAATGCTTTAAAGAAACATGAACTTGCAAATCCATGTTCTTCATTCGCTTTAATCGCTTTATATATGGTTAGAAAATAGTTAACCTTACCTCGTATTACAGGATTTACTTGGTCAATCCATTTTTCCTTGCTTAGGGTTAGAGTTTTCCTGGTTTTATCTTTGATTTTCTGTCGAAAATCCTTCCAAGTAGCTTCTTTTGGTTTGGCGATATAGTATGGCTTACCATCCTTTTTACGTTTTCTCCAGTGTTCAAACGTAAATCCCATAAAGTCGAAGTCATCGTCATCAAAATTTACAATCTTTGTTTTCTCCGATGCAAGCTCCAGACCGAGTTCGGCTAATTTATCTTCCGTAATCTCAGCCGCCTTTTTAATATCTTCTTCTGATTTAGCAAATATCAAGAAGTCGTCAGCGAATCTTACAAATCGAAATTTATGTTCTGCCCAAGTCCAGTCAAGTTCATTTAGATAAACGTTCGCAAGTAGTGGCGAGATGACTCCTCCTTGCGGAGTCCCAGAATCAGTTAAATGATATTTTCCTTCTTCCATATATCCCGCCTTTAACCACAGCCATATCATATCTAACACAGTTCCATCTGCAATGTATTTGTTTAAGACTTTTATTAGATTTTTGTGTGGAATATTATCGAAAAATCCTTTAATGTCTGCATCGAAGATGTAATTGTAACCTTGTTCGATATTTGCAAGGATTATTTGTAGAACACGCTCTGGTCCTACATTAGGTCTGTACCCACATGACCATTTGTGGAAAATACCCTTTTCAAATTTCGGCTGAAGAACGTTTACCAAAGCCTGTTGGACAATTCGGTCTTCTATATTTGGTATGCCTAGAGGTCTCTTTTTGCCATTTTTCTTGGGAATGTAGTGCCTTCTTACTGGGGAAGGTTTGTATTCTTTCTTTCTTAACTTTTGTAAAAGCGAATCTAAATTTTCTTCTAGACGGTATCTATAACTGTCAATCGTTTCGCCATCAATACCACCAGACCCTTTATTGGCTTCTACTTTTTCCCAAGCAGCTTTTAGTTTTCTGTCGAAAAGAATTTGTCCGTAAATACTATGCCATTTGAATTTTAACGCTTGATTCATTGCATATTCCGCACCCTTCATTGTGTACATTCAGCTCGTTTATACCGAAGTATCGTTTTCTGTTAGCATTACACACCTTTAAAGATGTGGAGCCACAAGGTCGTTCCCCTTCCGTTCATGTATGGTTTGGTCCATACACTACTTCCGTACTATGAGAACGTCTGACTTCTCCATCCACAGCCATCATTTCAGATTAACCTTATAGATGAATGTCCTTTCGGTAAGAATGGAGACCTCACGGGGTCATCGTACCTTCCTTTTAAACATACCCAGCACCATCACTTGGTAAGCTGTTTCTGCCCGGCTGATTCATTGAACAGAAACCATTACTGTTTGTAGCGGGCTTCCCATTATAATCGCATGGTCGCCAACTTACCCCGCCGCCGTGCTTCACACTTTTGCATTTGGGTCTGCTTATCCGACTACGGGTCTCTCGATTGTCCGCATCTCCTTCAGACACCACCTCACGGTGATGCCCTAGATTAGTCTTCACTAGTTGTATCAGCACTCTAATGGAAGGACTTCCACCTTCGAGAGAATGAGTCTTCTGGAATTCGGGAGTCGTGTTTACCGAGATAACGTACTCCAACCTTTAACAACTCATTCAGTGCAAGTAATCTGCACAAGGTACGACTGCCCGTCGCACAATAAAAGAGCACCGGTCACCCGATGCTCGAAAAGAAATTATGCGTTATGTTTTAATTCTCCTACTTTAAACAACTGCTCATAATCAGGCCATTTCATAACCTTTTTTAAATATTCTTTAAAAGAATAGCATCTCTTTGGTTTTGTTTCCTGATCGATGGATACAAGAAACTTCTGTAAACGGACTTGGATCATAAATTTATAAGTACTATCTTCCTCCAATACAGGAATATCCATGACTTTAACCTTCTGTCCAACATCATTTTTGAACTCTAGGCTTTTAAATAACAAAATATCAATCCTCTTTTTCACCCGTTTGATTATATTATACACCTAACTCAAAACGAAATGTGTCTAATTATGCTTGGTTTAGAAAAATATTTGTGAATTTTCCTGTAAAAAAAACAAGTCTTTTGTTCTAACATATTCTCGGAAACATCGTTCCTGATAATCTCGTTAATAACCGTTTGGAGCCAAGCGGGGTTTCTATTAATAGCTGTCCTTTTCCTTTACCGGTGATGGAACCGATGACAACAGCATCTCTGCCTTCACGGAACCCACGTAATATATCAATTACTTTTTCTTTATCCTTATTTGCGACAATCATAATCGCTTTTCCCTCATTGGCAAGATATAGCGGGTCAAATCCAAGCAAATCACACATTCCATGTACTTCCTCCTTAACTGGCAATTCAATCTCGTTAATCTTCATCGTTACGTGAAAGTCCTCGGCAATTTCAACAAGGCTAGTAGCCAGCCCTCCTCTTGTCGGATCACGCATGATTCGTACACCTTCAGTAGACCGTAGAACCTCCATTAACATTGTATTCAATGAAGCACAATCGCTAGAAATGGGGACAGTTATTCCTAGTTCACCTCTTGCCGCCAAGATTGCAATTCCATGGTCTCCAATCGTACCTGATACAATAATCGCGTCACCTTCTTCAAATTCAAGGCTGCAGCCCAAATTATTTTCATAGATTCCGATTCCGGTTGTATTTATATAAACTCCATCAGCACTGCCGCGTTCAACGACCTTCGTATCGCCCGCAATAATAGTCACACCCGTTTTCCTCGCTTCATTAGCCATATCCGAGACGATTTTTTTCAAATCGGAAATCAAGAAACCTTCTTCAATGACAAAGCCGCAAGTTAAAAAAGCAGGCTTTGCTCCGCTTACGGCGAGGTCATTTACAGTCCCTGCTACTGCAAGTTTACCAATCGACCCGCCGGGAAAGAAAATGGGTTTGATGACAAAGGAGTCGGTAGAAACTGCAATTCTGTGAGTCGGCATTGTGATGGATGCTGCATCAAACAAGGCCGCATTCCCATCTCCAAACGCTTCAATAAATACATCTTTGATTAACCGATGGCTCATTTCTCCGCCATCACCATGTGCTAAGCTAATATATTTTTCCATTAAAAGCTCTCCCTCATGTATTGATAATAGGCTGCACAACTGCCTTCTGCCGAGACCATGCATGGCCCCACAGGGTTCATAGGGCGGCAGGCTTTTCCAAACAGTGGGCATTCAATTGGTTTGATTAATCCACGAATCACTTCACCGCAGCGGCACTTGGTTTTTCTAGGCTCCCCTACGTCTATTGAAAAACGTTTCTTCGCATTATACCGGTCGAATTCCGGTTTTAAATCTAAACCGCTTCTCGGAATAACCCCCATCCCGCGCCAAGCTTCATCACATGGTATTAGGTACTTTTCGAGCCACTGATGGATCACTTGATTTCCAGTTTTACTAACGACTGCAGGATGATTATTTTCAATAGCTATCCTTCCTGTTAGAGCCAAATCGATTAATTTATAAATCCCCGAGAGTAATTCTGCTGTTTCAAAGCCGGTAATAACCCCGGATATGTAATATTCATCAACCAAATACTGATATGAATCTTCTCCCAATACAATAGAGACATGTCCTGGGAGCAAAAAGCCGTCCAAATTGATGTCACCGGCATCTAATAAATATCGAAGGGCCGGTTCAACAAGTTTGGTCGTCATCCAAATGGTAAAATTATCGATACCTAGTTTTTCCGCCTCTCCTATCATTAAGGTAAGGATGGGAATAGTCGTTTCAAAGCCAACACCAAGGAAAATAACCTCTTTGTCAGGGTTTTCTTCCGCAGCTTTTACCGCATCGACAGGGGCATATACTACTCGGATATCCTTACCGGCAATCTTAGAATCAAGCAGAGTGTTGTTTGATCCCGGCACCCTCATCATATCGCCAAATGTACAAATTATTCGGTTCTCACCTTCAGCTAAGGCAATCATTGCATCAATCGATTGCTGATCGGTTACACAAACAGGACAGCCCGGGCCTGAAATGAGATTCACATCATCCTTCAAGCATTGCTTCACCCCTGTTCGGGCAAGTGACATCGTATGTGAGCCGCAAACCTCCATAAAGGCTGGTTTACGGCCATACTTACCTTGGAACTCTTTCGCTTTTTCAATAACGGCTTCGACCATTGGCTTACAAATTTCCGGGTTATTGGACTGTTTCAGAATTTCGAGCATTAACGAGTCTCCTCCATTCCTCCACACTTTGTCTCGCATAGCCTTCATCGACAATAGTCATCGCTTGGCCGGCATGGACAATTACATAATCTCCAAGCTCAATATCTGGTACAAAAATCGTCCCTACTGTCGTCTGAGATCCCATAACATCTACCACTGCACTGTATTCCCTCTTTTTCACTACTTTTGCTGGTACTCCAACACACATTGGCTAGCACTCCTCTTTGCCGCGGCAACCGCTATTTGCCCGTATGATAATCCCCCGTCATTACATGGAACCTTTTCAGGAACAAACACATCAAAACAGTATTTACTTAATTCAGCCGTGATTCTTTTTCTTAAAAATCGATTGTGGAAGCTTCCACCTGATAAAACTACCGTTTTCTTGGCCCCAGGATTCTTATCGCTCAAATATCTTATTGCACTGACAGTAGCTTGAACTACGCTTTCATGGAATCTTCCGCTTATATGATGGACATCCAAGCCAGATAGAACATCTAAAGCAATTTCTTTGATCATCCCGGAAAAGTTTATCGTTAACATCTCTTTATCTATTAATTCATAGGAGTAGGGCTCGTATAACACTTGTTCGTCCGCCAGTTCTGCTAGTGAGATAGCTGCTTCCCCATCATAGCTGGAAACCTTCGTTACCCCGCAAAGGGCACTAACGGCATCAAAAAGCCTGCCGCATGTCCCTGCAAAAACGGTGTTAACTTTTCTTTCAATCATCCTTCTTAAAATATCTATCTCTGCTGTTTTGTCAGTAAAAATAGCCTTGGCAAGAGCAGTACCCTCCTCACCATGGTGCGAGATCAGCATGGCTGCTGCATTTCGCCACGGTTCACGAATACACTTTTCACCTCCGGGAAGGGGAGTATAGTGTAAATGAGCCATGCGCTCAAACCCTAAAGCATCTCCATAGAAGATTTCAAATCCCCATATGTTTCCGTCCAGACCAAATCCGGTTCCGTCCAGAATAATCCCGAATGTCTTCCCGGAAATTTGATGTTCCTCGAGAACTGCAGCCATATGGGCATGGTGATGCTGAACTTTCATTACCTCAGTAAAATCAAACTCTTTTACCAGTTTCTGAACATAATAATCTGGATGGGCATCAATAACAGCGATATTTTCCGGGATATTTATCCACTTTAATTGATGGTCCATTTCTTGTTTATAATGGTCTATTGTTTCAACATTTTCTAAATCCCCGATGTGTGGACCAACAAATATCTGCTCATTACGACCAATCGTAAACGTTGTTTTTTGCTGACCGCCAAACGCAACGATTCCTGTCACATCTTGACGAGTCGAAAATGGGTCTGGCACATATCCCCTTGATCTTCGAAGAAAATCAAGCTTTCCATTATTCATTTGCACAACCGAATCATCGACAGGATGAAGAATATCCCGGTTATGAACAAGATAGTAATCGGCAATGTTAGCTAAATATCGAAAGGCTTCTTCATCCTTATAAAGGATTGGCATCCCTGATGGGTTTGCACTTGTCATTACAAGACAAACCAGCTCAGGGTCAGTAAATAGCAAATGATGGAGTGGTGTATATGGGAGCATTACTCCAATCGTCCCCATTCCCGGTGCTACACTTTCAGCAAGCGGATATTGATCTTGTTTTTTCAATATAACGATAGGTGATTCCGGACTTTTCAATAGCTGACGTTCTTCTTCATCCAATTCCGCAAGAACGTCCACTTCCGAAATGGATGCAGCCATGACTGCAAGCGGCCGCAAAGGCCGATTTTTCCTTTTACGCAATTCAGAAACCGCCCGCTCATTTCGAGCATCACAGCAAAGATGATACCCGCCTATACCTTTTATCGCTACGATTTTCCCTTCTTTTAATAGTTGTACCGTTGTCTTAATGGGATTAGCTGAATCAACTTCCACTCCATTTACATCTAGTAATCGCACCTTTGGACCGCATGTCGGACAGGCAATTGGCTGGGCATGATGACGTCTATTCTTAATGTCTTCGTATTCCCTTTGGCATTCATCACACATCGGAAAACTTTTCATCGATGTGACAGGCCTGTCATAGGGCAATTCCTCGATAATCGTGTAGCGGGGACCACATTGGGTGCAATTGATAAACGGGTATTGATAGCGAAAATCGTTCGAGTCATTCATTTCGTTCAAGCATTCGTCGCAAACAGCGGATTCAACCGGGATGACAAGCATGGATGTTCCAGATCGTTCACTCGGAATAATAGTAAATTCGGATAGCCTTTTCAGTTCAACCTCTGCTGTGAATATTTCATCGATTCTAGATAACCTCGGAGCTTTTTTTTCCAAGTTTGATAGAAATGCTTGGATTCTCTCTGATTCCCCTTCAAGATGAATTTTGACCCCATCCATATTGTTTTGTACAGTTCCGTTTAGCTGGTATTTGTCAGCAAGCTGGAAGACGAACGGCCGAAAACCAACACCCTGTACTCTACCACGGACAGCAATCTTTACTGCGCTATCCATTTTTCATATGCCCCTTCAATCCATGAAAACCATTCATGCAGGCCCTCCTGTGTTCTGGCAGAGAGTGGCAATAAGCATGATTCCGGATTAATTTCAGATAAATCTTTTCTGGCTTCTTCCACGCTAAAATCAAGGTATGGGAGTAAGTCAATTTTATTAAGTAAAACAAGTTCCGTACGCATAAACATTTGCGGGTATTTTGGAATTTTATCATTCCCTTCAGGAACACTTAACACAGCGACTTTATGCTGCTGGCCAAGGTCATATCCTGAAGGGCAGACGAGATTACCAACATTCTCGATAAAGAGAATATCGAATTCCTCAAGGTCGAATTCCCCTAATGCCGCAGCAATCATTCTGGCATCAAGATGGCAGCCTCCATGGGTATTGATTTGTACCGCTTTTGCACCCATTGCTCGAATTCTGTCAGCATCTCTTTCCGTTGCTAAATCGCCCTCAATGACAGCAATGCGATATTTCCTTGAAAGAAACCTGACCGTTTTTTCTAAAAGGGTTGTCTTTCCGGCTCCAGGAGAACTCATAAGGTTAATTACCAATGTATTTGTGTCTTGGAAAAGCTCGCGATTGAATTCTGCAGCCTTGTTGTTATTGGTTAAAACATCTGTTCTAAGTGTCACTTTCATTTCCCGTTGCACCCCTCGTAAGATAAAATCTGGAATGTCTCTCCTGCCAGCACCTTTCCAGCAGGTACGTTACAGTTTGGACATCGTGCAATTTTTTGATCGGGCCTGTACAATTCACCACAAAGGACACATTTTGCCCTTGCTTCCTCAAGATGAATCACAAGTTCGGCACTCTCAGTAAAAATGTGCAAATTTTGGTCACGGAATAGATCAAACGCCATCCGTAAAGCATCTGGCATGGCATTTGCAATCTCGCCAACAATTAATTCGACCTTTTCTATTTTTTGAATTCCATTTGCTGCAGCATTTTCTTGTACAAGCCGAAGAATATCTCCCATCAATGCCATTTCATGCATAACCATCACCTTGTTTCTGATGCTTGTGGAATCCGATATAATACATTTCATTCTTCTGTTTACATGGGTAAGATTTAAGCTGTAACTCACCTGAATGGGTCTTAAAATTGTATTCTTTTTGACAATTTAAACATTTTCCAGTTGAATATAGTGCGGTTAGGTTAATAATATTCGAACATATAGGACACACTCCATCAAATGCCTGCATGTTCGTTCCATTACGAGTAACTATTACGGGCTGCCCGCTAATAAACTTCATTTCAGGATTTTCGATTACCTCATATTTCTTTATGATAGGAAGCCATGTGATACCAAAAGCCCGGTCTGCCGCTGCTTCCATTTTTTCTAAATCCTCATGAAAAAAGGGCTCATAAACGGACTTTGCCGTACAGAAAAGGCTCCCAGCCATTTCCTTCAAAAACTCTCCCCGTCTCATCTCAAATTTCTCCACCGATTAACCTGTTCCACTACCACATAAGCAAGTCCTTCAAGATTCCTTTGATTGGTTTCTGTCAGTCCAATCCCTAATTGGAGTGAGCTTGGCTGCATTCCAAACATGACTATTTCCTTCGGATAGCGATCCCGCATTTTCGCTGCCATCAACACTTCTTGAAAACCAAGCTGGTGGATTGACATTTTCACTCCAAAATAGGCTGGAATTTCATCCCCCTCCAGCTTGATGATTGTACCGCCCTCCTTGCCAGCATTAATCGCATCAATAATAATAAGGTTTTCAGCATCCTCAACAGGTCCGAGCAAT
The DNA here is from genome assembly GCF_005154805.1 of Bacillus sp. S3. Lineage (GTDB taxonomy): Bacteria > Bacillota > Bacilli > Bacillales > Cytobacillaceae > Neobacillus. The sequence goes on from NZ_CP039727.1 coordinate 3,211,718, forward strand.
TTCATCCCATCTGTTAATCCTTCGATAATTTCAACATTTTCATCCTCTTTTAAAACATCCTCAAGCAAGGGTAAAAGGTGAATGCCAACACCCTCATCAGAAAAGAGGGTGTTGCCAATACCTAAAATCGTAATTTTCTTATCTATTAGTCTATTCTTCATCCTTTTCACCAACTGACTTTTTTGTAGTTGTTTTATAACCTGTGAACATGGACGATATACAGCCATTTCGATCAAGATAGTCATCACGGACGGCTAAATAAACGTGAATGACCGTAAACAACATAAATCCCCACGCGGCAAGATGATGCCAAGAACGAATCGAATAGCTATCACCGCCAAATAGGTATGGAATCCAGATAAATAATTTTGCCCAGAATGATTCTGGCTGCGGCTCAAAATACATATAGAATCCGGTTAACATAACAATCCATGAGCCGAGTCCGATAAATATCCAGTAACTTAACTGGGCCAACGGATTATGTCCAACATAGTGCGGTTTTTTATTTCTCAAAAACAAATAAAATTTAACAGCCTCAAATAGTTCTTTCCAAAATATCCATCTGAACGGATTCGAAGTCGCAAATTTATTTCCGACCGCAACCCAGTACAAACGAAACATAAGATTAATTACGAAGATGAAAGCCGCAAAAAAGTGAATATATCTCATCCAGCCCATTAGATTAGAATAATAGGCTTCCTCAGGAATCCCGGCGGATGCAAATGGTTTTCCAATGTAAATTCCAGTTCCCATTAATATAAAAACGGCAATCATATTTAACCAGTGAAATATCCTTACGGGTAATTCCCAAACGTATGCTCTAACTTCATTTTTTATCTGTCTATAAACAATAGGTCTTTCAGGGTGAAACGAATTCTCGCTGTTGATCAAGGGAGTTTTAGGGAAAGGGCCAGGCGGTTTAGTCGGTAATTTTGGCGCACCCATTGTCCCACCTCCTAACCTAAACGAATTTCAGTCGTTTTATTTGTTTCCAAATCGGTTAAGTGAACGGCACAGGCTAGACACGGATCAAATGAATGAATAATCCTCATGATTTCCAGCGGCTGCTCTTTATTTAACATCGGAGTGCCTTTAAGGGCCGCTTCATAAGCACCAACTTTATTTTTGTGATCTCGTGGTGAGGCATTCCATGTTGTAGGAACAACAGCTTGATAGTTATACGTTTTTCCATCTTTAATATCAATCCAGTGACCAAGTGCGCCGCGTGGTGCTTCCATCCAGCCTACACCTTTCACACGTTCAGGCCAGGTGCCAGGTTCCCATTTGGAACGGTCAAATGTTGTTTGGTTGCCGCTCTTCACGTTCTGTAATAATTCGTCCATGTCATCGCGTAACCAGCCCGAGATTAATACTGTTTCAAGACCCCTAGCAACCGTACGGCCTAAAGCTGATTGCAACGCCGTAATTGGCAGGTCAAGTTTTTTCAATGTATCGTTAACAATCGTAACAATCTCTTCTTTACCAGCAGCATAGCCGACAATCATCCTCGCAAGCGGCCCCGTTTCCATTGGATGCTCTTTCCAACGTGGAGCTTTTAGCCAGCTATACTGTTTGGCGGTATCCAATGTTTTAAACGGAGCCTTTGGACCAGTGTAATTAAGTGTCGTTTCTCCCTCAAACGGATGCTTTCCTTCGCCCCCCTGCTTTCCATCATAGGTGTACCAGGAGTGTTCAATAAATTCCTGTACATGCTTAGGGTCTTTCAAGTCAACATCTAACACCTCATTCAAGTTGCCATTTAAGACAATTCCCCGCGGCATCCGATATAGCTTTGTATCATAAATATCACCAGTTGAGAAATCGCCATAGCATAAATAATTATTTAAGCCGCCGCCATATGTCCAGTCCTTATAAAATGATACGATTGCGAGCAAATCCGGAATATACACTTGGGTGACAAATTCGCGCGCTTGGTCAATAATTTGTGATACATGCATTAATCTTTCTGCATGCACACCGTTATCACTATCAATATCAAGGGGTGTGGCCATTCCTCCCACAACGTAATGCGGGTGCGGGTTTTTTCCGCCAAAAATAGTATGAATTTTGACAATTTCCTTTTGCCAATCCAATGCCTCTAAGTAATGGGCAACGGCAAGTAAGTTCACCTCTGGAGGTAGTTTGTAGGCTTTATGACCCCAATAGCCATTTGCAAAAATCCCTAACTGACCGCTTTGAACCAGTTTTTTTATTTTATTTTGCACATCAGTAAAGTATCCTGGGGATGATTTTGGCCAGCTTGAAATCGACTGCGCAAGTTTAGAGGTCTCTGCCGGATTGGCATTGATTGCACTAACTACATCCACCCAATCCAAAGCATGCAAATGGTAAAAATGAACCACATGATCATGGACAAATTGAGCTTCGTTCATAATGTCACGGATTAAATGGGCATTTCTTGGAATTTTTATTTTTAAGGCATCCTCTACTGCTCGAATCGATGTAAGTGCATGCACCGTTGTACATACTCCGCAAATCCTTTGGACATATGCCCAGACATCCCGCGGGTCACGGTCCTGGACAATCAATTCGAGTCCGCGGACAGATGTACCTGAACTAAATGCATCTTTAATGACTCCATTCTCATCAACATCTACTTCTACGCGAAGGTGACCTTCAATTCTTGTTATGGGATCAACTACAATACGTTCACTCATGATTTTCACCTCGTTTATCATCAATCTTTCTCTTGATAACTGTCCCTGCTGCATGAACAGCAATACCAGCTGTGGTTAAGCCGATGGTTGCCAAGCCGACAGCATCCGGATTAATCGTTGTTTGTGTTCCAGGTATCTTAGCTCTCCTTGTATAGAACGGACCGTTATCCCAGAAATCCTTTTCAGAACAGCCAAAGCAGGGGTTTCCTGATTGAATGGGATAGCTTACCCCGCCATTCCAGCGCATCTCGGCACAGGAATTGTAGGTTGTCGGCCCTTTACAGCCCACTTTATATAGGCAATATCCTTGTTTCGCCCCCTCATCATCAAATGATTCAACAAACAAGCCTGCATCAAAATATGCACGTCTGTTGCATTTATCGTGGATTCGATGGCGATAAAACGCTTTCGGCCGGCCGAAATGATCCAGCTCAGGTAATTTTCCAAATGTAATAATATGAGCAATTACACCCGTCATCACTTCAGCTATTGGCGGACAACCCGGAACAAGAATAGTTGGTGTATTTTTTACAAAGTTTGTGACCGGTTTAGCACCAGTTGGATTCGGATGTGCGGCTGCAATTCCACCCCATGATGAACAAGAACCATAAGCGATAATGGCCTTGGCTCCTGCAGCCATTTCGAGGAATGTTTCCTTTGCCGATTGACCTCCGACCGTTAAGAAGGCATCATCATCAGGGATACTTCCTTCCACCGCCAGTAAATATTCTCCTTTATAGTCTTTTAAAACTTGTTTCATGGAAGCTTCGGCCTGATGACTGGATGGTGCAGAAAGCACTTCAGAATATTCTAATGAAATCATTTCTAGTAAGACGCTTTCTGTCTTCGGTTGTGATGACCGAATAAATGATTCGGAACATCCGGTGCAATCCTGGAATTGCAGCCATACAACTGGTATTCTTGCCTTTGTTTCCATGGCTTTAACTACCTGGTCGGACTGCGTAAACTCCAATCCTAGTGCAGCAGCTAATGCCGTACACATTTTAAGGAAGTCCCGCCGGCTAAAGCCATGGTCGATTGCGGCATCATATACTGTTTTCTGTCTCTTCATCCGCTAACCCCTCCACTTATCTTTTAAAAATATGTAATACTTGATTTCAAGAAAATTGTAGTATACATATAGGCAATTCGTCCTGAATTTTCCAAAAAGTACACAAAGAATCCTTAACTGCATTTTTACAATATTTTCTTTTTTTATGTTGGAAACAATAATATATTCAACGCAAAAAGACCTTAAGAGAATGAAATCTCTTAAGGTCTTTTTATCGTAAATACTATATTTCAACAGCTTCTTCCTTCTCTTCTTCCTGTTCGGCGTCCTGCTGTTTCTTTAAACGTTTTCGATAGACAAACTTCGATAAATTGATACTTACTTCATAAAGAAGTAAAAGCGGCAAGGTAACAACAAAATCAGACATAAAATCTGGCGGTGTTATTACAACAGCAATAATAATCAAGACAAAATAGGCATATTTTCGAATTTTTGCCAGCACAAACGGATTAATAATTCCTAGTGAAGTTAAAAACATAACCACTACGGGCAGCTCGAACAGAATTCCGAATGGCAGTGTCATGTTCAAAATAAAGCTAAAATACCTTTCGGCAGTGAAGTTCGTGACAAACATATCTTGCCCAATGTTCACCAAAAAGTTTAAGACCATTGGAAAAATAGCAAAGTAGCCGAAAGCAAGGCCACTAATAAATAAAAGAAATAATGCCGGTACATATGATAGCGTTATTTTTCTTTCTATCGGTCTCAATGCGGGCTTGACAAACATCCAAATTTGCAATGCCAGGACGGGAATCGTTCCTGCTATCGCAACAACACCTGCAAGCATGAAATAAATCCACATAATATCACTTGGTCCAAGAACGAGCAATTTTTGATTGCCGACAAACCATTTATAGATATCGTCGACATAAATAAAACCAACGATAAAAAAGGCGACAAATGCCAATGCCGAAATGATAATTCGTTTGCGCAATTCCTCTAAATGATCAACTAAATTTAATTCTTTATCTTCCATATTACTTCCCCTGCCAATTTCAAAGGTTGAAAAAGGGCACGTGAATGAAACTCCCACTTCGTTTAATACGGCCGTTAGGAAATTAACATGTTTTCACGCATCCTTATAGTTTTAACATCGAGAAGAAAAAGGTGCAAGACGCAAATCTCACACCTTATTTAGTCAAGTTTTTCTTTTCTTCTTTGATGTCTTCCATAACATCGTCCGTCAGTTCACGAGTAGACTTTTTAAATTCCTTTAATGTTTGTCCAAAAGCTTTTCCAATCTCTGGCAGCTTCTTTGGGCCAAAAATAATCAAAGCAAGAGTTAAAATTAAAATTAATCCCGGTACTCCAATATTAGAAAACATGGATTTACATCCCCTTTAAATGTTGTATGTTTCTACTATGATTATAGTATTGAAAAAGCCATTTGAGTAAATTATCCGCAATAATTCATAGTAATTTCACAAAATCCAAAAAAAATACCTTTAAAGTGATATTTAGCATTTTCAATCACTATAGTCAATTTAACAATTACAATGGCTTAAGTCAATGTCCAATTTGTTAATGAAATTTTTAAAATATTTTGACAACTAGGGGTTTTTTGCATATAATTTGAAGAATAGGAACATATACTATTGAATATTATAAACCTATGGATTGGATGTGATGAGGATGGAATTTTCACTATGCAGTTTTGATGGAGCCCTCCCTGTTGAGGTAACAATTGATGATGACAACGGGAGATATACCATTCGTAAAAGTGACCGGAGTGGAGAGTATTTCAATAGTCCAATTGAATTAATTGCCTGGGTAAAGGCCCATTTCCATGAAGAAGAATTTTGCCATCCACATGAATTCAGAGGTATGCTTGCGAAATTGGCAGAATATGAATTAAATGGGACATATTTATAATGTGGCACCTAATAAGTTGCAAAGAAGCATCAGCAAAAGGGCTGATGCTTCTTTCATTAGGCTATACCTTTCGTTCATATAACTTAAATTCATAATTGTAAGGGTTCTTTTCATCACGGATTCCTTTTTCAGAAGAGGATAATTCCCAATCGTCCAAAGTAAATTCCGGAAAAAAGGTATCTCCATCAAATGTTTCATAAATAAAGGTTATGTATAGACGGTCAACAAATGGAAATGTTTCATTAAAAATTTCCGCCCCGCCAATAACAAAAATTTCATCATCCTGCTTACGGCAATACTTAACAAATTCATCCACTGAGTTAAAAACAGTGCATCCCTCACATGTGTAACCAGACTGGCGGGTAATGATAATATTTTCCCTTCCTGGAAGGACGCGGCCAATTGATTCATGTGTCTTCCTTCCCATGGCAATTGGATGTCCCATTGTCACTCGTTTAAAAAACTTTAAATCCTCTGGTAAATGCCATGGCAACTGATTGTTTTTTCCGATTGCACGGTTTTCGTCCATTGCAACAATAAAGGAAATCATACGCTGACCACTCCTTTGATGTGTGGATGCGGGTCATAACCTTCTAATGTGAAATCCTCAAATTCAAATGAGAAAATGTCTTTTACATTCGGATTGATTTTTAGGATTGGCAAAGCTCGCGGCTCCCGTTCCATTTGCAGCTTTACTTGATCAAGATGGTTTTGATAAATATGAACATCTCCAAATGTATGAATAAATTCACCCGGTTTTAGATCGCACACCTGAGCAATCATTACGGTCAAAAGCGCATAAGAGGCGATATTGAACGGGACACCTAGAAATACATCCGCTGATCGTTGATAAAGCTGGCAGGAAAGCTTTCCATCGGCCACGTAAAATTGGAACATACAATGGCACGGTGGCAGCGCCATGTGATCAATTTCTGCCACATTCCAGGCATTGACTAGTAACCTCCGCGAATTTGGGTTTGTCTTTATTTGTTCGATTAATTCGCTGATTTGATCAACTGTTTTCCCATCCGCACCTGTCCACGACCGCCATTGATGTCCATAAACGGGACCAAGTTCACCATTTTCATCAGCCCACTCATTCCAAATACGCACTCCATTGTCCTGCAAGTACCGAACATTTGTATCACCCTTTAAAAACCACAGCAATTCATAAATAATCGATTTTAAATGTAATTTTTTCGTTGTTACCAGAGGAAAGCCATCCTCCAAATTAAATCTCATTTGATAACCGAAGGTGCTGATGGTACCTGTCCCGGTACGATCACCTTTTACAGTTCCATTTTTTAATACATGCTCACAAAGTTCTAAATATTGTTTCACGTTGGACACTCCTTAACTGCCAGTCATATCATTCTATTTTAACAATCACGATGACCTTAGTGAAGGTTTTTAATAAAATTAAATGTTAATGGTGCGTGTAACTGTAATTGGTCTTTTGTTTCATTGTTTAAGTTGAACATCGCAAATGTTTCTGCAAAATATTCTTCAGGATAAAGGAAGTAGTTGTTCCCTGGAAACAGTTGCTCATGCTCACTTTTCCAAACTGGTTGGAACTCCTTCGAAGAGCTGATTTCTCCATACACATAACGATCAATAGAATGTGCCAGTTCATGTAATTCTAAATTTACGGAACCATGTCCCTTTCCACTTTCACTGGAGCCAATTTTAGCCAGCACCAATTTGGAACCACCAATGCCGGGGACATCATCCCATGTAATATTACCTTGATACCCTCTTGGTACTTGTCCTGTTAATTGGCTTGCCGTTGGATTCTCCGTCAGCCTTCCCGTAAACAGTTTAACCTTAATTCCGTTTTGTTTGATTTTTTCCATAAGGGTGCTTGGTAATCGTGCGATTCGTGTAATCATAGCTGCAGCTTCTCTTTGGTCGAAAGATTGTTTCGGCAGGACAATTATTTGATTTAGTTGGTTTATAGATTTGTTATTTTTAATAGATTGGCAGAGAATTGAATTTCTCGGGAAGTCATCAAGCATTATTCCATCATATGAAGCCTGTGATGTCGTGATGGACGATAAAAACAACCCGGCAATTATAATTGAAATGACCCACTTTCGCATACACATTCCCCATTTTAGTCTATAGTTAATAGTATTATATCATGGGAGACAGCTAGAAAGATTGGGGCATTTAAGGTAAAAGTGGGAGATTATCCAAACAAAGAAGCCGCCAACATCGGCAGCTTTCATTGTAAAAAAGGATTTACACTTCCAATCCAAAGTTTCGGCAGAGAGACGCTAATCCGCCAGCGAAGCCGCTGCCTACAGCGTTGAATTTCCAATCGCCATTATGGCGGTATAGCTCGCAAATGACAACTGCCGTTTCAACGGAAAAGTCTTCACCAAGGTCAAACCTTAACACTTCACGATTCGTTTCTTCATCAATTAGCCGAACAAATGCGTTGGAGACTTGACCAAAATTTTGGTTCCTTGCCTCAGCATCATGAATCGTTACTGAAACTGCAATCCGGTGCACATGGGAAGGAACTTTACTAAAGTCAATCTTGATTTGTTCATCATCGCCATCACCTTCCCCTGTCCGATTATCCCCTGTATGTTCGACCGAACCTGAAGAGTGAACCAAATTATTGTAAAAAATAAAATCCAAATCCTGCGTCACACGACTATTTGCATCTGTTAAAAACGCTGAAGCATCCAAGTCAAAATCATGTCCGCCGTGATAACGGTTCGTGTCCCAGCCAAGGCCGACAATAACTTTTGTTAACCCTGGATTTGTTTTAGTTAGATCAATTCTTTGTCCTTTAGATAGGTTAATACCCAAACAAATCACCTCATTATGAGCTTTTTTCCTAATTAACTAAATGATCTTACCACTTCACTCAAACTGGCTGCGTTTGTGCCGCTTCCGATTGCCGCAAACTTCCACTCATTACCATGACGATAAATCTCACCTGTCACAAGGCATGTCAACCCGCCATAATTATCGGTTAGGTTATAGTGGATAAGCTCTTGATTGTTGTTAGGATTTACGATTCTGATAAACGCATTTTTAATCATGCCAAAATGCTGTTTTCTTTTTACACAATCATAAATATTTACAACGAAAACAAGTTTCTGGATAGTGGAAGGGACTCTAGCTAAATCGACAATAATCTGTTCGTCGTCACCGTCTCCATCCCCTGTCAGGTTATCACCTGTATGTTGGACGCTGCCGTCATTGCTTTTTAAGTTTCCGAAATAAATGACATCTTTATTGTTTTGCAGTCTGTCATTTGCACCTAACATAATCACAGATGCATCACAGTCAATGTTAGCTGAACCGCCGCCACCGAATAAACCGCCGAACAGGCCGCCGCCCCCTCCGCTTTGCACTGGATCCCAGCCTAATCCTACCATTATTTTAGAAAGTCCTGGATTGCCTTTTGTTAAATCTACCCGTTGACCTTTTTGCAAATTAATTGCCATTCCAATCACTCCAATTATGAATTTTTTCAGAATATCAACAATATAGGAACTATGATTGTTTCAATTTTTTAAAATTGTCCTGCAGCTGTTCTAATCTTTTTGTACCTTCAATGCGCATCCGTTTATTCTCTTCTTCAATTGTCCTTGTTTCCTGCATACCCTTAATGATAATATTCCATGATTCTTCAATCGTCTCTATCTTTATGCTCGGACCGCCTGCAAGTCTCGCAATATCAGTGCTTTGCTGCGAAATGTTTTGAGCATTTTTTAGCAGCATTTCATTTGTTCTGCGATCCAGCTCACTCATGGAATCTGCCACAAGCTTTTGTCTTTTTGCTGCTACTGCTTGAATTAAGCCATTTTTAAAAATAGGGATGGTCGTAACAAAGGCAGAATTGATTTTGCCAATCAGCTTTGTATTTCCCCTTTGTAATAAGCGGATTTGTGGTGCTGTCTGTAAGGAAACCATCTTAGCCATTTCTAGATCGTATATTCTTTGCTCTAGCAATTCAATTGCATTCTTCATTGAATCCAACTGCATGGATGCAAGCTGATCCCCAGAAGCCACACGTGATTCCAGCTGTGGCAGTGTATTTTTCTTCAGATCCTCGACCTTTAATTCACCGGCAACAATATATTTTTCTAGTGTCAAATAGTATTGGTAGTTTTGTTCATACATTTGCTCCAGCATATTTGTGGAGTCGACCATTTCATGTTGATACTTTGAAATTTCCACATATACTTTATCAATTTCGGACCCCATCGTCTGATATTTTCCGAATAGCTTTTCCACCATTTTTTCGCCCTTTTTAAAGAGCTTACTGAAAATGCCTCCTGACGTTTTTTGAAAGTCCTTAGCATCAAATTTATCCATGATGCGGCCAAGTTGTTTTAATAGTTCGCCTGAATCTTCTACTTTCGTCGTCCGCATATTACTTAAAATTTGATCGGAAAAACGGGAAATTTGCACCGCCGGCTCTTTCCCAAACTCTAATATTTGAATTTGGTCACGCTCATCAATGGTGCGGGCTAAATTTTGAATTTCCGGTTCTTTGCGAAGTGCAAGTTTGATATCGGAAACCTTTGTTTCCGAAAGGACATCCTCGGCATTCGCAGGTGTTAAACCGCTGGCTGGGTTTGGCGAAAAATTCACTGGTTAATCTCCCCTTAGATTTTTTAAGATTCCTTGAAGCAGTCCTTTTTTGAAAAGCGACGGTTCTTTGAATTCTAGATCAAATACAACATCATCAAGCCAATGTTTATCAAACAATCGTTCATCAAGGTAATTTTCGATATCATTATGCCCCGGAGGATTATAAAGAATAATATCAATGCCAAATTGATTAAGAAGCAGCAGCAGTGCCGCATCAGACCTTGAAAGTGGTCCAGTCGATTCATTATTGTAAATGATTAATTTCGGAACATGCTGAGAATAATCAAACCGCTCCATCAATTGAATGATGTTTTTGGGCATAAACATCGCCTGTGTAAATAAATACATTTTCACATCTTCAGGTCCTTCCATCGGCAACGGCTCTAAACCCGGTTTTTCACAAATTCTCCTAACAGCATTCGCAATTCCTTTTTGCAGTCCAGTTGCCAAGAAGGAGTAAGGCCAGTAGTGCGCATTCTTGATTTTTTCGGGATCAATTGAGCCATCCTTACCGAGTGCATTTCGATAATGAAAACGAAAATCACTGTTACTTGGAATCGTATAGGGAAGCTTTCGAATCAATAAACTATGTTCCAATTGAGTAAGAGCTTGCAGCCGCTCCCAGTATTCTTTTCGGTTTTTACTAACCCCCTGGATTTTAGCGAAAATGGAAGGAATTTTGACTTCTCCGTTGCCGACTTCAAAATTAGGGCGAATCATCGCGATTTCTTTACTGAGAATGAACAGCTCATCGTATGTCGTTTTCAATGTAATCGAGGATGGCGTGTACTCCCGTAATTGCCACGGTTTGTACAGTCCTGAACCCTCCTGGTTTAAAATTGTCTCGATTTCTTTTGATGCCCGATAGGCAACCGTTGTTTTCCTTGATCGCTTTTCTTTCGGAAATGGCTCAGCAGCCTGTTTATTTTGGTAATGATGGGTGAAGATCGGTTCGTCCAATAATCCCGCTAACAAATCGTTACCTTCCGGATGGAAGATGACAATATCACAACCTAGCTTTGTTAAATAGTATAAAAAAAACTGATGACTTTTTTTATAGTCTCCATACCATAAAAACTTCGGCATCCCCTGCTGTGGGTCAGCCAGCTCCAGCTGTGGCTGTAAATGGTTGATTGACCATTTCACTAGATCCACTAGAATCCTTCTTAGCTCATGACTTTGTAGGCCGCCCGACTCGTGTCTTGCATATAGCTCCAGCGTGGCAATCATCGCTTCTCTTATTTTCCGATGGATCACCGGCACCTTTGATTTTAACAAAAGCTGTTCCCCGTCAAGAAAAGCCGTGAACCTGTTGATAGATAGCTTCTGTTCGTTATTAATATTGATCACTCTCTGTACCGCCTGAAAATGAACATTATTAATGGTTTTATCAAGTGATTCCTCACTGAGCAGTTGGAGATTCGTTTCTTTATTATGGACGTAATCAAATAACTGGTTATAATATTCATCCGTGTCAATCGGTACTCCGAGAAACTTTGCAAGTACCTGCCCAATTTGAATTGCTCCATTCTCTACTGAATAATTTGGCCGTTCCGGCAGCTTTTTTTTAAGCATGCCATGCCAATTTTCATATGAGAGGGAAGCAATAGGACGGATGTTTAACTGATTTAATAGTGGATACATTCATAATCCCTTCCCTCTAAAAGCGAAAGCTTATTTTTCCGTTTAGCAAATTATGTAAGGTTTCCTTATTATCATATCACAGTTAAGTAATTGGTTCATTTGTTTATACGAAAGTCATGTAAAAATGTTTCAATATTTAAGGCTGATTCCTCGCGTTTCACCTTTTTCCATGTCCCTACATACTATTGAGTACGACACTAAAGTAGGTGACACGAATGAGGTTTTTTTTTAAGCGGCCGAGGGTTGAACACGTACAGGAGGAACTTGATATCCTAATGGAAGTGATGGTTTCCGATCTATTTGTCTATCTCGATCTATTTGTGTTCAGCTTCATCTTTACAATGCTGCTTTCTCCTGTTCTACATTCATTAACCATGTCCATTCTATTCTTCCTTGGCAGCTATAGTCTATTTTCATGTCTTTACTATTTCCTATTTAGTCAAACCATTAACAAAAATTAAATTTTGAGTGGTAATAGTTTAAGAAACTGTTGGAGAACCTCTTCTCCGGCTGCGACACCTCGACTATTTGTTAAAATGTGGTTATTGGTGCCTGACACCCTCGCTAACTCTTTTGCAAGTTCTCCGTGGTTTGGCACGAATCGATACTGGCAGTGCTGCAGAAAATCCCAATCGAGAATGGAGTCCCCTGCACCTGCAACTGCTTTCATCCCTTCACGGGTACAAATATATTCAAGTGCGCTTCCTTTACTAATTGCCTTCGGTATAAAATAGAGCTTCCTTCCTTGCAGGGAAATCCTCCAGCCATATTTTACTGTTATCTTATGAATCGCTTCTTTTTCGGACGTATCAGGAAGATCTTTTAATATGTAATAGAAAAATAGATCCTCTGCCTGCTTCTTTTCCCCATTGAGCCGAAAACCTTCCCTACGCAAAATGGAGAGTAATTCGGCTTGAGAAATCGACTCTGCTTGTATACGGCTCTGAATATGGTTCGACCAAGCCAACAGCGGCACGCCATTTTCAAGGATATGGGCACCATTAGCGGTTATAGCATATTTAATCGGAATCTCGTTATCAAATATGACAAACCGGTTAAATTGTTCGGTTGTCCTCGTTGTTACCGGTATAAACAAACTTTGATTGGAAAGCTCTTTTAAAACAAAATAGGAGGCTTCTGTCATATAGCCAAGCCAACTTCCATTCTTTTGCTCAACTGGTTTAAGGATAGTGCCACGTGGTTCACCAAGCTCTTCGATTGCCCGGTTGGAATACATCAAGGTACGGTCTAGGTCAGATGCAAAAATCATTTTTGCATCTCCTTCACCGATTTAATCAGGCCGCAGCATAAATACTTCAAATTAGAATATGGCACGACTTCAACCCCTTTTTCTTCAGCAAGCATGAGAATATGTTTGACAAATGGACTTGAAGGGTCCCTCATTAAAATCTTCCAGGGAACCCTGCGCAAAAGAACTCTCGTTGTCTCACCGACTCCAGGTTTAATAAAATGAGTGCTTTGGATTGAAAATTCCTCTTGAATTCTCATCACATCGGCCATCCCCAGGAAGCCTGTTTCAATTTCTGCATAGTTCTTTTTCGAAGCAGCCTGTGTTGCTTCCTCCCAAACAATAGGGAACTGTTGCGTAATAACATCAATAAATTCATTCGAAACATCTTCAGCAAGTAAATCCTGATAAAATTTTGCACCATGAAAGTCATCCTTGCCGATGAACTGGCCATTCAAAACCGTTCGGCTCACTAACCCGGAAACAGTGGAGTTTAAACAAGCACTTGGAATTAAGAAGTCCTCCCTTGTTCCAAATAGAGTAGTACAATAACCAGGGTCCGCAATGACAGCAAGTGTATCATCGAGGGGCATCCCGTATTTTTTTTCATAGTCCTTACAGGCCTTTGTTAATTCTATAGATATAGCCCCTTTGCCTGTCCAGCCATCAACAAATTGAATGTACCCATCGGGATGCTCATTATGAATATAGGAAATTGCATTTTCGTCAATTCCCCGATCTCGTATGATGGAAATACTGTAATGCGGCAGGGTAACATCGTAGCGCAATTTAATATATCTCTTGATTAAAATCCCCACAGGTGTTCCTGCACGTGCAAGGGAAACGAGGATTGCATTATTTCCTTTTAATCGGTAGATTTGCTCAGCAACAATCCCAACACACATCGCCACTTTATATTTGTATTCGTGCAATGTTTTCCAGAATAAATCTACGTATTCATTAGGCGGCTGGTATTCAATTGGCAGGGATTCACTATAATGTCCCCCAGCTTGGATCATCGATTCGCGATTCATTGCAGAATCCTCCAGCTTTATCCCGCTTAAATCCTTTAATAAAAAAAGCACGTCCTCTTCGTGATAGGATCCGATTTTTGCCGGTTTGTTGAGTCCCTTTTGCATCTTATTCACCTCTGACCTTCGAAAAAAAGACAATCTTAATTGAATTAATTGCTGTGTTCAGTAGTTGCTTTAGCATTGGTTTCAGCTTCTCATATTCTATTTCTCTTTCGAAAAAAATAAATAGCTCATCGTAATGACCTGGTGGAATATTATAAACAAAGTGCGCAATCTCCTGATCCTCGGGATTTGGAAAGTTCGCACCAAATCTTGCCCCATAGCCTTCAACATTTTCGATATAGACCGGGCTTCTTGTGGTGGATTGATAATAAACATCACTGCCCATTTCAGATGCTATTTTCATTGGAAGGTACATAAACTCTCCCGTTCCTAGGCAGAGTGTTTTTTTTCCCGTTCTTTTCCCTGTTAGGAATGTGGCAGCAATAGAAACCTTTCTATGTAAAGCGAAATTTTCACAACTATTCATGCCAAATCGTCCCGTCTCCTCTATAAATGCTGCCCCGTTCTCCTGATTAGCAGAGGAAAATCCAGTGGCAGTAAAAAAGGCTGAAAGATCCACAGTTTCAACAATCGGATCTCGCCGATCGGATAATTCTTGTTTGGGTTTTTGCTGTTCAATTTCTTTTAATTGCCGCACTTTCACAAAACCAGATATCAAGCTGATGACATTAATTTTTATCCCTAGAGTTTGCTCCAGTCGTGAAAAATTTTGTTTATCTTCTTCAGAACGCCAATCCAAAATACTTACGACCGTATATTCCTGTCTCGGAAATTTGCGGTGGATTGATTCAATAATATTTATTGCCGTTTTTCCAGTTGTCATTTCATCGTCTACTAAAATAATCTCCCGTTCATTCTGCACCATTCTTAAAGGTATATAACAGCGATGCGATGTCGCATGAGAATGCTCTTCTTCAAAGGTTATTTTAGGATTTTCCTTGATAAGCTCTTCCCTGGTTGTGTGGAAGTATTCGCCAGCCTGGAAGCAGTCAAAAAAGGCATGCCCAAGTGCGGTCGCCGTTTCAGCAAAACCAATGATTACGGGATTAATGGCAGGCGGTATAAAGGCTTGAATATTAAAGGAATCACCCGCAAGAAACGCAGACATCTGTTTTTCCTTTTCAACACAATTTAAACCTTTCACAGATTCTCCAAATCTGGCAGCTAAAAGAGCAGCTGTCAAAAGCCCTTTATTAGGATCAATCGGTAAATGCTTACCTAACACTTTACTGACAAACAAGAATGAGCGCTTCTTATTGATTCGTGCTGCCATGGTAAAGAGCTCTTCGATTGGCAGATTATATGGATTTTCTGTTACCTCTATTACCGTTTCGATGGAGTCAAGGATATTAAACGTATACTTCTTTTTTGATAAGGTCAATGTTGGTGAATTCTTCATGTAACACCCCGAAAAGCTTTGATTTTAAGAGAATTTTCGTTGCCCAATAATAATGTGGCTTAATTTCATTCATTTTGTTCGCAAATTTACTTTTCATGACACCGATCTTTCCTGTTGATGCACTTACTATATTGCATGCATCAATGTATTCCTCATAGGAAACTACATTTAGAGCCTGAACAATTTTAATATGCGAAGGATGGATAATCGTTTTTCCTGTTATACCGTTGGCAATATCCATAAGGATTTCACGGATCAACCCATCCATATTTTCATCAATTAACTGAGCCCTCCATTTTAACCCATCATCACCATATCTTTCACGAAAGGGAGTTTGGCGGAGCTGCGGCTTTAACATCCTTTTTTTAGTTGAAAAATATTCCCAAACTGGCCCAGATACTACATAGGGACTATCAAATCGTTGAAAGACATTGATAATATCAGAGATACAATCCCTTAAAACGGCAATCTCATATACAGTGGTGTCTGCACTCCTGCGAATCCCATACAAACCACAAAAATCCGTTGCCCCTATCCGCACATTCAGAATGTGCTCTCTATAACGATCGAGAAGTTGCTTAATCTTCATTAATTCTTCCATTCTCGTATCCTTGTGGATGACAGAAGCAGTTTCTAAGATTGGCATCGCATAAAACGGATTCTTCTCTGAGTGAATCTCGCGAACCATTTCTAATAAGTCCGTGCCATTTTCGGCGCTAAACTTAGGGAGAACAACCCCTGTCAAAAGATTAGTCGCTGGCCCTAACTTTTGGGTTACTCGCTTAAGCTGCTCAAGGTTACGAATTCGAATAAACAACAGTGGTAGATCAACAAAGCTTAAAAATCCCTTATTTACTTCTGCGAATAATTTTAACATCTCTTTGATAAGCAGTCCTTCGGCTTGAAAAACTTCATTATCACCGACCGCATCTTCTAGGTCGATGACGAGAGATGTTAAACCTTCATGCTTCTTTGAAAGGATTTCCTGATGAATGTTAGAGCGTGTGGCAGGCATATAGAGAGTCGCTCCTAAACCATAGGATAACAATTCTCGGCTTGAATATTTATTAAATACCTGTGGTTTTTGATAGAAAAACCGCTCTATTTCATCCTCATAAAAGTATGTAAAAAATTCCATAACCCTTACTCCTCTTTTAGGTAAAAAATAGAGGAGACGGACTTTTCGTCAGCTCCCCATTTTTGTCAAATATTATGAATTGGTTTCCTTGCTGGCTTCCTTTTTCTTATTCATATAGTGAATAACAAATGTAGCCGCAAATGTAACTAAAAGAATAATAAAGAATGTCACATGTCCCATATCAATTCCAGCTACAGCTAGAAGCATTTTTGTGGCAATGATCAGGATTAAAATATAGGCAGTAGTTTCCAGTTCAGGGATTCGGTCAATTAATGTTAAAAATACACCTGCAACACCACGCATCATTAACACACCAAGCATACCGCCGATTAATAAAACCCAAATCTCTTCACTGACACCGAAGGCCGCAAGAACGCTGTCCACAGAGAACGCAATATCCATTAATTCAACGGCAATAACTGTTCCCCAGAAGGTGCCAAATAAACGTATCAACAATCCGCTTTGATTCATTCCATGCGCTTCTTCTTCATCTTCTGCTCCAGCAGCTCTTCGCTTATCAATGAAATATTTAATGGACAACCAAGCGAGATATCCTGCCCCTAAGATTTTCACCCACCATAACTTTATGAGGAAAACCCCGATTCCAATTGCAATAAATCGGAAAACATAGGCGCCTAACAAACCATAAAAAAGAGCCTTTTTACGTTTTTCCGGCGGTAAGTGTTTAACCATTACCGCTAAAACAAGAGCATTATCGGCAGAAAGTAATCCTTCAAGTATAACAAGTGTACCAATAAGCCCCCAGCTTACCGGATTTGATAACACTTCTCCCCACATTTCCCAATTGAAAAACTGGGCATAAGTGTCTAAAATATGCTGTAAAACCGTCATGTAAATGAATTCCTCCTAGATTGTCTCGGGTTTATAATTTCATATCTATTAAGCGATTGATAAACCAAAGTCAGTTGCTAATGCAGCTAAGCCGCCTTGATATCCGCTGCCAATCGCGCTGAATTTCCATTCTCCATTATGACGATATAATTCGCCAACAACAATGGCCGTTTCGATTGAAAAATCTTCACCAAGGTCATACCGAATAAGTTCTTCACCTGTTGCTTCATTGAAAATCCGGGCATATGCGTTTGAAACCTGACCAAAGTTCTGATTTCTGCCTTCAGCCTCATGGATGGTAATTGTAAAAGCAATCCGTTGAACGTTCGCAGGAACCGTTGTCAAATTAATTTTCACTTGTTCATCATCACCCTCACCAGCACCTGTGCGATTGTCTCCGGTATGTACAACAGCGCCGCCTGCTCCTTGTGGATTATTGTAGAAAACAAAGTCCGTTTCGTTCGATACTTTGCCATTATCCCCTAAAAGAAATACGGATGAATCTAAGTCGAAATCATGTCCACCATCATATTTATTGGTGTCCCAGCCAAGTCCTACCACAACATTCGTCAGCCCGGGATTTGTTTTGGTTAAATCTACTTTTTGACCTTTAGATAAACTTACTGCCATTTTTCATTCCTCCAATTTTGGTAATAGTCTATTTACGCATTTCTCTTAAAAAGGTTTCATTTTATTATAATAAAATTTTTCATTACCCATTCGTTTAAATCGAAACTAGCTAACTCATCCATTTTGGTGGTGTATTTTTTGCCCAATAAATGGATCCTAAATCATGATGACTTTGGAAATCATCGTGGTATGTATGGTAATGAAAATTAAACCAGAATCCTTCTTGAGGCGGATTATCACGTCGAACATGAAAACGTAAGATATCTTTTCCTGATTCGCCATTTTTAATATTAAATATTTTTTCAGAATGTCCGGCACTAGGCTGCTCAGTAATGGAAAGATTTTTTATATCTTCTTCCGGGAATTGGGAGGCAGTTTCATCAAGTGCTTTTTCAATATTTGGCAAAATAATTTCGCGGAATTCATTTTCAATCACTGGCTTAATTCTACTGCCAAATTTTTGATAAGACTGCATTTCTGCCTGCTTAATTAGATCTTCCATAAACTGTTCTCTGTTAAACTCTGATTCTTCAAGAAATTGATTTTTTCGCGTAAAACTATTTTCAGGTGAAGAAGCTTCAAAGGCATCCCGGTCTTTGAAATTATCAGCATTCACTTGATTCATTAATTGGGATGGAGTTACGAGACCAAATGTTAAAATGGAAACCATTACAAACAGCGATTTTCGAAGCCACTTATTCATACCTAAATCACACCTTTTTTCTCTCGTTTCAAACTAAATAAATACTTACAAAATATTATACTTCTTTTTTAGCAAAAATGGAAAAATCAGTTTCAACTTTTTTCTGAATTTTCTTTTTCTATCAATAAATTCCATTAAAAAAACTGAAAGCCCGTGTCTCTCAGTTTTTTTCGATAATTCCAAAATGAAATTTTGCGCTTTTTCGACGGTTGACAATAAAACCATACCTCTCAAAGCGCTGACTCTTATAGTAGTCTTTCAGGACAACCCTTTTTTTCGCGACTCTCAATGCTTCTATTATTGATTCCTCTGTTAAATCATCGTGGATGGCAAATTGGCCTAACCCCTTAATACCATCAGACTCTAGAATCGTTTCCTCAAACATTGGGTCAAAATAAACACAATCGACCGAATCATTTTGCTGCGTCTTTAAAAATTCAAGTGCCTTACTTTGAATGACAGTAATTTTTTCCATCGCTTCTTTCATAATTTGCAGACCAGGATCCCATACTTTAAGTCCTTCCTGCACAATATAAGCAAGGTATTTATGTCCCTCAAGCCCGGTAACATGGCCTCCCTTTCCGACTAGAAAGCTTGCGACAATTGCATCAGAAGCTAGGCCAAGAGTGCAATCAAGAATAGTCATACCTTCAGTTAGTTGTGCTGCATCGGCAAATGGATCGTTCTCCCCGCTTAGCAGCCGCTTGATGCGAAACATAGCAGAATTGGGATGGAAAAAGAATGGGAGCGTGGAGCCTTTTTCAAACAGCTCTACACGATCTTTCCCGACCACAAGACAGTCACTGTTTGCTTTTAATTGCAATTGGATAATTGATTTCTTTTTTCTTGGAAGATACGGTACTCCTAAAGTTACAGCAATTTCTTTGGCCTTATCTGTCATTTCTTGATTTGTACGACCGGCAGTTGTTACAAACATACAATCATCCCATTTAAGTTAATAAAAAGAAAAGGACGTCTAATGACATCCTAGTTAGCAATGAACTTCAAACGCTCCCAATAAATTTTGCATAACCGTTTCCATTGGCATACCTTCAATATCATGGCGGGGAATGAAATGGACGACCTTTCTATCCTTTATTAACGCCATTGATGGAGATGATGGTTCAATTCCCTCGAAATACTCACGCATTTTAGCCGTTGCCTCTTTATCCTGGCCAGCAAATACGGTAACAAGATGATTCGGCTTTTTGGCACTATTTAGAACCGCTTGTGTCGCAGCAGGGCGGGCTAGTCCGGCAGCACAGCCGCACACGGAATTCACCACAACAAGTGTCGTCCCGTCTGATTTATCCATAAAGTTTTCTACAGCTACTGGTGTTGTCAGCTCTTCAAAACCAGCTCTTGTCAGCTCTTCCCGCATCGGCAGCACCATTTGTTTCATATATTCTTCATATGCATTAGACATTTAATCACTCCATTTCTCCTATTTATAATACTATACAATTGAAAAGTTACATAATTACGTGTCTGACTTTCTCGCTTCGGTCATCTGCTTCCAGACGGAACCCATTGCTTCCTCGCCGCCTTCAATTCTTTCAATTGCCATCTTGATTTGCAAGCTAACCTCGAATTCCCGGTCGTTTTCCGCTGCTTTTAAAGCTGGAATCGACTTTTCGTCACCCACTTCGTATAAAAACATTGCCGCTCTCCAGCGCACCAATTTACTTTGATCTTGCAATGCCTTTGCCATTTCTTCTGAGGCTTCGGCAAAACCTAAATCAGATAAGCAATCTCCTGCGGTTCTCCTGACGGTAACAGTTTTATCCTTAAGCGCCCGATATAAAAGCGGCAGCACTTCCTTCTCTTTTATCATCCCAAGATAGACAGTCGCCAGTCTTCGAATCGATGGTTTCTCATCTGCTAAAGCCTTTTCAAGAACAGGTAAATCATCAAGTTCGGGGTCATCCATTTGCTCAAGAAGCTGATAGCGAATCTGCCAGTCTGGATTCTCTAGATTGGCAATAGTTACTTTATTGCGAGTTCGATGTGGTTTGTGACCAACAGCGGTAGTTGAGTCGCTTGTTTGAGCTTTTATGACAAGTGCTTCTAAACGATCTTTTGGATAGGCAGCGATTAATTCCTCGACAACCTCTATGCCAATCTGATCAAAGTCACCATAGCGGACACCTTGATTTTGCCATTTCCGCAATAGAATATAGTTGTCTTCGGGAAGTTGAGCCCGCTCCCTTGCCTTTAAAAAATAATCAGGCATACCAAATCTGCGTTCCGTCGAGCTGTCTGTCAGCTTTACTTGCAACGGAATATCCTTAAACATTTGGATTTCAACCTTAATTTCACCAAAATGTTCATCTACTTTAACGGTTTGGACGGCATCATCCGCTTTTTCTCCAAAAGCCTGCCGGACTTGAGGCAATAATTCCTTCCAGTCATATTTCGCATTCCGCTCAACGGCTAAAAAACCAACGACGTGGTATACGCCTTTAATCCCTTCAATTTGTAGGATAGACTGGATAATTGGAGGTGCCTCATTTGCAGTTTCCTTCTTATAATTATGGCTCTTCCCCATTGGCAGTTCTTGATCTAAATTGATTTTCATCGTATTCGGACTTGGCGTTGGTTCGATGGTCTTAATTTTCAACACAATCACCTAATTCTCATATATTTCAATTACAAGTTTAACATAACCGAAATAGCACTTTCATTTGAAATGCATTTGGCAAATGAATTAGTCATTTTCGGCAAGTTCCGCAAGATATGACCAGCGCTCGATTAGATGCTCGAGCTTTTCATTCAATTCAGCTTCCTGCTTCATCAACTCCTGAGCCTTAGTAAAATCACTGCCTACCGTTCCCAATTCTTCCGTTATCTCTTCAAGGCTGGCCTCAGTCTGTGCAATAACCTCATCAATCTCTTCCCATTCCTTTTTTTCCTTAAAGGTGAGCTTTTTCTTCTTTTCCTTTTCAAGAGCTCTGGCAGGTTGATTTACCTTTGTTTCGGATTTCACCTTTTGTGCTTCAAGTTCCGTTTCTCTTGAAAGATAATCGCTATAATTTCCATAGAAAAATTCAATTACCCCTTCACCTCTTAACACCAATAACTGCTCAGCAATTTTATCAAGGAAATATCGGTCATGAGAAACCGTAATCACAACACCAGGAAATTCTTCCAGATAATCCTCTAATACTGTCAAGGTTTGAGTATCGAGATCGTTTGTTGGTTCGTCCAGCAAGAGAACATTAGGCGCGGTCATCAGAAGCTTTAAAAGGTAAAGCCGGCGCTTTTCGCCGCCGGACAGCTTGCGGATAGGCGTTCCATGTGTAAATGCCGGAAATAGAAAGCGCTCCAGCATTTGTGCTGCAGAAATCGTTTTCCCATCTGATGTTTCTACAATCTCAGCTGTCTCTTTAATATATTCAATCATGCGCTTATTTTCATCCATATCTTCACTTTCTTGGGTATAATAAGCAATTTTAACCGTTTGTCCCATGATGAATTCACCTTCATCAAGCGGGATTTTCTTAGCTAAAATATTTAATAATGTTGATTTGCCGGCTCCGTTCCTGCCGATGATGCCAATTCTGTCCCCTGGTTTTATGAGTAAATTAAAGTGATCTAAAATCACCTTTTCCACATAGTGCTTCGAAGCATCCTTCAGTTCAAAAACCTGTTTCCCGAGCCTGCTCCCATTTAACGAAATATCCAGTTTTTCTCCGGATGGCTTCCCGCTTGAAAGTTTATCTTCAAGGTCTTCAAATCGCTGAATCCTTGCCTTTTGCTTCGTGGTTCTCGCTTTAGCCCCGCGCCTCATCCACTCGAGCTCACGTCGAAAGAGGTTACTTCTTTTTTCAAACGTAGCCGCATCATTTTCCTCGCGGATTGCTTTTGCCTCTAAAAAGGCTGCATAATTTCCTTTGTAGCTGTAAAGATTTCCTCCATCTAATTCAAACATGCGGTTAGCTACCCGGTCTAAAAAGTAACGATCGTGAGTAACAAGCAAAATAGACCCCTTGTATCTGCTTAGGTAGTCCTCCAGCCATTTAACAGAATCAAAATCAAGATGGTTTGTCGGCTCGTCTAAAATCAATAAATCCGGTTCAGCAATTAATACCTGAGCTAAAGCAACCCGCTTTTTTTGTCCACCCGACAGCTCACCGATTTTCTTTGTAAAATCCTCAAGCCCTAATTTCATTAAAATCGACTTGGCATTTGTACTAGCATCCCACGCATTTAACGCATCCATTTGCTTTTGTAATCGAAAAAGCTCCTCTTGAACCTTAGAATCATTTGGCGACTTATTCAGAGATAATAAAGTCTTTTCGTAATCCCGCATTAGTTTAAGTATTGGTGCATCGCCATGAAAGACCTGTTCTAACACTGATTTTTCATCATCTAACTCTGGCTTTTGATTTAAAAAAGAAATCGAATAATCTTTACCCGTGATGATTTTTCCTTCGTCAGGCACATCAAGACCGGCAATAATTTTTAATAGAGACGATTTGCCGGTACCGTTAATCCCAATTAAACCGACACGCTCTTTTTCACTAATGGTAAAAGAGATGTCATTAAAAAGCTGTTTCTCGCCATATGTTTTCGAAACATTTTCCACTGTGAGCATTTTCATTTACTTTTTTCCATCCCATTCTTGGTAAAATTGGTCTAGAAAACCAAGCATCATCTGCTGACGGCTTTCCGCCATCTTTCTGGCAGCATTCGTGTTCAATAAATCTGTTAATTTCAAGAGCTTTTCATAGAAATGGTGGATGCTTGTTGATTTCCCTTTTCGGTATTCTTCTATCGTCATTTCATTCCTTACTTCAATCGACGGGTCGTAGATTGGCTGTCCTTTTTTACCGCCATAAGCGAATACTCTGGCAATTCCGATGGCACCAATCGCATCTAAGCGGTCAGCATCCTGAACGATTTTTGCCTCTATTGTTAAAAGCTCCTTTTTTCTTCCACCCTTAAATGAAATCGATTCAATGATTTGGATAATATGTTTTCTTTCCTTGTCAGCAAGGGAAATCGTTTTGAAAAAAGAAGCTAATTTCTCTCTGCCTTTTTCAGCACTTTCGTTTAGCTTTTCATCGGGGATATCATGGAGAAGCGCAGACATTTCAATGATAAACGGATCTCCTGTCAATTCTTCCTTGGAAATATGTAAGGCATTTCGCCGCACGCGGTCTACATGGAACCAATCATGCCCTGTTGCATCTTCACCTAATTCACTTCGGACAAACTTTTCTGTCTCTTCTATAACTTGATTTTTCAATCACAAACACCTACCTTCATCCTTGCTATTTTAACATAAATAAAAAATCCGCGGAATTATCACTGAATTCCGCGGATTTTATTATTTTAGCCCATTAAACCAGCTGATCCCCAATGTGTTTTCACCGGCATGGACCCCGATTACAGCTCCAAGCGGACAACACTTAATCTCCAGTTGCGGAAATTGTTCCATTAGCTCACCTCGCCAATGTTCTGCCTGTTCCTCATGTAATCCGTATAAAATATACACTTCTTTAAATTGGTATTTTTCATAGGAAAGGCGGAAGTAATCAAGAATTTTTTCTTTTGCCTTTTTCTCTCCACGAACCTTTTCCTTCACTTCTAATGCGCCATTTTCGATCGAAATGATCGGTTTAACATTTAACATACTGCCAAGGAAGAATTGCAGCCCTGACATTCTGCCGCCACGATGAAGCTGTTCCAGACTTCCAATCAATACATATGTCTCGTTTGTATCCCTGATTTGTTCAAGCGCTTCCTTAACCGCATCAAGGCCGTGACCTGCAGCAAATAATTCCATCCCTTTTTTCAATAAGGCAGACATGGGATAGGTAAGGATTTGTGAATCAAAGATTGTTACCGGAATATCAACTAGTTTGGCTGCCTGCTCACTTGAGGATACCGTTCCACTTAATTTTCCTGAAAGGAGGACAGTGACAATTTGGTCATAATCCTTCGCAAGCTGCTCATATAAAGATTGAAACGCACCCACAGACGGCTGCGATGTCATCGGAGGGTTTTTCAATTGTTTTAAACGGTCAAAAAGCTGTTGTGGGGTTAGGTCTATCCCATCGGAATACTCTTCACCATCCAGCAAAACTGTTAATGGAATCGTATACAAGTCTGGATGATTTTTCAATTCCTGATCTAAATAGGCAGTACTATCGGTAACCCATGCCGTCTTCACCAATGCATCTCCCCTTATTTTTAGTATGAGGTCTTATTATCTAGTTAGTACCATCGTACCTTTATTTTTGAATATTGTAAATATTTTATACTACAAATAGAACCAGCTATTTTATAAAGCTGGTTCTACGTTAATTTTCTATATTGCTTTGTTCAGTTTTTCTAAAGTGATTACCAGAAAATCAGTCATTTCAACCAGATCATCTAATTGATCTTCAGTAATCAATCGATCAAATACCAACGTAATGACTGTTTTAATGCTTTTATCCGGTTCTAGCGGTTTTTTGTGAACGGACAGAGATATTTTTCTAGTTGCTCCCCAAATATCACGAAGGATTTTTACTATGGATTGATAATCAATTTCCACATCATGTTCAAGAAAGAACTGCATGTTTAAATAACACCCGGCATGATGATCTGATAGTGAATTTGGAAGGAGCTCCGCTGCTAAATTATGAAGGTCTGATTTTAACTCCATTTTAACGATGACAGAACTATGAGGCAGTCGAATAGATACATCAAACTGACGGGACATTTTAGCCATATTTAGTAAATCATTTCTGTCCGTTATGACGATTTCACCGCTAATGTCCCGATCATAAAGGACACCTTCAATCACAACCTTCATATTATCGAAAGCCGTTGGATCAAACATTATCGCGACTCCTTTTTAGAAAAGCCCAACTGCATTTCCGTTTTCATCTATATCCATTTTTAAGGCTGCAGGTTTCTTAGGCAAGCCTGGCATGGTCATGACTTCACCTGTTAAGGCCACAATAAAACCGGCCCCAATCGATGGTTTAAATTCCCTGATGGTAACGGTGAAATTCGTGGGTCTGCCAAGCTTTGTTGGGTCATCTGATAAGGAATATTGGGATTTTGCCATGCAGACGGCCAAATTGGACCAGCCAAACTTTTCAAATTCAATTAATTGTTTTTTTGCTTTTGATGAAAACTCGACATCCTTCCCACCATACACCTTTTGTACGATGGTTTCTATCTTTTGCTCAATCGAGTCAGATAGATCGTATAACGGGTGAAATTTGTTTTCTTCTTTTTCGATGACTGCTAAAAGCTTTTCAGCCAAATCGATACCTCCCAAACCGCCTTTTTCCCATACTTCAGTTAGGGCAACTGGAACCTTCTCCCGATTACACCACTCTAACAATGTTTCGACCTCAAGATCAGTATCGGTAATAAATTTATTAATTGCAACCACAACTGGCAGCCCAAAGCTTTTAATCGTTTCAATATGCTTTTGCAAATTTGCAAATCCTAATGTAAGCGATGGAATATTTTCTTGGGCTAAATCTGTTTTCGCTACACCGCCATGCATTTTCAAGGCACGAATGGTCGCGACGACAACAACGGCCTCCGGTTTAATCCCTGCACTTCGAGATTTGATATGTAAAAACTTTTCTGCACCTAAATCCGCTCCAAAACCGCCTTCGGTGATGACGTAGTCTGCTAACTTTGCAGCTGCCGTTGTGGCAATTACACTGTTGCATCCATGCGCAATATTGGCAAAAGGTCCACCATGAATCAGCGCAGGAGTATGTTCAATCGTTTGAACAAGGTTTGGCTTAACAGCTTCTTTTAAAAGCAACGTTAATGCGCCCTCAACGCCTAGATCACCTACTGTAACCGGCTCCTTATTCATATTATAGGCAACCACCATCCGAGATAAGCGAAGCTTTAAATCCTTTAAATCAGTTGCTAGACAAAGAACCGCCATAATTTCCGATGCCACTGTAATATCAAAGCCATCTTCTCTTGGTATCCCCTGCAGAGGTCCACCCAGTCCAATAATTACTTTTCTTAATGCGCGATCATTTAAATCAACAGCCCGTTTCCATACGATACGGCGCTGGTCAATTTTCAGCTCATTCCCTTGTTGGAGATGATTGTCAATTAATGCTGCGAGGGCGTTATTTGCTGTTGTAATCGCATGAAGGTCTCCAGTGAAATGGAGATTAATATCTTCCATTGGCAATACTTGTGAGTAACCTCCGCCTGTCGCCCCCCCTTTAATCCCCATTGTCGGACCTAATGAAGGTTCACGCATCGCAATCATAGCTTTTTTACCAATGCGATTAAAAGCATCTCCAAGCCCAACGGTAACAGTCGATTTCCCTTCTCCGGCAGGTGTTGGATTAATCGAGGTGACAAGAATGATTTTTCCACTTTCTTTTGTCCTCATTTTGATTAAGGCATCATTGGAAATCTTCGCTTTATATTTCCCATAAAGCTCGAGATCATCCTCTGTCAAACCGATTTTTTCAGCTATTTCCAAAATTGGCTTCATTGTTGATGCTTGTGCAATTTCAATGTCTGATTTCACAGTTGTTTTCATAGCCACATTAATCCCCCGCTTCAGCATTTATAATTTGATCTACTTTTTCATTGTACCAAAAAAGCGCTTTCTTTCCGATTGTTAATTATGAACAAATTATTATCTTTTCTGAAATTATAATAATGTTTATAATAGAAATATCGAATTTTTATAATATTCATTGACTTTGAACTGTTTGCCGTAGTATTAATGAATTTAGTATTCAGAATTTTGCCTTAGAGCAACTTACAAAAAGGGGGATGATCACTTGCCAATTAACATTCCAAAGTTATTGCCTGCAAGAGAGGTTCTTGAGCAGGAAAATATTTTCATTATGGAAAATGAACGGGCAATCAGCCAGGATATCAGGCCTTTAAAAATACTGATTTTGAATTTAATGCCTGAAAAAGAAAAAGCAGAAACACAGCTCTTAAGATTATTGGGAAACACACCATTACAGGTAAATGTTAATTTGCTAAAAACCGACTCATATGAATCTACTCATACTAGCAAACAGCATTTGGAGCAGTTTTATACCACTTTCCCGGAAATTAAAAATCAGAAATTTGACGGGATGATTATAACTGGTGCCCCTGTTGAACTATTAGAATTCGATCAGGTAAAATACTGGACCGAATTAACCGAAATTATGGACTGGGCCACTCAAAATGTAACCTCAACATTACATATTTGCTGGGGTGCACAGGCTGCACTTTACTACCATTACGGCATCCGTAAATTTGAGTTGCAGCGAAAATGTTCAGGGATATATCCCCACCGTATATTCGAGCAAAATGATATTTTATTACGGGGATTTGACGACCAATTTTATGCTCCCCATTCCCGCTATACGGATGTTTCGATTGAGGCAATCTTACAAAAGCCTGAGTTAAAATTGCTGGCTGCCTCAGAAGATGCCGGCGCATTATTGATTGCATCTCAAGACCGGAAGCATGTGATGATTACCGGACATTTGGAATACGAATCCGATTCACTGGCACAGGAATATGAAAGAGATTTGAATAAAGGTCTTGAAATCCATATGCCAGAGAATTATTTTCCAAACAATGACCCTACCCAGCCTCCTATTAATCGCTGGCGTTCTCATGGTCACTTATTTTTTTCAAACTGGCTCAATTATTATGTATATCAAGAAACCCCATTTTCTTGGGATTAAAACAGAGCATCGGATTCGTCCGATGCTCTGTTTCTATTGAGAATATATCATCCTTTTGTTTAATATTCGTCCAATCAAGGAATAATACGGACAAAGGAGGAATTTCATTGGAATCAATTTCTGCTGTACATCGCAACCATTTCGGAGATATTATCAGTTTTGTTACATCGGAAGGGCGTGTAATTTCTTATCGCAAAGCCCTATTAGAAGTTGAGAACGGACAGATTGAGGGGGCACAAGCCATCCTGGATCTGGAAGGACGCGTGTCATTAATTCCGGAGATTGACCAGTCTTTTGACCATTATCCTAACTTATATTAAAAAGCACCCAGCCATTTTATTTTGCTAGGTGCTTTCTTTTTATCACTCTTGTTCATTTTGCTTTTGAATATCTCTCAATTGATCCACTCTGCCCTCGTCTTCTTCAAAAAACTGAACAAGGTCACCAATTCGATCAATAGAATCCCAGCTTAAATGATGTTCGATGCCTTCAACATCGGTATAAATATTTTCTTCTTTAACACCAATAATGTTAAGGAATTGTTCAAGTAAATCATGCCTAAAGACAAGCCGTTTACCAACTTTATTCCCTTTTGTCGTTAACCTTAGCCCTCGGTATTTCTCATAAACCAAATATTCATCTTTATCAAGTTTTTGCACCATTTTCGTTACTGAGGAGGGATGGACAGACAGCGCTTCGGCAATATCTGAAACCCGAGCGTATCCTTTTTCTTCAATCAAAATATAGATTTGTTCAATATAATCTTCCATACTAGGTGTTGGCATCCCATAACCTCCAAAAAAATTACTCCATTAAAAGTTTACTATAGAAAAAATGGAGTGACAAGGCTCTTTATCACTTAATGCAGGAAACGTTATTTAGTTGATGTTTCCGCAAATGCAAATTTAACCTTTTTTTCTTGTTCATCAAGGATCAGCCGTGCGTTAAAGGTATTATCCCTATTAGTGAATCCTTCAATCAAGTCAGTCTTTCCTTCAGAAAGAAGCAGCTTAATATGTTTTTGAGTAATATTTTTCCCGAGGATTTTTTTAGAAATGGTAAAATTGCATTGATTCTTTTTATAATTACTGCAGCCGTAAAAACTACCCTTATCAATAATAGTTCCATCACATTTTTTACAAGGCCCAAGTTTTGTGACGGTATTTCTCCTTGTTCTTTGTTTTCCGGGGGTGAAGCTCTCAATTATTTCCTCAGAAAATGTCCAGCTGGCAGATTGATCCATACTAGAGGAAATTAAATGGACGACCATCTTTTTTGTTTGCTCCATAAAATGTATGGGCACCGCGGAACCCTCAGAAATTTCCTTTAGTTTTTGTTCCCATTTTGCAGTCATTTCTGGTGAAGCAAGGATTTCCTGACCTATTGCTCCAATTAATATTTTTGCTTTTGCCGTTGCATAAACCAAATTCTTTTTCACTTCAATGTATAATCGATCCTTGAGCATCGTAATGATTCCGGCACGAGTAGCTTCCGTCCCAAGACCTTCAGTTCTTGTCAATACTTTTTCAAGTTCTTTATCATCAATATGCTTACCAGCCGTCTTCATTAATGTAATTAACTGACCTTCGGTGTAACGTTTTGGCGGCTGTGTCTGACTTTCTTTTACCTCTGCCTTTACCGTTTTCCCCTGCTCTCCCTTTTTCAGGTCAGGAAGTTCCGGCTCATCCTCACGTTCCTTTTGTTTAAGGACCTTTCTCCATCCTTGTTCAAGTTGTACCTTGCCCTTCGAAACAAATGCCGCGCGTCCATCAACTAATGTAGTAACGGTAGTATATTCAGCTACAGCATTATAGTAATGAGCGGCGATTAAACTGGTTACAATTAAATCATAGAGTTGCCGTTCGTCTGGGCTAAGCCTATCCACATGTGGGATTTGTTCAGTAGGGATAATCGCATAGTGGTCCGTTACCTTCTTTTCATTGACATATCGTTTATTATCCGCAATTGAGGCTATGGGTAATGGGAAAAAGCTTGCATATGCTTTTATATGACTCAATTTATTAAGAATTTCAGGAAAGGTATTGGCCTCTTCTTTTGTTACGTACTGCGAATCAGAGCGGGGGTAGGATACATGCCCTTTTTGATAGAGCTTTTGCAGGACATCTAGCGTTTTTTTCGGTGGAAATTTAAAGCGTTTATTTGCCTCTGCCTGCAATGCAGATAAATTATAGAGTAACGGTGGTGAAAATTCTTTTCTCTCAGCTATTACATCTGCTACTTCAGCGGACTTTTCACGGCAAAAGGCAGCAACTTTTTCAGCCATTTCCTTTGTCTTAACGCGGGTTTCCCCTTCATTTTGCCACTTTCCGCTATATTTTTTGCCATTGATGTCAAAATGGCCAACTACCTCCCAAAAGGGCTCGGATTTAAAATTCTCAATTTCCAGTTCCCTTTTTACAATGAGGGCTAACGTTGGCGTCTGTACCCGGCCAACTGAAAATACATCTGAAAAACCTCTCTTCTGGAGCAGCAGGCTATAAAGCCTGGATCCATTCATTCCAACAACCCAATCCGCACAAGCTCGGGTATAGGCTTCAAAGTATAAACTTTTCGTCTCACTTTCATCTAACAACTTAGAAAAACCTTCGCGAATAGCGTTAGGTGTTAACGATGATATCCAAAGTCGTTTCATCGGTTTTTTACAATTGGTTAACCTTAAGATATTGCGGATGATTAGTTCACCTTCACGCCCGGCATCTCCTGCGTGGATTATTTCTGTAACAGCTGGGTTAGCAACCAGTTTTCTTATAACTGTAAATTGTTTTGCTTTATCTTTTGTAACTTCATACTTGAAATGTTCAGGTATGATTGGCAAGTTGTCCAATGACCATTTTTTCCAGCCCGGTTCATACTTTTCCGGTGCCACGAGCTGACAAAGATGGCCAATCGCCCACGTGACATACGCCCCTTTTGTAAACGTTTCATTAGGAAAAATCTCAATAAAGCCATTTTGTTTTTTATGTTTAAAAATTGAAGCTAATGTTGAGCCTTGGTCGGGTTTTTCAGCAATAATTAATTTCATTTATTTATGCTCCTTTTTACAGCATCCCGGATTCATTTTCCCACTTCAAGAGAGTTTCGTAAAGAGATAAAAAATGAAATAGGGGTGCCAAATTATTATGGCCCCCTTGGAAAACAATCTATTTATTTAACTATTTTAATCCTTTGATGCTTTCTCCCTGGATATACCAATTTTCTTCAGGAACGATATTGGATACCGTTAATATTAAAGATGGAATTCTTTCTACATCGAAGACAATGGCACCTATTTTTTTCGCAAACATAATAAAGGCACTACCATGAGAAAAATTGGCTAAATCATCGCCAATATGCAGCAGTGACATCAAAATCGCCTGCTTTTCATCTGCCTCAATAGAAATTTGTGGTGAGAATCTTAAAATCCAATCCTCTCCCTCGACTGAAAATCGGAACATGTGGGACCCCACCTCTAACATGTTAAAGTTATTAATTTAACATATGAGATAGAGCCATTATTATGTTAAGTTACAAGTTAAATTCAGACTTTTTTATTTATTTGTTGAAACCTGAATATTTTAGGCAAAAAACAGTCTGCACTTCCTTGACTGTCCATTTTCATTATTGTATATTAAAAGCATCATGTAACCGAATAACAAAAATTGTTCATTTGCTGCATGAAAATATTTAACTTTGGCACCAACAGATGGTGTCTTGAAAGGCTTAGGAGGAAGAAGTACATGCAAAACGGTAAAGTAAAATGGTTTAACAACGAAAAAGGCTTTGGGTTTATCGAAGTTGAAGGCGGCGACGATGTATTCGTACATTTCAGCGCAATCCAAGGCGAAGGCTTCAAATCTTTAGAAGAAGGCCAAGAAGTTTCTTTCGAAATCGTTGAAGGAAACCGTGGACCACAAGCTGCAAACGTTGTAAAACTATAATCTTTAAATAATAATGACCGATCAAAGGCTGACGATTTTCGTCAGCCTTTTTATTTCAATTAAATCACTTAAGTTTGCTTCCAACCTCTTGCAGTTTAATACCTATCGTACATTGCGAAATACAGAAACGATGTGCCAATCTCCGCCCGCCGTCTTTTTTTAAATGCTGATGTAAAAAACAGCCGTCACAATATTGTTTCATCAACTCTTCTGCTTGGCTAAAAAGTTCTTTTCTGACTGAATGCTTCATTACTACTGAGCACCCTCTTTTTATAGTATTAATGTTTTGGCGAAGATTTCTTTTCCTTCTAAAGCTTGAGTAGCCAATTTATCTGACTCCTTATTATCTTTTCTAGGAATGACTGTATATTTTGCCACAATTCCGAGTGCTTTCATTTTTTCTTCAATCCGGTCAAGCCATCGGTTTAGCGTTTCTTCATAACATGGCCATTCTCCTTCAAGCTGCTTTAAAACTCCCTGTGAATCACCTCTAAATTCACAGGAAAGATGTTGGACTCCCAAATCTTCTAAAATATTTAATGCATAATAAAAAGCCGCGTATTCTGCTTCGTTGTTGGATTCCATTTCATTAAAGCGAGCGTTTGCCCGGATGCGGTATTTCTTTTTTCCTTGTTTAAAAAAGATCACAGCCCCAAGCCCTGCCTGATTTGTTTCCTTATGAAATCCACCATCAAAATAAATGGTAATATCATGGGGATCATCCTCGATTTCCGTTAACAGCTTTTTCATTTCTTTTAGTATCCAAGATGTCCCCTTTTCATCATAAAAATACAATTCTGTTACCTTTCCGGTTCCTTCAAGCTCTTCGCCCATTTGCAGGGCTACTTCCCCTGCTGCCCATTCAGATGAACATTGGACTTTTTCATTTGTTTTTAGTTTGTAGTTCCACTCGAGCCTATATTTCATTGTTTTCAGCCTCTCAAGATTGAATTTCATGGTCTTACCAACTAGCTTATTCATTTTGCCAATAAATATATATATTTTTATTCAAAACCACAGAGAGCTTAAAATATTTTCCCGTATTACTGTATTAAAATATGTTAAACTTTCATTATGATCATACAGGAGGAATCTGAATTGATTGAAGTATATATTGATGGAGCAAGTGCCGGTAACCCCGGTCAAAGCGGGGCTGGGATTTTTATTAAGGCACATGGCACAACGGAAAAATATTCACTGCCGCTAGGCATTATGTCAAATCATGAAGCTGAATT
Organism: Bacillus sp. S3; assembly: GCF_005154805.1. Taxonomy (GTDB): domain Bacteria; phylum Bacillota; class Bacilli; order Bacillales; family Cytobacillaceae; genus Neobacillus. Next base: position 3,245,528 of record NZ_CP039727.1, read on the forward strand.
TCATGCTTTTATTCAAGCTTTAAACATCTGCTTAACTAAAGGATTCGTCCATTCAGTGGTATCGTTTCGTACGGATTCAGAATTAGTAAGTAGATCAGTCGAAAAAGAGTTTGTCAAAAATAAATTGTATGCTCCCTTACTTGAAGAAGCATTACAGTTAACGAAAGAAATCGATTTATTCTTTATGAAATGGATTCCAAGTTCCGAAAACAAAGTGGCAGATGAATTAGCACGAAAGGCCATCCAAAAAAATTAGTTCCGTTACAAAAGAAAGAAAACGTCTTGAGGTAAGTAAAAAACTCCCGTTCATGGGAGTTTTTCGCTTAAATTGCGAGTAATTCTTGTTTCTTTACAAAATGTATAGCGGCTTTCCTTGTGTTAATCTGATTTGAAATAAATGTTTCCAGCAATGACATATAAAAACTGCCGTCAAAGCTCTTTTGAGCCTTTAACGTTAACTCTATTGCTGTATTGGTCATTTCATCTGAAGCATTTGTATAATGTTTCCCGAAGAAAATAAAGCCAACGGCATCTTCTTGAAAATGAAAGCCTTTTCCCGTCAAGTAGCACAAATACTCTTCAACTGTTTGCACAGACAACCCATTCCTCTCCCCACGGTATTCGAAATATGAATATCCCCTTAAAATCTTACCCTAAAAGTTTGGGCTTTTCTATTCTTTTTTGTACATAAATGACCAATAGCCCCGACCGCTATACCCAACAGGGCACCACCAAGCACTTCTTCAGGCTGGTGTCCTAACATTTCTTTTAACTTCTTTGGAGATTCCTGTTTTACTTCAACACTTTCTTCTTTATGAATTTTTTCGATTAATTCATTCATGGAGTTTACCTTTAATGTAAGTTCGCCTGTCTGCCTCCTGACACCTTGTGCATCATACATAACAATTAATCCATACACAAGAGAAAGCGCAAAATCGAAGGTTGGCAGCCCTCTTTGCAGAGCAATATAGGTGGTTAATGTGGAAACTCCAGCAGAATGTGAGCTAGGCATGCCGCCCGTACCGAAAAATAACTCAGGCCGCCATTCCTTCTTTTTCACATAATGAATTGGTATTTTCACAGCTTGGGCAAGTCCAATGCTAAAAAGTGCCAAATAAACACCCTTATTCATTTTTTATCACCTCTCATATTATTGTTAGAGAACATGAGTTGGATTATTCCATATGGAAATACTACTTTTAATGGGAGGTGATCTTGATGGGAAAAGGCGCTAGCAGAAACCGCGGTGTAAAGGCACCTGGAGTGAATCCACAAGGATATGGACAAGATGCAGAATTTGCCGAGGAACCAAAGAGTAAGCTTGAAAATGCTGCAAAGAAAAAGAACACAAAATAACATATTTTTACCAAAAAAGGTTGTCCCTGACTCGAGACAACCTTTTGCTGCTTTTAAGAAATAATCGCTTCGTCCAACGACATCAGCCGTTGTACTCCACGCAGTTCAATTTCCATTAATTTATTTAAAGCTTTCTCTTTTTCAATTCGCAGTCCTGCCTCTTCAAAGACACAGTTAACAGGAACATCGCATTTTATTTCCGCAAGAATCCTTGAAATATGGAGCATGTCTAAGTCCTGCTCAATTTTTGTTTTATTGGATTTCGACAATCGATCTAGGTTCTCTATAATACCCTCAATATGTTCAAATTCTTGTAAAAGCTTCAATGCCGTCTTTTCACCGATTCCCCTCACACCCGGATAATTATCACTTGTATCACCCATTAGAGCTTTTAAATCAATCATCTGTCTAGGAGTAATCCCTTTTTCTTCAAAAAAGGTTTCCGGCGTGTGAACAAGGTAATTCCCGTACCCTTTTTTCATCAAAATAACGGAGATGCTTTCGTCAAGGAGCTGGAGGATATCCTGATCACCAGTTAATATCGACACATGTGCATCATGCTTCATTTGATTGGCAATCGTTCCGATACAATCATCCGCTTCAAAACCTTCTAATCCGATATTGGGAATATCGAAGGATGCAACAACTTCCTTGACTAAATCAAATTGCGGGATAAGCTCGACAGGGGCTTCTCCCCGATTTCCCTTATAATCCGGAAATAATTCAGTGCGGAAGGTTTTACTGCCCATATCCCAGCAAACAACAAGGTGTGATGGTTTGAATGAGTTTACTGCTGTAAATAAATGTTTAATGAATCCGTGAATTCCATTTGTTGGAATTCCTTTAGAATTTATCATAAATTGACCTGTTACTGCTGTAGCATAAAAGGCGCGGAATAACAGGGCCATTCCATCAACAAGCATAAGTGAAGGTTTTTGATTTTCCATTCTCTCAGTCCCTCCTATAAAAAAAACAATACGAGAACCATTATAACATAAGAAGGACTGATATATTATAGGATATTATTTTCCTCATAAGAGATCCAGTCGCTAAAACTGCCAACATAAAGCTTAACCTTTTTAAAACCAGCTTCCTTTAAAGTGAGGAAATTAGGGACAGCCGTGATCCCCGACCCACAATAAACGATAATTTGACTCTCAGGGTCAAGGTCATGAAACCGTTGTTTTTGTTCCTCAACTGGTAAATATTTATTGTTTTGTAAACCGTTCATCCATGGCTTATTGAGTGCTCCTGGGATGCGGCCGGCTTTTTTATCAATTGGTTCCTCTATACCAAGAAAACGCTTTTCTTCGCGGGAGTCGATAAGAATTTTGTCCCGTTTTTTAACGGCTTCCCTCACCTCTTCTACATCCGCCATTAGTTCAGATCTAAAATTGACATGAAAAACCGCTTTTTCAAAGTTTGGAATATCCTTCGTTATTGGATTATCGCCAACAATCCAGCCACTATATCCGCCATCAAGAACATACGCCTGTTCATGGCCAAGATATTGCAGTAACCACCAAAACCGGGCAGCATATTGCCCTTCACCGCTATCATAGGCTATGACTGTTGTATCGTCACCAATACCAGCAGCCTCAAGCTTCCTAACGAACTCAGCTGTATCTGGCAATGGATGCCGTCCGCCATGATCTCCAACCGGCGCTGACAGATCCTGTTCTACATCAAAGAATACAGCACCAGGCACATGACCGATTAAATAGTCCTTTTTCCCTTTTTCGGGTTCTGCCAATGAATAACGGCAATCAATAATTCTAATATTATTTTCATTTAAATGATTCAAAACCCAATCCTGTTCTTTCACAAATTTCATTTGCCAGTGCCCCCTTAATTAGTTGATTCTTTCTTCAGACCTTTTTGGATGTCGATTAAAAGTTCGATGGACACTCCACCTTCCAAGGCAGAAAGAAAGCCTAGATAGAATTCATCCGCTTGCTCATTTAGTTTCTTCACTACTCGATTGAATTCTTTTGTCAATTCAGCTTCATAATGGGCAATTAACCGCCTTGATTCATTTTGCAAATAGTTATCCGCAAGTCCGTTTAAAATCTTATATAGTTCATCACTCATGTATTTCTTTTCATTTTTTTCAAAAAAAGATTTTGGATTATTAAAATAGGTCATTGCTTTCGCAAATATCTGCTGGTCGGCATCGATAAAGGCAGTTGGAAACTCAATTCTTGAGCTTTTGTCTTTTTCAAATGCAGAAAAGGAAAGGTCTTCGTTTATTTCTTGCAGATTCCGAATGAATCCTGTTTGATAATCGATTAATAGCTTTCCAATAAAACGGTCGATTCTGACTGTTGTTGCTCTCATTTCTTGTGCAAAATCAAAGCCCAGGCTTTCGAGAAACTCATCAAGAGCACCATGCAGTGCCTTTTTTAAATTTCGGCCATCGTCGCGAAGTGTTGACGGGTTAAAGGCCTCTTTAAAGAAATCGCCAAAACGCAGGAAAACCCTTTGTTTAATATAGAATACTAATTCTTCTGCTTCCATTTGCAAACGGCTTTGCAAAGCCTCGGCAGTTTGTTTCTCCGTTAATGCCATGATTTCTGCCTTTTGCTTTTCAATCTCGGTTCTTTTTTGTTCTTTTACTGATTGATCTTCATTGGAGCTTTGGATAAGCCTGCTCACAAGTTCGTTGACACGGCTCAATTCGTTTTCAGCTGCAGAAATGCTCATTTCTGTTAGGTCATTTGAAATGAAGTGATAAAAATTCTCTTCAAACCTGCTCATACCGGAAGCTGCTTCCATTTTGCGATTTAATTTTTCGTTTATTGCGAGCAAACTTGATAATGGATATAGATGTGGATTCCTAATTCCATATTTCAATAGCTGCTCTGTAACATACTGAGAAACGGTTTCCTGTTCGTCATTATTTTCCGCAAGATCTATCGCATTAATAATGAAAAACATTTTATCCATTTGGAATGAATCTTTTACCCGTCCTAACTGAATTAAGAATTCACGGTCCGCTTTTGAAAAAGCATGGTTGTAATACGTCACAAAGAGAATGGCATCAGAGTTTTTAATATACTCAAAGGCCACACCTGTATGACGGGCATTAATGGAATCGGCTCCCGGGGTATCAACGAGTGTAATTCCTTTTTGTGTTAGCTCGCAATCATAGTATAGTTCTATCCATTCGACATAACAGGATTTTTCTTCCATCGCGACAAAATCATGAAATTCGTTTAAATCGGTTTTCTTAATCGTTCCGAGTAATTCGATAAATGCTGTATATCCTTTTTTAAACGCATGCAAAAAGGCAAGGTGTGTTTTTTCTAGTACTCCATCCAGACCTTTTTCAAGTAAAATTTGGTCAATTAATTTTGCTGCTGTATTGAAATCACCGGCCCGTAGATCAAAAATTTTCAAGGCTCGGTTGACATCCTCAAGCATGGTTTCATGGTCCTTAAACTTCACTAGAACGGTTCCATGCGGATATTCAGCCGAAACCGGCTTTATCTTATTGATGGCAGCGGTCGTAGGATTAGGAGAAACGGGTAATACCTTTTCTCCCATTAGAGCATTCGCAAACGAGGATTTCCCGGCACTGAAAGCGCCAAATAATGCGACCGTAAATCCCTTGTTTTCCAATCTCTCTGCCTTCTCCTTTAGTTCCTTTGCCAGCTTTTGAAACCCAGGCAGCGGACTGATCAGCTTTGATGCATGAGAAAGCCGCTCAGTCGTATTCTTCAATCGATCTACACTTTGATTGCTGTCAAGTATTCCAGTTTCCTTAACAGCGGGTACTTCCACTTTTCTTTCTTCAACGGTGAATCCTTGTTCTAGAGAACTGATTTCACTCGCAGAATTTACAACCTCATATTCTTCCTCTTCTTGAACAAACAGCTTATATGCATCATTCTGGAAATCATAAGACTGCGTAAGAAGTTCATCAAGTGTTTTTTCACGTAAAGAACCTTTTTGTTCATGCTTTGTTAACTCTTCGAATGCATTTACATATTTTTCGATTTTACTAAATTGCTTTTCATATTGTTCCTTTATCTTGACTGATTGATTTTTAACCGCATTTAGAAAGCTGGTTTTAAAATCGGCCAGTTGATTTCTTGCAATTCTTTTAATCCCACCCGCAACATCCTCAGTATAGTGGAGGACATATTCTCCCGTTACACGTGCCCCTGACTTTACGGTATTTTTCACGAGATCAATGGGGACAGGGATGGAATAAGCTTGTGCTAAGCCAGTGAGCTCGCTTTGATGAAGATCTGCATTCTTTAAGGTTTGAAGCAGAAATTCTCTCACATGCCACTCAAGCTGTGATTTTGTTTTTTCAAGAAGATCTTGATAAAAACTCTCTAACCTTTTATTTTTTTCTTCCAAAGTTTTTTGCTTTGCAAACAGGATACCTACTTTAAATTCCGGCTGACAGGATTCTAAATAGCTTTCTGCTAACTCCCTCGTTTGAAACGGCATAAGATAAGCCGTTTTCATAATTTGAGCTATTTCCTCATCAAATTCTTTTTCCTTGTCACTCGAACCTACTTTTATCGTCTTCAAAGTAGACGTAAGATCTTCATAGGAAGATAGTAAATCGTGTTTTTCATCTTCTGATAATTCATTTAGCATTTCAATGATCGGTGCAAGTTCTTCTTCTTCTTCCTGTCTATTTACTTCATTAGCATGATCTTGGACAATTTTTCTTAACGAATGATATATGGATGGAACGAGCAATTCATCCTTTGCCGCCAATTTTTCTGCAATAAATGCTTGAAGTTGCCGGAATTCATTAAAAGGGTGATTGGTTTGCTTTAAAGACGTATAAAAAATCCGTGGAGGCTTTACTCCCCATGAAGCAAACGAATCAATCACACTCTTTTGGAAGTCTAAGAAACTTAATTCCTCATCTTTGTGCTTATCAATTTGGTTAATCACCAAATAAACTTCTTTCCCTGCCTCTGTTAATTCTCTAGTAAATAGAAAGTTTAGTTCTGCCTGGACATGATTGTAGTCCATTACGTAAAAAATTAAATCAGCCAGATGGATCGCAGATTCCGTTGCGATTCGGTGGGCATCATCGGCAGAATCAATTCCCGGCGTATCCATGATCACGCTATTCGAAGGCAGTCGGGAGTCACTGTGGCTAATCTCCAATTCCTCAATACTGTCCCCATCTTTACAATAATTTTTTACTAATTCATAATCATATGGAGCTAAATAAAGCCTTGGCTTTTCATTTTTAAAAAATACTTTTGCATAATCCTCACCGGATTTAACCTTGACTAAATTTGCACTTGTGGGAATCGGACTAGATGGCAGTAGATTTTCCCCTACCACTTGATTTATCATCGTTGATTTTCCGGCGGAAAAATGACCGCAAAATGCTATCAGGAATTCGCGAGTCTCCAGCTTTTTCGCAAGCTGCTTTACCTTTTCTGCCTGTTTTGAATCATTGGATTTTACTAAATACTCATGTATTGAAACAATTTTTTGTTTTAAAGTCTGGATTGTTTCTATCTGCTTGGTTGTTTGTACCATTTTTGATTATTCCCCTTAATAACGTTGTAATATTTTTTATTTTATACGATAATTCAAACTTTTCCTATCTTGACACTGATTTTAATAAAAACAATTTTCAACACAAAAAGGCCAAGGTTTAATACCTTGGCCAAATACATAAACAATTCCTTATTGAGTGACATTTTTTAAAACGTGCTTCATGACAAATGCATAAATAATAATGGTGCCGCCGACAAAAGCAATGGCCATATGTAACACCTTCCTTATCAGACTCGTATATGAGAATGATTTTCATTATTAAACTTATTTTATCACGAGTGATATTCATTTTCAACAGTCCCATTAATACTGTCACATTTATTTAATAATTTTGGGGAGAAAGCGATGGCAGTCCTGAAAAGCAGCATTATACTCTGTTAATGTACTAAGCGCCTTCTCTTCCTCAGGGATTCGGATCATTAACATGATGATATTTAAAAGTGTGAATAAAAAGGCTGTATAAAAGGCATTAAACAAGACGGGAACCAACACCAGTTCAATCGCTACCACAAAATAATTCGGATGCTTTAAAAATCGGTACGGCCCTTTTCTAATAATTTTTGCTCCTGCTAAGACTAGAATTTTTGTGTTCCAATACTTTCCTAGAGAAACGATTGCCCAGATTCTCATGGTCTGAGCAAGACAAAATAAACAAATAACAATTGGCCATACTGGGAATAGACCTCGATTCAACACTATCTTTTCCGTAATGAATACGAGAAAAAATAGTACATGCAGCGTGACCATATACTTATAATGCTTTTCACCAAACTCCACTGCTCCCTGACGCTTCATCCATTTTTCATTGCCTTTGGCAATAATTAATTCCACGATACGCTGCATGATGACAACACTTAGCAGAATGATAAATGGACCAATATCCCTCATTATTTCCACCTCAACAAGAGTAATTCGGAGCTAAATCCTGGCCCTAGTGCCGTCCCCAGACCAATTGTATTATTCGGAATATCCATCTCCATATATCGTCTTAACACATAAAGAATTGTTGCTGATGACATATTTCCAAATTGTTTTAAAACCTCTAATGATATCTCATTCATTGAAGAAGGAATATCCAATGATCTCACATATGCATCCAAGACCTTCTTTCCACCAGGGTGAGCAATGAAACAATCGATTTGTTCAAGTTTCAGCTTGTAATCCGCTAAAAAACCCATAACATTTGGCTTAAGCCACCCCTCGACAATATGAGGGATATCACGGGAAAAGATCACGAATAATCCTGTGTTCCTTAATTCCCAGCCCATCACATCCAAGGAATCAGGCATAAGTGTTGATTGGGTAGCAATGATTTCAGGACTTGTATTTTTTTTGCTTAACGTCTCTATTCTTACCTCATCACCAATAACCAATGCACAGGCAATCCCATCGGCAAAAAGCGAGGTTCCAATTAAATTACTTTTTGACAGGTCATTCTTCTGAAACGTTAAACTGCACAGTTCAATGGAAAGGACGATCACTTTTGCCTGTGGAAATGCTAAGCAATATTCATGTGCCCTCGATAAGCCGGCCGCCCCGCCGGCACAGCCAAGTCCCCATATCGGCACCCGTTTTGTATGCGGGTTAAATGCTAATTGATTCATGATTCTTGCTTCAATACTGGGGGTTGAAATACCTGTTGATGAAATGAAAAATATAGCGTCAATCTCTTCTAATGGAATATTCTTCTTCAGGAAGTCAGGATTGTTTAAACACTTCACTATTGCTTCTGTTCCATACGTCACCGCGGCCTCAATGTAGGCTTTATTCCTCTCTTCAAATGAATGATCTTCTTTAAACCATTCTATATTTTTGACAAAATGCCTTTTTTCAATTTGTCCATTCTGAAAGGCTTTCAACAGTCTATCAATATCTTTAAATGAGCCAGCAAAAAGTTCTTTTGCAAACTCCGATGCTTGTCCCTGGGTAATGGCAAATGGGGGAATAACCTCCGAAACGGAAATAACAGCTGGCATAATCAATCTCCTTTGATATAGATAAGGGTATTTTTTCCAATCATTAAAGAATTATTCCAGCATTTAACCTGTTGAAGCGCAAAAAAAAGCCTCCCTATAATGGGAAGCAAACGTTTTGAAGGTTGTTGTTGTGCTCCTAAATTATATCGCGGATTAACATTTTCATCATTACATAAACATTTCCAATTTTTCATTGTTTTTCAGATTGTTTTTGAACTTCAATCTTAATTTTATTACTTGCCAATAATCCACAAACTTTGCAATATTCCACTTTATTATATAAAAGACGACATTGTTCACAGTAGTATTTTTCCAATTCAGATCACTCGCTTCCTATGAAATCAAGACGTTTAGTTTTATCATATTTTTAAATAATTGCAGTGTGACTTCTTTCTCAAACCAAATCATTTTTTTGTTTGTGAAACAATAATCAATTACTTTTATCACAGGAATGGTGTGATAGTTCACATTTTATTCACATTTCCACCCACGCGATTGTGATATAAATCACTGTTATACCAAGTTTTTAACATTAACATAGTAGATATCTAAGGAATGAACAATTTGTGAACTCCGAAATTTCATCTTTTACTTTCACAAATGTTTTGTATTATGAAAGAGAACTTATTTAATTAACCTAATTTTCTGAGGGGAGTGCAAAGGGATGGCGAAAGCGGGACTAAAAACAAATCAAAAAACTGAAGTAGAAGACAGCTCTTCGCTTAAGGGGACAATGGCATCCGTTTTCTTATTAGGAGCATTTATAATTGTCACCTGGGTTAGTGTTTACTATCTATTCGTAGACCGTTTTTAATGATTGAAGGGGGAAAACATTATGCACATGCATAAACTTGAAAAGATTTGGCTGACTTTTGGTATTAGCTGTCTAGTCATTTTTTTAACAGTAGTAGGTGTCAGCGCTTTCTATCTTGGCAACAAACCGCCAAGCTGTTTAACAACTATTGATCCTGAGCAAGTTGATCAAACAAAACCATTTGATAAGCCAGGCCTTCATAAGGTTGATGGAAAAGAATGGGACTATGAATTGGTTTATGTCGCATCTGCCTTCTCTTACAATCCGGCGAAGGTGGAGGTGCCGCTTGGTGCAAAAGTAAAAGTTATTGCGACAACAAAAGATGTTATTCACGGTTTCGAAGTGGCTGGGACTAATATTAATATGATGCTGGAACCTGGTTATGTCAGCGAATATACAACAACTTTTGACAAGACAGGCGAATATTTAATTGTTTGTAATGAATATTGTGGTGCCGGGCACCATTTAATGAGTTCGATGATTGAGGTGGTAAAATAATGGTTAACGGTGCAGCAGCAAAAGTAAAAGTTGACCCTCGTGATGCAAAGCTTTCAATGGCACACTTCTTTGTTGCCTTTTCCGCTCTTGCTCTTGGCGGATTAATGGGATTATTGCAAACCCTTGTCCGTTCCGGTAAATGGGAACTGCCATGGGGCATTGATTATTACCAAATCTTAACGGTCCATGGTGTCCTAATGGGTCTTGTATTAACAACTTTCTTTATTATGGGATTTCAATATGCTGCCGTAAGCAGAACAACCGGCGGACATTCGAACGCTGCAAGACGCGCTGGCTGGATTGGCTTTTGGGTCATGTTAATCGGTACCTTAATGGCAGCTACAATGGTTCTGCTTAAGGAAGCATCTGTTCTATATACCTTCTATGCGCCACTTAAAGCACATTGGATTTTTTACTTAGGATTAACTTTTGTCGTGATCGGCAGCTGGGTTGATGGTGCAGCTCAAATTATGACTTATGCAAGATGGCGTAAGAACAACCCTGGCCAGCCTAGCCCACTACTAAGCTTTATGGCAGTAATCAATACTGTGATGTGGATTGTTGCGACGCTAGGTGTTGCGGCAACCGTCTTATTCCAATTACTTCCTTGGTCACTTGGATTAGTGGATACTGTTGATGTGCTAGTCAGCCGTACATTGTTCTGGTATTTTGGTCACCCTTTAGTTTATTTCTGGCTGTTACCTGCGTATATGTGCTGGTATGCAATTATTCCAAAAATTATTGGCGGAAAAATTTTCTCAGATTCGTTAGCACGGTTGTCCTTTATTTTATTCTTGCTATTCTCTATACCGGTAGGTTTTCACCATCAATTAACTGAGCCTGGAATTGATCCTGCTTGGAAGTTTTTCCAAGTTATCCTTACTTTTATGGTTGTTATTCCTTCACTAATGACTGCCTTCTCTCTATTCGCTACATTTGAGAGATATGGCCGCAGTAGGGGTGCGACAGGTTTGTTCGGCTGGTTTAAAGTACTGCCTTGGGGTGATGCCCGCTTTACTGTTCCATTTATCGGTATGGCTTCCTTTATCCCTGCCGGCGCGGGCGGGATTATCAATGCTTCAAACCAAATGGACCAGGTCGTGCATAACACCATTTGGGTAACTGGCCACTTCCATTTAACAGCAGCAACATCTGTTGTCTTAACGTTCTTTGGAATTTCTTATTGGTTAGTACCGCATTTAACTGGACGAAAGTTAACAAAAGCAATGAATAAGTTAGGAATCATCCAAGCATGGGTTTGGTTTATCGGTATGGCTTTCATGTCTGGTGCGATGCATATCCAAGGATTACTTGGCGGTCCAAGACGTTCTGCCTTCTCTACTTACGGCGGTGCTAAACAAGCGATGGATTGGATTCCCTATCAAATCGCTCAGGCAGTTGGCGGAACCATTCTTTTCTTAGGAATAATTTTAGTCATCATCATCTTTGTGAACCTTGCTTTCTTTGCTCCTAAGGGGGAAGAAGAATTTCCAGTTGCAGAAGCAGAAAATCTTTCAGAAAAAGCTCCAATGGTATTTGAAAACTGGAAATTATGGCTTGGAATCACAGCAGCTTTAATTTTATTTGCTTACACGATTCCATTCATCGATATCATTCAAAATGCACCACCCGGATCAAAAGGATTCCAGACATGGAGTAAGTGGTAAAAAGAAACGCGCAAGCGCGCTGGAGCTAGACACTAAAAAGGCTTCAATCTTCTAGATTGAAGCCTTTTCTGTGTAATTGTTACCCTGCCGTTTCTTGGGTCGATTTACGAGAATTACCGATAAAAGTATGATTAATGAGCCTGTTGCCTGTATCACGCCAAAACCTTCCTCATACAAAAATACACTCAAAATCGTAGCAATAATTGGTTCAACGGTTGCTATGATAGCGGCTTTACTACCCTCCACTTTTTCAAGCCCTTTTGTATACAATAAATAAGCAATTACCGTAGGAATTAATCCCAGTCCTATACCATATAGGAGAATCTCACTACTTACGAGGAGGTTCCATTTTTCCCAAAGCTGTGTCACTGGCAGCAATGCTACCGATGCAATGATAAAGGTAAACAATGTGACCGTATAAGTTGGATATTTTTTCAAAGCGAACTTACCAAAAATCGTGTATAAGGCGTAACCGAAGCCTGCCCCGAGACCCGTTAGAATCCCAATTGGCCTGATATCTGCCGCAGAATTTAGATTTACCCCTGCCACTAATACACAACCTGCAATCGTCGCAAAAACCGATCCTATTTTGGTTGAATTCATTTTTTCTTTTAAAAACAAATAGGATAATACGGTTACAAATGCTGGTGCTGTATATAATAAAATCACCGCAAGCGACAAATTCAATTGATTGATTGCAGAAAAATAACACCAATTAAATAAGACAATGCTGAAGATCCCTGTTCCAATAAAAAGGCCGGTATCCGAAAATTTGATTTTCATTTGTGCAGGGTATTTGATTACTCCAATTATGATTAGCAACATTGCCGCTGTGACAACCCTGATAGTAACAATTTCCATCGAAGTAAAGCCTGCCTCAGTAAGGCCCCTTACAAATATAGCAATAATTCCCCATAATGATGCACTGATCGCAATGAATAATACAGGAATGGCCTTTTTCACTTTAACTGATAAACCTTTCCATATTTTTCAAAAAGATATTCAATTAAGTATTTTGGATTAAGACCTTCTCCAGTGACGTCCTGTAAGATTTCTAACGGCTGCTTCATTTTGCCATACTGATGGATATTTTTCGTCAGCCATTCTTTAATTGGGAGCAGGTCTCCTTGTTCTACTAATTGATCGAAATTTGTAAGTTCCTCGAGCATTTTATGCTTAAATTGTGCTGCATACATATACCCTAATGCATAGGATGGGAAATAACCAAAGCTGCCGCCGGCCCAGTGGACATCCTGAAGGACACCCTCCCCGTCATGATTAGGACGAATGCCTAGATACTCCTCATATTTGTCATTCCAAATCTTCGGCAGGTCCTTTACCTCGATTTCATCATTGAACAACCCTTTTTCAATTTCATAGCGGATGATAACATGGAGCGGGTAGGTTAATTCGTCTGCTTCAATTCTAATGAATGATGGTTTAGATTCATTTATTGCCCGATAGAATTCTTCGAGTTCAACTCCATCAAACTGACCATCTGCGTATTCCTTTAAAAGACTGTAGTTATTTTTCCAAAATGAAAAACTTCGGCCTAGAATATTCTCATAGAAAAGTGACTGCGATTCATGAATTCCTGTTGAAGTTCCACAGCAAAGTGGTGTACCAATCAGGTCCTTTGAAACATTTTGTTCGTATAAAGCATGACCACCTTCATGGATGGTACCAAAAACAGCTGTACGGAAGTCGTTTTCGTCATACTTTGTGGTCACACGGACATCCCCGGGGTTTAAACCAATCGCGAAGGGATGAACGGTTTCATCCAGTCTTCCTGCATGAAAGTTGTACCCCATTTTATCGAGGATTTTTAAGCTAAGTTCACGCTGATTTTCCTTTAAAAACGGTTTAAATAAAAAGTCTGTTTGCGGCTTATGGGAAGACTCTGAAATCTGCTTGACCAACGGGACGATTTTTTCCCTAAGTTCGCCAAATACTTGATCCAATACTTCCATTGTCATGCCGGGTTCATACATATCTAATAAAATATCGTACTTTTTTTCCTTATGACTCCAATAGCTGATGAATCGTTTTGTCGTCGCAACTAGCTTCTCTAGATATGGGCTAAACAAGGAAAAATCTGCTTTTTCTTTCGCTTCCTCCCATACACTCTCTGCCTTTGATTGGAGAATGACAAACTCTTTATATTCTTCCGCAGGAATTTTCTTATTTCGTTCATATTCCTTTTTGCATTCTTGTAAAATTTTGTTGGTTTGTTCCGACAGCGGCCTTTTTGATAAATTAGCTATGTATGCGGCCATCTCCTCAGATGTAGACATTTTAAATACTTCAGCAGAAAGCATTCCGATTACTTCCGATCTTTGTTCTACCGCCTGCTTTGGAGCACCTGTCCTCAGGTCCCAGTAAATTAAACCAAGTGCTTCATTATAAGCAGACATCTTTTTTACATATTCTAGAAATTCTTTTTCTATTTGTGTACCACTCATACGAATCCCCCTTTTTTTGTAACAGATAAATTTTATCATATTTTCTGAAAAGTGGATATTTGATAACCGGAAAGAGAATAAAAAAACAACAGAAACGGATCTCTGTTGTAAAATATAATATATAGGGAAAAGAGGATGTTACTAGGAAAATAAATATTCACGTAAAATGATTAGAGAGGGTTAAGGTTCATTCGTTTTAAAGACACCTAAACCATATTACTTCTTACAAATAGCGACTTTCCATGTTTCGGGACCCTCTTCAAGGTACTCCCAAGAAAATTGCTCAGGTCTTTCCATCATGAATTGATATAACAGCGGTCTTGGGTCATGGTCGTTAACAATCATCATTGTTTCACCGGAAACTAATCCATCGAAACCATTAAAGATGGTTGGATGCTTTTCACGTGGTGGAAAATCTGGGACATTGATCACTTTTGTATAGGTTTGCATTATTATCACTCCTTATAGTATGTTAACTTCTCTTCTATTATAAGGAAATGGATGCTTCCATTTAGTGCTGCGTATCACACCTAATACATGATTTTATTTATACTGTTTTATTAGGGGGGCTTAGAGCTTGCAAGAATTAGTAGGTTCATGTAAATGCTGTAACAAAGACCTCTATTGTTTAGATGGTTTCTTTAACGGCGTTCACACAGAAGAAAGCGACACTTATTGTTTCGATTGTTATAAAGAGCTAATGAAAGAAAAAGAAAATCCGCAAAGCTAGACCTTGCGGATTTTTTCTTTATTCTTCATCAAGTGATAAATCTTTCACTGGGAGACTTTCCCCTTCTTTATGCGTTGGCTTACGTAAATGGAAGAGAGCTTTTAGACAGAATACCACTAATACCACAACGCCAATAAGGAAAATGGTGTCAGGCACCGCACGCCAAGTTAGTAATGTTTGAACTAGATCCTTTTGCAGAAAGGCTGCTGAACGTGATGTTGCGTATCCATGGTCGAAAGCTTCTTTGATTTGAATAAAGCCGACCGGCAGCAAGGATAAGAAGACCATTCCGGCTAGACCTGCGTTTAACATGATGCAGCTGAATTTAAGCCATTTATCGTTCCAGCTTTCAGGCTTCACAATGTTCCGTAATGAATAAAGAAGTACAGCACAGGCAAACATTCCGTACACACCCATCATCGAACCATGCCCATGTGCAGGTGTTAAGAACTGTCCATGTTCAAAATAGCTGACGGCCGGAAGATTAATTAAGAAGCCGAGCACCCCTGCACCAACCAAGTTCCAAATCGCTACAGAGATAAGGAACCAGAAAGTTCCTTTATAAGGAAAATCTACACCTCCTGCACGCATCATTTTGTATTGTTCGTATGCTTCAAGGATTAGCAGTGTTAATGGAATGACCTCCATTGCTGAGAATACAGCTCCAAGTCCAATCCACGCTTCAGCTGAACCGTTATAGTAATAATGGTGACCGATACCGATTACCCCGCTGCCTAGAAGCAGGATTAATTGGAAATATAGCTGTCTAACAGTAGATTTTTTTGTTACCAAACCCAATTGAACTAAAAGGAAACCAATAACAACAACAGCAAATACCTCAAAAATACCTTCAACCCATAAGTGAATAATCCACCAGCGCCAGTAATCAGCAAAAGTAAAGCTTGTTCCCGGGTTGATAAATAGGGCAAAAACGTAGAATGCAGGTACAGCAATCGCCGAGTAGAATAATAAGTGGATCAACCCACCTTTATCGGTTTCTTTCTTAAGACCTGCCCTAATTCCCCGATAAACGATGAACAGCCAAATGAACATGCCGGCAATCAGGATTATCTGCCATATACGTCCCAGTTCGATATACTCCCAGCCTGTATGGCCGAACAAGAACCAGTTATTCCCTAGGTACCCATTGGCACCAAGCCACTCACCAACCATACTTCCGACAACGAGGACCACCAATGCCCAGAATAAAACATCGACTAGTAATCCTTGTTTCTTTGGCTCATAACCGCCAACAAGCGGAGCAACATAAATACCCATACCAAGCCAAGCTGTTGCAATCCAGAAAATAGCCAGCTGCAAGTGGTAACCTTTTGAAATATTAAATGGCAGAATATCATGAATCCACTTAATTCCAAAGAAACTATCCGGTTCTATGTAATAGTGAGCAAGTAATGCCCCAAACATACACTGGACAAAGAATAAAGCAGAAACGATAACAAAATACTTTCCGCTCTTCACCTGTGAACTTGTCACCGGCATTTTACGTAAATCAATTCGAGGAAAGTTTCCTTCTTTATAAGCTTCCTGCATACTAAATTGATAGCGGTAGAAAACAAAAAGAATAATTCCTAATACCAGGACAAAAATGGTTATGCTGGCGCCGCTCCACCAAACAGCAGAGAAAGATAACTGATTTCCTGCGTCTTCATAGTATGGCCAGTTATTTGTATAGGTGATATTATCTCCTTCGCGAACGGTACTGGAGAGCCATGCCGTCCAGAAAAAGAAATCAGATATCTGGGTAATTTGATCGCCTGTTGCCACATATGCACGATCCGTTTTTGGCATATCCTCCTCTTTAATTAGGTTTGGTTTTAATCCCCAGCCGTCACCCTTCGTAAAAATTTCTTGATAATGTGCCCTTACCTTTTCAAGACCAAAAGCTTGAGCATTTGTTAAAACCATTGTATCTTTTCCGCTGTTATAGCGATTTTTACGCATTTCTTTTATAACTTTGTTTTTTATAACTATTTTTTCATCCTCATTTAAAGAAGCATAATCTTTTCCATATTTATCATTTGCTTTATAAGCCTGCATTCCTTCTGTATAAATTTTAAGGGCTTCTGCCGTATAATCAGGCCCCATGTATGAACCATGTCCTAAAACAGTACCGTAGTCCATTAAACCATACTTTTGGAATACTGCCTGACCGCCCATAATAGATTCCTTTGTAAAAAGGACATCACCACTTTCATTTGTCACTTCTAATGGCCGTGGCGCTTGTTCTTTAAATATCCAATAGCCGCCAACGAGTAAAACGGTGAAGCTAATTAAAATAGTCGCAATTAAAACAGATTTTAACAGACCATTTTTATTCGTCTTCAATATTTTACTGGTAGACGTACGATGTTCTATTTCCATGCCTTTCATCCTCTCTATTTTCATTACAGACTGTATTTTAACTTTGAAAAAAGCATCACAAAGTGAATATCCTCATTTCTTAGCTGTGATAATTGTCACACACTAAATGTTTCTTTCACAAAATTGTCACATTGAGAATTATTTTCAATAAAAATGATCTACCTATGATGGAGGTCACATTAATACGAAAAAATCATTGCTACAATGAGTTTAAATCGAATTAATAATATGAAGGTGATGTTAATGAAGCAGGAGGACATAATCAAACGGTTGTCTGATGTCCCAATCTTCAAGGAATTATCCTTAATGGAGCTTGACCCAATCGTTAAGATTGCTCAAACTCGGTTTTATAAGCATAAGATGTATGTTTTTATGCAGGATGATCATCTTGACCGCGTGTTCTTCATTCATAGCGGGAAAATCAAAATTTATAAAACAGATCATTCGGGCAAAGAGCAATTAATCTCTGTCCTTGAACCGGGAGAAATGTTTCCGCATGCCGGATTTTTTAGAAAAGGGAATTTCCCTGCACATGCCGAGGTGATGGATGATGCACATCTCATTGTCATCCCGATTGACAAATTTGAAGAAATTCTTATTTCCTATCCGGAACTCTGCATTAAGCTTTTTAAAGTGTTGGGGGAAAAAATTGTTGACCTGCAAGGAAGATTGGAAGCACAAGTTCTCCATAACACATATGAACAAATTATTTTACTACTCATTAGACTGTGTAAATCGAACGGGGAGAAGGCTGGAGATCGCTACAAGCTGACAACTCAGTTCACCAATCGAGAATTAGCCAACATGATTGGTACTTCGAGAGAAACCGTCAGCAGAACCATCAATCATGTAAAAAAGAAGGAATTTGTTACACAAGACGGAGATGGGTATTATGTAATCGATCGTGAGGCATTACAACAAGAGTTATTCTATTGATAAAGAAATTTTGCACAAATAAAAATAGAAGGGGTTGTCAAGCAAATGGAAAAAAGAGTAATTGAATTGGATGTGCGCGAGGATCTTAAAAATAAAATTGAACCGTTTCAAAAAATTATGGAGACCATTAAGGAATGTAAGAATAATGATATTTTTATTCTTCATGCTCCATTTAAGCCAGTACCGCTTTTCGCCGTTCTAAAAGCAAAAGGCTTTACCCATGAAGAAGTAGAAATTGAAAAAAAGCACTGGAAAGTTATCTTTACAAAGAAAAGCTAACAGAAATAGGATGGGAAGGTGATTGAAATGATATTAGATAATCGCGGGTTAGAACCGCCGCAGCCAATGATGCGGACATTGGCTGCCCTTGAAACGCTTGGGGAGAATGAAGTTTTAACGATTATTAATGACAGGAGACCGATGTTCCTTTATGAGCAGCTCGAAGAACTGGGCTACAAGCAACGCACAGAACCGCAAACTGACGGAAGTTTTAAAATCGAGATCTTTCGCTAAGAAGGTGTACTATTATGGTTCCTCAAAATATGGGGAGTGAAACAAATATTAAACTGCCTTTCTCATTTATCTTTTTTAGTTTAATCGCCCTAGTACTTTCGCAAATTCTATTGCTAGTAAACGGTCAATTAATGGCTGATGGAAGCTTTAGAATCCCTGCGATCTGGTCTTCAGCTCATTTATTAGTTTTAGGCTGGGCGTTAATGGTAGCGATGGGAGCCATGTACCAGCTTGTTCCTGTTGCCTTCCTGACGAAAATATGGAATGAGAAATTTGGCTTTGTTCAATTTTATGTTACGGCAATAGGCATTGCCACTTTTTCAGCTATGCTCTATGTATCACCGCAAAATGCTTTAATTCCAGGGGTCGTTACCATAATTGGTATCATTATGTTTTTAGTGCAGATGTTTATGACATTAAGATTACAAGCCAAACCAAACATTTTGACTGCTTTCGTGGGATCGGCACTAGTATGTTTATTTATCACTATTTCATTAGGAATTACATTAATTTATTGTTTAAAAACAGGGATTGGTGCTGAATACTATCATTCAATCTTTAAAAGCCATTTATTAATGGGTGTTACTGGCTGGTTTACCCTATTAATTTTCGGATTTTCCTATAAGATGGTGCCTATGTTTTCTTTGTCACACGGGTTTCCAATGGTCCATGCAAGATACGTGTATGGATACTATACTGCTGGTCTCGTTTTATCACTCATTTCCTTCTTTTCTAATAGCAGCAGTCTATTAAAAATAGGTTTCTTCTTACTTTTGGCAGGCTTTTCGATTTTCAGCTGGCATACCACAATCATTATCAATAAAAGATTGAAAAAAAAGCTAGATAAACCCTTTACGTTTTCGCTAATTGCAATTGGACTGGGCAACGCCATCCATTTAGCAGCATTTATATTATTGTGGACCAACAGCTTTACTACACTAATTGGCCCACTGGTATACGCTTATCTATTACTTTGGATTGTCCTTAGTATTATTGGATATTTGTATAAAATCGTTCCGTTTCTTTGGTGGATCTATAAATATAGCAATGAAATCGGGAAGTCAAAAGTGCCGACATTAAAAGAAATGATGAATGAAAAAATCATTATCCCTGTCCTGTCAATCTTTATTGGGGCAGTTATCATTATATTTTGTGCCCTGGCCTTAAAAACAGCCGTACTGTTTAATATAGGACAATTCATCTTATCCATCATGTTTCTTATCATTGCCATTAATATTGTTAGAGTTATAAAAAAATAGTGAGGTGTTTATCATGAATTTAGAAGAAAGAATCCTTGAAGAATTAAAAACTGTGTATGATCCTGAGTTAAATATCAATGTAGTGGACTTAGGCTTAATTTATGGCGTTGGAATTACGGATGAAAATGATGTGAAAATTACGATGACGCTGACAACACCTGGCTGCCCGCTTCATGACAGCATTACAAGGGGTGTCCGCTATTGTGTAGAAGGAATCGAGAAAACAAGAAATGTAGAGGTCAATCTTGTCTGGGAGCCCGCCTGGTCACCTGATAAAATGACAGCGGAAGGAAAAAGTTATTTAGGTATGAGATAAAAAAATGGAAGCTCTCTAAACGAGAGCTTCCATTTTTTATCCTTCTATGGGTTCGGTCGGTAAGACAGCGGTGATACTCTGTAATACGGTTGGATCGATATCTTCATCTATCATGATATGAACTGTTCCCCTGTCTGTTTCACTGCGAATTAATCTCCCTATGCCTTGACGCAGGCGAAGGAGCATATATGGTAAATCAACCTCAAGGAATGGATGGTCTACCCCATCCCTCTTAGCTGTAAAAACGGGATCATTTGGCGGGAACGGAAGGGAAAAGACCAATACATTTTCAAGCGATCTTCCTGGAATGTCAAGCCCTTCCCAAAGATGAATCGAGCAAAGTATAGCATGCTCCTCATTTTGAAACTTGGAAACGAGCGTGCTGATTTCTTCGTCCCCTTCAAAATAAACAGGATATGGTAATACTCCCGGCAGGTGTCTTTTAAGATGAGACAGTTCTTCTTTATTATTTAATAGAATTAAGGCTCGTCCCTCGGATTGATGAATGACTTGAGTTAGATAATTTATTTTTTCTGCAATGCTTTCTTTTGAAAATCTTGGAAGATAGACTTCCATGTTTTCATCATAGGCAAATGGCGAAGCAACAGAAAACGATAAATAATCCTTTATACCAAGACTATTTGCAATATAATCAAATGACTTTTGATTTGACAGTGTCGCTGACGAAAAAACAAATGGCTTTTTCTGTGAAAACACCTCTTCTCGCATCACTTCTTCGACCATTTTTGGCATAATCACAAGTGTCCGTTCGCCCCTGCTCTCTTCAAACCAGGTGATTCCGTTCAATTCTTGAAGGAAAAGTGATAATGAATAGGTAATCTGCTCTAAATACTCCTCAACAATCTTTAAATCATACTCATTTATGACATATAACTCACTTTCAAAGACAAGTTCTTCCTCCAAGGATTGAAGTGTTGACAGTAACTTCCTGCAGGTTTTTAAAACTAAAGGATGCTTCGAAATAATTTGTTTCTCAGATCCCTTTGCATGTGCAGAAAATTGAGAGATTGTCTCAAAAAATGCCTCATTTTCTAAAAGTGCTTCTTCTATTGTGTATAATGTTTTCTCTCTGACTTCGTTTTCCATCAGCCTAGTAAGCAAAGTATCCAAGGTATAATCAGTAAACCGGTAACTTAATGCTTTTTGTGCAGCAAATTCAAGCAGATGGCCCTCATCAAATACAATGGAAGAATGGTCCGGCAACAGCGGCAGCTGCCCTTCCCGCTTTCTTGATTCCTTCGTCCAAATATGTTCCATATAGAAATCATGGGAGCAGATAATTAAATCAGTCGAATGCCTGTAATATTCCCTGTGCAGAGTTAATCCGCAACGGTGGCGCTTTTCACAGGAAAAGCAATCCTGAAGAGGATCCCAATTTACATTGCTCCATATTTCATCAGACAAATGCGGAAAATCACGTCTGTCTCCGTATTTTTCAAAAGACTGCATCGAGCCGCCCGTGTGAATAAAGTCGGGCAGCTTTAGATACAAATCGGAAATCTCATCTGAAAAATCGTTATTCCGAACCTGATCAAGCTTTTTTAAACACAGGTACTGATCACGGGATTTAGCCAGGCGAACATCAATATTTAACCCGAGTACCCTTTCGAGCTTTGCAATATCTCCCTCTTTTTTTACCAACTGCTCTATAAGTGTCTCATCTGCACATGCAATGACGGCTGGCCTATTCGTGTAGCGGGCATACATGATTGCATACAGTAAATAAACAATTGTTTTCCCTGTCCCGACTCCTGCTTCGGCGAACATTATTTTTTTATCCTTGAAGGCCTTTTCCAATTGGAAGGCCATATAAATTTGTTCGTCCCTTAGTTCGAAGCCGGCATCAGGCAAAATATCATAGAATAGATCGCCAATCCATTCTCCTAATTTGTCATAAAAGGACTCAGTCTTGGAAACTTCAAACGGTATCCGTTTTTGCATAATCTACCTCCCCAATGAACCATTTCATTACTTGATAATTATTTCGGCTAATCCTGACGAGGCGGCCGTTTCCCCCAATATTGATATAAATCTGTCCGGATAAATCCGTTAAAAAGTTTTCGTTTCTTTGTTGCCGGCTTTCCATATAATTGTTCAAACTCTTCATTCGAGGTCATGATATAAATCGACCACGTATCAAGATTGCTGAATGCCCGACCCATTTCTTTGTACATCTGTTCGACAGCCATTTTATCCCCTAATCTTTCACCGTATGGGGGATTCCCGACAATGACACCGTATTCTTTATTCGTAGAAATGTCTCTGACCTGCATTTGTTTAAAATGAATTAAATCACCAAACCCTGCTTCAAAGGCATTCTCCTGAGCAATTCTAACCATCCTATGATCAATATCAGAACCTGTTATGTCTAGTGGCTGGTCATAATTTGCCAGGTCTTCTGCTTCAGTTCGAGCCTCATCCCAAACCTTGGGAGAAATCCAATTCCAACCCTCTGAAACAAATTCCCGATTAAAGCCTGGAGCAATATTTTGGCCAATCATTGCCGCTTCAATGGGGATAGTACCAGAACCGCAGAAAGGGTCTATAAAAGGACGATCTGCTTTCCAATTGGTTAACATTACAAGGGCGGCAGCGAGTGTCTCCTTTAATGGTGCTTCCCCTTGGTCGATTCGATAACCTCTCTTATGAAGGCCCTGACCGCTTGCATCAATCGTAATCGTCGCCACATCCTTCAGCAAGGCAACTTCAATACGGTAAAGAGCTCCATTTTCCTCAAACCAAGTACTTCGTTTATAGTGCATTTTTAGACGTTCTACAACTGCTTTTTTGACAATCGCCTGGCAGTCTGACACACTAAAAAGCTTTGATTTAACAGATTTTCCAATGACGGGAAATTCCGCATCCTCAGGCAGGAATTTTTCCCATGGCAGTGCTTTCGTCTTTTCAAATAATTCATCAAAGGTAAATGCTTTAAATTCGCCAACCTTGATCTTGATTCTGTCTGCCGTTCGAAGCCATAAATTACTGCGGGCAATGGCAGTTTCGTCCCCCGTGTATGTTACCTTCCCATTCTCTACTTCACAGTCGTATCCAAGCGACCTTACCTCTTTTGCAACCAAAGACTCTAGTCCCATTGCCGCCGTAGCGATTATTTGATAATTTCCCATATTTTCACCCTTAAGTATTTTTCAATTGTTATGTATCTGTCCACTTCTGAACAACGGTATATTCGCTTTCATTATTGACAAAAAGCAACGAAGGAATGCAATTAGAACCAATAAAAAAGCTCCCCATATCAGGAGAGCCGTTAAATATCCAGCAAACATTCCCATTAATAACGTTCTGTAAGCCATGTTCTGTACCATAGTACTGCAAACGACTTTCGTCTCGTACTTAGGTGGTAATCATCTATCTACAGATTCACTTAGGAATCTGTCCTTCTCCTCGTTCAATTCCTCAGAGAAAGCGCCCCTACCATTATTTGGGTTTCTCGCTCGTGGGGTTTACCCGTTCCACCCTTTCCATTTCTGGAAAGGCTACGTCACTGTGGCACTTTTATAGGTATTCATACCATATCCGAGAAGGACTTAGGTATTTTCCCGGCCGTCAGCTGGTTTACACCCAACTGCCCTAGCTTATCGTTTCGCTAGGCACGAACACTACAGGCATCTCAGCCTGTGCGAGCATGGACTTTCCTCAACAATTCGCATTAAGCTTATTGCAGCGATTACCCGAACGTCATTAATGATACTTTATTATTATATGTTTTTCCTGCTGTTTATTCAATGGTTTTTATTAGTAAATTGAGGAACAAACTGTCATTCGTATAATTTACTGCCAAAAACATGCTTTTCTAAATTGGATAATCGTTTTAAAATATCAAAATTGGTCGTACCGGCAGGTTGTGCTGCAGGCTGTCTCTTTGACGAATCCTCAAGCTGTTTACGCAGCCTTAGATTTTCTTGCTGCAGATCCTCTAATTCCTGGTGGAACGTTTCATAATCTTTTATGATTAGATCCAAAAATTTATCAACATCTTCTTGTTTGTACCCTCTTACACCTGTTTTAAACTCTTTTTCTAAAATATCCTTAGCTGTTAATTTCACCTTATCAGCCAACATCCAAATCACCTCAAGTTTAGCCAATCATTACCTATTATTTTTTCAAAAATAAGTCCTTTTGTCAATTTTCTTTTGTTTTAAATAATAATGGTTAGCAAAATTACTTCATTATATGACTAAACAACTTAAACATTCGTTAAAAATCAGACAATTTATCTTGTTCTTCCTCTACAATCATTTGTAAGTCGTAAAAAGTAATTAATTCAATCGAATAGTGGTTGTTTTTTTGATATTCAACTGCTAGCTCATATACGTATTTCGGGCTTCCTTCCTTTTCCTGATCATAAAGAAGAAGGAGTCCGTCACTTTTTTCGACGAAAAATTGATTTTTCAAACGGAATTGCCATGGTTTCTCATATCCCTTTTTCGTAACAGAATCGATGTAATCAGCCCCGGCCAATACCGACGCATACCATTCCTTGTTTATTTCATTCCAGGTTGCTTCCTGATCAAGAAAAGGTGTGATCACCGCCAGTTTCAAATCTGGAAATTCATTTTGCAAGTCAAAAACAACCTCGGCCGCCCACAGCTCTACCCCTAATTGGCCGCTTATCAGCACCCATTCTAATCCTTCCTCAATTAAAGGAAGTAATGATTTCTTGATGGCGGTCTTAATAAATAGGGCAGACGGGTGGTCTTTTTTAAAAATTCCTAATTCAAATGGTTTGTAACCTGAAATTGCCAAAACTTTAATCAACAATGTTCCCCTTTTGCAAAAATATTTTAAAATGGACAAACATTTTTATAAAAAAAGCATAACATATAGTAAATAAAAATAAAAAAACAAGGGCTAAGAAGCCCTTGAAATTACCTTCATTCCTGTTTAAGGTCTAGGACCCATATATGGTCCAGGTGCAAAGCCTGGGGCTCCCATGCCTGGGCCTCCCATACCGAAGCCTGGACCTCCCATTCCAAATCCTGGGCCTCCTGCTCCAAAGCCTGGGACGGCATTAGCAGCTGGCATTGCACCAGTTGCACATGGGTTACAGCAGTTAATGTGCTGATTACATACCTCTTCACAGCATGATGCTGTTTGTGGACAGTAATGTTTATGTTGATACATGTGGTGATTCACCGTTGTAGTGTGTACTGGATGAATATGCGGCACCACCGTAGATGAGAATGTATGGTTCACAATCTGCTGTGTCGGATGGATGACTGGCGGCGCGAAATTAGTTCCAAGAAACATTATAAACTCTCCCTTCGAATATTCTGTTTACATTAACAGCCTATGTTGAAGGAGTTATTCTTGTACTAAGGAAAATACCTATTTTTAGCTTATCGGTAGTTATTAGGCCACATGCAAACTTCCGCATCAGCTATAACATCGAATAAAAGCTATCTTTTAAGCTTGTAAAAACGACGGCAGTCAGACACACAACAATAAAAAATAAGAATAATATCGCTTTATACATGTTACCAGCTCCATTAGGTTTTTAAAGGAGTTTTTTACAACCCAATTTCACATTTTACCTTTTTCTACACAGATAAACAATATGAGTTTGCTGGTTTTTAAGATTAATTTATTAAGATTTTGTGACAAAAGATTAAACGTTACCAAAAATCTTTTGAAGAGGATTAATTTTACCGTTTTTTGCGCTTATCCGGAATTTTAAGCAATTTTCGTTCCAGCCGTTTTAGTCTTATTTCAAACTGCTCCAACGTGTCACGTTTTTTTACATTTTCTGGGATTTTAGTTTGTGATAGTAGCAAGATCGCTTTTTGGCAATACTTTAAAGCAAGCTTGTAATTTATTATTCTATGCTCATAGATTTTGGCTAGCTCGAGTAATGCCTCTAACTCCATCCGATCATCACCACAATTAACAATATCATAAAATAATTTCCGCGCCATTTCCCAATTGCGTTCTTTTTTTTGCTGGTAAGCCAAAATGAGCTTTGCCTGAAAGGATGTAACATCATTGCCGACTGTAAGTTGGCTCAATACTTTTTCTGCTTCGTTTTTTTCTCCTATAGATGCAAACCAACGTCCAACTTCAAAGGATTCGATGCGTGTTTGCTTACGGTCGATCCCGCATAGTTGAAAAGTGAGATGTGTATATAAGGTAACCAGTGATAAGATGTCTATTTCGTTATGTTTTAGAATCCCAAGCATGCCATCCGGCTGTTTCCGTTCAACAAAATCAAAATAAATAATTGGGGCTAAAAATCCTGGAATATCATCCACTCTTTCTACCCCTAGGACCTCTTTTTCAACAATCGCTAATTTCATTCGCTCTAATTTATGCTTCCAGAGCCTTTTCGCTGCATGATAGAGATCGAAATGGCCAAACGCTGGCAGCTGTGGTACGTGCTCCCTAACCAACGTATGTCTTGTTCTCACTTGAGGCCAGTCAAATGATTTTCCATTGTAAGTAACAAGCGTGCGATAGTTCACTTTTTCCAAAAAGCTTTGATATAAAGGTACCTCTGCACCCGGATGCGGAAGGATATGTTGTCTGACGATTAGCTGGTCGCCAGAAATACTTGCGTATCCCAGGATAAAAATAGTATTTCCAACCCCGCCGCCCAATCCGGTTGTTTCTGTATCAAAAAAAAAGAATTCCTCCGCTTGGTAGCCTTCCGCTGATAAGGGATGGCTGACTGGATGCTTATTCCAAAGAGCAACGGCAGTAAGAAAATCATGAAAACAGTAATGCCCATGCTGTTGAGATAATGGGTATTTCACTTCCCTTATTAAGCAATAATTTTCATCCATATAATAAGGGAAAACATAATTCTGTTCCCATTTTTCACTAAAAGGCACCTCGACTCGGGCAGGCTCAAGGTGTGGAGCCTTTTCAGGCGGTCCTCCAGCTGAAAGATGAGGCTTTAAGCGATTCAACTTACTTTTTAAAGACATGCTGCGCTCCCCTTTCTGGGTTAGAAGGGTGTAGGAAGGCATCAATTATTTTCAAAGAATCTTTTTTCGCCGTCTCACTAATCGTTTCTGCACCAATACATGAAGGACATCCGGATTCACATTGACATCGGTTAATCATCTTTTTTGCTTCGGTGAATACCTTAGACATTCCGCTATAAATTTTTTCACTTAAGCCGATCCCGCCAGGATACCGGTCATAAAAGAAGATCGATGGTTTTTCATTATGATCTGCCTTCACTTGTGGAATCACGTGTATATCTTGGGGGTCAGCCATAACGAATAATGGCGCAATATGATTTAGAGCGTGCGCGGCCCCGACAAGTCCTTGCTCAAGGCGTTCATGCCCCATTTCTGCAAGCGCCTTATTCATAGAAATCCACGCAGCGCTTGTATGAAGTTCTTCTTCCGGGAGATGAATGGGTCCTGAGCCTATATTTTCATGGGTCTCGAATTTAATCTTTTTAAAAATCGTTGCCATTGCCCGCACACTAACATCTCCATAGCCAATTTCGACTTTCTCCATCCTTTGCAGCTTATCCACTTCCAACACTTTTAATTGAACAGCTAAATTTGCATCGGTAAAATAATCAACTGCTACTTCCCTGACAAACGCCTTTTTCTCTTCCCAATCAAGCTTTTCGACTTGGAATTGTCTGCCCTGATGTAAATAAATGGCCTCGTCATGGAGCAGCGTCATCGCCGAAAATCGATCCATTTCACCAATGACTTTGACATTAGCTGTTTCTGATTGATCAACAATGACGACATTTTCCTGTGATGCTGAACGCAAGCTAATATTATGTGCCGGAAAAGAATCATTCATCCAATACCACTTATCTCCATTTTGGTATAGTACTCGTTCTTCAGTTAAATATTCCAATAATTCCTCTGTCCCAACATTTCCAAACGACTCCCCCAGTTTAAATGGCAGCTCATAAGCTGCACATTTCATATGATCAATTAATATGATGAGGTTATCGGGGTTAATTCGCGCTGTTTCAGGACTTTTATGAAAAAAGTAATCCGGGTTCTGAATGATATATTGGTCAAGCGGGCTTGAACTCGCCACCATAATGACCAGGGCTTCCCCATGCCTTCTTCCAGCCCTGCCCGCTTGCTGCCACGCACTCGAGATCGTCCCTGGATAGCCTGTCATAATGCAAACCTGTAGTGATCCTATATCGACACCTAGCTCAAGAGCATTCGTACTGACAACACCATAAATGTCACCTTGACGCAGGCCCTTTTCAATTTTTCTTCTTTCTGTAGGGAGATATCCACCGCGATATCCCATAATTGATTTAGAACCTAACTGGTTTTTCACTAATTCTTGTAAATAGGTCAAAATAATTTCCACGCGGACCCTGCTCCTGGCAAAAACTATCGTTTGAATTTTATTTTTTAATAGTTCGCCGGCGATTTTCCGAACCTCAAGCGTGGCACTTCTTCTAATATTTAACGGCTTATTAATAATCGGCGGATTATAGAAGAGGAAATGCTTCGTGCCACTTGGGGCACCGTTATTATCAATCAAGTGCATCTTTTCCTCGGTCAATCTCTCCGCTAGCTCCAGTGGATTGGCAATCGTTGCTGATGTACAAATAAACACTGGACTGCTGCCATAATAGCTGCAAATCCGCTTTAATCTTCTAATGACATTGGCCACATGGCTGCCAAATACACCTCGGTACGTATGGAGTTCATCAATTACCACAAATTTAAGATTTTCAAACAGTGATACCCATTTGGTATGGTGCGGCAGAATAGCTGAATGGAGCATGTCAGGATTAGTAATAACGACATGTCCTGCCTGTCTCACTCTTTGACGAATAGTTGCCGGTGTATCTCCATCGTACGTGTAGCTGTTAATATTGACCCCCGCAGCTTGAATCAATTCATTCATCTCACTCTTTTGGTCCTGGGCAAGTGCCTTAGTTGGAAACATATACAGGGCTCTTGCATTCGGGCTGGAAAGAATGGATTGAAGAACCGGAAGATTATAACAAAGTGTTTTCCCTGAAGCAGTTGGGGTTACGGCTACGATGCTCTCTTTCAGCATAATCTTTTCATACGCTGATTTTTGATGGGTATACAGCTTTTCAATCCCCCTGCTATGCAGAGCATTTATTAATGCAGGGTGCAGGTCATTTGGCAGCGTACTCGTTTGGGGCGGTTTTTCTGCGATAGTCTGCCATGTAACGATATTTTCTTTAAATTCATTATTTATCTTTAATTCATTCAAAATGTCTTGTAGGCTTTTTCTTAATTTCATATCCTCACCTCATTACTTTCCTATATTTTAACGAATAGACGTTCGACATTAAAGCAAAAAACAAAAATATCTTCTACCAATTAAAAGAAAAAACAGACGGACACTCTATTTATGTAAAATATAACATGAAGGAAATTAAACTATTAGTGAATTTTTGATACAATAGAGATAACAGAAATAAATTTGAAGGTGATTGAATGAAAATTGAAGAGATCAAAACGGTTCTTGCTGATTTCACCCTTTTTCGCGAACTAACCGATTTTGAATTAACAAAGGTTGCTGATATTGCGATAGCCAGGGATTGGAAAAAACAAAGCCATGTTTTCTTACAAGGCGACCCGCTGGAGAATGTTTATTTTATTTATGATGGTAAAATCAAAATCTACAAAAGTGATGTCAATGGGAAAGAACAAATTGTTGCAATGGCAAAAAAGGGTGATATGTTTCCACATGTAGGCTTTTTTAGAAAAGGAGATTATCCTGCCTATGCGGAAGTACTTGAGCCTTCAACGCTTATTGCTGTTCCCATTTCAAAGTTTGAATCCGTTTTGATTGAAAATCCTGAGCTTTGCATTAAAGTATTTAAGGTGTTGGGCGAGAAAATTGTCGATTTGCAGAATCGACTAGAAGAACAAATTCTTAACAATACATATGAACAAATTGTTAAACTGCTGATTCGTCTGGCCCAAAATCATGGGATGGAGCAAGGAGATGGGACAATCCTTCTTAAGTCAGAATTCACCAACAAAGACCTTGCAAATATGATTGGCACCACAAGGGAAACAATTAGCCGGACGTTAACAAAAATGAAAAAGGATGAGCTGATCGAAGTAGACGAGGCCGGAAACATGATTGTCGATGTTGAAATTCTTATGGAAGAAATAGGCTTGATTTAAATTGGAAAACACCGCTGCTATGTAAGCCGCGGTGTTTTTGTTTATTTTACGGATAACTGAAGCATGTCTTCCATATCCTCTATCGCTGTACTTATTAATTTTAGGTTAAATGTTTCTTGGAGAACCTTAAGTACTCCTTCTGAAATAAATTCAGGCGGTTTTGGTCCAATTCGAATGTCCTTTATTCCTAAACTGAAAAGCCCTAAAAGAATTGCAACCGCTTTTTGCTCAAACCATGACAACACAATACTAACGGGAAGGTCATTCACTTCGCAGCCAAAGGCATCTGCTAATGCCATTGCAATTTTTACAGTTGACCCTGAGTTATTGCACTGGCCTAAATCGATATAACGTGGAATAGTTGTCCCCGGAACAACTCCATAGTCCACATCATTGAAGCGGAATTTCCCACATGAGGTCGTCAAAATTATGGTTTCCGACGGCAGCGATGTGGCCAGTTCACGGTAGTAATCACCTCCGTGACCCGGTGCATCACAGCCGGCAATGACAAAGAAACGCTTAATCTTCCCTGCTTTTACTGCATCAATTACTTCAGGTGCAATGCCTAGAACTGTTTCATGATGAAAGCCAGTAAGTAATGTTTCTTCGGAATCAATTGCTGCTTCCGGCAGTTGTAATGCTCTCTCAATTAAAGGAGTAAAATCATCGTTGATAATTTTTTCGACATCTTCTAGTCCTGCTACTTCATATGAAAACATTCTGTCAGCATACGTTCCTTTGATTGGCATCACGCAGTTTGTGGTAGCTAAAATAGCTCCAGGAAACTCTTCGAATAGGCGACGCTGATCGTACCACGCTTTTCCAATATTACCTTTCAAATGGGAATACTTTTTTAATGCCGGATATCCATGTGCCGGGAGCATTTCAGAGTGGGTATAAATATTTATGCCCATTCCTTCCGTTTGCTTTAATAATTCCTCTAAGGCAAATAGGTTATGACCCGTTACAACGATGGTTTTTCCTTCTATTTTGTTCTGACTTACACGAATTGGTTCAGGGATGCCTAGTCGGTTTGTATGAGCTTCATCGAGGATTTCCATAACACGAACAGCTGCTTGCCCCACCTTCATCGCCATGTCAATATGTTCCTGAACGTTAAAGTTAGAATTGGTTAACGTCAAATACAGGGCTTCATGTGTGGTCGAGTCGACAAATGGGTCTGTAACCCCAAGCTGATTCGCATGTGTGCGATACGCGGCAACCCCTTTTAATCCAAAAATAATCGTATCTTGTAAACTAGCAATCGTTTCATCTTTACCACAAACACCCATCACGGTACATCCGCCGCTTGGGGTTTGTTCACATTGATAACAGAACATAAATTTCCCTCACTTTCCTTACATTACTGCATTAGCATACAAATTTAGCTATTTATTTAATGTGACATTTATCACAAATAGCAATTTTGTTAAAAATCGTTCAAAAAGTTATTACGATAATTTGACGGCACCTACCTAGATTTATAAGCATATTATAGGAAGTGAAATATTGGAAAGAGAGGGAAAAATGATGTCATCCATGCATCCGAGTGATAAAAACAACCCTAAAAAGCCGGTACCTGAACCATTACGAGAATTAGTGAAAACAATGAATGATTTCTTCACCGAAAAACCAGTCAGAGGATTTTTACAAACGATAGATGAATTCTTTAAAACTCCTTTTCCCGTTTCGGCTGGATTTGATGTAGAAACAATTGAAAATGGGAAAGAGCATATCATTACAGCTGCACTTCCTGGAGTGAAAAGAGATCAAATTCACTTAAATATTACTGGAAATTATATAACGATATCTATTGAAAATAATGAACTGGAAACTGAGGAAAATGACCAAAATCAAGTTTATCGTCGAAAATTTATTCGACAACATTCATCAAGAACCATTTCTCTACCGCATGCGGTTAATGAAAAATTGGTAAAAGCTTCATATCGAGATGGCTTATTACAAATCCGAATCCCTCAAGAAAAAGGGAAAGTTATCGAAATTGAAGATTAACAAATCCATAGAGTCCAACACAGAAAAGACGGCTTTTTGGCAGCCGTCTTTCGTCTTTTTAATTATGCTTTAAAGAAGCCGCCAAACCCTTTAACAAGTGATGAAACTTGATTCACAGCATTCACCATTGTTCCCGCAGTATTGACCATTTTATTAAAGTCTACTGAACCGTCCTGCGACTTAAAGGAATTCATTAAAGATTGCATTCCTCCAGGTTGTTTTGGTATGACACTGTGTTTTGGATATGGGTTCATCATCGGGTAACCATTCATTGGCATATAGGGTTGCGGTTGATCCTTTGGCTGCAGCGGGTTTTGAAATAGGAATTGTGAATCCTTTTGTGTATACTGCTGATTGGGATATGACACATTTTGTGATGCAAATCCGGGTTGAAGACTTTGAGCATATTGCTGCATGCCTTGCGGATAGTAAGGGTTTTGTTGTTGGATGGCCATCCAATCATAATATTGGGGCTGTGATTGGTAGGGCATTGGTTGTTGATTTCTATAATTAGAATACTGTTGGTTCCATTGTTGACCAATAGGAACTTGGTGCATCATTTGCCCCGAGTATCCATAGTTAACATGATGTTTTGGTCTTTTTGTACCAAACATGGGCAAACATCTCCTCCACTAATATCTCTATTACAGGTTATGAAGGTTTGAAATAAATGGTGATTAGTTAGTTTGAAACTTTCGCCTTTGTCTAATTAAGAGGAATTTTGTCTGAAGTTTAAATATTTTAAAAACTAGAAATCCTTTTATTTCGTGTTACTATTAAAAAAATGATGAAGGAGGAGCTATTTATGGACATTCGCGAATTAAAAAGCAAATTTAATCAAAGTCGGGATTACAGTACAGATGACGTTAATGAATTAATGGATTTTGCTAAGAAAGCGTATATTCATAACGAAATTAGCATAAAAGAATATCGCCTGCTTGTCCGTGAACTTGAAAATCAAGGCGCGGTAATACCAAATACCGAAAATGAAAACTCCCTCATCCAAAATACTTAAAATGGTAAAAGAGATGCCGGGCAGCATCTCTTTTCTATTTATTGACCACTTTTATGATTTCTTGCAGAAAATATTCAACCGTACGCTGGGAATTTAAAAACCTAGTCTTACTTGTCTGCGGAAAAAAGGCTTGAATCGAAAGCTGTTCGATATGTTCTGCAGTTGTATCGA
Organism: Bacillus sp. S3; assembly: GCF_005154805.1. GTDB lineage: Bacteria > Bacillota > Bacilli > Bacillales > Cytobacillaceae > Neobacillus. Next base: position 3,279,334 of record NZ_CP039727.1, read on the forward strand.
CCTGTTTTACATGCAAGTGTTTTTGATTTGATGACGACAGCCATTTTTTCATGGCTCTTTTCCACGCATCATTTGTTCCTTTCACTTCATTAGCAAATGGTTTAATAACCTTATGAAAATCATGAGTTACCCCTGTCTCTCTTCCCTCTTGATAATACACCAAAAATAATCGGTTATACCGTAAAAGGTTTTCCGTAAGCTGGAGAATTTCTTCAGACATCTGCGCTTGTCCTTTCTAGTACGTCAAAATAAAAAAGTAGCAAAGGATTATGATGCTACTTATTAATACTATTATTTTAGCGGTAGTGAATAGCCTAATTCAAGCTTTAATGATTTGGGAACCTGGTTTATGCTGGAATCAGGAATTTCCCCGTATTGGGTTGTATGAACAAATTTCTTCTCTAAAGCGGATAAACTTTGAACTGGCTCAGTTAATTTTCCATGTTCCTCATTATTCAAACGGATGCGAAGGTCGGAGAATGATGCTTCAAGAACTGACTCCAATTCTTCTAATTGATCGTATACGTCCGCCAGCATTGTAAGCAGTTTTTCCTTTTCGGATAATGGCTTATTCATTTATAAAACCCTCCTCGCGATAATCTATTAGGTATAATTCTCTTTCTTTTAATTGCTTCCTTCCCACTTGACAAAACTAGAAGAAGTTCGTCAAAGATAGTGCCAATCTGCATGAAGCTTGTTAACATTTCGACATGACTATTATTCCGCATGAAAATATCAATAACCGCGCAAGCTAGAATTGGAGGTGTTATTGATGTCAAACAAGAAAAAACAAACCAATAAACAACCACAATCAGAAGCAGAAAAAAGAGTTGGCTATGGTGACAAAAAAATGGAAGGACCGAATCGCCCTTCTACATAATGAGGCACCAAAAGAGCAAGGGCACCATCCCTTGCTTTTTCATTTCCACTTATTAAATTCAAATACCTTTTGAAGTGCGAGTAATAATTGAAGCTGATTAGATTTTGCAAAGTACCAGTCAGTAAGATGGATGGGATGATGATGTCGTGCTTTTAATTGCAGCCATGCTGGAGAGACCTTCCTCTCCTTACTCCAATCCTCATATGTGTGCCGGTGATGTGAAATAATAGGGAAACTCGTCCGGAGAAGTGGTGTTTTGTGAATAATCTTTATTTTAAAATATTGTTCATAATCGTATCTTGACCCCGTATGGGGGGTCTTTTCCGCAAATTCCAGAAAATAAGGGAACAGCCTGGGATGGAAAAGGATACTAGACAGTCTTTTCCCCAGATTAATTCGTTTTGATAATGATTTGAAGCCATTTACACTAGCGCCATAAACTTCCCCGCCGCATGTTGGAAACAGAACACAACTAAAATGAAACCAATCTTGAAAAGAAAAAATCATCGAATGAAATACCTTTTTATTATAAACTGGATGTTCAATGACAGGCGTTTGAATTACATTTTGCTCATTTATGATTAATGCCGTTGTCAGCCGTTTTCGATCGTTCTCCTTCCAATATCGAGCCCATTCCTTTTGAATAAAAGCTGATACATTAAAATATGGAAGTAAATGAAACATTGGCTTATTTATTTTCGTCGAATATTGATAGAGCAATAACTGAGGGAATACATCATGGAAAATGAGCCAATTGGCCCTTTCATATGTTAGGAAAAGTTGTTTTCTCATCCCGGCATCAATTAGTTTCGAAAAAGTGGATCCGTTTAGATCACACATATTCCATCCTCCATTTCTTGAAACCATACTAGCAAGAAAGGACCAAATGATATCTGGGTTCTTTTTAAAATAGTCAAAGTAAGCGTCCGTTCTCGAGATATTATCAATGTTTTTTTTCTTCGTTTCGCTTAGAATTTGACGGATGATTGAATGTTCCTGTATTGTAAGATGATTCATATTCTTCTTCCCTTTAATATTTAGTAGAGTAGGAGTAACATGGAATGACTAACGTTTCCGTAAAATGAATCATGCTAAAACTTGGTATTCAAGGTACAATTGTTATTAGAGTGTGTCAGTGAATGTAATTTATGCACGCCAATCTTGCTAAGATTTGATATGATAAGGGGTAGCTTGAGAGGTGTTTAATTATGACTGTTAATTATCCAAATGGAAAAAAGTATAAGCCGAAGGAACGTGAAATTAAAAATACCGGAAAAAATAAAAAAAATGGCTCGTACAGCAATAGAGGTATGACACTTGAAGAAGATTTAAATGAAACAAATGAATTTTACCGTGAACGTAAAATTGCAGTCATACATAAGAAGCCTACACCGGTACAAATCGTCCAGGTTGATTATCCAAATAGAAGTGCAGCCGTTATTAAAGAGGCTTATTTTAAATTAGCTTCGACGACTGACTATAATGGGGTATACAAAGGTAAATATATTGATTTTGAAGCAAAGGAAACACAAAACCCCACTTCTTTCCCATTAAAAAATTTCCATCCACACCAGGTGGAGCATATGGAAGAAGTAATGGATCAAGGAGGATATTGCTTTGTTATTCTAAGGTTTACCAGATTTGAACAGGTATATCTACTTGAAGCTAAACACTTGTTAAAGTATTGGAAAAGAATGATGGGCGGAGGCCGAAAATCGGTTACAAAAGCGGAAATTGAACAAGATGGTCATTACATTCCACTTGGATTTCAACCAAGAATTGACTATATTAAAATAATAGATACACTTTTAGAAGGTTAGAAAGGAAGGAAATTTATATGGCTGAACAATATCAATCAAGAGAGGAGCGCCGAAAGAAACTCCAATCTAAAGGTAAGCCAAAAGCCAAGAAAAAAACAGGCGGGTTATTTAAGAAAATCTTCCTTAGCCTAGTGGTTCTCGGCATCGTTGGTATACTTGCAGGAGTTGGTACTTTCGCCTATTTAGTAAAGGATACTCCCAAACTTGACCCGAAATTATTAAAAGATCCAATCCCTTCAAAGATTTTAGATAAAGATGGCAAGCAAATTACCGAAGTCGGTGCCGTTAATCGCGAATATGTGAACTATAAAGATATTCCAAAAGTACTAGAAAATGCCGTTTTAGCTACGGAGGATTACCGTTTTTACAAGCATCATGGGATCGACCCCATTCGTCTTGGCGGTGCTGTATTGGCTAATTTCCAGCGTGGCTTCGGTGCAGAGGGCGGCAGTACCATCACCCAGCAGGTGGTTAAAAATGCCTTTTTAACAAAAGAAAAAACATTAAAACGAAAAGTGCAGGAAGCATGGCTCTCCTATCAGCTCGAGCAACAGTACACTAAACACCAAATATTTGAAATGTATGTCAATAAAGTCTATGTATCTCAGAACAGTCACGGACTTGCGACAGCAGCAGAGATTTATTACGGCAAAGAATTGAATGAATTAACACTTGCTGAAGCCGCTCAAATTGCAGGGATGCCGCAAAGCCCTAATAATTATAATCCCTTCACACATCCGGATTTAGCAGAAAAAAGACGCAATATTGTTTTGACGTTAATGGAGCAGCACGGATTTATTTCAAAACAAGAAATGGACGATGCGAAAAAGGTTTCGGTTGCTGCTTCTGTTTTAAAAGAAGATCAGCGCACGGTCGATGAAAAACCTTTTGATTCCTTTGTTGATGCCGTAATTGATGAAGTGAAAGAAAACACAGATTTTGATATCTTTACAGACGGTTTGACTATTCAAACCACATTAGACAAAAATGCCCAAACCTATGTTTATAATATGCTAAATTCATCTGATATTATTAACTACCCTGATGAAGCATTTCAAGCCGGGATTGCTCTCCTCGATACAAAAACAGGTGAAATTCGGGCAATTGGCGGTGGCAGAAACCAACAGGTAAAACGCGGATTTAACTATGCAATTGACTCAAAGAGACAACCCGGTTCAACCATCAAGCCTGTTCTTGACTACGCTCCGGCAATTGAATATTTAAATTGGGGCACATATGAGATGATTGAGGATAAACCAATTACGTATTCCTCTGGGAAGAAATTTGGCAACTGGGATCAATCATATAAGGGACCAATGACGATTAGAACCGCTCTTCAATTATCACGAAACACACCTGCAGTTCAAGCCCTTCAGCAAGTGGGATTGGATAAGGCGAAAGACTTTGCTGTAAGTCTTGGCATCCCTTTAAAGGAAATTTTTGAGTCTTATGCAATTGGCGGTTTTGGCGGGGATACGGTTGGTGTCTCACCGCTTGAAATGGCAGGTGCATACAGTGCATTTGGTAATAATGGCTTTTACACCAAGCCGCACGCTGTCACAAAGATCACCCTGCGTGACGGTACCAGTATTAGCACCGCACCAAAACCAAAAGTAGTTATGAAGGATTCAACTGCCTTTATGATTACTGATATGATGAAGAGTGTTCTTGTTTCTCCAGGTACAGGAACAAGGGCAAAAGTACCTGGACTTCCAATTGCCGGGAAAACCGGAACAACAAACTATACAGCTGATGAAATGCAAAAGTGGAACATCAATAAAAGTGCCGTACCAGATGCATGGTTCACTGGCTTAACAACTAATTATACAGCCTCTATTTGGACAGGATATGAGAATCGGAAAACGCCAATAACAAGGGTAGAGGATCAAAGAATCGCCCAGTTACTATTTAAAAATTTAATGGCTTATGTATCAAAGGATATTGAAACTCCCGATTTCACTATGCCTAATAGTGTTCAAAAGGTCAGAATTGAAAAGGGTACAATGCCTCCGGTACTTGCCGGGGAATTTACACCGGATAATCAAATTATCACCGAATATGCCGTAAAAGGACACGCGCCTAAGAAGGTGTCTCAGAAATATAACAAACTTGAGGCACCTGCGAACCCATCTGCGAAATATGATGAAGCCAATAAAAAGATTGTCTTAACATGGGATTATAATAATCCAAATAACACAGATGTACAGTTTGATATCACGATTGATAATGCTTCTGCTCCGGGGCATCTTGTGCAAACTGAAAACAGCTTGACGATTCCTGCTAATCCAGGTGAAAAATATACCTTTACCATATTTGCGATTAGTGGAGATAAAAAAAGTGATCCTGTCACTACTTCCATTGACATTCCTAAGCCTGAAAAAGAAAAAGACCAAGGAGATCAAAACGGTGATGGAAATGAAGGTGATAATGGAAATGGGAACGGGAACGATAATGGTAGCGGGAATGGTAATGGAAATGGAAACGGAAATGGAAACGGAAATGGAAACGGAAATGGTAATGGTAATGGAGATGGAAACGGAGATGGTGGAACAATACCGCCAGCTACCCCTCCTGCCACCCCTTCCAGTGGACAGGGATCCGGATCACGAGAATCATAAGAACAGTCAAAAAAACAAGTCTAGGCTTTTGGCCTAGACTTGTTTTTTATATTTTTCTTTGCATATAGCTTTTCCAGTTCAACCATCAGCTCAGAAAGCTGTCGGTATGAATGATATAATCCTGGCCTTGCCATGATAAAGCCTAGTCTTTCGCGAATATTCACCGGCTTAAATGATAACTGATCAAAGTCGAGTGAACGATTGGGTATTGAAGTTTCAACATTTGTGTAATGTAAAAATTGAATGAATAAGGTAATTCCTTTTTTCATTAAATCATTTGCGTTTTTCTGATCTCGTTCACGGAATAATTGGTCAAGTCTTGCCTTCATCTGTTCCCATTCTTTCAATACACTAGATACTGCCTCTGCTAGATTATCCATTGACAGTGACCTTCCCCTTCATCCGTTTTTTCCCTTCTCTGCAAAGCTCGAGTAATGGACAGCTTGGACACTGGGGATTTTGCGCTTTACAATGATAGCGGCCAAAAAAGATTAAGCGGTGGTGGGTCACTGACCAATCCTCTTTAGGCACCTTCCTCATTAATGTTTTTTCAACTTCTAATACAGAATCCTTCCAACGGCAGATCGCAAGCCGCTTACTTACTCGTTCAACATGGGTATCAACAGCAATTGCAGGAATGTTAAAGGCAACGGACACAACGACATTCGCCGTTTTTCTGCCTACCCCAGGAAGCTTCGTCAGCTCATCACGATCCATTGGGAGTTCCCCGTCATATTCCTCAAGAATCATTCGGCATAAGCTCTGGATATTCTTTGCTTTATTCCGGTATAGTCCTATAGAACGAATATCATTTTGAAGTTCCTCAAGCGGAACCTTAAGATAATCTTCCGGTGTTTTATATTTATTAAACAATTCCTTCGTCACTTTATTTACTAGTGCGTCGGTACATTGGGCGGATAGAGAAACAGCGATAACCAATTCGAATGGATTCGAATGGGTTAACTCACAATGAGCTTCCGGAAACATCCTTCCCATCTCATCTAAACAATAACGGATTTGTGTATTATTCAGCAAACATATCACCTGCTATTATATGAAATAAAACGAGAGAAGTTTTCTCTCGTTATGCTCTGTTTATTGCTCCAACCAGTTATAGAAAGGGACGGCCGGCTGATGTGATTCATCCTTGACGGGTCCTTTTGCCGTTTGTTTTTGTCGAAACTTACGGCCATGGTTTTTCGCTTGTTCAATGGTTTTAATGCCATTTTTCTTCCATTCGAATAGAATCCTATCAATATAACGAAAGTTTAGTTTTCCAGACATTACAGCTTCACGGAGAGCAGCTTTTATGATGATTGGATCATGATGATCATCATCCATCCACATCCCAAGGGATTCACATTCAAATGGAGATAACGGACGGCCAAATTCTTTCTCAAAACAAGTATATAAATCCGTTTCTTCAGATTTTTTCTCGACTTCCTTTGAAACTTTACTATTTTTCATAAATTGATCAATGAGTTTTTCCCACAAGGGTTTTACTGAATAATTCTCAAAACGAATTCCTTCACTGGAGTATTGATCAATAATTTCAATAAATCCTCTTTGAATTAGTCTTCTTAACATTTCATTACAATCAGATATTGAAATCGTCATCCGTGAAGAAAGCTCTTCGGGGGTAGGAAATTCGTTTCCTTTTTCGATGAAGGTAATAATATTTAATAAAAGAACAAGTTCAGTCTCGTTTAAATTAAGATTTCGATATTCCGAAAATAATAAAGAAGGAATAGAAATATTCCCTTCCTGCAGCCATGCATAAATAGTTGATTTCATTACTTGGACACCTCCTAGTTAGTATAACACGAACAAACTATTCGAGTAAGGGATAATAGGTATCCATTATTGGAAATAAACATGCAAAAAGCCTGCAACGCAGACTTTTTGTATGTTTATCAATGGAAATTATTATTGAACAAATTTCCCTTGGACCTTTGATTTTACAAACTGGTGAATCCTTGAAACTGCTTCCTCTAAATTCTCAAGGGATGTTGCGTAGGAAAGACGAATGTTATCCGGTGTTCCAAATCCGGAGCCGGGAATTACCGCTACCTTTGCCTTAACAAGTAAGGCCTCTACAAAATCATCCACTTGCTTAAATCCTGTCATTTCAGCCGCCTGTTTTACATTTGGGTATAAATAAAAAGCTCCTTGCGGCTTGACACAAGTGAATCCGGGAATGGCAACCAATTTATCATAAATGATTTCCAATCTATTTTCAAATGCAAGACGCATTTCTTCAACTGGCTCCTGGGGGCCGTTGTATGCGGCAATTGCTGCATATTGGGCTGTTGTTGTTGGATTTGATGTACTATGGCTGGCAAGGTTCGTCATTGCCTCCACAAGCTGTTTATTTCCGGCAGCATAGCCAATTCTCCAACCAGTCATGGAATGTGATTTGGAAACGCCATTTATGACAATCGTTTGTTCCTTAAGTTCTGGTGAAAGTTCCGCAATAGAGACATGCTTTGCACCAAAATAAACAAGTTTTTCATAAATCTCGTCTGAAACAATAAGAATATCTTTTTCAAGACATATTTTGCCCAATTCTAAAAGTTCCTCTGCCGTATACAAGACCCCTGTCGGATTACTCGGGGAATTGATTATTACCGCTTTTGTCTTAGAGGTAATTGCCTGTTTTAATTGTTCAGGTGAAACTTTAAATTGATTTTGTTCCTGCCCTTCGATATAGACAGGAATACCGCCTGCTAATTTGACTTGTTCGGGATAGCTTACCCAATAAGGAGTCGGAATAATAACCTCATCCCCATCATTTAAGAGAACTTGAAAAAGTGTATAAAGAACGTGTTTAGCGCCATTTCCAACAATGATTTCATTTAGTTTGTAGGTTAAGCCTTGATCTTGTTCAAACTTCTTGATAATCGCCTGTTTTAATGCCGGTAATCCTGCGGAAGGAGTATACTTTGTATGTCCTGCATTCATTGATTGTGTGGCCGCATCTAAAATATACTGCGGCGTATTAAAATCAGGTTCTCCTGCTCCTAAACCAATGACATTTTCCCCTTGTGCCTTTAATTCATTTGCTTTTGCTGTAATGGCTAATGTTGTTGAAGGTGTAAGTGCCATCACCCGGTTTGCTAGTCTCACTGCCATTCCTCTTCCTCCATTCTCCAACGATCCTATAGATTTTCAATTTTTTTTAGCCATTCACCTGTTTCAAAGTGAACATAATAATAATTTATTAAATTATTTTCAGAACGATAGTAGATTTCCCATAATGGAATATTTTTCTCCATTCCTAACCGAACTGAAACAATTTTTTTCGGATTTTTTTCTTGCAAAAGTTTTTGAACAGCTTTTTCTTTTGATAATCCCTTTTTCGCCTTTTTGACAAATACTTTCTTACTCTTTTCAGGGATCCAAACGATTACTTGTTCGCCTTGTTTATTTTTTCCTTCAATCACGTATACTGTCTCGAGCCCATTATATATATGAAAATCCTGTACCTCACTAAATTGGACCTTATTTTTTGCCAACTCAATCGACTTTTTTTCCGCAGCTTTAACTGGTTCTACTGAAGAAAAATATATTTTTATTGCTATCCCTAAAATCACGATTAAAACGATTACGCTTGAAATAATCCACTTTTTCATTGCTTCACTTCTTTATGTACGATATATGGTAAATATTGCTTTACTTTGATCTTCTTGGTCAAGGGCTAGTCCAAACATAAGATCCTTTTGTTTTAATGTACGATTAAGGGCATCAACAATTTTATATAAATCTGAGCTGTATTGAATTTTAACCGTTGATAAAACCTCGATTTTACTCTCCATCCATATTTCTCCTTCTTTCTGTCATAACAATGATTTTGAAGAATCTATTTCATTATTATAACAGGATAAGTCACAATGTGTTGCGATTCTTTACTAAAATTTTTTCATAAACATACTAGCAATTATTCTTTCTCCTCTACCGGGATGGTAATGACTTCATAGTTTGAATCAGTAAATTTTATTGAGATGGTTCCATGTTTTTTTGTCGAATACACCTCAGACCATATACCATGCAGATCATGAAGAATATTCGGATTCGGGTGATGCTCTTCAGCTGTAAAAAGGATTGAGATCTGCGGATTAAGATTTTGAATTAATTCATCCGATATAGGGTTTTCCAATTTACTATTAGGAATTTTAAACACATTGACGTCCTTAAGATCCTTTTTTAAGAGACTTTGCTCTGCACGCTGACTAGTAGAAGTCATTAAAAAAATGTTATGCTCGAAAAAGTTCAACATTAAATCCATTCCTTCATGTTGATGATTTCCGATGAATTGTACTACAGCAGTCATCTCAGGAAGTATTTCTTTTTGATCCCCCATTCCCCAAGTCATGACGGAAATTTGATTGGATTGATCTAAATTCTCTGTCAGCAATGCTGAAATTTCTGGAGTGGTGATAATTTTCTTTATTTTATATTTCTCTATAAAGTCGTTTATTTTATTAAAAGATAGTTCGTGCCCATCATTTGTTAGGATTAGGGTGGAAATTTCTTTTACATTATAAAGTGAAAGCCATCCTTCTAATTCCGCCTTTGTCCCTTTTCCGCCAAAATTAACCAATATATTTTCACCATTTGAGCCTTGAATAAGTGTGGCTTCACCTGCCGAGAGACCCAAAAATGTTACAGCAGCCTGGTGTTCCTTTATATTTAAATCAATACCCTCAACTTGACTAGAGATAGTTGTTTCAGCCTTTGCATACAGGCCGCTTGGAATAAATACAGCCAAAATAATAAGCAATATTCTCATACACACATACCTCCTAAATAGTACTAGTATGTGTGATTTTCCAAATTTTATCATAACCAAGTTTGAATATGCTCTACTAATTCAATAATCTTTCCCTTTTTCACTGGGATTGTTGGGATTGATTGTAAAAAGGATTTACCATATTTGGTAGTCACAATTCTTTTATCAAAGACAAATATGATGCCGCGGTCATTTTCTGTCCGAATTAATCGGCCAAATCCTTGTTTAAAGCGAAGAATGGCTTCCGGGAGCGAATATTCGCTAAATGCATTGCCTCCTTGCTTTACGATCAATTGACATTTCGCTTCTGTCAACGGCTCGTCCGGAGGGCTAAATGGGAGCCTTACAATGATAAGACATGATAAGTCCTCACCGGGAATATCCACACCTTCCCAGAAACTGCTGGTTCCCAGTAGAATAGCCTTATCATAACGTTGAAAATTCCTTGTCAGCCTTGTGCGGCTGCCACTTGTAATTCCTTGAGCAATAAGAACATACTCATTTAAAAATCCACTTTCCTTAATCAACTCATGCGTTTTCTTCAGCATATCATAAGCAGTGAAAAGGATTAGCATTCTTCCTTTTGTTGCCTCCGCAATCGTGATAATATGTTCTGTAATCGCAATCACGTACTCGTCCATAGACACAGTATTTATTTCCGGCAAGTCTTCGGGAATGAGAAGCTGTACCTGATCTTTGTATTGGAACGGTGAAGGGATTGTCATCTGATTCGTTGAAATTGGATCAAGTCCAAGTTCCTGCATGATATAATGAAACGATTGATTAACAGATAACGTTGCAGAAGTCAGCACAACTGCCTTTTTCTTCTGAAAAAATTTCTCTTTCAGCTGTTCAGCCACAAATGCTGGCTGGGCGATAAACGTTGTTATATTTTGCGGTGACCGTGTATCCATTTCAATCCATTTAACATCCTGTGATTCTTTAATAAAACAGTTAATTACTGTATTTCGCAGTTCAGCAAGGTCATTAACGAATGTATTAATTTCTTCCATTTTACTTTCAGCCGTACTCGTAAATGATTGCTTTCCTTTTTGAACCCATTCTAGGCGTTCGATGATAGCTGCGTGTAAATCTTTAAGTAAAAAGGCAAATCTTTCGGCACTATGAACGAGCCCATCTTTTTCCTTCCCACGATCAGTTTGATTAAATCTCACTTTAATTCGTTTCATTCCCTTTTTGTTTGGAAGCTTCGTTTTTGCGAAAAGAGCAATTAATTTAAAGAATTCATCCATTTCATAGGTAATGTCCATCACCATTTGATTTAATTTAGATGGTGAAATATGTTTCGTTCCTTTTTTAGGAATGGATGATAGAATCTTCTCTAATTCATAAAAGAGCTGTTTTTGTTCATAAATTCCAAATTGACCGATAAGCATCCGAGTAGATAAATAATCCAATGAATGGCCAAAAAAGTGGCTCGCCACTTTTTCAAGGTGATGACCTTCATCAATCACAACATAACTCGTTTCAGGTAATATGGATCCTTCACCTTTAAGATCACTTAACAATAACGAATGATTAGTAATAATAATATCGGCAGCTTGTGCGTTGCTTTTTGCTCTTAAATAAAAATCTTGGTCTTTCCAGCTGTTATTTTGTAAAAAAACAGTTGGTTCATCCTTAATCTTATTCCAATAAATCAGGCCGCCGCTTGAAAGATTTAATTCATCTTTATCACCAGTTTCCGTTTCAGTCAGCCAAACGAGGATTTGCATTTTGGTTAAAGTCGTATCATAATTATCGGTTTCATCCATCAGCGTCTGATGAAACTTTGCTAAACTTAAATAATGATTCCTTCCCTTTAGAAGAACAGATCGTATCTTAAAAGGAAGAATTTTAATTAAAAGCGGAATTTCGTTTTTTAAAATTTGTTCCTGCAGCTGAATGGTATGTGTGCTCACGATAATGGGAAGATGGTGCTGCTTTGAAAAGCAGGCAATTGGTAGGAGATATCCAAGCGATTTACCAACTCCTGTTCCAGCTTCGATTAAGGCATGCCTTTGATTTTGAAATGATTCGTAGACTGCATCCATCATCTGAAATTGACCAGACCGCTTTTCAAAGAATTGAAAACCGTTTTTAATGAGCGCAATTTTGTCTTCTGCGCTCGAAGGATATTGTACATCCATTTTCTCTGGCGCTTTTTGACTTTCAATAGAACTCTTCTTTAATGCAATCTCATTATATATTTCAATTGACTCTGGTAATTTCTCCTGCTTATTGCTCATCATGTCGATCATTTCATCTAAAAGTTGCTGCAGATCACTTTTTAACCCTCCGGATAAATGGGATAGCTGCCTGATTGTAAGATGCGGCAATAAAGAAAACCGTTTTAGCAGAATCAAAAATAATTCAGCCGTTACCTGTGCATCACTATCTGCTTGGTGCGGCCGGTCATGATTCAGCTTCTCCTTCTCAGCCAAGTCAGTAAGCTTATAGCCGTCCGCTGTGGGATAGAGAATTCGAGCCATTTCCACTGTATCTAAAACAGGACCAAAAAAACCTTCACAACCAGCCTGGATTAATTCTTCCTGAAGAAAAGATAGGTCAAATATTACATTATGGGCAACAAAATAAGCATCAGCCAGCAACGCTGTTACCTTCTTAGTAATTTCAGAAAACAAAGGTGCGCCCTTTACCATTTCATCATTTATCCCGGTTAATTCTTCAATAAATGCTGGAATCGACTTTTGAGGATTGATGAGTGACGAAAACTTTTCCGTGATTTGTCCGTTTTCTACCACTACAGCCGCAAATTGAATAATCTTATCACCTTTTTTTGGGAGGTTACCTGTCGTTTCCAAATCAATGACAACAAATTTATTTAACATTTTATTAACACCCCAAACCTTCATTCCTTAAACGGTATCACAAAAGTCTTAAAAAAGTAAAAGAAAATAAACTTATATTGTTTCAAATTCTACCATTATCAAATGTAAAATTAAAACACGTAAAAAAAACCCCATTAATTGGGGATTTCTCTACATAATAGTTAGTGCCGGTTCATGATTGATTAGTTCCTTTATTCGGTTATATTCATCCATAATGGCTACTTTTGGTGTGTGCGACTGGATTTTTTCTTCCGGAACAAGTGCATAAGAAATAATGATGACGATGTCGCCTACCTGGACAAGGCGGGCTGCTGCACCATTTAAACATATAACACCGCCCCCTCTTTCACCGGGAATGATGTATGTTTCCAGACGGGCGCCATTATTATTGTTAACAATTTGCACCTTCTCATTTGCCGCCATCCCTACAGCATCTAGAATATCTTCATCTATCGTAATACTGCCAACATAGTTTAAATTAGCCTCCGTCACAGTTGCCCGGTGGATTTTTCCATTCATCATAGTACGAAACAAAAAGTATTCCCCCTAGTTGCCCTATCTTTGTCTAATCGATCTGAATAATAACATTGTCTATTAAGCGAACCTTAGAAAAATTTACAGCAAGTGCAATGATAATGGTTCCATCTAATTTTTCCATTGGTTTTAATTGTGGATAGGATAGAATTTCAACATAATCAATTTTCGCTTTAGTTTCAGTCGTGATCATTTCCCTGATCATGTTCATTAGTCCTTTTGGATTCCGTTCACCCTGATCAATTGCCTTGCTTGCTGTTTGCAGGCTTCTAAATAGAACTGCCGCTTGAAGTCTTTCGTCCGGAAGCAAATTTACATTGCGCGAACTTTTTGCAAGCCCGTCCGCTTCACGAACAATGTCAACAGCCACTAATTCGATGGGAAAATTGAAATCAGAAATTAATCCATCCACGACTGCTACTTGCTGGGCATCCTTCTTACCAAAATAAGCCTTGGTAGGCGATATGATATTAAATAGTTTTGTGAGGACTGTTGCCACCCCGTCAAAATGGCCGGGGCGCGACTCGCCGCATAATACATCGGTTCGTTTTTGGACAACTGCCTTTACTGAAGGTCCATGTGGATACATTTCCTCGACTGAAGGAAAAAAGATATAATCTATCTTTTCTGCTTCCGCCAAGGCTTGGTCACGTTCAAAATCACGCGGATATGTTAAATAATCCTCATTGGGTCCGAACTGCAACGGATTGACAAAAATACTTAAGACGACAATGTCATTTTCCTGCCTTGCTTGCTTTATTAATGTCAAATGACCCTCATGAAGAAATCCCATTGTGGGGACATAGCCAACCGATTTCCCCGAAGCTTTTTCTCTCATTATTTCCGAGCGCATGTTCTTGATGGCGGTAATAATCTTCATTGTATACCTCCATATAGTACCTTCAGTTCATCTTCCTTCATTGTAAAAGAGTGCTTCTCTTCCGGGAATTGCTTATTTTTCACATCAGACGTATACGCTACTATCGATTCAACCATAAAGGGATTGACCGAATGGTATTGCTTCACAAATTTAGGTACCCGTTCAACACCGTATCCTAATATATCATGATAGACCAGAACCTGACCATCTACATTCAGTCCTGCCCCGATTCCAATCACAGGAATCGAGATTGATTTTGAGACTTTTTCTGCAAGCTGCTTTGGTACACATTCCAACACAATTGCAAATGCCCCTGCTTCCTCTATTTCTTTGGCATCTTCAATCAACTTTTGAGCTTTGGCCGCATCTTTCCCTTGAACTTTATAACCGCCCAATACTCCAACTGATTGTGGTGTCAGTCCTAAATGACCACAAACCGGGATCCCTGCATTTGTGAGGGCGGCGATCTTCTCAACGACCTCATCTGCACCTTCAAGTTTAACAGCATGGGCTCCAGCTTCTTGAAGAAGTCTTCCGGCATTTATTAAGGTATCTCTGATCGATAAATGATAGGTTAAAAACGGCAGATCAGCTACGATAAATGTATCTTTTGCTCCACGTTTAACCGCTTTTGTATGATGGATCATATCATCCATTGTTACAGGAATAGTAGAGTCGTAGCCAAGTACAACCATACCTAAAGAATCCCCAACTAAAATGACATCCACTCCGCCTTGTTCAGCCTGCTTAGCAGACGGAAAATCATAAGCCGTTAACATGACGATTTTTTCCTTATTTTTCTTCATTTTCAAGAAATCTGTTGTTTGCTTCATCATTTTTCCCTCCTTAAAATAGGGGAGAGGTGACAAAACCTGCCAGCAAACAAATAAAAAGATCCTTCTGAAGGCAGAGGATCTTTGTTACTCTTTTGCATGTTCCATCCCTCTGTCCCGGTCCGTTATACGGATCTAGGCAGAAACCTTTTTAATTATGAGTTTGGTTCACAGAAAGGTGCAGTTCTAGGAAGATACTGCCCAAGGAAATTATATTACATTGTATAAGTAAAGCGCAAGCATGGATTAAACCTCAATATCGGCAGAATAAATATGGTGAACGAAACCAGTTTCATCCTCCAATTTTAATACTCCATCATCGGTTATCCCCAGTGCTTTTCCCTCGATGACATTTGTTAATGTTCTTGCTCTTAGGATTTTTCCGATACTGACAGCATAGCCTTCCCATAGCAGCTTAATTGGATAAAAACCCTGTCCTAAATAAAGTAAATATAATTTTTCAAAATACTTGAAAATACTTCTGATTAATCCTGCTCGGGAAATTAGCTCGCCTTTTTCAATTGATAGCGAACTTGCCTTTTCTTGCAGCTCACTTGGGAAATCCTCTTTGGCTTGGTTCACATTAATTCCGATCCCAATAATAATCGAATGAATGCGATCAGCTTCCGCTTGTAGTTCTGTTAAGATTCCAGTCACTTTTTTGCCGGACAATAAGATATCGTTAGGCCATTTTATCTCAGGCTGCAAACCGGTCTCCTCCTCCATTGCCTGAACAATGGCAACCGCTGTTAAAAGCGTCAGCTGGGGAGTTTTAATGAGGGGAATGTTTGGTCTAAGAATAAGACTCATCCAAATTCCTGTATATTTAGGAGAATGCCATTCCCGGTTCATTCTTCCCTTCCCGGAACGTTGTTCTTCAGCAATAATAACGGTTCCTTCCGGCGCGTCATCATTCGCGAACTGATGAGCAATTTTTTGTGTAGTTTCTACACTTTCTTCATAATGGATGTTCCTGCCGATAAAGTCAGTTGTTAAGCCCAGCCGAATTTCGTCCGCTGTTATTCTTTCGGGAGTTTTTACAATCCGATATCCTTTATTTCTAACTGCCTCTAATTCAAAGCCGTCTTTTCTTAATTCTTCAATATGCTTCCAAACTGCCGTCCTTGAGCAGCCAATTAGTTCAGCTAGATGTTGGCCTGATAAAAAGGACTCGCCAGCATCTGTAAAGGCATCTAGCAGCTTCTTTCTTATTTCTGACTGCACGTCAATAGCCACTCCTTAATCTTCTGCTTGTCATTTACTACTTGGTTATCTACAATTGCTTGCTCTATTTTCAGGAGAGTCTCTTTCAACCATGGACCCCCGTTTTGATTAAACCAGTTCATTAGGTCACCGCCTGTTACAGCCATGTCAGAACGCTTCTTAATCGGGAGTTGTTCATATACATCCAACCAGTGTTGAACTGTTTCAATTTCTTTTGACCCTTTTATTACGTTGAAAAGCTTTTCAGTAGAGAGAATGGTGTCATTTCCGGCAGCATATAAATCATAAACGGACCATTCATGTTCAAGCCTTTTACCGGCAAAATCCAATATTTGCTGAATTTCTCTTATTTCTTTTACAGGCAGACGCCACTCTCGTAAGAACGGCTCAATTGATTTTCCCTTCCATTCTAAACAATAAAGAAGTAATACCCACATTTCTTTTTTATTTAGCCCCTTAGATTCAAGGCCCGTCAATTGAGCAAGCTGTTTTTTCTGATTAGCTAAACCCGGTAAAAAGGAAAATAAATTTGTATCAAGTAAAATCTTAATCGCATTGTTACAATCTTTTCCAACAAGGAGCTTTTCAAACTCCACTCTCTTCCGCTCAACAGCAATATTATTAAGCAAGGAGGCAAGCCGTTTTAATGCCCGAAGTGTTTCATCTTCGATTGAGAAAGATAGCTGACTGACAAACCGGACCGCCCTCATCATTCTTAATGCATCTTCCTGAAAACGGTCATTTGCAGAACCAACCGTCTGGATTACTTTGTTCTTAATGGCTGCTTGCCCGTTATAAGGGTCTATGAGCATACCATTTCGATCCATCGCCATCGCGTTCATCGTAAAATCCCTGCGTTGTAAGTCTTCGTTCAGATTACGAATAAATGAGACCTCTTTTGGTCTTCGGTAGTCCTGATAGTCCCCTTCCGTCCTAAAGGTGGTAATTTCATATGATTGATGATTGAACAACACGAGAACCGTTCCATGTTCAATACCAATATCAACTGTTTTCTGAAAAATTTCTTTTACTTCTTCGGGTGT
Source organism: Bacillus sp. S3 (assembly GCF_005154805.1). Lineage (GTDB taxonomy): Bacteria > Bacillota > Bacilli > Bacillales > Cytobacillaceae > Neobacillus. The sequence goes on from NZ_CP039727.1 coordinate 3,296,807, forward strand.
AGCTGATGTGGCAATGTCTACATCACTAATTGGCTTATGCAGGAGATAATCTCTTACCGAGCCGCCTACAAAATAAGCCTCATATCCTGCATCCTCTAATTTTTCTAAGACGGGAATCGCAGATAAAAATGGTTCCTTCATTTCATTCACCTTAATTCAACAGCTTAAAATAAAGCTGCTCATATTGTTCGAGGATTTTTTCAGCCTTAAATTTTGTTTTTACGATATGTATAGAGTGACTTGAAAATTGATGATGGAGCTTGCGATCATTTAAAAGCGAAATGGCCTTTCCCGCTATATCCTCGACGTCAGCAACCTTACATAAATATCCGGTTTCGCCATGTTGAATCACTTCCGGTATACCTCCAACATTGGTCCCTATACAAGGAACTCCGCAAGCCATTGCCTCGAGTGCAACAAGGCCAAAACTTTCTTTTTCAGACAATAACAGCATTAAATCACTGATAGAATACAGTTCCTCGAGATTTTCTTGTTTGCCAAGGAAAATAACCTGGTCCTCGATCGAAAGTTTCCTGACAAGTTTACAAACGATTGTCATCTCAGGTCCGTCCCCAACCAGCAGTAATTTTGCCGGCATGACGGCTGAAATTTTGGCAAAGGTTTTCACCACATCTTGTACCCGCTTAACGGCGCGAAAATTAGAGACATGGATAATGACCTTTTCTTCTTCTTTAATCTGCAATTGCGTTTTTAAAGATGCCGCAGCACTTTTATGATAAATTCGTTCATCAATAAAATTATAAACCGTTTCGATTTGTTTATCCGGATTGATGAGCTCATATGTTTGATTAACTAGTGCATTGGAAACAGCTGTTACTGCATCTGATTTTTCAATACCAAATTTAATTGCATCTGTTAACGATGGATCGTAGCCTAATACTGTAATATCCGTTCCATGTAGGGTTGTGACAATTTTAAAATTTCTGTTTGACATTTGCTTTGCTAAGATCGCACAAACCGCATGTGGTATGGCATAATGTACATGCAAAATATCTAATTTTTCCCGATTCGCTACCTCTGCCATTTTACTGGCTAATGCAATGTCATAAGGTGCGTATTGAAAAACCGAATATTGATTCACTTCAACCTGATGATAATAAATGTTATGGTACATTTTATTTAATCGAAAAGGGAGGCTCGATGAGATGAAATGAATTTCATGCCCCTTTTCAGCAAGCATTTTCCCGAGTTCCGTTGCAACAACACCTGAACCCCCCACAGTTGGATAACAAGTAATCCCTATTTTTAGTTTCCGCATCACTAATCTCCTATCAAATCATCCTTCAAAAGAAGGGGAACCTTCGTTTTAAAGCCTTCGGCATAGGTTACTCCAACCATTTTTCCAAACATTCTTTCCCTTGCCTCCACTGTTTCAATATAACCGTTTACCAGCGGTGTATCGATACTTTGGTCTGTTAACTCAAATTGGCTTTTGTAAGCACGTAAAGCCGCTAGCTTTCTATCGATAAATGCTGAAATATCAATGGTAAAGTCAGGCTTATGAAAGCCATTAATCATATAAAAATAGGTTCTTATAACGCGATGAGGCTCGTTCCATTTATCTGTTCTATACTTTTTGATGCCTGCAGAGAAAACCGCTTCCTCTACCAAACGAGCACAATTTCCGTGATCGGGATGACGGTCGTCGAAATACGGAGCAAACACCACTTGTGGCTTGAATCTCCGAATAACACCAGCAATCTTGTTTATGTATGCTTCATTCAAAAGTAACCCTCTATCCGGAAAACCCAGTGAGGTGCGCAATGGTACTGCTAAAATTTCAGCCGCCCGGGCAGCTTCCTCTTTCCTTAGGCTGGGATTACCATTTGAGGAAAGATCAGCATCTGTTAAATCGCAAATGCCAATTCGCTTTCCCATTGACGCCAATTTTGCAATTGTTCCCGCCATACCGATTTCCACATCGTCCGCGTGGGCACCAAATGCCAGTATGTCTAAGTGGTTATTTTCCATTTCCTTCACCATTCTCGTGGACGACATTTCTCCATTCCAATAAACCCAACTCAAGACCCCTTATTAGTAATTCGGCCGTACCCATATTGGTCGCAAGCGGAATCGAATATACATCACAAAGTCTTACGAGAGCTGTTACATCCGGTTCATGGGGCTGCGCTGTTAAAGGGTCGCGAAAGAAGAAAATTGCGTCCATCTGATTTTTAGCGATCAAAGCACCAATTTCCTGATCTCCCCCAAGTGGACCTGATTTAAAACGCGTTACCGGTAATCCGGTTGCTTCATTTATACGCAAACCAGTTGTTCCTGTTGCGAAAAGAGTATGCTTGGCAAATATTGCCTGGTAGGCTGTAACAAATTGGACTAAGTCGTCTTTCTTTTGATCGTGTGCAATTAATGCGATATTCATAAAACTAGCCCCTAACCTAAAATATTTTCAAGTCCGTAAACAAATGTATTTTGCTTCATGACTGTCTCAACGGCAACCTTGACACCGGACATAAAGGATCCGCGATGATAGGAATCGTGCCGAATGGTTAATGTCTGTCCATCAGCTCCAAATAAAACCTGTTGATGGGCGACGAGTCCTGGCAAGCGGACAGAATGAATACGCATTCCATTATAGTCAGCTCCCCTTGCGCCTTCTAATGTTTCTTTTTCATTTGGATGACCCTGCTTTTTCATTTCTCTTTCAGCAGATATCATTTCTGCTGTTTTAACTGCTGTCCCTGAAGGGGCATCAAGCTTTTGGTCATGATGCATTTCGATAATTTCAACATCTTGAAAATATTTAGCAGCCAATTGTGAGAACTTCATCATTAAGACGGCACCAATAGCAAAGTTCGGTGCAATTATACAACCTAACTCTTTTTCATCACAAATACGCTGTAACTCCTCTAAATCTTGCTGAGAAAAGCCAGTGGTTCCAACAACCGGACGGACATTATATTCGAGCGCTGTCTTGGCATGATACATGCCTACTTCAGGGGTTGTCAGGTCAATTAATACATCTGCTGCAACGTTTTGAAGACAATTTTCAATATCTGTATAAATTGGCACATTGGCTATTTCGTTAAAGCCAGCCACATCGCTTAGCATCATTCCATTATACTTGTGATCTACTGCAGCCACCAAATTAAAATGTTCTGTGTTTGTTACTAATTTTACCGCTTCACTGCCCATACGGCCTCTGGGTCCAGCAATGATAATATTAATAGTTTCCATATTTTTCACTCCATTATATCCTTTTCGATTCTTGTCCAACGATCTTTATCCCTAGTATTAAATTTTGCCATAACATAATTATGTGCCTCTTCTAAATCAATGTTTAAGGCATTGGCAAAACATATAAGGACGAAAAGCACATCTCCAAGTTCTTCTTCAATTGCTTTTTCAGTTTCACTGGATTTTTTCGGCTTCTCCCCATAATAATGATTTACCTCCCTAGCTAACTCCCCAAGCTCCTCGGTGAGTCTTGCAAGCATGGCAAGGGGACTGAAATAACCTTCTTTAAATTGACTTATGTATGTATCTACTTCCAGTTGCAAATCCTGCATCGTCTTTCTATTGGTCATTCTTTCCACCTCTCTTACTAAATCAATCAAAATTTAATTATATTCCTTTTTTATGTTAGCTAAATTATAGCCGATTTACAAATGTTTTCGTTTCAATCAGACTCTTTTCCACTTCTCATTGCTCTAGCACTAGTAATTCGCTATAATAAAAACCGCTGAAGTAGAGAAATATATGGAAGAGGAGGAAAGTTATGATATTAGGTCTTAAAATAAAGAACATATTATTTATCCTTTTAGGTGCGGCTATTATGTCGTTCGGATTAGTTAATTTTAATATGCAAAATAAGTTAGCCGAAGGGGGCTTTACAGGAATAACCTTGCTATTTTATTTCCTGGTTGACTGGGACCCCTCATACACGAACTTAATCCTTAATATTCCGCTATTTTTTATTGGCTGGAAGCTGTTGGGCCGCAATGCATTTTTGTATACCATCATTGGAACTGTCGGAGTCTCGGTTTTTTTATGGATTTTCCAGCGAAATACAATTGATATGCCCCTGCAGCATGATTTAACCTTAGCAGCCCTATTTGCCGGTGTTTTTACTGGTATTGGATTAGGGGTAATTTTTCGATATGGTGGAACAACAGGCGGAGTCGATATCATCGCGCGGCTTGTCCAAAAGTATGCCGGCTGGAATATTGGCAAAACGATGTTTTTATTCGATGCATGTGTAATTGCCCTTTCTTTATTTACATACCTAAATTACAAACAAGCTATGTATACGCTTGTAGCTGTTTTCGTGGGTGCAAGAGTGATTGATTTCATGCAGGAAGGGGCATACTCTGCACGTGGTGCGATGATCATTTCAGAAAATAATGAGCAAATTGCAAATAAAATTATGGAGGAAATGGAACGGGGCGTTACTGCTCTGCGGGGATATGGATCCTATACTAAAAATGAACGTGATGTTTTATATTGTGTAGTCGCTAAAAATGAATTAATCCGTTTAAAAAACATAATCACCTCTGTTGACCCGCATGCATTTATTTCCGTATCAGTTGTACATGATGTCCATGGCGAAGGTTTTACATTAGATGAAAATAAAATGCCGATTACAGACTAAAAAAAATGCAATGTCCGCTAGATGTGGACATTGCATTTTTTAATCATTATTTCTATTCATTCCGGTAAAGATTAGGACAAGCCTTAATAATTCCAGTACGGCTACCGCTGCTGCGGCAACATAGGTCAGGGCAGCTGCGTTTAATACTTTTCTGGCTTCCCTCTCTTCTTGATTACCAATTAACCCGAGAGATACGACTTGGTCCATAGCCCGGCTTGATGCATTAAATTCAACGGGTAATGTAATAATTTGAAAAAGAACTGCTGCTGCCATAAACACAATTCCTATTAACAGCATCCCGCTCAAATGAGCAAAGATTCCTATCATAATAAGAATCCAGGAAACATTGGATCCAAAATTAGCCACAGGAACTAACAGATGTCGGAACCTTAGGAAAGCATAACCTTCCGCATCTTGAATGGCATGTCCGCATTCATGCGCTGCAACAGCCGCAGATGCAATTGAAGACCCAAGATAATTTTCAGGTGAAAGGCGGACAGTTTTACTTCTAGGATCATAATGGTCACTTAAAAACCCATGTCCTTGTTCAACTCCAACATTAAATAAGCCATTTGAATTTAAGATTTCCCTCGCAATTTCAGCACCTGTACGATAGCGGGATGTCGGTACCCTGGAATACTTTGTAAACGTATTTTTGACCTTCATCTGCGCCCATAAGGGAATTAACACGATAATAGCAAAATAAATAAGGTAATACATAATGACCCTCCAAATCAGCTCGTGGTGTTATTGGTCTCAAGTATAGCCGATTAGTCGCATCAATCCTTTAAGTCTCTTGACCGGTTTTTCTTCGGTTCTTTATCGCCCTGGTACTTTCTCCAGCCTACATATGATAATGTCATAATTATAATACTTCCTGTAGATATTATGACCCACCATAGTGAAGGGTCTGCTTCATCCTCTTCCATATTGGCAAAAAGATTTTTTAAATCCGTGTCAAGTGCATTCAGCTCCTCTTGACTTTTTGAATTATTAACGATTTGGGAACGATATTCATCAATAAAATCAATTCGTGCATCTAGTCTTTGAATATTTTCTACAGGTACATCTATTTTCATACTAGGATAAATAACGTTATATAACGATAAAAAAGTGTTAAAGTTTGTATGAAAATGAGCGGTATCACCATTTGCTGCAGCATCTTTAGCTTGGTGAAAGGCAGTCATGATTTGTTCTTCCATTTCTGTCCATAAAGGCTGATGGCTAGTCGCTATTGCATCAATAACAAGACGAAATTTTGTTAGTTTATTTATTCTTTCCTCATATTTCATAGTGGGACTTACGGCTGCTTCCATCGCTTCATCATGCGAGGTATGAACAATTCTTACCTCGTCCATTGATAGGGGCTTGGTTGTCCCAGAAATGCTCGTAAATTGGTCTGAAAAATAATCAAGCAATTTTTTTGCATCTTCATATCGTTGAAACTTCACCATTTGAAGAGCCTCATCGGAGATATCATCCAGCTTCTCCATTGGCGATTGCTGTTCAGCATTTACAGTTATGGGAGTGAGCATAATGATAATTGCTAAAAAAAATAACCATCTGATTTTCAATCCTTGTCCCCCCTTTCATTACTAATAAAATGTATGTAGGGTTGGACAAGGTTAGACCATCTTCACTTATTTATTTTTAGTTTAAACCTTTTTGACCTAATTGCAAAATAATAAGCAATAGCTAATGAAAGAATCGAAAGCCAGAAGGTAAAATAGCCAATTTGCGGTGTATAACGATCAAGCATATGATAGCTTGGCAACATAAAAAAAACATAATCAATGACATCATTATGAAGTGTCCAAATAGCTGTTATTATTAAATGCCACCACTTAAACCGGTAAAATGGTGCATATAGGATTCCCTGAACAGCCATTGCAAAGTGAGATAAAATTAACATATACCCGATCCAGTCGAGTTCACCTTGAACAAAATACACAAGAATGTTCATGACCACGGCCCAAATTCCATATTTAAAAAGTGTAACAATTGCGAGCGCTTCAATTAATGGCCAGTTTTTCCGCAGTAAAAAAGCAATAAGGACAAAAACAAAAAATAAGCTGGCAGTTGGGCTATCAGGTACAAAAGGCAGAAAAATCGCCGGAGTTTCTTTAAGCTGCCATCCATACCAATAATACCCATAAATAGTTCCAGCAATATTAATAAGAAGTAAAAGTTTAAGAACTGACCGATTAGCTAAGAGAGGATAAATCGAGCGCATTGGCACACCTCTTTCCATCATTATGTAAGAAAATTAACTAGAATAAAAAAGCTGACGATTCTTTCGTCAGCTTCTTTTTTATGTTTCTTATTTACCAAGACCTGCGATAAACTCAGATAGCTTCTTAAGCTGCTCATCGTCACCTTTAAAGATACCTGCAGGCATTCCGCCTTTACCTTCTTTGGCAATCTTGGCAATTTCTTCTGCGGATAAACCGATACCCACTAATGATGGAGCACCAGCACCACCTTGAAAACTATCGCCATGGCAAGTTACGCAGGTATTATCACTAGCAATTTTGTATCCTTCATTCGTTTTATCGATTTCGACTTTTTCAACGATTTTACCTTGACGTTCAGCTGCAGCCCAGTCATGTGTCGCAACGGATTCCCAAGTTAAAAATACAATAGAAGCCAATGCTAATAGCATAAATGCTGTCGCAAGCGGGCGCTTTCTAGCACGACGCTCCGGTCCGCGATCTAGGAACGGTGCTAATAATAGGCCTCCAAACGCTAGGCCCGGCATAATCATAGCTCCGACAACCGTAAATGGACCAGATGCATAAGTATATTTTAGCAATTGATACAAGAACAAGAAATACCAGTCTGGTAATGGAATATAGCCAGTATCAGTCGGATCCGCTATCCTTTCAAGCGGAGCCGGATGTGCAACTGTTAAACATAGAAAGCCGACAAGAAAAACGGCACCTATCATCCATTCTTTCAAAAGGAAGTTAGGCCAGAATGCCTCTGTTTTACCAGGATATTCTGAGTAATCTTTTGGAAGCATCGTCTTCCGTGATTCAAGTGCAGGAACACGTGAGTCACCAACGAACTTCATACCTTTACCGCGATGCATTGAGCAATCCCCCTCCTTTTTCCGTAAAGATTAGAAAAAATTACAGAATAAAACCGATTTTTATAGCGGTCCGGAAATACCTTGTTTACGAATCATAATGAAGTGTGCCGCCATTAATCCAAATAACGCTGCCGGTAAGAAGAACACGTGGATAGCAAAGAAACGAGTTAAGGTTTGTGCACCTACAATATGTTCGTGACCTGCAAGCAGTACCTTGACATAGCTGCCAATGAATGGAGTTGCCTCGGCGATTTGAAGACCAACCTTTGTTGCAAACAACGCTTTCATGTCCCAAGGTAATAAATAACCTGTAAATCCTAATCCTAACATGACGAAGAAAATCAATACTCCGACAATCCAGTTTAATTCACGAGGCTTTTTATAAGCACCTTGGAAAAAGACGCGTAATGTATGTAAAAACATCATTACAAGTACTAAACTCGCACCCCAGTGATGCATACCACGTACAATTTGTCCAAAAGCAACTTCATTTTGAAGATAATAAACTGACTCCCAAGCATTTTTAATATCCGGTACATAGTACATGGTTAAGAACATGCCGGAAAGAATTTGAATAACAGTTACAAAGAATGTCAGACCGCCAAAGCAGTATACAAACGCCGAAAAATGATGCGCTGGGTTAACATGCTCCGGTACTTCATGGTCTGCGATATCGCGCCACAAAGGCGTAATATCTAAACGTTCATCTACCCAATCGTAAATTTTGTTTAACAATGATTACGCCTCCTTCCGTGGTTTCGCTTTTCCTAAGTAAAGGTAACCATCTTTTTCTTTGTATGGATATACATCAAGCGGTGCCAGTGGCGGTGTACCTTTAACATTTGTTCCATCCTTCGTATAACGCCCGTAATGGCATGGACAGAAGAATTGTTCTGGGTGCTCCTTGTCAGAATTCCAGTTAACAGTACAGCCTAAATGTTTACAGACAGGCGATAAGGCTACAATCTTATCCTTTTCCTTATAAACCCAAGCAGATTCCGTTACATCTGACTCATACCAGGCATCCACTTGCTTATAGGTAAAGTCAACACGAACCGGTTCATCTGTTAGATCAGCAACCTTTTGCTTTGTGGCAATAAAATCTCCGCCAGCTTCTGCCTTTAATACAGGATCCACAGCAAATCGGACCATCGGCATTAACATACCTGCAGCCATAAAACCTCCTACACCCGTTAAAGTGTAGCTTAAAAATTGTCGTCTTGAAACGCGCTCTTTACTCATGCTTGTCCCCCCCTCTATTCACAAGTTTAAGTCCAACGGACAATTATTAAACACATATAAAACTAGGACATAACAATGATATATCAATCTGCAAATAAGGTCAATATCATACTATTTTAAAAACATATATTCTGAAGAGTTTTATGCATTTTCATGCCATTTTTGGGTAAAAAGACTTAAAAGCTGTTTAACTTGGCTATCAATCATTTCCATTTTTTGAGAATCATTCATGTGCTCAAGCGGAAGTGAAGGCAACCAAATTAACGATCCTCCTAGCTTGTCTTCATGCATGCGCCAATCAAGCTCAGAGGTTATGTAAAATATGTGTTTAAATTCACCTTCCGCAATGTTTTCCTCCCATTTCAATAAATCATTCAATATTTTTTCATTATTATCATTTTTCAGATATGTAAAGGGAGGATATAATAAAATTCTTCCTGTAAATTGTCTTTCCAAATGACTAGCTAATAGTGTGATAAATTCTGCCGTTGCCGCTGATTGTTTCATTTCACCCCCGACTGATACCGAATATAATGGTACTACTGCTGTATCTACATACTCCTTAGCTTTTAAGTATGTCTCTATATCTTGAGGAATCCACTTCATTTTATGCACCAATCCTTTTTCTTTCACTACTTCAATAATATCATTATCTCCTAAAATAAGAAAAGGTAAAGTAAAATAGGCAGAAAAAAGGAAGTCTGCTTAGCGCAAACTCCCTTTTTTCTCAGTAACTGCAAGTTTATTTAATTTTTCAGTTAACATCTGGAATGCTTTTCGATCTTGTTGATCTAGAGCTTCATCAATTAATTGCAGTAATTTTTCACGTTGAAAACGTTCAATACTGTGTTGTAACAATTGTTCTGCAACAATTCCATCCTTTTCATTCACTTGTAAATGTCTCGGAACAAATGGATTTTCTTCAAGAACAGCTGCATATTGGTGTGCCTGATTGGAGGCATGAAAATTAAGTTGAATAAAAATATCTTCGTCTCGATTCAGCCGAATATCATGAAAGGATTTTTCAGCATCAGTTGTCATGACATTTTCTTTATAAAATCGAAATGGTACTTTATCCACACAATGCGTTGACATAATCAAACCGCGTGGACAATACTGTGCTTGCTCAACAAAATGAACCTTTTCCATTAGTTGATCGTGGCTCATTAAATAATTGAGTATCCATACACATTCTCTTCTCTTTAATTGATAATGATTTAAAAACCAGCGAATAAAGTCTTTCTTCTCGTTGACAGAAACAGGGGTTGCCATGATAGTTTCCCTCCTCTGCATAATCAGCTTTTTTTATTCTTTTAATTTGTTAAACGTTCGAGCAAATCGATATACTCGACGTTTGTTGGATCTTCAATTAGCAGCTGTTTAAAAATTTCGGCGGCTCGGTCGTTTTTTCCTTCTTCAATTAGAAAATATCCGTAATCCAGTAAAAAGGTTTCATTATTCTTAAAAAAAGTATATGCATTTTCATATTTGTCTAATGCGTATGAAAATTCTTCGAGTTTCTGATAAGCATGTGCAGTATCCCATAGAATCTGGGGTTCTTCTTCTTCCAAAATATCAAGCTGGGAAATTAACTCAATAACATCCCCAAATCGTTCATGTTGAAAAAGAAGCTTATTTAACGTAAGCGCGGCTTCAATAAAGCCCGGGTCCAAGGCAAGTGCCTCACGAAAATTTTGTTCTGCTTCGTCCACTTTTCCAAGCTTTAAAGCCATTTTCCCACCATAGAAAAATAATTCTTTGTTAAATTCGTCTTGTTTAATACCTTCTTTAATAGCCTGTAAACTGTTTTCCAGCTCTTCTTCCCGTTCATACGCTTTTGCCAAATGTAAATACAGTGAATGATATTCCGGGTCAAGCTCTTTTAATTCATTAAACTTTTCAATCGCTGTCCGATTATATCCTGCCTGAAGAGCAGTAAATGCATAACCGAATAGCGTGTTAATCTCTAACTTTTCATCCAGCGCTTTATCATAATAGGCAAGAGCCTCCTCAAAAGCTCCAGAAGCACTTAAAAGGTCAGCCATCCGCCCATGAATATTGACGCCGGCTATCTCGTTTTCTTCTCTTAAAACTATTTCAAAAGCATTCATTGCCTTAATTACTTCACCTTTCTCACTATAAAGCTCGCCCAATGCGAAATCGATAATGACCTCATCTGGTAATAATTCTTTAGCTTTCAGCAGCTTTCTTTCACATACTTCATAAAGACCCTGAACCTGATATAGATCCGCCAATAACAATAATGATTGTCCAAAATATACATCCTGCTTCGAAATCTTTTCTAAGACAAGTATCGCTTCCTCTTCTTCCCCAGCCTCCACTAATATTTCACCCAGCAGTACAAGAAGTTCGCCCTCTTCAGGGTAAATTGCTAATAAATTTTCGACTAGCGTCTTTGCCTCATCTAAAAATCCAAATTGGTACAATTCTTCTCCAAGGAGAAACTTTTCTTCATGGCTGCCATTTTTTAATACAACATTATATTCATTTAAGGCCTCATTATGTTGGCCGTTTTCTAACATATAGATAATTTTATTCACTCGATCCATTGGCTTATACCTCACGTTCCCCTGATTTATACTGAAAAATAAGATGGGGTTCTCACCTTAACATGTTCTCCAAATCCAGGTTTAAATAAAACCTGTTTCCCAGAGCGGACAACCTTTCCTTTGTGGACAGTAACTACTAGTCTATCACTATGATAATGAAATAAACTTGATTCATCAACATTCTTGATTTCTCTTCCCTTTACATAAAGGTTATAACTTAATTCTGTTCCGTTCATTAGGCTCCCTTTTTGCGGGTATAATCCGATTTTATTTAAGACATGAATAGGTAGTGGCTCCTTTTCAACAACTTCCTCATATAAAGCAGGAATCTTTTCTTTATGCATGTTATTATTCCATTTCGACAGAATGACCTTCGCTTCCTTCTTTTGCGGACAAGAAATTAATGGAATAAATGGACTGTTAAATGGAAACATTGCTTCCCTTATCCATCCCCAAGGAATACCCTCTAATTCGTCCTGTTCCTGAAGATCCACGAAGATAGCTGGAATCTTCTCCCTCTTACAGCTTCTGATAAAAGACGGTGTAATAAGCCGTACCGGGATTTTAACACCAATGATAAAATCGACTGGGCTGCTTATTAATGCAGTTTTCACTTCCATGATTTTTTCAGTAAGCTCTTTTTCGTAGGATATTTCAGTATAAGTTAACAGCGTGGTGCATCCCTTTAACAAGAAATGATTAATTAAAAAGGTCTTAACATCTTGAAATGTTCCTTGAAACGGAATATCCGAACTTAAAAGGACATATGACGGGGTCATAATATAGGATTCAGCATTCATTTTCATTAGTCGATAGTGTTTGAATCCTGTTTTAATTGCAGTTATTCGATCTTCATTTATTAACATTGACTGTGTGTGAAGCTCTTTATCTTTAAGGATATTGGCATTTTCAATAATATACATCGTCCCTATCACCCAATTCCCATCTTTAAGACAAGCTATGCGAAAAAACAAAAACTATGCAAGTCCAACAATAAAAAAGAGAAAAAGCTGCAAAATATTGCAGCTTTTAGTGGATTAGCATATTTAAGTGGGCAAAGAAGTTCGGATATGAAACAGATATTGCTTCTGATTGTTCAAGTTCTACATCTTGCTTAGAAAGAAGCGCAGCAATTGCGAGCATCATACCAATGCGGTGATCACCGTGGCTAGAAACACTTCCACCGTGTAAATTCGATTTTCCGTAAATGACCATTCCATCATCGGTTGCTTCAATCGAAGCTCCTAACTTTCTTAATTCATCTACAACAGTATCAATTCGATTGGTTTCTTTTACCTTTAATTCTTCTGCATCTTTAATAACCGTCTTTCCTTCTGCCTGGGTTGCCAGAAGGGCAATAATCGGAATTTCATCAATAAGTTTTGGGATTAAATCTCCTTCAACAACCGTACCTGTTAATTTAGAGGTTTTAATGATAAGATCCCCAACCGGCTCAAAAGATTGATCATCCTTTTGAACAATCTCGAGGTTTGCTCCCATTTTTTTCATTACCTCAATGATTCCCGTTCTAGTAGGATTGAGGCCGACATTTTTTAAAACAATTTCACTATCGGGAATAATGGCTCCAGCCACTAGGAAAAAAGCCGCTGATGAAATATCCCCTGGAACATGAATTGTCGCCGCTGTCAATTTTTGTCCACCTTTGACGGTTATCACTTTATGATCTTTGTCGATTTCTCCGCCAAACTTTCGAATCATTCTCTCTGTATGATCCCGGGTTTCAGCAGGTTCGATAATGGTACTTTCCCCATCTGTCTGCAGGGCTGCTAAAATTAGAGCTGATTTTACCTGTGCGCTTGCTACAGGGAGCTCGTAATGGATCGGATTTAACTGTCCGCCACGAATCGAAATAGGAGTAAAGGCACTGTTTTTTCGCCCATCAAGACTTGCTCCCATTTTTGTTAAAGGACCCGTTACCCTTGTCATTGGCCTTTTACCAATTGATTCATCACCTGCCACCGTGGAGAAAAATGGCCTTCCTGCCAATATCCCCATTAATAAACGAATAGTAGTCCCGGAATTGCCTACATCCAATATTGCATCAGGTTCTGTTAAACCTTCAAACCCATTTCCCGTAATTCGAATCTCGTTCTCTGATTCCTCAATTGATACCCCGAGCTTTCGAAAGCAGGATATCGTGCTTAAACAATCATCGCCTGGCAAAAAATTAGTAATTTTCGTTTCACCATACGCGATAGATCCAAACATAACCGATCGATGTGAGATTGATTTATCTCCCGGAATGGTTACTTCACCATTTAACCGATTGATATTAGTCATTAGTTTTTTTAAAGCCATTTAAGAAACACCTACTTACAATCATTTTAGAAACCAATGGAAGTGGCAAAGCGGGAATAATTGCCAATACATTTTTCTGCTTTTTGCCGATCCTCTTCTGTTTGAAAGCTAATGACTAAAACGCCATTAATATCTTCACGTGTTTCGAGGATGCGTATATTTGTGATACTGATTTTCTCCTTCGCTAAATTACCCGTTATTTCTGAAATTACACCAGGGTAATCGGGTACATCAACATACAAATCATAAAATGCGGGGATTGCACCTTTTTCCTTCTGTGGTAAATCATCGCGGAATTGCTTTGCTCGTTTGAAATAAGCGAAAATTTCATCACTGTTTTCCTTTTCTAGCAGCAGTTTTACTCCATTCATTTCGTCCTGCCACTGATTGAGAAGGTCAATTAAAGTTTCTCGGTTGTGTAGTAGGATATCTTTCCACATTTCCGGACTACTTGAAGCAATACGCGTGATATCTCTAAATCCTCCTGCTGCCAGCCGGGGAATAAGGCTTTCCGCTTCCGCAAGTTTTTCGGTTTGCCGAACAATTGAGGCTGCAATAATATGCGGAAAATGACTTACTATCCCTGTAAGATAGTCGTGATTTTCCGGTGTCATCGTTAAGAATTTAGCATTTGTCCCCAATAACCAATCTTTTAAACGTGCAACAGCTGCCGCTTCTACATCGTCGTCCGGAGTTAATAGATAAAATGCGTTTTCAAATAAGATTTCTTTTGCAGCAGAAACACCGCTTTTATGAGAGCCGGCCATTGGATGGCCTCCAATAAACGTAATTCCCTTTAGCCTTAAGCTTGCTGCACTTTCCACAATTCTTCTTTTCGTACTGCCTGTATCTGTCACAATCACTTCGGGGTGAAGTGGCAGTTTGGATAATAGCTGTATAATCTCTTTGGTTTCATTTACAGGTGCAGCAATAATTATTAAATCAGTATCCATGGCGCCATCATTAATATTTTCTACTATTTCATCAATGACACCCAGCATTTTTGCCAGCCTTGCCTGCTCACTATTGATATCAAATCCTGCAATCACAGCTTCAGGATGTTCCTTCTTGATACATAATGCTAAGGAACCGCCAATTAACCCTAAGCCAATAACAAAAACCCGGCCTTTCAATGTTTTTTCCCCCTAGTTTAAAGAGAACCGCTCTCGTCAGTTCGCTTCCAGAAATTCACTTAATGCCTTAAGAACACCTTCATTTTCTTCAGAAGATCCCACCGTAATTCTTACAGCAGTCGGAAAGCCAAGAGCTTTT
This sequence comes from Bacillus sp. S3, assembly GCF_005154805.1. Lineage (GTDB taxonomy): Bacteria > Bacillota > Bacilli > Bacillales > Cytobacillaceae > Neobacillus. The sequence goes on from NZ_CP039727.1 coordinate 3,311,931, forward strand.
CCGGAGCGGACGATATAACCTTTTGTTTGCAAATATTGAAAAATTTCATCTGCATCAACGTTAAAATCTATTAATATAAAGTTGGTCTGAGTAGGATAATATTGAAGCTGATGTTGTTCGCAGAATTCAAAAAACTGTGTCAAACCATGTCTGTTTTTTACTTTACAATCTTCGACAAACGCCTGATCTTTGATAGCGGCACTTGCTGCCAATTGACCTAAAGAGTTCACATTAAACGGTTCTCGTACTGGTTCAAGTGCCTTGATGATAGAGCGGTTCGCCACCCCATACCCCACCCTTAGGGCAGCAAGTCCATATATTTTTGAAAAAGTTCTAAGTACAATCAGGTTTTCATACTTGCGAGTTAAACCGACTGCATCATAGTAGTCTTCTGCAACTACATATTCATAATAAGCCTCATCAAGCACGACAAGGATATGCGGCGGTACTTTTTCTAGAAATGGGATTAATGTATTTTCCGGTATATATGTACCCGTAGGATTATTGGGGCTGCAGACCCAGATCACATTTGTGGTCTCGTCAATTGCCTCAAGCATGGCATCTAAATTATGGTCACCGTTAACTAATGGGATTTCCTTAATGACAGCTCCCTCAATCAGAGCATTATGCTTGTATTGAGAAAATGTAGGTGTTGCCATAATGGTACTGGCATTTCGGTGCAGAAGCGCTCGTGAAATAATTTGAATTAGGTTGTCTGAACCATTTCCTAATATTATCTCCGTTTCATCAACCTGCAAAAATGCTGCAAGCGTCTCTCTTAAATGAGTAGCATAGCCATCAGGATAAATAGCTAAACTAGATTGATACGATTGAAGAGCTGAAAGTGCCTGTTCCGAGCAACCGAATGGATTTTCATTGGAAGCCAGTTTGACAATCCGTTCTAATTGAAATTGTTTTTTGACCGCCTCAATTGATTTCCCTGGTTGATAAGGAGTAAGCGCTAAAACATTCTCTTTCCATCTCATTTTCCTCACTCCATTCGTTCTGATTGTCATCATTTTCATTAAACTGTTTTACACTACACTATTTCCAAGATCGGGTCTTAACACCTTTGCATTCCTTAAATATACATGACCAATTTGTTCCTGTGGCAAACTTGTATTTACATGCATCATAATTCTGACACACATATCTAGAGAATTAGGAACAGGAAGCTCTCGCATACACATGACCGGAACGTAAGTCCATCCCGCAAATTTCCGTAATGCCTTTGCCGGAAATACTGCATTAATATCTTCTGTAGTTGAAATGAATACTGAGGCGACGGAATCAGGTTGAATTTGATTAACCTCTATTAATTTTGCCAAAAGTTCCTCTGTAGCAGAAATAATGTCTTCCTCGGTATTTGTGCTGACCGTCGTTGCTCCTCTCATCCCTCTGATCATGTAAATATCCCCCTTGAATTAAAAACTTTTTAGCTCTTTTAATAATATTGCTTCAGATACTTCCTGGAGACATGGCTGTCCGACTTCGTTTAGCAATACAAATCGAATGGACTCACCAATTGACTTCTTATCCTGCCTCATTTTGCTGATCAGACTATCTAAGGATAGTTGTTCAGGGATGGTTATTTCATATCCTAACGTCTTAACCCAATCGGTAAATTCATGAATTTGAAAGGATAACCCAAGTAATTCTCTGCTTAACTTCAATGCAAATAACATCCCTATCATTACTGCTTCACCATGTGTGAAGTTTCCATAGCCCATTTCCGATTCAATTGCATGTCCAAGCGTGTGACCCAAATTTAAATAAGCGCGGACACCTGTTTCTCTTTCATCCTGTGAAACAAATTGGTTTTTAATCTTGATCCCTTTCACTAACGAATCCGTTAATTGAGCTAAAGTTAAAGAATTCAAGTCAACAACATTTATTTTTAACCATTGATAGAAGTGGGGATCGGCAATAAGTGCATGTTTAATAACCTCAGCAAACCCCGAGCGGATTTCTTGGATTGGCAATGTTTTTAACAGTTCAAGATCATAAAATACGGCCTCCGGCTGATAAAAAGCACCAATCATATTCTTTCCAAGTGGGTGATTGATGGCTACCTTGCCTCCAACCGCACTATCATGAGCCAATATGGTAGTTGGAACTTGAATAAAAGGAATTCCCCGCATAAAGGAAGCGGCAACGAAGCCAGACAAGTCTCCAACTGCCCCGCCGCCAAATGAAAGAATAACAGATTGCCGATCCAAACGGTTCTCAAGTGCCGTTGATAAAGCATCATAATACACTTCAAAGGTTTTTGCCTTTTCACCGCTTGGAGCTGTAAAAATAACAGGATTCCAATGCTTTAATTCAAGCAAAAATTTCTCAAGATGAAGTTTTGCAACCGTTTCATCTGTAATAATCAGTATTCTTGTAAGGTTAGGAAAATGACTGCTTAGAAATGTGCTAAGCTCTTTTCTTACCCCTTCCCCAACAAAGACCGAATATGTTTTTGATGCTGTTTGAATTTGAATCGTTTCCATTAAAACTCCCTCGCATATTCACGCTGCCTGTTTATTTCATCGGCAAAGGTTTCAAAGCGGTCACTGTAAAATTGTTCAACTAGCGCATTCGCAAGCTCCCAGGCTACGACATGTTCCGCAACAACGGCAGCCGCAGGTACGGCACAGCTATCAGAGCGTTCAACACTCGCTGCAAACGGCTCTTTCGTTTCAATATCAACACTCATTAATGGTTTATACAGTGTAGGTATGGGCTTCATTACTCCTCTGACCACAATAGGCATCCCAGTAGTCATACCGCCTTCAAACCCGCCAAGCCGGTTTGTCTTGCGGTAATATCCTACTTCTTTATCCCAGGCTATCTCATCGTGGACTTCACTTCCGGGCTTTCTGGCTGCTTCAAATCCAATTCCAATCTCTACACCTTTAAAAGCGTTTATACTCATTATAGCTGCAGCTAATTTTCCGTCTAATTTACGATCATAGTGGACATAGCTTCCCACCCCAGCTGGCATTCCAGTAGCAACAACCTCAACTACCCCGCCAATTGAATCACCATTTTTCTTGGCTTCGTCAATCGCATTCATCATTTCCTGCTCGACATTTGGATCGGCCACTCTTACAGGTGAATTTTCAGTCCGTTCCTTAAGTTCCGTAACTGAAAGAGAAGGATCAACGGTGGCTTTAATTCCCCCGATTTCGATAACATGTGAAACAAGTTCAACACCGACCAAGGATAAAAGTTTCTTGGCAACAGCACCGGCTGCCACTCTAACGGTTGTTTCACGGGCTGATGATCGTTCAAGGACATTTCTCATATCCCTGTGGCCATATTTCATCGCTCCATTTAAGTCGGCATGGCCAGGTCTTGCCCTTGTTACCTTACGCTTTATTTCTTCCTCTTCCGCATCCTCTATTGCTTCAATACCCATAATCTTTGTCCAATGCTTCCAGTCATTGTTTTTCACTACCAGGGCAATTGGCGACCCTAGCGTTTTTCCATGGCGGACACCCGATACTATTTCTGCCGTATCTTTTTCTATTTGCATGCGGCGCCCTCGGCCATGACCTTTTTGACGTCTTGCCAGCTCTTCATTTATATTTTCAGCCTCTAGCGGCATTCCCGCAGGCAAACCCTCTAAAATAGTTGTTAACTGCGGCCCATGGGATTCACCAGCAGTTAGATATCTAATCCCCATTCTCTTTCCCCCTTCAACTCATTAAAGAATTATGTATCAATATATCATATCGTGGTAAATAAACATAGTATAATAATTCAGAAAATAACAGAAAATTTTTGTATCCGATTACAAAACAAGGCACTTGTATAAGTTCTATACAAGTGCCTTGTCAATGTTAGATTAATAAATCCATTCATTTACTAATTTCGAATACTCTACAACGCCAGTATCTTTAAAAAACAGGCCGATTTCCCGTTCTGCACTTGCTGGTGAATCGGAGCCGTGAATGACATTTTTACCAACAGTTAAACCAAAATCACCACGAATCGTTCCAGGTGAAGCATCCTTTGGATTTGTAGCGCCCATCATTTGGCGCGCAGTAGCGATCACATTCTCCCCTTGCCAAACCATGGCAAAAACCGGGCCGGATGTGATGAAGTCTACTAATTCACCAAAGAACGGACGTTCCTTGTGCTCACCATAATGCTCTTCTGCAAGTTCAGTTGGAATGCTCATTAATTTAGCTCCAACCAGTTGGAAGCCCTTTCTTTCAAATCGTGAAACGATTTCACCAATTAAATTACGCTGTACGCCATCAGGCTTTACCATTAAAAAAGTTTTTTCCATGAATTCCACTCCTAAATATTATGTATATTGATTGTTTCTTTGAGAACAATCCATGGAAAATAGTATCACTTTTTTGACTATTTCGCAACATCTAATAGCTTGGCTCTTTCTTCAGCACATGAATTCATAACCAGAGGGTCACTAAAATTTTCGTCTGCCAATATATTTAGCAATGTCTCTAAGTGTTTTTTTGGCCTTGTTATCTGGTAATCCTTCTATTTGGGCTAAAGCTTTATCTAAATAATGATCACTTAAAGCAAACGATTTTTCGATTGCACCCGATTGCTTGATAAGGGAAATAATAAATAATATCTTCTCAGGTGCCATATTTTCATGAACTTTTTCAATCTCTCTTCGAATATCGTCATTTTCCATTGCAAAAAGAGCAGGCGCCGTAATGTTCCCTTGTAAAAGGTCACTCCCCGCAGGCTTTCCTAACTGCTTCTCGGTTGCAGTAAAATCTAATATGTCATCAATAATTTGATAGGACATCCCTACATAGTACCCAAATCGGAAAAGTTTCTTGTGGAAGACTTCTTCAACCCCTGCCGCAATTGCACCCAATTGGCAGCTGACAGCAATTAATAAGGCTGTTTTTCTTTTGATTCTTCGAAGATAGTCCCGAAGATTTTGATTAAAACGGTATTTATCTTTTATCTGTTGAATTTCCCCGACGGTTACTTCAACAATTGTATTTGCTAAAATTTTATGGGCTGCAGGTTTTTCGATATTTGTCATTAATTCTAATGCCAAGGCAAAAACAAAGTCACCGGTGTACATCGCGATTTTGTTATCCCATTTTGATTTAACGGTTGGCTGACCTCTGCGGAGATCAGCATCATCTATTACATCATCATGGACAAGTGATGCCATATGAATAAGTTCAAGGGCAACAGCAACATTTTTCATCACGTGGATGTCATAATGACCAAATTTCCCTGCAAGCAAAACAAAAACAGGACGAATTCTTTTTCCGCCGGCTTGTAATGTATGCATCGATGCTTGTTTTAAAAGAAGAGAATCTGGTTGAATCGTCTCTTCTAACTCTTTTTCGATTATGTTAATATCCGAATTCAAAAATGAATACATCATTTTTAATTTCATTTGTATTCACCCAGCTTTTCATCCTGTCTTCAATTCAATGTTAATTTTTTTTGCCAATATGAACAGCAGCGGCACCACCGCTATACGCTTTATATTTTACATCTTTAAATCCAGCTTTTTCAAACATTTTAGCAAGCTCTCTCATTCCCGGAAAATCACGTGCTGATTCGTGAAGCCACGAATATTCTCTATAGCTTTTGGCAAACAATTTACCAAATAGCGGCATGATGAAACGGAAGTAAAAATAATAAAGCTGCTTATAGCCGATTAAAGTTGGCTGTGATGTCTCTAAACAGACAGCAATCCCTCCAGGTTTTACTACCCGATTCATTTCCTTCAATACCTGCATATAATCAGGGACATTCCTTAAGCCAAAGCCAATCGTTACATAATCAAAGCTATTATCAGGAAAGGGGAGTTCCATTGCGTTGCCGTGGATCAAATGAACCTGTTCAAGCCCTAAGTTTTTAACCTTTTCAATCCCCACATTCAACATGTTTTGACTGAAATCCAAGCCAGTGACTTCCCCTGCAGGGCCCACGGCATCAGCTAAGGCAATTGTCCAATCGGCCGTTCCACAGCATACATCAAGAGCCTTTGAACCAGGCTGAACATTCATTTTTTTCATTGTGTCTTTCCGCCACTTGATGTGCTGTTGAAAGCTAATAACCGAGTTCATTTTATCATAGTTATCAGATATCTTTTCGAACACATTGTGAACGCGCTGTTCTTTTGATTGCTGCATGGTTCACCCTTCTTCCACAAAAGTTTTTGCGTATGGCTGGTACTGATTCAACATCAATCTGATCCTTTTTTCAAGTAAATCATTTAAGTAAGGAAGTTGTTTCAATCCTTTTTCAATCACTTGTTTTGATTGCTCTAAATAGTGGTCGCAAATTTGCAATAAATAATTCCGTTGTTCACCTGTAATTTCGAGGGCTGTTGAATCAATATCGGGGAAAATTATTTTCTTCAATGCCTCAAATAAAATAGAGCCTTCTGAATGAAAGTATTGCTTCTTTTCTTTTAATAACCGTTTAAATATAAATAAATGTGCAAGGAATTCATTCCATAAATCCATATTAAAATAAGCTGAGAGCTTAGTTAGTAAAGAACTCTCTATCCGTGCAATACTGATAATCAATTTTTCAATCCTATCAAAGTTACATTGGTAAACAAGGATCTTATTTTCGTTGACTTCTTTTACTCCTTTTGAGAGTGTTTTGATCATCATAATATCTTCTGATTCGGCAAGAAGATGGTAATATAAACCGCTAAAATAATCTCCGGCAAGGACGGTTAATTGACGGTTTTTTTCATCGATTGATGCATTTGAAATATGTTCATGGGTATCAAGGGCAATTTGAATTAACATGGTTGATAATGCATAGTTTTGGATATCACTAAACGACAATTCGAGTCGATCCATTACTGAGATGAGGATTAGAAGTTTATCATCGTCAACAATGGGGGTATCAATATACTCAAGCAAGTATGAGTCAGATACCCTTTTTTCGATTTGCTCCTTAATAATGATAAATTTTTGTTGAATATCCTGCACTCTGATCACCCTTGCTTCCCCGAAGTAATATCTTTATGTATCTTTATTTTTTTATTGAAAGAAAGATTCATGCCCATAAAACAAAGAAATCATCATTCTTATTATTTTACACAAGGCAGACACCATTATATCATAAAAGGCATCATATGGGCAGGAATTCACAAAATAAACATCTCTTATCAGCTTCTATTTACGGCTAATGAAGACAAACTTCACCCACCTTATTTCTTTATTTCGCTTTCTACTTCACCATACTGAGTGAGAATCTTAGCATTACCCCTTATTTTTATTGCTGACGTATGTTCAGTAAATTGAGCAATTAGTACCTCACCTTTATCCAGCTTTTCCGAATGATGAAATCTTGTATCTGTGCCTCTTGTTAAGCCTATTACACTTACACCATCTTCTATAGCCTTAATAACCACATAATCACTATTTTGCTGATTGCGCTTTTCCACTCTACTCACTCCAAATTATTCGAAATAATCATCATTTCTATTTTATTAAGGAAAGCACCTCTGAACGGGCAATAGCATCATTTGCAAAAACGCCTCGAACGGCGGTTGTCACCGTCTTTGAGCCCGGCTTTTTAACACCGCGCATTGTCATGCACATATGCTCCGCCTCTACGACAATCATTACTCCATGGGGCTCAAGATGCTCCATCATGCTGTCCGCAATGGTCGAGGTAATGCGTTCCTGAAGCTGTGGTCTTTTTGCCACTGCCTCAACAGCCCTTGCTAATTTACTTAATCCTGTAACACGGCCATTCTGCGGAATATAAGCGACATGCGCTTTTCCAAAGAACGGGACAAGATGATGTTCACACATCGAATAAAACGGGATATCTTTCACTAACACTAACTCTTCATGGTCCTCACTAAAAATTGTTTCAAAATGCTGCTTTGGATCTTCACTTAATCCGCTGAACACTTCCTCATACATTTTCGCAACTCTTTTTGGTGTGTCAAGCAGGCCTTCCCGATTTGGGTCTTCTCCGATTGCTTCTAATATTAAACGTACCGCCTCTTCAATTTGGGCACGATTCACTTCAGACATATTTTTTACCTCCTTGAGTGTACCTACAAGTTTAGACGACAGATACATATTAGCATAATCTTTTAAAAGTAAGCAAAAATATAAGAAAAAAGGCCATGGATTTTTCCCATGACCTTTTTGCTTTAGCAATGGCTTAAAGCAATAATTTATGTAATTATTTAACTGCGTCTTTAAGCGCCTTACCTGGTTTGAAAGCTGGAACCTTGCTAGCAGCAATTTCAATTTCGTCACCTGTTTGAGGGTTACGACCTTTACGTGCTGCACGCTCGCGTACTTCAAAGTTTCCAAAACCGATTAATTGTACTTTATCACCATTTTTTAAAGCATCTAAAATCGCATCAAAAACAGCATCAACTGCTTTTGTAGCGTCTTTTTTGGAAAGCTCGCTAGCTTCAGCAACTGCGTTAATAAGTTCTGTCTTGTTCATGCCATTCACCTCCTCCCAAAGAAAGATCTGAGAATTTGTAAATAAGATTACTTATCTACATTTCTAAACAATTTTTCTAATTTCTATACGTCATAGTAAGGTTTTATTACCAAATTCATACATATTCCCGAATTTGGTGTCCTAAATCTATTTGTTTAATAAAACCCTATTAAATAAAGGTTTTAAGCACTATAACGTAATTCTGTTAAAAGATTATCATAATCAATTCAGCATATCAAGAAGATTTCATGAAATTATGGTAATCTTTTCTTTTGTTCTACAAAATACTACTCTTTTGGGCCTTATATGTGTAAATTGTCAAAAGAATAAAAAAAAGACTCCGATTGGGAGTCCGAAATTTAGAGGATGATGGCAATCAAACCGCCAGAGCCTTCGTTTATGATTCTCTCTAACGTTTCTTTTAATTTATATCTTGCATTCTCCGGCATCAAGGAAAGCTTGGCTTGAATCCCTTCACGGACAATGGAACTTAATGACCTGCCAAATATATCAGAATTCCAAATCGATAGTGGATCATCCTCGAAATCCTGCATTAAATAGCGGACAAGCTCCTCACTTTGTTTTTCCGTGCCGATAATTGGGGCAAATTCCGATTCAACATCGACCTTTATCATATGAATGGATGGAGCCACCGCTCGCAGTCTGACTCCAAATCTTGCACCCTGGCGGATGATTTCCGGTTCTTCAAGACTCATATCAGCGAGTGTCGGCGAGGCAATCCCATAACCCGTTTGTTTGACCATTTTTAAGGCGTCGGCAATATGATCATATTCTGCTTTCGCATGGGCAAAGTCCTGCATCAATTCAAGAAGATGATCTTTTCCTCTGATTTCAACCCCGACAATTTCTTTTAAAATATCATCATATAATTCATCCGGAGCCATTAAATCAATTTCAGCTACACCGGTACCCATCTCAATTCCAGCTAAGCCGGCTCTCTCAATGAATTCAAAATCACTAAACTGCTGGACAACATGGTCCACATCTCGTAATCTCTTGATATCTTTTACGGTTTCCTTCACAGCATCTTGGTAGCTTTCACGGAGCCAATGGTTTTCTCTAAGCACCATTACCCAGCTAGGAAGATTCACATTTACTTCAAGGACCGGGAACTCATAAAGTGCCTCACGAAGAACATTGAGGACATCGCTGTCACGCATACTTTCCACACTCATAGCGATAACTGGAATGTCATATTTTTCTGCTAAACTTGTTCTAAGTGTTTCCGTGCTAGGGTGGTACGGCTGTGCACTGTTAACCACCATAATAAATGGTTTACCAACTTCTTTGAGCTCATTGATTACTCTTTCTTCCGCCTCAATATAGTTACTGCGAGGAATTTCCCCAATGGTTCCATCCGTAGTGACAACTACTCCAATTGTGGAATGTTCTTGAATTACTTTTCTTGTGCCAATTTCCGCTGCTTCATGAAACGGGATTGGTTCTTCATACCAAGGCGTATTAATCATTCTCGGCCCATTTTCATCCTCATAGCCTTTCGCTCCTGGTACGGTATAACCTACACAGTCAACAAGCCTGATATTAACGTTAAGACCCTCGTCGACATGAACAGTCGCTGCCTGATTTGGCACAAATTTAGGTTCAGTTGTCATGATTGTTTTACCCGCAGCACTTTGCGGCAGCTCATCTTGTGCCCGGGATCTCTCTGCTTCACTGTTTATATTCGGTAAAACAACAAGCTCCATAAATTTTTTAATAAATGTTGACTTTCCTGTACGTACTGCACCTACTACTCCTAAATAAATATCACCGCCTGTTCTTTCGGCAATATCCTTAAAAATATCGACCTTTTCCAAGTGATCCCCTCCTGATCATAGACTAAAGTGGGATAATATCATCCATTTTAGGTGTTTTTGGACAGTATATGTTTATGACGTTGTCCTATCTTCTTATGACACTTTTCTAAAATTTTTACCCCCTTATTAAAAATTCCTTCGATGTACTGATATCTGTATTTCGCTGAGCGTTTAAATTTATGGAGGGTTTCTAACTATGATTTCGGAAATGGAAACTAAATAAATATCCATATCACGTTGTTGTTTTTCAGCATAAAAAAAACCCTTCTCCTACAATATATTTCTTAGAGAAGGGGTTATGACTATTCTTCCAAAAATACAGGTTCCTTACGCTTGGAATCGATCGTGTATGGCAAGGAATAGGCAGGAACAAACATGGAATCATTTACCAAAATAGAGCGGATATCCTCTCCCGGTTTCAGATCTTCTTTCGATTTCTTGAGCTTATTATATAGGTCAGGTCGATAATCCACGTATACTACAGCATCACCTGTTATAACGAGGGAAAGGTTTTGGTTTGTATATGGACTAATAACATAAGGAGGTTCTTTGAACCCCAATTGTTTAAAATCGAGTGAAAATACATTTTTAGCAATCTGTGCCTTAAAAGGTGGATAACCGTTTGATTTTATTCTTAGATTTATGTCACGGATTGTTTCTGTCATCCTTAAATCTAATAATTTAACAGTTGGATTGGTTTCCACATCTACCAGCACATATTGAAAAATCCCCCCGCTTTCATAGGCATTCCCCGGTGGTTCAGCGATATACCGAGGGGCAATTTTTTTAAATTCAATTGGATATTTTTGATAAATTGGTGTATCTGCTTCCTTTGTTTTGATTGGCAGGATACCCCCATTGTCCTTTTTAAAGTCATCTACGGCCGTTTGAACTGCTTGGATTTGATCTTTATAAGGGACTTGATTCTGTGCTAATTCTTCCTTTGGGTACATACATCCCGATAACAGCATAACAGTTAAGACAAAAAAATAGACAATCCTTTTTCTTTTCATAAAATCACCTTTTATCTATGTAATGATTCCCGTTATCCCAGGAATACAATCAAGAGAGTCAATCCTGCAACGATCAAAAACAAATAAGCGACAATTGCTGTTATAACTCGGAGGACCCCTTTTAACTTATATCTGCTTACATAAATGGTTATGATTGCAAGAAACATTAGCGCCATTCCTGCAATTGAAATCCACATTTTTAACATACCTGGTGACAAACATCATTCCCCCTTTTTCGACTGCAATTATACCATAGGTTCATCTTGTAAAAGAAATAAAAAAAACTGAAGTAAAGAGGGGCGAATTCTCTACTTCAGTCAAATGGACTAAATAACCCATTCTCCAGCGTCATACTACCAGGTTGCTTCGTTGCATTGTATGCAATTAAAGGTAAAAACGTATCATGTGAACGCCTATTTTATGAAGGTAAACGCACATTTTTTAGTCTTCACTGTTTTTTTCATCCAGTACATTCACTAAATCTTCCATTTCATGGGTTTTCCCGCGCGCCATTAACACATCAACCGCATCCTTGGCATTTTTCCCATTAAATAAGACGTCATAAAGGGCAAAGGTAATTGGCATCTTGACATCGTACTTTTTAGCTAGCTGATAGGCTGCTTTGGTCGTCCTGACGCCTTCCACAACCATTCCCATATTATCCAGCACCTCATCTAGAGTTTTCCCCTTACCAAGCAAATTACCGGCTCTCCAGTTCCTTGAATGGACGCTGGTACAGGTAACAATTAAATCGCCTATTCCTGTTAATCCGGAAAATGTTAACGGATTAGCACCCATTTTGGTACCCAGGCGTGCTATTTCCGCCAATCCGCGGGTCATTAAAGCAGCCTTAGCATTATCACCATATCCCAGCCCATCTGTGATCCCTGCAGCCAATGCGATAATATTCTTTAATGCACCGCCAATTTCAACTCCAATGACATCAGAATTCGTATAAACACGAAAATTGTGGTTGATGAATAAATCTTGAATTTTTTCAGCCGCTTCCATATTTTCCGAAGTAACCGTAACCGTTGTTGGATGTCTTAAGCTTACTTCTTCAGCATGACTTGGGCCCGAAAGAACCACTACGTCCTTTAAGAGCCCTTTTGGCATTTCTTCTTTAATCATTTCGGTTATTCGTAAAAGGGTATCAGGCTCAATTCCTTTACTAACATGAGCAATCGTCAATGGACCTGCTTGTACCTCACGTATTTTCCCAAGCACTTCACGAATTGCCTTCGTTGGGACAGCCAATATAACCGTCTCTACTCCAGCTAAAGCATCACGTAATGAAGCAAAGCCAGTAATTAATTCTGGCAGATTAATTTCAGGTAAATATTTTTTATTCGTGTGAAATTCATTGATTTCCTTTACTTGGTTTTCATTATGGCTCCAAAGACGAACCTCATGATTATTATCTGCAAGCACAATCGCCAGTGCGGTTCCCCAGCTCCCGGCGCCAACAACGGCAATGGTTGTTTTTTTATCCTGCATGAAAGTACACCCGCCTTATCTTTATTTTCTTTCTCTGGCATAAATTTTGATAGGGGTTCCCTCGAATCCAAAAGCGTCTCTAATTCGATTTTCAAGAAACCGCTCATAGGAGAAATGCATTAATTCAGGTTCATTAACAAAGACAACAAATGCAGGAGGTTTGACTGCAACTTGTGTAGCATAATAAATTTTCAAGCGTTTCCCCTTGTCTGTTGGTGTCGGATTCATCGCCACAGCGTCCATTATGACATCATTTAACACACTTGTTTCTACCCGCATGGAATGGTTTTCACTTGCCGTATTAATCATGGGTATAAGAGTATGAATCCGCTTTTTCGTTTTGGCAGATAAAAACACAATTGGAGCATAGCTAAGAAATAAGAAATGTTCCCGAATCTTTTGTTCCAGCTCTTTCATTGTCTTCTCATCTTTTTCAATTGCGTCCCATTTATTGACCACAATAACAACGGCTCGTCCAGCCTCATGAGCGTATCCGGCTATCTTCTTATCCTGTTCGATGATTCCTTCTTCTGCGTTAATAACCACAAGGACCACATCCGAACGCTCAATGGCTCTAAGTGCACGGAGAACACTATATTTTTCAGTACTCTCATACACTTTCCCTTTTTTTCTTATTCCCGCAGTATCAATGATGACATATTTTTGCCCATTATACGTATATGGTGAATCAATCGCATCACGAGTGGTACCGGCAATATTGCTGACGATCACACGGTCTTCACCTAAAATTGCATTCACAAGCGAAGACTTTCCGACATTCGGTCTGCCAATTAAGGAAAACTTGACCACATCTTCATCATATTCGATTGGCTTATTTTTTGGAAAGTGTTTTGCTGCCTCGTCCAATAAATCACCCAGACCCAGTCCGTGAGAACCAGAAACAGGGATCGGTTCACCAAATCCTAAAGAATAAAAGTCATAAATTTGCTCCCGCATTTCAGGATTATCAATTTTATTTACTCCTAAAACAATCGGTTTTTTCGACTTGTATAAAATTTTTGCTACTTCTTCATCAGCAGCTGTTACCCCTTCTCGCCCATTTGTAAGGAAGATTATCACATCTGCTTCATCAATCGCCACTTCTGCTTGTTGACGAATTTGCTCTAAAAACGGTTCATCGCCAATATCAATTCCACCAGTGTCAATGACATTAAAATCATGTGTCAACCACTCTCCTGAACTATATATACGATCTCTTGTTACTCCCGGAATATCCTCGACAATGGAAATTCGTTCCCCGACAATTCTATTAAAAATTGTTGACTTTCCAACGTTGGGACGTCCTACAATGGCAATAACTGGTTTTACCATTTCGATCGCCATCCTTTCTTATATTGAAATAACTTATTATTATGTTAGCAATAATTCATAAGGTTCTTATTAAGTAAAGAAACCCTTCTGTCATCTAGAAGGGCCTAACTTTATTATTTTATCAATGTTAATCCTTTCCCGCAATGGAAAGCTTATGATGTTTTTTGTTTTCCCTTTTCAAAGTAATGATAATGGTTTTGTACGATTGTTCCGGCATTTTCCAATAAACTCCATCCGGCCAGCAATGCAGCAATTAAGGAACAAACATCTAAGTATCCAAATGATCCAATTGTATAGGGGAAAGGAAATTTATTTAAGATATAAGCATAAAGAAATTCACCCTGTATGGTTCCGCAAATAATAATTTGCAATCGTCCTTTTAATGTCTTTTGCAAAAGAATCGCTAGATAACCAAAAACAATTCCCATCATCCATTCCTTTTTAAAGATAATCCAAATAGGGTCAAAAATCTCAAATAAATGGAATGTCACATATGCAATTGATACAATAAATGAACAAATAAAATAATAGATGATAGCCCCGCGCTTTTCTTGGCTAAAGAATAAATATGAAATAATCAATAAAAATAAACCACTAGCCTGGATTGTAAAGATTCCAATGGAGAACTGATAATTAGATAAAAAAATCACCACAAGAATGGTCGCTGATAAATTCAACCTGTATGGATTTTTTTTATTTACTAAAAATGTCAGATACACCCAAATAGACCAGCAAATCCAATAAAACATTACACCTTCTATGTTCCTCACCTCCTATTATTATCATTATTGGTAATCCTTATGTAGTTTCATACTTATTTGTATAATTTTTCGGGAGTGATTCATCTTATTAATAGGAGGTGTTGGTGAATGGGAAGAGACCGCCAAGAAAAAAAGTTAAAAGCAAGTAGAAGAGTAGAGTCAGACCGAGATCAAGCATTACACTATCCAGGCGCAACAAAGCTGTCAAGTCCAGAAGAAGCAAGAGGTTTAAACGACGGGAAAAAATAAAAAAATTAATCTAAAAAAGCTCTCGTAGCAGGAACGAGAGCTTTTAATGAATAGAACGACGGCTAAAATGTTTTGTATCAATACCCCTTTGACTTAACCAATGATAAGTTTCTCCGGAGATCACCAACGGTGCCTTTTTTAAATCTGAAATAGTTTTTGCTCCTAAAGCGGTCATTATCATCATTAATTCGTGGTGAAAAGTTTCTATTTCATTCTGCAATCCTTCTATTCCTTTTTCTACAAGAATCCGCAGCAAATATCCCGCCATGCCAATGGCATTTGCCCCCAATGCTATGCCTTTTGCAATTTCATGCGCAGTTAAAAATCCTCCCGAGCCAATGATCGAGATTTCCTCAGACATCACCGCAGCCTCAATGATAGAAATTGGCGTAGGAATACCCCATTCATTAAAAAACGAGAACGTTTTTTCTCTACGCTTATTTTCTATTTCTGCAAAATTTGTTCCTCCGGATCCTCCGATATCAACCGCAGCAACGCCAACTTGGGAAAGTGATTTTACTGTTTCCTTTGTCATTCCGAACCCTACTTCTTTGACAATAACGGGAATATGTACAGCATTAACAATGTCCTCAATTCTCTTTAAGGCTCCCGAGAAATCACGATCCCCCTCAGGCATCGTCAGTTCTTGGATCACATTTAAATGGATTTGCAAGGCATTGGCCTCAATCATATCAATTGCCAATTTGGCATTCTCAATTGTTGCTTCACTGCCTAAATTCGCAATAATGATCCCACTTGGATTTTCTTTTCGAACTATTTCGTATGTATACCTTTCACCCTTTTCCTTAATTGCAGACATTTGTGACCCTACCGCCATAGCTATTCCAGTCATTTTCGCTGCCTTAGCCAGCTCTTTGTTAATCTGATACGTTTTTTCCCCGCCGCCGCCAGTCATCGCATTGATAAAAATTGGCGAACTTAAAGAAAGTCCGCCAATTGAGTGGTCTAAGCGAATATCAGCGACACTGATATTCGGCAAGCTTTGGTGAATAAACTTGATATCATCAAAAACTGTTGAACGTTTTTGCCTTTTATTAAGGGCAAAGCGAATATGATCCCATTTTCGTTCAGATCTTGACACTTAAATCACCATTATTTTCTTAGATTCTTTAATTTATCTCCAATAACTTCTCCAAGCTGGAAGCCTTTTGACTCTTCTGGAAGCTCATAATCGAGGTTTTCCTCAACCTCTTTTTCAAGCAATTCTTTAATGCTTAATGATAGGCGTTGATCCTGCTCATTCGCCTCAAGCACTTTAACTTTTACTTCTTGTCCTTCTTTTAACACTTCATGCGGTGTTCCAATGTGCTTATGAGCAATTTGAGAAATATGAACAAGACCTTCTACACCTGGGAAAACTTCTACAAAAGCGCCATAAGAAACTATTCTTTTAACGATTCCATCTAAAACACTGCCTTTAGGTGCTTTTTCTGAAATATTGGACCATGGTCCTGGAAGTGTTTCTTTTATCGATAAAGAAATCCTTTCGTTATCGCGGTCCACACTTAATACCTTTACTTTGACCTGTTGACCTTCCTGTACAACATCTGCAGGCTTATCAACATGCTCATAGGATAATTGTGAAATATGAACAAGTCCATCGATTCCACCAATATCTACGAATGCTCCAAAATCAGTAATCCGTTGAACTGTCCCGTCAATGACTTCACCTACCTTAAGCGCGCCAAGAAGATTTTGTTTTTGTTTACCTTTTTCTTCCTCGACAACTGCTCGATGTGAAAGGATTAAGCGGTTCTTTTCTTTATCCAGTTCAACAATTTTAAAGGTAAGCGTACGTCCTTTGTAATCACTGAAATCCTCGACAAAATGTGCTTCAACCAGCGATGCAGGGACAAACCCACGGACTCCAAGATCGACAACAAGGCCGCCCTTCACAACGTCCTTTACTTCTGTCTCAAAAACCTCACCATTTTGAAATTGTTGTTCTAAGCTATCCCAAGCCTTTTCTGCATCAACTTTCCTTTTCGAGAGGATTAACGCTTCTTCCTCTACTTTTAACACTTCAAGCTCTAACTCATCACCTTCTGACGCCGCATCAGATGCTTTTTCAATATGCAGACTTGAAAGTTCACTAATTGGAATAATCCCATCTAGTTTACTTCCTTGTACAGCCACAAGCACCTGTTTTTCTTCAACCTTCGTAACTTGTCCGGTTACTTTATCCCCAACCTCAAAACTTTTCACTTCTACTTGATTTAATTCTTCCGACATATGTATTCCTCCTTAATCCATTTACTCCAAAAATCTATATATGATTTGGTGAAAGCCGCCGAGCAGTCACCACATATAAAAGAATATTCAAAAAAAATCTCTTTTAACTAACTTCTTACAAATAGTCTATTTTGTCAAGCAGAAGCTATTGATGCTCTTTTATAAGTTTATGAATTTCTGACATAATTAATTCAGTAACCTGCTCCGCTGACGCTTTTGTCTTTCGCATTTCATCCATATCAATTGGTTTCCCGTAAACCATTTTTAATTTCTTCAAACTTTTATACGGGCCAATAACTGCGCATGGAACAACCTGCGCATCTGACCTTAAGGCAAAGAATCCAGCTCCGGAAAGACCTTTGCCCAGCTCTCCAGTCTTACTTCTTGTTCCCTCCGGGAAGAGACCAAATACATGCCCATCTTTTAGAATCTTTAAACCAGTTCTAAGCGCCTCACGGTCACTAAATCCCCTTTTTACCGGGAAGGCATTACATTTCCTAACGATGCCGCCAAGTACAGGGACGCGAAATATTTCCTCCTTCGCCATATAATGAACCGGTCGGGGTGCCATGATGCCAACAATTATTGGATCTAAGTTATGAATGTGATTGGAACATAGAAGGACTCCGCCTTCTTTTGGAATATTTTCTACTCCAATAGCCTCTACCCTATACCATGGTTTAAAAATGGTAAAAACGACTGATTTTGCAAAATCATAAAACGTCACGATTACCCAATCCTTTCGTGCACCAGAGCCATAATTTTTTCTACAACTTCAGGAATGGCTAATGAGGTTGTGTCAATTTCAGTTGCATCTTCGGCTTTTTTTAATGGAGCCACTTCTCTTTCAGAGTCGATTTTATCTCTACGTGCAATTTCTTCTTTTAATTTTTCTAAATCAGAAGCAAATCCTTTTTGCAGATTTTCTTGATGGCGCCTTTCTGCTCTTTCCACTACACTTGCAAGCAAAAAAACCTTTACTTCTGCATTAGGCAAAACATGCGTACCGATATCTCGTCCATCCATGACAACACCGCCTTCTGTGGCAAAACTTTGTTGTCTTCTTACCATTTCTTCACGGACCTTTTTATGAATGGAAACAATCGAAACATTATTAGTAACCACTGAGGAACGAATCTCTTGTGTTACATCTTTTTTGTCTAGATAGACTAATTGACCTATTTCTGAAGGAAGCAGCTTAATATCAGTCGTTGAAAGGGTATCTACTAATGATGCTTCATCTTCCAGATTAAGATGGTTCATGATTGCTTTATATGTCAATGCCCGATACATCGCACCAGTATCGATATACACATATGAAAGTTTTTCTGCTACAATTTTTGCTACGGTACTCTTTCCGGCTGCAGCAGGGCCGTCAATTGCAATTGATAATTTCTTTTCCATAAATCCTCCTAATGCAAACATGGTTGTCTCATATGTTGTCTTCTATATATTTTACCACAAGTTATCAAAATCCCCCTTTTTTTTAGCATTTTAAATCAATAAAAATAAAGCAGGAGCTCCTGCTTTATTTTTTGAATTATTTGTCTCTTTCTTGAAAGGTTTGGAGAATTTCAGTGAGAGTATTTTCATTTACCCCTTCATATTTGGTCAATTGTTTAATTTGCGGGAAAACATCTATTTGATGAAAAATAAGCTGAGATAAAAATAGAAATACAAATTGTATAATGATCACTTTAATGAGAAACCCTTCTACTCTTTTCATGCCAATCACTCCAATAGCTCATATAGAACTAGTATTGGAGTGATTGTTTTTTTTATACTCCTATTCCTTATAGAACATCCTCGTATACAGCCTCTGCATTTTTTAGCTTTTCGACTTTCTCTTCATACCCATTTTTTGCGTTTATGAATATTCGATAGGTATCATCATTAATGGTTCCAAGGAACTCATAACATAATACTTCTTCATTTAAATCGTTCAAAATAATGGCTTGACGGTCTTCCATAACTTTTAATTTCGGATTTACCTTAGATCTCGCCTGTTCCATTGTCATTGCAGGTTTCTCAATTGTTCTAGTATTTAGAGATTTTAAGTAATCCTCTGCTGAAACACCAATAATATCGCCATTATCTAAGGCCACTTTTACTTTTACTGATTGTGGATATATTCTAATTCCGTTAATGTTTGTAACAAAATTAAACATGCCGATATTATCATATTGTGTGCTTTCAAACACTTCTAAATCTTTAAATCCAGTTTCCTTTAAAAATGCGGCAGCCTTGTTGTCAGCCTGATTTAGACTGAGCGTTTGTTTCGCTATTTCCCTGTTATTAATAAACCAAATAGGATGACCGGCCTTTTTCGTAATGTCCATGCTTGCTTCTTGCCCGGTTTGTTTATTTTTAATTGACACACTGTAAAAGCCATAATCAGAGCCTTTGCCATTTTCAGTAACCTTTATCTGTGAATTACCATCAAACTTCATATATTTTTTTGCAATTTGGATTGCTTCTCGGCTAGAAATAGTTTTTCCTTTTATTTTTTTAAAGTTTTCATCCTTTTTTTGCATATTCGTAATTGTCGGCCCGAAATCAGTTTCCTCATAGCCGGAAACAGTTTTTTCAACCGTTTTAAAACCATCAATAATGGTGTTATCAGTCGTTTCTTTTCCCGATGCCAACGCTAACTCAACATCCATCCATCGAAGGTTATTTTTTAATACCATATGCTGGACACTTCTCAGTTCATTTTGAATGTCTCCGGATTGCTTATAAAGCACCTTTAATGTGTCATATTCCTTATCTGTTAAAGGCTCTTTTCCTAAATCCCTAACAGCGGTTCGATAACTAAAGTTTCCGATGTTAGCCAGGAATTCTTCTGTCTTGTTAAACGGTAATAATGTTAATGGAAGTTGACCCACATCCCCGTGCGCTTGCGATGTAAGCCTCCACACTTCAATTAATGAAGGAGACAAAGTGTCCTTAGAGTTCATCGCTAGTGTTGTCCCAATCTTATCGTGGAGTATATCCATCCGGTAGGAAAGATTATGGAATGCACGTTGATAATTGTTTTCTGCGTTTAATAGGATTGCATTTTTTTCTTGATGTTCTTGGTAGCCCCAATAAGCGGTTCCAGCGACACCGACTGCTAGAACACCAATTAATATTCCTCTAATCAATTCTATTCACCTCTCTACTTGCAAAAAATATGTTGACCAATCCGTTTGATTTGCGGTCTTCCCCATATCCAGCCGCTGGTGGCTGTATCAGGGTTAAAGTAGTAAATTGCCTCACCCGTTGGATCCCATCCATTAATTGCATCTAATACCGCCTTTTTTGAGGTTTCATTCGGTGTCAGCCAAATCTGTCCATCTGCAACAGCAGTGAATGCTCCCGGTTCAAAAATCACTCCTGAAACAGTGTTAGGGAATGAAGCACTATTTACCCGGTTCAATATAACCGCCGCAACTGCAACCTGGCCTATATACGGTTCTCCCCTTGACTCGCCATGGACAGCATTTGCCATTAAGCGAATATCGTTTTGTGAAAATCCGTTTGGAGTGTTTGCGGCCGTCGGCTTTTTTGGTGCTGCTTTTTGAGGCGCCGCCGGCTTAGGTGCGGCAGGCTTAGGCGCAGCATTATTGGCTGGTGCTTTGTTTGCAGGTGCTTTAGGACTTGGTGCACTTTGTTTATTTTTATCAACACCGCCGTAATGAGTAAATTTCTTTCCCGCATTAATTTGGTTTTTCACAAATTGTTTATCGTATTTACTTGCTTTAACTAGTTTTGCTTTCGTTGTTGCACCAGCCAATCCATCAATGGGCAGCCCAAATTCATATTGAAAGTTTCTAAGCGCCCAATATGTACCCCAACCAAAGACCCCATCTATTTTCCCATTATAGTACCCAATATATTGGAGCCTAGATTGGAGCTCAATGACATCATCACCAACAGCTCCTTTTTGGATCACCTGATTGGTGAAGGCATGGGCCGTATGGTGCTTCATTAAGGTTAATGGCACGGTACAGAAAAAAATAAGGATGACGTATTTGATTAGGATGTTTTTCTTTTTCATGGAATGATAACCCCCATATGAATCTTTTTAACAGTAACCCTATTTTTTGTTACTTTGGTGTTTTTATTCCATTTAATGCAGATTAATTAAAAAAACCCTTCATCAGGAATGAAGAGTCTTTTGTACGGGATATTGTTTTTTGAAATGATTCGCGCTCATTACTTTCGCTTTTTTCACTTTCCTTAAGCCAAACCACCACAGGAAAATCATAAAAGGAAAAATAATAAACAGCCAATGTTCTAAGGAAATCAATATAAAATCGTAGAATCCGTGAAGAGTGAAAGGTAAAAGCAAAGAGAGCAGTACCCATTTGGCTTTATTTCCATCAGTAAATTTTGCTTTTCCAATATAAAAACCCATAATTACGCCAAAGAGTGCATGGCTGGATACCGGCAATAAGGCCCGTGCCATCGCATGTTCAATCCCATTTGCTATTAAATAAAAGATATTTTCAACAGTGGCAAAGCCTAGGGAAACTGCTACGCCATATACAATCCCGTCAAATGGTTCGTCAAACTCAACATGCTGGTAAACAACATAAAAAAGAATGAACCATTTAAAAAATTCTTCAAGCAAACTTGAACTCAGGAACGCATTAAAAAGATTCGATTTAAGCAAATGCTCTACTTCTAGAACATGTTGGATAAACATTATAGGAAAAACTAGGAGAGCTCCATAAATAAACGTCCGAAGAACAAAGGAAATTGGTTCTGGCTCATATTCATCTTTTAAATAAAAATAACTTAGTAATGCCAGACCGGGGGCAACTCCGGCAGATAAAATTCCCAGCATGATGAACCTACTCCCCCTCCTTTTTCTTAATCGTAACATGGAAATCACACAAAGAAAATGAAAGATTCCTTCCAGCCTTTTTAGCGAAATTAAAAATTAATGGTTTCTAAGCCGCTTGCCATTACGACGGCCAATTTAATTCTTGCCTTTTTGGAGTCATTATCACTTCCAAGTATAACACCCTTATTATAAAGATCATACGCACTACCCTCATAATCATAAGTGGTATACACAGCTCCCTCTTCAGCACTAGTTGTTATCACTAGTTTAATTCCTGCTTGAATGGACTTTTCAATCTCTTCCATCATCTTTGGTGCAACCTGACCTCTTCCTACTCCTTCAAGAACAATCCCTGCAACTCCGGCTTCGCGAGCAGCTTTGATAAATTTCCCATCTGCACCAATATAACATTTGATAATTTCTACCTGCGGGATAGATGTACCGATTTTATAACATTCTCTCTTAATTGGTTTCTGAAAGACATGTACTCGGTCATTGTCAATAATACCAAGATAGCCGAATCCAAAAACATTAAATCCCTGGATATTTGAGGCATGTTCTTTTTTGACATATCTAGCTGCAAAAATTCGTTCGTTGAAAACAACAACGGTGCCTGCACCATGTAAATCACTTGAACAGGCAGAATAAATAGCATGCCGTAAGTTAATGTATACATCACTTCCTAAATCTTCAGGTGACCGCTGTGAACCTGTTACAACAACTGGTCGTTGATCATTTACCGTTAAATCGAGGAAATAGGCTGTTTCTTCCATCGTATCTGTGCCATGGGTGACAACCACACCAGAAACTGATTCATCTTTAAAATATTCTTCAATTCTATTTTTCAGAAAAACTAAGTCATCAAAGGTAATATGGATACTTGCTTTTTGAAAAACAGAATCCACAATCACTTCAATATCATTTGGCAAATTACACATCGCAGCCAGCTCTTCACCCGTTAAAGCACCTGAAGCTAGCTTTCCTGAATCCTTATTCGTTTTACTTGCAATTGTGCCACCAGTAGTTAAAAGAACAACCTTATTCATCTATTATCATCCTTTTGTGTCATTTTCTAAAATAGAACGTGCGATTTGTCCGCCATGGAACCGGCCATTTTCAATGAAGATCTCATTTGCATTATTTCCAGCTGCAATGACCCCGGCGATATACATTCCCTTGATATTCGTCTCCATTGTCTCGGGATTAAATAGAGGCCTCCCCGTTTCGACATCAATTTTAATGCCCATAGATTGTAAAAATTGATGGTCTGGATGATAACCGGTCATTGCGAAAACAAAATCATTTTTGATTGAATTTTGTTTTCCATCTTTCACATATACAATCTTGTTTTCAGTGATTTCCTTAACACTTGCACGAAACTCCAACGTAATTATGCCATTTCTTACTAAAGAATCAAATTCAGGCAGAATCCAAGGTTTAATGCTTGGAGAATACTCTGAACCGCGATACAAAACGGTTACCCGTGCTCCTGCCTTTACGAGTTCTAGAGCAGCATCAACGCTTGAATTTTTTCCGCCAATAACACAAACATCCTTATCAAAATATGGATGAGCTTCTTTAAAATAATGAAAAACCTTTGGTAAGTCTTCACCAGGGACTTCCATGAAGTTCGGGTGATCATAGTAACCCGTTGCAATGACTACGTATTTTGCGGCATACGTATTTTTATCGGTATAAACATGAAATTGGTGATTCTGTTTTGCCACTTTTGTAACAGTCTCATATGAGTTTATCCGGAGCTCTTTGCGTTTTGCTACCTCTCGATAATAGACGAGGGCCTGGTTTCTTTTGGGCTTATAGCTATCGGTTACAAAGGGCATTCCGCCAATTTCTAGTTTTTCACTTGTGCTAAAAAAGGTTTGATGTGTTGGATAATGATAAATGGAATTAACCACATTTCCCTTTTCAATAATTAAAGGCTTTCTCCCCATTTCCTGTAGTGAAATGGCCGCCGCTAAACCACAGGGACCTCCGCCAATTATAATAATATCTTCTGATTGCACAATGGATACACTCCTTATTACGATTATAAAGAAAACCCGCCGACTGACGAGCCCTTAAGGGCGACGACAGAGGCGTAGTTGCACTTATGCCTGATAGGAACGTTATACTTTCCTCTCGGCCATATAAAAAAAACTCCTACCTTGTATATGATAGGAGTTTTTTTATGATAATTCAATGTAAAGTACTTAAATCCACCCTCTGAAGCGGCTTGCTTCTGCCATTTTTCTAACCCCAACCATGTAGGCTGCAAGTCTCATATCGACACGGCGCGTTTGGGCGGTATCATAAATATTTTTAAATGATTTTACCATCACTTTTTCAAGCTTTTCTTCCACTTCTTCTTCTGTCCAATAGTATCCTTGGTTATTTTGAACCCACTCAAAGTAGGAAACAGTCACGCCGCCTGCAGATGCTAATACATCTGGAACAAGAAGAATGCCACGCTCTGTTAAAATTTCGGTAGCCTCCAAAGTAGTCGGCCCGTTTGCTGCCTCAACAACAATACTGGCTCGAATATTATGAGCATTTTCTGCCGTAATTTGATTTTCGATGGCAGCAGGAACGAGAATATCACAATCAAGTTCAAGCAATTCTTTATTTGTTATTGTATTATTAAATAATTTCGTTACCGTTCCAAAGCTGTCTCGTCTATCTAAAAGATAATCAATATCAAGTCCGTTTGGATCGTACAAGGCACCATACGCATCGGAAATTCCAATTACTTTTGCCCCGGCATCGTGCATAAATTTAGATAAATAACTACCCGCATTTCCGAAGCCTTGGACAACTACCCTTGCACCCTCAATTTGAATGCCTTTTTTCTTGGCGGCCTCGCGGATGCAGATCGTTACACCTTTAGCGGTCGCTGATTCACGACCGTGCGAGCCTCCTAAGACAAGCGGCTTGCCTGTAATGAAACCAGGAGAATTGAATTCATCGATTCGGCTGTATTCATCCATCATCCAAGCCATAATTTGCGAATTTGTAAACACATCTGGTGCCGGAATATCCTTTGTTGGCCCTACAATTTGACTGATTGCCCTTACATATCCCCGGCTTAATCTTTCAAGTTCTCTAAAGGACATATCTCGAGGATCGCAAATGATCCCACCCTTACCGCCGCCGTACGGAAGATCAACAATCCCGCATTTCAAGCTCATCCAAATTGAAAGGGCTTTCACTTCTGTTTCTGTCACTCCCGGGTGAAAACGAATTCCTCCCTTTGTTGGACCTACTGCATCATTATGCTGTGCACGGTATCCCGTAAATATTTTTGTTGAGCCGTCATCCATTCTTATTGGAATTTTCACTGTCATCATACGTAACGGCTCTTTTAAGAGCTCGTATACCTCTTCAGGATAACCTAACTTCTCAAGGGCTTTATGAATCACTGTTTGTGTTGATTTCAACACATCATTCTTTTCCACTTGATTAGTTTTTTCTGTACCATTTTCGGCTACCATTTGTAATCCTCCTAAGAAATCTCTTTTACGAATGTTGTCCGCTTTCAGTCACAAGTATACACGTTTAATTGATTTATGCAAGAAGAAAACCGCACATTTATTTATTTTTAAGCACTACTATGTAAACGCTGAGATTCATTTTTTATAGGGCCTTTTTATGCCTATCTGCATATAAATCTGTCTAAAATATTTAAAGGGGCAATTGCCCCTTTACATCAGTTATAAAAAAAATGCAAAATCGTTTCCACTGTTTTCTGCTCAATGATTAGTTTCCCATATTCAGCAAGCACAAAAGGGCTAAGAATAGAGGGATTACCAAATTCAGATAATATGCAGGCTGCCTTTTCTTTTTTAGCCGCATCTGACAGGTCCATTAAAAGATAATAGCGATTTTGAAATGAATATAGACTTCCACCTAGTATGTCAATGTAAGACAACCTTTTTGAAAGGCTGATGATATCTTCAAATTCTACAAACTCGTATAAGAGTTCCTCACAGCCTTCAACCCTAACCTGCATTTCGATGTACCCGTCATACAATAAGTCTTCATCATCTTTTACTTCATCAACCGTAATGATCAAAATCATCCCCTGTGCCTGAAGGGAGAATATTTCAACAGCCACAGAGCCCTGGATATCAACATCAAATTCCTCGCTCGCCTCTTCCAGCATATCATGAAAGAGCTGATTCCACTTGCTTGAATCTTTCCAAATATCTTCTTTGGAAAGCCCTCTTTCAAACAAATCATCAGATGTTAAAAAGATTTTAATTTTATTGGCCGTTAAGCGTTCTAAGCGCATGCTTTTGCCCCCTGCCGTGACATAACTCTTATTTTCAGTTTATGCCTTAGGGTTTCATTGGTGAATTGTCTACCTTACCGTTACTCATTTGTTCCCCGCTTTATCGTAATAAGATGAGTCTCCGCCGGAGCCCCCAGCCTTAATGGAAGAGCGGTAGTTCCATAACCATTACTAATGAGAAGAATAGTGCTGTTTAATTTTTTTATTCCTCCTCTTTTATATGGACTGTACCCGAATAGATGAATCTGTCCCCCATGAGTATGTCCACTTAACACTAAGCGAATTTCGTGCTCAGGGAAAATCTTTTCCGTGATTGCTGGAAAGTGGCTGGCCAAAATTTTGAAACTATTTCTCTCCGCATCGAAAAGGGCTAGATCAAGCCGATCTCGTTCCTGACTCAGGTCATCTACCCCAAGTAAACACAATTTCTCTCCGATTTCTGACTCAAAGGTCACTGAAGTATTAGCTAATACCTTTACACCTAAATCGAGCAGAATGGCATCCAATTTACGAAAATCAACTTCATAATCATTGTTTCCCCAAACAAAGTAAACAGGGCCAATTTGCTTTAATTTTAATAAATTTGATTTTACTTTTTCAAAAGGAACACCTTTTTCGGTTAGATCCCCCCCTATGATGACAAGGTCAGCCTTACCTTTAATTTCTTGAATAATTCTATCTGAAACGGTTCGCCGATGAATATCTGAAATAAAAAAAATCGTCACCTTGCCGAAAGATGCAGGAAAATCCGAAAAGTGTAATTCATGCTCTGCTACATTATTTAAAA
Organism: Bacillus sp. S3; assembly: GCF_005154805.1. Classification (GTDB taxonomy): domain Bacteria; phylum Bacillota; class Bacilli; order Bacillales; family Cytobacillaceae; genus Neobacillus. Next base: position 3,339,213 of record NZ_CP039727.1, read on the forward strand.
ATGCTTCACGAACCATATATAAAAGCAGGAGAAGTCCTCCCCCTACTATCAACACTCCAACAAAAAATATATTCATATCACTCTTTTCCCCTTTTCCTTGCTAAATAGTTGTATAGAAATCATACCACAAAAAAATTCCTCCCATACTAATGTATGAGAAGGAATTTCAATCTTTCCCTATTCCATTTATTCGTCTTCCTGAATACTTAATATACGGAATCCATGTTCCTCTAGTTTTTTAGTAAATCGATTTATATTGTCTTTCTTTTCAATCTTCATCACTATTCTTCGGACTAGTTTATCAGTTTCGTCGAAGGTTACAAGAGAAATGATGTGTTCATGGAATTGGTGAGCAATTTCAGAAAGGCGGGCAATCCTTCCTTCCGTTTCAACTGATGTAAAAGCAATTCTGACACCGGGACGATTTACACCAAACGCACTTTCAAACGAACTAATTACATCCGCACGAGTAACAATCCCAAGGAAATTTTCATTTGCATCAACAACAGCCAATAATGGGAAATCTTTCAAATCAATAAGTGTTCTCTCAAATAATTCTTCGCCTTGTAAAAACTTACTTTGATGTGTTGCAGCATCTTTAACCAAAGTTGAAGCTAAATATTCTTCTCTTGGTTGATTGGACAGAAAATAGGCTTCATAGATGTTATATCTTGTAGCAACTCCTACATACTTATCTCCTTGTAGGACAGGTAATCCATCAATTTGATACTTTTCTAATAATTCTAAAGCATCTTTTAGGGTTACATCAGCTTGCGCCGTATAACATTCATGCTTTGGTATCATGATATTTTTTACGAACAATTCCCATCACCTCATAGTAGTAATCCTTCTTCTTCATTATACTTCGACGGGACCTAAAAAAATCCTTTAAGATATTAAAGATTTATGTCATGTTACAGGAAATCGTTCATATGATTAGTTGATGCTGAATAAAGGGAGGGCTACTATGAATACTCATCATAAATCGTATCATCCTTATGCGAGTCCGTTTGACCCTTGTCAACCAATTACAACAAAAACCTATTCTACCCCGCCTCATTTATATATGAGGTTTCAACCACCAAACCTGCCTCAATTTACGCCCCTTGAAGCTTTAAGAGCGGGTACGCTTTGGAAAGAACTATATGACCCATACTTTAACCCTTTAGAGAAGGCGAAAGGGGGACTTTCAACATGAAACAAGTACCTGCGGAATACTATCAATTAATGGAGCAGCTTCAAGCCGTTGACTTTGTTTTAGTCGAGCTGACACTGTACCTGGATACCCACAATGATGACATTGAGGCAATCCACCAATTTAACCATTATGCAAAAGAAAGAAAACGTTTAAAAAAGGAATTTGAAAGCCAATTTGGTCCCTTATTGCAATATGGAAACAGTTACTCCGGTTACCCTTGGAATTGGGACGACACACCGTGGCCTTGGCAAGTTTAAAAGAGGAAGCGCCCGTTTAGCTGCGTATGGACTGGAGCTAGACAGTTATCGAAGTAATTGGGGAGGGAGCGAAGTAAATGTGGGTTTATGAAAAGAAATTACAATATCCTGTTCGTGTCAGTACTTGTAACCCAACACTTGCAAAATATTTAATTGAGCAATATGGCGGCGCTGACGGAGAACTTGCAGCAGCACTGCGATATTTAAATCAAAGATATACGATACCCGATAAAGTCATCGGCCTTCTTACAGATATTGGTACCGAGGAATTTGCCCATCTCGAAATGATTGCAACCATGGTGTATAAGTTAACAAAAGACGCCACCCCAGAGCAATTAAAGGCAGCTGGGCTGGGGGCACATTATGCAGATCATGATGGTGCGTTACATTATCATAATGCTGCCGGAACCCCTTGGACAGCAACGTATATTCAAGCAAAAGGTGATCCCATCGCAGACCTCTATGAGGATATAGCCGCTGAAGAAAAAGCACGCGCTACTTATCAATGGCTGATTAACATGAGTGATGATCCTGATATCAATGATAGTCTGCGATTTTTGCGTGAACGGGAGATCATTCACTCACTTAGATTCCGTGAAGCAGTAGAAATATTAAAAGAAGAACGTGATAAAAAGAAGATATTTTAAAAGAAATAAGAGGCAGCAGAGGTCTGCTTCTTATTTCTTTTCGTGGTACAGATTGATATCATACTGCTTTTTCATGATTTCAAAGACAATGTGGCGGTTCTGCCATTCCTCTTCTTTTTTCCATAAATCCTTACTTCGGTCAACTATTTCACACCTTAACTCCTGGTATTCCTTTTCTTTTTTTTCCTTTTGCTGTTTTAACAAATTCATTGCACCGAGTCCGATTAGTGTTAACGCTAATAAAGACACGGCAGCCGTATCCTTTAAAGTTACAGATAACATCGATAGGTAGGAATTAGAATAATGTTTGACAATCGTTATATAGAAATAAACAACAAAAATAAAGGCACAAAACAGTGTTGCATAAATCGTCATAAAATGCCACATTTTCGTGTCATCAAACTTTTTCTTCCTCTTCCTTACATTTTCTAACATTTGCTTCGTTGCTTTATCAGTATGTTCAAGTAATTGGATTGGAGAATCCATTAGCTATCACCCTCCATTTCTCCCTATATACTTATGACCTTGTCCAACGAATTATGTTTATAGGCATAGAAAAAAACCGATCGGTGTGATCGGCTAATTGTCTAAAGGGATTTTTAATACTTGACCAGCATAGATACCTTCATTTTGCAGCCTATTTGCTTTCTTAATAATGTCGATACCTTTCTGTGATTGATAATAGGTCATCGCAATTTTAAAAAGTGTTTCTTGTGGTTTAACCGTATGATAAACAACCTTACTTGTTTTTTCCGTTGAAGTTGCATTTGTTTCATTTTTAACAGTCACTGTTTGCTGCTGACTGTTATTTTCTGGAGCCTGCTTATTAGCAGCTGCTTCATTTGAACTAGATGCCTGAACGGTTGAGTTGGAATTATTGCTAGAATTGGATTGGCCTGCCACATCCTGAATCGTTTTACTCTTTTCTTCCTCTTCTTTCAAGTCAATGTTCTCATCAACCGTTTCTCTAGGTTCCTCAACAACGGTTTCATCAGCTTGATTCGGCTTTTCAAGATTGATGGTTTCGTACCCCACAGAACTTCCAGACGTTTTTTCAATCCCATTTATTTTTTTCCCGTTATCACGGTAGGAAATCACACTAAAAATAATGATTGGCAGAAGAATAAAACATAAGACTAATAACCGAATGACTGGATACTTTAGCTTCCATTTGGTTTTCTTCTTTTTTTGACGGTGCACTTGTTCTCTTGGGGGCAATTTGTCGCCGGCTTCGACCTTATCATTTATTTTTTGTATCCGCTTCTTTAATCTTTCCGCCTGATCTCTGTATGGTTCTTCTTTATTCACGGAGCTCCCCTCCCTGTTTTTCATTAAGGGTTGTATGTCTAAATTTAATATATAAGCCTAATAGGAAATCAATAATGAAGTGCATTATTATGGTTACTGCTAAATTTCCTGTCCATTCGTATATCATACCTATTAAAAAGCTAAGCAGGACGATATTCAAAAATAAAAACCAATTAAAAAGGTACCGATAGTGGATTATAGCAAAAATAAGACTGGCCACGATAAGACCCACTTTTGTTTGTATGATTCCTCTAAAAAGCAATTCCTCACTAAATGCGACAATTAGAGCAATGACAAGAATATGAAACACATTTCTATTTTTAAAGATTCTTTCATTTAATCCTCCATCGTCATAATAGGAAGAAGGCAGCCATTTCATTAATACAATATCCATTACGACCACAGCAACACCTGCAGGCACGCCGATTGCAACGATATCAACATCACGTAAGCGGATTTGATGAAGATACGAGAAATGATCATATAAAAGAAAACCTAAAATAAGAGAGATAGCTAAGAGAATGATCTGGGTTAAATAAAGATGATAAAGCAGTTCTTTATCCGTTAAACTTTCGATTAATTCATTATACTTCTTTTTCATTCACTCAACTCACTATTGATTAAAATTTTAGCAAGGTAATCCTCCCACTTTTCAACACGTGATTTATCAGGTGTTCCATTTTGGGTAGATTGATAATCCTGTAGCTCAAAACCACAAATGTCACAGCATGAGGAAACCTTTTTTTGCAATATCTCATCAAAATATTGAAGGACCCGTTCGCGTCTGCACGAAGTGGACTCCACCCATTTTTTCATTTGAAAAACATTATAAACCTTCGCGGTAACACGTTTTTTCACAAATTCCTTCAGGGCACTCCCTAACATTTCAGGAGAGCAGCCCTTTTCAGGGTGATTCATAATAAAGTCCTCAATAATTCTCCACTGAATATCTGAAAACCCACCCAGTTCTCTTAATTGCGGATTTAGTTCCATTTTGCCATCTCTTTGCAGCCCATCTACCTGCTTGTTTGCAAATAACCAATCAATTTGCTGGTCTGAGGGCAGTTCGCTTTCTGCAAGCTGAAGCGGGAGTTGTTCATCTCCAGGGGAGGATAATAAAATAGCAACACTGGGGTTTCCATCACGGCCGGCCCTGCCAATTTCCTGAAGATACGATTCAATTTGCATCGGCATATGGTAATGGATAACAAAACGAATATTTTCTTTGTTGATTCCCATTCCAAAGGCACTCGTTGCACAAATGACATCCAGCTGGTCATGGATAAACTGCTGCTGGATTAAAATTCTCGTATTTTGATCCAATCCCCCATGATAGGCCATTACCCGACAGATGCCTTTTTCATCAAGCAGAGCCGCCATTTGTTCTGCAATTTTTTTACTGGAAAAATAAATAATTCCCGGTTTTTTCAGACGTGAAACAAGGGTCATTAGCCGGTTTTGCTTATCATGGTAATCTGATAATTCTTCTACATAAAAAGCAATATTAGGGCGGTCTGCTGAGGATTCAATTTTCACTACTTCATTAAGGCCTAAAGAATCAATAATATCCTCACGGACCTTTTTGGTAGCTGTTGCAGTAAGTGCAAGGGTGAGCGGATTCCCTAACTTATTCCGGATGTCACCTAATTTAGAATAATCGGGGCGAAAGTCAAGACCCCATTGGGATATACAATGAGCTTCATCGACAACAAATAAAGAAATGGTTAGTTGTTGCAGCAACCTTAAAATAAAAGGAACACGCAGCATTTCAGGAGAAATGAAAATGAACTTATATTCCTTTAAATGAAGAAGAACATTATTTTTTTCTGCATGAGAAAGAAATGAATTCAACGCTATAACTCTCTTCTCCCCAAACCGCTTAAATTGCTCGACTTGATCTTGCATTAAGGAAAGAAGAGGAGAAATGATCAAAATTTGCCCCTTTAGGATATAACCCGGAAGCTGGTAACACAAGGATTTCCCGGTACCTGTTGGAAGCATAGCCAATGTATGCTGACCTGCAAGTACTGCCGAAATCACTTCTTTTTGGCCAGTTTTAAAGGATTGAAATCCAAAGTGCTTGTTTAAAAGTGTATCTAATTCCATTATCTATCACCATACTTTGCCAGCACTAATCTTATTTGAAAATAAGTCGCTGATTCCAATTGGTCCTTAATCAGTTTTAGCTGCCTGGTACCATTCTGCCGGGATATTTCTAAAATCTTTATTTGTAACGCGTTGTCAACATAGGAATCTATTGAGAAATGATCAACATTTAAGGCAAATTCTACAAGATGATCTTCAATCGTACTTAATTTCAACTGTCTGAACTCAGCAATCTTGTCAGGGGATAAGCCTTGGCTTAATAAATTCCATGTTCGTCTAGATGAAAGAGTTAATTCATCCCGCTGATGAAAATCTTGGATAAGAAGTGTTAACACACGAAAGCGCTTAGGATTTTGCTGAATCGTTTGTATCAAATAATGAAGTGTATGAATAAAACCAATATGGTAATTATGAATGTCACTATTTAACCTTTTCATCAGTTGATGTGGAGTTAGACCAATTTGCTGAAAACCAGTTAATCGAAATACCAGATTAGAGGGATCGATATCCTTCGTATCATTAAGGCATTCTCTCAACTCGGAGTATACAATCCTGCCTAACTCTTTCTTTGACACTCTGAGTTGCTTTAAGGAAGATTTCATCCAGCGATGAACATCTTTGTTTTTCTGTATGGGGAGATACCCTGACTCCCCATACACAAGATTTGACGTAACCTGAATAAATAGAGCCAGTCTTTCCCAAAACACTGAAGTAAATGAGTGATAGCTCCACCCATCTATATAGGATGGCAATGGATTCTTTTCTAAAAACAATTTGCCAGAATGCGTTAGAAGATAATGCTGCTCCCCCGAACGGTGAATCCATTGGTTTCTGAACATCGAATCGATTATTTCATCGAAGGATTCCCTTGTTAATGTTTCGTAAATCCCAAAAAATCTCTTCAAAGAAAATAAATGAGCATCCTGAAGCGTTTGTGATGACTTTTTTCCATTCAAAAGGTGATAGACAGAGTAAATTGTCCGGTCACTATTTAGCTGTTGTAAACAATAAAGAATGATGGCTTCAACTTGCAGCATTTTGCTACACCACTTTTTCTACATTATATCGACAAATTCTCCGATTTTTCTTATTTTATTTTACCATGAAATGAAGGGACTTGTTATTCTAAAATGTATAAGTTTGTGAAATTGAATTTAATGCTCCCATGTTTAATTAGTATTTTTCTATTGAAAAGTTGTTGATACAGATTTACAATAGATATGAGTAATGCGTTTCCATTTTTTCTTGGGAAACATGTTAAACTAATTATTGTTATTTAACTGGGAGGTTTTTTTTCATGGCAAAGTACACGATTGTTGACAAGGAAACTTGCATCGCATGTGGTGCATGTGGCGCAGCAGCACCAGATATTTATGATTACGATGATGAAGGCATTGCATATGTAACTCTTGACGATAACGAAGGAATCGTTGAAATTCCGGATGTTTTAATCGATGACATGATGGATGCATTTGAAGGATGCCCAACGGATTCAATTAAAGTTGCAGACGAAGCATTCGATGGTAACCCAACAAAATTCGAATAATCTTTTTACCCATGTAATATTCTTAAGCTACTAATCCCCGTCTTTTCAGACGGGGTTTTTACTTTATAAAATAAAAAGTAGCAGGGATAAAGAAATTCCCTGCTGCTTTTTTATGCACTTTTTACAGTTGTTGATAATTTTTTAATCCATGCCTGCAACCGAATAAACAACAGCATAAAGATAACAGACATCATGATACCTTTTAGAATATTAAAAGGCAGGATTGCCGGTACCACTAAATTACGCATATCTGGAAAACCCATGAGAACTGTGTAGGCTGGTAATATGAAGAAATAATTTAAAATGCTCATTACAACGCCCATTATTACGGTCCCAGCGATTAATCCAAGGGTCATTCCCTTTTTAGTCCTGAGTTTGTTATAAACAAAATAAGTTGGCAGGATAAAGACAATTCCTGCTAGGAAATTGGCAATATGGCCTACAGGAATACCGGTTTGGCTTCCTGTCGCTATATAATTTAGAATATTCTTAAATAACTCTACTAATATTCCTGCTATCGGCCCGAAAATTAAAGCGGCAATCAATGCAGGAATGTCACTGAAATCGACAAACAAAAAATTAGGGAATAGCGGCAGCGGGAAATTTAAAAGCATTAATAGGTAGGCTATACTGCTCAACATCCCAATTGACACATACGCTTTTACCGATATTTTCTTCGTTTTCTTCATTTCTTTCATCTTCCTCTCTCCTTTTTTGATCCATCGCATAAGGAAGAGAGGTTCAGCCAAAAGACGGCCCAAGTATATAAAAATCCCTCAAGACAAATCGCTTGAGGGATTTTACAAAGGCACGCTTAATAAACGTTCGATAAATCAACATTTTTTGAACGTCTGCAGAACCTCCATCTTCTCCCATCCAGACTATACTGTCGGCTTTGGAATCGCACCAAATCCTGCCTTATAAAGGCTCGCGGGCTCATGGAGCATTGCTCCAAATACCGCCGATCGGGAATTTCACCCTGCCCCGAAGATAGATCGATATTAAATTACAACTTTATTATACTAAAGAAATTCTTATTTGTTAAGTATAAGGTTTCCTATGTTCTTTAATTGTCACTTTTCTAAAAGTAAAAAAATTCCCGCTGACAAATGCCAACGGGTTTCTAGGATATTATTGAACAATTAACGTTTGATTTGGCTTAATGAGATCAGTTGTCAGATTGTTTATTTGTTTAATTCTTTCTACAGAAGTATTTTGTTTTCGAGCAATAGCGGATAGAGTATCCCCTTGTTTAACAGTATATTTTACAGTGTTAATTTGCGATGTACCGCCATCCATATGCGGCAGGCTGTTTGCTGCTAAGACATGATTTCCAATACTTGCAATGCCTCCTTGGACGAATTCACCGACATCTGCCTTACCCAAAATCTTTTCTGGGTTCAATGCATATTTCTTATCATATCTCCATTCTAATTGATGAGTTTCAAAATGAAGATGGGTTCCGGTAGCTTGTCCAGTCCTTCCCATTTTTCCGATTACATCACCTTGTTTAACCGTTTGGCCAACTGACACTATCCGTCTGTTTAAGTGAGCATAAACCGTTACAAAATTACTGGGATGTTTAATAAAAATCACATTACCATATGTATTAGAATAGTAGGACTTGACAACCGTTCCATCATCAACAGCCAGCACTGATGCGTCCAATTTTCCAGCAATATCGATTCCTTTATGTTTTCCTTGCCTTGTTCCATATGTATCGGAAATGACACCGTCTGCCGGCCAAATCCATTGTTCATACATTCTCTTAGATTCTTGAACACCCGCTGCCTCCGAATGTTTACCTCCTAAAAATAATAAGCTTACACAGAGCGCCATAATAATGGCAATTAAAAATCTTTTAATATAATCACGCATTCTTTTTATATCCTCCTTAATATATCTTGTCCTCTCCTCCACACCATATGTGCATTGGTTCACGTTTAGACCACAATGCACAACTGAGAAGAGACCTAAGCATAGTTGTTATAATTTGGAGACCTTTGCTATTTTATTCATAAAAAAAAAATCAACCAGGTTGGTTGATTTAAAGAATCAATCTATATTCTGCAAATTTGGCGCTAATGGAACCTTCTGCTCTAATGATAAATCAAATGGACCGATATGTGGGAGCACAGAATCCTTAACTACTACTTTTTCAAGTCCAAATTCCTTTGCTGTCATTAGTAATGACTCAAAAGAAGTTGTTGTCTGCTGGTTGTCTTGCAGACTAGTATTTCCCTTTAATGATACATATAATGTTTTATCAATGACAGACACATCGTGTAATGGGAGCAGGGGCTTTAGTGAACTCTTTAATCCCAATTGCGGCTGATCTGACTTCATTGCTTCAATCGCCTGATTAATATCGTTAAATGTTTCTTTAGTGGTTGTTAAATATGGAATTTCACTACCTTCAGGATAATAAAATAAAAAAGCATGTTTTGTTTCTTGAACAACATCTAATTCGTTCATCGACCCATAATTCCCAAGTTCGATTCCCGGTACACCATTGGTAGAAAATTTAATTTTCTTAATACTGCTGCTATTAGAGGCTATGTCCTTTTTTAATATATTTAAAAAATTGGTTTCGGTGGCAGCCCCTTGTCCATACTGATGGTCGGCCGGAACATCAACCAAGACAGTGTTTGTTTTTTCATCTAGCACCATCGTCACCTTTAAGGGATAGAAGTCTGATAACCCCCATTCCGCTTCTTTTAAATTTTCCATGTTCTTGGTATATACAGTAAGCCAAGATTGCTCCTCGGTATCATTGATAATTGTGGAAACTGGTATAAGTATTTGCGCTTGCGGATCCGGAATCCAGTAGGTAAATACCTTACCGCTTTCTACATCGGCATCATAAACAGCCGTTATTATGCTTCCGCCTTTCGCTAACTCCGTCTGTGCCGTTCCCGTATATGCTTGTTCTTTTGATGAAGCATCTTCTTTCTTTAGAAGAATGTTCGAATCCTTGTCAGCAACTGCTATTTCTTTGGTTGCTGATGATTTTTCCTCTGTTGTTTGATCAAAGGAGATATTTGTCCCATCCATTAATTTTGGGGCTAAGATAAAAAATAGAAGTAGTGCAGCCACTGCAGCGATGCCCGGGAGCAGCCAAGGTTTCCTTTTACGCTTTTTTAAAGAAAGATTTTGGTAAATGTCACGAGGATCGCGATGATCTTGTATTCTTGGCATTTGCCTTAATAATTCTTCGAGCTCTCTATCGCTCCACTCTGACTTTTTCACTAGTTAATCCCTCCTTTTCAAAAAACATTTCCATATGCTTCTTTAAGACCTTTAAGGAGCGGTGCTGTGTAGTTTTAACCTTACTTTCCGTCCACCCTAAAGCTTGGGCTGTTTCCGAAATAGATAAATCATGAAGGTATCGTAAAATGATAACCGAACGCTGATCCAGTGTGCAAAATTCAAGACATTTATAAATCCATCTAATTTCTTCGTTTTGTACGGTTATTTCTTCTGGAATTGGATACTCATCTTTTACTTGATTGGTAGACCAATCAAATTTTTCGAGTATTCTATCCTTCCACCCCTTTTGTTTACGGAAAAAGTCTATAGCTACATTTCTTGCAATCGAAAACAGCCATGTTTTTTCACTGCTTTTTCCTTCAAAACGATGATAGGACTTAAATACCCGAATATACACTTCCTGGACAAGATCTTCAGCTTGTTCTTTGTTTCTAACCATATAAAATAGAAATTGAAAAACGTCATGATGATATTTTTGATATAGCTCATCGAAAACGGAGTCCATCAATTCCCCTCCCCGTTCATTAATATTAGTCGATGTATATGTATAAAAAGTTTCACCCTTTTAAATATAGACTTTTTCGAGGCAAAAAGAAAGGTATTTATTGGGAACTGTCGGTTAAATACAAAGAAGCTCATCGATGAAAGATGAGCTTTACATTGTTCCTTGTGAATCAAGAACAATCGTCAAAATACTTAGTTTTTTTACTTTTTTCGTGGGAGAAGAAAGGAAAATGTCGTTCCCTTATCCATTTTACTCTGAACGGAAATATGACCGCGGTGGGCATCAATAATATTTTTTACAATTGCCAACCCTAAGCCTGTACCAGCTCTTCCCCTTGTTCTAGCTTTATCTGCTTTATAAAAGCGTTCAAACACAAAAGGCAGATCTTCTTCTGGGATTCCAGAGCCGGAGTCTTTAACTTCCATCCTTATTCCCTTGTCTTCGGAGGCTACCAATAAAGAAACTGCTCCACCCCTTGGTGTATGCCTTATCGCATTATCAATTAAATTTGTCAGAACCTGTTCAATACGATCCGGGTCAAATACAAACGTCGAAACTCCATTTTCAATCTCCGCATGTAATTTGATTTCTTTGTCTCTTGCCAATCCCTGAAATTTATGGATAATCCGATTAATAAAAGGTGAAAGATTTACATCTTCCATCGATAGATGAATATGTCCCGCTTCCATACGGGCAAGATCAAGCAGTTCATTTACAAGGCGGCCCATACGCAATGATTCATCATAAATGACCTTTGCCATTTCTTTTTTCTCTTCTTGTGATTCCGCAATGTCATCTACGATTGCTTCACTGTATCCTTGTAACATGGAAATAGGCGTTCTCAGTTCATGGGAAACATTCGCTATAAAGTCTTTTCTCATTTTATCTAATTGTCTTTCCTCTGTCATGTCCCTTAATACAGCTACTGCTCCCCGAATAAATTGATTGCTGTACAATGGGCTAACCAAAATGACCCAATGACGGCCTTGAAGAGAAATTTCACCAATCTGCTCTTTTTCTGTATCTACCGCCTGCTGAAAAAGTTCCATTACTTGTGAAGGAATTGACTCGGAATCAGAACTGAATCCCCCTTTTTCATAATACCAATATTGCAGAAAGCGATCAGCCGGTGGATTGGTTATTAAAATTGTCCCATCTCGATTAAAGGTAATTACCCCATCCGCCATACTGCTCAAGATACTGGCCAGCTGTTCTTTTTCCTGACTAAGGGCATTCATATTGAACTTTAATTGTCTGCCCATCTGATTAAAAGCCGTTGCCAACTCCCCGATTTCATCATGAGTAAGGATTGGGACCTTTGTATCAAATTTCCCTCGCGCCACCTCAAATGCCGCTTCTCTCATTTTCCTTAACGGGGCTGTAATTCTTGTCGATAAAAAAAAGGCAAAGATGGTTGTAAGAATAATGGCAACACCAGCAACAAGCAAAATAAATTTGGTAGCGTTATGCGAAGTTTCTTGCATTGCTTCTAATGACTGATAAATAAATACAGCACCATTTTTTTCACCTGGAAGATGCAATGGCACACCAATAATGGAATAATTGGCATCCTGATTACCGTTATTTATCGAAAGGTCGGAAACCTTTTCAACGGTTTTATTGTTGTAAAATATTTGAGCCAAATCTGGATCATTTTTAATATCCTGAATCGACAATTTCTTTGCCTTTTCGGTATTTGGGGAATAATAGACTTCATCTTCATTTTTAACAACTACTACTTTTGTTACTTCATCGACAAATTCCCAGGATATTTCTAAACCAAGTGATAATGTATCGGGATGCTCTTCCAAAACATAGGCAATTTTTTCAGCCGTATTGGTTAAAGCCTTTTTTGTTTGATCAATGTTATAGTTTTGAAAGAATTCTAGCAGCATGACTGTTAAGATAAATAGAACAAATGAAACTAATAAAAGGATGGTAAACCAAAGTTTACCTACAACGCTTCGTAAAAAGGTCATTCATTTACAACCTCGAATTTGTAGCCGACTCCCCACACTGTTACAATCATACTCGCAGCTTGCTCTGACACCTTGTTTAATTTTTCACGGAGACGTTTTACGTGTGTATCCACTGTTCGTAAATCTCCGAAAAATTCATAATGCCAAACTTCTTTCAACAATTGTTCCCGATCGAACACTTTATCCGGTGCCTTTGCCAAGAAATAAAGCAATTCATACTCTTTAGGCGTTAAGCTTACTTCCTTGCCATTTGCACTCACCCTGTGTGCATCATTATCAATTGTTAAATGAGGGAAGACAATAACATCCTTTGTAGTTGTTTCTGTTTGCAAATAGGTTGTTTGTGATGCCCTTCTTAATAATGCTTTTACTCGTAGGACCACTTCCCGGGGGCTGAATGGTTTAACAATATAATCATCCGTCCCGACTTCAAAGCCCTGAACTCGATTTACCTCTTCTCCCTTTGCTGTTAACATAATAACAGGAGTAGCCTTTTTCTCTCTTAATTCACGGCAAACCTCAATGCCATCCTTACCCGGCATCATTAAGTCAAGTAAAATGACGTCATAATCATTAGTAAATGCTTTTGCTAAGGCTTCATTTCCATCCTCTGCTTCATCGATTATATAATCTTCGCGTTCTAAATACATTTTTAATAAACGGCGAATTCTTTCTTCATCATCAACAACTAAAATTTTCACGTCTTTTTCCATTAATAATCCCCCCATGAAGTTTATTGTACAAAATGGTATTGTATTTTTCTATATTTTCACGGTAAATACTCTTTTAAAAAGTGTCAAAAATTTGACAACGCCAATTTATTAGATAGTTTACCGTTTTATTATGTTTTAAAAAAGCCCTCACTTATAAAAAAGTGAAGGCTATATAATTTGTTTCCTATCCAAGTCATTTACCCGGCGTAAGAATGCAGACCAGCAATAACCAGATTAACGGCAACAAGGTTAAACATAATGATGACAAAGCCTATTACGGCAAGCCATGCCGATTTTTCGCCATGCCAGCCTTTTGAGAGTCGGAGATGCATAAAAGCGGCATAGAACAACCATGTGATGAGTGCCCAAACCTCTTTTGGATCCCAGCCCCAAAATCTTGACCAGGCCATTTGCGCCCAAATCATTGCAAAAATAAGTGCCCCTAGCGTAAATACAGGGAAACCGATTAACACTGAGCGATAGCTTATCTCATCAACAAAGTCGAGTTTAATATTTTTTACAAGCGGCTGAAGTGCTGCTGCAATCCTCTTCCTTAAGATTAGCCTAATAGCACCATAAAGTAAAATCCCTGCTAGTAAAGACCATACAACTGTATTTAATTTTTTGGCATTAATAATTGCAGGCATCTCAATGATTGGCTTAAATCCGTCTTTTGTCAGTAATTCTCCTTCATTAGGGCCAGTAATAGCAGGCATCTTATATTCTACAACGGCTTGATTACTATTCTTATCAATCCAATTGAATTTCTCATGATAACCCATGCCTGAAAATACGGAGGATACAACAACAAAACCAAGTACCACAACCAATGAGAACATAACCGCTTCAAGCCAAAAGGTTCGTTTGCTCGATCTTGTCTGATCAATTGCCTTTACTAGATAGATAAGACCTGCTGCAAAACTGATGGCCAGAATCGCTTCCCCGATTGCTGCAGTGGTAACATGGATATGAAGCCAATAACTTTGCAATGCCGGTATTAACGGAGAAATATCCTTAGGAAACATACTTGCATAAGCAATAACAAGGATTGCTACAGGCATGGTAAATAGTCCGAGTAAAGTTGTCCGGTAAATAAAATAAAGAACGATAAATGCACCAACTAGAGCCATTCCGAAGAATGTCGTAAACTCAAACATATTACTTACGGGAGCATGTCCTGCCGCAATCCATCTGGTGATAAAATAACCAAGCTGTGAAATAAAGCCGACGATCGTTAAAAATACGGCAATAGTCCCCCATTTGTTGGTTCCTTTCTTTTCATTTCCCTTCTTCGCTTTAATTGATCCACCATAAAATAGTGTTGCAACTAAATAAAGAATAAAAGCGATAAATAATAAATTACTGCTTAAATTTGCCAACTAGATGCCCTCCTTATCCGCATGTTCCCTTTGAAGCTGATCTTCTGGAATATCAAGCTTTGTATCATGAAGTATCGTATTAAGTTCCTGTTTTAATCCGTACCAGTTTTTATTTGTATGGGCAGCAACCCAAACTTGGCCGTTCTTCTTTTGCACCCAAATTCTCCGATGGTTCCAATAAGCACCTTGAATGACACCAATCATAAAAATGATGCCTCCTAAAATGAACGCCCATAAGGATGAGTCTTTACGAACAGTGAAACCTGAAACATTTTTCGTATCTATCCCTTTAAATGCCATTTTATACGTATTATCACCGAACGGCTCAATCGTTTGCTTAATGGCAACAAAACTCGTTTCAGGTTTTGCAGTATCAGGTGAAGTCATCTCAAAAACAAAGGCAGGATTATTGGGTGTACGCGATTTCGTAGAAGGTTCCCCATTCTTGTCAAATTCAAAGTCCGGAAAATAATTTAATATCCTGACAGAATAGCCATTCCCCAAATCATATTTAGCCTTTGGATCTTCCAGGGAAATTTGAACCTCACCAAATGTCTGATTTGTATCTTTATTTGTTAGCAAAAAAGTCATCGCCTTGAGCTCACTTCTATATGAGGATTGGAAAACGGAGTAACCATCAAAGGACAACGGATGATTCACTCGAATCTTATATTCCTTAATCTTTTCTAATTTAGGCTCCTCACCCGGAAGGTTTTCACTAACACGTTCGAATAAAACAACGTTCGATTGATAATTCTTAACAACATCACCAGCTTGCTCAAGCGCTTTTTCGAACGTTTTATCTTCATTTTTATCATAGTGCTGCAGAATAAATTGGTTGTTCTTAATGTAGAAGCGTTCACCTGTTTCCGGTACGACAGAAGTTTCACCTTCTTTTACCCATAAGTTCTCATTCACATAAAAACCAGGGATAAACCGAAGCATTCCGCCAAATAAGAAGATAATTAGGCCCACATGGTTTACATAGGGACCCCAGCGGGAAAATCGGCCTTTTTCAGCTAATAAATCACCATTTTCTTCGCGAACGTGATATCGTTTTTCCTTTAGGTTCTTTTTGATGGTGAGAAAATCTTTTTCATCGACGGTCTCATTCACACCAAATACCCTTTGACGCTTTAAAAACCCTTCATGTCTAGTGACTCTTTGTGCCTTTAATGCCTTATATAACGGAACAACCCTGTCAAGACTGCAAATAACAAGGGAAATACCGATCATGGCAATTAATAATAAATACCACCATGAGCCGAATAAATCATGAAATCCTAACTGATAATATAAGTTGCCAAACCAGCCATATTCTTGTTCATAGTACACATCCGCCGGCAAGTTTATATACATTTCCTGCGGCAGAATGGTTCCTACTATGGAGGCAAGCAATGTAATGATAATCAGCCAAACACCTACCTTTACCGACGAAAAAAAATTCCATATTTTATCAATAAAGGTTTTGCTATACGTTTGTGAGCGCCTGGCACTTCCCTCATACCGCATATCAAGAAGTTCTTTATTATTTCGATCCTGTTCATCCAGCACTTTACCACAGGCTTCGCATAACACGGTTCCATGCGGATTTACATGCCCGCATTCACATTTTACATCTTTCATTGTAAAAAACTCCCTACAATCCCTTATGGTTTTATTTTCTCCATAAACTCCTTAACCTTATATTCCGTGAGTTCGCCGGTATAATATTCTACCACCTTGCCGTCTTTATCAATTAAAAATGTTGCAGGCAGAAGATCTACACCATAAACATTCATCACTTCTTTATCCTTGTCAATCATGATCGGGAAATCCAGCTTGAGACGTTCAGCAAATTGATTAACCGCAAGTTCAGTATCCTGTATATCGACAGACACGACTTGTACACCTTGATCCGTATACTGATGATATTGATTATTGATATAAGGCATTTCTTTCTTACAAGGGGGGCACCAAGTTCCCCAGAAGTTTAAAAACACTCCTTGCCCGCGATAATCAGAAAGGCGGTGTTTATTTCCTTGCATATCGACCAAGGCAAAGTCAGGAGCCGCATCCCCCACCGCAACCTTTTGTTTGTTATCTTTTGTAAGATTAGAATAAAGAGAATAACCAACCGCAGCAGCTAAAATAAGTAAAATAATAGTCCTTATGACAAGTCGCCGTTTCTTCATAAAAAAACCTCCCGTACATAACACGACACAGTTCGTCTTAAATTATAGCATTTTCCAATACTTACATAGTGTTAAGGTAAGTAGCAATTGTGACGATTTTATGAATTTTTCTTTGGTTTATCCATAGCAAGAGCTCTCAGCTGCTTTACTTCGTGTGGAGTCAATTCTCTTGCCTCACCGGTTTTTAACCCATTTAATGTTAAGAAACCATATCGTTCACGCTTTAATTTCAGAACCTCATTTCCGATCGCTTCGAACATCCTTCTCACTTGCCTGTTTCGGCCCTCATGAATGGCAATTTCAACAATCGCTGTTTGCTTCTTTTTATCTACCGATAGCAATTTGACCTTCGCAGGGGCTGTCTTTCCATCCTCAAGACGGATTCCTTTTTCCAATTTTCTCAAGTCTTCCTTTAAAGGAATTCCTTTTGTTTTCGCGACATACACTTTGTCGATTTCATTTTTTGGGTGCATCAATAAATTAGCAAACTCGCCGTCATTTGTTATTAGCAGCAATCCTGATGTATCATAATCAAGACGGCCGACCGGGAAAATTCTTTCCTTAAACTGCGAAAAAAAATCAGTGACAACCTTCCTGCCTTTGTCATCGCTGACACTTGATATAACTCCTCTCGGCTTATATAAAAGGAAATAAACGGGTTCCTCTTTCTCAATTTGGATTTCATTTACCTCTACCTTATCTGATGGGGAGACCTTTATACCCAGTTCAGTAACAACTTTGCCATTCACTTTTACTCTGCCTTCTTTAATCAACTCTTCGGATTTTCTCCTTGAAGCAATACCCGCCCGGGCTATTACCTTTTGTAATCTTTCCATTTTTTCACCTCAAAATTTTCCGGATATATTGAAAACCTGACCTTAATAGAAATATTTCCTATTTAGTAAGGGAGCATTTCATTATTCTATCCTCATGAATTATGACACAATTTCTCCACTTTTCAAAGTAACGGCTATTATTTTATTGAAAAAATAAAAAAGTATGTTCCTAATGGAACATACCCTAGCTTTAAACTATTTAGTGCCAAAAATAAAACCAACTATGATAATAGAAACGATAATTCCTACCACATCCGCAAGGAGTCCTACTTTTAGGGCATCACCCATTTTTTTAATCCCAACTGCACCGAAATAAACGGTTAATACATAAAACGTGGTATCGGTACTTCCTTGCAAGACAGATGCAAGCCGACCAATGAAAGAATCAGGACCGTAAACGGCAATTAAATCACTGGTCATTCCCAGCGCAGCTGTTCCCGAGATTGGCCTAATAATAAGCAAGGGAACAATTTCTGCTGGTATTCCCATCGTCGTCATCAAAGGCCTAATCCAATTCATCAAGGCATCTAATGCACCGGACGCACGAAAGATTGAGATGGCAACTAGCATTCCGACCAGGAAGGGAATGATAGAAACAGCTATTTTTATTCCTTCTTTTCCCCCTTCAACAAAGCTTTCATACGTTGGCACCCGCTTAAATGTGCCATATAAAAGAATAAACCCAATTAGCAAAGGAATAAAAGTCAGTGAAATAGTTGAGATTAACCCCATAACTTCATCATCCTTTTCTACTTCTGCGATAATAGAAATAACGGTCAATCAGCACTGCCCCTATTGCTGAAAGGATCGTTGCAATGATAGTAGGCACTACGATTTCTGTTGGTGATGCAGAATGATAGTTCATCCTTATAGCAATAACCGTAGTGGGAATAATTGTAATACTTGCAGTATTGATGGCTAAAAAGGTAACCATAGATCTGCTTGCTTCATTTCTCCCTCCATTTAATTTCTTTAGTTCCTCCATCGCCTTGATTCCCAGGGGGGTTGCAGCATTTCCTAAACCAAACATATTCGAAATCATATTAGATAGGATGTAGCCCATCGCCGGATGTTTATGGGGAACTTCAGGAAATAAGATTTTTACCAGTGGACGAAATAACTTTGACAGTTTTTCGAGGAGCCCGGACTCTTCGGCAATCCGCATCATTCCAAGCCAGAAAACAAGAACACTAATGAGACCGATACAGAGTGTGACCGCTTCTTTAGCACCATCGAAAACTGCCTTATTTACTTCTCCTATTGTCCCGTTAAACAGCGCAAATACAAATCCAATGATCATCATACCTACCCAAATGTAATTAACCATTGCCATTCACACCGACAATCGAAAGAAAAATTTCCTTTACAAAATCAAACAGACTCTTTTTCTTTTTTTCTTGAACTTTTTGGAAATAAATAGGTTCCTCCTGAACAACTTTTCCATCCAAATATACAGCTGCTTTTCCAACTATTTCTTCATTTTTCGAAACGATCCATTTTTTCTTAGATTTATTTAATTTCAATTTAACAGAAAACAAATTCATTTCATTATTAGTGGCGGGGTAAACAATTGATTTTTTTACATACAAAACACCTTTATAATATTTGGTGTTTGCTGCATCGATTTTCCCCTTTGCAACCACTTCCGCCATATCATATTCTTTAAACCCGCCTTCATACATAGATATATGGTCATTCCAATCATCCGGGCCGTTTAAAGTTACAGCAATTAAATTCATATCCCCTTTTGTGGCTGTCGTGACAAGCGTTCGTTTTGCACGTTTTGTATAGCCGGTCTTTCCGCCAGTAGTATACTTATATTTTGTTAGGAGGCGATTTTTGTTTTTCCATACCCTGTCCCAATTTTCTGTTGGATTCGGTGCTTTATATACCTTTGTCCCTGAGATTTTTTGAAAGGTTTTGTCTTTCATTGCATAGCGCATGAGGATGGCCATATCATATGCCGTAGAATAATGATTTTCATGATCATCAAGTCCATGTGGATTGGAGAAATGGGTATTATACATCCCAATTTCCTTAGCCTTTTGATTCATTAAATAGACAAAGCCATCTAAGCTTCCTCCCACCTTCTCGGCAATGGCCACAGCAGTATCATTACCAGACCGCAGCATTAAACCATAGACAAGATCGTTAAGCTTAATTTCTTCGCCAGGTTTTAAATAAACCGACGACCCTTCGGCACGAGTCGCTTGTTCGCTCACTTTAACTGTTTGATTCAATTTCCCCGATTCAATCGCAAGAATCGCTGTCATGATTTTAGTTATGCTAGCGATTCTTCTCTTTGTGTGTGCATCCTTCTCAAAGAGAACTCGTCCAGTTTTCTGCTCTATTAGCACAGCGCTTGCTGCACTTACCCCAGGAGAAGCATCAACCTTTTGAGGAATGTTAACCATAAATAGTGAGACCACGAGGGAAATTGTTAACAGTTTTGATTTCATTCTCATCCGATCAACCTCGTCTCCTTCTTAGCAATCTATCTTATTTAGCCTTGTACAATTCAATTTTATGCAAGACAAGGACTGTTATGACAATTTCATAGATAAAAAAGAAAGCATTCGATAAGGGGTCGAATGCTAAATTCATTGCTTTTTTCTGGATCAAAAGGCGGGCCACTTAATATCTGCCGCTTTTTCAAACCGAATTTCTACCTCATGCCAGTTCACGATATTCCACCAATTGTCTACATATTCTGCCCTGTTATTCTTATATTGCAGATAATAAGCATGCTCCCAAACATCGAGAACGAGGAGAGGAATTGTATCCCATTGCGTTAACAACATATGCCGCTCAGTTTGCAGTACTTCTAAATGTCTCGCTCTCGGTGACCAAACCAAAATGGCCCATCCGCCACCCTCTACTTGCTTGGCAGCTTCTGAAAACTGTTTTTTAAAGGCCTCAACACTTCCAAAATATCGTTGTACTTCTTCATTTAACAATCCTTGTGGATTTCCTCCGCCATTGGGGCTCATAACCCGCCAAAAAATTGTATGAAGATAATGACCCGATCCATGAAAGGCAAGTTCTCTAGACCAATGTTTTATCAATGAAAAATCATTGGTTTCCCTTGCCTTTTTTAAATGGAGTTCCGCCCGATTTAATCCATCAACATATGATCGGTGGTGCTTGTCGTGATGCAATTTCATGATTTCCTCTGATATATATGGCTCTAAACCATTATAGGGGTATGGCAGATCTGGAAGGGTATGCCCGCCAGGAGGGAGAGCTTTTTCTATAATCCAAATATTCCCAACCTCTTGCTTCCTTCGAAAGTAATGCTCCAATTGCTCATGGATGTTCTCGGCTTTCGCTTGCAAACTAAGCAATTCTTCTGATGATAACTCCCGGTTCGTACCTTCAATTAATTCGGTAAATTCATCAAGTTTTTCCCATAATTCAGAGTCGTGGCCAACCTTCTCTGATTGTAGAAATTGCTTCATTTGTTCATTCCAATCAAATAGTTCATTTACATATTGGCTGAAACGATCCATTCTGCTCACTCCATCTATTCAGTGTTTTGGTCATCAGGCATTCTTCCTAAAGGGTATGAGTTTTTTCAATGGTTAAGAACGAAAAAGACTGCCCATCTACTGGACAGTCATCACTTTATTTCGTTTGTATCATCTTTGTTCGGTAATCTGTTTCATAGTACTCCAGTTCTTCTCTAATTCTCTGAAAGTCTCCTTCTAAGCTCTGGATCAGTTGTACTATACTCTCCGAAACATTTCGATAAAATTTAATTGAGTTCCTTCCTGTATAGGCAGACCTGCTATCTTCAAACCATGCATCATTCTTCGGCGAGAAAAACTCTTCGATACATTGATGATAAATTTTATAAAGAGTTTTTTCTGCTGCCGCTTTTTGAAAAGGTTCGTTCAGCAAAATAATAGAGCAAGTTTCAAGACCTTCTCCACTAAATACAACTAATTTCCGTAAATTAGAAAAGACTAATTTATTGTAATTACGATCCTCATCAGTTTCTATTGATAATTGCGAAATAGTTGATTCATTTAAAAAATCCTCAAGTGTTGCGATCGACTTCGTTAAAAATTCTTTCACATCATTTAGCTGCGTTTTAACCAACGTATTTCCCATAATTACCCCCTAAATATATCCCCATGGATCGTTTATTGCGGCTGCAAGACAAACTCAAGTGGTGATCGAAGCTCATACCCTTTATTTTGTTTAACAGAAAGCAATATTTCAGGTAATTTTGTAAAATTAATATTTTGAAAATAAGCAGCAAATTCATGCTTAGAATTAATATATAGACGTTTACGGCTGCGAAGACCAGGATTTTTCAACAGACAGACAAGTGCTGCTATTTCTTTAAAATACACTTCAAATCCTTCTTGGGTAATAACCGGGTCTTGCTGATACGGAGTAAACTCAGAGATAATTTGATCAAAATACCTCACATATAGAACGTGAAGGGTTTTTTCCTCTCCATCCTCAACGAACGTCACTTCACTTCTGTTAAAAAAGTCCTCTGAAGTATTTGACTTTTCTTTTTCTAATTCAAAACCTTTACACTCTTTAATTAGCAACTTCATCCCGCTCCTCATCGAAATGCCCAATTCTTCTTGGATAACTGAATAACCATTATGAAAACGTATATTTATTTTAGCATAAAAACTTCCTGTGATTGTAGTTTAGGAATTAATTGTTTCTGTAAATTTCTCAAAAAACAGGTCTGCTTCTTCTTGGATAAATTCTTCCTCCACTTTTTCCGGAAGCTGTGGAAGCTCTTTGAGACTTTTTAAACCAAAATAATCAAGAAATTCCTTTGTTGTACCATATAGAAAAGCCCTTCCTGTCCCTTCAGCCCTGCCAACCTCCTTAATTAATATCTTTGATACAAGTGTATGCAGCGGCCTTTCCGTTTTCACACCGCGAATCTCCTCAATTTCAGCACGGGTAATGGGCTGTTTATAGGCAATAATGGCCAACGTCTCTAACGCTGCCTGAGACAGTGTAGATGTATGGGGAGAATCGACTAGCTTCTTTAAATAGACCGCATTTTCTTTCTTAGTTGCAAGTTGGTAGGTTCCAGCCAGTTGGACAACCATTATGCCTCTATTCGCTTCTTCATATTCCTTCCTTAAGTTCTCAATCAGTTCATTTACTCTAAGTTCATCTACTTCCAAAACCTCCGCTAGCTGCTTTAGCGAAAGGCCCTCATCACCGGCTGCAAATAATAGGCTTTCAAGTATGCTGCTCCAATTAATTATTTCCAACTGCTTCTGCCCCTTTCTTTACAGCTTCCACAAAGATGTCACCAAAGTTTCCGTTCTGTTCCACGTCGATCACGTTTCTCTTAATAAGTTCCAATATAGCCAGAAACGTTACAACTATATGATCCTTAGCGGGATATGGAAATAATTCATTAAAGTTTTTTCTTCCTTTAAGCTGTTTTAATTCAACCATAATTTCTGTCATTCTTTTTTCTATCGATATTTCTTGACGGGCAATTTTTGTTGTCATTGGCCGCTGCAATTTCTTCCTTCGCAGAAGCTTCTGGAAGGCAGCAAGCATATCGTACAAAGAGACATTTAATTCTGCTTTTTCCGGCTGTTTTTCTTTTGCAAAATCAGAAAGATCACTTGGCGGCTTGGTATACATAAGTCCTCGTTCTTCTTCCATTGTTTTCAGGTCATGTGCAGCCTCTTTATATTTTCGATACTCAATTAAGCGCTCAACAAGCTCTTCCCTCGGGTCTTCTTCGTACGTCAGTTCAGAATCAGCCTCATCGAATACCTCTTCATGCTTTGGTAAAAGCATCTTACTTTTAATTACGAGTAATGTAGCCGCCATTACTAAAAATTCACTGGCAACATCAAGTTGCAGTTCATTCATCGTTTTAATATATAGGAAGTATTGCTCGGTAATTTCAGCAACTGGAATATCATAGATATCAATTTCGAGCCGATTAATTAAATGGAGAAGCAAATCTAACGGCCCTTCAAACGCATCAATCTTCACCTGATATGGCATGTTCATTCACCAAAATTCTTAAAAAATAAATTTTTGTACACCATGTATAGTATAGAGGATTCCGAAGGGGTTATCCAATAGAAAAATCACCTATCATACTTTCTATTGAAAACAGGATGTTTGCCCATAACAATGGACAATACTCCTACATAAAATGACAAGGAAACGAATAAAAAATATGTAGGAGGTTTTAATATGGATGGCGCATATGGCGGCGGCTTCGCCTTAATTGTTGTTTTATTCATTTTATTAATTATCGTTGGTGCTGCTTGGGTTTACTAAGTAATAAGCGCAATATGAGGCCCGTCAATTTTGGCGGGCTTTTATGTTAAAATAGAAATTACATAAACTGCTTAGGAGTGATTGCTTGTATCCAAAAGAGTATATCCAATTTTTAGCCCATTTTCATGGAGACCGGGATTATTTTGAATGTCATGAAATACTTGAGGAATATTGGAAAAACACAGATTGCCGAAATAAATCATCTATCTGGGTTGGTCTCATATTATTAGCGGTTTCTACCTATCATCACCGCAGGAGCAATTTCAATGGGGCAAGAAGGACATTAGAAAAGGCAATAAAGATTTTTGAGACACAGGCTGGCTGGTTAAGAAAACTTGGCTTGGAGAAGCAGCTCCTAAATGATTTATTAACAGTCCGTTTATCCTTAATTGAAAAAGAGGCAGCCTATAGCAGTTTTGATTTACCGATTTGTGACTCAACGCTGCTAAAAATGTGCGAAAACTATTGTGTAAAAGCAGGTTTTCCCTGGGGAAAAGATAGTGATTACACTAATATCAGCCTCATTCATCGCCATACCTTACGGGATCGATCAGGCGTTATCGAGGAAAGACATCAGTCCTTGAAAATGCGGAAAGGCAAAGAATAATTTATTCTCTGCCTTTTGATATAGTCTAACTAGCAAACATCACATTTTTCAATAAATGCCGCCGTATTTTCATTTGAGATTATTTCCTTGTCTGCATACATTTCTTTCAATGCCTTCACCATTTTTTTCCCAATACCCTGAAAACGATGGGAAGGGTTTACTGATATATGCTGAATCACCAAGGCATTCGCATCATTCTGATAAAGAATACCAAGAAGTCCAATTATGTCTTCTTCTTTCCACAAAAAAAGCTGCCAATCCTCTTCGGTCTCATATTCCTTCATTGTGATCTGGAGCTTCTTCAAATCCTTTTCATTTGGCATAAAGGACAATAAACCCATGGCGATTTTTTCGAATGTCTTCTTATAACGAATTAACATTTTGATCCCTCATTATATTAAATAAACCGATGAAATTCCTGGTTTAACAATAGTATATTTTTTCCAAAAAAATCATTACTAATCATTATACATTATATGTAGTAGATTTTATTATGTTTCACTAAACACAATCATACATAAATTAAAGGCAATCATCAAATACAAAAATTTCTATCGATTAGGTGCAATAAAAAGCCAGTAGATTAATCCCCATATGACCGAAATACCAATAAGGACACCAAACAAAATCCAATTCTTTCTCATGAAAACTTATCCCCCAAAAGAGTTCTTTCCTGCCACCATTCTACACTAAATAACAAAAATAATCTATTTCCACTTTCAAAGATGTAAATTAAACCATAAATATTTTTAAAACTATGAAACTTCCAGAGTAAATTTTTCGTTTATATTAAGGGTTTCGGTTATATTAGTAAAAGAGCTATAAAAAACCTTTTTCTTATGGATACACTTCAAGGAGGCAAACAATGAAAAAAATAATCGTTCTTCTGCTATCAATGATGATATTCACTCTGCCCAACCACAGCTTTGCAGACATGGCAGAGGGGGATATGATTGTTACCTTAGGCGAAAATTTAACGGAAACACAAAAAACTACCCTGCTAGAAGAAATGGGTGCACCAACAGACGTCCAAATTGTCACTGTATCGAATCAAGAGGAGCATCAATATTTAGGGAACTATGTCGCAAAATCACTTATCGGCACTAAGGCCATCTCCTCCTCAGCCATTACCATTGCACCTAAAGGGTCAGGGATAACGGTAAAAACCAAGAACATTAACTGGGTTACGGATGAAATGTATGTCAATGCCTTGATTACCGCAGGGGTTAAAGATGCCAATATCTATATTACAGCCCCTATATCTGTTTCCGGAACCGCAGCCCTAACAGGCATTATCAAGGCATATGAAATTTCAGCCGATAAAACGATTCCAGAAGAGGTAAAACAGGCTGCGAATCAAGAAATGGTAGAAACCGCCAAACTCGGTGACTCCATCGGTGAAAAGAATGCTGCTGCCCTAATTGCAAAAGTAAAAGAAGAAATTGCTAAAAACAAACCGAAAAATGATGAAGAACTACGAAAAATTATTGAACAGGCTGCAAAAGATTTAAATGTAACCCTTACCGCTGATGAAATGCAAAGGCTGATTGACTTTTTTAACAAACTGAAGGATTTAAACATTGACTGGAACCAAGTAAGCGATCAGCTTAATAAAGCGAAAGACCGGATTTCAAAATTCCTGCAATCCGAAGAAGGTCAGGGATTTTTAGAAAAAATCAAGCAATTTTTCATTTGGCTTATCGATGCAATAAAATCTATTTTTTCATAAGAAAAGCTGCCGCATTGCGGCAGCTTCAGACTGTAGACAAATCCCCCATTTTTTGGGGATTTGCCTACAGTTTTTTTGTATAATGAAGATACTATTAATTTTGTAAGGTGATGAAGAAAATGCTAACGAAAAATACTCAGATGAATCGGGATCAATTAGAAATGATAACTCTTGAACAGTTAGTCCCGGAGAACCATTTGGTCCGAAAAGTTGAAGCTGCTATAGATTTTTCATTTATATATCCTCTTGTTCAAGAGATGTACTCTGCTGAACGAGGACGTCCAAGTATCGATCCTGTTGTATTAATTAAGATGGCATTTATTCAATATATGTTCGGTATTCGCTCGATGCGAAAAACGATAGAAGAAATTGAAACGAACCTAGCTTATCGTTGGTTTCTTGGGTATGGATTCCATGATAAGGTGCCTCACTTCTCCACTTTCGGTAAAAACTATGAACGCCGATTTAAGGATACAGACTTATTTGAACAGATATTTTACAGAATTCTAAAGCAGGCAGCCGAAAAGAAACTGGTAAGTAGCGAACACGTTTTTATTGATTCTACGCACGTGAAGGCAAGTGCAAATAAGCGTAAATTTGAGAAAAAGGTAGTTCGTAAGGAAACGAAAGCATATCAAGAACGTCTCCAACAAGAAATCAATGGTGATCGTGAAGAACATGGGAAAAAGCCTTTCCCACCTGACAAATTTGAAAAGGAAGAAACGAAGGAAATCAAGGAAAGTACCACGGACCCAGAAAGTGGGTATTACGTGAAGGACGAGCGGACGAAGCAATTTGCCTATTCTTTTCATGCAGCTGCCGATAAAAATGGCTTTGTCCTAGGCGCGATTGTCACCCCTGGTAATGTTCATGATAGTACGATGTTAGAGCCTCTTCTTGAAAAAGTCATAGAGAACTCAAGGAAACCTGCTGCTGTTGCTGCTGACGCTGGATACAAAACACCTGCAATTGCTCAATACTTAATTGAAAATGAGATTCGCCCTGCTTTACCTTATACCCGCCCTCGTACAAAAGAAGGTTATTTGAAAAAGAACGATTTTGTTTATGATGAGCACTATGATTGCTACCTTTGTCCGGGAGGACAAGAGTTAAAATATAGCACGACAACGAAGGAAGGATACCGGCAGTATTTTTCGAATCCAGCTCATTGTAAAGAGTGCCCGTTTTTATCCCAATGTACACAAAGTAAAAACCATCAAAAGCTACTTCAACGGCATGTTTGGGAAGAGTATCTTGAGGAAGCTGAACACCTTCGGCATACAGACGAAAATAAAATAATCTACGCTCGACGCAAAGAAACGATTGAACGTGTATTTGCAGATGCGAAAGAGAAGCATGGGATGCGATGGACAACTTTAAGGGGACTTAAAAAATTGTCTATGCAGGCGATGCTTACTTTTGCTGCCATGAATTTAAAGAAGATGGCAAACTGGACTTGGGTTAATCCAACAATGGTATAAAAAACGACCCCGGAGGGGTCTGTACAAAGAAAATTGAGCAAAAAATACTTAAGAATAACAAAAGGCATCCGAACAGGCTTATTCGGAATGCCTTTTGTCGACAATCTGAAGCTGCCGCATTGCGGCAGCTTTTCTTTATTTGAGTGGCAGATCGAGCCTTACTAAATCCTCATACGTTTCTCTTTTTACAACAAGAGTGGCTTTTCCGTTTTCAACAAATACGACAGCAGGCCGCGGAATCCGGTTATAGTTGTTCGACATGGAATAGCCATATGCACCTGTGCAAAATACGGCAAGAATATCCTCTTCTCCTGCCTCGGGAAGTGGTAAATCCCAAATTAACATATCACCCGATTCACAGCATTTCCCGGCAATTGAGACGGTTTCATCGGCTTTAGCTAATGGTTTATTAGCAAGGACCGCTTCATATTTCGCTTGATAAAGAGCTGGGCGAATATTATCACTCATTCCGCCATCAACAGCTAAATATTTACGGACGCCTGGAACTTCTTTTGAAGAACCGACCTGATATAGGGTAATACCGGCATCACCAACAAGTGACCGGCCAGGCTCTATCCAGATTTCCGGCATAGTTAATGCGTGCTGTTCGGCCAATTTTTTCACCTCAGTAATAATCTCCCTTACATATTGGGATGGGGGTATTGGCTCATCCTCTTTTGTATAACGAATCCCAAAACCGCCGCCCAAGTTCAGCACTTTTGCCTCAAAGGAAAACTCATGTTTCCACTGTTCCATCTTTTCAACAATTTTTTTTGCAGCCAGCAAAAACCCGGTTGTTTCAAAAATTTGTGAACCAATATGGCAATGAATTCCGAGAACATCAAAATTTTTAAGCTGAATCGCCATTTTTAATGCCTCTTCCGCCTGTCCATTTTGAAGATCAAAACCAAATTTTGAATCTTCTTGTCCAGTTAAAATGTAGTCATGGGTGTGTGCCTCAATTCCAGGTGTAACCCTTAATAAAATACTAACATTCACATGTTTCTTTTGACAGATTGTTTTTAATAGTTCCAGTTCTGTAAAATTATCAACTACTATACAACCAACTTTGTGGTCTAATGCCATTTCCAATTCTTCCCGGCTTTTATTATTTCCGTGAAAATGAATTTTTTCTACCGGAAATCCGGCTTTTATGGCCGTGTACAATTCTCCGCCGGACACAACATCGAGTGATAGCCCCTCTTCCTCTGCAATCTGGATCATGGCAATCGTTGAAAATGCTTTACTGGCATAAGCAACCTGTGCCTTTACATTAAGTTCTTCGAATGTTTGTTTAAATCCTCGTGCTCTTTCTCTCATTAAGGCGACATCATACACATAAAGCGGTGTTCCATATTGCTGCGCTAATTCGACAGCATCAACCCCGCCTATTTCTAAATGCCCGTTTTTATTTACCCCAGTTGACCCATAAAAATACATTCTATTCCCTCTCTCCGTAAACAACTCACTTTAGTTTATGTAGTCCATTATAATAAATAAATAGACAGAATCTCCATAAGATACTGCCTATTTTTAAATTTTTTATCCCTTTATTTAATTAAAATTACTTTAGCATAACAGAAAAAAAACCGCAATTATTTCTCATTCGCCTTTGGCGGCTGCCGGTAACGATTCCGCGGGTGGACAATACTAGGTCTAAGTAATGATCCAGGGATCGCCCTGCGGAAGACAATCTGCATAAATCCTTTTGGTTCAAAAGGAAGAAATGGCCAAAAGTATGGTGTATTTAGCGCACGCATTTTTACAACAAATAAAAACATTAATGTGCTGCCTATGATTAATCCTGGCGTATGGAAGATCGCTACCAATATCATTAATGCCATTCTGGCCATTTTATTGGCCACACCTAATTCATAGCTTGGAGTTGTAAATGTTCCTATACCTGCCACTGCCACATAAAGGATTACCTCAGGAACGAATAGACCAACGTCAATCGCGATTTGACCAATCAACACAGCAGCAATTAAGCCCATTGCGGTTGATAACGGAGTCGGGGTATGAATGGCTGCCATCCTTAAAAATTCGATACCGAAATCGGCCATGATTAATTGAACCACAACAGGAATATTAGTTTGTTCATTCGGACCTATAAAGGAGACCTTTTCAGGTAATAAGGACGGCTCCAAAACGAATAGTAACCATAACGGAAGTAACACAATCGACGCAAGAACACCTAAAAACCGCGTCCAACGGACAAATGTCCCCATTGCCGGTGATTCTCGAAATTCTTCAGCATGCTGAACATGATGAAAATAAGTGGTTGGCGAGATAATGACACTTGGTGAGGTATCACAATAAATAATCACATGACCTTCTAAAATATGAGCTGCCGCCACATCTGCTCTTTCGGTATATCTAACCATTGGAAACGGATTCCATCCTTGTTTAACGATAAACTCTTCAATGGTTTTATCTCCCATAGGAATTCCGTCAACATCGATTGCTAGAATTTCCTTACGTAGAATATTTAATAAATCAGCGTCTGCTACGTCTTCTAAATAACCAAGAGCTACATCCGTTTTTGAACGCTTTCCTACATGAAGCATTTCAAAGCGAAGCCGTTCATCTCGGATTCTCCTTCTTGTTAATGCTGTGTTGAGAATAATATTTTCGACAAATCCATCACGAGATCCTCGAACAACCTTTTCCGTATCAGGCTCCTGCGGGGATCTGCCAGGATAGCTCCTTACGTCGACGACAAGTGCAGTATTTTGCCCTTCCATCACAATGGCAATTAATCCTGACAGGACTTGAGTGACTATTTTATCAAGTGTTTTAACCTGTTCAACCGACTGGTTAACAAGTCTATTATCAATAATTTTAAATAAATCTGTTGATAATTTTTCATGATCATTGATCTCTACTAATTCTTCAATCAGCTGAATGATATATAACGAATCACATAATCCATTTACATAATAGATATGAACATCTTTTTTAAGAATTTTTAACTTTCTAATCCCTATATCAAAACTTACCCCAAGGCCTGCACGTTGTTTCATATAGTTTTCAATTTCATTTACGGATTCCGGGACCGGCCACATTTGCTCATTATTTCTTGCCATGAAAGCCACTCCTTTCAAGGATTATTTCCACTGCTTTTTTTGTAATTGGTGAACCAAGTTTATAAGAGTCACGCCTTGCCATTTTGCCAATATCACCAATTCCTACGATAATGGGGATGTCTAGTTCATCAAGACAGTAAACGGTATCCCCATTTATTCTCCCGATTTCAAGTTCTGCTATACCATATTTATCAACACCATACGGCGTAAGCTCTCCCTCGCGGTCAATACTTACGTCTACCCTTGTCCACTCCTCATGTCTCGATTTTGCGGCTACCGCAATAACCCCAAGGACCTCTATATCTTTATGTAATGCTACAAACTTTAGTGCTGATTCACCCGCTCCTTCCCCTACAATGCCGCTATCATCAAACATCACCAATACAGGATCATGGGGGGCCTTTTTTATTAACTTAACGATTTCCGGACCCGTTAGTGTAGAAGGATTCCCATGAGAATAGGAAATGCAGCGTCCGCCAATCTCCTTTGCAACATACTCAACAGCTCTTCTTGCATAATCATCACCATCTGTTACTAATATGACCCGCCTCCGATTACTCATACTTTGATGTCCTTTCATAACAAACCCTTTTAATGATGAACAAAATAAAGCCATTGAAAAATAGCTCCAAATATTTTTCCAAATACAATTGCCATGATTAATATGATAATTTGCCCATCCAGCCGAATCCTTTTCGCCAGAATGGGGAAAACATTTAATACTTCTGTCAATGCAGCTCCCAGCATCCCAACAAATATTCCGCCAGTAATACCCAACAGAATTAAAAAAAAGGATGGAATATGCAATACTGGATCTCTTAGGCTTCCGATGACTCCTGCTAAAGCACCGGTTACAACAGCCCATTCATACTGATGAATCATTTTCATTGTCTTACTTAACTGCATCAGCCTTGGAATTACTCCAAGTACGGTAAGAAACGCCACAAAACCAGAACCTACGGCTAATCCACTTGCTAATCCAATAAATAATACTGCCAATATTTTAATCGTTGTCATTAAGCCGTTTCATACTTTCTTTGTTTTCATGAATAATGACATAATTGTCTAAATCCATTTGATAATTAAACATTTCTACTTCAAGTGGACTTGGTTCTTCATTTAGCCGCTTCTTAAATACATGATTGAAAAATAGAATCATGCCTAGACCGAGACCAATGGAATAAGGTATTTGAAAAAGTAATGGCTTCGTGTCCTTCTCACCCGTGATGATGGTATAGATTTTTTCATGGACACTTTGCATACTGACATCATCATGAAAATTCATGATAGTCATAGCTGATCCAAAAAATAATAGGATCCATATTAAAAGAAAAAAAGGAATAGAAACACCTTTCTTTTTAAATGTTACTTCAATAATCGTTTGTGCAGGGCCAATGGTTTGAACTTCCAAATCTCCAAATTTGTTAGTAATTAATTCGATAACTTTCATTACATCAATAACAACAATATTTCGATCCTTTGGGGTTAATTGATGGATCATCATCGTTTCTAAAATTGGTCGTATGGCTTCAGGGGCAATAATTTGAGCAGCATCCTTTAATAAAACTTTTTCTTCCGGCTCGGCTTGAACACGATTCCGCATGCGAATGTAGATTGTTTTTTCCAAAACATTCACTTCCCACACAATGATTTCCTTGAATGTAGTATGAGTAATGCTCCCATATTTCATGTATATAAAAGAAAAAACCGTATGGATTAGAGATCCATACGGTCTTTCATTTGCTGTAAAATCTTTTTTTCCAGTCTCGATACCTGAACTTGAGAAATTCCAAGTCTAAGAGCCACTTCTGACTGGGTTTGATCTTTATAATATCTCAAATAAACAATAAGTCTTTCCCGTTCGTCCAATTCACGAATGGCTTCTTTTAAAGCAATTTTATCAAACCATTTCCCTTCATTACCGTCATCAATTTGGTCTAGTAATGTAATTGGATCCCCATCGTTTTCATAAACGGTTTCATGAATGGATGAAGGCGTCCTGCTTGCTTCCTGAGCCAGGATTACATCTTCAGGAGTTAGTTCCAAATGCGCTGAAATTTCATTAACAGTAGGTATTCTCCCAAGTATCTTAGATAGTTCATCCTTTGCCTTTCGAATTTTGTTCCCCATCTCTTTCAGCGATCGGCTTACCTTCACGGTTCCATCATCGCGGATAAATCGTTGAATTTCACCAATGATCATCGGAACAGCATATGTGGAGAACTTAACATCATAAGAAAGATCAAACTTATCAACTGATTTTAATAATCCTATACAACCAATTTGAAACAAGTCATCCGGGTCATAGCCCCTATTTAAAAACCGTTGGACAACAGACCAAACGAGCCTCATATTTTTTTCAACAATTAAATCTCTAGCTTCCTGGTCCCCTTCTTGACTCTTTTTAATGAGCTCTTTCACTTCATGATCCTTTAAATACGTTTGTTTATTTTCGTTCTTGACCTCCACATCCATTGGCAAGTCTCCTTAATTGCAAAGCATTTTGCTGGAATTTAAATGCTTCCGTAATTTAACCTCGGTTCCTCGGCCTGGCTGCGTGTGAACCTCTACCACATCCATGAAGTTTTCCATGATGGTGAATCCCATACCGGACCGTTCCAATTCCGGCTTTGTTGTAAATAAGGGCTGACGCGCTTCCTCTACATCTACAATTCCTAAACCAACATCCTTAATGGTCATATCAATCAGGCTATCCTCAATGGAAACCTGAATATATACAATTCCATTAGGATCATTTTCATAGCCATGAATAATCGCATTGGTAACTGCTTCTGAAACAACTGTTTTAATCTCAGTCAGCTCATCCATTGTCGGGTCAAGCTGAGCAATAAAGGCTGCAACGGTTACACGGGCAAATGATTCATTTTGACTTAAAGCACTGAACTCTAGCTTCATTTCATTCTTCATTCAGGCTACCCCCAATCTTTGCAAAGCAAATTCCTCTGTCGGTTCCATTTTGATAATTTTAAATAAACCAGACATATCGAATAATCTTTGTATTGCTGGGGAAATTGCACAAACGACCATTTCACCATGAACCTGTTTAATTTGTTTGTATCTTCCTAAAATAACCCCTAATCCAGAGCTATCCATGAAAGAAAGCTGTTCAAGATTTAAAACAATATGACGAATTTCATTTTTTTCAATAATAGCTGCTGCCTGCTCACGAAGTTCATCCGCAGTATGGTGATCCAATTCACCACTTAAGCGAATACATAAAACATCATGTTTAGTTTCCATATCAATGTTAAGACTCACTATCCCCGTCCTCCTTATTCTGGTATAGTGAGTCAATTCGCTTTACAAACGGTAATCTCCTTCTATATATACAAAACTAGTCGTAATTCGCTAAAATTAGTAATGTATCTTGATGTTTCGACACGCACCGTCCGTTACTTTCCAGCCTTTGTAAACATTCCGAATGAACGTTTGTAAAGTGTCCACCATCCTGCTTCCTTAACACTCTTACCTGCTACTAACGGACTTTCCAGGATGACTTTTCCGTTCTTAATGAGCTTTATTGTCCCTACTTTATCACCCTTTGTAATAGGAGCGTTTAGATTTTTTTGTATGACAATCTTTTGTTTCACATCCGCTGTCTTTTCCCCTTTTTTTGTCAATAACGATAATGGTTCGCTTGTCACAGCCTCAATAGACTTATCCTTCCCCTTGCTTATTTTCGCCTGACCAATGGTTTGATTTCGTTTAAACATCGGATGTGTTTGATATTGGGCAAAGGCATAATTAAGCATTTTGGTAACTTGTGCATTTCTTTCTTTTGATGTTGGAGCACCAAAAACAACGGCAATCACACGCATACCATCTTTTTGAGCTGTTGCCGTTAGGCAGTATTTTGCTTCTGCAGTAAAGCCTGTTTTCAGGCCATCGACACCAGGGTAAAAACGTACTAATTTATTGGTGTTAACGAGCCAGAATTTTTTGTCTGTATTTTCGCGAAGGTATGCTTCATACATACCAGTAAATTTTGTAATGTCTTCATATTTTAAAAGCTCTTTTGCCATTACGGCCATGTCTGCTGCTGAGCTGTAATGACCACTTACAGGAAGTCCAGTTGTATTTTTAAAGAATGTATCCTTTAACCCCAATTCTTTTACTTTATCGTTCATCATATCAACAAACGCGTCTTCAGAGCCGGCGATTTTTTCAGCCATCGCAACAGATGCATCATTTCCGGAACCAATCGCGATTCCACTTAACATTTCCTTTGTTGTCATCTCTTCTCCAGGTTCAAGGAAAATTTGTGATCCTCCCATAGAGGCTGCATATTCGCTAGTGCGAATTTTTTCATCCCATGTCAGCTTTCCTTGATCCAGAGCTTCCATGATTAGAAGCATGGTCATGATTTTAGTCATACTGGCAGGCGGCAGCTTTTCATTCCCATTTTTCTCATAGAGAACTGTTCCTGTATCCCGTTCAATTAAAATAGCAGATTTAACATTACTGACGATATCAGTACTCTTTTTTTCTTCGGCAGCAAAAGCAGATGGACTCCATAAACTAGTAAGTAAAAAAGACGTCACTATGAAAGAGACAAATCGTTTCATTCGCATAACCCTCCATTCTTTATAGCCTCCATTTTTTCCAAAATAAATTACTTTATACAATAATTTCCTCCAACAACACAAAAAAATAGGGTGTCAGGCACCATGTGAATTTTTCACATGGTGCCTGACACCCTTTATTACCCTTCTATAGGGATTATTGTGTTTACTCTGTTATTTCTCCGTGAATAAGAATTGGTGCGTCTACTTTTGTGTTTGAGGTCTTGATATTTTCG
The DNA here is from genome assembly GCF_005154805.1 of Bacillus sp. S3. GTDB lineage: Bacteria > Bacillota > Bacilli > Bacillales > Cytobacillaceae > Neobacillus. The sequence goes on from NZ_CP039727.1 coordinate 3,375,147, forward strand.
TAAAGCTTTTGTTTTACTTCTTCTACATTTTCAAAGTTGCTGTAGATTGTAACGAGTGATTCGCCTTTTTTCACTTGGTCGCCGATTTTCTTTCTTAGTACAAGGCCTACAGCAAGGTCTATAACAGATTCCTTCGTTGCTCTTCCAGCACCTAACAACATCGCGGCAGTTCCAACCTCGTCTGCAACGATTTCGGCTACATAACCGTCTTCCTTCGCCTCAAGTTCAAAGATATATTTAGCTTGTGGCATTTTAGATGGATCATCGACAATCGCAGCGTCGCCGCCCTGAGAACTTAAAAATACTTTTAATTTTTCAAGGGCAGAACCATCCTTAATCACATTTTCAAGCATTGTACGTGCTTCTGCCAGGGTGTCAGCTTTTTCTGCAAGGTAAACCATGTGGCTGCCTAGTGTTAAACAAAGCTCTGTTAGATCCTCAGGTCCTTCACCTTTTAGGGTATCAATCGCTTCCTTCACTTCCAAAGCATTTCCGATAGCAAACCCAAGCGGCTGACTCATATCGGAAATAACAGCCATTGTTCTTCTGCCAACATTATTCCCAATTCGGACCATTGCTTTTGCTAATTCTCGTGAATCATCAAGCGTCTTCATGAAGGCCCCAGCACCCGTTTTAACATCAAGAACAATCGCATCCGCGCCTGCAGCAATCTTTTTACTCATTATAGAGCTTGCAATAAGTGGAATGCTATCAACGGTTGCCGTTACATCTCTTAGTGCATAAAGCTTTTTATCGGCAGGTGTTAAGTTACCGCTTTGCCCAATTACTGCAATCTTATTTTTATTCACTAATTCAATGAATTCATTATTTTCAATTTCAACGTGGAAGCCTTTAACCGCCTCTAATTTATCAATTGTTCCGCCAGTATGGCCTAATCCGCGGCCAGACATTTTCGCAACCGGAACTCCAAGTGCGGCAACAAGAGGTCCCAGAACTAGCGTTGTGGTGTCTCCTACGCCCCCTGTAGAGTGCTTATCCACTTTAATACCTTCAACTTGTGATAGATCAATCTTATCACCAGATTCAACCATCGCCATCGTTAAGTCTGCTCTTTCATTTTCAGTCATTCCACTAAAAAAGATTGCCATTGTTAAGGCGCTCAGTTGATAATCCGGAATCGAACCGTCCGTATAACCCTTGATAATAAAATTAATCTCTTCGGTTGTTAATTCAAATCCATCTCTTTTTTTCTCGATTAAGTCAACCATTCTCATTCTTATCACCACTTTGTTTAATTTATTGCCACGTTATTTCGCGATATTCTTCACAATTTCTTTTACATATGAAAGGAAATCAGCTTTCACTCTTTCAGTCGTCTCGATTACCTCGTCATGGGTTAGCGGCTGATCAAGGATTCCGGCAGCCATATTTGAGATGCAGGAAATTCCTAAAACCTTTATCCCACTATGACGGGCAACAATTACCTCAGGTACAGTGGACATTCCAACCGCATCACCGCCCATAACTCGGACCATTCGAATTTCTGCCGGCGTTTCATAAACAGGTCCAGTATTTCCAAAATAGACCCCTTCTTGAACTTTAATGTTTAAACGTTCCGCGATTTCTTTCGCTATAGCACGTAAATCTTTTGAATATGCTTCAGACATATCAGGGAATCTGACACCTAGATTTGAATCATTCGGTCCGATTAATGGATTTGTCCCCATATTATTAATATGGTCTGTAATAATCATTAAATCTCCCGCCGAAAAGCTCTCATTCACACCGCCTGCCGCATTAGTAACAATTAGCATCTCTACACCCAATTCTTTCATAACACGAACCGGGAATGTCACTTTATCCATGCTGTAACCTTCATAAAAATGAAACCGACCTTGCATTGCGACAACTTCCACACCATTTAGCATTCCAAACACTAATTGCCCCGCATGACCTTCTACTGTAGAAACAGGAAAATCAGGAATTTCATTATAAGGTATTTTTACCGGATTTGTGATTTCATCCGCAAGAACACCTAATCCAGATCCTAAAATAAGACCGATCCTTGACGTTTTTGGATATTTCTCTTTTAAAAAGTGAGCTGCATTTTGGATATTCTCAAAATTCACTTTCTTACCCCCTTATTTCAATTCATTCAAAAAACTTTTTCCATATTTAGGCATTTTTACTTTAAAGTTTTCAGCAACAGTCGCTCCAAGGTCAGCAAATGTCTCTCGTAAAGGCAGTTCTTTTCCTTCCACTATCCTTTTTGAATAAACAAGTAACGGTACATATTCACGTGTATGGTCTGTACCTGGGGCAACAGGGTCATTCCCATGGTCTGCAGTAATCAATAATAAATCATCTTCTTTTAGCTTTGCAAACACTTCCGGCAGACGGGCATCGTATTCTTCAAGTGCATTACCATAGCCTTCCGGGTCACGGCGGTGACCATATAAAGCATCAAAATCTACTAAATTTAAAAAGCTGATTCCTGTGAAATCCATATCCAAGGTTTCGACCAGCTTATCCATACCATCCATATTAGAAACCGTTCTGAGTGATTTCGTAACGCCTTCTCCGTCATAAATATCAGAAATTTTACCAATGGCGATTACATCGAAACCCGCGTCCTTTAATTCACTCATTACCGTACGGTCAAAGGGTTTTAATGCATAATCATGACGGTTTGGTGTCCGTTTAAAGTTCCCGGGCTCTCCTAAGAATGGACGGGCAATGATACGGCCAACCATATATTTTTCATCAAGTGTCAGTTCTCGCGCAATTTTGCAAATGTTATAAAGTTCTTCAAGTGGGACAATTTCTTCATGTGCAGCAATTTGCAGAACGGAATCTGCTGATGTATACACAATCAATGCCCCGGTTTTCATATGTTCTTCTCCAAGTTCATCTAAAATAGCTGTCCCGCTTGCAGGCTTATTGCCAATTACTTTCCGGCCTGTACGTTTTTCTAATTCAGACGTGAGTTCTTCCGGAAAGCCTTCAGGAAATACACGGAAAGGTGTCTGAATATTCAAACCCATAATTTCCCAGTGACCAGTCATTGTATCTTTCCCGTTAGATGCTTCCATCATTTTTGTATAAAACGCTAGTGGCTTTGCTGCTTTTTCAATCCCTTTAATTTCGCGGATATTACTTAATCCTAATTTTGCCATATTCGGCATCTTAAGACCGTTCATCCTTTCAGCTATATGGCCAAAGGTATCTGCACCTTTGTCACCAAATTTTTCTGCATCAGGAGCCTCCCCAATGCCGACTGAATCCATTACGACAATAAAAATACGTTTATATGTATTTGCAGCCATACGATTTTTCCTCCTTTTTACACTGAAACCGTTTACAACTAATATGTTGCCCCTTGTGAATTAGGATTATAATTTTCTTATTCGCTTACATTTGTCAGAAGTCTGACATCTATATTGTACTAAATGATTTCAAAATTACAAGAAAAACCACCAAAATTTTCGGTGGTTTTTTGACATTTATGTGAATCTATCATTCTATTATGCTCGCGGATGAAATTTACTATAAACATCTTTTAGCTTTGTTTTCGAAACGTTTGAATATATTTGTGTTGTGGAAATATCTGCATGCCCTAGCATTTCTTGAACCGCCTTTAAGTCTGCACCATTTTCCAACAAATGTGTGGCAAAGGAGTGGCGCAGAGTATGCGGGGTGAGTTCTTTAGTTATACCAGCTTTTATTGCTAACTTTTTTAATATTTTCCAAAACCCTTGTCTTGTTAACCGATGACCTTGATGGTTTAAAAATAAGGCATTGTCATGGTGTTTTGCTGTAACAAAATGAGGTCTGCTATGTTCTAAATAATGTCCGATTGCCTCTGTTGCCGTTCTTCCGATTGGAATAATTCGCTCCTTATTTCCCTGTCCAATACAACGGACAAATCCCATTGTGAGATGGATGTGTTCAAGATCAAGTCCAATTAGTTCACTTACACGGATCCCCGTTGCGTAAAGAAGTTCTAGCATTGCCTTGTCTCTCATCCCAAAATGATCATGCAGGTTTGGGGCATCTAATAGAATCTCCACTTCCTGTAAACTTAATACCTTGGGCTGCGCTCTTTCTAGCTTCGGTGTTTCTAGTAGTACGGACGGGTCTTGGTCTGCCGCCTTATCTCTCAATAAAAACTGATGAAAAGCCCGAACCGAGGCAATATGCCTTGCCAATGTTTTGGTTGATTTTCCCTGATCCTTTAAAAAAGCCAAAAAGTGGATAATATGAACACGTTGTACTTCATTTAATAATTGAATGGATTCTATATTTTTTAAATATTGAAGATAACTTTTTAAGTCACGTTCGTACGAAACTATTGTATTCTTTGCCAGCGCTTTTTCAACTGTCAGGTAATACATAAAATTTTTTAATTGATCTTCCATCTCATTTACTCCCCATTTAAATAAAAAAACATCAGCCGATCTAAAATAGAAGAACTGTCTTCCTTCACTGCGTTTGAAACCTTTAACGCAGCTCCCTCAGGTTCATCATAGCGATGATAATTTTGGTATTCTTCAGATACCCACATGATACCATAATAAAAGAGTATCGTGCACCCAGTGAATATTATAAAAACCTTTAAGGTTTGCAGCACCACTTTAATAAAAGAAATCATCCTACTTCCCCCAATTTACGAGTATCTACTAAAAGGTATGCCAAATTGTACAGGTTTTATACCTAATAATCGGTATTAGGGGGAAATTATTAAAAATCGGAGAGAATTGAAAAAAGCCCTTTCAGTGAAAAGGACCCTGTGTTTTTTATTCAGCTTTATCATTTTCTTTATCTTGACAACGGTAGCAGATTCCATGAAATGTTAGTCGATGGTCTTTTATTTTAAAATTCCATCTGCGCTCTACCACGGCTTCCACATCTTCAAGTAAATCTTCCTGAATTTCATCAACAGCACCACATTCAATACAAACGAGATGATGGTGAAAATGGGCTGCCCCTTCTTGACGCAGATCATAACGGGAAACACCATCACCAAAATTTATTTTATCGACAATTTTTAATTCCGTTAGCAGCTCTAATGTTCGATAAACAGTTGCTAAACCAATCTCAGGCGATTTTTCTTTTACGAGGAGGTACACATCTTCCGCACTTAAATGATCCTCTTCATTTTCTAGTAAAACTCGAACGGTTGCTTCACGTTGGGGTGTTAATTTATAGCTTGCTGAATGCAGCTGTTTCTTTATTCTTTCGATTCTAGTTTCCATCTTGAAGGCCCTCCCTCGCCACTGTTAATTCTCATTATAACAGATGACAAAAGAGATTCAAAATAAAATTATTATAAACAAGGGTTTATACTTATTATCATTTAATAATTTTTATAAACCAGTCGAACTCATTATAGTTTTCATTAACCATGGTGATAAGTAAGCTTCAATCCCAGATGCAGCGGATATAAAAATGACTGCTGCAAGTAAGGAAAATATATATCTTTTGAAAAAAGGCATAATGGGTTGTGCATATTTCTTCATAAACTGCCTTTTTATCATTCTTAGTGAAAATATGACCGATAATGCTGCCATCATAATAAACACGGGAATGATAATCATGTTTTGTGGCAGAATCGAAGCGAAGGCTAGCAAAAAGCCCTTCCAGCCCATCTGACTGACAAGAAAGCCAACTGTAAATCCGACAACCATTCCTTTAATAAATAAGAGAATGAGAATGACGGGCAGGCCAATAATGGATATTCCGAGAATCCACATTAGGCCAATAAACTTGCTGTTGTGGAAAAAGCTTTGCAAAAACAAATCATTGTCTTCCGCCACTTTACCGTCAGAAACTTGGCCAAAAAATTGTGATAAATAATAGAATAAATCTTCCTTCTGCGTAATGCTCATACTATTAACCACAATAGCCCCAAAGATTACGCCCATTAAAAATAAAACAACAATAAATAAAAAAATTGAGGAATGCTCACGGAAATAACTAGCGGCATCTGACTGGTATAATCGTTTTTTCATCTGCTTTTTCCTCCTATTATTCTCGGTTCAGTTATTACATTCTATGCCAGTCTAGTTATTCTATGACCTACTTTTAATAGATTCCGTAAAAGAAAATCAAAAAAGGGCCAAGGCCCTTCAGACTGTAGACAAATCCCCCATTTTTGGGGGATTTGCCTACAGTTTTTTTTGTATAATGAAGATACTACTAATTTTGTAAGGTGATGAAGAAAATGCTAACGAAAAATACTCAGATGAATCGGGATCAATTAGAAATGATAACCCTTGAACAGTTAGTTCCGGTGAACCATTTGGTCCGAAAAGTGGAAGCTGCTATAGATTTTTCATTTATTTATCCTCTTGTTCAAGAGATGTACTCTGCTGAACGAGGACGTCCAAGTATCGATCCTGTTGTATTAATTAAGATGGCATTTATTCAATATATGTTCGGTATTCGCTCGATGCGAAAAACAATAGAAGAAATTGAAACGAACCTAGCTTATCGTTGGTTTCTTGGGTATGGATTCCATGATAAGGTGCCTCACTTCTCTACTTTCGGTAAAAACTATGAACGCCGTTTTAAGGATACAGACTTATTTGAACAGATATTTTACAGAATTCTAAAGCAGGCAGCCGAAAAGAAATTGGTAAGTAGCGAACATGTTTTTATTGATTCTACGCACGTGAAGGCAAGTGCCAATAAGCGTAAATTTGAGAAAAAGGTAGTTCGTAAGGAAACGAAAGCGTATCAAGAACGTCTCCAACAAGAAATCAATTGTGATCGTGAAGAACATGGGAAAAAGCCTTTCCCACCTGACAAATTTGAAAAGGAAGAAACGAAGGAGATCAAGGAAAGTACCACGGACCCAGAAAGTGGGTATTACGTGAAGGACGAACGGACGAAGCAGTTTGCCTATTCTTTTCATGCGGCTGCTGATAAAAATGGCTTTGTCTTAGGCGCAATTGTCACCCCTGGTAATGTTCATGATAGTACAATGTTGGAGCCTCTTCTTGAAAAAGTCATAGGAAACTCAGGGAAACCTGTTGCTGTTGCTGCTGACGCTGGATACAAAACACCTGCTATTGCTCAATACTTAATTGGAAATGAGATTCGTCCTGCTTTACCTTATACACGCCCTCGTACCAAAGAAGGTTATTTGAAAAAAAATGATTTTGTTTATGATGAACACTATGATTGCTACCTTTGTCCGGGAGGACAGGAGTTGAAATATAGCACGACAACGAAGGAAGGATACCGGCAGTATTTTTCAAATCCGGTTCAGTGTAAAGAATGCCCGTTTTTATCCCAATGTACGCAAAGTAAAAACCATCAAAAGCTAATTCAACGGCATGTTTGGGAAGCGTACCTTGAGGAAGCTGAACACCTTCGGCATACAGACGAAAATAAAATAATCTACACACGACGCAAGGAAACGATTGAACGTGTTTTTGCAGACGCGAAAGAGAAGCATGGGATGCGATGGACAACTTTAAGGGGACTTAAAAAATTGTCTATGCAGGCGATGCTTACTTTTGCTGCCATGAATTTAAAGAAGATGGCAAACTGGACTTGGGTTAATCCAACAATGGCATAAAAAACGACCCCGGAGGGGTCTTGTACAAAGAAAAATTGAGCAAAAAATACTTAAAAATGACAAAAGGCACCCGAATAGACTTATTCGGAATGCCTTTTGTCGACAATCTGAAGGGCCAAGGCCCTTTTTTGATTTTCTTTTATTGATCTGCAATTTTTCCGTATTTTCCGCCGCCTCCGGCTGCCAGGTTTACTTTACCTTCCCTAGCTTTCATAATAAGATTGGCAATTTTTTCTGGTACAACTTCTTTCAAACCCTCAAATGGTACTTCGTGTAAAATCGCCATTTCACTGCCAAAGTGATTGACAAGCTTCTCAAGTAACTTTGGTCCCAAGCCCGGAATAAACTCCAGCGGTACTTGATGAACATATGGCGGCCTGTCTTCTCGGCCTTTCTTTGCTGTTTTTAGTTCGAGAATCCGGTCGGCTACCCCTTTTATAATCTTTTTATTTCCACACAGGTTGCAAATTTGATCATCATCAGCAACGGGGTTTAAACATTCAGCACAAACAGTTTTGTGATATTTACCAAGATAGGGATCAAGGCCATAATTGGCTACAACTTTCCGTCCGTCTTCTCCCTTTAATGCCTTTTGTAATTCAAGGAATGTTGGTTCCTGCATCGCCATTACTTGATACTCACGGGCAATTTTTGCAAGTGAGTGGGCATCTGAATTTGTTACAAATGTATAGTCATGTAATTCTTTTATTTGGTCTGCCATTTCGGTATTTGAACTTAGTCCAAGTTCAATCCCATCAATCAAGCTTGGGTCAAGCACCTCTGTAAGAGACTGATTGACCCCTTTCCCATATAAACTTTTAAATGGTGTGAATACATGGGCAGGAATGAAGATACCACCTAGGTCTTTTACTTTTTTTTGCAAAACAAGACCTGTTACGTAAATCCTTTGTGAACTCAACTGAATATTCTTCAAATGGGCCGATAGCCATGAGGAAAACTCCCGCATGATGGACAGATTCGGAAAATAACAAAGTAAATGAATCGGTCCGTTACATCCTTCATCGTATATTTCCAATTCGGAACCAGGAATTACAGTTAAATCTCCAAATACTAATCCGCCATCTGGATGTTCCACGATTTCGCCGCTTTTGATCAGGCTTTCCATTTCGAGAATTACTTCTGGAGAATGGCTGTCGATGATTCCAACCATATTGAGCCCTTTTTCGTGCCGGGCGTGCTCAATGATGTTCGTAAACGTCAGCGACTTGGCTCCTGTGATTTTGACTGGCTTACCTGTCCAAGTTCTTCCGATGTGAATATGTAAATCTACATAGTAGCGATTCATTTTTATTTCAACGCCTCTTGTAATTGTAAGTATTGAACAGCATAGATGGTTTTTGCATCATAAATCTTTTGTTCTTTTACATATTGGAAGGCCTCTTCAAGTGTTAATTCTTCAAGATTGACAAATTCATCTTCATCAAGACTCGCTGCATTTTCTTTTTTCTTAAGACCTTTGGCTAAATAGACATGGACGATTTCGTCTGCAAATCCCGGGGATGTGTAAAAGGATGTAAGCAATTCAAGGCTTTTACACTCGTATCCTGTCTCTTCTTCCAGTTCTCTACGGGCACAAACCTCCGGCTCCTCTCCTTTCTCAAGTTTACCTGCAGGGATTTCCACAATCGTTCGTTCTAATGCTTTTCGATATTGTTCAACCACTACAATCTTATTATCATTTGTAATAGCTAAAATCGCGACAGCCCCAGGATGTTTAATAATTTCACGTTTTGCCTGTTTACCATTTGGCAGCTCGACATCCTGCAAATAAAGACTGACTATTTTTCCTGAAAAGATTTCTTCGCTTCTCAGCGTTTTTTCCTCAAGTTTGGTCATCACTGTCTCTCCTGTTCTTTCCGATTAGATCTCGTCATACATTTTACCATACTTTAATTGGAGGGGTATGGATGAAAGTAGTGGTGCATGAAAAGGGAATCATCCTTGTCGGCAAGGGATGGGAAATCCTGCAAAAACTAAAAGAATATAATAAGGAATATAATTCTGTAACCGATTGGATCCAAAGTATCACCAAAAAATAAGGCCTAGTGTTTGTAGTCTGCCCCAAACTTGACTAAAATTGTAGGAAAAGAACGGGGGGATTTTTTTGAAAAAGAGACAACTTGGGAATTCGGATTTGTATGTGAGTGAATTAGGACTTGGCTGTATGTCGATTGGTACGGAAGAGGCGGCTGCACGGCGAATCATTGAAGCAGCCCTTGAAGAGGGAATTAATTATTTCGATACCGCCGATTTATATGATTTTGGTGTAAATGAAAAAATCGTCGGACAGACATTAAGGGATGTCCGTGAACAGGTCATTATTGCAACGAAGGTTGGGAACCGCTGGAATGATGAACGGACCAGCTGGTCTTGGGACCCTTCTAAGAAATATATTAAGGAAGCAGTAAAAAACAGCCTGAAACGACTTGGGACTGACTATATTGACCTTTATCAATTACATGGAGGAACGATTGAAGACCAGGTTGACGAAACAATTGAAGCATTTGAAGAATTGAAAACAGAAGGTTTTATTCGATATTATGGGATTTCATCCATTCGCCCAAATGTGATAAAAGAATTTGTAGAAAAATCTAGTATCGTATCTGTAATGATGCAATATAGCATCCTCGACCGGCGTCCTGAGGAAGTGGCATTACCGCTGCTTCATGAACATGGCATTAGTGTTGTGACCCGTGGGCCGCTTGCTAAGGGACTATTAAGTGATAAGCTGTTAGATAAGGCTTCTGAAAAGGGTTACCTCGACTATAATTTTGAGGAGTTGCAGGCGGTTCTACCATTGGTAAAAGAAAAAGTGGCAGCTTCACGTTCGTTTACGGAAGTAGCTCTTCAGTATAATTTGGCCAATCCTGCAGTTGCTTCTGTGCTTGCCGGCGCTAGCAGCCCGGAACAGATAAAAAGGAACGCCGCGGCAGTCCGAAGCCAGCCGCTTTCATTTGAAGAAGTGGCAATCATAAAAGAGTTGACGAAGGCAAGTATCTATCAGCAACATCGTTAAAAAAAGGGGAGCTTACTGCTCTCCTTTTTACTTAAACTCTTTCCAGTTCATCCCGCTCTCGTTTAACAGTTCTTCAAACGATTTGTTTTTTTCTTTTAATTTGCGTTCTGCTCTCTTTCGCTCTTCTTCCGCTGCTTTTCTTTTCTCCTCTTCTGCTTTCAACTGATCCTGCTGTTCTTTTAGCTGTTTCATTAAGTTTGGATCAATTAAATCTTTAAGCGTTACCGCTGAATCGTCTTTTTTTGGTTTAGATTGATTAGTTTGTCTCTTTTGCTTTTTCATTCTAAACGCCTCCATAATCAAAAATCTCGTTTCTATTATACCATTTCACTTATTCGTTTCGACATTAAAAAGAGGCAGACTGTCTTAGTTCAGCCTGCCCTTACTATTAGAAAGCGTCTAATTTTACATTTTCGTCCACTTGCAATCCCGCTTCTGTCGAATTGACGACATCCTTTACTGTAAATCCACTGGCAACTTCTACTAATTTCAGTCCAGAATCCGTCACATCCATGACTGCACGCTCAGTGATAATCCGATTGACTACCCCTTTTCCCGTCAACGGCAAGGTGCACTGTTTTAAGATTTTTGATTCGCCTTTTTTATTCACATGCTCCATAATCACAATGATTTTCCGAGCTCCATGGACAAGATCCATCGCCCCGCCCATTCCTTTTATCATTTTTCCTGGAATCATCCAGTTTGCCAAGTCTCCAGTTTCGGATACCTCCATGCCGCCAAGAATGGCTAGATTAACATGACCGCCGCGAATCATTGCAAACGATTCAGCACTGTCAAAATAAGCGGCTCCGCTAATGGCGGTTACTGTTTCTTTCCCGGCATTAATTAAATCAGGATCGACTTCATCTTTATGTGGATACGGTCCAATACCGAGCAGTCCGTTTTCCGATTGCAAGACGACCTGCTTATTTTCCGTTATATAGTTAGCAACAAGGGTTGGCATTCCTATGCCCAGATTCACATAAAAGCCATTCTCTATTTCTTTCTCTGCTCTAATAGCAATTCTTTCTCTAACTGTGGCTTTATCATTTGTCATCAATTTGTCACATCCCCCGCTTTAATTTTTTACTGTTAATCGCTCAATGCGTTTTTCTTGCGCCCCTTCGACCATTGCTTGAACATAGATGCTTGGTGTATGAATAAAATTAGGATCCAGCTCGCCGATTTCATAGAGTGTTTCCACTTCCGCAATTGTTACTTTCCCTGCCGCGGCAATCATCGGATTAAAGTTTCTTGCTGTTTTGTGGTAAACGAGATTTCCCATCTTATCGCCTTTCCATGCCCTTACTAAACTGAAGTCGGCCGTCAGCGCCTCTTCTAAAAGATATTCTCGTCCGTTAATCGTTTTTGTTTCCTTTCCTTCGGCAATCGGTGTTCCTACCCCTGCGGGTGTATAGAATGCCGGAATTCCAGCCCCACCAGCCCTGATTTTTTCGGCTAAAGTACCTTGAGGCGTTAATTCTACTTCAAGTTCTCCTGATAAAACCTGTCTTTCAAACTCTTTATTTTCACCCACATATGAGCCAATCATTTTTTTTATTTGTTTATTGTTTAAGAGGAGCCCTAAACCCCACTCATCAATTCCGCAGTTATTAGAAATAACGGTTAACTCCTTCACGCCTTTTTCGGCTAATGCCAGAATTAAGTTTTCCGGAATCCCGCACAAACCAAAGCCGCCGACCATTAATGTCGCTCCATCATGAATATCAGCAACTGCCTCCTGGAAGGATGTACAAATTTTCTTCATTTCTTCTTCCTCCTCAACATAAGGTTTTACGCCAGTTCAACTATCGTTGCAACCCCTTGGCCCCCGCCAATACAAAGAGTAGCCAGCCCCGTATGTGCCCTCCTTCGTTTCATCTCATGAATTAAGGTAACCAGGATTCTCGCTCCGCTTGCTCCGATTGGATGGCCTATCGCAATGGCGCCCCCATTCACATTCAGGATATCTTTATTAAACTGAAGCTCTCGCTCCACTGCTAACGACTGTGCTGCAAAAGCCTCGTTGGCTTCAATTAAGTTTATGTCTTCCATTGAAACAGATGCCTTCTCAAGCGCCTTTCTCACTGCCGGTACCGGCCCGATTCCCATGATACTAGGGTCCACTCCCGCACTAGCGTTCGATTTGATCGTCACTAAAGGTTTCAACCCCAGTTCATCGGCCTTTTTCTTACTCATAACGACCAGTGCAGCTGCTCCATCGTTAATTCCAGAAGCATTACCGGCGGTTACAGTGCCATCTTTTTTAAATGCAGGACGCAATCCGGCCAACTTTTCTGCCGTTGTTCCCCGCTTAGGATATTCATCCATTTCAAAAATAATTGGCTCCCCTTTCCGCTGCGGGATCACAACGGGAACGATTTCATCTTTAAATTTTCCGGCTTCAATCGCCTGAACTGCCTTCTCTTGGCTCCAGGCAGAAAATTCATCTTGTTCCGCTCTAGTAATTAAATATTTTTCCGCCAGGTTTTCAGCTGTAATTCCCATATGATAATCATTGAACACACATGTGAGTCCGTCTGAAGTAAGCGTGTCGACTAATTTTTGGTCACCCATTTTAAAGCCGTCGCGGGCATTTTTTAATAAATAGGGTGCCTGACTCATATTTTCCATTCCGCCTGCTACGACAATTTCAGCATCTCCCGCCAGAATGGCTTGTGTGGCAAGATGCACGGCTTTTAACCCCGAACCGCAAACCTTATTAATCGTCATCGAGGAAACGCTTTCAGGAATCCCCGCTTTAAAAGCCGCCTGCCTTGCCGGATTTTGTCCAATTCCTGCTTGAAGTACATTACCCATAATTACTTCATCGACTTGTTCCGGCTTTACCCCGGCCTGCTCAAGTGCCCCTTTAATGACTGTCCCGCCTAACTCAGGTGCGGAAACAGTTTTTAGCGTACCATTAAAATTACCAAGTGCAGTTCGAACAGCACTGACAATAACTACCTCTGTTTGGCCCATTACGTCTCTCTCCCCTTCAACCTTTTTACCATTATTACTTCTATTGAAAACACAGAAAGTCCTCTTAATTTGTCAAAATTTCTATTATTCTTGATTTTTTGAAATTAATCCCACTACAATGAAAGTATGATGAATGGAGGGGGAAAATGATGTTTACTTTACCTAAAAAGGTGACGATTATCGAAGTAGGCCCGCGTGATGGACTGCAAAACGAGAAATTATTTGTTCCAACAGATACCAAAAAACAATTTATTGCCGGTTTGCGGGATGCCGGGCTGCAAGAAATAGAACTGACTTCATTCGTTTCACCGAAATGGGTGCCGCAGATGGGGGATGCTGCGGAAATTGTCACCGACTGCCTTAATACAGATGCAAGGGACATTGTCTTAGCTCCTAACCGTAAAGGAATTGACCGTGTCTATTCCACCAATTGTCAAGCTGTTGCCGTTTTTGTCGGTGTCAGCAACAGCTTTAATCTTAAAAATATAAACAAAACAACACAAGATAGTCTGATAGAACTAAAGCCGATTATCCATGAACTAAAAGAAAAAAATTATTTTGTCCGCGCCTGCATTTCGACTGCGTTTTATTGTCCTTATGAGGGAAAAATCAATGAAAGTGATACATTAGCGCTTTGCCGCGAATTTGTTGAGGCGGGCGTCGATGAATTAAGCGTGGCTGATACCATTGGAATGGCAGCACCAAATGAAGCCTTTTCTTTGTTTTCTAAATTAAAACAGGAATTTACATCGACGCTTTTAACAGCCCATTTCCATGACACACGCAGGCTTGCCCTTGCAAATATTTTAGCTTCTCTTCAGGCGGGAATCGACCGCTTAGATACATCTGCCGGCGGACTTGGCGGCTGTCCATTTGCACCCGGTGCCAGCGGAAATGCTGCTACAGAGGATGTGGTTTACATGCTTGAGCGGATGGGTATTGAAACCGGTGTCGATCTTACCAAACTGATAAAGGCAATTAATGTTGTTCGGCCTCATCTTTCACGCGAGATTGAAACCAGCTATTATCGACTTCATTCACAAACCGTATAGATTAAGATTCTTTTATGAATAATCAGTCTTCCAGTAATCCATCTTATTAAATGAGACCAGCATGAAGGGAGACTACGACAATGAGCCAAAAGCGGGATAAAGGGAACAGTCAAAGCGGGAAAAATTATGCAGATACAGCAGGCGGAGGCAAGCGGATGATTGCCGCCGAGGAACTAGAAAAGGCATTGCATCCAACCAAACGACAAAACTCAGAGCAATAAATCAGAAAAGCGCAAGCGCACTGGAAAATACTCAAAGCCGCTCATTGGTTTCCGCGGCTTTTTTCATGTTATGATTTAATTGTGGCCCGGATATCTCGGGGTACATATCGTATAAATAATCATTATTCGGGAGGTGCTCCTTATTGAAAAAGGCATTTCGAGCACTGTTTGTTTTGTTGTTTTTCTGGCTATCTCTTGCTTTGTACTTTACTAACCGGTTGATGTATATGAAAAAGAAGGATGAGGATTTGATTTTACAACGGGAAAAGGAATCCGGCAGGTATAATCCCGATGAATTTGAATCACTGCCAAAGCGGGATGTTGATATTCCTTCCCCTTTTGGTTATATGATCAAGGCGGTTCTTGTCGAGCCGCATGTGACGAACCGCTATATCGTTATTTCTCACGGTGTGACGGAGACGAAGATTAATTCAATTAAATATGCGAACCTTTTCTTGGAGCGCGGGTTTAATGCCGTAATTTACGACCATCGCCGCCACGGGGAATCCGGCGGTAAAACGACTAGCTTCGGCCACTATGAAAAATTCGACTTAAAGACAGTCGTTGATTGGCTTAAAAAAGAAAAAGGACCTGAATTGGAACTGGGAATTCACGGGGAATCGATGGGCGCCGCTACGATGCTGCTATATGCCGGCCTCCTTGAGGACGGGGCTGATTTTTATATCGCCGACTGCCCTTTCTCTGATTTTAAGGAACAGCTTGCCTATCTGATAAAAAAAGACTTCAAGCTAATCCCCGGACTTTTACTTCCGGTTGGCGATGCTCTTTTGCGCCTCCGGGACAAATATTCGATTCGAAATGTCTCGCCGATTTCTGTCATTGAAAATATTGAACATCCAGTCCTATTTATCCATAGCCGGAAAGATGATTTTATTTTGCCTTCGATGTCAAAGGATTTATTTGAACAAAAAAAGGGTCCCAAAATGCTTTATATTGCTGAAAATGGCCGGCACGCCCAATCCTTTAATGAAAACCGCAGCGATTATGAACGGGTCATTGACGAATTTTTGCAGAAATATGTTGAATTACCTAGTTAAAAAACAGACTGTCCATTGGATCAGTCTGTTTTTTCCTTAAGTATAAAGCTCATATGTCCATTTAATATTTGCTGTGGACTTTTTAATTGAAAGCAATTGGTGCTTTGCGAGAAATCGATCTTCATTTCTTCATCAAAGAAAACCATTTTTGAATTTTCTACGTACACGGTTTTGTCGTTTGTTTCAATAGCAATATCGGTTTTATCCAATTCTTGAACAAACCACAAGGCCACTACACCGTTTACGGCACAGCCGCATCCATCGGTATCGTATTTTAATTTCAGATAGCCTTCTCGGCCTTCAACTCTCGCATTTATTTTTTCAGCTGCGGCTTCTGTAATGATAATTTCCATGTTCAAAGCTCCCCTCACTAGGCATATGATGATTGTAGCACAGTTTTTTTAGGACGCTTATTTTTTTGCTTGCAGCCTTTTGTTTGCATTTTCCTGTAATTCCAGTTAATCTCAAAGTTAATCCGAACAATTTTAAAGGGGTGCTTTTATGTCAAAGGTTCAAATCAAAGTAAATGATAATGGTTCACTTCGAATTTCCGGTGATGTGGAATTATTAGATGGGGAAGGCAATGTATACACAACCAAACCATCGTTTTCTCTTTGCCGGTGTGGTCTGTCTAAAAATAAACCGTTTTGCGATGGCTCTCATAAAGGGAATTTTGAATCCCAGGTTCGCGTGCCAACAGAGTAGGAGTAAGAGAAGCGGCTTCCAATTGGGGCCGCTCTTTTATTGATCGGCTATCCGGATATCAGCAATCGCATCAATCGAAATTCGGTGCACTTCTTCAAAGCGATCAACGACATGAAGCCTTTGCGTCAGTTCGTCCCAGTAATGGATTTTGCCGATTACGATTTCATAATTCCGATTCCGGTAATGGGTAATCGTGACAAACTGATTAAACTCAATCGCTTCAGATAGTGTCTCGTTCATGAGTTCCAGCTGCTGTTCATCCATTTCCCGTTTCTGTTCATAGCCATCTTCCTTTACCCAATCCCTGAGCAGTTTCACGTGCTCAGGAAGCATCATCGACGTCCATTTGATTCTCCCGCGGTCGCGAATCATGCGTCTCTCCTTCTTTCTTCGTTACATTTTATGTCCGCCAACGAGTGTTGCCCGGTGTTTAGCAGTTCCGGCAGCTGTATAAGATACAGCGCGCAATAGGGAACCTGAGCCGAAGCGTTTGCGGACAGCATCTACTACATAACCAAGCTCCCGCCTCTTATAAGCCCCCATGTCAAATAGATCGAGCTGCAGCTCATGGTCATCAACAATATTACTGATGGCAATCGAAATCTGCCGCACTGTTTTTCCAGAATAATGTTCATGAAACAATTCAAGGCAGACGTGGTAAAGCTCCATCGTCACATTTGTTGGCTGCTGGATGGTTCTGGAACGGTGAAAGCCGCCGCCAAATTCATCTTGACTGTAACCAACCCCAAGACTAATAGTTCTTCCAGCCTTACGATGTGTCCGCGCTCTTCGGGCGACTTCCTCACACATTTCTAAAATAACCGTCTTAATTTCTGCTTCTTCTTTATAGTCCCTTAAGAGAATTTGGCTTTTTCCAAAGCTGATTTGTCCTTGGATAATTGGCGCCCCTAGGTCAGAAAGGTCCACTC
The DNA here is from genome assembly GCF_005154805.1 of Bacillus sp. S3. Taxonomy (GTDB): domain Bacteria; phylum Bacillota; class Bacilli; order Bacillales; family Cytobacillaceae; genus Neobacillus. The sequence continues at coordinate 3,392,677 of NZ_CP039727.1, forward strand.
CCCAGGCATGGTAATAAAGCTGATTTCCCATAATGCCGAATTTCTTTTCCAGCGTTTCTAAATCGTAGCGGGCCAGCTGACCAACAGTGAAAATACCCATGCCATTTAATGTTTTTTCAACGCGCCTGCCAATTCCCCACATTTCCCTGAGCGGAGACACGTTCCAAAGCTTTGTCCCGACATCTTCATACGTCCACTCAGCTACTCCTTTTTTCTTGGCATCCAGATCAAGGCAAAGCTTTGAGAGTAACATGTTAGGGCCAATACCAACGGCACATGGCAGCTGAAACTCCCGCTCAATATCATCTCTTATTTTTTGGGCAATCGTGTGGGCATCGCCCCACAGATGCAGAGCACCATCCACTTTTATAAAGCTTTCATCAACGCTGTATGTGTGAATGGCTTCTTTTGGTACATAGCGGTTAAACACACGGGAAATTTCTGTTGCAATCCGTAAATAGGTTGCCATTTTAGGCTCCTCTATTCGAATACGCGGATCTTTGGGAATCTCAAACAAGCGGGAGCCTGTTTTGATGCCAAATTCCTTTTTTAGCCGTGGTGAAGCTGCGAGCACGACGCTTCCTTGCCGCTCCTTGTTGCCGGCCACCGCCAAATAGCAAGTTAAAGGATCAAGGCCTTCTATGACAGCAGCACAGCTTGCATAGAAGCTCTTCATGTCCACGCATAAAATTTTATTTTTCGGTAATGCGCTATAATCGACCATGACTTTTCCCCCCCAACTCAAATATCGAACATTCGTTCTTTATTATCATATTCATATTTTAAGCGAATATGCGTTCGTATTCAATGGAATTTTCTTGCAGGATTTCGATTGGAGAAAACGATATAATGATTGATGAGGTGTGTCGATGGAGAAAAAGCTTGTGGTAAAAATGATTAAGAACTGCTTTAGACAGTACTATGAGGGTGATTCCGTGCCGATTGGCGATAGTGATTTAGAAAAACTGACTGGGCGGATTTTTCAAGTAAAAGAGGAAGATCCAACTGCGGATTTATTTGAGATAGTAAATGATGCCGTGTATGAATTTTTGGCAGACTAACTGCCATATTGTAGGTTCATGAGGACAAAAATCGTGCCGCAAGCTTGGTTTCAGTCCTCATGAATGCTTTTTAAGTCAGTATTTCCCGGATATCCTCTTCCGTAAGACTAGAAGTCCCACGCTCCTCGGAATCGATCATTTCTTCAATCAGGTTTCTCTTTTTATCCTGCAGTTCGCTGATTTTCTCTTCGATGGTGCCGCGAGTAATGAGCTTGATGACTTGGACGACATTTTTTTGACCGATGCGGTGTGCCCGGTCAGCGGCCTGCTCCTCAACGGCGGGATTCCACCAGAGGTCATATAAGATGACCGTATCCGCTCCCGTCAAATTAAGTCCAGTCCCTCCTGCCTTCAAAGAAATTAAAAAGAAATCACGTTCCCCTTCATTAAAACGATTGCAGATTTTCAATCGTTCTTCAGCTGGAGTTCCCCCATCCAGATAGAAAAAGGGAAGCCCTTTCAACGCTAAACTTCTCCCGATCAGCTCAAGCATTTTTGTAAACTGAGAGAAAATTAACACTCTGCGTCCAGACATCCTAGACTCCTCTGCAATCCTAAGCAGCATTTCAAATTTCGCAGAGCCGCCTTGATACCCATCCACAAACAATGCCGGATGGCAGCAAATCTGCCGTAAGCGAGTCAAACCAGCGAGAATTTTTATCCGATTTTTCCGAATCGTATCTTTATCGAGATGCTTCAACGTATCCTCCCTGAGCTTTGCCAGATAAGCGGCATATAGTTTCTTTTGTTCAGGAAGCAACTCTGCTGTCTCGATGAACTCTAATTTTTCCGGAAGTTCGGAGGCCACATCCTCCTTCATTCTGCGCAGCAAAAAGGGGCGGGCTCTACGGGCGATTTTCTTCCGTGTTAGATTGCTAAATTCCTTTAACCCCCTAAATAATTCAGGAAACACCACGTGAAAAATAGACCACAGTTCTTCTGAAGAATTCTCTATCGGCGTGCCGGTAAGGGCAAAGCGGTGAGCGGCTTGCAATCTTTTTACAGCCCTGGCGGTTTGGGTCACTGGGTTCTTAAAAGCTTGGGCCTCATCGAAAAATACAGCATGAAAGGTTTGTTTCTGATACCATTTAATATCCCGACGCAACAACGGATAGGAGGTGATCATCACATCTATTTCCACTGCCTCTCCCCGAATCCGTTGCCGCTCCGCTTGATTGCCATCCACAACAACCGCCTCAATCTCCGGTGCAAATTTCATCAGTTCACTTAGCCAGTTATAGGATAAGGAGGACGGGCAAACAACTAGAACCGGCTGCTTCTTTTCCCGAATCACAGCTAACTCTGATAAAATAAATGCAATACTTTGCAGCGTTTTACCAAGACCCATATCATCGGCAAGAATACCGCCAAACCCGTAATAGGCAAGTGTCTTTATCCATCGGAAACCTCGTTTTTGATAATCACGCAAAACCGAATCGAGACTCACTGGCACCTCGAAATGCAAATGCTCGGGATGGCGGAGATGATCAAGAAATTGACGGAATGAATCCTCTACGATGAGTACTTGACTATCATCAACTGAATCGAGCAGAGGAAGCCCTTGCATAATCGAGACCACCAAGCTGTCTTCCTGCTCTTTCTTTTGTGCAGGAATCGTCTGTAAGAACCGCTGGATGTCCTGAAACTCTCTTGATTCTAATGAAAGAAGCGCACCGTTTCGAAGACGATAATATTTTCTTTTCTCCTCAAGCGCCCGCAGAACTTCTTTAATTTGCTGTCCCGAAACTCCATCCAGCTCAAATTTAAATTCCAGCCAGTTTGTTCGTTCTTTCTTCAACCTCACTCTTATTGACGGAGGGGCAGATTCGCGAAAAATCCGATTTCGTACGGCTGTCGTCGCATAAATTTGCACCAATTTTTGAAGCTTCGGGACAACATGATAAAGAAATTCATATTCCAACCCTTCATTGTGCAAAAAATAACCGCCTTCAGTCTTTGAAAAGGAACTTTCCTCCATCCATTGCAGAATTTTGTTCTCCTTCTCTTCATCCCTGATAATCCTTGAACCGGCAAAAATGCTCCTGTCCTCCAATGGATTGACGATAATATTATCGTAGTGAAATTCCAGACCGGCAAGCAGACGATTTTTAACCCGATCCAAGTACAATTTGGCAACAAGAGGTGTTTTCATAAATTCTCTTGCAAGAGCCTGCGATAATTGAACATGACCTAATTTTTTTAAACCCGGAATTACTTTTTCAAAAAAGTGTTTTAATTGCTCTGAAGGAATGGATATTTGATTCGCCCCTGAAGCATTCAGCATCTGTTTAAGATCCGCCAGCCGCTGGCAATCCTCGGTTTTCATTCTGATAATTTTTCCGGCTGATACAACCGATGCATATGAATCTAATATAATCATACGGGACAACCCTTTGACCTTTAACAAATAGTTATTGCCTTCAGCTTCTGTAAAGTCAAACTGCAAAGGAGGCAGTTCTTCCGTTACGGTGAAACCGTCAAAAATATCGCCATCGTATTCTATCCTCACCCTAGGAGCCCTGGCAAGCAAGGGCTCGAGATGTTTCCAAGAAGACGGAGGAATCAGGAGCAGTTCCTTACTAGCAGGTATGTTCGATTGCGTGTTCTGATTATCCTGAACGATTTGGATGAGATGTTGAATCACGGCATCCGCATCTTTTTGGAAACAGTGGAGGCTCGGATTATACAACAGCGGGCTTGGATGACCCTCTGTTACACTTCCAAGGAAGCTCCTAATATTTTCCACCTTTGTTTGTCCGATCATCAGCTCCATCCCAAACATGTGGAATCCCTCTTCTATCATAATTGGTTTACAGACAAATACGGCATCAAGCACTTTTCTATTTTCAAAGTGAAGCTGATGGCCGCTTGAGCGTTTTGGCTGATGATTGAAAATGTTCAGCAAACCTGCAGCCAGATTTGAGTCGTTAGTTATCGGTTCTGTGGTAAATCCGGGCGGTGTGGTTCCGTTACGTTGAAAATCGTCAATTGCGAGTAGAACAGCGGCAATATGCTGACAATCCTTTTGAAAAGAAGCAAGCTTAGGGCAGCTGCACCTTGACTGAAATCCATTTTCTTCTTTCCTTTCAATCACAACATGGAAATCTTCCGTTCCCACTACCGTTGCTTTACACAAGTCAGAATCATAATGTTCGAATGTTACTTTATTCGCACGGTAAAATGCCTCCCCTTGTTTGAAGGAGACAGTCCCGCATAATTCCTTAATCATCTTTTGAGTTAATCTGAAATTCAAATAACTGACTCCTTTCCGAAGATGTTATCTACAACACAAAAAGCTGCCCCCAAATGACTCAAGACAGCCTTTCCATCTACTTTGAATTTAGCATTCGTTTCCCAATACGCTCAAACATCCGGGGAAAAAGAACGTACAGTGCGCTCCCCATGTTCATCCAGCGCGGCAGATTGACCTCCCTAGTCCTGGTCAGCATGCTTTCGACAACTTTCCGAGCGACAAATTCGGGCTGGAGCATGAACCGCTGCACATTTTTTACGTACGTGCCTCCTTCATCGGCAATCGTAAAAAAGTTGGTGGCAATCGGTCCAGGGTTCACGGTTGTCACTTGGACATTATAATCACCAATTTCCATTCTTAGGGCATTCGAATACCCAAGAACGGCATGTTTGGTAGCTGAATAGACACTTGATTTTGGCGTAGCAATTTTCCCTGCCTGCGAAGCAATATTAATAATATGGCCAAATCGCCGAGCGCGCATCTTTGGCAAGACCATGCTAGTACATGCCATCAGCCCGACCACATTGACATCAAACATCCCTTTGATTTCGTCTAAAGTGGCCTCGTGGGCTTCACGAAATACTCCAAAGCCGGCATTATTCACCAGTATATCAATGTCTCCGATTGATTCAAATATCCTGCGAAAAACAATCTGAACCTGATCTGTGTCAGACACATCAAGTCGAAAAAAGTCCACTTTCACCTGATACTTCTGCTGCAATTCGGTTTGCAGCTGCTCAAGTTTATCAAAGCTTCGTGCCAGCAGGACAAGATTGGCACCGCTCGCCGCACAAAGCTTAGCAATTTCCGCACCGATTCCACCAGATGCACCAGTAATCACAATATTTTTACCTTTTAACTGCTCCCTAACCATCATAACACCTCATCAGAGTTGGCCCCGTACAACTAATGTTTTGCTTCAAATTGGACGGGATGACTTTTACTACTACTAATTTCTCCGATAGAGGCCAAATAGTCAAGCTGGGCAACTGTTTCTGAAATGGTCAACAGCGGCTCACGCTGATAGACAGCAGGAAAAAGGCGCTTGCAGATTTCAAATACCGTAAGCCGTTCCTCTTTTAACCAGCGATTCACCGTCATCGCCCGCTCGTGCTGCCGTGAAAGTCTTTTTTCAATTAATTCCTCAAGCTGATAAACTTCCTCCCCATGTCCTGTGTAAACACACTTGATAGGATACAATAATAGTTTTCTCATTGAGTCGTTATGCTGCAGCTGCGGCTTCGGCCTTTCAGTTTCACCCGGTGCCGGCGGTTCAAGCAGTGGATTCGGTGAAATATGAGCTAGAATGAGATCGCCGCCAATTAAGATTCCGTCCTGTTCCCGGAAAAGCGCAATTTGACTTTGGGCATGACCTGGTGTTTCAATGACCTGCCACTCACTCAGCCCGGAAGGTCTCATTCCTTCAACAAGGGTCCCGGTTAATGAGCGATTACATGAATATTTTAGGTTTTTTCTTAGTTTAGAAAGTAAAGGGATATACTCCGCTGGCAGTCCGAACTCCTGAAATTTCTCCTTAAAAAAATCTTCTTGTATTTGAAAGAATTCTTCAGTTGGATGAATCCAGCGTTCATTTAAGGGATGACCATACACCTCGACAGAATCCGGAAAAAAGTCGAGCATTCCCGAATGGTCAGGATGATGATGAGTAAGAACCACCTGCTCAATATCATCCGGTCTTAGATCCAATTCAGCCATCTGCGCTGCAAGTGAATCCCAGCATTCTTCCGTTTTCACTCCCGCATCAACAAGCGTTAACCGTTCCCCCTTAATCAAATAGGCATTTACATTGCCAACTGCAAATGGCGTTGGTAAGATTATTTTGGCAATTCCATCTTTCCATCCTGTCATATCAAAAACTCCCTTAGTATTATTGCTGCATAAAATAATTCTCCAAATGAATATTGTGAACATTGTTTAATACATTTAGTGTAGCGATTTTCACGCTAAATGTCATTATTTCTAGATAACTTTTTAGAAAAAATAAAAAATTCGTAATATTTATCTCTTGACAGACAGGCTGCAATTCAAGGATAATCACTAGTAAAATTTGATTCGTAAAAAGCGATGAGTAAGGCCAGTAAATGTGGTATGGCGAAAGAGAGTGAAGTTCGACGGCTGAAAGACTTCACCGCCCTCTTGATCATTGAACCTACCTTATGAGCACTTAGGAAAACCTAACGGAATCCCACGTTATCGGGAAAAAGAGTGAACCCTTTTGGAATCAAACAGGGTAAATGAAGGTGGTACCGCGGAAGCAAGACCTTTCGTCCTTTTTGGATGAAGGGTCTTTTTGTTTTTTATGAAAAAGGAGGAATAGTAATGAAGAAAATTGCTATTGTCGGCGCAGGTTCGATGGCAGAAGCGCTCATTTCAGGTATTCTCGAAAATGGTTTAATTGATCGAAAAAATATTTGGGTAACAAATAATTCAAATGCAAACAGGTTAAAGGGTCTCAACGACCGGTATGGCATTCGCAGCACCTATGATTTACATACACTTTTTGACAATGCCGATATTGTCATGTTAGCGATGAAACCTAAAGATGCGGACTCAGCAATCGCTAAGATTCGTGAGCATCTAACGGAACAGATGCTGGTGGTTTCTGTATTAGCAGGCGTTTCAATGAATACAATCGAAACATTAGCAAGAAAATCGCTTTCGATTGCTAGAGCGATGCCTAATACCTCGGCAGCGGTTGGAAAATCGGCAACCGCTATTGCCATAAATAGCCGAGTTACTGATGTGCAGCTCGAATCAGCGGAGCAGCTCTTTTCTACAGTAGGTTTAGCAAGGTTTGTTGAGGAAGAACAGCTTGATGCGGTAACCGGATTGTCTGGGAGCGGCCCTGCCTATATTTATTATCTCATCGAGGCAATGGAAAATAGTGCTGCTGGGATTGGTCTAGAAAAAGAAATGGCACAAGAACTTATTGTCCAAACGTTAATTGGCGCCGCAGAAATGGTAAAAAACTCTTCCAAATCACCAGAACAATTACGGAGAGAAGTAACAAGCCCCGGCGGAACTACGGAGGCAGGAGTGAAGATTCTAGAGGAACATGGGGTGCAGCAAGCCTTTATTTCTTGTATTCAAGCAGCCACAGCTCAATCGAAAAAGATGGGTAATGCCTTAGATTCGCAGCTTAGAGTTGGTAAACTCTTTTAAAAAGTGGTATGTTTACCCCCCTTTACCTTAAACTAAATAAAAGATCTTTAAAAAAGGGCTGGGGAAATGGAAACTATTTTAATCATTTTATTTTCATTAGGTCTACTTGTTTGGCTTGTTTTTCTTTTAGATGCACTGATTGGTTTTCGAAATTTAGACGCTCTTGAAAAAGAAGCTAAACTCGAAACGGGACCGTTATTGTCGGTAATCGTGGCAGCGCGAAATGAAGAAGAGCAAATCAGGGCAAGTATCCTAAGTCAGTTGAAGCAAACCTATATAAATGTCGAATGGATTCTGGTTAATGACCGATCCACCGATGACACCGGTAAAATCATGGACGAATTGGCGGAAGCAGATACGCGAATAAGGGTATTTCATATCAATGGATTGCCTAATGGCTGGCTTGGTAAGAATCACGCCTTGTATAAGGGGACGCTTCAAGCTTCGGGGAGATGGCTGTTGTTTACCGATGCGGATGTAAGATATGAAGAAGATGCGTTCGCCAAGGCGCTGCATTACTTTGAAAGACACGAGTTAGACCTATTAACAGCAGCCCCAAATCTAAACGCCAGCCATTTCTGGCTGAAGTCATTTGTTGCCTTTTTCTTGTTTGGATTTTCCTATTTTAAACGACCTTGGATGGCAAACAATCCAAAGTCCAAAATTGGAACGGGGATTGGCGCGTTTAATCTGGTTTCCAAAGCAGCGTATAAATCATTTGGCACGCATGAAAAAATAAAAATGAGACCGGATGATGACTTGCAGCTGGGGATGAAAATGAAACGGGCAGGTTACCGTCAGCGAATTGTTACGGCACTTCACCTGATCGAAGTGGAATGGTATGGGAGCTTGAAAGAAGCCTTCATCGGGCTTGAAAAAAATACATTTGCCGGATTAAATTATCGCATCAGCATGGTATTTTTTTCGATATTCGGAGTTTTCGTTACAAATGTCCTTCCATTTCTGACGATTTTTTCACCCAATAAAACCATTGCCCTTCTTAGCTTGGGGAATATTGTACTCAGCGGAATTCATTATTGTCTCATTATCAGGAGAATGACTGTCTTCTCCCCTGCCTTGTTTCTTGTATTACCAATTACAGCATTACTTTTTATCTATTCGATTATTCGGGCAAGTTTCCTTACTTTTAAGCGTGGCGGCATTGTCTGGAGGGGTACCACTTACCGTTTAAGTGAGCTGCGGGAGAAGGAGTAAAAGCAGAATTTTACATTATTTTTTTGGCATTTGCTATACTATAACTGGTGTAGAGAACAGGAGGGATAGCAAAATGGCAGCAACATTATTTTCACCCTATACGATTAAAGGAGTTACATTTAAAAATAGAATCGTGATGGCACCGATGTGCATGTATTCCAGCCATAAAGAAGACGGCCATGTGCAAAACTGGCATCGGACCCATTACACAACGAGAGCCGTTGGTCAGGTTGGTCTGATTATTGTCGAAGCAACGGCGGTAACACCGCAAGGCCGGATTTCTCCTCAGGATTTAGGCATCTGGAGTGATGAGCATGTGGAAGGATTCAAGGAGCTTGTTGGTCTAATGAAGGAGCACGGTGCGAAAACCGGGATTCAGCTTGCCCATGCCGGCCGGAAAGCTGTTTTGGAAGGCGAGATTGTCGCCCCATCAGCCATTGCCTTTAATGAAAAATCTAAAACACCTAAGGAAATGACGAAAACCGAAATAAACGAAACGGTCGAGGCCTTTAAAAAGGGAGCAGAACGTGCCGCAAAAGCCGGATTTGACGTCATTGAGCTCCACGGTGCCCACGGATATTTGCTTAATGAATTCCTCTCACCGCTTTCTAATAAAAGAAGCGACGAGTATGGGGGCTCGGCGGAAAACCGTTACCGTATCCTGAGCGAGGTCATTGATGCTGTTAAAACCGTTTGGAACGGTCCATTATTTGTCAGAGTATCCGCTCACGATTACCATGAAGATGGATTAACCGCAGAAGACTACATAACATTCGCCAAGTGGATGAAAGAGCAGGGTGTCGATTTAATAGATGTCAGCTCAGGTGCAGTTGTCCCGGCACGTATTAACGTATTTCCTGGGTATCAGGTAAAATATTCAGAAACGATTAAAAACGGTGCAGACATTGCAACAGGTGCTGTAGGTTTAATCACTTCTCCGATCCAGGCGGAGGAGATTTTACAAAATGACCGAGCGGACCTAGTCTTCTTAGCCCGCGAACTACTGCGCGATCCATACTGGCCGCGCACAGCTGCCAAAGAACTAGGTGTGACCATTGAGCCGCCAAAGCAATACGAGCGCGGCTGGATTTAAAATTCTCAAAGCAAAAGCACTTGCCATCTTGATACAGTGGTAAGTGCTTTTTATTTACTTAAGTGGGATATTTATTTCTTTAAAGTCTTCAGCGATCTCTGTATGCGGAAATACTTCCTTCGCTTCCTCCACTAATTCACGCCAAGCATTTCGGTCGTAACGCGAGCTAATATGGGTTAAGCATAGCTTTTTACTCCCCGCCCTTAATGCAATATCTGCGGCCTGATGGGTAGTCGAATGGAAATAATCGAAGGCAAGCTTTTCTTCCCCTTTTGAAAAGGTAGCTTCGTGGATTAAAAGGTCGGCATTTTCCGCTAACAACAGCGCATTTTCACAATATCTTGTATCCCCAAGAATGGTTACAATCCTGCCCTTTTGAGCGGGTCCAAGAAACTCACCGGGTTCAATTACCCGGCCATCCTCAAGTATAACGGTTTCTCCATTTTTGATTCTGCGAAAAATCGGCCCCGGCTGTACCCCTGCTTCCAACAGCTTATCCGCGAGCAATGTACCCGGCCTGTCCTTTTCGACAATCCGATAACCGTAAGATGGAATCCCGTGTTCAAGCAGCCGTGCTTGGACTGTAAACTGTTCATCTTCCAAAATAACGCCCTCATCAATTTCGATCACCGTCAAAGGATATTTTAAATAAGTCTGACTTAAAGATAGACTTACATGAATATATTCCTTAATCCCTTTCGGCCCGTACACCGTGACCTCAGATTCCCCGCCTTGAAATGAGCGGCTCGATAAAAGACCTGGCAAACCGTAAATATGATCACCGTGGAGGTGGGTAATAAAGATTTTTTCAATCCGTCTCGGTTTTATCGAAGTATGTAAAATTTGATGCTGCGTAGCTTCTCCCGCATCGAATAACCAAATTTCCCCGCGCTCTTCCAGCAATTTAAGCGCAATCGAGGTCACATTGCGCAGCTTGGCCGGCATTCCAGCCCCCGTTCCTAAGAAAAAAACATCCACAATTAGGTAACTCCTTTCATTTCCGTACGATTATTAATAGTGTAAATATATCACAAACCACACTCAGATGCTCTTTAGAAAAAATAAATTGTTACATGCAAAACAAACTATTTGCGAAACCTAAGCGAAAGAGATAAATTTAATACTTGATAAACCATTTACTGAGTAATTAGTCATTGAGAAGAGAGGGTTCAAAACGTGGAGCAAAACATGACTTCATTAATAATGATTTTTGGAGCTACCGGCGATTTAGCAAAACGGAAGCTATTTCCTTCCCTTTATCGTTTATTTTCTAAAAATAAACTGGATAAATTTGCAGTCATTGGTGTGGCGAGAAGAACTCTATCTAACGATGAGTTCCAGCAATCCGTGAAAGAATCGGTTATATCCGCATTAGGAGATAAGGATAATCTTGATCAATTTATCTCCCATTTTTATTATCAATCACATGATGTGGCGGATTCAAGCTCATACATAACCTTACGAAAATTTGCCGACCAGATTGATGAAAATTACCAACTCGAGGGCAACCGCATCTTTTATTTGGCCATGGCTCCGGAATTTTTCGGCACAATTGCTGTACATTTAAAATCGGATGGGCTTACAGAGGTCACAGGCTATAAACGGCTTGTAATCGAAAAACCTTTTGGGCATGACTTAGCATCTGCCAGAGAATTAAATAAGCAAATTAGAAGTGCTTTTTTAGAAAAAGAAGTTTACCGGATTGACCATTATTTAGGGAAAGAAATGGTTCGAAACATTGAAGTCATTCGTTTTGCCAATGCCATTTTTGAACCGTTATGGAATAACCGTTATATTTCAAATATTCAAATCACCTCAAGTGAAACGCTTGGTGTCGAAGAACGAGGCCGTTATTACGAAACAAGCGGCGCCTTAAGGGATATGCTGCAAAACCATATGCTGCAAATGGTGGCGCTGCTGGCAATGGAACCGCCGATTAACCTGACAACGGATGAAATACGTTCGGAAAAAGTGAGAGTGTTTCGGGCATTAAGAACGGTCGAAGGGGATCAAGTGAATGATTATTTCGTTCGCGGCCAATATGGTGAAGGTGCAATAGAAGATAAGCAAGTTCCAAAGTATCGTGATGAGGTAATGGTGGATAAGGAATCGAATACTGAAACCTTCGTTGCCGGAAAAGTCATGATTGATAATTTCCGCTGGGCCGGTGTTCCTTTTTATATCCGCACGGGGAAGCGTATGTCGGCGAAATCGACGAAAATTGTTGTTCAATTTAAGGACATTCCGATGAATTTATATTATCAAACCGATAAACTGCTCAATCCGAACCTGCTCGTCATTCACATTCAGCCCGAAGAAGGAATTACCCTGCATCTGAATGCCAAGAAAGCAGGCGGACACTTAGATGCGCAAGAGGTGAAACTAAGTTTCGCTAATACAGGAGTCCATGCAATGAATACCCCTGAAGGCTATGAGAAACTTCTTTACGATTGCATGCGCGGTGATGCCACTAATTTCACTCATTGGGATGAAGTCGCCTATTCTTGGGCATTTGTAGATAAGATCTCGGATGCATGGGCAAAAACAAAAGCAGACTTTCCTAATTACGAGTCCGGATCAATGGGACCTAAGGAAGCAGATGAGCTGTTAGAAAAAGACGGGCGATTCTGGTGGCCTGTAACAGATCTAGATGTCGATATATGTAAGTAAACGGCAAAAGCTCCACTTTGTTTAATTGGCAAAGTGGAGCTTTTAATGTTCGTCTTTATGTTTCTCAGGGAAAGAACGAAGAAAGTCCTTATTAAAGCTCGTCCCGGTTCCGATTTTATGTGTCGGGTCAACATGGTGGGATCCAGCGTTTTCAATAATATTTTTCCCGTATTTATCCCGAAGATGAGAGAGCGTTTTAAGCAGCGGCTCTTTTTTGGCATCCTTTTCATAGGAAAACAAATCCAACTGTTTATAGGCATGATCATGATCTACTAGATCATTACCGGTAATCCCGAGCAAACGAATGGGGTCTCCATTCCATGATTTTAGAAACAACTGCTTTGCAGAGGCGGCGATATCCTCTTTTAGATGAATAGGATTGGGCAATTTCTTGCTTCTAGTAATTGTCCTCCTATCCTTATACCTGATGGTGATCGCCAAGGAGGATGCGAGAACATTTTTTCGCTTTATTCTAATAGAAACTGTTTCTGCCAGGGATTCAAGGACATGAAATAGCTCTTGTTGATTGCTGATGTCTCTAGGCAGTGTGGTGGAATTGCCAATGCTCTTAAACTCCTCAATCGATTCTGGATCAACCGGCCGCTGATCCACACCATTTGCCCGCTCTTTGATTCGCAGCCCATTAATACCAAGAAGTGATTTCAGTTGAATTTCATTCCCTTTTGCTAAGTCGCCAATCGTGTGAATACCAATCGTTGTCAGTTTTTCTGCGGTCTTTTTTCCTACGCCATGCATTTCATTTGTATGTAACGGCCAAAGGACCGTTGGGATATCACGTTTACGAAGAATTGTAATGCCCATTGGTTTCTTCATATCAGAGGCCATTTTGGCTAAGAATTTATTCGGAGCAATACCGATACTGCTTGGCAAATCAAGCTGTTCAAATATTCTCTTTTGAATACTATTAGCAATTTCAATCGGACTGCCAAATTCAAAGCTCTCGGTGATATCCATATAGCCCTCATCAATCGAAACCGGTTCAACGAGAGTGGTATATTGTCTTAGAATGTCAAACATGCCCATTGACGCGGCCCTGTAGCGGTCAAAATTGGGTTTCCTAACGATTAACTGCGGGCATAATTTCTTCGCTTCCCATAGCGGCATAGTTGTTTTCACGCCAAACTTCCTTGCTTCATAGCTGCAAGTGACAATGATCCCGCGGCGCTCCTCAGGATTGCCCGCAATCGCTAGCGGTTTGCCCTTCAGTGCAGGATCATAGGCCATTTCAACCGACGCGTAAAAACTATTCATATCCACATGCAAAATGACTCGCCCGTTCTTCGGATACATTTCTTTCACATTGAACACACCTTTAAAACATATATTCATCTTTAGTATAGCAAAAAGGAGAACCGTTTAGGCCCTCCTTTGAATAAATGCCATTATTGATTTGTCACTTCGTCGATCAGCGCAATGGTCATTTCTGCAAGCTTATACAACTCTTCAAGTGGCATCCGCTCGTTTGTCGTGTGGATTTCCTCATAACCAACAGCAAGGTTTACCGTTGGAATGTTGAAGCCATTAAATACATTGGCATCACTGCCGCCGCCGCTATGCTGCAATTCACAGCTTCGGCCGATTTTAGCTGCTGCTTTACGGGCAATCTCAACCACGTGATCACCCTCGCCAAATTTGAAGCCTGGATACATTACTTCTACTTCAACTTCGGCACGGCCGCCCATTTCAGCTGCCACTGTTTCAAATGCTTCTTTCATTTTGCTAACCTGCGCTTCCATCTTTTCAGGGATCAGCGAACGGGCTTCCGCTAATATATCAACCCGGTCGCAAACGATATTGGTAGCTTGACCGCCTTCGAACCGGCCGATATTTGCTGTCGTTTCATGATCAATTCTTCCAAGCGGCATTCTTGCAATGGATTTTGCTGCTATTGTAATAGCAGACACGCCTTTTTCAGGTGCCACACCGGCATGGGCCGTCTTACCGTAGATGACAGCTTTTACCTTTGCTTGTGTCGGTGCTGCAACAACGACATTACCAACTAAGCCATCGCTATCGAGGGCATAGCCATATTTCGCTTTAAGTAATGATGGGTCGATCGCTTTAGCGCCGTGAAGACCGGACTCTTCACCGACCGAGATCACAAATTGAATCAAGCCGTGTGGAAGTTTGTTTTCCTTTAAAAGGCGGATGGTTTCAAGCATAACGGAAATACCTGTTTTATCATCGGCACCTAAGATCGTTGTTCCATCGGTCACGACATAGCCATCTTTAATCGACGGCTTCACCCCTTTAGCAGGTGTAACGGTATCCATATGGCAGGAGAAATAAATCGGATCGACCCCTTCTTTGGTTGCTGGAAGCGTGCAAACCAAGTTTCCCGCTCCATGGCCAGTTACCGCCATTGTATCGTCTTCAAAAACATCGAGACCTAAATCAGCAAATTTTTGCTTTAACACCTTTGCAATCTCAGCCTCGTATTTTGTTTCTGAGTCAATTTGTACAAGTTCTAAAAATTCATTCAACAGACGTTCTTGATTCACCATAATATTGACCCCTCCATGTTATGTACTCACTATTTCAGTATACCTCTTTCTTCTTCTAATCATCAAATGATAGAGATGATGAGCAACATTAAAGCGGGATATTTCCATGTTTTTTGTAGGGTCTGGATTCTTTTTTATTTCGTAGCATTTCCAACGCTTGAATCATTTTAATTCGCGTTTCCCGAGGATCGATGACATCATCGACCATG
Source organism: Bacillus sp. S3 (assembly GCF_005154805.1). Lineage (GTDB taxonomy): Bacteria > Bacillota > Bacilli > Bacillales > Cytobacillaceae > Neobacillus. Next base: position 3,407,886 of record NZ_CP039727.1, read on the forward strand.
CCTCTGCTTGCCGCCACATATGGATTAGCAAACTTTTCGCGGTATTCATCAATTTTCTGTTGTCTTGTCAGTTCCGGATTTTCACTATTATTAATCTCTTTGGCAAAGATAATATTAGCAGCCCCCTGCGGCCCCATAACGGCAATTTCCGCGTTTGGCCAGGCAAACACTAAGTCAGCACCAATCGACTTACTATTTAAAGCCACATAGGCACCACCGTAGGCCTTTCTTAAAATAACCGTCAGCTTCGGCACGGTAGCTTCTGAATAAGCAAATAGAATCTTTGCTCCGTGGCGGATGATTCCCCCATGCTCCTGTTTAACCCCCGGGAAAAAGCCGGTCACATCTTCAAACGTAATGATAGGGATATTAAAAGAATCACAGGTTCGAATAAACCGTGCTGCTTTATCGGATGAATCAATATCCAATCCTCCTGCCATGACTTTCGGCTGATTGCATACAAGTCCAACTGTTTCGCCTTTGATTCTTGCAAACCCAACGACAATATTTTTTGCAAAGTCCTTTTGAATCTCCATAAAGGAGTCAGCATCGGCAACTTGCTCAATGACTTTCCGGACATCATAAGGCCTTACCGCATCAAATGGAATCACATCAGTTAAATCCGGACGATAATCGTTTTCATCCTCCACTTTCAGTGCAGGCGTCTTTTCTTCATTGTTTTGCGGCAGATAGCTTAATAGTCGGCGCACATTTTCCAGCACTTCCGCTTCTGATTCTGCTTGGAAATGGGCATTGCCACTAATGGAGTTATGAACATTTGCGCCGCCAAGATCCTCCGCAGAAATTTTCTCGCCTGTTACCGTCTCGATTACTTTCGGACCAGTTATGAACATTTGGCTCGTTTTTTCGACCATAAACACAAAATCAGTAATCGCCGGTGAATAGACAGCACCACCAGCACAAGGTCCCATAATGACGGAGATTTGTGGAATCACACCGGAATAAATCGCATTTCGATAAAAGATATGTCCGTACCCATCAAGGGAAACCACACCCTCTTGAATCCGTGCCCCACCGGAATCATTCAGACCAACAAATGGCGTCCCATTTTTCGCTGCTAAATCCATGACATTGGCTATTTTTTTTGCATGCATTTCCCCTAATGCTCCGCCAAAAACAGTAAAGTCTTGCGAAAATAAATAAATGGGCCGGCCATTTACTTTCCCATACCCTGTTACTACACCGTCGCCAGGACCCTTTAACTCATCAAGACCGAAATCATTTGTCCGGTGCTCTATAAACGGATTTAATTCGACAAACGTACCGTTATCTACTAACAGCTCGATTCTTTCTCTTGCCGTCAGTTTTCCCTTATCATGCTGTTTCTCAATTCGCTCGTCACCGCCGCCAAGTTCAACTTCTCTGCGTTTATCATATAATTCATTTATTTTTTCATAGATGTCAATCATCTTACCCCTTCATCCCTTTCTTCTCACAAAGCTCGAATAAAACACCTGCTGCTGATTTTGGATGCAGGAAGGCGATATCTGCCCCTCCTGCACCGGGTCTTGGTTTTTCATCAATCATGCGGATTCCGTTTTCTTTCATTTCGGCAATTCTGTCTTCAATTGAGGTAACACCAAGTGCAACATGGTGGATTCCCTCACCACGTTTTTCGATAAATGCAGCAATTGAACTTTCCGCCGATGTCGCCTCTAAGAGTTCCAGTTTCGTTTCACCTGCCTGCAAGAATGCAACTTTGACCTTTTGGCTCTCAACCTCTTCAATTCCTAAAAGCGATAAGTTTAACACTTCCGTATAAAAAGGAAGCGTATTCTCAAGAGACTTCACAGCAATTCCAATATGGTCGACCTTTTTAATCATGTATACCCCTCTGTTCCATTATTAAAATTTATTCGACAATTATGGTATTCGGTAAAAAGTTCATAAATCCTTCCCAAAATTGCTAAGTAGTTCCGTTGTCCATTTGAGTTTTTCCCTGTACAATAGAATGAAAGCCTAAATGATAGGGAGGTTCTATTTTTGAAAAATAAGAAAACTAGAAAATTAATTGTTTATTTAATGCTTTTTGCCATGCTTGCTTCAACTCTCCTCATCGGAATCGGGTCATTACTGTAATAAACATATATAAAGGGACTGCTCATTTGTGCAGTCCCTTTTCCTTTAAAGATTAAGAATTATAAAATTTGGACTTTGAGAAATGTCCAGCTCCAGCACCCTAGCGGCTAGTGTCCTTCGCTCTCCGCCCTATGATAAGTCAACATCGATTCGCCTCCGGCTCATCGTGTTTCCTTTATCTCAGTTGGAGTGCTCCAGGCCATACGCCGCTGACCAGGGTGCTTGCGCTTTTCTTATTCAATTGCACCATTTTCTTGCGCTAACTTCTCAAACGACTTTTTTGATGAAACAACTAATATTTTTGTCCCTAATGGGATTAGAGGAAATAGTGAGGAAATGACCTCGTTTTGGCTGCGAATGCAGCCTTGAGAGACATATTTTCCAATTGTAGCAGGCTGATTTGTTCCATGAATGCCATAAGTCCTGCCGTCCGTATCCTTTGCATCAAAGCCAATCCATCTGGGCCCAAGCGGATTCTTTGGGTCTCCTCCGGGAATGTTTCCTCTTCGATAATAGGGCTCTTTTGCTTTAACCGTAATCGTAAACAGACCTTCCGGGGTCAGGTCCTGCGTTTTGCCTGTTCCAACACTTATGACCGTTTGGACTTTATTTTCATTTATAAAAGCCAGTTCATTTTTCGTTTTATTGACAATCACAAACGGGTCACCTGGCATAGGATTTGGCCCTAACGGCCAAATAGGAGAAATAAAAAAAGCAATCAGGATCGGTGATAGGATTTTTATCATTGGAGCCACCTTCCTTTTTTTCCATAGTTTGCAACAAACAAATCGTGATTATTCTTTTAAGTAAAAGAAAAAAGATGATCCAATTAGGACCATCTTTTGCGTCATTATAGCATTTTTTGCAAGAAATCCTGGGCACGCTGGCTCTTTGGGTTAGCAAAGAATTCGTTTGGCGGAGCATCTTCTACAAGGACCCCTCCATCAAGAAAAAGAACTCGGTCAGCCACTTCCCTGGCAAAGCCCATTTCATGTGTCACTATGGCCATTGTCATCCCGGTATGGGCAAGTGATTTCATTACCTCTAACACCTCTTTGACCATTTCAGGATCAAGAGCCGATGTCGGCTCATCGAAAAGCATAACCTCAGGCTCCATCGCTAATGCCCGGGCAATTGCCACCCGCTGCTTTTGCCCGCCAGACAATCTGGTTGGAAATTCATTCGCTTTTTCCGATAACCCTACTTGCTCTAATAGCCCAAAAGCAATTTTTTCTGCTTGATCCTTTGACAGCCCTTTAACCTTAATCGGTGCATAGGTAAGATTTTGCAAAACTGTTTTATGTGGAAATAAATGAAAATGTTGAAACACCATGCCGACATTTTGTCGTACCTTCATGATGTTCGTTTTTTTATCGGTAACATCTTGCTTCCCTACCCAAATCTTCCCATTTGATGGTTCTTCGAGTAAGTTTAAACAGCGAAGAAAGGTAGACTTTCCGGATCCTGATGGGCCGATGATTGCGACTACTTCCCCTGTTTCAATAGAGGTCGTAATGCCTTTTAACACTTCAAGTTTTCCATAATTCTTGTATAAATTCTCTACCTTAATCACTGCGTCTCATTCTCCCTTCAAGTGCTTTCCCTAAGAAGGTCAAGGTAATAACCATTAAATAATAAATGAATCCGGCAATTAATAGTGGCTCAAAGAAAGAATAATTATCTGCCCCTACCTGATAAGACCGGCGCATGATGTCCATTACTCCAATTGATGTAACAATCGCTGATTCTTTTGTAAGTGAAATAAATTCATTCATTAAAGCTGGAAGAATATTTTTTAATGCCTGTGGAAGAATGATATCCCACATCATTTTTCCGTATGGTACACCTAACGCCATTGCGGCTTCCTGTTGACCTTTATCAACCGCCAGAATTCCAGCGCGAATAATTTCCGAGATATAGGCACCAGAATTTAGACCGAAAGATAATATGGCCGCTGTATATGGCTCAATTTGATAACCCAATACTTGTGGCGATCCATAATAGATTAACATTAATTGCAGAATCAATGGTGTTCCCCGAAAAATCGAGGTATACACATTTGCAAACCAGTTTAAGATTTTTATCTTGCTTATTTTAAATAATGATAAAATAGTTCCAAGTACAAACCCCAATACCCCTGCAATGATTACAATTTGAAGGGTAACTAAAATACCTTTTAATATATACGGCATGGAGGGAATGAATGGAGCAAAGTCTAAATTCATTCATCATCTGTCCTCTCTATCAAAAATGGAGAGACGTTCATTTTGAACGTCTCCAGGCAAATCTTATTGTTCCCCTCCGAACCATTTTACAATCAATTCTTGTAGTTCGCCATTTTCTTTCATTTTCTTTAATTCCTTGTTGAACTTCTCTGTTAAATCGCTATTCTTCGGAAACGCAATTGCCGATCCCGCTTCATCCGGGTCATCACTGATTGCAAAACCATTCAATTCCTGTTCTTTTTCCATAAAACCTTTTGCCACAGTATCTTCAATAATAGCAGCGTCCAAACGGCCTGATTTTAATTCTTGGATAAGATCTGGAATACGGTCGCGGTTTTCAATTTTAATTGGAACTTGTTTATTGATTTCATCTGCCTTACCTTCTTGAATCGATCCTAGTTGTACTCCGACTGTTTTACCTTTCAAATCTTCCAATGTTTCAATACCACTGGCTTTTTTCGAAATAATTAAGTGCGAGGCTGTATAATAAATATCACTGAAATCAACGTTTTTCTTTCTTTTCTCAGTAGGTGACATACCGGCTAAAACAAAATCTGCTTGTCCTGATTTAAGCGATTGAACTAATCCGCTGAAATCCATATCCTTAACTTTCACTTCATATCCAAGCTTTTTGGCTAGCGCATTTGCTAAATCGACATCGAAACCGATAATATCATCACTTTTTCCTGTTTCCACGTATTCGAATGGCGGATAGTCAGCAGACGTAGCCATGACTAACACCTTTTTATCTCCGCTTTTCTTGTTCGCTTTTTCACCTGTACCACATGCTGCGAGTAAACCCACCATCATGATCATTGTTGCAACTATAACAAGTGCCTTTTTCATTTGCTTTCCCCCTATAATTTATCTGAAAATTCTACACATTAGTTCGAACCATTCCATGCATCATTTTCAAGATTAATAGTTTTGTTTTTTTAATAATTATTCAATGTAATGAATTTTAACACAAACTAATAATTATGCAAATATATTCTTAAAAATTCGTTTTAATTTTTTTACAGTAATTTTTTCCAAAAAAATAGGGTTAATCTCTGTATTGAGATTAACCCATAAGATTCCCTAAAACTCTTCGCAATATTCATCAAATTCCTTTTGCAGTCTTGAAACGACCATCGCAGGATCGAAGCCTTCAATTTGATGTCTTTCTACCATTGAACAAATCTTTCCGTCCTTTAATAGGGCAAAAGAAGGTGAGGATGGCGGATAGCCAGTGAAATAGCTCCGTGCTGTTTCCGTTGCTTCCTTATCCTGTCCTGCGAATACAGTTACAAGGTGGTCAGGGCGTTTATCGTAATGAACCGCATGTGCTGCCGCTGGTCTTGCCACACCGCCGGCACAGCCACAAACCGAATTGATCATGACTAAGGTTGTTCCCTTTTGTGTTAATGCTTCTTCTACATCCGCAGATGTTTTTAGTTCTTTATATCCAGCTGACACGATTTCTTGACGTGCCTGGTTAACCACATCATTCATGAAAAAGTTGAAATCCATGCTCATAAAAAATCTCTCCTTCAATGTTTTGTGCATAATTACATCATAACAGTAAAAATACGTTTTTTCCAATCTGAAAAACCAGCCGACAACGGAGGGCTCAATCTTTTAAAAAGGTTTTGAATAACGTTTCTACAGCAGTCGCTACAGTGGTTTCTCCTGCAATAACCTCATTTTCCAATTTGGGTAATTCATTTTTAACACCGGTATGATGATAAAAATAAAATTGTAACTGGTCGCTAATCATCGAATAAAGCCATTCTCGGGCTTGAATTTTTCGCCTATTGTCAAACACCCCAGTGCTTTTTCCGGTTTGTTCAAACGATTGAATAATTTCCCAGATTTCACTGATTCCTTCATGCGTCATAGACGAACATGTATATGCCTTTGTTGCCCAGCCTTTTGTGGCCGGCTGCAGGAAATGGAGAATTCGGTTATATTCTTTTCTTGTCTGCTCTGCTTTAAGTTTGTTTTCACCGTCTGCCTTATGAATGAGGATGGCGTCAGCCAATTCCATAATTCCTTTTTTCATTCCCTGCAGCTCGTCACCTGCGCCAGTCAGCACAAGAAGCATGAAAAAGTCAACCATATCGCGAATAATAACCTCACTTTGGCCAACCCCAACCGTTTCAATTAAAATGACGTCGAAGCCAGCAGCTTCACAAAGCAACATCGCTTCACGCGTTTTTCGATGAACGCCTCCAAGCTTTCCAGCTGTTGGGGAAGGGCGGATAAAGGCTCTTTTGTTTCTTGACAGTTGTTCCATTCGTGTTTTATCGCCAAGAATACTGCCGCCGCTAATACTGGAGCTTGGATCAATAGCTAACACAGCTACTTGGTGTCCCAAACTGCAAAGGTAGGTGCCAAACGCCTCAATAAAGGTGCTTTTGCCAGCACCAGGGACACCGGTAATACCAATCCGAATCGCTTTTCCACTGCTCGGCAGCAGTTTTTGCAGCAGCTGCTGTGCTTTTTGAAAATGCTGTTCAGCATTGCTTTCCACTAACGTAATCGCCCGGGCCAGGATACTTCGATCTCCGTTGATCACCCCTTCATAAAGTTCATCAACTGCGGGCTCCGAGGATTTGCGTTTTTGAAAGCGGATATTTTTCTGAAGGGCACCTGCTTTCCCCTCCAGTTCCCGCCCCTTCCTAACAATACTTGAAATGCTATCCGGGTTATTCGGGTCGCTCCATTCCGGCTTATAATCGGTACTCATTTATTGTGCCACTTCCTCATAACCGAGTCGCTTATAAATTTCCTTGATGACCTTCTGTGCCGCCACAGGGATAATGGTTCCCGGACCGAAGATAGCTGCAGCACCATGATCGTATAAAAATTGATAATCCTGAGCTGGAATGACCCCGCCGATGACCAGTAAGATATCTTCTCGTCCTAATTTTTTTAATTCTTTCCCGAGCTGTGGCAATAATGTTTTATGCCCGGCGGCAAGTGAGCTCATCCCAATCACATGGACGTCATTTTCCACAGCCTGCATGGCCGTTTCTTCTGGTGTCTGAAACAATGGACCAATATCAACATCAAACCCAAGATCAGCGAAGGCCGTAGCAATAACTTTCGCCCCTCGGTCATGGCCATCCTGCCCCATTTTCGCAATGAGAATCCTTGGACGTCTTCCCTCATTCTCAAGAAATTCATCAGTCATATTTTTTACTTCTACGATTTCTTCCTCATTGCTAAATGCGGTACTGTAGACACCGCTAATGGAACGGATGATTGCTTTATGTCTGCTGGCAACAAGTTCAACTGCATCGGATATTTCCCCAAGTGTTGCCCTTACTCTTGCCGCCTTTACAGCCAGTTCTAATAAATTTTGTTCCCCTGTTTCCGCCGCTTTTGTCAAAGCGTTAAGTGCCTCTTTTACTTTTTCGTCATCTCGTCCGGCCTTTAAGGCATTTAATTTTTCAATTTGTTTTAACCGGACAGCCGTATTATCGATGTCCAAAATATCAATTGCCTCTTCTTTTTCAAGGCGATAGCGGTTGACACCAATGATCGTTTCCTTTCCGGAATCGATTTGCGCCTGCCTTCTAGCTGCAGCCTCTTCGATTCTCATCTTCGGCAGACCGGTTTCAATCGCTTTTGCCATGCCCCCAAGACCTTCAATCTCTTCAATATGTGTCCATGCTCGATTGACAAGTTCATCGGTCAGCTTTTCTACATAATAAGAGCCCGCCCATGGGTCGATTACGTTTGTAATTCCCGTTTCTTCTTGTAAAAATAACTGAGTGTTACGGGCGATTCGTGCCGAGAAGTCAGTTGGCAGGGCAATCGCTTCATCCAAAGCATTGGTATGCAGCGATTGGGTATGGCCCATTGCTGCCGCATGTGCCTCGATCAGCGTTCTCGTAACATTGTTAAACGGATCCTGCTCCGTCAAGCTCCAGCCGGATGTTTGGGAATGTGTACGAAGTGCCAGCGACTTTTCGTTCTTTGGCTGAAATGACTGCATCATTTTTGCCCAAATCAAGCGCGCCGCCCGCATTTTAGCGACTTCCATAAAGTAATTCATCCCAATCGCCCAGAAAAATGACAATCTCGGGGCAAAAGAATCAATCTCAATTCCCGCTTTAAGTCCCGTCCTGACATACTCCAAGCCATCGGCAAGTGTATAAGCCAATTCTAAATCAGCAGGCGCCCCCGCTTCTTGCATGTGATAGCCGGAAATACTAATACTATTGAATTTTGGCATATACTTGGATGTGTATTCAAAAATATCCGCAATAATTTTCATTGACATTTCAGGAGGGTAGATATACGTATTACGCACCATATATTCTTTTAAAATATCATTTTGGATGGTTCCTGATAATTTTTCTTGACTCACACCTTGTTCCTCAGCAGTCACAATAAAGAAGGCCAGGATTGGCAAAACAGCGCCGTTCATTGTCATCGAAACAGACATTTGATCTAGAGGAATACCGTCAAAGAGTGTCTTCATATCAAGAATCGAGTCGATCGCTACACCCGCTTTTCCGACATCCCCCATAACACGTGGGTGATCGGAGTCGTAACCGCGGTGGGTGGCTAAATCGAAGGCTACCGATAATCCCTTTTGGCCCATCGCCAGATTACGGCGGTAAAAAGCATTGCTTTCCTCAGCCGTTGAAAATCCTGCATACTGTCTTACCGTCCATGGACGGTTCACATACATCGTTGGATACGGTCCTCTTGTAAATGGAGGGAGCCCGGGAAGATCATCAAGATGTTCAAGTCCTGCCCGGTCTTCTTTTGTATAAAGCGGTTTTAAAGAAATTTGTTCATTTGTTTCAAACAATAAATCATCAAGGGAATGATCAATTTCCTGGTTCACTTTTTCTAGCCATTCGTCCTTTGTCATGTATGGCTGCCCATCAAATAAGGATTTGTTTTGAAAATCAGGCTTTTGTTTCTTCAATGGTATTCACCTCCAGCTTGCTCAGGATTGTCAGCAGCGTTTCATAACAATTGCTTTTCATATGGATAAATTGATTGATCCCCTCATCCAGCCATCGGGCTTGTTTTTCTTTATCCGGGAGACCTGCAAGATAAATATTCCGCTCAGGAAAGTCGGCCCTAAATGCCTCTAAGATTTCATGACCAATGGTTTCATATTGTTCATTCGTTCCGCAAAGACAAAGGTGTTTACTAGTTTGATTTGAAACAAATTGCCGGGCATCATTGATTGAAAAAATAGATTTACTTTCCACCGCTTGGATCCCGCCGGCAGCAAGAAATCCCTTCATAAAATCAAGTCTTGCTTTATACTGTTTTAATTCACCAAGACAAATCAACCCCATAGCGGGCTTGAAACCCGAGTTTTCTTCAAGTTCCTTTGCCTTTTTTCTCAATTGTTCATATGGTTTGGCCAGTCTTCTGTTGATGACGGCTTCGATTTTTTCTCCATCTGCTATGGAGGACTTTTCCTTTGATAGCAGCCTAAGCGGTACGGTTTCATCTAAATTTGCATAGACATTTGTGCCGACAATACTCTGCTTTCTTGTTTGGATGTCCATATTTCTATTTTCATACACAGCCGCTATTTCCTGCTGGAGCCAATTCGATTTCAAGGCTTCAATCATACCGCCATTGACTTCGATTTGTTGAAAGAATTCCCATGCTTTTTCAGCCAGTTGATTGGTTAATTCTTCTACATACCAAGACCCTCCGGCTGGGTCCGTCACTGTCTTTAGATGTGCTTCTTCTCTTAATAGGAGCTGGATATTTCTAGCGATCCTTTCAGAAAATGGCGAGCAGCCTGTAAGACTATTAAATGGTTCAATATGAAGATATTGAACTCCGCCAATGACAGACGCAAAGGCTTCATTCCCAGCTCGAAGCAGGTTTACATGCGGATCATGGACCGTTTTCGTAAAGGAAGATGTTTCAGCAGCAATCATCATTCCACGTACTTCATCGTTCATATCATACAGTCCAGTAATTCGGTTCCAGAGTACCCTCGCTGCCCGCAGCTTAGCAATCTCGGTGAAATAATTGCTGCCAATCGAGAACTGGAAGACCATTTCCGCTAGAATTTCTTCCAGGTCCAAACCGGTCTCCTGAAGCCTTTCAAGATAATTTACACCTGTTGCTATGGCAATCCCGAGCTCTTGAACAGCATTTGCCCCGCCATTATGATATGGAACGGTATCGATTAAGATCGTGCGTAAGTTAGGGTATTTCCCGCTTGATTGAAGAATGTTGTTTCCCCATTTAGTGAAATATTCTTCAGAAATAACCCCTGTTTCAGAAAATAGGGCAATTGGATCGGAACCAATATATCCGCTGAATTGGTTTGGCTGATCCAATCCACTTGCTGCTGCAAGAAATGCCGATTGAAATTCTTTGGTGTTGATAGCAAATGGAAAGTGCCGATAAGATTCCGCAAGTATATTTATAAGACTCTCTCTTGAATCAAACAATTCCTTCTTCACTTCAAATGAGATCGCAGATTGTCCTTTATCGAATGATTGAAGGAGTTTCTCCTGCAATTCTTCAGGAGTTTGAAAAGAAATACGCTGTGCAATCTTCCACTCGTTTGTCCGATATCCTAACGGCGAAATCCCTCTTCTAAAATCCGAACCACCTGGAAATTCCGGAACAGTCCGCTGATCCTGCTGAGTATAAAGCGGTTTCAAAATAATGTTTTCATATGTAGTCGTTTTTAGTGATTCAGTTGTTTTTCCTTTTAGTGATGTATCTGCCTTTTCTTTCCATTCATCGTTTGATTTTAAAGAAAAAGATTGATTTTTTATTTTTTCCACGACCCTTCTCCCCCTTTCGTTTCCTAATTGAATGTAAATTCAATCAATTTATCTATATTCTATTTTATGGTACAAACCCATTTCAAGCAATGAAAACCATTAATCAGGCAACAAAACAACCGCTGCACCAATTGCAGCGGTTGTTTTTTAATAAATGGATGTAGTTGTTTTCGATGTACTTTCTAAGATTTCCTTCACTCTTGTTAAGAATCGACCGCAAACGAGTCCGTCTAATACTCTGTGGTCAAGGGACATACATAGGTTCACCATGTCACGGACAGCAATCATGCCATTGTTCATAACCACTGGACGTTTGACAATGGATTCCACTTGCAAAATCGCAGCCTGTGGGTAATTGATGATTCCCATAGATTGTACAGAGCCGAAAGAGCCCGTATTGTTAACTGTAAAGGTACCTCCCTGCATATCTTCTGATCGAAGCTTTCCGGTTCTTACCTTTACCGCAAGTTCGGAGATTTCACGGGCAATGCCTTTAATCGTTTTCTCATCTGCATTCTTTATAACAGGAACAAAAAGAGCATCATCCGTAGCAACCGCAATGGAAATATTAATATCCTTCTTTTGGATGATTTTATCTCCTGCCCACATCGAATTAATCTGCGGGAATTCTTTTAATGCCTGCGCAACTGCCTTCACAAAGAAAGCGAAGAACGTTAAGTTAAAGCCTTCTTTTTTCTTGAATTCATCCTTAAGAGCGTTTCGATATTCAACCAAGTTGGTTGCATCTACTTCAATCATTGTCCAAGCATGAGGAGCTTCATGCTTACTTCGCAGCATATTAGCGGCAATTGCCTTGCGGACTCCTGTAACCGGAATCTCAATGTCACCTGCTGCAACCGGAATATTTACTGTAGGAGCCGGAGCTTGCTGACTAGATATAGGCTGTGCTGTATCCTGTTTGACTGCCGGCACTGGAGCTTGTTCTTTCGGCAATTCCGCCTTTTGACCAGCAACAGGGATGTTTCCAGACTCAATTAGTTTCAGTAAGTCTTTTCTAGTAATCCGTCCGCCGGCACCGGTGCCTGATACCTGATTTAAATCAATACCATGCTCCTGAGAAATTTTCAGAACGGCAGGTGAAAATCGAGCCTTGTTTCCTTTATCTGCTTGAACTGCCTCCACAGCAACACTGGACGATTCCTTTTGTTCATTGCTAGCAGCCTTGGATTCCACCGCAGTACCGCCATCCACCTCAATCGTACAAATGATCTCTCCAACCGCTAATGTATCGCCTTCACCGGCAATTAGCTCTTTTATTACACCTGTAAAGGAGGATGGCACTTCTGCATTTACTTTATCTGTCATAACCTCTGCCAGAGGGTCATATTTATTAACTTTATCGCCGACAGAAACCAACCATTTACTGATTGTTCCTTCAGTGACACTTTCCCCTAGTTGAGGCATTTTAATTTGTTCAACTGCCACTATTTCCAAACCTCCTTAGTACTCCGCGAGCTCGCGCATTGCTTTTTCAACCTTATCTGGATTGACCATAAAGAATTTTTCCATCGTTGGCGCATATGGCATTGCCGGTACATCCGGTCCAGCAAGACGCTTAATCGGTGCATCTAACTCAAATAAGCAATTCTCAGCAATAATCGCAGACACTTCACTCATGATACTGCCTTCTTTTGTATCCTCTGTAACGAGTAGGACTTTACCTGTTTTCGAGGCAGCTTCAATAATTGCTTCTTTATCAAGTGGATAAACGGTTCGCAAGTCAAGAATATGTGCAGAAATTCCGTCCTTGGCCAATTTTTCTGCTGCTTGCAGGGCAAAATGAACACAAAGTCCATAAGTGATAACGGTAAGATCGTCACCTTCCCGCTTAACATCAGCTTTGCCGATTGGCAATGTATAATCTTCGGTTGGTACCTCCCCTTTTATTAATCGGTAGGCACGCTTATGCTCGAAAAATAAAACAGGATCATTGTCGCGAATCGCTGCTTTTAATAGTCCTTTTACATCATAAGGAGTAGACGGCATAACAATCTTCAAGCCTGGCTGGTTAGCAAATACTGCTTCAACTGATTGAGAATGATACAGCGCCCCATGCACTCCGCCTCCGTACGGAGCCCGTATAACCATTGGACAGTTCCAGTCGTTATTGGAACGGTAGCGTATTTTAGCTGCTTCCGAGATAATCTGATTGACGGCGGGCATAATAAAATCGGCAAATTGCATTTCAGCAATCGGACGCATACCATACATCGCTGCGCCGATTCCCACACCAGCAATCGCAGATTCTGCGAGTGGGGTATCAATGACTCTCTCTTCGCCAAATTGTTCATACAAGCCTTGAGTGGCTTTAAAAACACCGCCTTTTACTCCAACATCTTCACCCAGAACAAAAACCTTTGAATCTCGCTCCATTTCTTCACGAATGGCCATTGTTACTGCATCAATATAAGAAATTACTGCCATGTCACGTCCCCCTTACATGTCCCCATAAACATATTTCAATGCATCCTCTGGTGCAGCATAAGGAGCATTCTCGGCATAATCCGTGGCTTCATTAACCATTTTCATTACACGGTCATTGATTTCTTTTTCCAGTTCATCATTCATGACGCCTGTTTCTTTTAAATATGCGCCAAAAGTTATGATAGGATCTTGTGTTTTTGCCTTAGCCACTTCATCTGGCGCACGGTATGATCGGTCATCATCATCAGAAGAGTGTGGTGTTAAACGATAGGATATCGTTTCAATGAGAGTTGGACCATCACCGCGGCGTCCACGATCTACTGCGTCCTTCACTGATTTGTACACTTCAAGAGGGTCATTGCCATCAACTGTAAAACCAGGCATACCGTAGCCGATTGCACGATCAGATACCTTTTCACAACCTAACTGTTTTTCAATTGGGACGGAAATTGCGTATTTATTATTTTCACACATAAAGATGACCGGAAGCTTATGAACACCGGCAAAGTTTGCTCCTTCATGGAAATCTCCCTGATTAGAAGAACCCTCACCAAAGGTTACAAAGGTCACCAGGTCTTTTCGTTCCATTTTTCCGGCAAGTGCAACCCCTACTGCATGGGGAACTTGAGTGGTCACCGGCGATGAACCTGTAACAATGCGATTTTTCTTTTGACCAAAGTGTCCCGGCATTTGCCGTCCGCCTGAATTTGGATCCTCAGCTTTAGCAAAGCCTGACAGCATCAATTCCTTTGGTGTCATCCCAAATGTTAACACCACGCCCATGTCACGATAATATGGCAGCACATAATCCTTTTCTTTATCTAACGCAAAAGCTGCTCCCACCTGCGCCGCCTCTTGACCTTGACATGAAATAACGAAGGGTATTTTACCAGCACGGTTTAATAACCACATCCGCTCATCTATTCTGCGAGCCAAAAGCATCGTTTCATACATTTCTAACACTTTGTCGTCGCTCAAACCTAAAGCTTCATGACGTTTTTCTGCCATTTATTTCTAACCTCCCGAATGTTCGCTTCAAAAAACTCTTTATGAATGAATTGCCTTTCCCTCGACTGCCAGTGCCGCTTCACCAATTGCTTCTGATAAAGTTGGATGTGGATGGATAGTATGAGCAATTTCCCACGGTGTGGCATCCAGTACCATCGCAAGGCCGGCTTCTGTTATCATATCGGTTACATGCGGGCCAATCATATGCACCCCTAGAATATCATTGGTCTCCTCATCCGCAACAATTTTCACAAATCCATCCGATTCTCCAAAAACCAGTGCTTTCCCGATAGCCCTGAAAGAGAACTTACCCACTTTTACTTTATGACCATTCTCTTTTGCCTGATCTTCTGTAATCCCTACACTTGACACTTCGGGATTACTATAGATACATCTAGATACTAGATTATAATCAAATGGTGAGGGATCTTTCCCCGCTATATGTTCAACAGCAACGATTCCTTCATGTGAGGCTACGTGAGCCAACTGCAATCCGCCAATTACATCGCCAATCGCATACATATGGGATTCCTTCGTTTGGAAAAATTCATTTGTCACGATGAAACCTTTTTCAACCTGAATTTCGGTGTTTTCTAGTCCAATCCCTTCCGTATTAGCCTGGCGGCCGACCGAAACAAGAAGTTTTTCGGCTTTAAATTCTTTCACTCCACTCTTTACTTCTGCGGAAATGGCAACCCCATTGTCCTTTACAAGCGTTTCCGGCAATACCTTGGCACCTGTTACAAGTTTGATTCCTTTTTTCTTCATTAAACGCTGCATTTCTTTTGAGATTTCTTTATCTTCCGTCGGAATGATCCTGTCGGCATACTCTATTACTGTAACCTCCACTCCAAAGTCAGACAGCATGGAGGCCCATTCAATTCCAATGACGCCCCCGCCGACTATAAGAATTGAATCCGGAAGTGTTTCTAGTTGTAAGGCTTCGTCAGAAGAAATCACAAAATCCCCGTCAATTTCAAGGCCTGGCAGTGTTCTTGGTCTTGAACCGGTGGCAATCACGACATTTTTGGGAATAAGCATTTCGTTCTCTTCGCCATTGTTCATTTCAACCGAAATCGTTCCGGGCATAGGGGAGAAAATAGATGGCCCAAGAATTCGTCCTAATCCCTCAAAAACATCAATCTTGCCTTGTTTCATTAAATGCTGAACACCTTTATGTAATTGGTCAATAATTTTATTTTTCCGCTGCTGTACTTTACCAAAATCTAACGAGACTTCACTTGTAATCACTCCAAAGTCCTCGCTATGTTTAGCTGTAGCATAAACCTCTGCACTTCGAAGCAGTGCCTTACTTGGAATGCAGCCTTTATGAAGGCATGTGCCGCCAAGTTTTCCTTTCTCCACAATCGCTGTTTTTAATCCCAGCTGCGAGGCACGAATGGCAGCTACATAGCCTCCCGTTCCACCGCCAAGTATGACCAAATCGTATTCTTGTGCCACTTTTGTTTCCTCCCCATTTCCCTTAAATTTTTGCTGTCTTACATTTCTCCTGATACACTTTTACTGCTTCTTCACCACGCAAGACACGAAGTGCTCCTTCAGCCAATGCTTGCAACTCATCTTCACCCGGCTGAACAATAATATCAGCAATCCAATTGATTCGGTCGCTGATTGATTTCACAAAGCCTTTACCGTAAGCCAGACCGCCTGTTAATATAATAGCATCCACTTTGCCTGAAAGGACAGTACTAGCCGCACCAATTTCCTTGGCAACCTGATAGGCCATTGCCTCATACACAAGCTTTGCCTCTTGATCACCAGCTTCAATTCTTTTTTCCACATTCACTGCATCACTAGTACCAAGGTAGCCGATAAGCCCGCCTTGGCCTACCAATTTCTTCATTAATTCTTCCCGATAATATTCACCTGAATAACAAAGCGCGATCAAATCACCTGCAGGCACCGTTCCCGCACGTTCAGGACTTAATGGACCTTCACCATGCAGGCCGTTGTTAACATCAACAACCTTACCCTGTTTATGGACCCCAACGGTAATGCCGCCGCCCATATGGGTCACAATCAGATTTAATTCGTTATATTTTCTCCCTAAATCCTTTGCTACTCTTCGTGCAACGGCTTTTTGGTTTAGCGCATGAAAGATACTCTTCCTTTCAATTAAAGCAAACCCGGAGATTCTTGCAATCGGGTCAAGTTCATCGACAACGACCGGATCGACAATAAAGGATGGGATATTAAGGCCTTCCGCAATTTCATAGGCAAGTATACCGCCGAGATTTGATGCATGCTGCCCGGAAAAACCATTCCGTAAATCCTCCAGCATCAAGTCATTAACCGCATATGTTCCGCCTTCAATCGGGCGCAATAATCCCCCTCGGCCGCAAACAGCAGATAATTTGGATATATTAATTCCCTCATGATCCAGTGTTTCCAAAATGGTTGTTTTTCTAAATTCATATTGCTCAATAATTGTGGAGTAGGAATTAATTATTTCTGCCTCGTGGCGGATGGTTTTTTCAAATATGGAAATTTCATTATCAAAGACTCCAATCTTGGTAGATGTTGAGCCTGGATTGATGATGAGAATCCGATATTCTTTATCTGGCAATTTCGTAACCTCCATTTAACAAAAACATCTATTGAAAGGCAAACGCGCTGAACAAAAATTCAGCGCTTCGCCGTCATGGTTTTTTGTGAAAATCTGCCTATCTTGAGATTCTATGACTCAAGATGTGGTGGCCATTTTGCAAGAATTGACTTCTGGAATTACGGATTCTCTCAATTCTCTCTTCAGCCATGCGATCAGCTGCAACATAAGTTGGAATGCCATCACGTTTTGAAATTTCAATTACTTTTTCAATCGTGGCATAGAGTTGCTCCACTTTTTTCATTGCCCGTTCTTGGTTGTAGCCATAAAGCTCATCCGCAACATTAATAACACCGCCGGCATTTATGACATAATCCGGAGCATACACAATCCCCATTTCATGAATAATATCGCCGTGTCTTGTATCTTTTAATTGGTTGTTAGCAGAGCCCGCAATTACTTTTGCTTTTAATTGAGGGATTGTATCATCATTAATGGTTGCACCTAGGGCACACGGTGCATAGATATCACATTCGACACTATAAATCTCATCCGGGTCGACTGCACGCGCACCGAACGCTTCTACTGCACGATTTACAGCTTCTTTATTAATGTCCGTTACAATCAGCTGTGCACCTTCTTCATGCAGGTATTGGCAAAGTGTATAGGCTACATTTCCAACACCTTGAATCGCAACCACTTTTCCTTCTAGGGAGTCAGATCCAAAAGCCTCTTTCGCAGCAGCCTTCATCCCACGATATACACCGAAGGCTGTTACTGGAGAAGGATTGCCTGATGAGCCGAATGCAGGAGAGATCCCTGTAACATAATCTGTTTCTTCGTGTATGAGATCCATATCAGCAACAGTTGTACCGACGTCCTCAGCTGTAATGTATCGTCCATTCAAACCTTGGATGTAACGGCCAAATGCACGAAACATTTCCTCATTTTTATCTTTACGCGGGTCGCCAATGATTACGGTTTTACCGCCGCCAAGATTTAACCCTGCTGCTGCATTTTTATATGTCATCCCTTTGGCAAGTCTAAGAGCATCTTCAATGGCTGCTTCTTCTGATGCATATGTCCACATGCGGGTGCCGCCAAGTGCAGGTCCGAGTGTTGTATCATGAATAGCGATAATCGCTTTTAAACCTGATTGTTTATCTTGGCAGAATACCACTTGCTCATAATCATATTTCTCTAAATACTTGAAGATTTCCATTGTTTATTCCTCCTCGAATGTAAGTATCTATTTTTTAACACAGCATAACGCTAACGCAAGAGAATATAGCTTGCTTTCAGCAGAATCAGCTCTAGATGTTAACACAATTGGTGCTTTTGCCCCGGCAATAACGGCACCTA
The DNA here is from genome assembly GCF_005154805.1 of Bacillus sp. S3. Classification (GTDB taxonomy): domain Bacteria; phylum Bacillota; class Bacilli; order Bacillales; family Cytobacillaceae; genus Neobacillus. The sequence goes on from NZ_CP039727.1 coordinate 3,426,368, forward strand.
CCTTTGCCTTTGCAAAATAAATTAATGATTTATATAATGCATTGCCTACCTCAATGGCAGGAACCAATAAAATATCGGCTTTTCCCGCCACTTCACTTGATATCCCTTTGTGTTCCGCTGCTAGTGCTGAAACAGCATTATCTAAACCAAGTGGTCCATCGACGATACAGCCGGGAATTTGCCCTCTCTTATTCATCATTGTTAGGGCAGCAGCATCCACGGTTGCCTGCATAGCAGGATTTACTACCTCTACTGCAGCAATAGGTGCCACTTTTGGATTGTCGATTCCAACGGACTTGGCTAATGAAACAGTATTATGAATGATTTGTGCTTTTTGCATTAAATCAGGAGCAATATTCATAGCAGCGTCCGTTACAATGATAAAACGATTGTAACCGGGAATTTCAAAAAAAGCAGCATGCGATAAAACATTTCCTGTTCTAAGACCATATTCCTTATTTAAGACAGCTTTTAAAAGTATGTTCGTTTGGACGTTGCCTTTCATTAATACGTCTGCCTCTTTATTAGACACAGCCCTAACGGCTAATTCAGCGGCCGTAGCAATGGAACCTGATTCAACAATTTTTATATTATTATGGCGAAACGGTTCGTGTTTTTTCATTTCGATAAGTGAAGTAATCTTTTCTTTATTTCCGAACAAGATAAATTGAGCAAGATTTCGTCCTGCTGCGTCAAGTACAGCTTCAATGACTTCAACATCTTCTGCCGCGGCAACCGCAACTGTATGAATACCTTTCTGGGTTGCTTTATCAATCAGTGAATCCAGCAACAAGTTGTCATCAACCCTTTCTCCAAATTACTGCAGCTCCGAACTAATATTATGCAAGAACTGTGCCAAACCATTCGTATGTAAACGCTTTATTTCCTGCAACGCGAGCAATGCAAGAATTTTCATACTGTGAAATTTATTGCATGCTGTTTTTTTCAAGATTATATTTTTCGAGTTTATAATATAAATTTCTCACAGACAGACCTAAGGTTTTTGCAGTCAATGTTTTATTACCATTTAATCGCAATAGTGTTTGCTGTATGATTTTAGCTTCGTAATCTTCCAACATTTCGGATAAGGATTGGTCTAATCCAAGGGATTCACTTGATTTTGTTATAAAATTCTCATTACCGCTCTTCTTATTTTTTAAAACTGGCAAATGATGAGCATCAATAAGTGTTTCATAATAATTCATAAAGATAATGGCCCTGCCCAGTATATTTTCTAATTCTCGAACGTTCCCAGGCCAATCATACCCCATTAATTGATGTAAAGCCTTCTTTGTCACACCTTCAACATTTCTTCCATAATCACGGTTTATTTTTTGAATCAGTCTCTCACATAAAACTGGAATTTCTTCTATTCGGTTTCGAAGCGGCGGAATTTGAATGGGCATACGATTTAAACGATAGTATAAGTCTTCCCTAAAGGATCCTTTGGCAATACCTTTTTCTAAATTTACATTGGTGGCAGCAATCACCCTGACATTGATTGTGACGGGCTTTGTACCGCCTACTCGGATGATTTCATTTTCCTGCAGCACCCTAAGCAGCTTTGCCTGGGTATTTGCGGAAAGCTCACCAATTTCATCAAGAAAAATACTGCCGTTATTTGCTTCTTCAAAAAGACCTCGCTTGCCTCCACGGATGGCACCTGAAAAGGCTCCCTCCTCATAACCAAATAATTCACTTTCTAATAGAGATTCGGATAGAGCTGCACAATTGACGCGGACAAATTTGTTATATTTTCGATCACTGGCATTATGTATCGCATGGGCAAATAACTCTTTACCTGTTCCGGATTCTCCACGGAGAAGGACAGTTGCAGGTGTCTTTGCTCCTAATCTTGCCTGCTCAATCGCAAGCATCATTTCATCAGATTGCGCGATAATATCCTCAAAGGTGTATTTAGCTTCTAGTGTGCGGATAATCTGCCTCGCGCGGCTTAATTCCCTGCTAAGCGATTTCATTTCTGACATGTCATGAATAACACCAACACTGCCCTTTAATTTCCCTTTGACGATGATTGGTGCGACATTCACAATGACTTCCTTTTTATTTGGACCCAATTTCATCGGTACACCGCGAACAGCACGTCTCGTTTGAAGGACTTTCATATGCATACTTTCCCCTTCTCCTTCAGAAATATCTGCTGTTGCGGGCTTCCCGATTACCTGCTCTTGCGTAAGACCCGTAATTCGGGTATAGGCAGGATTAATAAGGATTCCCCGTCCATTCTCATCGACAACGGAAATGGCATCATCACTAGAATGGATGATTGCTTGCAGCATCGTTTGGATTTCCTTTAAATCAGTGATTTCCTCCGCAAGATTCACAACCTCCGTTATATCCTTAAAGACCGCAAATGCACCAATCAATGTCCCATTTTCTTCAATAATTGGAATTCGGGTTGTAATAATTTTTCGCTCATTACTTAATACCATTTCTTGATTTGACTCTGTTCTTCTTGTTTCAAGAATGATTGGGAGCCTGCTGGTTGGAATGACTTTTAGGACCGGTTTCCCAATGGCCTGGGCCCTTGTTACCCCCATTATTTCTTCTGCGCGTTTGTTAAACAAAATCACCTTTCCATTACGATCAATCACCACCATCCCATCATTGGCCGCATTAAAAATTAACTCCTGCTGATAGGATTCATGCTGGTGCTTAGCAACAAGTTCTTCTTTTTCCTCCATTAATTTGGCAACTAGGAAAGCAACACTCCCAGGAATCAAAACTGTTTTTTTATTTTTAGCCTCTCGCAATTCTTGAAAAACAGTGTCATTCCCTGTTACCTCAATTATAATATCGATGTGATCAGTTAGAAAGGACTGCCAGCTTGTTCCGGTTTTAATCCCCTCTTGTTTAGCTAATAAAATACCTGGTGCATCCACATTCCGATCAATGACTACTATGACCTTTAAGACTTCTGATTCTTTTAAGATCTTTAAGATTGCCGTCCCGCCCTTCCCAGCGCCAACAATCATAATATTTTGCATCTTTTCTACCCCTTTGCACGAAAAGAAATTTTTTTCACTCTAATCCAGAAAAAAACATGCAATATTCTTCATTGTTATTTTATCTCTAAAAACACTCCTTGACAATTTTCAACTATGTAATAATATTTTCATTAGATATAATTAAATAGAGATACTTTGAAAAAATGCAATGTGGAAGGATTTATTTATGATACGTATTATTGCCCTTATCATATTAGTGATTCCAGGCGCGTTAGCAGCTTTTGGAATTAAATTAATGCGAGATATGACTTTTGGGATTCTCCAAGCCCCATTCCCAAATCTTTTGCTGCAATTTCTGGTTGGTTTAATCCTTTTTATCGGTGGACTTGGGTTTGTAGCAGGTTTTATTTTTCGGCGCGATCGGAAAAGAAATAAAGTCCAACAGAGATTTAAAAAATAAAGGCTGTGTTAAAGCATCATTGTTGATTGGAGTGGAAGGCGCGAGACTCCTGCGGGAGCAGCGGGACAGGTGAGACCCCACAGGCGCTTTAGCGCCGAGGAGGCTCACCACCCGCCCCGCGGAAAGCGAAGCGCCTGGAACGAAAATCAACATTCATATTTAACACAGCCAAAATAAAAAGAGGCCATTATGGTCTCTTTTCATATTGTTTCCTTATTCGCTTCGCCTTAATGGGATCGTCAGTAATAATAGCCGTGCAATTAATGTTAAATAGCCGGTGCATATCCGTGTCCTTATTAACAGTATATGGGCGGACAGCAATCCCATTTTCCATCGTATTGATAAAAATATTATCTGACATGGCCGAATGTTTAGGATGAATCCCCTTTGCCCTTATGGACTGAGCGTAAATCCACGGCATATAAATCCCTTCAATAAAAAGGGGGGCCGTTTCAATTTCAGGTGCAATCCTATAACAATATACGATACTATAGTGATTAAAAGAGGAAATAATAATCCTGTCAGATAAACCGTATTTGCGGATAAGCTCAATAACCTTTTCTTCCATGCCTTCATAAGGAATCAGACCGTTTTTTAATTCAATATTACACATAATTTTATTTGATTTCATCCATTCAAACACTTCAATTAAAGATGGAATCGGCTCCTTTTTAACACCCTTTTTATTTGCGTTTAGTTTTCGAATTTCTTTAAATGAAAAATCTTTAACAAACCCAGTTCCGCTTGAGGTACGATCAACTTTTTCATCATGGATTACGACGATTTCACCATCTTTAGTCAATTGAACATCAAGCTCTAATCCATCTGCACCTGCTTTTTCTGCTTCTAAAAAAGCACTCATTGTATTTTCAGCAAATAAAGCCGAGTACCCTCGGTGTGCAAAAATCTGTGTCATCCTTTCACTTCCCAACTTTAAAAATGGAGGAATTACATATGAAACCCTTACAACTATCACCTGAGACAGCCCTTAAATTAGCAGAGAAATTAAATGTACCGATAGAACAGCTTATGCATATGCCACAACATATTCTCATTCAAAAGATGATGGAATTGGAGAAGAAAAAAGAATAGTTTAACGTAAATAAACAGAAAGAGCCTTCAATAAAAATGAAGGCTCTTTTTTTTATTGTTCTTTTCAAGAAGCCTTATGCTCAAGGCGTAATTTATCAGCGACCATGGCAATAAACTCGGAATTTGTTGGCTTCGCCTTTGACATACTTACTGTATAGCCAAATAAGGAGGAAATGGAGTCAATATTGCCGCGGCTCCATGCCACTTCAATAGCATGACGAATGGCACGCTCAACACGGCTTGCGGTCGTGTTATATTTTTTAGCGATATCTGGATATAATACTTTTGTGATCGAACCTAAAAGCTCTATATCGTTATAGACCATTGAAATAGCTTCACGTAAATATAAATAGCCTTTAATATGTGCCGGAACCCCAATTTCATGAATGATGCTTGTAATGCTGGCATCTAAATTTTTGGGTTTTTGTTCTGATTGGGAACGGTAACTTGTTGTCGGAGCCTTACGAGTAAATGAATTGGTATTCCCGCTCACTTGTCTAATATGGCTGCCAAGGTTCTCCATATCAAATGGTTTTAGGATAAAATAAGAAGCACCAAGTTCAACGGCCTTTTTTGTTACATCTTCTTGCCCAAAAGCCGTAAGCATAATGACATTTGGCAGTGAGCCCTTTTTTAATTCGCGTAATCGCTCGAGAACTGCCAATCCGTCAAGATGCGGCATAATAATATCTAATACAAGTACATCTGGGTCAGTTGAAGCTAACATATCCAAGCACTCTTGACCATTATGAGCAATACCAACAACTTCCATATCATCTTGGGACGAAATATAGTCCTCTAATAATCCAACTAGCTCTCTATTATCATCCACAACACAAACCTTTATCTTCTTCAATTCCGGTTCCTCCTCATTCAAATCAGATCTCTATTTCATTTTTATCCTTAATCTTTTCTCATGTCTTAATTCTATTCTAAATAAGAAATTCGACAATGCAACAAAAAATCCTCTCATTTTTTTAATATTTCTTAAATTATTGATAAAATCTTATCTTTTCTTTATTTTCCTTCCATTTTCGACTAAATTTGCAATATATCCAAAATTTTACTGTATTCTGTCGAAAAATATCAAAAAAAGAGAAGCAAAATAGGTGATTTATCCTATTTTGCTTTTAATTGTGCCCTGATCTTCAAATTTAACTGGCTTTATTTTTTGGTGTTTCGTATATATTAATTCCAGCTTCATTTAGCATCCACTCGATGTGCACCCCATATCCTGAAGTGGGATCATTGACAAAGACATGTGTTACGGCACCAATCAGCTTCCCATCTTGTATAATCGGACTGCCGCTCATACCTTGAACAATTCCTCCTGTTTTTTCGAGGAGCTTGGGATCAGTTACCTTAATAACCATCCCTTTTGTTGCTGGAAACTTTTGCGGAATTGTGCTGACAATTTCAATCGTAAATTCTTCTACTTTGTCATTATTTACTACTGTTAAAATTTTTGCCGGTCCCTCTTTTACTTGATGTGATAACGCAATTGGGAGCGGTTTGTCTAAGACTCCATTTTTTAAATCTTTATTCAATTCTCCAAAGATTCCAAATGGGCTATTTTTTTGAATATTTCCAACCACTTCACGATCAGTCGAAAAACGGGCGAGCTTTTCGCCAGGATCTCCATTACTTCCTTTTTCTATTGAGGTAACCGTCGAACGGACAATTTGACCGTCTTCAACCACAATTGGCTGCTTTGTATCCATATCTGATATGACATGTCCCAGGGCACCATATTTTTTAGATTGTGGATGAACAAAGGTCATTGTTCCGATACCGGCAGCAGAATCTCTGATATATAGACCAAGCTTGTACGTGTTTTCCCCTTTATCTTTTAACGGGGTGAGTTTTGTAGTAAATTTGCCGCTTTCACGACTAATTACCATATCAAGTGCTTTACCATCTAGTCCTGCTGTTTGCACAAATGGAGCAACGTCAGTCATCTTTTCAACTTTGCTGCCATTAATTTCTGTAATGATATCTCCGATTTTTATTCCTGCAATTTCACCGGGAGACTTTTTCCCATTTTCCGTGTTGATTTGATGGTGACCAACAACCAATACGCCTACAGTATTTAATTTTACACCAATTGATTGACCACCGGGGAGTACTCTGAAATCGTTTAAGACATGAACATCGACCTTTTTAATGGGGATACCTGCATATTCCAAAAGCATTTCATTTTTGCCTTTTTCAGTTGCTTTTACGGATACCGAATGAGCTTCCTGGTCAAGGGTGATATTCGATTTGTGAGAATTAACTTTTAGGGCGGCTGATACCGGAGCAGCCTTTTGGAAAGTATAATCTTGTCCTTCAAAAACCGTTATTGTCTTTGGTATTGCAAGGTATTGCTGTAGAGGCTGAAAGAAAATAAGACTAATTAATGAAACAAGGAGAATTCCACCAATGATTTTTCTAATTATTTCTAACTTCAAATTTTTCACTCTCCTCGCTTCTTTTCACTACAATAAAATGGCTACATCTATAATTTTGCCTCCTTGACAATCATTTATAACTGGTATAAACATAAAAAAGCTGCCCAAATTGGGAAGCTTTTCAATTTACCTTCGTTTTTACTGCTAATTGCAGTAATTCCTCTGCATGTTTTTTCGTTAAATCAGTGATTTCGGCACCAGAAATCATTCGACCGATTTCTTTTATTTTTTCTTCAACATCTAAAGGAGTGACAGACGTTTTTGTTCTTCCGCTTTTAATAACCTTTGAAATAAACAAATGCGTATCCGCCATAGCTGCCACCTGTGGTAAATGGGAGATACACAATACTTGTGAACCGGAAGCCACTTTATAGATTTTTTCCGCAATGGATTGGGCAACTCTTCCACTCACGCCAGTATCTACCTCGTCAAAAATAATGGAAGTAACTCCTTGATGCTTTGAAAAAATGCTTTTAAGAGCCAACATAATTCGCGATAATTCCCCGCCGGATGCAACTTTTGATAACGGCTTTAATGGTTCTCCAGGATTTGTTGAGATATAAAATCCTACGTGGTCAACACCATTTTTTGAAAAATGCTGCAGGGTTGATTCAAAGCGGATCTCAAAAACCGTTTTCGCCATATACAATTCCTTTAGTTCTTTATGGATTAATTTTGTCAGCTTTTGGGCCCATTTATGCCGCAGTTCCGTTAATTGTTTTGCTTCCAGAACTAAGTCTTTTTTTATTGAAACTAATTCTTTTTCCAGTTCTCCAATATGCGTTTCTTTATTTTGCAGTGTTTCGATCTCTTCTTCAATTTTTGCTGCATATTCAACAATTTCATCAATTGTTTTGCCATATTTTCGTTTGAGCTGATTAATTTCATTTAAGCGGTCTTCAATTTCATTTAACCGCCCAGGATCATATTCTAATACATCCAATTCATTTCGTAATGTCCGGGCTGCATCTTCCAATTGATAGAAACTGTTCGATACGGATTCAAATATATCTTTATATGCCGGGTCAAGTGAGGCAGCATCCTCTAGGGAGCCCATGACCATTCCAATCCAATCAAGCCCCTTCTGTTCACCATGTAAGGCAGTATAACCTGATTGGATGGATTCAAATACCCGTTCAAAATTCCCCAGTTTCCTTTTTTCCTCGGCAAGCTCATCATCTTCATTAGGCTTTAAGTTGGCCTTTTGAATTTCATCTAATTGAAATTGAATTAAATCAAGTCGATGGGCTGTCTGCTGATCATTTTCACTCAATTGCTTTAACTTATGTAAAGTATGTTCGTATCTGCGATAAACCTGCAAATATTCACGTAGCGCCGGCTGTATTTCCTCAAAGCCAAATTGATCGAGCAATGGTAAATGTCTTGTTTCATCCATCAGTTCCTGATGCTCATGCTGACCGTGGATATCTACAAGCGTGCCGCCAATTTCCCGTAGTGTTGAAATCGTTACTAATTTTCCGTTAATACGGCAGACGCTTTTTCCTGTACGAGAAATATCGCGCCGTAAAACCACCATACCTTCTTCAATATCGATTCCGAATTCCAGTGCTTTCAACATAATTGGATGGTCAGGGGCATCTAACTGGAATAACCCTTCTATTTCTGCCTTTTCTTCACCGTGACGGACAAATTCTGCCGATCCCCTTCCGCCAACAAGTAAATGAATCGCATCAATAATAATGGACTTTCCGGCACCGGTTTCTCCGGTTAAAACAGTTAATCCTTTTTCAAACGAGATGGATAAGGCTTCGATAATGGCGAAATTTTTTATTGATAGTTCTGCTAACAAGAAACTCTCCCCCAAATTAAAGCATATCTAGAAATCGGTTCGTGATGACTTCTGTATCTTCCGGTGTTCGGCAAATAATTAACATCGTATCGTCACCACAAATCGTTCCTAATATTTCTTCCCAATCAAGATTATCGATTAGTGCACCAATCGCCATGGCATTTCCGGGCAGGCATTTCATCACAAGTAAGTGTCCGGCCGAGTCTATTCTCACAAAGGCATCAATCAGTGAACGTTTTAGTTTCTGTAATGGATTAAATCTTTGGTCTGCAGGAAGACTGTATTTATAACGACCATCTATTAAGGGAACCTTAACAAGATGCAATTCTTTTATATCCCGTGAAACCGTTGCCTGCGTTACATTATAGCCTGCACTTTTCAGTTCATCCACTAGCTCGTCCTGTGTTTCAATATCGTTGCCGGCAATAATCTCTCTAATTTTAATATGGCGTTGCCCTTTATTCATTATTTCACCCCATAGTTAATGAAAGCAATCTGAGTAATTTGTACTAAAATGTCGCTTCTTCTCATATCGTAGCATAAAAATACATTTTAATACAAAGAAAAGCGGAAGGCGTTTGATGCTGGACAAACAGAAGGATAAGCATCAGCTTATCCTTCTGGAGTTTGTTTGGTTTTAAATTCTAAGTGCGAATTTTTCACTACCTCCAGCGGGCTGACAGGCAGGTTGTTTCTTCCCGTCTCACAATCACCATCCCATTTAAGGTGTAGTAAAAATTCAATATTTCCATCACCGCCGGTTATTGGTGAATATGACAAGTTTGTTACTGAGAAACCTTGTTCGATAGAAAAATGAATAATTTTTTCTATTACTTGTAAATGTACTTTTTCATCCCGAACAATTCCTTTTTTCCCAACCTGATCACGTCCAGCCTCAAATTGCGGCTTTATAAGGGCAACAATATCACTTCCAGAAACAAGAAGTGTTTTTAACACTGGCAATATCAATGTTAGTGAAATGAATGAAACATCAATCGATGCAAAGTTAGGCATTTCTCCGCTTAAATCGGCAGGCGTTACATAGCGGAAATTCGTTCTTTCCATCACGACAACGCGTTCATCCTGCCTTAGCTTCCAAGCAAGCTGATTGTATCCAACATCAAGGGCATAAGACATTTTCGCCCCATTCTGCAGTGCACAATCCGTGAACCCTCCAGTTGAAGCTCCAATATCTAATAATATCTTCCCTGCTACATTTACATCAAAAACCTTTAGTGCCTTTTCAAGCTTTAATCCACCTCGGCTGACATATGGCAGCATATTCCCTTTAATATTCAACGGAATATCGACCTTTACCTTTTCACCGGGTTTATCTAATCGTTCTTCGTTTGTATAAACAAGCCCTGCCATAATGGCTCTTTTTGCCTTTTCCCGCGTCTCAATTAAGCCTCGTTCCACGAGTACTACATCTAATCGTTCTTTATTTTTCATCATAATGCCCTTTGCTTTTTCTTCCGAGCCAGATTCGAAATTCTCTTAACTACTTCTTCCTTTGTTAAACCTATTTCTTCAAGCAAGGAGCCCACATCCCCATGTTCAATAAATTGATCCGGAATTCCAATTCTATCTATTTGGGCCTGATAAAATCCTTGAGTCTGTGCATACTCTAGAACAGCACTGCCAAAACCGCCCTGCAAGACAGCTTCCTCGATAGTGAGGAGCGGGATGTTTTTTTCTAATAGGCTGGTCAGTAATTGTTCATCCAGAGGCTTAATAAATCTGGCATTTACAACCTTAACAGAAACTCCTTGTTTTTCTAAAACCTCTGCTGCCTCCATGGCCATTGGAATAGTGGTTCCAAAAGTTAATATTGCCGCATCATCGCCTTCTTTTAAAACCTCCCATGTACCAATCGGAATGTTATGGTACTCCTCATCCATTGGTACTCCAACCCCATTGCCGCGCGGGAATCTCATCGCGATTGGTCCATCATCATAATTCAGCGCGGTATATACCATATGCTGACCTTCATTTTCATCTTTCGGCATCATTAGGACAATATTTGGTATATGTCTTAAGAAGGCAATATCGAACACACCTTGGTGTGTTTCACCATCAGCACCTACTAAACCTGCCCGATCGATTCCAATAAAAACATTTAAATTTTGCCTGCAAATGTCATGGACAACCTGGTCATAGGCTCGTTGTAAAAAAGTTGAATAAATCGCTAAAAAAGGTTTCATATTTTGCGTTGCCAATCCTGCCGCAACCGTCGCAGCATGCTGTTCAGCAATCCCGACATCATACATTCGCTCAGGGAACTCTGAAGCAAAGCCTTCAAGCTTAGACCCCACCGGCATCGCAGGTGTAATCGCGACAATTCGTTCATCTGAGCGTGCAAGCTTTCGAACGGTTTCACTTACTAAACTGCTCCATGCAGGCGGCTGTTTCTTAGCTGGTTTAACAAAATCACCTGTATTCATCTTATACGGACCCGTTCCATGCCAAGTTCCTATTTTATCACTTTCTGCCGGCTGATAGCCCTTACCCTTCTTGGTGATGACATGGAGAAGAACAGGTCCTTCCGTCTTTTTAGCATTATTTAAGCTCTCAAATAAATTATCAAAGTTATGGCCATCAATCGGACCTAAATAGGTAAATCCTAACTCTTCAAAAAACATGCCCGATACCACTAAGTACTTGAGGCTATCTTTGATCCGTTCTGCTGTTGCGGCTAATTTACCGCCGACGGCCGGCACTTTCTTTAATAGCACCTCAAGCTCGTCTTTTACCCATTGATATTTCCCGGCAGTACGCAATTGGCCAAGAATATTATGAAGAGCCCCTACATTAGGAGCAATTGACATTTCATTATCATTTAATATAACAATCATATCTTTTTTTTCATGACCAATATGATTTAATGCTTCTAATGCCATTCCTCCTGTTAATGCACCGTCACCGATCACGGGCACGACAAAGGATCTTTCCTTTTTTAAATCCCTGGCAATGGCCATCCCCATTGCGGCTGAGAGTGACGTCGAGCTGTGACCTGTTTCCCAAACATCGTGCTCACTTTCATTCCTCTTTGGAAATCCGCAAAGACCTTTATATTGGCGTAAAGTATCAAATTCACATGCTCTTCCAGTTAAGATTTTATGGACATAGGATTGATGGCCAACATCCCAAATAATTTTATCCTTTGGACTGTCAAAACATTTATGTAAAGCTATGGTTAATTCAACGACACCAAGATTCGGTCCAATATGGCCACCTGTAACAGACAGTTTTTCAACTAAGAATTGGCGAATTTCCTGCCCCAATGCTTCCAACTCTTTATTCGACATCCCTTTTAAAAAGGATGGGTCCTTTATTGATAATAAATCCATTTTTGGACCACTCACTTTCATACGATTTCTCACTTAAGCTTCAATTGAAAAAATAGCCGCTAGCACGATAGGTGATAACGGCAGTAACTACGTTCACATTAAAAACGATTATAACACACTAATTTCATTGCCTCAAACGGCCAACATTAATGATCTCTTGAAGCGACTAAATCCGTTATTTCTTTTAATAAGTTTGTATGTAATCCCGTTTTATCAAGATATTCCTTTGCCAGATTTATTTGGTTATTTAAAGCGGCTTTTGCGCCTTCCAAAGATAATAATTGAGGATAGGTGCATTTATGGTTGGCAGTATCACTTCCAACGGGCTTCCCAATTACTTGCTGATTCCCAACCAAGTCCAGAATATCATCTTGTATTTGAAATGCAATACCTAAATGATGGGCAAAGGAAGACAAAAGATTTAATTGGCTCTGACTTGCCTCCGCCAAAATAGCACCCGCTGCTACGCTATACTTCAGCAGCTTTCCCGTTTTATGAATATGTATATACTCTAGCTCTTCTAACGAGAGTTGCTTCCCTTCTCCCTCCATGTCAGCAACTTGTCCGCCGACCATTCCTTCTGCCCCAGCCGCTTTAGCCATTTCAACCACTAGCTTTAACTTTGTGCTTTCCGAAGCAAAATCATTTGGAAGCTTACCAACGACTTCAAAGCTATAGGTTAGTAAAGCATCTCCTGCTAAAACAGCAACAGCCTCACCAAATACTTTATGATTGGTCGGTTTTCCTCTCCTTAAATCGTCATTATCCATGCTAGGCAAATCATCATGGATTAAGGAGTATGTATGGATCATTTCAATCGCTGCTGCAGCGGGCAGTCCCTTTTCCGGATTGATTCCAAACGCGTCTAAGGTTGCAAATAGTAATAGGGGGCGAATTCTTTTTCCGCCTGCTTCTAGGGAATAAATCATCGATTCCTTGATAACAGAAGGCGCATCCAGTTTTTCAACTAATGCACGCAGCTCCGAATCAAGCAGTTGTTTATATTCTTCGGCAAATGCGTCTAGTAACCCGGTTTCCACGTCTTATTCCTCCTCGTTTATAGTAAAACTCTTCGTCCGTCCATCCTCAGTAATGATTTGCGTAAGTTGCTCCTCCACACTTTTCAATTTATCATGACATAATTTTGAGAGTTCCATTCCATCTTTATAGAAAAGAATCGCTTCTTCTAAAGGAACATCCCCTTCTTCAAGTTTATCTACGATTTGTTCCAGTTTCGTCATAGCCTCTTCAAAGGTTAGTGTTTTTTCATTGGTCATTATTTTCACGCTCCTTTATTTTCTCTACACTGCAGAATAGACTTCCGTCTGTTAATTGGATTTGAATTTGATCATTTACGTTTACTTGATTCACACTTTTTACAAGACGATTACTTTCTGAATAGGCCAAACTATAGCCGCGCTCCATTATTTTTAATGGACTTAATGCCCCTAATGTAGCAAGGATTCGGTCAAATTCTGTTTGTTTTATTGAGAGTATTTGCATCATTGATCGGTTCATTTCTTTTTGTGTACGTTCAAATTTGTTTTTTGCCTCTTGCAACGCTTCGATAGGGTGATTCCGCAGAAGTCGTTTATAGAGGATTTCATGCTGCCCTTTCTTCACTGCAGACAAACGAGAAGAAGCACGGACAAGCTTTTCTGTTACTTTATCAAGCTGCTCAAGCTTTTGATCATACAATCGATGGGGATAACGAAAGGCATACGATTTTTGAACACGATTTAAGCGTCCTTTCTCAAATTGGAGTTTCCCGTTCATCGCTTGCTGCAGGCGGGCTTGCCGCTGCAAAATCCGATCCATTAACTCATCCAAATGAGGGACGGCAAGTTCTGCTGCACCAGTTGGTGTAGGAGCACGTAAATCTGCAACAAAATCGGCAATTGTAAAATCCGTTTCATGGCCGACAGCCGAAATAATCGGAATATTTGAAGCAAAGATAGCCCGAGCCGTTAGTTCTTCATTAAATGCCCATAACTCCTCAATCGATCCGCCCCCGCGGCCAACAATTAAAACATCAATTTCCTTCATGTTATTTGCTTTTTCAATTGCTTTCACAATAGACGGGGCTGCATTTTCACCTTGGACTAGAGCAGGAAAGACAAGTATATTAGCGATCGGATACCGCCTTTTAATCGTTGTGATGACATCACGGATGGCAGCACCTGTCGGAGAAGTAATAACACCAACTGTTTTTGGATACAAAGGGATAGCCTTTTTCCTTTCAGGTGCGAATAACCCTTCCCTTTCAAGCCTTTGTTTTAGTTGCTCGTAAGCTAAAAACAATTCCCCAATGCCATCCGGCTGCATTTCTTTTATGTAGATTTGATATTGACCGCTTGGTTCGTATACTGAGATTTCACCCTTTACAATTACCTTCATTCCACTTTCCGGAGAAAATTTCATAAAGCGGGACTGGCGGGCAAACATTACGGCAAGAATTCGGGCTTTTTCATCCTTTAAGGTAAAGTACATATGTCCGCTCGAATGCTGTTTGAAATTTGAAATCTCTCCCCTAACATGAATATCATGTAAATGCGGGTCTGCATCAAATTTTCTTTTTATGTATTTGGTTAAGGCATATACTGATAAATATCTTTGTTCCTGCATCACCTGTACCTCTTTTCAAGCAATTAGCGAAAACTGTCCTTATCTATTATATATGGAGTTACCTTTTTATGTCTGAAAAGTCGACTAAGAAAGGAACTTCGTAATAAAAGATAAGGACATGATTCTGTATTAATTGCGCTCTAAACTTTCAGCAGCGGATTTTAGCGTATTATACATAAGCATGGTAATAGTCATTGGCCCGACCCCTTTTGGAACTGGAGTGATGTAACCTGCGATTTCTGACACCTCATCAAAAGCAACATCCCCGCAAAGTTTTCCCAATTCATTGCGGTTAATTCCGACATCGATAATGACAGCACCCTCTTTAATATGCTCTGCCGTGATAAAGTTTGGAATCCCAACAGCAGCAACAAGGATATCTGCTTGTTTTGTGTGTAACTTTAAATCTTTCGTTTTTGAGTGACAATAGGTTACAGTTGCATGCCGATTTAAGAATAATTGTCCAACAGGCTTGCCGACAATATTACTTCTTCCCACTACGACAACATGTTTTCCAGCAATGGAAATCCCCGTTTCTTCAAGCAGCACCATGATACCATATGGGGTGCATGGCAAAAAGGCATTTTGCCCTGTCATCATCCTGCCGATATTAATTGGATGGAAACCATCAACATCTTTTAAAGGGGAGATTGATTCAATGACCTTTGTTTCATCGATATGTTTTGGAAGCGGAAGTTGTACCAGAATCCCGTGAATTTCAGGGTTCCCGTTTAACTCTTCAATTTTTGCGAGCAGTTCCTCTTCGGAAACCTCTTCCGGCATTTCAATTAATAACGAGTACATGCCAAGTTCTTTACATGCTTTTTCCTTACTTGTTACGTATGTCCGAGAGGCATGGTTGTTTCCAACGAGAATAACAGCGAGTCCCGGGGTAACACCCTGGCTTTTAAGCTTTTCAACCTCTTCGGCAATTTCTAATCTTTTTTTTGCAGCTATTTCTTTTCCATTAATAATTTGTGCAGTCATTTTTCACTTCTCCCTTTTTCCCAAAGAGCCCAATCAACTATTCAGTAAGAAGTCTATGTTTCACTTTCGAAAGAACGCCATTAATAAACTTGCTTGATTGGTCATCTCCGTATATTTTTGCAATCTCGATTGCCTCATCTAAAATTACGTTTTCCGGAACTTCATTACGGAAATTTTTCAATTCATAAACAGCTATTCTTAATAAATTCCGATCAACCGTTGCCAATCGGTCTAGCGTCCATTTTTCAAGATGCTGCATGATTAATTCATCAATTTCAGACTTCTGTTCAATTACCCCTATTACAAGTTTCGATAGATACTCGTCTCCAGCCTCCTCTTCCAAAACATGTTCAATCGCGAGTGTTGGTTCGGTGTTACTTACATCGATTTGAAAAAGAGCTTGTAATGCCTTTTCCCTTGCTGTTCTTCTTTTCATTATACCGTTAACTCCTTTAGAGATATTAATAAATTTTGTCCAATTTTCATACTTATTTAAGCCATTACGGCTTGTACATAAAAAGATAATAGCATAACTAAAGAAGAATATCACACTCTGGCTGTTTTATAAATAAAAATAGAAAAACCAAAGGAATAATCCTTTGGTTTTAACCGAATTAAAGCTCCGATTCAATCTCAGGCTCGTTCTTTTGGGCCTCAAACTGTATTCCGACAACATGAATGTTTACTTCTTCTGCATCTAAAGCTGTCATATTTAACAGCGCTTGACGAATATTATCCTGTATTTCGCCAGCAACAGCAGGGATCGAAATGCCGAACTTCATTACACAATATACATCAACTTTTATTCCGGATTCAGTAAGTTCGACTTTTACACCTTTACCGTGGTTTTTTTTCCCTAAGCGTTCCACAACGCCTGCGGCAAAATTCCCCCGCATCCCTGCTACGCCTTCTACCTCGGAAGCTGCAATTCCTGCAATAACTTCAATGACTTCAGGGGCGATTTCGATTTTCCCATGTCCGTTATTTCCTTGATCCATTTCCAAGACACTAAACTCGCTCATTTTCGTACACCTCCAGATTTTAGATAGACTTCATCACATCATGCAATTCCAGAAATTTCGTATTAAAGCTGCCTTCGACAAACTTTTCATGATCGAGCAGTTTTAAATGAAACGGTATCGTTGTATGGATACCTTCAACTACAAACTCACTAAGAGCACGTTTCATTCTCGCAATTGCTTCTTCCCGGCTGCTTCCATATGTGATGACTTTCGCAATCATGGAATCGTAGTAAGGCGGAATCGTATAACCTGGGTATGCTGCGGAATCAATACGAACTCCAAATCCTCCAGGAGGCAGGTACATATTAATTTTTCCGGCTGAAGGGAGAAAGTTCTTCTCTGGATTTTCTGCATTAATTCTGCATTCGATTGCCCATCCTGTAAAGGTGACATCCTGTTGAGTGAGCGATAGTTTTTCACCGTTTGCCACTCGAATCATTTCCTTAATAAGGTCTATTCCAGTGACCAATTCGGTTACGGGATGCTCCACCTGAATTCTAGTGTTCATTTCCATGAAATAAAATTTACGATTGCGGTAGTCATATATAAATTCTACCGTGCCGGCTCCTGAATAATCAACTGCTTTCGCAGCTTTTACGGCCGCATTGCCCATTTCTTCACGAATCTCTCCATCTAAAGCAGGTGAAGGCGTTTCTTCAAGCAGCTTTTGCAGTCTGCGCTGGATGGAGCAATCTCTTTCACCTAAATGAATAATGTTTCCGTGCTTATCACCAAGGACCTGAATTTCAACATGGCGGAAATCCTCAATATACTTTTCTATGTATACACCAGGATTTCCAAATGCTGTCAAGGCCTCTTGCTGAGTGATATTAATGCCCTTAATCAATTCCTGTTCATTCTTGGCAACACGGATTCCTTTACCTCCGCCGCCTGCAGTAGCTTTGATTATTACGGGATAGTCAATCTTTTTGACGAGTTCAAGGGCTTCCTCGATATCATTTATGATTCCCGTTGAGCCCGGAACAATTGGAACACCGGCTTCACGCATCGTTTCTCTGGCAATATCCTTTGTGCCCATTTTAGTGATGGCTTCAGGGCTAGGGCCGACAAAGGTAATATTGCATTCACGGCAAAGTTCCGCGAAATCTGCATTTTCAGCCAGGAATCCATAACCCGGATGAATTGCTTCACAACCGGTCAATTTTGCTACACTAATAATATTTGTCACGTTTAAATAACTATCTTTTGATGGCGTGGGTCCGATACAATAGGCTTCATCAGCCAATTGGACATGAAGGGCCTCACGATCTGCTTCGGAGTAAACAGCAACTGATTCGATACCCATTTCACGACAGGCACGAATAATTCTAACTGCTATTTCTCCTCTATTTGCAATTAACAGTTTCTTTATCATCCTGTTACCGCTCCTTACTCTGGCTTTACTAAAAATAATGGCTGACCGTATTCAACTAATTGGCCATTTTTAACAAGTACTTCAACAATTTCTCCATTTACTTCTGCTTCAATTTCATTAAATAATTTCATCGCTTCGACAATACAAACGATTGAATCTTTAGTAACGGTTGAACCTGTTTTTACATAAACGTCCGCATCTGGAGTTGGCGATGCATAGAATGTACCAACCATTGGAGAAGTGATTTTATGTAAGTTTGCTGTATCGGCTTGTTTCACTTCATCAGCTTTTGGTGCTTCCTGTGCCGCTTCTTGTACTGGAGCTGAAGTTGCGGCAACTGTCACAGGAACAGGTTGGGCAACAGGAGCTGCTTGCGGTACTACAGGAGCAGGCGTTACTTGAGTAACAATAGCAGCTGCAGTTGTTTTCTTCATTTGGATTTTCGAACCGTCATTTTCGTATACAAATTCATCAATACTCGACTGGTCAACCAATTTAATTAATTCACGAATTTCTTGTACTTTTAACATTGAGTAACACTCCTTGTACAACTTTAATTAGGACTTACTATTAATACTATACGATAAAATTTAGTATTAGTTCAATATTTTATATTAGAAAGGAATCAACATTCAATCAGCACCTCCAATTAATCATAAACTTTTTATGATTAAAAGGGAATTCGGCTATTAATCAATTGGAAAAAGGGAAGCATTCAGCTCCCCTTTTAGCTATCATTATTTAGCCGGTTGATATTCTACTGCTACATAATTGGTTTCAGCAATTTCTTTTTTAACTTCGAGCATAATCTTGTTGGCCTCTGATGCTGAAGGCTTCTTCTTTGATTTAACTGTTACGATTACTTTTGGTCCGTCTGCTCTTACAAGGACATCATCAAAACCCATGGTTTTAATAAAAGTTTCAAGAAATTCTTCTTTTTGAGCTGTTTTATTCAGTTTATCCATTTGGTCTTTCACTTTACTTTTTTCTTCTGGCGAAAGATCAGTGGACGCTAGTTCATTGGTTAAACTTTCCTGCCGCTCGCTGCGCAGGTCTTCAAGCTCCATGCGAAGCTCTTCAAATGCCACATCGCCAGCAACGCTGGATACAACTGTTTTATCATCCTTGGCTTGTGTTTTTGTTTTCCCTTGATTTTGATCTTTAGCATTTTGTTGTACTGCTGCTAGGTCTGTGTTTTTCTGCTCTGGAGAAGTAATGTAGTATACTGATAACACCACTACTAAACTTAACATTGTTAATAACCAAACTGTTTGTTTTTTCAAAAGCATTTTTAAATTCCCCCTTTTATTTTTTAGGCATAACAGCAACTCGATGGCTAGGAACACCTAAAGCCCTTGTGACTGCTTCCTTAATCCATTTTTTCACCTCAATATTATCTGCGCCCTTGGCAACGACCAGCACACCGCGAATCTCAGGCTTTTTTGTTTCTACTACAATTGGAACCTCTTTTTCTCCTTCACGTATAATAACTAGTTGTTCATCGGTTGAAGAATCGACAACCTTTCTCTGCCCGCCTTCACGATCCGTTTCATCCGTTGTTTGTGATTTGGTAACCCTATTTTTCTCCAGTACCTTCTTATCAGTTGAATCAATTGTTACCAGGACGGTCACATCATCAACCCCGAGCATCTCCTGTATGGCCTTCTTCATCTGATTTTCATACTTTTCCTCATACTCAGCGATGGCTTTATTGCCGGAGTTTTTTTTCATACCAAATGTCGGTACATCTTCCGAAGCTGCCTTATCGTTTGCTGCAGCAGGTACCGCAGCAGGATTTGTATCCTTATTAAATAAAATGTTTCCTGCGAGCATAAGTGCTGCACCAATACAGAGGACAAGGAGCATATATTGATATTTCGCCGGTTTCTTCTCTCCCTGTTCTTCAAGTTTCAATATTCTTTTAAGCAAGGATAATGGTCCTTTGTTTTTATCCATTCTTCTTTTTAATCCCCCCTTCAATCGAAACTTCCACGGTTTCTTCTGTTACATTCCATTTCTGCGAAAGAAATGAGGCGATTTTTTCTGATTCTTCTGTATTTCCTTTAGATGGAAGAGGTTGTTCTGTGTTAATTTCGATTTGCTTAATCGCTTCGACTGTCTTCACGCCATTTTCCGGCTGTTTAAGAAGAACCGTAACCTTTTGGAGGTTTTCAGGAAATGCTTGGTCACTTTTTTCATTTATGGCTAGATCAATTGTTTCAATCTCCAATCCGTATTGTTCCATCAACTCCTCCTTAACGTCCTTTTTCAGCTGGACAGTCAATTCTTTTAAAATATATGCATCAGTTGAGGCTTGTATTTCTTTTTTCTTTGAATCTATTACATTTTTCATATTTTTTTCACTTGCGGGCTGGTATTTTGAAATGGAACCAAGTGCTGATTCAAAGTCCTTGGAGATTAATTTAAAGATAGGGGTAAGAATAATCGCGATTAAAAGCAGCCCTGTAACCATCTTGGTATATTTCTGCATACTGGAATTTGGCAGCAGCATATCAATAACAGTAGCTAATAGGATAAAAAGAATGATATTCGTTACCCACTCTTTTAAAAACTCCATTTTCTTGTCCCCCCTATCTCATCATCATCGTTAAATTCCCAGCCGCGACAATGACCGTAATACTTAAAAAGAACATAAGTGAAACGATCCCCAGTGCTGCAAAGACATATATGACGCTTTTGCTAATAATATCAAGGCATTTAATCACAGGTCCACCACCTAAGGGCTGAAGGATGGCAGCAGCAAATTTATAAATAAAGGCAATCATTAATATTTTTATAGCCGGGAAGGCGACGATAATGAGCAGGATGGCAACACCTGCGATACCGACAGTATTTTTTAACAGGACGGATGCACTTACGACTGTATCCGTTGCATCGGTAAACATTCTTCCGATGACGGGAATGAAATTACCCGTCACAAATTTCGCTGTTCTAATTGCGACTCCATCGGTCACAGCGGCGGATGCCCCCTGGACAGAAATAACCCCAAGAAAGATGGTGAAGAAGAGCCCCATCAATCCAATGCTCCAGTTTCTTAAAAGAGCAGCTAATTGTGACACTTTGTATTGCTCTGACATGGTGCTGACAATACTCAGCAATGTAGCTAAAAAGAGGAGCGGCAGAATCACATATTGAATGAACATTCCACTTATATTCATTAAAAATAATATGACCGGATGAAAGAATGCCGCTGATACAAGCCCTCCCGATGCTGCAATAAGGGCAAGCAGCAGAGGGACAAGTGCAAGGGCAAACGAGATCATGGTTCCAATTGCTTCATTTGTATAACTGATGGCAATATGAAAACTATTTAATGCAAGGATCACCAGCACCATATAGACAATCGCATAGGCTACCTTACTGATTGCGCTTTTCTCAAAAGCATTCTGCATGGATTGAAGAAACATGCTAAAAATCGTTAATAAGATTAACGAGCCAAGTAATTTTCCATTTGCCACAAACTCATGAAAGGCAAACTTCAATACTCCTTGTCCCCATTGCTTAAATGAGAATTTCTTATCACCTTTTACGAAATCGTATAAACTCCCTTTTTGGCTTTCAGGGAGGAATCCGCCATATTTATTGGTAATATCCTCCCAAAATTGTTTTAGTTCACTTAAGTCCAAGGTTTTAAGCTGTTCATCTACCAATTCTTGTGGTGAAAGCGGTGTGGAGGTGTCTTTGGATTCTTCGGCGGCTTGCACACTTGGAATAAATAAAAAAAGGAATACAAGAATAATAATAGGAATAATCTGCAGCCTCTGCTTCAATTTTTACACCCCATTAGCTCGGAATTAATTTGATAATGGTTTCTATCAAAACTGTTAATATTGGTATCGCCATGGCGAGAATGATAATTTTTCCTGCTAATTCAATTTTAGAGGCAATGGCTCCCTGTCCTGCATCCTTGGTAATTTGGGTGGCGAATTCAGCGATATAAGCAATGCCAATGATTTTAAGAATGGTTTCGACATAAACCATATTTACCTTTGCATTCACAGCTAATTTTTCAAGCATATGGATGATGTCAAAAATCTTATCGACTAAAAAGAGAAAAATAGCACAGCCAACAAAAACGACTAATAGGAAAGCAAAATTAGGCTTTTGCTCTTTGATGATTAAAGCAAGGAAGGTTGCGACCAGAGCAACACCAACAATTTTTATGATTTCAATCGCAAAGCCCCCCTTTCTATTGAAACAAGAATACGGATTTTATTTTTTGGAAGAGATCATCAACAATTGAAGCAACCTGAAATAAAATATAGATAAAACCGAATAAGGTCACCCATTGCGCATACTCTTTTTTGCCAACCTGATCAAGAACCGTATGCAAAAATGCGACCACAATTCCGACACCGGCAATTTTAAAGATAATATCCACTTCTAAACCCATTGCTTTTCCCCCTAAAATAATAAAATAATCAGTAATAATCCTGATAAGAATCCTAGACTCTTTACCATTTTTTCATATTTTACCTGCCGGTCGATGGCATCAGCCTCTTCTCTTTCAAGATGGGAAAGAGTTAACATAATATGTTTTTGCTGGGATAAGCGATCATGGCGGCCAAGTGTCTCCCCAAATTGCTTCATTATTTCAAATTCCCCCTGTTTTAATGCGGTGGACTTCCAAACCTCTTTTAAACTCGTTTCCCAGGCTTCCTTTACCGTTGTTTCCGTGTCGGTTAGTTTCTTTGCAAAGGTTTCAAAAAATGTAGAGAGCGGCTTTGAAAGCTGAGCGGCCAATCTTCTGGCCGCCTCATGCAATGGTGTATGACTATACATGATTTCAGCCTCCAGTGATTGCAGTGCCGACCTTAATGCTCTAAGCTGCTTGGGGCGTTCACTGAAATTTCTTGAAGCCTCAAAGCCCGTCCAAGTAGTCGCAACAATAATGATGATGGCACCAATTAATTTAATCATTTACGTCACGCTCACTTTTTGCTTCATTTCCTGACCGCTTGCATTCAAAATATGGGTGATGGTTCCTGGTCCCGATGCCCGGTTTAGAATGACAAACCGTTCAAAAATTCTTTGGTCGATAATGTCTTTTAGAGATGGCCTGTTCCGTATTTCTTCAATGCTCGTCCCGTGTGTGGTCATGACAAGTTTGATTCCTGCATGTACGGCCTCTTGAATGGCCTCAGCATCTTCCTTTCGGCCAATTTCGTCAACAATTAAGACCTCAGGACTCATCGAACGAATCAGCATCATCATCCCTTCCGCTTTTGGACAGGCATCTAACACGTCTAAACGGTGTCCAAATGTCAATTGCGGCACCCCATTTACACATCCCGCAATTTCACTTCTCTCATCAACAATTCCCACTTTACTGGCACGCAACCCTTTTATCTTATCTCCTGAAGAGATAATTCTTGCAATATCACGCAACAACGTCGTCTTTCCTGTTTGCGGCGGTCCAATGACCATCGTATGCATCCATCTGCCATTAAAAATATAAGGAATAATAGGTTCTGCAATTCCAACCTTTTCTCTTGCAATTCTTATGTTAAATGAGGAAATATCCCTAATCGCCTTTACCTTTCCCTCTTCAAGGATGACTTTTCCGGCAAGCCCAATCCGATGTCCGCCCGAAACGGTTATATATCCGCGTTTGAGTTCTTCCTCAAGGGTATAAATAGAAAAATGACTAATTTTATTCATAAGATGAAAAGCGTCCTCAGGCTGAATGATATACGTTAAAAACTTTGGAGCTCCCTTAAGCGTTATTTCAATAGGACGGTTAATTCGAATGCGGATTTCCTCTAATTCTTCTTTTTGGTCAGGAGGGATTTGGCTGATTAGGTCTGCAATTTTTTTAGGTAAAAAGTTAAGGATTGTTTCCACGTATCCTTCCTCCTTTTATTTGCACGTCTCACTATTTAAAATGTATGCCTGCTTGGACACAATATGACTTACGAAACTGTTAATTCCTTTCTATTTTTTTATTTGAATACTAGAATGGCATGCTTACAAAAAAGAATAGATTTATTCTAGGAACATTTTCCATGGAGAATCCGTATTTTATAGAAGGATTAACAGTTGAAAGGGGAATGAAATGTGTATCATAATTTACAGCCAAATCGAAATACAGTACATCACAAAAATCATTTAATAAAAGTTACAGGAGAAGGTGAACTTCCGGTTCAGCCAAATTCAGCTTCAGTAAAACTAGGGGTCATCACAGAAAACAAACAATTAATAACAGCCCAGCAGCAGAACTCTGCTGAAGTGACGAAAGTAATTAATGCTCTACTTGGACTGGGAATTCCGCAAAATCAAATCCAAACATTCGACTATCGGATTGAGTCGGACTATGATTACGACCAAGGAAAACAAATATTTCGCGGCTATAAAATTACCCATCTATTACAAGTGAAGGTAGAAGATTTATCGTTGATAGGGAAAGTGGTAGATACAGCGGTTCAACACGGGGTTAACTATGTATCGAATGTGCAATTTTCCGTGAAGAATAATGACAGATTTTATCAGCAAGCATTGATTCTTGCCTTAAACAATGCAAGCGAAAAAGCTAAAACAATTGCGGAATCGTTAAATGTGACATTAATCCCGACACCAAGTTTGATTGTGGAAGGAGGAAGTCAGGTTCAGCCTTTCAATCAGCATGCTGAAACCTTCGTGAAAGGAATTAGTTCAACCCAATTTGAACCAGGGCAAATCATCGTAAAGGCTAGCGTATTTGCAGATTTTCATTATCGACCAACCTATTAGAAACAAAAACAGGCACATGAATTATAGTTCATGCGCCTGTTCTTGTTTATTCATAAAAATAGTTAGTTATCATATTTCTTTACCCAATTATATAACTGCATTTCCGTTACTTCACCATTAAAGTGCTCCCTAATAATTCCCTGTTTATCAATGACAAACGTTTCAGGTTGTCCGGTTACGTTAAAGCGTTTTGAAACCTTGGCATTATAGTCAAATAAGTAGTTCATACCGTCTTTATTGTTATCGGTAACTTTCTTGATTTTGTCCATCGTTTCTCCACGATTTATCATTAGGAGTTTGTATTTATCACCATAGTCTTTTTGAAAGGCTGCTAATTCTGGAAATTCCTCCTTACACGGTTTACACCAACTTGCAAAATAATTTAAAATTACTACTTCTCCCTTATAATCAGAAAGTTTAGTTGTGCTGCCATCTAAATTTGGCAGCTCGAAATTATAAGCTTGATCTCCAACATCGGTGTTCTCGCCTTTGGATACTAAACTATACCCAAAAAAGCCGAACATTCCTACAATGAGAATCAACACGAGTGATTTGATGACTCGCTGGTTCATCGTATTTCCCCCTGACACCCAGACTAGCAGTCTATTGATCTAACTGCTTTAAAAATTCAATTTCCTTTTTCAATTTGTCATGTCTTTTACCGATAATAAACATATAAGCAAAAATTACCACCCAGGCAACAGAGTAAGCACCTAACATATATTCATAATTCATCATTAACCCCTCCTACTTATCTAATTGTTCTCTTAATTTTTCTTTATATTGTTCAACCTTAATTCTCATATTCTCAAATGATACTCCCTTTTGCAGAAGGTAGACATAAAGAATGGTAAATGCAGTTATGGTGATTAACAATGCTGCTAACATCGTATTTTCAATCCCACCGCCCTGTTGTGAAGGACCATCTCCGAAGACAATTGGGTGAAATTTCGTTTGCCACCACCGGATGGCGAAGAATACAATTGGAACATCGGCAAAACCGATAATACCAAAAACTGCGGAAAGCCGAGCCTTTTTATCCCATACTCCATCCATTTGCCGAATCATAATATAGGCAATGTAAATAAAGAATAGAATTAATGTTGTAATTAACCGCGGCTCCCACACCCACCAAGTATTCCAGGCTGATCTAGCCCAAATCGGTCCTGTAGTTAAAACAATGATAGTGAATACAACACCGATTTCGGCTGAAACATATGCATAGGTGTCAAATATTCTTTTTCGCTTTATTAAGAACAAAATACTAAATACAAATGTGACAAAGAATGCCATAAAGGCAAGCCAGGCAGAACTAACATGGAAATAAAAGATTTTTTGTGCCGCGTGCATCGATTTTTCTTCCGCAGCAAAAATAAAAATAAAGTAGAGCGATACCAGCATCGAGATCACTGTGGCGCCAAACAAAATTTTTGATAGATTAGTTGGTTTGGCATCAGCCACCTCCGACCCACCAGTAAACACTGCTTTCTCCCGTTCGAGATTCATACTCATGATTTAAACCTCCAGCACGTAATCTATTAATAAGAAACAAACAACAAAGAAAATAACATCATACGCCGTGACCAATTGGATCCAAGCAATAGCGCTTGGCAGCTTTTCCATATTTGATAAAATGATTTTCGTTGCTTGAACAACTCCGATTAAAATCGGTGTTGTAATTGGAAAAAGTAATAACGGCAGCAGCATTTCACTGCTTTTAGAGTTAGCGGCAAGGGCAGCTAAAAATGTTCCGATTGCAATAAATCCAAAGCTTCCTAAGAAAATCGTTAATACAAAATATGGGATACTGCCAAAAAATTTAAAATCAAATAACAAAAATAAAAACGGGATGGAAACCAATTCTACTACAAGCATCATCGTAAAATTTGCCAGAAACTTTCCTAAATAAATGCTGGCTCCCTCCATAGGTGCAACCAATAAGCCCTGCATCGTATCATTTCGTTGTTCCGAAATAAACGATCGATTCAGTCCCAAAATTCCGGCAAATACAATAATGACCCAAATAACACCAGGTATAACAGCTTTTGTCGTGTTATTAGCCGGGTCAAAAGCAAAACTAAAAACGACAATTACCAAGCCGGCGAAAATAATTTGTGTTGTCAGTATTTGTTTTGTTTTTAATTCTGAATATAAATCCTTTTTGGCTAATAGGAGGGCTGTTCGAATAAGATTCATGATACACCCTCCACTTGATGATGATATTTATCAGATACATAGACTAAGTTGCGATTCTCAATCTTAAAGTCATCTACAATCTTTCCATTTTTCACTATAATGACACGGTCGCAAATTTCTGCGGCCTGTTTAAAATCATGAGTTACCATTAGGGTCGTTGTTCCTTTTTCTTTCATCGTTAGGATGACATTGTTCAAAATCGAAATAGCTCCCTGATCCAGGCCAGTATGCGGCTCATCTAAAAGCAGTATCTCCGGATCATGAACAATCGCGCGGGCTATGGCAATCCTCTGAATCATTCCACGTGAAAAGTTCTTGACTGGTTCATTTAAGAAAAAGGATAACCCTACCTCTTTTACAAGCTTAATGGCTTTTTGTTCGACATCTTTTACCCCATAAATATTTCCAAAGAAAATGAGATTTTCTAATGGGGAGTAATGATCATACAGCAAGCTGGAATGAGGTAAATAACCTAATAACTTCTTTACTTCGATATGGTTCTTTTTCATCTCGAGACCATTTACCAACACATTCCCTGAAGTGGGCTTAATTAAGGTTGCCAATACCTTTAGAAGCGTACTTTTACCAGCACCGTTTGGTCCCAATATGGCTACCGTTTCCCCTTTTTTAATTGAGAGGTCAACTCCACGCAAGATTTGCTTATTATCAGCTTGCTTCGTCAGCTTTTTTATTTCTATCATCTGAGTCCCTCCTGCTACAGCTGCTACTCAACAAAATTACGCAGATTTACTTTAACTTGGAATAAATGCTGTTTATATGCAGCAAGCTTCCTCTTGTACTCCTCCTCGGATAGCTTTCCATCTCCAAAGGTTTCTTCCAATTCTATGATCTTATCCATAATCGCTTTTTGTTTTGCCATTAATTGCTTAAAGGCTTTCTCTTCCTGATCTGCCCCGAGTTTCTCCTCTTCCAATCTTGCTTTTCTTCTAAAATAAGCAAAATAGCCGATTGCCGCGATAATAATGGCACCAATAATAATCAAAAAGACGTGTGGGTTAAAGCGATGTAATGGCGATTGAGCCCACATCCTTAAATGACCGGGATTATGAAAAGCAGGTGCCGTATGTGTCACAGAGCTATTTTTTCCACCTTCATTTGTTGCCGTTGCGTCTTTTGCCGCTTCTGCAGGAGGCTGCTTGTCTTTGTTATACACCAGCGTAATGGGTTGATTTTCCTTTATCCCTTCAATACTGTATCCAAAGTAATTTTGGTCATCAAATTTGAAAAGCCCTTGGCTGGTCGCTTCTGCACCCTTAACCTCAATACTGCCTCTGCCCTCCGGTACGAGGATTTGCATGATTTGAACCGGGTAATTGACAGTTAGATTAATTTCTTCCCCTTTCGGCATTCTATAGCTATATGGCAGCACCATAGTTTGATTTGCCGGGACTGGGGTGGTTGTAATAAAACCATGATCTACTTCTTTAAACGCAATCTTATTGTCTAAAAAATTGAGGTCCTTTGCACCGATAGGCAGTGTAACTTTTAATACGGCCTCATTCTTGCCATCTCCGGTATATTCTTCAGCAACGGTATTCGTATAGTTCACCATATTCATCAAATTGGTTGAGCCATCTTCAGCAGGGCTCAAAACAATGTAATGCATATCCACTGTAATCTTTGACTCTGATGCCGCCAATCCTTGGAACGGAATGAACAACATCAAGCCTAGGAAGAAGACTGTGATTTTCTTGATCACTTTCCTTCCCCCTTTTTGTTCTTATAGCTTTTCATTTGCGCTTCAATTTCTTTTTCCACTTCAGCCATTAAATCCTGATCAACAGTAGTTACCACCACTTGTTCTTCTTCCTTCATAATACTAGCCACTTCTTTTTCGTATTGTTTCTTTAAATTTTTATAATCTGCATGCGAAATTTTATCCATTCTGTACTCAAATTCAATCTCATTGAGCGTTGTCAAAAGTGCTTCTTTGGTTGTCACCAAATCCTGTCCCTTTGAACCAGCATGAAAGTGCATGAAAGGGCTCCAATTAAATAATGGTGATACGATTAGAAATAGACATACAAGTGCCAACGCGGCAGTGAATATCATTGATATGATTGAAATATCGTGCATTTTGTTCACATCCTAAAGATACTTTTTGCGTTCCTCATCGATCATCGAAGAAAGGATTTCCCCTTCTACTTCATCCTCTCTGTTCTCGTATTCATTGACTACAACATCTGTGCCTTTTTTCTTCACCCATTTACGGATAATGAAAAACACAGCGATTCCTGCTGCACCTAATACAACAAATGGGAGGACCCATGCGGTTAGGCTAAATCCACTTTTTTCGGGTGAGGTTAATATCTCTTCTCCATAAATATTGATGTAATATTCACGAATTTTATCCTTATCCCAGCCTTTGTTCATCATTTCAACAAGGTCCGCTTTAAATTCTGTCGTTAAATTACAGGTATTAGGATCACATTCATAATGATCCTGTCCACAGCCGCAAGTGCATGCGAATTGCTGGGCAACCGCTTTGAATTCAGGAGATTTATAGTCAAATTGTTTTGCTTCCACTCGAATGAACGATCCTTGAAAAATAAACGCAATGATGAGGAGCCCAAGATAAATTTTATTTCTCATTTTACGACACCTCTTTGCGGACTCCAGTGTATCTTGGAGTGACATTTCCATATTTTCCGTTCCAAACAGCAAACAGTGCACCGATAACAATCATGAAGGATCCAAACCATAACCAGTTCATCATCGGGTTAATTTTCACAATAAAGGTAGCTTTACCGTCATCTTCCCAGGCGCTTAACACAATATATAGATCTTCCTTTAAGGAAGAAATGATGGCTACTTCTGAAGAAGGCTGCTCCCAGTTGCCATAAAAAACTTTTTCCGGCTGGAATGTACCTAATTTTTTTCCATTCCTAAATACAGTTATATCTGCATAGACAATATCGTTAATGCCTTCTCGCTTTTGATCAAGCCTCTCATAGTTAAGGCGGTAATCTTTCAATTCAATCGATTGGCCTAAAGAAACAGTTTTCATCGTCTCTAGGTCATAGTTTTGTGAACCAATGATACCCATGGTTATGAACGCAATTCCAAGGTGAACGATATACCCGCCATAACGGCGGCGATTGCGGATCATCAGGCGGTACAACGCCACAATTGGCGTTTCTTTCGTCATTTTCCTTCTAGCCTTAACCCCTCTATAAAACTCTAAGAAGTGGGTAATTAATAGGAGAATGATAACCCCGTAGCCAATGACGGCCCATGCTTTTTGAATCCCAAGCACAACCATTAATGCCATGCCAACAATAGCCAGGATTGCTGGAATCATGAAGTTCTTCCTAAGATTCTTGACTGTTGAACGCTGCCATGCCAAGAGCGGACATACCGCCATGACAAACATCATCGATAAAAGAATAGGTGCCTCTACTTTATTAAAGAATGGCAGACCAACTGTTACTTTCGTTCCGCGTATAGCTTCTGACACAAGTGGAAAAACGGTTCCCCAGAATACAGCAAACGCTGCTCCAACCAATAATAGATTGTTAATCAAGAAGCTGCTCTCTTTAGACACAAAGGAATTGAACTCCCCTGCACTGCGTTTTAGCAGATTGTAACGGCTCATTAACACATATAATGCTAGAATGACAGCTACGCCCATGAAGATTAAGAAGTATAAACCTAAATTGGAATTTGCAAAAGCATGGACTGATGTCAGTACTCCACTTCGGACAAGAAAGGTTCCAAAAAGTGTTAATGCATAGGAAACAATAATTAAGCTGATATTCCATACTTTCAGCATGTTTTTACGCTCTTGAATCATCACGGAATGTAAGAACGCAGTAGCAGTTAACCATGGCATGAAGGATGCATTTTCAACTGGATCCCATGCCCAATAGCCGCCCCAGCCAAGTTCTACATATGCCCACTGACCGCCAAAGATATTTCCAAGGCTTAAGAATAGCCAAGCAATGATCGTCCAGCGTCTAGTCATTTTAATCCAGAAATCATCAACATTTTTCAAAATCAGTGCTGCCATGGCAAAGGCAAAAGGTACGGCAAGCCCGACGTATCCAAGATAAAGAGTCACAGGATGTATGATCATTCCAGGGTTCTGGAGCATTGGGTTTAACCCTTTTCCTTCAATTGGAACGGTATCCAATAAAATGAATGGCTTTGCGACAAATCCAAGGATGAAGAAGAAGAAAACCGCGTTGGCCATTAAAATGGCCGAGATGTATGGAACCATAGGATTTCCTTTGAGTTTCCTCGAAAAGGCTATCATGATCATGTAAAGAGTTAAGAAAAATGTCCACAATAGCAAGGAACCGGCATTACCAGCCCACAAGGCGGTAAGCTTATAAATGATTGGCAGCTCGCTGCTTGTGTAATCACTTACGTATTCATATTGGAACTGTGATGTTGCTAAAAGGTAGAACATCGAAAGCATAGCAAATGTTGTACAAACAAATAATGCAACCATTGCACCTTTGCCGCTATTGACGAGTTTTTGATTTTTTGTACTAATCCCCAGGGTAAGTATGAGGAGCGAATAGATAGCAATAACTAAACCCAAATAAATTGTTGCGTTAGCAAATAAAAACATTTCGTCACCTTCTTAACTTAGCCTGTTATTTTTCATTCGGTGGTTGATTTAACTTTTCTTTATGTGTATCAGGATCATAATCGTCCATGTCTTTTCCTTCATATTTCGACGGGCATCTTGTCTTCACAGATTCTGCTTCAAATGTATCCGTTTTAGTAGGAGCCCCTTGGAGAATGGTAATAACTCCTTCTGAGAAGTTATCAGGCTTGGGCCCGTTGTGAATGACGTGCATAATATTGCCCTCGTTGTCTTTAACATCAAATTTCAATTCAATTTTGTCCGGATTCCATTTTATCGAGTCTTCGATTAATAATCCTTCGACCGTTACAAAATCGTCTTTATGCTGCTCTTGTGTCGCCAATAATTCTTTCAATGTCAGCTCAACTCCACTCGAACCCGGGGTTGCAGCCATAAGAAGGAAAACAATCGCGCCTGCAATAATAAATCCGCCGAGCATCACAATCGTATTTTTTTTCACTTTACCCACCTCATTAAATTAATTTTTTCATTTCTTCTTCGTACATTTCTTGATCTATTTTTCCTGTTAAGAGCTTTTTACGCAGCTCTTTCTTTTCTTCCGCATTAGCTGACTTGTTAACCTTTTTGGCAGCAGTTTGTTTTGACTGTGGTTTATGTTTTGAACTGTTAGCAGTTGTCCCTGTTCGCGCATTCCCTTTTAAACCGAGAAAGACAAAGAGTCCGGCAATGATCAGGGCAATTCCAATAATTGAGGCACCGCCTACTCCGATTATGGGACGTTTAGAGTTGTTGTTAGTACCTCCTTTAATCACTTGGTCTGTGGCAGTCACACCGCTATGGTTCTCATCATTAGGCGGCTGCACTTTGTTGATAGCTTCCATGGTAGATTCTGTGCCTTCTTTCTTATAAGAAAAGGAGTACTTCAGATTCTCTCCAGCCTTGACATTTTTGTATTGGTAGTAATATAGCTCTTCGCCATATTCATTCTTTGTTTTATTTTCTGTCTTTGGCTCAAGCTTAATTTCCTTTGCCTCCATTGGTGCGTAAAAGATAACATCCAATTGTTCGATTTCAGCATGATTGATTAGCTGATATGTAAAGCTCTTTTTATCGGTAATGTCGATCGCTTTTGTGTAATACTCGATGACAAATTTATATGTCTCGTTACTCTTGATTGCCTTAGCGGGCTTCCAGGTCACAATTCCCTTTTCTTTATCAACATCGTAGGGACGTTGGACTTCCGGTTTATTTTCTTCAGGAAATTCTGCCACTAAAAAAGCTTCAAATCCCTTATCCATTGCTGGAACGGGAATGGATATTTTCCCATCATAATCTTGGCCGCTCTTGTTCGTAATCGTTCCGTATTGGCCTATTAATAAGGATGGAATATCTCTTGATTCCCAATCCTCCGGGTAATCAAACTCAGGCATAACCTGTACTTGCATTTCCTTAATTGGGAATTTCTCAGCCTGAAAGTCTGTTTCAGCACTTGCATTTGGGCTGATTAAACTAGTTAAGAATAATGCGATCACGAACAATGCCAGCCACTTTTTCTTAATCATATACATCCTCCTTGACCCTCAAATCTCATTCGTAGAAGGTACTGATTTTCACTATAGTCCTCTTTGAAATAAATATAATCGTTATCACTCTCCAGTTGTCGACTCACTCTTGAACATTTTGTTAAGTGAGGAAAAACGTTACGATTTCGACAAAAAACTACCACAAAATGTTCACAATTGATTATTATGGAAAATAAAAAACCTTGAATCCAATTGGTTCAAGGTTTGAGATAATCATTTGAAGCTTCTGTTTTAGATTTTAGTGTGCGGATATAACTGATGATGTCAGTTATATCTTCTTTACTTAATTGTCTTGCACCTTCAAGCCCTTTTAATGAGGGGCCCATTCGAGTTTCTTCACGGCCATAGGCCGTTGCAATCCAAATTTGCTTATTAGTTGTGTATTTTAAATACTGAGGATTGGAAAGGACCGTCCCCATTTTCAATTTACCTGCTCCCTCAGCGCCATGACAGTTAAGACAATATAGATTATACTGTTTTTCCCCGCGTTCAGGGTCCCCGGCAATTTTTTCAGGTACATCAAATTCAATTTCCTCTGTTTGCCAATCCCTCATATAGGTAACAAGATTTTTTAAATCGTTTTCAGATAATCTTGGGCCATATGCAGGCATAGCGGTTCCTTCTCTGCCATACTTCACATAATTATATAGGTCTTGATCGGATACGGAGTTTAGAAATCGCTGGCTATTTATAGCAGTGCCTGCATTAGAGCCTTCTCCCTTTCCTGTTTCTCCGTGACAGACAAGACAATTTTTAGAATAGAGCTTTTCTCCAGCTTCAATTGCTTTAGAATTCTTACTATCAAAAATATCGCTATTACTAATAGCAACGATAATTCCAATAATGATCAAAATATATAATCCGATTAAAATTTTTTTCATGGGTTACTCCCTACTTTGGTTCGGGTGTTGGAGTTGGTTCCCCAAAATCTTCATACTTTTTTG
Organism: Bacillus sp. S3; assembly: GCF_005154805.1. Classification (GTDB taxonomy): domain Bacteria; phylum Bacillota; class Bacilli; order Bacillales; family Cytobacillaceae; genus Neobacillus. Next base: position 3,460,557 of record NZ_CP039727.1, read on the forward strand.
TGATCAGCTGATAAATTTTCTTAGGGCTTTTACCGTCAAGATGCATTTCGACCGCCTCCCGGGCGATATCAATACAGACATCTCACGATATACTCATCGAATCCCATTCTTCGACAGCATTATTTGGTCCCATTTGATCAATATAACAATCTAAATTGCTTTTATGCCCATCCTGTGCGAAGCAGCCACAATAGCAAGGAACCTGCGCTACAACTTCAGGGTATTCCGATGCCAAGATATAGGTCTCTTGAATTTTTTCCGAAGAATTTAAAACATAATCAGGGAGCGGCTTATGCTTTTTATCAAGTGTCACATCTTCCAATTTAGAACTACAGCCCGCTGCTACTATTGCCATTAAAATAAATAGGAACAAGTAAGATGTTATTCGTTTCATACTTTGTTTCACCCCTTCCCATTAATATATTGTTCTCATTTATTGTAGCAAAAAGGGATTGTCCAAACGGCTCTTAATTTTAACTATTTAGTGAAGTTTTTAATAATGAAAAAAGTATAAAAAAGCCTGAATCCAGTAAAATTGGACTCAGGCTTTAAGACGAAACTCATTATGCACGCGAAACGTAAGAAGCTTCCGTTGTATTGATAATTAACCGATCCCCTTGGTTCACAAAGAATGGAACCTGAACAATTAGTCCTGTTTCCAAAGTTGCAGGCTTCGTTCCCCCAGAAGCAGTATCACCTTTAATACCGGGCTCTGTCTCTGTTACTTCTAACTCAACCGTATTTGGCAGCTCCACCCCAAGAGTTTCATGATTAAACATCATAATGTGGACTTCCATGTTTTCCTTTAAAAATTTTAATTCATATTCAATGTTGCTTGCTGGAAGTTCTACCTGCTCGTAGGAATCCATATCCATAAAAACATGCGAATCACCGCTTGCATAAAGATATTGCATTTTACGGTTATCAATTTGTGCTTTTTCTACTTTCTCACCCGCGCGGAATGTTTTTTCTTGAATTGCTCCATTTCGCAAGTTACGCAGCTTTGAACGTACAAACGCTGCTCCCTTACCCGGTTTTACATGTTGGAAATCCATGACACGCCATAGACCGCCATCTACTTCAATTGTTAATCCTGTTTTAAAATCGTTAACAGAAATCATGTGTAAATCCTCCTAGTTCTTTACAAGATAATTAGTTCTTTTGTTGAATGAGTAAGTGCCTCGTTCCCATCCGCGGTTAATATTGCATCATCTTCAATCCGTACTCCGCCAAGTCCAGGAACATAGATCCCCGGTTCACACGTAACAACCATTCCAGGTTGAAGCAGGAGATCAGACTTCATTGAGAGACTAGGTCCTTCGTGAATCTCCAGCCCGATTCCATGGCCAGTTGAATGTCCAAAGTATTCTCCATAACCTTTTTCTGTTATGTAGTTTCGCGTTAATGCATCTGCTTCCTTACCCGTTAAGCCCGGCTTTATGCCAGCCATGCCTCGCAATTGTGCTTCAAGAACAATATTGTAAATTTCATTCAGCTTCGCATCCGGTTTACCAACAGCTACCGTCCTCGTAATATCAGAAGCGTATCCATTGTAATATGCACCATAATCCAAGGTTACAAAATCTCCCGATTCAATTACCTTATCACTCGCTACACCGTGCGGAAGTGCAGAGCGAATCCCCGAAGCAACAATCGTATTAAACGAAGAGGAAGTCGCACCGGCCCTTCTCATAAAGAACTCTAATTCATTCGAAACCTCTAATTCTGTTATACCGGGACGAATGAAGTCTAAAATATGTTTAAATGCGGCATCAGCAATATCTGCTGCTACCTTTAATATCTTAATCTCTGCTTCAGTCTTAATCAAGCGTAACTTTTCAATTACACCGGAAATTGGAACAAGTTCAGCTTCTACTTCTTCCTCATATACTTTATAGGAAGAGTATGTTACATCATTTTCTTCAAATCCCAGTTTTTTAATCCCTAATTCTTTAACAAGACGTGCTGCTTCTTCTGGGATGGAACCGGAGAATTTAACAATTTCAAATCCTGTGCATTGTTTGGATGCTTGTTCAATATAACGGAAATCCGTAATAAATTGTGCCTTATCGGCACTAATTAAGACAACACCCGCAGAGCCGGTAAAGTTAGATATGTAGCGGCGATTATAGGGGCTCGTGATCAGCATCCCATCTATACCATGTTGTGAAAAATCCGCTCTCAACTTTTCTATTTTTCCCATTAGTCTCTACTCTCCTTTTCTATCCGGTTTTGGATAGAGATATTTTATCATAAACAGATAGTTTCGACTAATTCAAACTTATGTGGATGCCTCTTTTGCTTGTGATTCTTGAAGTTCAAACTCATAATTAATGGAATAACCAATGAAAATTCCATATACGATATATAAACAAACAGATGTGATGATTGTATCCCTGCTTAATTCGGCAATTGGTTTTATACCGGGAATTAACGGATTCAGAATAAAGAACACCAATAAAAACAATATGACGCCATACCCTAGTCCAAACCAAAAACCTTTGAATTTTCTAAGTAAAGCGTAATAAATATAAGCCGCAACAATAGATAATACACCCAATAAAATAATGGATACTACTGTTCCCATCCAGCCATGTTTCCAACTTCCAAGGGCCCATGGTTTGAGGATGATTTGGGGGCCCACTTCGGTGAAATTAAAATATGATGCAATGTATCCAATCGTTCCCCAAAAAAGACCGCCGAATAAACCTGTCCAAAAAACCATTACTGTAAAAGACATAGGTCTTGGATATTTTTCTTTGTTTTGTTCGTTTGCCATTTGTATACCCCCGATCATCAGTGTTGTGTTTGAATATGCATATAACTTTTCATGCACCATTATTATGCCCTGATAATTTTAATCCTTACATTAAAAAATTTTTTAGAAATTTAGTTGGAAATATTCTGTCATCCTAGAGGTTTTTTCATTTTTCTAGTAGAATACATGTAAGTACAAACAGATTTTACATTTCTGCTATTGTGCAACTAATGTTTAGGTTGGTGTAAATAACCATGTCAAATTCTCAAAAACCCGTTTATGGCGGCCAAGCGGTCGTTGAAGGAGTTATGTTTGGCGGAAAACATCATTATGTTACCGCCGTTCGCAGAAAAGATCGTTCTATTGAATACTTTCATTTGCCGCGGAAAGCAAATCCCACATTAACTAGCTTAAAAAAAATCCCGTTTCTCCGCGGAATCATTGCGATTATTGAATCTAGTGCAAACGGATCAAAACACTTAAACTTCTCCACTGAGCGGTTTGATGTAGATCCAAAGGACGATGCAGTCATTAAAGAAAAAGAAGTGTCAAAATTGACGATGTATCTTGGGGTAGCAGTAATCGGAGTCCTGTCATTTTTATTTGGAAAATTTGCTTTTACGCTAATTCCTGTTTTCTTAGCCGTATTAACCAAACCAATTTTCCCATCTGATTTTGCTCAAGTAATGGTAGAAGGCCTCTTTAAGCTCATACTGCTCCTTACTTATATATATTTTGTCTCACTTACCCCGCTGATCAAAAGGGTGTTTCAATATCATGGAGCTGAGCATAAAGTAATTAACACATTTGAATCCGGGGTAGAACTGACCGTTGAAAATGTTCAGGCCCATTCCCGCCTGCATTATCGCTGCGGCAGCAGTTTCATCTTATTTACCGTAATCGTCGGTGTTTTTGTTTACCTTTTAGTTCCCACATCACCGCTATGGTTACGTATTGTCGACCGTCTTCTCTTGATCCCGGTAGTGTTGGGAATTTCCTTTGAGGTCTTACAGATCACCAATAAACTCCGCGATATTCCAGTCTTAAAATATTTAGGAATTCCGGGCCTTTGGCTGCAATTGATAACGACGAAGGAACCAAGTAATGACCAGGTCGAAGTCGCTATATTATCATTTAAGGAATTGCTTAAGAGGGAAAAAGAAACGGAGTACGACATGAAAAGTGAGGAAATTGTCTAAATCTTTGTTTTTATGTGTTTAAAAGAATAAAAAAATGCTTAAGATGCTCATAGGGAGGTGGCATTCTTGAAAAATCGGATACCCGTATTTATTATTGGGATTCTAATCATTCTTGCTATACTTGGGCTTATTGGTTCATTTACAGCTAATCCTGCCGGTTTCATTCAGAGAATAGCTGTCATCGCATTGATCGGTTTAGCGATTTTTTTCCTTTTTCGGAAGTTTTCAAATTCGAGCCCTCAGAAAAGAGAGCAGCGGGCATTTCTTAAGGCAGCAAAAAGGTCAAAAAAACGGTTACAGCAAAAGAGTGGGGATACCAATGTAAAGACCTCATCTCTTGGGACATTAACAACATTAAAGAAAAGCAACAAGACTAAAAAGAAATCTCCTGCACATTTGACCGTCATCGACGGGAAAAAAGGGAAAAAGAAAAATCGAGCGTCCTTTTGACACTCGATTTTTTTAATACCCCCATTTATTTAAAAAATTTTTGGCATGTTCTCTTCCAATTTCAAATAGTTTTTGCTTTTTTTCATTAGTTAAATTAAATTCAATTAAAGAAACACCTTCAGCTTTTATAAAAATAATATTTTCTACATGTTTTTTAGAAATATAACGTTGATCATGGGCGTCCTTCATTGTCTCAAACAATGCCCCCATTAATTGAATGCCGTTTTTTATTTGATGTTTTTCATGTTCATATTCACTTGGACTAAGTTTTATTCCAAGCACCGGTCTGGCCTTTTTTACATTGTCCTTGTCAAAAAGCCACATTGGAAAATTACTAAGTACCCCGCCATCCACCAAAATATTTGTGCCATCTATCGAACGTAATTTAACTGGTTCAAAAAAATAGGGAATACTGCAGCTCATCCTGATTGCCTTTGCAATAGAGAACGAATCTGGTGAAATGCCGTATTTTATTAAATCATCAGGTAAAACAATCATTTGCCCATTGGAAAGATCCGAAGAAATTACTCTAAGTGCGTTGGGTGGAAGATCGGAAAATGTTCTTAACCCCTTTGCTTCCAACTTCTCTTTCATCCATTTTTCAAGCTCATTCCCTTTATAAAGTCCTAGCTTCCAATACACAAGCAGCCATTTTGCAATGGAAAATGGAATAATGGTTTTACGGGCATCCAGCATTTTAGGCAAATCAAACTCATCCACCAATTGATAAATTTCTTTGCTTGTATAGCCCGCGGCAATTAAAGCGGCAACGATAGACCCGGCACTCGTTCCTGCGACCCTGACAAACTGAAATCCTCTGGTTTCAATTTCTTCATAGGCACCAATGAGTGAAAATCCTCTAATTCCCCCTCCAGAAAAAACGCCGTCAATTTTCATGGCAGCCACTCCCAAAATGAACTCATTGTTACATTCTTAATCCGTTCATTGCGAAATTAGTACCACGGACGAGTGTAAAATTTTCATTAAAATATTGGACATCTTTTGTTCCTATTTTGTCTACAAAATGTTCACCGAAGTACTTTCATTCTTCATATCACCAACATATCTATTTCATAAACTGTACCTATTCTTTTATGAGTGCATTTTAACTAGCAAAGGCAGGGACGCTTATGAGTATTCGAAAGGAAAGAATGAAGGTGTACGATATGACCTGTACATCCTGTGAAAAACGAATTGAAAGGACAGTCAAAAAATTAGATGGTGTGATTGATGTAAAAGCAAATTTTACCGGCCAATTCGTTGATGTCGAGTTTAATGATGAATTATGTACCACGAACCAGTTGAAAGAAGCAATCAATCGTGTCGGCTACAGTACTGAAAATGGTAAAGGCTTTAAGTTTATTGGAATAGTCATTATTATCGCTGCTATTTTACTTCTCGGCATAAATACCGGCAGCTTTAATATGGAAGATAAACTCAAAAATGCTTCTTATGCTGTTTTATTTGTTGTAGGGTTGATTACATCCATCCATTGTGTAGGCATGTGCGGCGGTATTATGCTTTCCCAAACTATTGGGAAGGAAAGTAAGAACAAATTTGAGGCGATGAAGCCAGCTATTTTATATAACCTTGGAAGAGTTGCAGCTTATACCATCATTGGTGGAATCGTTGGCGCCATTGGCTCTGTTTTTGCACTTTCCCTATCCACTAAAGCAGCACTGCAAATTTTTGCCGGAGTATTCATGGTTATGATGGGCTTTAATATGGCAGGATTTAAAGCGTTTAGAAAGGTTCAATTAAAAATACCTGCCTTTGCATTAAATTTGGTAACTAAACCCAAACCTAAAACACCCTTTTTTATCGGAATGCTTAACGGTTTAATGCCTTGTGGACCACTACAAACAATGCAGCTGTATGCTTTAGGTACAGGCAGTGCGATTAGCGGGGCTCTCTCTATGTTTATGTTTGCAATAGGAACAGTCCCGCTCATGCTGACCTTCGGGGCATTATCAAGTCTTTTAAGTAAAGGTTATACGAAAAAAATCCTAAAATACAGCGGAATTCTTATCGTTGTTCTTGGCCTTGTTATGAGCAATAGAGGCTTGGCACTGGCAGGAATGAACTTTAGTCCAGCTTCGATTCTAACGAACGTTGGTGCCCTTGGCGATTCTGCTGCTGTATCTAATGCAGCTAAAGCAACGATTAAGGATGGAGTGCAGGTTCTCAACATGACGGCCAATGTCTATGGTTATACCCCAAATACTTTATATGTTCAAAAGGGAATGCCTGTTAAGTGGGTCGTAGATGGTGAACAGATTACCGGTTGTAATAATACAATCGTCATGCCAGAAATGAATGTAGAGCAGAAACTACAAAGCGGTGAAAACATAATCGAATTCACACCCGGTAATGAGGATATTCCTTTCAGCTGTTGGATGGGAATGAAGCGAGGAGTTATTAAGGTAGTAGATGATTTAAAGGATATAAAGACATCTAGCAGTGATGCCACTGGTATTGATTCGTCGACCAAATCTACCGCCCCATCCTCGGCTCAGACTAAGCCTAGCATATACGGTACTGACATCAGCAAGGTGCCTACTAAACGATTAGTCCAAAGGATGCAATTAGCAAATAATGTGCAAACGATTGCCATTAAAGGAGTGGGTTACGAACTTGAGCCACTGATCATTGTCGCTAATAAAGACCTGCAAACGAAGATGTCAATAGACCTCACTTCGTTTGATCAACCAGATGGATCCTTTTTAATTATGAATGCAAATACAAAACAAATTGTAACTGAATTCACTGGTGCGAAAGGGTTTGTTGAAGTTGAATTTACCATTGATAAAGCCGGGACGTATGGAATTTATCTAAATGAAGAGGAATTACTCGGGGTAATTGATGTAGTAAACGATATGGATTCTGTTGATTTAGAAAGTATTAAAAGCAACTACCTTCAGTAAGTAAAGAGTTAAAGAGTTAATAAGTTGGGGGGTTTTAACGCCCAACTTATTAACTCTTTTCATTTCCAGTAAAATATAACGTAAATTTTGTTCCCAGTCCTACTTTACTTTCTACATCAATACTGGCATTGTGAAGCTGAAGGATACTTTTTACAATAGTTAATCCAATCCCTTTTCCTTCAATTTTCTGCCTGCTCTTATCTCCCCGAAAAAGCCGTTCAAAAATATATGGTAAATCCTCCACATGGATGCCAATTCCGTTGTCACATACTTCCACGACTATATTTTTATCATCTTCATATAAGTTGACCAGTACTCTGCCATCCGGCTCAGTAAATTTAATAGCATTAGAGAACAAGTTAATAAATACTTGTTTTAATTGATCTTTATCACCAGTTATCAAATATTTATGATTCGGTTCAATACTATATTTTAGATTGATATTCTTTTTTTCAGCATCCAGATTAAAATCCTTACATATTTCAGGAATGAATTCATCAAGGTAAATAGTTTCGAACGATAACTTAGCACTGTCCGTTTCAAATTCCTTTAACATATGTAAACCAGTAATTAATTTTCCGAACCGAATGACTTCTTCATTAAGATAATTTAATTTCTCAGTTGTCACTGGATAAACCCCGTCAATCATTGCCTCAAGGTTATTTTGAAGGACATTTAAAGGTGTTCTAATTTCATGTGTTATATTAGAAACCAACCTTCTTCTCAACGTATCCTGATACTTTAATTTCCCAGCCAATATATTGACGCTTTTTTGTAATTCTTCTAGCTCTAAAAGGTTACTTCTTATACCTGGTTGGGTTTCAAAGTTCCCTTTTGATAAATTCACTGACATCTTAGCAACTTCTTTAATCGGATTAGATAATTGTCTCGAAAAAAACAGACTAAAACCACTAATAATAATAAGGGTCAGCACACCGCTGGCAATAATACTTTTATTAATCGAGTCTTTAAAGTTTACATCCTCTTCAGACAAAAGAATGGAGGAATATTGACCAATATCAACATACCCAACTGTTTTGGAATCTACCTTAATGGCAAAAGATTTGATCGTGTAAACACCGCTGCCTTGTACAGGCATTGCATCCATATTTAATTGTGTTTTTATCGCATTTGGGTTCATTCCCCACACAGGTTGTTTATTTTCATCCATAAGTGTTAAGCAATAATTCCCCATATAGGCTTCATGCATCAGCTCAACGCCAGTATTTTCTGACCAATTTCCTTCTCTTTTATACACATCTTCTAAATAGGCGACAATTCTATGATACCTTTTATTCTGAATATCAACCATATATTGATTAAACTTATTTGTTACCGTTACATTGACAAATAATGTAACCAGCAGGATAGCAGCAATTGTGCACAGTATAAATAAAAGACTTAATCTTTTGCTGATGGAATGCATTTAACACACTCCCCCAAATTTATAGCCCGCTTTCAACACTGTAACAACATATTTTGGATTCTTCGTATCTATTTCAATCTTTTTTCGAATATTCTTAATGTGAACATCAATCGTCCGGTCAAAGCCGCTAAAATCTTCACCATATAGTTTAGCAATAAGCTGTTCTCTGGATAAAACCTTTCCTTTATTTGTGGCAAGGATCCTTAATATATCAAACTCATTTGGTGTAAATGACCTTTCCTTACCACTAACCATTATGGTCCTTTTCTCACAATTGATCTGTAGATTTCCATCATCAAAAATGACACTAGATGAATGAACCTTGCCATTAAGTCTGCGAAAAAGTGCATTCACCCTCGCAGTTAACTCCCTCGGACTAAATGGTTTGATTAAATATTCATCTGCCCCAATTCTTAATCCTTCGATCCTGTCATTTAAAGACCCTTTTGCTGTTAACATGAAAATATGGACATCAGAGGTTTGCCGAATGATTTTACAGACCTCTTCACCGGTTATATCCGGGAGCATTAAATCTAGTATGACCAGGTTATAATTTTCTGTCATAAACAGGTCAATTCCCTTTAATCCTGTTTCTGCACTATGAACACGGTAACCTTCTTTTTCTAAATAGGCTTTAATTACGCCCGATACGCTTTGTTCATCTTCGACTAATAATATCTGATTCATGTTTATCACCCAGCTATCGAAATGGAATATATTAAGTATAATAGCTTTTGATAGTGTAAAAATTGAAAAAGGCTGACAATTATGTGTCAACCTTTTTCAACTCTTCCTGTAATTTTTGAGAACCTTATAGTTTAACTTTTTGTAATCGCAATGCATTGAGAACGACAGAGACCGAGCTGAATGCCATCGCTGCACCGGCAAGCCAAGGTGCGAGGAACCCAAGAGCAGCAATCGGGATGCCCAGTGAATTATATGCCAGTGCCCAAAATAAATTTTGTTTAATATTGGTAATCGTCTTTTTACTCATGAATATTGCATCGGCAATACTATTTAAATCACCGCGAATCAAGGTAATATCTGCCGCTTCCATTGCCACATCCGTCCCGGTGCCAATGGCCATGCCAATATCAGCAATTGCCAATGCCGGGGCATCGTTGATTCCATCTCCAACCATAGCTACCTTTTTACCCTGTACCTGCAATTTCTTGATTTCTTCCGCTTTACCTTCAGGAAGAACCTCAGCGATCACTTGATCAATCCCCGCCTGAGCTGCAATTGCCTCCGCAGTGCGCTGATTATCACCTGTAATCATAATGACATCAAGTCCCATTTCCTTCAAACGCCCGATTGCCATTTTGGAAGTTCCCTTGATGGTATCCGCGACAGCAACCATACCGGCGTACTGTTCATTTATCGCTACTAGCATAGCGGTTTTACCAACCGTCTCTAATTCTGACATTTTTTTTAAAGATCCTTCTACAGTGACACCATACTTGTTCATTAATTTTCTCGTGCCAATTAACACTTCATTTCCATCGACATTTGCTATAATGCCAAACCCAGGAATTGCTTCAAATCTTGAAACTTCCTTCAATGGAATCTCTTTTTCTTTTATTCCTTGAACAATGGCTTCCGCCAGCGGGTGCTCCGATTGCTTTTCCGCTGAACCGACGATGGCTAAAAATTCTTCTTCACTCCATGAGTCAGCAGGGAAAACATCAGTTAAAACTGGGGTTCCGTTTGTAACCGTTCCAGTTTTATCCAGAACAACCGTGGTAATCCGATGGGTCATTTCTAAATGTTCTCCGCCTTTAAAAAGAATTCCATATTCTGCAGATCGACCGGAACCAGCCATAATTGAAGTTGGCGTAGCAAGCCCCAGGGCGCAGGGACAGGCAATGACGAGGACAGCAATCATTTTCTCCAGGGCTTCAGAAAAATTCCCTGGAGCTGCCCAAACATACCACACGATAAACGTCAAAACGGCTAATCCTACAACAATTGGGACAAACACACCAGAAATCTTATCAGCAAGACGTTGAATTGGAGCCTTTGAGCCTTGAGCTTCCTCTACAACTTTAATAATTTGTGCTAATGCTGTATCTTTGCCGACCTTTGCTGCTTCGACCTTTAAAAAACCATTTTTGTTTATGGTCGCACCGATTACAGGATCGCCGGACTTTTTATCAATTGGAACACTTTCACCGGTTAACATGGACTCATCAATAGCCGACTGACCCTCAAGAATAATCCCGTCAACAGGAATCTTTTCACCCGGTTTAATATGAAGGATATCCCCAACAACTACTTCCTCAAGAGGAATTTCCTGCTCCATTCCGTCTCGTTCTACTATAGCTGTCTTGACTTGAAGTCCCATTAATTTTTTAATGGCTTCAGATGATCGGCCTTTTGCTTTTGCTTCAAACAGCTTTCCTAAAATAATCAAGGTAATTAATACAGCACTCGTTTCAAAATAAAGCTCCACCATATGAACTTTTCCGCTAAGCGTCAAGATGGCTTGGTAAAGACTATAGAAATAGGCCGCTGAAGTTCCTAAAGCAACAAGTACATCCATATTTGCACCCTTATTCTTAAGGGCCTTATAGGCACCGATATAAAACTGTCCTCCGATTAGAAACTGAACGGGGGTAGCCAATAATAACTGAAACCAGGGGTTCATAAATAGTTTAGGTACCCAAATAAAGGATGTAAATGAAAAATGGCCAGCCATTGCCCATAAAAGAGGAAACGAAAGTATCGCTGAAATGATAAACTTCTTTGTTTGTTTGGCTATTTCCTTTTCACGATAGTCACTTGAATCTTTCGTTCCTTCTTTGAGCTTTGCTCCGTAACCTAGATTCTCAACCTTTTTTATAATGTCGGCAGTTGAAAGGACGGAGCCATTGAACTCAACTGTTGCCTTTTCAAGTGCCAAATTCACATTTGCCTTGATGACACCATCTAATTTAGTTAACCCCTTTTCAATTCTTGCAGAGCAGGCGGCACAGGTCATCCCGGTGATATCTAGCTCTGTCTTCTCCGTGACCACATCGTACCCTAAATCCCTAATTTTCTTTTCAATATCTTCAACATTGATCTGCAAGGAGTCATATTTAATTGCGGATTTTTCCAAAGCCAGATTCACATTCGCTGACTCCACACCAGCTAATTTGTTAAGGCCTTTTTCAATTCTTGTTGCACAGGCGGCACAGGTCATCCCAGAAATTTGTAAATTTGTTTCTTTAATAATTTGACTCATGAAAGCCAACTCCTCATACCCCATATAGGTATAATTTTTTGGAAAAAGAACGTGCTAACAGATAGCACGTCATTTTACTACTTATTTCACATCGTACCCTTGGTCATCGATGGTTTCTTTTATTTGCTCCAATGAAACCTGTTGCTGGTTATATTCTACATCCACTGTAGCGGCTTTTAAGTTTACTTTTACTGCGGCAACTCCATTTAGAGCTCCAACACTTCCCTCAACCGCTTTTACACAATGATCACATGACATTCCTTGAACGTTTAATATTGCTTTTTCCATTAATATTCTCTCCTTTATAATTGGTGATATGCTTTCTATATATCAACCTTACCATACCCCCCTACCCTATGTAAAGGGATTGAAATTTATTTTTTGCCTAATTATTATTCCTTTTCAAATTTTGTTCACAAGTTAATCATTTTGGTATTTGGGTCTATATATTATTATAAATTTTTGGATAGTTGCAAACTATGTCGAAAGTCACATAATATTGTTACAAATTATTGCCGCCTTCTTAAGCTTTCCAGATTTCACTACAAGAGTCATAATATTGACATACAATCTTCATTTGTTCTACAAATTCCAGCTATATGATTAGGGTATTAAAGAAAGGAGTTGCTGGAAGATGAAGAAGCTTTATGTAGGTTTATTAAGTGCTGCTTTGGTCCTTGGTGCAGGAACGGCTGTTTTTGCTGCTGGAAATAATGACTCTGGTAGTAGTCCTAGCTTTGAAAACATGCTGCCTTTTATGGAAAAAATGCATCCTGGTTCCTCTAAAGAAGATTTACAAAATATGTACAAGGCCTGCCACGAAAATGGCGGCATGATGAATGACTCGAACGATATGAATATTGATCGTGAGAATATGATGAATAGCTTTTAAAAATGACAAAAAAGAAAGCGTTGATTTTCAGCGCTTTCTTTCGACTAAACGGGGGGCTTATTTATAGGGCCCAATATGTTAATGTATCAAATATTCCTAGAATGAGCATAAAAATACCGGCAATCCGTTGAACTAATGTACCAAATTTTCTTCCCTTTTTCATTAAAGCACCACTGCCGCCAAGATACCAAATGATGAAAATGACAATTAAAAGGGGGAAGGCTGTTCCAAGTGCAAAGATCGATGGGAGTATAAAACCATATGGACTTGAAAATACCACCGGCATTAAGGTTACAAAAAACAGAATAAACATGGTTGGACAAAAAGCTAAAGAAAAACTTAGTCCAAGCATAAACGAGCCAAATCTACTTCCCCGCTTATACTCATTCGTTTGCTTAAATAACTTTATAGTCCCTCTCAGTTTAATAAAGCCCAGCATATATATTCCCACAATAATTAAAATAGGACCCATAATTTTACGTAGCCACGGAAAATACAGTGTTAGATTTTGTTCAATCCCTTTCCCAAGAAGCCATACTATTCCACCTAATAAAGAGAAAGCAACTATTTTACCTAAAGTAAAGCTGAAAACATCCCTCCACATAATTTTCTTTTGGATGGAACTGTTTCCATACAGTGTAATTGCACTTATGTTACCCGTAAGCTGGCATGGTGCTAGTGCACCTACTAGACCTAATATTAATGCAAAGACAATCGGCCATGACTCTAAACTACTGGCGATATTCAGTAATGGCTGACTCAAGGAAGAACTTATTTGACTAAATAAATTGTACATATACTCACCCTGCTATGTTGTTATAGAATCACGATAACATAATAGGATGAAGAACGTGTGAAGATTATGGATTGTCAAATAATTGTCGAAATTAGCGCCGCTTTTGATTGCTTGCATGAAAAAAGAACATCAGCATAGCCAATGTTCTGAGTGGTTAATATCTATTAAATACGTTTGGAGCCAATATATTTTGGATTCCAGTAGCTGTTATTCGTATAGGTAATCATAACACCTTTTGACGATGATGCCATAATCATTTTCCCCGCTCCAATATACATCGCGACATGTGTTGGTTTGCTTGCTTTATTGGGTGCAAAAAACATTAAGTCTCCCGGTTGTAAAGAGCTTACCCGATATCCTTTGGTGTAGTACATATCAGCCGCTGTTCGTGGTAATACCTTACCTGCCTGTCCGAATGAATATTTTACGAGGCCAGAGCAATCGAATCCTTTTGGTGACATGCCGCCCCAGCGATATGGAACACCGAGATTTGCTTTCGCAACTGAGATTGCTTTTGTATGATAATAAGCCGCTTCAGCTTTATCACCCGTTGTGGCAAACACTGAGCTAATTCCAATTGTAATCGCAAGAGCTGTGATGAATTTTTTTAGCATAATGTTATCCCCCTTGAGTGATTTGATACTCATACTATACAAGGAAAGAATAACAGAGACATCACATGGAGATTACAATTCTTTTACAAAGTTATCGTAATATAATTACTATATTTTGAATGAATTTGCTTGAAGATCGCATATTTGAAGATAAAACTCAGCTTTTTTCTGTAAAAATGTCTTTAAGACCACATAAGAAAAAGGATGGAAAAATAATTTCCATCCCCATAGCATTCACTATAAACCACACTTCAATTGAGCACCACAATTGGTACACGTATTACAACCGCCCATTTCTTCAACTTTTCCCTTGCGGCAGACTGGGCAAGTGTTGCCCACCTCGGAGCCAATTGTTACGTCTGTTGATCGTAAGTCGGTGATTGTATCAACAAGAACAACATGCTGCTTTGTTTTTTCATCAAACATAGATAATTGCTCGTTTGTATTTTCTTCAGCTTTTAAGGTTAAAACCTGAGAATCCCGTGAACCGTCCACATAGACAGTACCACCTTTAGCACCACCGCGGTAAAGACGCTCGTAAACCTTCTCTACCTGCTCAACACTGTATCCTTTTGGTGCATTAACAGTTTTACTGATGGAGCTATCAATCCAACGCTGAATCACACATTGTACATCCGCATGAGCTTCGGGCGCTAGTTCCATCGCTGTTACGAACCAATTAGGAAGATTTTCTGCATCTGCTTCTGGGTGCTGATCTAAATATTCTTGGACAATATCTGCTTTTACTTCGATAAATTTGCCGAGACGTCCGCTTCGGAAATAAGAGAATGAGAAATAAGGTTCTAATCCTGTTGAGACGCCAACCATCGTTCCAGTGGATCCAGTGGGAGCAACAGTTAGCAAATGTGAATTTCTTATTCCGTTTTCTAAAATTGATTCGCGGACATCTTCAGGCATTTTCTTCATATAACCTGTTTCAATAAAAGCTTGTCGTAAACGGTTTGTTTCGTTTGGTGTATTTCCATATAAGAATGGGAAACTTCCCTTTTCTTTGGCTAATTCAACTGATGTTCTATATGCAGTAGTTGCGATAGTTTCAAATACTTCATCAACAAGCTTGTTGCCTTCAGGCGAACCATACTCAGTTTCACAGTAGATCAATAAATCATGTAAGCCCATTACGCCAAGACCGACTCGGCGCTCACCAAGGGCTTGTTTTTTATTTTCTTCTAAGAAATATGGTGTTGCGTTAATAACGTTGTCCTGCATTCTGACACCAACAGTTACAGTTTTCTTTAGTTTCTCAAAATTAACAGTTTTTGTTTCTTTGTCCGCCATTTCTGCAAGGTTTACAGCAGCGAGGTTGCAGACTGAAAATGGTGCGAGAGGTTGCTCGCCACATGGATTTGTTGCAACAACTTGTTGTCCATATGCTTTTGCATTGGTCATGTCGTTGGCATTATCAATAAAGAATATACCTGGTTCAGCAGAGTAGGTAGCACAAATGTTAATTAAATTCCATAACTCTTTAGCTTTAATTTTTTTGTAAACTCGCACTTTGTGGCCGAGTTTTTCCCACTCGCGAACATCGCCGACTTTATGCCATTCTTCATTGTAATTTTTCATTTCCGCTTCATTGTAGTGTTCAACATATGGGAAACGAAGTTCGTATTCGGCATCATTTTCAACAGCTTCCATAAATTCCTTTGTTAAACAAACGGAAATGTTTGCGCCAGTTAAGAATTCTGGATTATGAACGGTGTAATTACCACCGGTTGCTAGTTTTTCTTCCGCATCAGCGATGATATTTTCATCAAATCCACCATAGCCCGGGATGTTCTTATAGTTAACGATTCCCTGATACATAGCCGATTCCTGAAGCGTTAATGGTGTCAGTTTCAGCTTATCTTTGGCATGTTTTTTAATTGTTTCATCTTTTGTATTTTCAATTAAGAATCGTAGAATTCTAGGATTTTGCATCTTAGAAATAATAAATTCAATAATGTCTGGGTGCCAGTCGGCCAGCATGATCATCTGCGCCCCCCTGCGACTTCCGCCTTGCTCAACTAAGTGCGTTAGCTTCGCAATATCATCCAGCCATGAAACTGATCCGGATGATTTTCCGTTTACGCCTCTTGCTAAAGTGTTTCTTGGTCTTAATGTCGATCCATTTGTCCCGACACCGCCGCCGCGGCTCATGATTTCCATTACCTGCTTACGATGGTCAGAGATTCCTTCACGAGAATCTGCAACGAACGGCATTACATAACAATTGAAAAATGTAACATCGGTATTTGCCCCTGCACCATATAAAACACGGCCAGCTGGAACAAAGTTCATCGTTACGAGCTCTTGAAAAAACTTTTCAAACCACTCACGGCGCTTCTCTTCGGTTTCTTCAACCGATGCAAGACCAGTGGCATTCCGCTTCGCAATTTGCTCGTAGAAGAGCTCCAACGGCTTTTCGATGACATCTAGAGACCGGATGATGACACCAGTACTTGATTCCTCAGGATTATCGAGCGCACCTCTGAATTCTTCGTCAATCAAAACCTTTGCCCTTTTATTTTCCCAATCAATTTCCAAGATGGTTCCTAAACCTCGTGCTGGAAATTTCGGATCTTCCTTAATCGTTAAAACAACAAAGTCGCCATTAGTGAGAGTAATTTTTGCTGTGTCTTTGAAGGTGTAACGGTCTAGCATGACCAAACGTGAAACACCCTTATGAGTTATTTTCATATCTGGGGTTACCGGGTGTACTTGGGGGAACAAGCGGATATCCTCATTCAACCTTTCAAAATCAATATTCATTTTTTGTCTAAAAACTACAGACATGAGAACAACTCCTTCAAAATTAAATCTATATCCTGCGCTGGATTCTAGTAGGTTTATGCTATATCTAGTTGTCTTAATAAACTTACGTTAACAAAATCCACGATAAAAATCAACATATAGTACCGAAAATATTTTCGACACCACTATATATTGTATGTTGAGCAAATAACAATTATTTTGTCAAACTCTAAAAAAACTAGATTTACGAGAAAACAAAAGATATTCCCTGTTTTTCACCATAAAACAAGAAATTTTAACAAATTTCTCGACTTGCCTCAGGAAAGGCTAATCAAAGAAAAGAGCGGCTAGCGCCGCTTTCAATTTTCTATCGTTTAAAATTCCACTCATCACTTTCATATCGCTCTTTCGCCAATTTTTCAACATAATCACGTTCTTCTTCCGTTAGTTGATATGGTTCAAGATCAATATTTAGTCCCTCGGCAAACCCCTTATAAAAAGCCTCTTTTGCCTCATCAAGAGTAATCCGCTTTGGACTAATCGCATTGATGGCAACTGCCTTATCTTTAAATGCCTTCTTCATCCGTTCCTTTACCCGTTCATTTGAATATTTAAACAAACTAAACAGCTTTTCTTCATCCAAATCCAATAGAATCGAGCCGTGCTGAAGAATAACACCTTTTTGTCTTGTCTGTGCACTGCCGGCTACCTTTCTGCCTTCCACGACAAGCTCATACCAGCTAGGGGCATCGAAACATACTGCAGAGCGTGGATTTTTCAACGCTTCCCGCTCTTCCGCAGTTTTAGGCACAGCAAAATAAGCTTCTAGTCCTAGATGATGAAAGCCTTTTAGGATTCCCTCTGAAATAACTCTATAAGCCTCCGTTACAGTCCTAGGCATCTCTGGATGCTCTTCCGATACGATCACACTGTATGTAAGTTCATGCTCATGGAGGACGCCGCGCCCGCCTGTCGGTCTCCTGACAAACCCCAGCCCATGTTCTTTGACGGCCTCCATGTCAATTTCCTTTTCTACCTTTTGAAAATAGCCGACAGACAGAGTGGGAGGATTCCAGCCGTAGAATCGTATAACCGGAGGGATTTTTCCCTCACTATGCCAATCTAGTAATGCTTCATCCAACGCCATATTAAAAGATGGTGAACAATTTCCAGAATCGATAAAACGCCATACTTCTTTTTTCATGAACAAACCTCATTTTTTAAAAATGTTTTCAAGAATTAGTCTACCAAAATCTGATATGATTTCAAAACGTGATGATTCTGCTATAATTTAATTAGACAAAAATGAAAGATTTTTCCCCTTTCATCTTTATCTTTAGGGGAATGACTTATATAATAAAAACTAGTGCAACAAAGCTTGAAAGGAGCAAAAAGAAGTTGAACTCACTTTATGTTTTATTAATCATGATCGTAGCACTTATCATCTACTCCGTTTTCACCTATTTTTATCAAAAAAGGATTGTAAAAACGGTAACTGAGGAAGATTTCCGTGCAGGGTACAGAAAGGCACAACTAATAGATGTTCGTGAAGCAAACGAATTCGATGGCGGCCATATTTTAGGTGCACGTAATATTCCCATGTCACAAATGAAAATGCGCATGAAAGAAATCCGTCCTGATATGCCTGTTTACCTGTATTGCCAAAGCGGGATGCGCAGTGCACGTGCAGCGCAATTTTTACACAGAAAAGGCTATAAAGACCTAACACAGCTGCAAGGCGGATTCAAGAAATGGACAGGTAAAGTAAAGGCGAAAAAATAAATGATTAATGAAGGTTCCGGAGCTGTTCCGGAACCTTTGTTATTTAAATAAAAAAGGCCAGATTCAAGCATCGAATCTGACCTTTTTCAGTATTAAGCTCTTTGGTATTTTAAAATCGGTTTACGAGCGGCCATTGTCTCATCCAAGCGTCCGACAACAGTTGTATGTGGTGCCTCTTGAACAACCTCCGGATTTTCTTCCGCCTCTTTGGCAATTTGAATCATGATATCAATGAAAGAATCAAGCGTTTCTTTTGATTCCGTTTCAGTCGGCTCAATCATGATACATTCTTCCACATTTAACGGGAAGTAAATGGTTGGCGGATGGTAGCCAAAATCAAGCAGGCGTTTCGCAATATCCAACGTACGGACACCTAATTTTTTCTGACGCTTTCCACTAAGAACGAACTCGTGCTTACAATGTTTGTCAAAAGGTAAATCGTAATGCTCTGCTAATCTTCTCATCATATAGTTAGCATTTAATACCGCATACTCTGTTACAGCCTTTAATCCATCAGGTCCCATGGAACGGATATACGTATAGGCACGAACATTAATGCCGAAGTTTCCATAGAACGGCTTAACACGGCCAATTGATTGCGGACGATCATAGTCAAGTATAAATTCTTCGCCGCGCTTTGCAATAATTGGTTTTGGCAAATACGGTATGAGATCCGCCTTCACTCCGACGGGGCCGGAACCAGGGCCGCCGCCGCCGTGCGGGCCTGTAAAGGTTTTATGAAGATTTAAATGAACGACGTCAAAGCCCATATCTCCAGGTCTAGCCTTCGATAAAACGGCATTTAAGTTCGCCCCGTCATAATAAACCTTTCCGCCTGCATCATGAACAATATCAGCAATTTCAAGAATATGTTCTTCAAATAATCCAAGTGTATTTGGGTTTGTTAACATAAGGGCAGCTGTATCATCACCGACAACACGCTTTAAGTCCTCTAGGTCAACCAAACCCTTATCAGTTGATTTAACGGTTACCGTTTCAAACCCTGCAATGGTGGCAGAAGCAGGATTTGTCCCATGGGCAGAGTCTGGAACAATTACTTTTGTCCGGTTAAGATCACCATTGGCCTCATGGTAGGCACGGATCATCATCAATCCTGTCCACTCTCCATGTGCGCCGGCAGCCGATTGTAATGTTACTTCATCCATTCCGGTAATTTCAATTAAATGCTCCTGTAAATCATATAATAGGCCGAGTGCACCCTGGACAGAGCTTTCATCCTGAAGCGGATGTACATGGGCAAAACCGTTAAATCGGGCAACATTTTCATTAATTTTTGGATTGTATTTCATCGTACAAGAGCCTAGCGGATAAAATCCTGAATCAAGGCCATGGTTTCTTTTTGAAAGAGCCGTATAGTGGCGCATGATATCAAGCTCAGAAACCTCAGGGAGTTCAGCTTCTTCCGAACGAAGGTACTCGTTAGGAAGAAGACTTGAGACATCTACTTCTGGTACATCCATTTCCGGAAGGCTGTATCCGATTCGGCCGGGTGTGCTAGCTTCAAAAATGAGCGCTTGGTCTTGATTATGCATGCAGATCCCCCAATTCTTTCACTAAAGTATCGATTTCTTCCTTCGTCCTCTGTTCTGTTACGGCTATCAGCATATGACTAGCAAGTTCAGAATAGTCGCGGCCTAAATCATAGCCCCCAATAATTCCTCTTTGTAATAATTTTTGATTAATTTCTTTAATCGGTTTGTCAAATTTTACAACGAATTCATTGAAGGAATATCCATCGTTAACGACTTCAAACCCAGCTTCTTTAAAAGCTGTTTTTGCATAATGTGCCTTCTGTAAATTGGCTGCGGCCATTTCCCTGACACCTTTTTTACCTAATGCTGTCATTGCAACAGCTGCAGCAAGGGCGTTTAGCGCTTGGTTTGAACAGATATTTGAAGTCGCTTTTTCACGGCGAATATGCTGTTCACGCGCTTGGAGTGTCAATACAAAACCACGGCGTCCTTGATCATCCACAGTCTGGCCGACAAGACGTCCCGGAACCTTTCTCATTAATTTGTTCGTTACTGCAAAATATCCGCAGTGCGGTCCACCAAATGCAGTTGGAATACCAAACGGCTGTGCATCGCCAATGACAATATCTGCACCAAATTTCCCTGGAGGAGTTAGAACCCCTAAAGATAATGGATTGCTGTTTACTACAAACAAACCTTTATGCGCATGAATAATTTCCTCAACCTCTTTTAATGGTTCGATTCTGCCAAAGAAATTTGGATATTGAACGATGACTGCGGAAACTTCATCATTTACCAATGCCGTTAGCGCCTCTATATCTGTTACTCCGTCTTTAACAGGAGCTTCTACCACTTCTATATATTGGCCCTTTGCGTACGTTTTAAGAACGTCACGATATTCAGGATGAACAGCACTTGATACAACAACTTTCTTCCTTTTTGTATGACCGGCACTAAGCATTGCAGCTTCAGCAAGAGCAGTTCCGCCATCATACATCGATGAGTTTGCCACATCCATCCCTGTCAGTTCACAAATCATCGTTTGAAATTCAAAAATTGCCTGCAGCTCACCCTGTGAAATTTCCGGCTGATATGGTGTATAAGCCGTATAAAATTCGGAACGAGATATCACATGATCAACGATTACAGGCATGTAATGATCATAAACACCAGCCCCTAGAAAAGAAACATTTCTTTTAAGATCGGCGTTAAGATCTGCTAATTTAAAAAGCTCTTTCATGAGCGCGGTTTCGGACTTTGCCGCTTTAATGTTGTACTCACCCTTGAACCTTACTTTTTCCGGGATATCGCTAAACAGCTCATCAATTGCAGAAACACCAATGGTTTCAAGCATAGCCTTCTTATCTTGTTCAGTCATAGGTAAATAGCGATGTTTCATAAACCTAACTCCCTCCTTCGTTTACTTTTCTCTTTTATAAAAAGGTGTTGGAACTACTGATGCCTTCAATCGTTTCCCGCGAATTTCAACTTCGATTTCGGTTTCAATCCCGGTAAAATCTGTCTTAATGAGGGCAAGTCCAATATTCTTCTTTAAAGTTGGTGACTGTGTGCCAGTAGTAACCTCGCCAATCAGCTCATCTCCGCTATAAACAGCGTAACCGTGACGAGGAATTCCGCGGTCAATCATTTCAATTCCTACAAGTTTTCTTGATAATCCATTTTCTTTCTGCTGTTTTAACGCAGCTTTACCAATAAAGTCAGCTTCCTTATTTAATTTCACAGCAAAGCCAATTCCTGCTTCAAGCGGTGAAATGTCTGGTGAAAGTTCTTGACCATAAAGGGCTAAATTCGCTTCAAAACGCAGGGTATCACGCGCACCTAATCCACACGGAAGAATCCCTTCCTCCTCACCAGTTTGTAAAATCGCTCTCCAAAGTTCGACAACATCATTTGCATCACAATACACTTCAAAGCCGTCTTCACCGGTATACCCCGTTCTAGATACAAGAGTCTTTTTGCCGTTTATGTTTACATCCTGCTGGAATTTGAAAAAGCCAATATCACTTAAATTTGTGTCAGGCGCCAGTTTTTGCAAAACCTTCTCGGCAAGAGGTCCTTGAATAGCGAGTTGAGCCATTTTTTCTGAAAGGTTTTCGATGCTGACATCACCTTCTAGATGCTCTTCAAGCCATTTGTAATCCTTTTCAATATTAGAAGCATTTACCACTAAAAGATAATGTTCGTCCTCGATTTTATAAACAAGTAAATCATCGATCGTGCCGCCGTTTTCATAGCACATTGCTGTATACTGGGCACCGCCGTTTTTCACTTTCGAAATATCGTTTGTCATCAATTTTTGTAAGTAAGGCAAGCTGTCAGATCCCTTTACCTCCACTTCTCCCATATGGGATACATCAAACAGGCCAGCACGATTTCGGACTGCTTCATGCTCTTCCTTAATGCTGGAGAATTGTACAGGCAGCTCCCAACCGCCAAAATCGATGGTTTTCCCGCCATTTTCTTTATACACTTCAAAAAGTGGAGTACGTTTTAATTCTGTCATCCTAAAGTCCCCCTTCACTCATCACTTCATTAATTTGTTTTAAATGACTCTTTAAAAAAGATTGAACTAATAACAAAATCAGGAAATATTACTATTCAGTTTTGGATTAGTGAAAAACAACAAAAAGGGTAAACATTCTGAAAAAGGGCGCAAAAAAGGACAGAAACCTCCCTTTAACGAAAGAAGGTCTCTGTCCTTGCACCTGAAAGTTTACCTAAATGGTTTTCCCCTTTGGTGGCTGGCCGAATTGGACCAGCACTCTCCAGAGCTGCGTCAAACAAGAGTTCTTTTGCCTGAGAGATTCACATTTCTGCTTGCTCCTTCGGCGCTACAAAGGTAGTCTCTCCCCTTGTTATCATTCGCATTATAATATTTTCCAATTTGGTCATACTAATTATACTTAAAAAATAAATTACCTTATTAAAATATTTAAAACTTTCAAAGCTATTATCATCCTACCATTAAACCCATACATTGGGCAATAACATTTTACATGAAAAGGAGCTGAAATGATGTCGGTCAAAATTGAATTTGATTCCTCTTGGCAGGATGATTTTTTACATAGAATTGACAACGACGGGCCATGGGGGAACTGGGAGTTATTCAAGCTGGCAATCGGGGTTGAAAAACATTTAGTAATCCCTGAATTCGTGGGATTACAAGCACCTAATCACCTGCAAAATTTAACACCCCTCCCACACCAGCTCGAAACAGCAAAACAAGTAATTGAAAACATGAATGGAAAAGCGATTCTGGCTGACGAGGTAGGACTTGGAAAAACCATTGAAGCCGGTTTAATTTTAAAAGAGTACATGATACGAGGTTTAGTGAAAAAAGTACTGATTCTTGTCCCAGCTTCTTTGGTCACTCAATGGGCAATTGAACTGAATAGCAAATTTTTCATCCCTGCGATTACACAAAGGAAAAGTTATGTATGGGAACAATGTGATGTCGTTGTTTCATCCATCGATACGGCAAAGCGTAACCCCCATCGGGATATTATTTATAAACAGGACTATGATCTCATTATTATTGATGAAGCACACAAACTAAAAAATAATAAAACGAAAAACTACGAATTTGTGCAAAATCTAAAAAAGAAATTTTGTTTACTATTAACAGCAACACCGATTCAAAATAGAATCGAGGAAATCTTTAATCTTGTTTCCCTGCTAAAACCCGGACATTTAGGCAGTGAAACAGCATTCTATGAGAAATACAAACGAGATGCACGATCGTTAAATGATGACGAACATTTGAAGGAATTAGTCAACAAGGTGATGATCCGCAACCGTCGTGCCGATACAGGAATTGAGTGGACGAAACGGCATGTGGAAACGATACCAATTGAATTTTCACCACCGGAAAAGGAGCTTTATCAAGCAATTAACACTCTCAAAAACGAAGGGGACTGGGCGCAGACAAGTGCGTTCTCTGTGATGACGCTGCAGAGGGAGGCATGCAGCAGCAGGGAAGCTGTATTTTATACGTTAAAAAACATGCTCCAAAAAAAGGAGAATCCAACTAAGGCCTTCGAGGATCAAATTCAGTTTTTAATCCAAAAAGTAGAAGCTGTCCAGCAAAACTCGAAAGCAGAAAAAGCTCTTGAATTAATTAAAAACGTTAATGACAAGGTTATCATTTTCACCGAATATCGGGCGACACAGATGTATCTGCAATGGTTTTTAAAACAGCATGGGATTAGTTCTGTACCGTTCCGCGGGGGCTTTAAGCGCGGGAAAAAGGACTGGATGCGGGAATTGTTTCAAAAGCATGCACAGGTACTGATTGCAACAGAAGCCGGCGGTGAAGGAATTAACCTCCAATTCTGTAATCATATCATTAATTTTGATTTACCTTGGAATCCGATGCGGCTCGAACAGCGGATTGGAAGAATTCATCGTCTTGGCCAGGAGAAGGATGTAATGATTTACAATTTCGCCATCAAGAACACGGTTGAAGAACATATCTTAAAGCTTCTTTATGAAAAGATTCATTTATTTGAAAAAGTCATTGGTGAGCTTGATGATATTTTAACAAAGCTGGAATTTGGCAATATAGAAGATCATTTAATTGATATTTTTGGACAATCCGCGTCTGAAGGCGAAATGAGAATCAAGATGGAGAATTTATCATCAATGATTGAATTTGCTCAAACCATGAAGGATGGTGATTCACATGCAGCAGCAGGAAATTCATGACTTCCTTTTGGATTATTTTCAAGCAAACGAGTGCCCAATTGTCGAAAATAACGCTGGTCATTTTACAGTCCAGTTAACAATCGAACTTGATAAAGAACTAATGAACCGGCCATTTTACTGGCACTATTTAGAAAAGACAGGCGGCGTTCCAAATCCAATGCGTCTTACCTTTATCACGAACAAAGAAAAAGCCCCTGAAAATATTAAGGGTGAAACGATTCATTTTGGTTCACCGCGTTTGCATCAAATTTTCGAATCAACAAAAAGTCTTGCCAGTTACATTCGCCTTTATGAGAAACATTCCTTTCATGGCAGCCAAACACCCTTGCTGCCATGGTTGTGCATGAATGTAAAGATCTCTTATCAATGTGACCGAAAGCGGGATGTCTTTAAATCGATTGGCTTACAGTTGATTAATGGCCATATGGTTGAGGATTTTCACGACCGATTAATGCAAATACCGCTGACACCAAAAATACCCGACTACTCCTTTACTCTATCGCCATTAGTTAGACCGAAAAGCGGAATGTTAAGAATTGAAAACTATTTGAAATCAGTCATTGAAAAAGAGGATCACTCATGGGCAGAGGATGCAAAAAAACGCTGGGATAAGGATTTAAACCTCTTAAATCATTTCTATGAGGACGTAGATGAAGAGAACGAAAGCTACGAGACAGAAAAAAAGGCTCTCCAGGAACAGTATGAACCAAAAATAAACATCTCGTTCATCAATGGAGGCCTCTTTTATCTAACAGAAAATGCTATATAAAGAAACAAAAGGTCCATTACACCTCGTTTTAATGTAATGGACTTTTTATTATAGGGTTTATTCACAATTTGGAGTCAACTTTTTAGAGTTTCCGTTTCTTCTTCACTTCTGAATAAAGGATATAGGGTAATATCCCAAACCATCGATACCAAAAATCCGCCTTTGTCTGCTTTTTCTCTATCCGAAGTCGTTTTCGTTCATCTTTTGGCTGGTCAACATATTTTACAATGGTTTGGGTCATGTATTTTACATAATCATTTGTCTTCATGGACACACCTGCCTTTTTTGTACACCTACATTATATCCATTTTGAAGAGAATTCAATCAAGTCATTTAAGCTCCACCCACTTGACCATTTTTTTTGATTTCGTATCAAATGTTCCATAACCGGAGATGGTTTCACCGGAATTCATACGAAGCGTGAAGGTTATTTTTTGGGCAGATCCGGCCGGGATTTCGGCTTGGTAGTCCATGGTTCCATTTACATAGACAATCGATCCCTTTGATGGATTCATACCATTATTTTGTATTGCCGATTCCATTTTTTTCACTGAAGAAAGTAAATAATATTCCTGTTGCAGGATCGAAGTTGTTTCGTGAGCCATTTTTCTTTCTGTAACTAATTGTTCAATTTGCATCGAGAAAAATAACAGAAATATGATAAGCAGGCACAAGACAAGCGGGTAGGTAAACCCTTTTTCGTTATATTTCATTGGCCTGCATTCCAATTGATTAATGGATAGCATGTAATTGCATATTCTTTACCCCTGATGTCTGTAACATTGATTTTAACAACGTTATTTGTGACGGAGAACGACGATTGAGAAACATTCTGGAGCATTATTTCGTGCCCAGTTGAATTCACCCTTCTTCTGATATTCGTCCCATACACCTCAATTTGGATGATCTCCGAACCCTTTGTGAGGATTAAACGCCCCGAGCTAACATCCGCCCGTGAAGCAAGCCGTACTTCTTTTTTTATTTGGCTGGAAAATACCTCCCATTCCATTGCCTGTAAATTGCTGTCATTACTTTTTGTGTTAAGTAGTATTTGAAAAATTGGGGACATAAAGAAAATAATGGTGGAAAAGATTGAAAAGGCAATCAAAACTTCAATAAGAGTAAAAGCTCTCTCATTCGAGTACACCACAAACTTTGCATTCCGGGAGGGTACTAATTTTTTCAACCTTCACACACACCTCCTTTCGGCCGTCCAATCCTAAATCATTCCAATTGATTTTGTACTCCACCTTATTTCGAATGATGGAGTAATTATTAAAGGATTGACCATCACTAATCTTTGCCTGCAATTCTTCATACATAAGCTTTCGCGCTGTATTCTCTATTTTTAATTGCCAGGATTGTTCCCTTAACTCCATTAATAATGGCAGCAAATATAAACTCAGCATGAACAAAGCTGACAGTGATAACAACAATTCTAGTAAAAAAAAACCACTATTGTTCCGCAACATAAAACCGTCCCTTTCCAATCAAAACGGTTAGTTTGTAATTCTTTTTTGGGGTATAGATAAGGATGGTTCCAAACCTGTTAACATTTCCGTCACTTAAGAATTTGAAATACAATGGGATAGAACCTTCCCTTAGCAAAACTTTTGAAGAATATTTCCTCACGAGAAAAGCGGGATGATCCGATCGTGTAATCATATAATATTGATAGTTATTTGGCTGAAATGTGACTGACACTTCATGCTGGTGTGAAATTGCATATTGCTGTGCATACAGCAGATCTGCTTGTAATTGAGTTAAAAAAACCTTATCCTCCATTACCGTGTGCTGCGGCTTTAAGAAAAAAACGGTAATGGAGGAAATAATCATAAAAATGGAAAAAACGACTAAAGACTCAATTAGGGTAAATCCTTTTTCGCGGTTGTCCATTATGGATTAGTTACTTTTGCAACTGCCGTGACATTACCCTCAGTATCAATCATGACGTCTTTTCCGTTTGGACAGCCTGCTGCTTCTTGATTTATATATCCCTCTGACTTAAGTTCTGCAAGGGTTGGCACTTTGTTCTTATCCATTTTATACGCTTGAACTTGTGCTTGTACCATTTTCACGTATGCGTCGCAGCCCTTGTTATTGATATTTGAATTATGTTTGGCGACATTTGGAATGGTGACAATTAATAACACAGAGATGACAAGCATAACAATCATCATTTCAATGAGCGTAAAGCCTTTTTCATTTTTCAACATGTTTATTCCTCCATTTTATATTCCATCAAGCAAATGGAACATTGGTAATAATATCGCTAAATACATGGATACAACGAGAAATCCAATAAACAAATAAAGAAGGGGCTGGATAGTTTTTAAACTTTTTTCAATCATTTCTTCCATGTTTGTGACGCAGTGTTTGCTGAAAAACAACAGTTCTTGCTCTAATTTTCCATTTTCTTGGCCATGTTTAATAATCATCGGAAATTCCTTTTCGAAAAACGAAAAGGCTGCTAAAATTGATTCTAATTTTTCTCCGGTAACAAGCTTTATTTTAATCTCTTCAGCTACTCGGCTATAGAAAGGCTGCCGCCCATTCTTTTCGAAAAGAATTAGTGCTTCAGAGACCGAAATTCCACCAGATAATAAGAAGCTTAGTTGAATGGAAAAGTAGTGAGTAAAGAGCAATTTGAGGACCCTGCCGGCGATTGGGATTCGTACAAGCTGTGACCTTTGCTGCAGGATGGAGAGTTTTCGAAATACAAAAAAGTAATAGACTGCTGTCAGGAAGAGGAGCACTAACACCGCACCGATTACAATCGGGAAATACTGGTCAAAAGCATAGATGACCTTCGTGAAAAAATTTGCTTCAAGACCGAGTGAGGAAAAAAGTGTTGTAAACCGTGGCAGCAATGTATTTTCAATGAAAATAAAAAGTAAACCGGTAATAAACATTAATAATATTGGATATTGGAGTAATTTAAGAAGTTTCCGCACATCTTTATCCTTTAAAAGTGCGAGTTCACTCCCTTCTAACAAGGCATCAGCAAAGCTCCCATGCTGTTCCGCAAAATATACATAACCAATTAAATCTTTGTGGAACCCCAAATTGTTTAGGACATCATGAAAAGGGGTGCCGTTTTTTAACTCAATCAAACATCCATTTAATTCCTCCTTTCTTTTCGACGGTAATTGTAATGCTATCGACTCAATTGCTTCTGCAATTGGATAGCCCCGTGCTAATAATTCCCCTGTTCTCTTCAAGAAACTAGCTTGTTCATTCATGGGCCATTTACGTGGTTTCATCAGCAAACACCAGCCGTTCATACTCCGACTCTTGAATGTATCCAAGTGCAATCCCCTTGTTAATCACCTTACTAAGGGTTCTGTAATGTGTTTCGACTTTTTCCCCTTTTGCCGCTTTCATCGCTGTGTTTAAATTTCTTCCAGACAACAGTTCAAACACACTCGCTCGTTTCCACCTTCCATAGGAATAACATAAGGGCGAACATTCACCTTCGCAGAATGGGCACGTAAGTTCTACTAGTCTTTGAGCGGTTACCGCAATTAATGTTTGCTCGACCTCCAGCCAATTCACACCAAATTCACGGAGGCGGTAAACTGCTCCCTTGGCATCTCTTGTATGCATAGTTGAGAGTACTAAATGCCCTGTAAGGGCCGCTCTGACGGCAATTTTAGCGGTTTCAGCATCCCTGATTTCTCCAACCATGATAATGTCGGGATCGTGGCGAAGAATCGCCTTTAAACCAGCAGCATAGGTTACGCCTGCTTTTTCATTCACTTGTACCTGAAGAACAGAGTCATAGTTTTTTTCGATAGGATCTTCTAATGTGATGACATTGCGATGAAATAAGTGGGCTGTTTCATTTAAAAGAGAATAGAGAGTAGTCGTCTTCCCACTGCCGGTGGGACCGGTAAAGATGATTAAGCCATGGGCGTGCTTGAGCAGGGCCAGCAATTTCCGCGTCATTGCCGGGAATAATGAAAGCTGGTGGAATGGAATCTGTTCTTGTTGGGGTAATAACCTGATGACGAGGCTTTCTCTGTTGTTAGAGGGGAGTGTTGAAAGCCTGAGCCCCATTAATTGTCCGTCTACCTCACAAAAAATGGCACCGCTTTGGGGGCGTCTTCTTTCACCGATATCCATATTTGCTGTAAATTTAAAGTGTGAGATTAATCTGTCGCATTCATCTTTTGGAAGGGATAACCGGGGAATGAGTTTGTTGGTTAAACGGATTTGAACAAGTGTGTCCTTCTTTCGCGGTATTATGTGAATATCTGTCGCTTGGTTCCGTGCTGCATCTGTGATAATCCGATTCGCTAAAATTTCAATCGCACTAACAATTGGTAACACCACCTTTTTATTTTGTCTTTGCATATATTTCGACATGGTTCATTCTTTTCCTTCTTTATTTTTAAAAAAATATTTTTTTCTTGAAAAGTTAGTTTAAATTCCTTTTTTCCTAAACATACACTATTGACAAACTACAATTTCCCTAAAATATACAACATTTATTTATGATTGTTACAATATATAGACAGTAATTGTGAACATTTTCTAAACATATAGTGTTAAACTTGTTAACTTCATTCCCTTGTTATAATTGCTGTATTATAATGGAATAAATTATGGGGGTCAGAGGTGAACAGAGATGGAACAAACATTAAAAATAACAAACGTTTTATCAGATCCAACACGTTACTACATTTATCAATACATTACAAAGCGACATCAAGAAGTTACTGTTCAAGAGGTGGCAGAAAATTTTAATATTCATCCAAACGTTGCAAGACTGCACTTATCAAAGCTAGAAGATGTGAACATGTTAGCATCTGAGACTAAGAAAACAGGGAAAGGCGGCAGGCCAAGCCGTTTGTATCGTTTATCAGACGATGTCATTCAGCTTCATTTCCCATACCGTGACTATATGCTTCTTTCAAAAGTAGCCATTCAAACGATGATTTCTCTTGGGGACGTTGGGAAGGAAGCCCTTTTCTTAACCGGAAAACGATTTGGTACAGAAATTATTGAACAAGAAATGGTCAAAAAATCGCTCGGAGAGGAATTAACATTTGATCA
Source organism: Bacillus sp. S3 (assembly GCF_005154805.1). Lineage (GTDB taxonomy): Bacteria > Bacillota > Bacilli > Bacillales > Cytobacillaceae > Neobacillus. The sequence continues at coordinate 3,491,423 of NZ_CP039727.1, forward strand.
AAAGCTAACAATATTAAAAAGTGCCTCAACCTTAGCAGGTTTTTACCCGGAATTTGAAGCAAACGGTGATCAAACAAAAATCTATTTCCAAATTTTCAACTGCCCCTTTAAAGAAGTGGCAGAAGAACATACCGAAACAGTGTGCAGTATGCACCATGAATTCCTGAAAGGAATGTTTGGAGCACTTTTCAATACCGTTGAATTAATTGAAAAAGAAAACATGATTTCCGGCTGTGATACTTGCTCATATCAAGCACTTGTAACAAACTAATTCGAAACCATTATTTACATTACACCTCCTTTTACATTATAATATTGTAATGATGGTATCGATGGGGTAAAAGGAGGGATACATATGGATCGCATGTTCAGAGTTTGTGGTTTCTGGACGGGCATTTTTACCGTTATGTTTTATCTAGGTGATATGGATAAAACAGCGATGTTATTTTTAGCCCAAACAGGATTCTTCGTTCTGTTGAGCTATCTTAAACTTTCCGAGCGTATGTATTTATGGGTGTTCGGAGCATATTTAACAGTTTTCTTCGCAGGCTTCACATATTGGACTACGTTCATGATGCCGCTTGGCGGAGGACATTGAGAAAAAAGCTGGAGTATTAGCTCCGGCTTTTTTTCTTTTCATTCAGAAAACACGTCGTTTTCACTTAATTGCAGCCCTTTCTGTTGAACAATTACATGAAAATAAGAACTCATCCCTGAAGGCATGATTAAACTGCGAATTGCCCGATTCCGTTTACTCACCTCGGAAAATGGATTTGGGTCATAATGGTCTTCTAATTCGTTGAGAATCCCTACTTTTAATAAAAATTCATCTTGCCTTAACTTTGTTACCAATTGCAATTCAAACAGCTCGCCTTTTTGAATGAGAGAATCAAAATGGATATGTGTGGTGATATCCATTTCTCCAGGATTCTGTAAGACATTATCTATCATCTGGTGTTGAAGATACCCTCTTAGACTTCCCTGTATCCTTCTTGGGTCCATCCATTCCTCGTTTGTGTAACCATAATCAGCTGTCACAACCATACCTTTAATTAGAACAGCTGAAATCTCTTTCACCATTTTCTCCATTGCTAATGGAATTTCAATCCGCTGATTTTCTTTTAATTCTATTTTACTTTCCTTTAAAAAAGAATGAATTTCAGGATTGGTTAATGGGATTTTCTGCTCGTACAATTTCTCTTCTTGGACCCCTACCATTATCTCGAATAGCTGCCCATTATTTTTTTCTATCACATGGACAGGGAGGGCATCAAAAAGTTCGTTTGAAAAAACCATCCCTTCGAATGGCCCTATCTCGTTCAGACTTACCACTTGTACAATAGAAAAATCGGATGGTAGTAATTCATTTTGTAGGTTCCGATGATATGGACTGCCTTCCACAATGAAATATTGTAAAGGGGCTTTTATCGATTCGTTCCATTCCTGCAAAAAAGCTTTTGCAAAGCGGCCATTACCTGCTCCTATTTCACAAAATACTGGCGGCAGATTCGTTTTTACACAAATACTGGAAAACCACTTTGCTGCCAGCCTGCCATATACATCAGAAATATTACTAGTTGTAATAAAATCTCCTTTCTTCCCGATTTTCTGTTTGTCCCTCATATAATAACCAAATTCTGGATGGTAGAGTGCCGCCTCAATATAGTCAGCATAAGAAATGAACCCCGCTTCTGAATTTGAAATTAACGTTTGTAAATATGTATTCATGGCAACTCCTTTTTATTTAACACTATTGACATAGTGTTAACTTTATTATATTGTAAGGGTAGTAGCTTAACAATATCCCCTCCCATTATATGAAATAAGAACATCCCCCAGAAAGACCCTTCTCATCGGTGAGAAGGGTTTTTCTATTTGTCTTTAAAAGCCATTCAAAAACGGGTTGTGATCCATTTCCTCACCAATCGTCGTAACAGGTCCATGACCTGACAATACATAGGTCTCTTCTGGCATGGTTAACAGCTTGTCGTGAATACTTTTTAATAGCTGATCATGATTCCCTCCTGGCAGGTCTGTGCGGCCAATACTGCCCTGAAATAGGGCATCACCAGAGATAACAAACCCCTCCTTTTCGAAATAACAAGAGATACTGCCGGGCGAATGTCCCGGTGTATGAAAAACAGCAAACTCAAAATCAGCGATTTTCATTGTACCTTCTTTGGTAATAATATGATCAGCAGAATTTACGCGAATAGGTTCAACATGCATAAACAACTGGGAACCATTTAATGCGGGATCCCCCAGCCATTTTTCTTCTAGTTTGTGAAGATAAACTGGAATTTTATATGTATCTCTTATCACATTTACTGCACCGATATGATCAAAATGCGCATGTGTTAAAACAATCGCAACCGGCTGTAATTTTCTTTCGTTCAACAAATGAATCAGCTTTTTTCCTTCCCCGCCCGGGTCAAAAATTAAACATTTCCGGTCGGGATTTTCAACTATATAACAATTTGTTTGCAATGCCCCTAAGGGAATTTGCTGCCATTTCATAATAAAGTTCCTCCAATACAATGATAATTATTATTTTACAGTAAACAATAGAATAAAGAAATCAAAGCTCTTACATTCCTGTATTTTTGCCCTCGACAAATGCGAGAAAAAACTATAAAATAAGAGTCGAATGTATATAATATAGTTACATAATTTTTTCGAAGATGTTAGGCTTTTAGCCTGATTATACTAAAAGGGGGTTTAATCATGGGATTAGTTATTATTTTTGCGCTTGTAACGATTCTTGCTGCAATTGGCGGATTCAGCGCATTAAAGAACAAAAACTTCTTAGGCGCATTTTGGGGTGTAGCATCATTTTTGGTTTTCGGCTGGTTTACAGTCATGACCGTTTTAAATTCAGGTTATCCTACTGGAACACATTAAAAAAAAGACTGTCGATTTGACAGTCTTTTTTTATTGCTCCTGTAAATCATATATCTTTTTCGCTTTTAAATCGATTATTTGTTCAAACTGGTAGCCATACAGCAGAGCATCACCAGCTGGTGAAAAGTAGATTGGTTTATTTTCCAATCCCTCCATAATCAATTTGCTGTTTCCTTTCCTAAAGTTATGGGTTTCCAGCTGAAAACCGTCTGAATAGGAATCAAAATCACCACTACGCAAGGGTTTAAAGGTAATAAATTCTTCCTTCTCTTGATTGAAATCATAATAAGGAATTAGCCAATCAGAAAACTTTGTTAACTGCGGGATTGAAAATGTATCTAGTTTTTTCATTTTTTTATCAAAAAATGAATAGTCAGCCAGTGTCTGATCTTGCTCGTTAACTGAGATCGTCATCAGCAGATTTCGAAAAGCTGAAAACTGGGTGGCCGACGGGAACACCGTTTTTTCAAAGCCATTTTCTAGTTCTTTAACGGTAAGCGGGGCAAATAATGATGGATTATCTTCATCCCAATCTAAAAAGGCAACCTCTTTTTCATTTATCCATTTTACAAATGGCTGTGGTAAGGTAATATCGGTAAGGTTATTGTTTTTCATGTTAAGTAAAAATAGTTGGAAACTCCAATCCTCATCAAATTTTGAAACAAAAACCTCAGACTCATTATAGGGATTCCATTCAAACACTAGTTCATAGGATGGAAACGACTTCTTCCATAATTCGGTTCCATTAAGATTAATTATGGTGACGATTCCTTCATAAGAGGACGGTGAGGAATGGACCAAAAGATTGTTGCGCGAGGGACTAATTTGTACAGTAACTATGGGATTCTCGCTCTTTAAGATTAATTCACTTTTACCTGATAATAGATTGTAACGAAATACGTCTGAAGTTTGTTCAAGGTTGGTAATATAAACTATTTCACTATCAGAAAGCCAGCCGGCGATTTTGTAAAATTCACCTTCGCCATTTGGAATGGAGATAGGCAATTTCCATTGTTGTCCAAGAGCGGCAGCAGGTTCTTTAGGCCTTTCATTTTTAGCTGGTATTGTATGGTTAGGCTGCCCCTTATTCGTGCAGGCAACAAATAGGAGGGTCAATACAAATAACATTAGTATAATGAAAATTCGTTTAATACGTTTTAGCTGATACAATTTATTGAAATCCCTCCCCCAAATACCTTCAAATGTTAGTACGTTTTTTTAACAAAAATGTTTCAATATTTTCAAACATATTAAAAAAATAGAAAAAAAGCCGGAGAAGATCAGCTTTAATCACAATCCATACACTAATGATATCTAATTGTAATCAGTACCTAACGATATTACAAGTGAAAGGTCCACTATTGAATGGTAATAGCTGCAATAAAGATCGCTTCTGCACTTTTAAGTATCCGGGGAAATTGTGAAAGTGGCAGCGGATTAATCCCTTTGCCCAACTCAAGTGTAAAACCCGGACGCTTAAATTCTTGAATAAACCAATCCTTAAATCCCGCATGGCTGTTTACATAGCGAATCGCCTGATATCCGCTTTCTCGTTCAAATTCCTTCGCAAGATGCTCGGATTCCTTAGGTTCAAACCCTTCGTAGCCCCAATAAAATTCTTCTCCTTGGGTATGGAAGGCGAGGACACAATCAAATAGCTGGTCTTCTGCTAATTGAGCCATAGCAGCTGCCTCAGGCTCAGTTAACGGTGCGTGCCCAGGGAAGTCCCTTGGTGCAGGTGCGTTGACCTTTTTATACTCCTTGCAAATATCCCAATTAGCCGGAAATTGATTATTCAAGTCAATTCCATTAATATTCGCCTTCCAATGGATAAAATCATCGCTGTCTTCATTTATATCTATTACAGAATCTCTATAATTGGAAGGCGGACCATTTAAAACAAGGTCTACCCCATCAGGATTGACCATCGGAACGATCGATAACTCGACCTCTTTATACAGGTTATTGACTGTAATGCCTTTCATCAATGTCCCATTTGTTAAAGATAGTAAGTATTGGTTAACCAAGCTCATTAGAACCATCGTTGTTATCCATTCATTTGCATGGAAGGAGGCATTCATATGTATTTTTTTAGCCCCCTTTCCAATCCTGATTTCATGAATTGGATGACCAATAACACTCCTGCCAATTGTGTTTACTGCAATAAATGGATAAACTCTTTTTAGATTATTAATTATTTTAACCAGTCTTTTATAATCACTCGGAAAGTTAGTCTCTGTAAATGGAGAATTTATTTTTTCAGGCAAAAAAATGGTCTCACCCACTAATAAATGATCAGCATCCTTAGTTTGATTAAGTAGTAAAAGTGAATCAACCGCTAGATTTTTTTCGTCGGCTATTTTCCAGAAGGTATCCCCCTCTTTTATTGTATAGGGAACAGAAATATAACCTGGCACTTGAATTTTCTCTCCTGGTCTTAGGTTATCTGGATCTACTTTTGGGTTAGAATCTATAATCAAATGAACGGGCACCATGAATAAATTGCCGAAATAGGACAGTGTATCTTCAGAGCGTACAATAATCTCCATTTCCATCTCCTCCCATCATAAAGAATCATATGAGGGATTAAGGAAAAAATGATAAAAACCCGCTTTATGCGGGCTTTTCTTTAAAAAGGATTATTGATTTAATTTATTTTTAATAAGCCAGGCAGCTCCTAACACACCCGCATCATTTCCTAAAGTAGCTAATGCTAGTTTTGTGGAATCCCTTACGGCCGAAAAGGTAAATTTTGCGAAATTTTCATTGACGGCTTCTAATAAAATGGATCCTGCTTTCGAGACACCGCCGCCTAATACGATTTTTTCCGGATTTAATGTATTAGCTATACTCGCTAAAACAAATCCTAAATGGAAGGATACCTCACCTAATACTTTTTTGGATACTTGATCACCATTTCTGGCGGAATCAAATACATCCTTAGCAGTGATTTTTCCATTCTTCGTAAACAGCTCGCTCAATTCACCTAATAATTCATTTTTAGTAAGTTCTGCCATTGCTAACCGGACAATTCCCGTTGCTGAAGCAATTGTTTCCAGGCAGCCTGTCCTTCCGCAATTACAAGAGGCTCCTCCAAAGGGAATGGCTGTAATATGACCTATTTCGCCTGCTGCACCATTTATCCCTTGAACAATATTTCCATTTGCAATCACGCCGCCGCCAACACCAGTTCCTAATGTGACACAAACAAGATCCCTGGCACCGTTGCCGGCGCCCTTCCACATCTCGCCTAATGCCGCACAGTTTGCATCATTTTCAATCACCGCCGGGAGAGAAGTTGCGGCTTCAAGACTGTCTTTAAGCGGATAATTATCCTGCCAGCCTAAATTAACCACATTTAAAATAATTCCAGTTTCATAGTCCACCGGTCCAGGGGCACCCATCCCGATTCCTGCCAGCTTGTCATGTGTCTCACCAAGCTCATCAAGTTGTTCCGAGAGTGCCTGAGCAATATTGATCGTAATATTTCGGCCATCATTGGAATTATCGGTTGGAATTTCCCATTTATGAACAATTTCTCCATCCATCGTAATAAAAGCTATTTTAGTAGTTGTACCGCCAAGATCAACACTGGCTAACCATTGTTCTGCCACGTCACTCACCTATCTCTGTTTACTTTTTTCTTTTTGCATTTGGATTTCATGCCTTAGGATTAAAAGTGCTGTTTGAAATTCCCTTGTTTCAATCAATTGCGCCTGATAAAGTTCCTTTAATTCTGATTCCATCAGTTCAAGATTGCCGACACGATCACCTACATAAATAATCGTTCCAAACTGCTTTAAGAATTGTTGAATCTCATAAATTGTTTTCATTTTTCTCTACTCCTCCCCCCTAATTTTAATGGAGAGTTTGATTTCATTCACATCACAAGAAAAAGGATAACGCATGCATCATTTTACCGCATGCTACCCGAAAAATCTATCCTCCTCCGCCAGTGGATTGAATATGTTGATTAATTTCACGGACTAATTCGGAGTATTGCTTTTGATTTGGTTCTAATTTTGCCGCCTTTTCGGCATTTACCTTCGCCTCTTCAACGTCATTTTGCTCCAGGTTAATGAGTGCCAGATTAAAATAGGCTTCATGAAATGCAGGGTCAAGTTCAATAGCTTTTTGTAAATGTTCCTTTGCCTCAATAAGCATACCCTTCTTTATTTCTACAAATGATAAAAGAAAATATGTTTTTTCGGTCAGGTTGCCTGCTTCCTCTTCGGATTTCTTTAAAACACTGTAAGCCTGATCATAATTATCCTGTTTTATATATTCTTGCGCCATTAGCAGGTTGGCATTTTCATCAACCGATTGAGCGGATGTGTTAAATCCGTAGGTTAATGCCCCCCATACAATCGCTCCCGAGGCAATCAGAAACAACAATTGCCCTAAAAACCTTTTCTTCTTCGGAAAGTGGACAACGCCGGCTGCTAGGAATCCCCCTGCCAGACCCCCTAAGTGGCCAGCATTATCAATTCCTGATGCCGTAAACCCAAACACAAGGTTTATGCCTAGGACAATAATCAAATTCATTCCCATGGTCCGGAAAAATAATTTTGGATAGATGGCCCCGAAATACAATAACGCACCAAAACAGCCGAATATAGCACCGCTTGCCCCTGCCGATAAGGTGGAATTAAAAATAAAACTAGCAATAAAACCTGTGATACCCGAAAACAAATAAATAATTAGGAAACGAACATTACCAAACATTTTTTCGACTGTCGTTCCTAGAAAATACAATGCCATTGTATTCATCACCAAATGCAAAAAGCCAATGTGCAAAAAAACAGGTGTAATAAATCTCCACCATTCTCCCTCTTCAATCAATTGGTTTACCTTTGCCCCATATTTAATCAGAGTGGATGTATTTGTACTCCCGCCATGCAGTTCAAGCCAGAAAAAGACAGCTAACTGTATGGCTATAAATACGTAAGTAAAGAAGGGTTTTCCATTAGAAAGAAGGGACTTTTCCGTTTTCACCATTTTCATTGCATATTCCAATGCTGCTTTCTTGATGGTCTCGACATCTTCTTCGGAATAATTTTCATGAAAGGTTAGGGTACTCTCCGCCTCAAGCCTTTCTGAAATCCGCTCAAATCCAGTATCATATTCACCTTTTGTTAACAGGATTGTGCTTACAGACGTTTTATTACCTTCCGGATAAACAAATGGTTTTGATATCCGATATTCATATTCATCAACAGGCGGGAATTGGCTGACGTAAATATTCATTACATTTAACTCAGACCGGCCAATTTGCTTGCGGATTCTTTCCCCATTGGAAGCAGTATATTCAATGTCTCTCTGCATCGCATTACTCCAGTCTAAATCATGGAGCAGCATGCGAATAATAGGAGCCTGCTTGTTTTCTAACTTTTCAAGCCATAGTTCTTTTTGATTTTCAAATAATTGAATGATTCGATACCCATGATCAGAGATGAAAGAATAGGCCAGCCTCCAAAAGATGTAACTTTCTTTATTATTCATTTCTCTCCTACTTTCTTTACAAAATGCCACTCCAAAGTTATCCATCATGACAATCAGCTTAATAATATGTAGTTTATTTTTGCCGCTATGCTTTTATTATAAACGATGGAAGCCCTTTTACATTACTGAAACCACTTGAATTGTGGATATTTCATAAACTCTGTAAAATGTAAAAAACCATCTGTGGTTTTCACCATTCAGATGGTCTTCCAAATACCGATTGCATCATTTTATTTTTCACACCGGGAAAGCTCATAATCGAGCCTACAGTAAGCCGGCGCATCCAGCTTGAGCCTAGCAACAGATTTATTAGTCGGTAGCGGTAACGGAAAACAAAATAACCAATCGATCCAATCATAAAAATAGATGTTAACATTCGAGACATCTTAAATCCCTCCTGCTATTATTCTGTGATAGATCAAGTTATTTTATCCATAAAAAGCGCGGATTCCAAGAATCATGCCTCTTCCATTTAAATATTATTAAATACAGGTTCCATTGTTTTCTTTAATACCCTAACAGAATTTGTGAATTTTGCATTTTCCTCATCATTTAAATCAAGTTCTACTATTTGCCGAATTCCCTTTCGGTTAACGATCGCCGGTACGCCAATGTAGATATCGCTTTGTCCATATTCGCCATCCAAATAAGCTGATACAGTTAAAACAGAGTTTTCATTTTCTAGAATTGCCTTGGTCAATCTAACTAGTCCCATAGCAATTCCATAATGGGTAGCGCCCTTTCGTTGTATAATGTGGTAAGCAGCATCGCGGACATTTAAAAAAATCTTATCAAGATCTTGATGATTAAATCCATCTTTATTTTTAGTCCACTTAGAAATAGAGGTACCTGCAATATCTGCATGACTCCATACTGGAAGCTCTGTATCACCGTGTTCCCCAATAATATAGGCGTGAACATTCCGGGTGTCTACATCAAAATATTCTCCAAGCAAAAAGCGGAACCGTGCTGTATCTAGAATGGTTCCAGACCCAATTACCCGTTCTTTTGGAAGACCGGAAAAATTCCAAACAGCATAAGTTAGAATATCTACGGGATTAGTAGCTACTAGGAAAATCCCATCAAATCCCGTGGACATAATTTCTTCTACAACAACTTTAAAAATCCTCGTATTTTTTTCAACTAAATCGAGCCGTGTTTCACCAGGTTTTTGATTTGCACCTGCTGTAATAACCACTAAATCAGCCTCAGCGCATTCACTATAATCACCATACCAAATTTTTGTCCGTGAAGGAGCAAATGGAAGACCATGATTTAAATCCATTACATCTCCTTCTGCCTTATCTTTATTTAGGTCAATTAAGACAAGCTCTTCGGTAATTCCTTGATTTAAAAGCGCAAATGCGTAACTGGAACCAACAAATCCTGTTCCAATAAGAGCAACCCTATTCACACGTTTTAACATTACTCATCCTCCAGTAGAAATATTTTTATTATGAAACAATCGTTAGCAAAATCGCTAACATAGCTGCAAGGAATCCTGAAAGAAAATTCACCATATCATTATCCACTAATGTAAATCCTTTTATTCTAGTTGTTGGCAGCAGACAATGCTTCTTTTTTTCCGTCTCCATTCTGCAACGCTGACAAACATATACCTGTTGGTAAAAGGCACCTATGAGAGTATCAATGACATTACCAATAAAACCAAAGAGAAAAACTAGGAAAGTTAAAATAATGTTTAAATCAAATAGCAAAAAACTTATCACCGAAATAAGTAATGACCCTGAAAGTGCAGCAGCACTCCCTAATAAGCTGATGGCTCCTGATGTTCCCTTATCAACACGCTTCATTGTTCGTATGTAAATCGGCTTTTTTCTACTTAAACTGCCGATTTCTGATGCCCAAGTATCCGAATTCGCACTCGCAAGACAAACAATAAATCCAATAAGCCAAATTTGATCAGGCTGTAAAAAATACATTATACTAAAAAATCCGGCTCCTCCGCCGTTGGCCATCACTTGACGCCAATTTCTTGCTGATCCGTTTGCCAGCTTTTCTTCCATAGGTTTTTTTACTGAACTTTTATATTTTGACCAAAAGCTTGATGTTACAAAGAAAGTACAAATTACTACGATTCCATTAATACCAAAACCTATATAGACAGCCAGCCCTACTAATATCGCAGTAAAAGCCCCGGAAGCAGTCAGTAAACCAGTCATCATACAATTTTGATTGTCTCATTGGCAGTGATTATTTTCGAGACGGGAATATCATGTGTTGCTACCGGGAAGTATGGGATCATTTGTTCACGAAAAGCAAGTGATAGGGTTTTACCGGAGTAATTTGTTAAATAGCGATCATAATAACCGCCTCCGAAACCTAGTCGATACCCTTCCACTGTATATGCCAAGCCAGGAACAATTAATAATTCAATCTGTTCAGAGGTTACTTCTGTCGTCAACGCCTCAATCGGCTCAAGTAATCCATAATAAACAGATTCAAGCTGTGAAAACTCAGAAAATATTCTAAAAGACAATCTTTTTTCTTTCGGATGACATTTCGGCACTGCCACTTGTTTTCCCAGTTCCCAAGATTTACGGATAATTTGATATGTATCTACTTCAGGCCGTTTCGAAACAGTAATCCCGATTACCTTTGCTTTTTGAAAGTCTTCATCTTCAAAAAGCCTGCCTGCAATTTTATTGGAATAATCTTCATAGAGGGGGTTGGATAGCTGTGCGAGGGATTCCTTTACCTGATTACGGACAGAATGTTTATCATTCATTTGTATTCCTCCTATCAATAAACAACAAAAAAAGCAGCAGGAAGCCCTACTGCTTATTTTGTTTCACGGTGTGCTGTTGATTTTTTGTCTCTTGGGCAATATTTCTTAAGCTCAAGACGGTCTGGGTTGTTACGTTTATTTTTTGTTGAAATATAGTTACGATCTCCACACTCAGTGCAAGCTAACGTAATATTTACACGCATGTCAATTTCCCTCCAAACGAATAAGCTAGTTCGTGCATACGACTTTTCTATAATATCACTTTTCAAAGGGAAATGCTAGTGTTTTTCTTAAGAGCTTTTTCCATTAATATTAATTCACTTTTGCTTGAACCAGTTATCGTCCAAGTGGTCATTTTACTGGTTTCGTGTGGTGCAACGGACATCTTCATGGCAAAGATACTGGCCGCAGGTCCTTTGGCCATTGGCTGATATTTTAAGATCCCCTTTTGAATCGAACCCCAGATTTGATCGGTATAAGCGGTCCACAGCGGCATGGATGTGTATTCTTTCATGCCTGATTGATTGTAATGTGCGTTAATTAGAAAAGCCTTTTTATTTGCATGATGAAAGATGTGATTATCTGCTGGCGAAACAAATGTTAAATGGTCTTGTCCAACATTTAGAAAATGGTGCATCGCTAAAATTTTTATCTCTTTCATCTGATCGCTGTGATTACTGACATATACACTTGAAAAACGAATTTTGGAGTGGATTTGTTCCTGCTTTACTTTCATAATTAATTCTTCATCGTAAATGACCTTTTCCGTGGTATTTTGCAGCCAATGGCAGTTGCCATTTACCCATATACCGGGAACAAATTGGAGTATATCAATCGGCGATTGGTTATTAGTAGACGGTTGGTTTTTTTGTCGTTCCGTTAGATTCATCATCCATTACACCTTTTTTACATATGATTTATTAGTTGGTGTTACATTTTGTACATTTTCATTTTCATTCACGCGTGTGTTTAATAGAGTATCTTCCATCACTCTGATGGTTTCAAATGCGATTCGTTTCCAGCTGTACATGCTTTTAACAATTTGTCTTCCCTTTTCACCGATTTCTTCCGCTTTTTCAGGATTATTCATGAGGAAATGGACTTGTTCCAGCAAGCTTTTGGCATCCCCTGGAACCATCAGCATCCCTGTTTGTAAATGCTTCACAATCCCCTTCATACCGCCTGTATTGGAAACAATTGTTGGTTTCCCAAGCATCATTGTTTCCAGTGCGACAATGCCAAATGGTTCATATAAACTTGGAATGACCGTTATTTCACTGCCATTAATGAGAGCATTTCTTTGTTCGTCAGTAATATATCCAATAAAAGCTACATATTTGTCTAATTTTTTCTCCCTAATTTGCTGTTGATAGGTTTCAAGCATGGGTCCCTTACCCGCAACAACGAAAAAACAGTTCATTTCCATCTCTTTGGCTAATGCTGCCGCCTCAAGAATTGTTTCAAAGCCTTTTTCCCTAACAATTCTTCCAATCGAAAAAATATATTTTTTCTGCGTTATTTCAGGAAAGCACGGCTTGAAATTTTGTTCCACATTCAAATTATCAATCCCATTTGCAATGATGGCAATCTCATCATCTTTAACATGAAAAATGGACATAAGCTCATTTTTCATATAATCACTGCAAACAATAATTTGATCAGAGTCAGATATTAATTGTTGTTCTTTATCATGAATAAACTGCTGTATTTCGGTATGGATACCATTATTCCTTCCATGCTCGGTGGCATGAATAGTCGTTAATAACGGGACTCTCAGTGACTCTTTTAGTGCAATAGATGCTGCACCAACTAGCCAGTCGTGTGCATGCACCAGATTAAATTGGATCTCTTCTGACAGCTGTTCAGCCTTCATTGCCATTGCTAAATTCAGACCGGCAATCCAGGAAAGGAACTGATCATCCTGTTCATTTATTGGGCGCACTCGATAGACATTTACACCACTCATTCTCTCAAAAGATGGGAGCTTACTATTTCCTGCAGTTAAACAATAGACATTGTGCCCCTGTTCAGCCAAATGAGTGGATAATCCGAATACGTGTCTAGAGAGACCGCCGACGATATTAGGAGGAAATTCCCAGCAAAGCATCAATATATTTAATGGTCGCTTTTGTTGTGATTTACATTCTAAATCTTTTTGCTCAAAAGTTTTGTTAGTCATTATTCTCCTCCAATTTGTTTGATTCCAGGTAATAGCTGTATGTACTTACCTGTTCCATCCATTTTGGAGTCTCTTCTTCTTCATACTTCTTAAAATGCAGAAAATCCTGCTGCGGTACATTTCCGTTTGGCAGTTCAGGTGTCGGAGTATGAATACAACCAGAGCGGTAAAGCGGAAAATAATCCTTCCCGGATATATATATCCCAATTTCAGCAATATAGCTGCGATTTTCCACCAATCCTTTTATAAACCAATGTCCGCTATTATAGGAGACGGGTAACTCGTGGTAATAATGCGCATTCTTTCCATTGAAGAGGATCTTTGTTACATCATAAATCCTAGCAACCTGGACAAGACTCTCGAACTTTTGATCAAAAAATAAATTTATAATCCTTTTCGGTAATTCAGAAACATCCCAAAAAAGAATTATTTTCCGTGGAGTAACAAGCTTTGCTTGTAGTTCTCCCTTTAGTGGCAAAAATTTTGCTGAGGCGTTTGTTTGATGCAACAATCCATCCCCTCTAAGTTTGATCATTTCCTCAATCATGTCTTTCCTCCATTCTGCAAACACTCAATATATGCACGAAGAATCCAAATTATTCATAATTATTGATAATTTAATCGTATCATTAGAGAGGGAAGCAGACAATAAACACAATTTGTCGTTTTCTGCCAGTCCATACAAGAAGCGAGATGGAGAGTGGGAAATTTTTAATATTTTAAAGTTAAATGCGTCTTTCTACACGAATCAACATCAATCAATTGTGATCACATCCTGTTTTTCGACACTATTTATAATAAAAAAAAAGATGAAACTAATGATGTTAGCTTCATCTTTTTACAAACTATTTAAGCATTCAAATTGATTCGTTTTCCGGTTGCAAGATAAATCACGTTCTCGGCAATATTTGTTGAATGATCTGCGATCCTTTCAATAAACCTGCAAACAAATGCTAACTGAATAATCTGATTCGTTGAGTTCGGATTTTGCGGGATATAGCTTAATAGCTCATGTACCAACTCTCCAAACATTTTATCCACTTCATCATCTTTTCTCGCACATTTTTTAGCCAGTTCAATATCTTCGGAATAATAAGCAGTAATGGATTCAGAAACCATTTCTAAGGCAATCTCCATCATTTTGGGTATATCGATGATTTCTTTAAAATGTTGTTCATTCCCGATATGCTGAGCAGATTTAGCAATATTTACCGCTATGTCGGCCAGCCTCTCCACTTCAGATGAAACCTTTAATGCTACACTAATTTTCCGAAGGTCGGTTGCCACCGGCGATTCCATAGCAATTAATAATAATGCCTTATCGTTAATTTCATCTTCCAAATCATCGATTTCATTATCGCCGTCAATAACCTTCTTCGCCTTGTCCATGTCCTGATTTAAAAGTGAAAGCATTGCCTCTTTAATTGCTATTTCCGATTTATGGGCCATTGTTAAAAGCATTTCTTTTAACTCTTTTAAATTATGATCAAAATTTGCTCTAGCACTCATTTATATGCCACCTCTTCATCCGAATCTTCCAGTAATATAACCCTCTGTACGTGAATCATGGGGATTTGAAAAAATAGTTGATGTTGAATCAAGTTCGATTAGTTCACCCATTAAAAAGAAAGCCGTCTTATCCGAAACCCGTGAGGCCTGCTGCATGTTATGAGTGACAATGACAATAGTATATTTTTCTTTTAACTCTAAAATTAATTCTTCAATTTTTAAAGTAGAAATCGGATCCAAGGCAGATGTGGGCTCATCCATTAACAATACATCTGGTTTTGTCGCAAGGGCTCTTGCAATACATAACCGTTGCTGCTGTCCGCCCGATAATCCTAGTGCTGGTGCATTCAATCGATCCTTAACTTCTTCCCATAAAGCAACATCCATTAGCGATTTGATGACAAGTTCATCAAGATGCTTTTTCTTTTTGATTCCATGGACTCTTGGACCGTATGCAACATTATCATAAATTGATTGGGGGAATGGGTTTCCCTTCTGAAAAACCATACCAACATGCTTTCTTAGATCGACAAGATCAACTTTATCGTCTAAAATATTTTTCCCGTTTAAGTTAATTTCACCAGTCATCTTAACATTAGGAACCATGTTAATCATCAAATTCAGTGTTTTAATAAATGTAGACTTTCCACACCCGGATGGACCGATAATAGCCGTTACTTCTTTTTTATTAATTGGAAAATTAATATCCTTTAATGCATGATGATCTCCATACCATAAATTTAACTTATTGACATCAAATACTTGTCTTGTCAATGTTGCAGTAACCATACCGTTTCCCCCTTATCCAAACCTTCCGGAGATATATTCTTCCGTCTTCTTAACAGAAGGATTGGTGAAGATTTTTCCAGTCGCATCATATTCAATTAAATCACCGTTTAAAAAGAAGGCCGTTTTATCCGATATACGGGAAGCCTGCTGCATATTATGGGTGACAATTATGATGGAATAATCCTTTTTCAATTCAACAATCAGCTCTTCCACCTTCGCATTGGAAATTGGGTCCAATGCCGATGATGGTTCATCAAGGAGCATTACCGTCGGCTTCATCGCAATCGTCCTGGCAATGCAAAGACGCTGCTGCTGTCCACCTGAAAGTGAAAGCGCGGACTTATGGAGCCTGTCCTTTACCTCATCCCACAATGCTGCTTTTTTTAAGCTTTCTTCGACAATTTGATTGAGTGTGCTTTTATTTTTAATACCCGCAAATTTAAGTGCGTGGGTAATATTTTCGTAAATTGATTTTGGAAAAGGATTAGGCTTTTGAAATACCATGCCAATTTCTTTACGCAATGCCACTACATTTATTTGTTCAGACAAAATATTTAGGTCTTCATAAATAATTTCTCCTTGTGCCCTTGCACCAGGAATCAGGTCATTCATTCGATTAATACTTCTTAAAAATGTAGACTTTCCACAGCCAGACGGTCCAATAAGGGCCGTAACGGAATTTTTTCCAATATCCATTGAAATCCCATTCACAGCTCGTTTCTCGCCATAAAATATCTCTAAATTCTTTACATTTAAAATATTTTCCATTTGCAACGGGACGGTTGATTGCATCGTTTGTTCTGTCGTTTCTCTTTCCATTAAAGTCGTAACCATCCGTTCTCACCTGCCCTTTATTTAGTTGCAGTAACTTTATTCGTAATCATTCTACCTATCCATCTAGCCAAAAGGTTAAAAAGTAAAACAGAAATAACTAGGACAGCTCCTGACCCACTCGCTATTTCCTCGACATCCGGTATTAACCCTTGGGTGTTGACTGACCAAATATGAACAGCAAGAGTTTCTGCAGGACGAAAAATATTTAATGGTGATTGGTCAGAAAATGGATTCCAATTGGCATAATCAAGCCGCGGTGTGGAAAGGCCAGCAGTAAATAAAAGTGCTGCCGCTTCACCGAATACCCTTCCCGCAGCGAGGATGACACCTGTTAAAATTGACGGGAATGCACTTGGCAAGATTACGGTTTTTATCGTATGCCATTTCGTAATTCCTAATGCAAGACTTGCTTCTTTTAAATCCCTAGGCACTGAACGGATGGCGTCTTCACCAACCCGTACGATGGATGGCAGATTAATAATGGTTAATGCTAAGGCACCGCCTAAAATTGTATATCCCCAGCCTGTTGTATTAACAAATACCAATAATCCAAACATGCCGATAACAATCGACGGAAGGGAGGCTAGTACTTCGATACAGGAACGAATGATATCCGTAACTTTTCCAGGTTTAGCATATTCGGCCATATAAATGGCACCACCCAAGCCTAGTGGAATCGAAATCAACATCGTAATAAAAAGGACATAGAAAGAATTAAATAATTGGTCACGTATTCCTCCGCCTGCTCTTACATTACTCGAAGGGCTCGTTAAAAATTCCCAAGAAATATGTTTAAATCCATTTATAATAATAAACGAGAATAATCCAACCAAAATCGTAATGATAATAATAGCTATGGCAATAAAGACTCCAGTCGCAATTCGATCAGCAGTTTTGCTTTTCATTTACAGCTTCCTCCTTGATGAGAGATATCGAATCAGGAGAATAAAGGCAAACGACATCACTAATAAAATTAAGCCCATAGACCACAGGGTGTTATTTTCAACACTTCCATAAGTGGTATGACCCATGTTTAAAGTAATAATGGTCGTTAACGTTGCCGAGGCATCTAATAGACTCGATGGTAAATTTCTCACGTTTCCGATTACCATTTGTACTGCTAAAGCTTCACCAAATGCACGTGCCATACCTAGAACGACAGCAGTAAGCAAGGATGGGAGTGCTGCAGGGATGAGCACCTTTCGAATCGTTTGCCAGCGTGTTGCACCAAGCGCATAAGAGCCCTCTCTTAAATTTTTTGGTAAAGAGCTCATTGCATCTGTAGCGATAGTGGTAATTGTTGGTAAAATCATAACAGCAAGGACAATAGTACCCGAAAGCAAACTAAAACCTAGCCCTCCAATATGATCCCTGACAAAAGGAACTAATACTGTAAGCCCGATGAATCCATAAACAACAGATGGAATTCCAACTAATAGCTCGACGACTGGCTGTAATATTTTCCTTCCCCAAGAAGGTGCTATCTCTGTCATGAATATCGCGCCACCAATTCCTAATGGTGCTGCGACTAATGCAGCAAGAAATGTAACGGCAAAAGAACCGAAAATAAATGGCAGCGCACCATATTCTGGATTGGCTTTATTGGTAGGATTCCAGGCTGTACTGGTTAAGAACTCAATAAGACTTACACCATTTTTAATAAATGATTGTAAACCCTTTGTGCCCAGAAAAATGGTAATGGATATAGTTGCTGAAATCATAATAACGGCACATAGAATTACCAGAATCTTTCCACGTAATTCCCCATCCATTCTAGTTTTTGAGCTTTTTAACAATCTTTCTTTTGCAGGAAGTATCTTTTCCAAAATGCACCAAACTCCTCTGTAATACGTCGTAACGGGGTAAATGCCATTATGCATTTACCCCGATTATTCATTTACTTATTTTTAAAGATTCTTTTGATTTCCTTCAGCATCGCGTTCAACTTTCATTTTTGTTACAGGAAGATATCCTTGTTCTTTAAGAAGTGTAGTTTGGATTTCATCTGACATTAAATAATCAAGGAAGGCTTTTGCTAAATCAGTTGCTTCACCTTTTGTGTATGAATGTTGGTAAGCCCAGACAGGGAATTTACCAGACTGTACATTTTCTTCTGTTGGTTCTACACCATCAATCGCAAGTGGTGTTACAGAATCATCAGTGAAGTATGAGAATGCAAGGTAACCAATCGCACCTTCTGTTTCATTAATAATCTTTTTTACAGTGTTAGATGAATCTTCTGTAATACCTTCTGCTGGTGTTGCACCATCAAGAGCAAACTTATTGAAAATTGCACGTGTACCAGATGAATCAGGACGGTTTACAAGAACGATCTTTTGATCAGCTCCGCCAAGTTCTTTCCAGTTAGTGATTTTACCAGTGAATACTTTAATTAAATCATCTTTTTTAATGTCTTTAATGCCTACTTTAGGATTAACAGCTGCTGTCATACCTACAACCGCAACTTTATGATCCACTAACTGATCAGCAGGAATTCCTTCTTTTTCTTCAGCAAATACATCGGAGTTCCCAATTTGTACAGATCCTTCAGCAACTTGTGATAAGCCTGTACCAGATCCGCCTGCTTGTACTTGTATATCAACTTTTGGATTTTCAGCCATAAACTCTTCAGCTGCAGCTGCAACTAATGGCTGCATAGCAGAGGAACCAGAAATAGATAATGAGCCAGAAAGTTCTTTTGTTTCTTCTGTTTTTGGTTGTTCCGGTTTGTCGGTTTCTGATGTTTTGTCTGTTGATGTACCCCCACCACAAGCAGCCATAAATACCATTAATGCTGCAAAAATTGTTAGTAGGCTTAAATTTTTCAAACTTTTCATTTCCTTTATTCCCCCTAAGGTTTTTGATGGTGAACTGTTTGTCTGCCTTACATGATTAAGAATAAGGGATAACTGTAAACTGCGTTTTAATGAAATGTAAAGGTTATGTAAATGAATGTAGAGAATTTGTAAACAAAAAAGGACACCTGTCTCACTCCTTCAAGGGAGACAGGTGTCCTTTTATTAATTATTGTCCAGATTCATTTTGAGTAGTGTCTGTATTATTTGTTTCCTGCTCTGTTGTACTCTCTTCATTTATCGGACGATTTTTTTTCAAATCAAAATAGGCGTCCATTACCCGTTTTCCAATTGTCATATTAATACTTGGGCCAGAATTCCCTTGGTATGCCCAAGGTACCACTACAGCCATTGCCACCTCTGGATTATTATAAGGGGCAAAGCTGACAAGACTCAAGTTCATGACTTCCGCATTCTTTTGTGATTTAACAGGACCATCATAAAACGCTTGTGCCGTTCCTGTTTTTCCAGCCGGGCTATAGGTAACACCTTTAAATGTACCAACTCCAGTGCCGTCCCCAACCTGCATCACCATCCGGAAGCCTTCTTGTACCCGTTTGATCCATTCATCCTTCATGTCTATATGATTCAGTACCTTTGGCTGGATTTCCTCAACTATCGGTCCCATTTCATTACTATCCATGACGGGTTCACGAATTTCCTTTACAATATACGGCTGCACGCGATTCCCGCCATTTGCAATTGTGGACACATATTGCGCAAGCTGAATTGGTGTATAGGTATCATATTGACCAATGGCAAAGTCAAGAAGTAACCCCGGCTTATTGTCAGATCCGGGAAAACCGCTCATTTCATTTGGCAGGTCAATCCCAGTCCGAGTTCCAAGGCCAAACTGACTAAATGATTGGCGCATCGTACTGAATGTCTTCTCTGTGTCAATTACAAGCGGCCCCTTCGGAATATACTTTCCTTGTCCCATTGCAATGACCGTTTTCCACATGTAAACGTTAGAAGAAACTTGTAAGGCTCTAAGGTCATTAATAGAACCAAATACCTTCCAGGATTTTTTAGGCTTTGGTGTACCTTTGAAATATAAGGGCTCATCAATAAGATAATCTCCCGGTTTTATAGCACCGGTTTTATAGCCAGTTAATATTGTTGCTCCTTTAACAGCAGAACCCACATTATACGAAGTAGTAATATTTCCACCGGCAAAATCATTCATCACCGTCTTGCCGTCTTTATCTTTCCCAATCTGCCTTCCGGCGAGCGATAATACTTCCCCGGTGTGTGGATCCATGAGCACAACAAAAGCTCGATCCAGAAGGGAAGTACCCGGCTTTTGTTTAGCTTTCCACATTTCATCTTCAATAATTTGCTCAACTTGCTGCTGTAATTCCATATCGATGGTTAAAACAAGGTCTTTCCCCCGCTTCCCTTCCGAAATTACCTCAGTAGAAAGAATTTTCCCCGTTTTATCCGTTACATTTTTTACTTTGGCTTTTTGACCGTGGAGGACAGATTCATACTTGAGCTCAAGATAACTCTTACCCACTCGGTCATTCCGGCTGTAATCGCGTGCAAGATATTTTTCCAGCTGCTCCTTAGGGATACCGGCTTCTGAAG
This sequence comes from Bacillus sp. S3, assembly GCF_005154805.1. Lineage (GTDB taxonomy): Bacteria > Bacillota > Bacilli > Bacillales > Cytobacillaceae > Neobacillus. The sequence continues at coordinate 3,512,328 of NZ_CP039727.1, forward strand.
ATGTCACATCACCCAAGATAGATTTTAACGTATTGCCAAATGCATACATACGCTCCCAGTCTGTAGTCGTATCAACCCCGGGAAGACTCTCTAAATTCTCACTGACAACCGCAAATTCCTCCGGCGTTACCTCTTTATTTTTGACAATTTGCGGTGTTAAGGCATAACCGCTGTTAAATTCCCGGTAAATTGCTAATGTTTCAAGGTCTTCCCCTTGAATACTTTCCACTTCAGCATCAGTAATACGGTCAATCTGCATTTTATATATTTGCTTGTCATCTAATTTTTCCTGATCATATAAATCCCATTCTTTTTTCGTAATCTTGGCTTTGGCTTCCTTTGGGTGTTTAATGATCCAAAAATCCTTTTTGTCGCGGACAGGAACTTTTGATGTATCCTTGTCAATTAATTTGGCTAATTTTTCAGCAGTTTCAAGCATTTCTTTTTGATTGGTAGTTTGGTATTTTGTGTAAGTTATTGCATTTAATGGGGAGTTGTCGACAATCACTTTTCCAGTCCGGTCAAACATTTTCCCCCTGGGAACGGGGTTATTGACAGTAATATCCTCAGTTCGTTCAATCTCTCGTTTAAAATCGTCACCAAAAACAATTTGTAATTCTCCTAGCCGAAGGATCAGTATGGAAAAAAGCATAAATACAACAAAGAATACCATGTTCAAACGAAACGGGACATGAGTCTTCTTCTTTTTCTTTTTCTTATCCAAGATCTATATACACTTCCTTTTTTCTGCACTTACCATAACTTTTCTTATTTTATAAGATAATGTCCCATTTATCTATGAAAAACCCTTGCCAATTTAAAAAAAAGCGGAAGCTTCTTATTAAAAATGCGATGAGTCAGAAGAAACTCATCGCATTTTTACCTCAGGTACTTGAACCCTCTTTATGAACAGATAGATTAAGGAATGCCCAGCACCTAAAAACAAAAGTAGAATAGGAATGCTTGACGTTTCATTAAACCAGGTCACCGCGGCAAGGAAAGCAAGAATGGATACAATCCGGCCTATATTTAAAAAGATTTCTCTGACAACTATATACTCAATTCTCATTTCTGCAGCTTTCCACCCGGTACCAATCACATCATATGTAGTGGATTGATAGGGAACAAGCAAAAGTGGATAGGCAATCGCAATCATTGCTGCGTAAATCAGCAATTTAACAAAATTCAAATCCCAAACAATGAGTAGGACAGCAGCATAAAGAATGAGGCCGCCAATCAGAATGGCTTTTTTTCGATAGTTTTTTTTAATCATCCGAGAAGCTAAATAGTAGGCAACAAAAGATATACCTGAATTAATAAGCCCAAATGTTCCTAACGCCATTTCACTTCCCGTTGAGATATACACAAAAACGGAAATAATAAATAAAAATGTCCCTTCTCTTAGTCCCTGGAAAAAATGGGCATTCGTAACGAGACGCCAATTTTCATTTACTTTTCTTTCATCTAATATTCGCTTAAAACAGTACCTTCCAGCAGCAGGTCGTGGTTTTAATGAAAAACTCATGAAAACGGCAAGGGCAAATAAAGCTAGGGATGTACCAAAAATAATTGTATATCCGGTAAATTTTTCAAATCTTGTAATGATGATCCCTGCAGCAATAGGACCAATCATTCCCCCAGCAGATGTTAACGTACCTAAAAATCCATTAAAAAAATCTCTCGTTTCTGGCTCAGTAATTTCAAACGTTAACACATTATAAGCTAGCCAATAAAAACCATAACCAATTCCCAGGAGGCTGCCTAGTAATAATAAATAGGCGGCTGCATTCGTGCCTGTCATAAGAACAGCGAGATAAAACAACGCCAAAAAAATAACACCAATCCTAAGGACTATTACCCTGTCAATTTTCTTTGCCCATCTTCCCGCTAAAATAAACGTTAATGGCTGTAAGACCACGATTGAAAGGTTATACAAGGCTAAATCTGCATATGATCCTGTTTGTTTCCAAAGGTATATATTCACAAATGTGTTTGATAGGGCCACACTCAAAGAGTATAACCCGCCAATAATTAACAAGAGTGATAAATCCTTTGTTAATTCTACATCACCTAAAATCCTGAATTTTTTTGCCATAAAAAAAACTCCCCTTTGTCTTAAGGGTAGTCTTTATCAAGGCATGGTTTCTTATTCAAATAAGAACGAATGAAAAAAGACAGCTTGGTGGCTGCCTTCTTTCATTTCATTATTTCGCTGCGTTAAAACGTTTTGAAACTTCGTCCCAGTTAACTACATTCCAGAATGCACCAATATAGTCTGGACGTTTGTTTTGATATTTTAAATAGTATGCATGCTCCCAAACATCAAGGCCAAGAATTGGAGTTTTTCCTTCCATTAATGGAGAGTCTTGGTTTGGAGTGCTTGATAATTCTAATTCGCCATTGTTTACAGATAACCATGCCCAGCCAGAGCCAAAACGAGTAGTTGCTGCTTTAGCGAACTCTTCTTTAAAGCTTTCGAAGCTGCCAAATTTGCTGTTGATTGCGTCAGCTAATTCACCAGTTGGTGCACCGCCGCCATTTGGAGAAAGAATTTGCCAGAATAATGAATGGTTAGCGTGTCCGCCGCCATTGTTACGAACCGCAGTACGTGCAGCTTCTGGAACCGCATCCAAATTTGAAATTACTTCTTCTACTGATTTAGAAAGTAATTCTTCATTACCTGCTAATGCATTGTTTAAATTTGTCACATATGTGTTGTGGTGTCTAGTGTGATGAATATTCATGGTTTCTCTGTCAATGTGTGGTTCAAGCGCATCCTCTGCATAAGGTAATGCCGGTAATTCAAATGCCATGTTAAATTCCTCCTATGTACATATTATTTTTTAGGCTTTAGTAATTCTTACTTTTTAAGAATATTTCTAAAGCTTTAGTCTAAACATACCAAAATTGATGCTTTGTTTCAAATAAAATGCTTTAATTCAAACATATATACATTACCCTTTCCGCATCATTTTATTCCCGCTTTTAAAAAGGACTTTTTAATTTAGATTTTCAAAAAATTGTCATGATTCATCAAAACAGCATCCTGTCAACGATTTTTGTCATAACTGCACTTAACTCCTTCCAAATCATGTAAATACCATATTGACATGTTGTTAACAATTCATTTAAATCAAGCTGAAGGGCTGATAAAGGAGTGACTAAATATGCAACAACACAGCATCACTATATATAATTTAATGGTCCAATTTTTCCAAAAAAATGAACCCATTCAAAAGTTTAAATCAAATTCCGTGCTTTTCCAAGAAAAGGATCCCGTAGAAAATGTTTATTTGCTGTTAAAAGGAAGCATTGCCCTTGGAAGGGTCCATGTTAGGGGAAAGGATTTCATTTTAAAAATCTTAAATGATCGGGAATTAATGGTTGAATATCAATTATTTAAAGCCCATCCTCATTATCAATTTTACGCAAAAACCTTAACAGACTGCGAATGTCTTGTTATTAAAAAGGAACAATTTGAGGATTTTGTCTTAACAGATCCTGATGCAATGAAGGCACTTATTGCTTGGTTAAGCACCGGGTATTTAAAAGCTCAAATGAAATGTCAGGATTTAATTATGAATGGAAAAAAAGGGGGGCTATACTCCATCCTTATCCGACTTTGTAATTCTTATGGAGTAAAAACAGACAATGGGATTCTTATTAATCTCCCTTTAACACATCAAGAATTAGCTAATTTAACCTACGGTACGAGAGAGGTCATACAACGAGCCTTAAAAGATCTACGTGAGAAAGATATTATTTCATATGAAAATCAAATGTTTACAGTTAAAAATGTGAATTACTTGAAAGAGGAAGTTGATTGCCAAAACTGTTCGTTTGAAATCTGCGGACTTAATTAATTTTCTGAGAAACCACTTTGGGTAGCTTTTTACTATTTCACAAGCTACAATAGAAATGAATCTGTTTAAAGGTGGTCCAGTATGAATATTTTCAAACAATTTTATAAGAGTATCTACTCTCCAAAGGATATTGCTTTATATCGTTTTCAAGGAATCGGAAAAACGATTTTATACGTTTTTTTCCTAACCTTCATTTCAGTTCTTCCGTCTATTATTTATTTAAGTACTGCACTTACAACGGGAATAGATTCTGCGCGATCAATTATCAAAGATGAAGCACCTGACTTTTCAATACAGAATGGTCAGCTGTCAGCTAAGACTGAGGTTCCAATTACCATTAATAAAGATGATTTTACCATTATTATTGATCCAACTGGAGCCATTTCGGATGCAGATGTGGAGAATGAAGGAAATGCCTTCGCCATGTTAAGGGATGAGTTTGTCCTCTCTTCAGGTGGACGGACTGATACATATTCCTATTCAATGTTGCAAGACCTTCATATTACGAAGAATGATTTCCTTGATTTCACTAATACGATTGGTGGATTAAAGGGAATAATCATCCCAGTTGCATCACTATTAATTTATTTGGTTTCCAGTGCCGCTAGCTTTATTGAGGTATCGATATTAGCCTTGTTTGGTCTCGCATTAAAAAATCTTTTAGGCAGAAAGCTGAATTACCGACAATTATGGAGAATGGCTGCATACAGTGAAACCCTTCCAACCTTATTTTTCACCATTATGGCGGCTGTTAAAACGTCCGTACCAAACAGCTTTGTCATTAACTGGGTTGTCGCCATTATCGTCTTATCCTTAGCCATAAACGAAATGCCTAAACCGAAAAAAGCAAATTAAAAATGCGCCCGAGGGGGGCGTATTTTTTTATTGAGTACTTTTTAAGAGTGGACAAGCATAGGAATGTATAAACATTCCCTTTTGGAGGCTTGTACAATGAAAAAGATAGTAGGATTTCTTTTTGTTATTTTAGTCATATATGTTATTTACTTTGACTTAACCGTGGGTACCCTGCCCGCCTCCAATACGAAGCAGGTTGATGCCAAAATCGAGTCTATTGAAAAGTTGTCCAAAACAGACATACCTTCCTTCGCTGCAGAAGTAAAACCCGGTGAAACCGTGATTTCAATTGTCGAGCACGAATTAAATAAACCAATTCCAGTCTCTATCACAGATTTGATTGAAGACTTTAGTGAACTGAATCCAGGACAATCCCCGGAAAAAATTCAAATTGGTGCTACATATCTATTCCCTGATTACTCAAACTAAAGTGGATAGATGCTTATTCTTGTCAAAATCTGCTGTGGACTGATACAATTAAGTCGAATTGTTTAAATACAATTATTCGAATTCATTTTGAAGGAGAGCGAATTCCACGTGAGTGAAATTATACATCGCACAAAAACCCGTCCAATTAAAGTCGGCAATTTAACGATTGGCGGGAGCAATGAACTTATTATTCAAAGCATGACAACAACAAAGACTCATGATGTTGAAGCAACCGTTGCGGAAATTAAACGCCTTGAGGACGCTGGATGTCAGATTGTCCGTGTGGCCTGTCCTGATGAACGGGCGGCAAATGCCATTCCGGAAATCAAAAAAAGGATCAACATTCCACTTGTGGTCGACATCCACTTTGACTATAAATTAGCACTTAAAGCCATTGAAGGCGGAGCCGATAAGATCCGAATCAACCCGGGAAACATTGGAAGACGAGAAAAGGTCGAGGCGGTCGTAAAAGCTGCTAAGGAACGCGGTATCCCTATTCGAATTGGGGTAAACGCCGGATCGCTTGAACGTAAAATCTTGGAGAAATACGGATATCCAACTGCCGATGGAATGGTGGAGAGTGCCCTTCATCATATTAAAATTCTCGAAGATTTAGATTTCCATGACATTATTGTTTCCATGAAAGCTTCAGATGTCAATCTTGCAATCGAGGCATATGAAAAAGCAGCACGCGCATTTGATTACCCGTTACATTTAGGTATTACTGAATCTGGAACGCTTTTTTCCGGTACCGTAAAAAGTGCGGCAGGACTAGGCGCGATCATTAGTAAAGGGATTGGCAATACGCTCCGTATATCCTTGAGTGCCGATCCGGTTCAGGAAGTAAAAGTTGCCCGAGAACTCTTAAAGGTATTTGGCCTTTCGTCAAATGCAGCAACATTAATTTCCTGCCCAACCTGCGGAAGAATTGAAATTGACCTCATTAGCATTGCAAATGAGGTCGAGGAGTATATTTCAACTATTAAAGCACCAATTAAGGTGTCTGTTTTAGGCTGTGCAGTCAATGGTCCTGGTGAGGCTCGTGAAGCAGATATCGGGATTGCCGGTGCCCGCGGCGAAGGGTTGTTATTTAGAAAAGGTGAAATTGTCCGGAAGGTACCCGAAGCAGATATGGTTGAGGAATTGAAAAAAGAAATTGATCTTGTTGCAGAGGAATATTTCCAAAAAAAGGCTGAAGAAGAAAAGCTAACGAAATAAATATTAAGAAACCCGGTTTTTTAGTAACCGGGTTTCTTTTCTATATCCAGCTCCAGCGCCCTAGCGGCGAGACGCCGCTGATCAGGCGCATACGCCTTTTTTGCTCCTATTGCAAGATCTGTTAAAAGAACGGAAGTATGAAGATACCAACAACAATCGATATCACTCCGATACCGATTGCCCAAGCCCCTAGGCCCGTGGCACCTCTGCTTCTGGCAACGAACCCTAACACAATACCTGCAGCACCAAATAGAATAGGCATTACAAATAGGGATAAAATCGATAGTGCTAATGCAAGGGTACCCATTCCTGTACCGCCAGCAGTACGCTCCCGATTTTCATCCTGTTCCCTTTTCCGGATTAGAGGAACAGGTGCAGCAATTTCTGCAGCTGTTTCTTCTCTAAATTCAGAAGATCGTAACGGAACAGAAGCACCAATTTCAGGAACATGCTCTTCTTTTTTCAATGAATAGGAAGTCCTAATAGGTGCAGCGATTTCTGATGCTGCTTCCTCCCTGAATTCTGCGGGAGAATTGGGAATATCTTGACCAATTATCGAACTTCGAAGAGCTTCTTGCACCCTCGTGTCTCTTTCATCTGCCATCCTAATCCCTCACTTTCAGTTATAGGAGCATTACTTATTGTTTACGTCTCTTCTCTTTTTACTATGTTAATGATTGTCTTAAATAGGTGATTATTTCATATGCCGAGAATTATTTCATAAAAATAAATACTTCATTGTCCCGTTATTTTGGTAAAATATAATGAGATAATAAGATGAAGGTGAAGACACAATGAGAAAAAAATTCGGAATTGATATTGACGGCACCGTAACATGTCCGACTTCAATCATCCCTTTTATAAATAAAGCCTTTGGTATGAATATTATGTATGAGGATGTAAACCAGTATGACCTCACACCTTTTGTAAATGTTTCAGAAAAGGAATTTGCAAAATGGTTTATTGAAAACGAGCCGGTTATTTATCAGGAATCCCCGCCTGCCCAAGGTGCGGTGAACATTCTTAATAAATGGAAACATAAACATGAACTGTTTTTTATCAGTGCCCGCGGATCCCACTTGCTTGATGTCACAGAGGAATGGTTCTTGCAATATGGCTTAACCTTTCACCATATTGAACTAATTGGCTCTCATGATAAAGTGGAAACAGCTAAGAAACATAAAGTGGATATCTTTTTTGAGGATAAACATGATAATGCCGTCATGATTCATGAAGAGTGCCGAATTCCGGTTATTTTATTTGATACACCTTACAATCAGGATCCAATCCCTGCAGGTGTCATCCGCGTGAGCAACTGGGAAGAAGCCAACTTGTGGGTAGATAAATGGTTAAAGCAGGAAAAAACAAATCGTGAAGAGGCTGGTATATCCCATTCACGTTAAAACCAGCTTGTGCGAATGCACAAGCTGGTTTTTTAATGACATTCCGGGCATCGTCCATAAATTTCAAATTTATGCCCAGATATGTCGTATCCTTTTAAATTTTCACTTAATCCATCCATTGGACATGTATCAATCTCTTTTGTTTTACCACAGTCGAGGCAGATAAAGTGATGATGATGCTGGTGTCTTGAACAAGTAAAGCGGAAATGCTTTTCACCGGATAACTCTGTCATTTCTAATATCCCCATATTTACAAACAAAGTCAGGTTCCGATAAATGGTATCAAAGCTCAATCCTGGATAATCTTCCTTTAATTGGTCAAGAACCTCCTTGGCCGTTAAATATTTATCACTATCAGCAAATAATTGGAGCATATCCTCCCGTTTTCCCGTTTGTTTAAATCCATTTTCTTTTAAGTACTGAATTGCTTCATGTACGTTCACTCTGCTCACCACCTATAGCACTTGTTAGTTTTTTATAAAAGATTGTTATGATCAAAATGAAAACTGCTAGCATAACGATCGTTCCTCCTGGTGCCAAATCCAGATAGTAGGCCGTAAAAAGCCCGCCAAGAACAGATACTTCCCCAAAAAGGAGGGAGAAAAAAATAGTCTGTTTAAACCCTTTGGCAATTCGAATACTTGCAGCAACAGGTAAGGTCATTAATGAGGAAACTAACAGAATCCCGACAATTCTCATGGATGCTGCAATGACAAGGGCCACCATGACAATAAAGATGAAATGAATGCTTTTGGCAGCAATCCCGGAAGCCTTTGCATGCTCTTCATCAAATGAGAGTAAAAACAGCTCTTTGTATAATAAAATGATCACTAAAATAACTACTAGACTAATGATAAAAATAACCCATAAATCCGTTCGGCTGACTGCAGATACGCTGCCAAACAAATAACTAAACAAATCTGTATTAAAGCCATTAGCAAGTGAAATAAAAATGACTCCCAAGCCAATCCCGCCGGATAAAATAATCGGGATAGCTAATTCCTGATAATGTTTATAAACCCCTCTTAGTTTTTCAATAAATAACGCCCCTCCCACGGAAAATACCATTCCTAAGTAAAGGGGATTCAACCCTGACATCATCGTATACTTTCTTTCAATGAGCAGGCTTGCTGCAATTCCCGCTAGTGTCACATGGCTAAGGGCATCGGCAATCAATGATAATCTTCTGACGACGATAAAAACCCCCAGCAACGGGGCAAGAAATCCAATCATCAATCCTGTAAGGAAAGCATTTTGTAAAAATTCATAATGAAATAATCCTTGAATCATTTTACAACGCCTCCGTGTTCATGATGATGAGCAAGAACATGAACCTCATGACCATACACCTTAGACAATCCAGTTGTGCTAAGCTGCTCAAATTCTGCTGTTTCTCCATGGAAATGCAAATGTTTATTCAAACAAGCCACATGTGAGACCTTATCCGAAATGGTTCCAATATCATGTGTAACTAATAAAAGCGTAATGTCCCGGCTCTTATTTAATTCACCAAGCATTTGATAAAAGGAACTAACATTTTCCGCATCAACACCTACTGTAGGCTCATCCAATATCAGAAGGCTTGGTTCACTAACAAGTGCGCGGGCAATAAAAACTCTTTGCTGCTGACCGCCGGAGAGTTCTCCAATATTTCTGCTGCTAAATTCCTTCATTCCCACGGCCTCTAGAACTTCATTTACCTTTTTTGAATGTTCTTTCTTAAAGAACTTAAACAGTCCTAACTTTTTGGTTAAACCACTCGCAACCACCTCAAATACAGTTGCCGGGAAGCCCGTATTAAAGGAATTGGCCTTTTGCGAAACATAACCGATTTTTTGCCAGTCTTTAAATTTATTTATTTCTTGGCCGAATAAAAAGATTTCCCCTTTGTGTGGTTTTAATAAACCTAAAATTAACTTTAACAATGTGGATTTTCCGGATCCGTTTGGACCAACAATCGCCAAAAAAGAACCATCTGGTACATCCAGGTTGATATCCTCTAGGACAGTATCTCTTTCATACCGATAAAAAAGATGTTTTATTTCAATTATTGATTGCATAGTTTGCACTCTCACCTTTAATTATAAGAATCATTCCGATTTAACTTCAAGTAGTATACAATAGGAGTTTCTGATTGTAAAGGCGGAAGAACCGTTTACAAATTACTTGGCCACTCATATTCCATTGTCACACTCCCCGGCCTTCTTCATACATTAGCATGGAGGAGTGGTGAGGGTGAAAATATTTGAGAGCATCATTAATCATAAAATTAACACGATAACGGCTGAAGAACTGCTAAAGTATGCAACTCAGTTTAATATCTCCGTCAATCGGCCGCAGGCGAAAAAAATTGCCGAATACTTACGAGGAAAAAATATCAATATTTTTAACGATAAAGAACGTGCCCTTTTAATTAAACAAATCGCAAAAGCAGCCGGTCCTGAAACGGCACGGGAAGTGAATAAACTTTTTATGCAATTAACAAAAAGTTAAAAGCTGTGCCAAGGCACAGCTTTTAATTATCCTTGCATTATTTGATCAAGCACATCTTCATTGAATTGCTGTTTACGAAGCATGTCTATTTCAAATTTGTAGGGCGCTTTTTTATTGTTCTTATCTTCGCCGACAAATGGAGTTTCTAGGATTTTAGGAACTTCCATTAGTTGTGGATGATGAACGATGTAGTTTAGAGTCTTAAAGCCGATATGGCCAAAACCGATATTTTCGTGACGGTCCTTTCTCATCCCTACTGCATTTTTACTATCATTGATATGGAGCACCTTTAGTTTCTCCAAACCAATAATCCTATCAAACTCATTTAAGACCCCGTCAAAGTCTTCGACAAGATTATAGCCGGCGTCATGTGTATGGCATGTATCAAAGCAAACAGACAGCCTATCACTGTAATTTACACCATCGATAATCATCGCCAATTCCTCAAACGACTTTCCGCACTCCGATCCTTTGCCTGCCATTGTTTCCAAAGCTATTTGCACTTGCTCCTTACCTGTTAAAACTTCATTCAAGCCTTCAATAATTTTCTTAATTCCTTCTTCTGTACCTGCCCCCACATGTGCACCAGGATGAAGAACGATTTGTGTTGCCCCTAGAGCTTCAGTTCGTTCAATTTCAGTTCGAAGAAATCTTACACCTAATTCAAACGTGTCAGGATTCGTGGTATTTCCAATATTGATTATATACGGAGCATGGACAACAATTTCTGAAATCCCATTCGCTTCCATATGTCTTTGCCCTGCTTCAATATTTAGGTCTTCAATTTTCTTTCTCCTCGTGTTTTGCGGTGCACCCGTATAGATCATAAACGTATTGGCACCATATGACACTGCTTCTTCACTTGCCGCGAGCAACATCTTTTTTCCACTCATCGAAACATGTGAGCCTATTTTCAACATTTTCTAACTCTCCCTTTCCAAACCGATTATTTCTTTCTTTGGTCGATTCTTCGCTGGCGTTTTTTAATTTTATCCATTTCCCATTGCATTTTCTTTTTATATCCCGGTTTTACTTTTTGCGGTTTCTTCACAATCGATTTGGCTTTTCTATCAGCCTCATCTTCTTTCCTTACCCGTGTCTTTCGCTTATTTCGTTCATCTGTTTCAGCGAACTCTCCATTTTTCAGATCTACATACTTAAATTGAATCCCCATTTTTTCTAGACGATTTAGGGCATCTTCGTCTGAGCTTTCATAAACCGTAAGAGCAATACCTGAATTTCCTGCCCGCGCTGTCCTGCCCACCCGATGGATATAGAAATCTAAGTCTGAAGGGAGTTCATAGTTAATAACATGGCTGACACCTTCAATATCAATGCCCCGTGAAGCAAGGTCAGTGGCAACGATATATTGGTATTCCAAATCTTGAATCTGCTTCATCATTTTTTTCCGTTCCCGAGGGTTTAAATCACCATGCACCCGGCCGACTTTTAAGCCTTTTTCATTCAAAAAATAAGCAACTTCTTCGGCCATTTTTTTTGTATTTGTAAATACAATCGCTAAATAGGGATTATAGGCAAGTAATGTATCATGAACAAGCTGCTTTTTACTACGATGTCTTGATGGCAGCAAATAATGCTCTAAATTTTCCGCCGCTTTTCTTTTTGGTTCAATCTGTACCATTTTTGGATTTTCCATATACTTTTTTAGAAAAGGTTTTAATTTTTCAGGAATGGTAGCTGAAAAGACCAGCATTTGCAGTTTTTCCTGCATCTTAGCGGCTACTTGATCCACTTCTTCTATAAAACCCATATCCAGCATCATATCAGCTTCATCGACCACCAGTATATTTGATGTATGGATGAACAATGCTTGGTCAATCATTAAATCCTTAATTCTTCCAGGTGTCCCTATAACAATGTGCGGCTGCACCTTCAATTTTTCAATCGTGCGCTGCTTGTCTGTTCCGCCAATATAACATCTCGTCATAATCGAGCTCTCAGGACTGCATTGTGCAGTAACCTTCAAGATTTGCTGATAGATCTGGGAAGCTAATTCCCGTGTGGGTGCAGTAATGACAGCTTGCACCTCTTGGCGCGCAGGATCAATTTTTTCAAGAATCGGCAGTGCATAAGCCAGCGTTTTACCTGTTCCTGTTTGCGATTGGCCAATTGCACTTTCTCCTTTTAAAACCAATGGAATCATCCGCTCCTGAATTTCGGTTGGCTCAAAAAATCCAAACTGATTCAGGGAGTCTATAATAAACGGTTGAAACTTAAAACGTTCAAATCGATTTTCTTTCATAAAATGGCTCCTTATTATAAAAATAATCTAATGTCTATGGAGTAGTTTTCTACCCTTGTTGAGAGCTTCTTTCTTTCCATCATGTAATTATAGTAAAAATCCTCCTAAATAACCAGCTAACTATTCTTTTATTCACATCTTTTACCTTTCAGCCGCTTTTTAAAACGAAATTTAGTTTTTTCCTTGTGGTTAATACCTAAACCAAATTAGGATAAATGCATATTTTAATGTATGAAGGTTAAGGTGAAAGGAGGGCATCTGTATGTTGCCAGGACCAAGAATGCCTATGAATGGCGGAATCGGCCCAAATCTGTTTGGAGGAAGAAGCCCGATGATGGGAACAGGCGGGAATCCATTTGGCGGTGGAGGGCCGATGATGAGGCCGCCGGCGGGTCCTATGGGCGGAGGTAATCCAATGATGCGGTCTATGATGGGTGCCGGCCAAATGAACAGAGGCGGCGGTTTACTTTCGAAACTTCTCGGAAGAGGTAGTCAAGCTGGCGGACCGGGAGGACTAATGGGAATGCAGGGAGCGGGAAGAGCCGCTGGAGGCGGAGGCGGCTTACTCCAATCTTTAAGTAACCCTGGGGGACTATCAGGGATTCTAAATAACACTCAGAATGTCTTAAAAACTGCCCAGTCTCTAGGGCCGATGATTCAACAGTATGGACCTATGGTAAAAAATCTGCCGGCGATTTGGAAGATGTATCGAGGCTTCAAAAATGCCTCAAAAAGTTCGGATTCAACTTCCGATGCAACAAATTCAAAGAAAATAGCAGCTGAAGACGAATCTTCAAGCAATGAATCAACTGAAATAAGAACTACAAAGAAAACAACACGCCGAAGCAAAATCCAAACTACTGGTTCTAAGAAAAGAAACCAACCGCAAAGCTCTATGCACAGTAGTTCATATCAAAAGGGAAGCTCAATACCAAAAATGTATATTTGAACAGGTGAATGCCGGGGCTACCGGCATTCTTTTACTTTTCAAAAAACTTTAAGTGAAAAATGTATCTTTGTATTATACCTATTAGTCTTATATAATAAATACATAGACTACCAATAATGTCTTTTAGGGGGACTTTATATATGCAAATAATTAAAATATCACCGCGCGGTTACTGCTATGGCGTAGTGGATGCTATGGTCATCGCAAGAAATGCCGCACTTGATAAAACATTGCCTCGTCCAATCTATATTTTAGGTATGATTGTTCATAATAAACATGTTACAGATGCCTTTGAGGAAGAAGGAATTATTACTCTTGACGGGAAAAATCGCAAGGATATTCTTGATAAAGTAGATAAGGGTACCGTGATCTTTACTGCCCATGGGATCTCCCCAGAGGTAAGGGAACTGGCAAAAAAGAAAGGGCTTGTCACTATTGATGCAACTTGCCCTGATGTCACCAGAACACATGACTTGATTGAAGAAAAAACAAAAGAAGGATATCAAGTAATTTATATTGGCAAAAAAGGCCATCCCGAACCTGAGGGCGCCGTCGGAGTTGCTCCAGGTATGGTTCACCTAGTGGAAACACCTGGTGATGTGGAAGCATTAACGGTTGAAAATGACAAGCTAATTGTCACTAACCAAACCACAATGAGTCAATGGGATGTGGCCGATACCATGAAAAAGGTTCAGGAAAAATATCCTCATGTCCAGGTTTATAATGAAATATGTCATGCGACACAAATACGCCAAGAAGCAGTTGCCGAGCAAGCCACAGAAGCGGATGTAACGATTGTTGTGGGTGATCCGATGAGCAATAACTCGAATCGTTTAGCCCAGGTTTCGGAGGAAATTGCCGGAACAAAGGCATATCGCATTGCCGATATTACCGAATTAGAAATCGACTGGATTAAGAATGCCAAGAATGTTGCTGTAACATCCGGGGCCTCGACACCAACCCCTATTACAAAAGAAGTGATTACTTTCCTTGAACAATTTGATCCAAATAATGAAGCAACTTGGGAACGGAGAAAAAAGGTTCAGCTAAGCAGAATTCTACCAAAAGTAAAAAAGACTGAGGTATAAGTTAGATCGAAAAAGAACCGCTCATTTGATCGGTTCTTTTTCGATTAAATAAATTGAAACGGATCTGTGTTTACTTCGGAAGGAAAAATCTCAACCACATATCCTGAATCGGTGCATAGCTTTTGTAACGTTGCTGTCAGCCCCTTTTTCATTACTTTTTCAACATTGTGCCCAGGATCAATCATATTCAATCCTTGCATCATCGCATCATGTGCAGTGTGATAGTAAATATCACCTGTAATATACACATCTGCTCCTTTGAACTTAGCATTCATGAAGTATTTATTGCCATCGCCGCCTAAAACCGCAACTTTTTTTACCTTAGCAGTTAAATCACCGACGACACGTACTGTATCTACTTCAAGTGCAGCTTTCACTTTTTTTGCAAATTCTCCAAGAGTCATTTCACTTACCTTGCCAATCCTGCCTAACCCAAGGACTTCTCCCTGATTTTCCAACGGATATACATCATAGGCCACTTCCTCATATGGATGCGCCTTAATCATTGCTGTAATTGCTTTTTTCAGCTGCTGCTCCGGAATGATCGTCTCAATTCTTACCTCGTCCACTTCTTCTAACGTTCCTGCTTGTCCCAAGTATGGCGTTGTATTATCCCCGGGTAAGAATCTGCCTGTTCCATTTGCAGAGAAAGAACAATGACTATAATTGCCGATAAATCCTGCTCCCGCATCTCCAAGGGCTTGTCTAACTGATTCAGCGTGGCTTGATGGAACAAATACGACTATTTTTTTAAGCACTGTATCATAAGTTGGTACAAGCACCTCTGCCTCTTCTATCCTTAAGGCATCTGCCAGCAGATCATTTACCCCGCCCTTTGCCACGTCAAGGTTAGTATGGGCTGCATAAACAGCAATATCATGCTTTAATAACTTTTCAATCATTTTCCCCTGTACCGTATCTGTCAGCACATTTTTAAGCGGACGGTAAATCATCGGATGGTGCGAAATAATCAGCTGTACATTTTTTTCGATTGCCTCCTCAATGACATCTTCAAGAACATCGAGGGCAATCATTACTCGTTCAACCTTTTTGTTTAAGCGGCCAATCTGAAGACCAATCCTATCACCTTCCATTGCCAGCCCTTTCGGTGAAAACTGTTCAAATAATTGGATAATTTCATGACCATTAGGATTCTTCATCTTGGATTACCTCCTTTACCAACGACATTTTAAATAAAATCTCCTGCTTCTTTTCAATCGTATCAGGAGTTTGAGCAGCATTTTCAAGCTGCTGGTATATTCGCTCCCAATTTCCCCTCTCATTTTGCCACTTTTTCTTAAAAACCGCACTCTTCTCTTTAACAAGATACGGTCCGAATAATAAGCCTTCTTGTAAGTTCTCTCCATAAGGCATCAATGAATCTTCGGTGTCCTTGCCTTTTTCGGCGACCAATACCTCATAAATCTTTCCATCTTCTTCGAGAATCTCTTCCATCGACAGCTTCCAGTTATGATCTAACAGCCATTTTCGAATGGAAATTGCACTAATGTTGGGCTGTAAAATAAGCCTTTTCACAGAACCCAGCTTGTCCTTGCCCTTTTCCAAAATACTTGTAATTAATGCTCCACCCATGCCAGCTATTGTTACGTATTCTATTTCTCCAGGTTCAATAACGTCAAGCCCATCTCCTAAGCGAACGGCAATAACCTCCGACAAACCTTCAGCCAATACATTTCTTTTCGCGGACTGATAGGGTCCTTCAGCTACCTCACCCGCAACAGCAAAGGTAATACCGGTGTTCTTCGCCAAAAAACATGGTAAATAAGCATGATCTGAGCCGACATCGACTAATGTTGCACCGGTGGGCACATATTTTGCAACTGTTGCTAATCGAGACGATAATCTATCCGAATTCAATACCAACACCACTCTTTAATCAAATATGTATAAAAAAGGTCCTTTACCGATGCAAAGGACCTTTTTTGGAACAGTATAACTTTTACTTTAATTTAGAAACCCACTCAGCCATTGCATCAATCTGTTCTGCTGGTACAAGACCTGCAGGCATTCCTGTACCTTTACCATTCGTTAGGATATCTTTAACTTCATCCTTTGATAAACCAGTATCTTTTAATGAAGGACCCACTCCTCCTTGGTATTGATCACCATGACAGCCGATACAAGTTGATTTATAAATTTCTTCTGGATTAGATGCGGCAACTTCTGTTTTCTCTCCGCCTTTTCCTTCGCCATTTTCTTTAGCGACTTCCTTCATGTCGCCAAGGCCTTTGAATGACAAGAAGAACACTAGTACAATTCCAAAAACCATGACGAGAACGTAAGGTATTACCGGATTTCGATTCATGATATAACCTCCCTATGTACGTAAACTGATCATTAAATAAAACTGCATCTGCAAACAACTACTATTTTACTTGAAAAATAACAGAAGGAAAAGCCCTAAACTTATTTTATCACTATAATCTTTGTAAAAAAGATAAAAGAGGTGAAACAAAGTGAATTTACACACTTTTTTCCTCCCCTTGTTATCTTCCCCCTATTTTCTTGTTAACAACCAATTAATCGTGAAATAACCATTCTTTGCACCTCTGAGGTACCCTCACCTATTTCAAGCAGCTTGGCATCACGCATCATTCTCTCCACATGATATTCCTTCATATAACCGTATCCTCCATGTATTTGCACTGCTTGATCTGTAACTTCCATACAAATCTCAGAAGCGTACAGTTTACACATGGCGGCTTCCTTTGAAAAAGGTCTGCCCTTGTCTTTTAGCCATGCTGCCTTATAAACCATATTCCGAGCCAATTCAATTTTCATTGCCATATCCGCAAGCTTAAACTGAATCGCTTGGAAGGAGGAAATCGATTTGCCGAATTGCTTACGCTCTTTTGCATAAGCAAGAGCTTTCTCATACGCCCCCTGAGCAATCCCTACAGCCATTGCGCCGATTCCGATACGTCCGCCATCAAGCGTTATTAAAAACTGTCTAAAGCCCTCTCCGCGCTTTCCCAGAAGGTTCTCTACAGGCACTCTAACATCCTCTAATACAAGCTCTGTTGTATTCGATGAATGTAAGCCCATTTTTTCGTAATTATCAATGACTGTAAAACCAGTTCCATTTGTTGGAACAATGATTGCACTTATTTCCTTTTTTCCCTCTCTTTCACCTGTAACTGCTGTTAAGGCCAAATGATTGGCAAAGCTTGCATTGGTGATGAAACATTTATTTCCATTAATAAGGAACTCTCCATTGACTTCTTTGGCCGTTGTTCTTGTCCCCCCTGCATCAGACCCCGCATTAGGTTCCGTGAGACCAAATGCTCCAAATGATTCTCCTGTACAAATAGGAGTTAAGTATTTTTGTTTCTGCTGCTCCGTTCCAAACAAATATAATGGGGCCCCACCTAAAGAAATATGGGCAGAATAGGTGATTCCAGTCGAGCCGCATACACGGCTTAATTCTTCAACAACGATAGCAAAGCTAACCGTATCTGCCCCTCCGCCTCCATATTCTTCAGGAAAAGGCAGCCCCATAATCCCCATCTCAGCCAGTTTCTTGAATATATCTGCAGGAAATTGTTTTGTTCGGTCCCGTTCGATAGCACCAGGCGCAACTTCTTCATCCGCAAACTGGCGTAATGTCCGTTTAATCATTTCTTGTTCGGAAGTTAAATCAAAATTCATATCCATCCCCCCCAAGGCATTTTTGTATGCGCTTTCTTTACCATTATAAGAGAAATTGTCTAAATTTCTCAATATTAATAAATTTTTAAAAATATTATATTATTCGAATATAACAAAAATCATGTTGCTATTTGGTAATATGAGGAATAATCTTATATTATTAACACTTTAGTAAAAGGGAAAATGAGAACTATTTCTTTTTTACAAAAATAAAAACGAGGAAAATCAACTAATAAATCCAGAAGGATATTTGCAAAATGATAGACAATTCAGTAAAATAAAGAAAAAACGGAGAAAGGGTTTTCATATAAAAAGATTAGAGCCTTTTTTCAAAAAAAATAGTCTACTCCTTTAAGAAGTAAACTATTTTTACGGTATTCTATTCTAAGAAATCTTTTAGGCGTTTGCTGCGGCTTGGATGACGTAATTTACGCAATGCCTTCGCTTCGATTTGGCGAATACGTTCTCGTGTTACGCCGAAAACTTTGCCCACCTCTTCTAGTGTGCGGGTGCGGCCATCATCCAGTCCAAAACGCAGGCGAAGAACATTTTCTTCGCGATCAGTTAAAGTATCAAGCACATCTTCCAGCTGCTCCTTTAATAACTCATAGGCAGCATGTTCAGATGGTGAGGTTGCATCTTGATCTTCGATAAAATCCCCAAGATGTGAATCATCTTCTTCACCAATCGGTGTTTCAAGTGAGACAGGTTCTTGGGCAATTTTTAAAATTTCCCTAACCTTATCAGGGGTTAAATCCATATCTTCGCCAATTTCTTCAGGTGTTGGTTCGCGGCCGAGGTCTTGAAGTAATTGACGCTGAACACGAATCAGTTTATTAATCGTTTCAACCATATGCACTGGAATTCGAATCGTTCTTGCTTGGTCTGCAATTGCACGAGTAATCGCCTGTCGAATCCACCAGGTCGCGTACGTACTGAATTTGAAACCTTTTCGGTAATCAAATTTCTCAACTGCCTTGATTAGACCCATATTACCTTCTTGAATCAAATCAAGAAATAGCATTCCACGGCCCACATAGCGCTTGGCAATACTAACAACAAGGCGGAGGTTTGCTTCAGCAAGACGTCGCTTAGCTTCTTCGTCGCCTTCTTCAATCCGGTTGGCCAGTTTAATTTCTTCTTCAGCAGACAGCAGGTCTACACGGCCGATTTCTTTTAAGTACATACGAACTGGATCATTTATCTTAACTCCAGGAGGCACGCTAAGATCATTTAAATCAAATTCTTCGTCATCTTCTTTTGCAATTTTTTTATCATCCGGATCCTCGTCATTATCTCCGACCAATTCGATTCCTTGATCACCTAGAAATTCTAAGAATTCATCCATTTGCTCAGACTCTAATTCAAAATTAGCAAGCTTTTCCGCAATATCATCATAGGCAAGGACACCGATTTTTTTACCCAGCTCAGTTAACTGGTCTTTTACTTGTTCAAGGGTTAATTCATTTTCAACCTCTTTTGAACGGGCTGATTTTTCAGCAGCCATAAGGGGGTCCACTCCTTCCAGAATCAAAGACACTAAAATGGAATTTAAAGCAATTTACGCAGTTGATTGATTTCATCACCAATTGCAGCAGCCTTTCCAAAATCACTTTGTCGCTCCGCTTCTTTTAGTTCCACTTCTTTTTCTTTTATCTTTAACAATTTTTGATAATTCAACACATGTTTGATATAATCAGTTAATTCTTGGTTGCTTATCTCATCATTTATAGCCATCATTTCAATATTGGCAACCATTCTTCTAAGATTATCATCTTGAATATAGGTTAAAAATGCACTGCTATCAGGTTCCAAATGATCCTCATAAAATCCTAACAGATATGTTATTATTGCCTGATGTTCATCAATATTAAACGTGTTTCCTGCAAGTAATTCCTGAACCTTGTATGCCACATCGCGATTTTTAAGCATATGGGCAATTAAACACCTTTCCGCCTGATAATGTTTAGGTTTTAATTCCTTCACTGGTTTCGGGATGACCAAGGGTTTTTGGAAAGGTTCATTTTTTCCAGTTGACTTTCTTTTTTCAGCAAAGAAAATTTGCTGTTGCTGCTGTTTTAATGCATCTAACGATAGCGAAAATTCCGCTGAAAGCTGCCTTAAATAATGATCTCTTTCAACAGCCTTATCCAAACGGCTGATTTCTTTGATTATCACTTCGATATATGCAAGCCGATCTCCTTCATTCTGAAGGTTTTTTCCTCTTCGAAAGTAAAGAAATTTAAATGCCATCCAGGTTAAACTTGCACCAATCACTTCATTGCGGAATTTGTCGGGACCATTTTTTTTGATATAGTCATCCGGATCCTGTCCATCAGGCATCATAGCTACCTTAATTTGAAACCCAGCATCATGAAGGTGGTTCCCTGCACGGTAAGCAGCTTCTATACCTGCTTTATCGGAATCATAGCAGATAGTCACCGATTGAACGCTTTGTCGTAAAAGGGCTATATGTTCATCTGTCAAGGATGTCCCCATTGTGGCAATACCATTCTCCACTCCAGATCGTTCTGCTGCAATACAATCGGCAAATCCCTCAAACAAAACAGCATGCTGCGCTTTTTTTATACTTGGCTTAGCCAAGTGATAATTATATAAAATTTTACTTTTATTAAAGATTGCTGTTTCGGGACTATTTAAATATTTTGGCTCTTCGGCCCCTAATGATCTCCCTGAAAAAGCAATCGTATTACCATGACGGTCAAAAATAGGAAACATAATTCGATCCCTGAATCGATCGAAATACGTCCCGTCCCTTTCTCGTTTGATCATTAAACCGGCTTTTTCCATCCATTCAGGTGCAAAATCCCTTTTAGTAAGGAATTTGCAAACAAAATCCCACGAATTTAAAGAATAACCAATTTGAAACTTATCAATCGATTCCCGGGTAAATCCTCTTCCCAGTAAATACTCTAATGCATGCTGTCCTTCTTTTGTATTTACCAGTAAGTGATGATAAAATTTCCTTAACAGTTCATGAGCATCAAGCATGGATTGAAGCTCGGCTGAAACTTTTTTCCCGCTTACCGCTGAAGGTAAATTAATCTCAAGGTCGATATTAACCTTTGAAGCTAATTTAATAGCTGCCTCTTGAAATGACATTCCTTCTAGTTCCATTAAAAAAGAAAATACATTTCCACCAGCTCCACAGCCAAAGCAATGGAATATTTGTTTGTCCGTTGAGACTGAAAAAGAAGGGGTGCTTTCTCCATGGAAAGGACATAATCCGAAGTAATTTCGCCCCTGTTTTTTCAGTTGAACATAATCGCTGATTACCTCGACAATGTCAACAGCCTGACGAATTTGATCTATCTTTTCTTCGGCAATGCGTTCCGCCATGAAAACAACTCCATTTGTACTACTGTCCTACAGATATTCGGCAGGTAATGATTAGATTCCTGCAAATTTCGACAAAATTTTTGTTTAGGTCGCAACTTCCATACATGAATCAACATATTTCCAAGTAACATATGTAACGGGGCAAGAATCTGCAACGACAAAAATAGCCGGTTTTCCTTTTACATAAGTATAAATTCTACATCTCTCCGTATATTCCTTCTTTAAGCAATAACTTTTTAAAAGGATTTATGTCGAATTTTTTCGGGGTCTCCGCCTTGACATCTGACAATAAATAGTTTATTCGTTCCCATGCAACTCTAAACCTAAAAAGATATATTTTTATCACAATTTTTTATTATAGTATATTCATTATCATTTTGCCATTACTTTTTTTCAGTTTTCCTCCACATTTTACGTAAAGAAACACATAATCAGATGATTATGTGTTAAAGTCTGCCTTTTTGAAAATAATTTATAATAACATTTGCTGTTTCTTCGACTGCCTTATTGGTAACATCGATTACTGGACAATTTATTTTCTTAACAATATTTTCAAAAAAAGTTAACTCTTCTTTAATCCTATCTATATTTGCATAACTTGCTTGATCATTTAGTCCTAAAGAAATCAATCGTTCCCGTCTAATATTGTTTAATTTCTCCGGACTTATTTTTAAACCAAAGCATTTTTCGATTGGAACTTTATAAAGTTCTTCAGGGGGGTCTACCTCAGGTACGAGAGGGACATTTGCTACCTTAAATCGTTTATGTGCCAAATACTGTGATAAAGGCGTCTTTGAAGTCCTTGACACCCCAATTAATACAATATCCGCCTTTAAAAGTCCCCGCGGATCTCGGCCATCATCATATTTTACAGCAAATTCAATGGCTTCTACCTTTTTAAAATAATCCTCATCAAGCTTCCTTACAAGGCCAGGTTCGCAAAGTGGAGTTTTTCCGCTAAAAATCTGAATTTGGTCCATGATTGGACCGATTAAGTCCACAGCAATAATCCCTTCCACTTCTGCTTGTTCCTTCAAATATGTACGCATTTCGGGTTTGACAAGTGTGTAGGCGACCATGGCATTGTCATGGGCTACAAGAGATAACACTTCATCGATATGTTCCTGATCCTCCACATAAGGAAATCTTTTTAAGGTCATTCCAGACCCGTTAAACTGGCTAATTGCCGCTTTTGTAACTAATTCGGCAGTCTCCCCAACCGAATCAGATACAACATATATGATTGGCAAACTCATTCTCCCTCAACAGCTCCTCGTTATTATACTTTTGTTTACTCATCACCTAACGAAACAAAGGCCTTTGTGATGTTTGTTTTCGTCACTCTGCCAATAACCTCGTAGCCATTTTCTGATTTTTTCACAATTGGCAAGGCATCTATTTGTTTTTCAATTAACTTCTTAGCAATATCAATTAATAAATCATCCCGCTCACACATCGTTATGTTCGGCATCCTTGTCATAATGATATGGACAGGTATGCTTGTAAGCTCCTGCTTGCCAATACTTGCACGGAGCAAGTCCTTTCTGGAAAGAACCCCAACAAGATTTGAGCTTTGGTCAACTACAAATAATGTTCCCACATCTTCAAGAAACATTGTACAAATAGCATCGTAAACAGAAACGTTTTCATTCACGACCACCGGAATGGATTGATAATCCTTTACATAGATTTTCTGCAAATTTTCCGTCAATAACTGCGCTCCTGATTTCCCTGTATAAAAGTATCCGACACGCGGCCTGGCATCCAAAAAACCGGCCATCGTTAAAATAGCAAGGTCCGGCCTTAGTGTCGCCCTTGTCAGGCTTAATTGATCAGCAATTTGCTCTCCTGTAATGGGACCATTTTCTTTCACTATTTGCAATATATGTTCCTGGCGTTTAGTTAGTTCGATTGTCCTCACCACCTTAAAATACCCAGTTAAAATGTACGTTATCTTTAGGAATATTATATACCACAAACTATTTCAATTCCATTCAGAAAAGCGGAAGCTCCCTGTTCAGCGGCGTATGGCCTCCTCGAAAAAGCTATCGCTTTTTCTTTGTGCGATGCCGATGCCTATGCTGCCGAAGCTTTCCCTGTGGAGCACTCCAACTGAGATAAAGGAAACACGATGCGCCGGAGGCGAATCGATGTTGACTTATCGCAGGGCGGAGTGCGAAGGACACTAGCCGCTAGGGCGCTGGAGCTTGACATTTCTCAAAGTTGTTATAGATTCTGATAGTACTATTGAAAAAGGTGCGGAGTCCGCACCTTTTCGTTTGTCTAGCTTATTAAAACACCATTTTTTCTTGCAGGAAGTTTACTAACTCGGCAATCGGGATGCGGTTTTGTTCCATCGTGTCCCGGTCGCGAACGGTAACCATGTTGTCTTCTTTAGAATCAAAGTCATAAGTAATACAGAACGGCGTACCAATTTCGTCATGGCGGCGGTATCGTTTACCGATTGAACCAGCTTCATCATAATCAACTGCAAAGTGTTTGGATAACGTAGCAAACACCTCTCTTGCTTCATCAGACAGCTTTTTCGATAATGGCAGGACGGCTGCTTTAAACGGTGCTAAAGCCGGGTGAAAATGCATCACCGTTCTTGTCGTCCCGTCTTCAAGCTGCTCTTCGTTATAAGCATCAATCAAGAACGCCAGTGTAACCCGGTCGGCACCAAGCGATGGTTCAATGCAAAATGGGACATACTTTTCATTGGTTTCAGGATCAAGATAATGGAAATCCTCTCCAGAGTGTTCCATATGCTGTTTCAAATCATAATCGGTTCTTGAAGCAACACCCCATAATTCACCCCAGCCAAACGGAAACTTAAATTCAAAATCAGTTGTTGCATTACTATAGTGAGAAAGTTCATCTTCAGAGTGATCACGCAGCCGTAGATTTTCTTTTGTAAGACCTAGTGACAATAGCCAACTTTCAGCAAAACTCTTCCAGTAGTCATACCATTTTAGTTCCTCACCTGGTTTACAGAAGAACTCAAGTTCCATTTGTTCGAATTCTCTTGTACGGAATGTAAAATTACCAGGGGTGATTTCATTACGGAAACTTTTACCGATTTGCGCAATACCAAACGGGAGCTTTTTCCTCATGGTTCGCTGCACATTTTTAAAGTTAACGAAAATACCTTGCGCTGTTTCCGGACGAAGGAAAATTTCGTTCGTACTTGATTCAGTTACCCCCTGGAAGGTTTTAAACATCAAATTAAATTGACGAATTCCTGTAAACTCATGGCTGCCACAGTCGGGACATGCAATATTATGTTCTTTAATAAGCTCTTCCATTTTTTCAAATGGGAGTCCGTCAACAACCAATTCGATTCCCTTTTCATCAAGTGCATTTTCAATTAATTTATCCGCACGATGGCGCGCTTTACAATTTTTACAGTCGATCATCGGGTCATTAAAGTTACCGATATGCCCGGAAGCTTCCCAAGTGCGCGGGTTCATTAGGATGCTTGCATCTAATCCGACATTGTAAGGGGATTCCTGTACGAATTTCTTCCACCACGCAGCCTTAATATTATTTTTAAATTCAACACCTAACGGACCGTAATCCCACGTGTTCGCAAGTCCTCCATATATCTCTGATCCAGGAAAAATAAAACCTCTGTGCTTTGCATGTGAAACAATTTGCTCCATTGTTACATTCATTCTTTTTTCTCCTTTACTCTTTAATCAAACAAAAAACTCCCGCCCCTATGCTATTACAAGCATAGGGACGAGAGTTACCCGCGGTTCCACCCTATTTGCTGCTATAAAAAGCAGCCTCCTTAAAATCGTGCTTCCACACGTGTTTGCTCAGGAACGCCTTCGTTAGTGCCCTATACCCTAGCTCACACCATCCTAGGTTCGCTTTTATAGAGATGACTAAGTACTACTTTCCTTCATAGCAATTATGATATTAAACAGAATTTTATCTAAAACTTCAAGCATTGTCAACAAGCCGATTAAAAGAGATTACGAAATTGATCCATGGAATTAAGAAATTTCTTTGTTTTAAAATGAAGTCCTGAATATTCTTCATAGTAGGCGGTTATGACTTTTTTAAGTTCTGCTTTCGTTTTCTCTTTGACAGAAATTTCGCCTAACCTTGAAAGATCAAAATAATAAAATAATCGTAATAATTTCACTGTAGCTGGTGATAATTTAAAATGGTACGGATCTTGGTTCAAGCACCGGTGGCAGATAAATCCGCCTTCGCGAATAGAAAAAGAAAAATGTCCGTCTGTACTGCCGCAAACGGAACATTGATTTAAGATTGGATATAATCCCATGACATTTAACATTTTCATTTCATAAATATGCATCAGAATATCCGGATCATAGCCTTCATTCATGTAATTTAATGTCTGATATAATAATTCAAAATGAAACGGGTTTGGTTTTTTTTCATCTGTACATTTATCGGTTAATTCAACAATATAACTGGCATAGGCAGTTAAAAAGATGTCTTCGCCAATTGAACGCATCGAGGTAATCATTTCTCCCTGCTGCAAGCTCCCTAAACCGGTACCTTTTTGTACTAGAAAATATCCATGTGTAAAAAGCTGGGTAATGGAAGAAAGACGGCTGTTGGGCTTTTTAGCTCCTCGTGCCATAATGCCGATCTTTCCCCATTCCCTTGTATATAAGGTTACAATTTTATTGGTTTCACCATAATCATTTACTCTAATGACAATGCCTTCACATTTCTGAAGCATTACAAGCACCTTCTTAAGTCATACGCAAGACTCGCTTATGAAACGGGAAAATCGATTTGTGCTAGACCTTCATTCTGATTTCCGGGTATTTCTTGGTTTTCCTTCTCAAGCTCTTTGAAGAGAAGATATGTGTCAATATTACCTGTCTGGAGGAATACTTTCCACGTAAAATCCATCATCGAAAACCCCACCTTTCATTATTTAGACTAGCCTAAAGTTATATCCCAAACCATACATTTATCATAGCCTGCCATTGCCAAAATCATAAGACGAAATATTTGTTAATGTTGTCCATGCATAATCTTGTAGATAAGCTAATATTTTTAAAAGGGTTATTATTTAATATTCATCTTCATTAAAGCCATAATCACGAAGCTGGGACATCTTATTACGCCAATCTTTCTGGACTTTTACCCAAAGCTCTAAAAATACTTTTGAGCCAAGAAGATTCTCAATATCACTTCGTGCCCGCTTTCCAATTTCTTTCAGCATACTTCCTTGTTTTCCAATAATAATTCCCTTTTGTGAATCTCGCTCCACAATCACTGTTGCCATGACATGAATAATATCCTTGCCCTCTCGCCTTTCCATTTTATCCAGCACAACTGCCAACGAGTGTGGAATTTCTTCTCTTGTTAAATGCAGGGCTTTTTCTCTAATCAGTTCCGTAATGATAAACCGTTCCGGGTGATCGGTAACCTGATCAGCAGGATAATATTGCGGTCCCTCAGGTAGGAAGGATTTAATTTGGTCTAATAAACGTTCGACATTATTCCCTTCAAGTGCAGATATTGGCACAATTTCTTTAAATGAATATTTTTCTTTATATGATTCAATAATTGGCAATAATTTATCAGGATGGATCTGATCAATTTTGTTAATAACGAGAAAGATAGGGGTGTTTATTGTTTGAAATTTTTCAAGAATAAATTCTTCCCCACGTCCAAATCCTTCTTCGGCATTTACCATAAATAGGATCAAATCAACTTCTTTAAGTGTATTTTGTGCAACCTTCATCATAAAATCGCCTAATTTATGTTTTGGTTTATGGATCCCTGGCGTATCAATAAAAATCATTTGAGCGTCAGGCAGGGATAGTACACCTTGAATTTTATTTCGAGTGGTTTGCGGTTTATCACTCATAATGGCAATCTTCTGACCAATTACTCGATTGAGGAAAGTGGATTTCCCCACATTCGGACGGCCAATAATCGAAATAAAACCTGATTTGTATCCGTTTTCATCCCCATTATTCAACATGTAGATCCTCCGGCGAAAAGGCACCAGGCAATAGATTTTCTACTGTAATTTCTTGAATATCCCCTTTTAGGTTTGTTAAGACAACCTTCATATCTCTCGGGCATAACTCAGAAATAACTTGTCGGCATGCACCACAAGGGGAACATGGACGCTCTGTATCGGCAACAACGGCTAACATGTGAAAATCCCTATCACCTTCTGAGTAGGCTTTAAAAAGGGCTGTTCGTTCTGCACAGTTGCACATACTGTAAGCGGCATTCTCAATATTACAGCCATGATATATTTTTCCATCTGTTGTAAGCAATGCTGCTCCTACACCAAACTTGGAATAAGGCACATAAGCTTTATCTCTTGCCTTTTTTGCTTCTTCAATTAATTGTTCGATATTCACAAAACTTCTTCCCTTCCAGCATGAATCTGCTGTTTCTTTATTTTACATCAAAAAACAGAGAAAATCATTACTTGCAATCAAAAAGTAATATAAAATTTAAAAAAGTTTGAATTTTCCCTCAAATTAACTTATGATCAAAACAAAAGTTAATTATGTCATTTTACCGAATTCGATTGCCTATTTCAAATGGATAAAATAAATTACATTACAAAAGTCTAACAACATATGGTAAAAAGATGATCATCCCGATTACAGCTGAGAGAGCCGCATAGACTAAGACAGCCCCTGCCGCCAAATCCTTTGCTTGTTTTGCCAATGGATGGTACTCAGCGGTAACAAGGTCCACCACTCGCTCGACAGCGGAATTCAATAATTCCAAGGCAAACATCCCTCCAATGGCAAAAAGGATGAAAAGCCATTCCATTTTTGTAATCGAAAAGTAAAAGGAAACGACTAGCACAATGAATGAACTCATAAAATGAATGCGCATATTTCTTTCCATTCGAAGTGCCGTCATAATCCCTGACAAGGCAAACATAAACGATTTCATAAATGGGAAAGACTTATCTTTTGAGTCCATAGTCATCTAAAATTTCCTTTTGCAATCTGAACATTACCTTTTCCTCTTCCTCCGTCATATGGTCATAACCTAATAGGTGAAGGAATCCATGTACTGCCAGGAATCCAAGTTCTCTTTGAAAAGAATGGCCATACTCCTCAGCCTGTTCTTTTGTCCTTGGTATTGATATAATAATATCCCCTAAGACTCTGGGCTGCTCTACACCAGTTAGTTCCATTTCTCCTTCACCGAGCTCCTCCATCGCAAAAGAGATAACGTCAGTAGGCATGTCCTTATCGCGATAGTCTCGGTTAATTTCATGGATTCTCTCATTCGAAACAAATATGATTGAAACCTCGCTGTGTTCTTCAATCTGCTGTTTTTTTGCGGCAAAGTGAATTATTCTTTCAACTTCAAGCATTTGTTGTTCCGATAGTTCATTGGTTTCATCAATACAATCAATAAGTAGTGTCATGCTTGTTTCACCTTCTTTGTCTTTGTCAGTTCAGGGTACTCAATTCTTGAGTGAAAGATCCCCTTTAACGTTTCACATAGCGTATGTGAGACCGTTTCAATTTCTTTCATGGTAATATCACATTCATTTAATTGACCATCCTGCAGCCGGTCTGCGACAATTTTCTTAACAAGAGTTTCAATGAGTTCTGGTGTAGGCTGTGATAATGAGCGGACGGCGGCCTCCACACTATCAGCAATGCCAATCACTGCAGACTCCTTTGTCTGTGCCTTTGGACCTGGATAACGAAACTCCTCTTCCCTTATATCAGCATTATTTTGAAGTGCTTTATGGTAAAAGAATTTTAGTAACGTTGTCCCGTGATGCTGCTCGGCAATATCAATAATTTCTTTAGGCATATGATATTTCTTTAATATCGCCGAACCGTCAGTAACGTGGGCAATAATGATACTTCCACTTTTATCAGGCGGCAGTCGATCATGGGGATTTTCAAGATGCATTTGGTTTTCGATAAAAAAATTAGGTCTTTTAGTTTTTCCAATATCGTGGTAATAACTTCCTACTCTAGCCAGCAGTCCATTAGCCCCAATGGCCTCACAGGCTGATTCCGCTAAATTAGCAACCATGACGCTATGATGATAGGTTCCCGGCGCTTCCATTAAAATTTTTCTAAGAAGCGGATGGTTGGGATTAGAAAGTTCAATCAGCCTCATCGTGGAAAGAATTCCAAAACTTGCCTCGAAGAAAGGCAATAATCCAATCGTTAGTACAGCAGATCCAATACCCGATACAAGGGCAGTAATAAAATAGTACCCATATTCAATCCCGGAAAATTGTCCGTTTGGCAAAAACAATAACACACCTATCGTCAAAAGATTGACAATTGCAGCAAATGTCCCGGCCTGTAATATCTTTGTCCGATGATTCTGTGTGTTTAAGAATAAAATTGCTGCTAAGGAACTAAAGAGGATATAAATCCCCTGGGAAAAATTAAGCGTGCCCGTGACCCCTTCGTTGAATAAAATACTTCCACAAACCGCCATAATGATTGACGTTAGAAACGCTAGCTTTTCATCAATTAAAATCTTTAACAGCATACCACCCATGGCAGCTGGGAAAATATACCCAATGCCGGCAAAATTAAATATTTGCAGCATGCTAATGATTTTGATAATGATGAGAGAGAGAATGAAAATAATCCCGAATAATAACAAGGATGTTTGCCGTTTCTCCGGCAGGGATTTCATTTGATAAAAATAATAATAAATCGCCGAGAGGAAAATAGTAATTAACGCAACTAATCCAATAGAGGGTTTAAACGATTTATCATTGTTTAATAGGCCGACCAGCTTTAATTGTTGATAAATATCCTGATTGATTAACTTCCCTTCTTCAACGATAATTTGCCCTTGAAGGATTTTGACAGGTTCTACACTTTCAGCTGCCTGCTGCCTTAGCTCTTCTGTCGCTGCGGGATCATAAAATTCATTTTGAATGACAGCATACCTTCCCAGATTGATGGACGCCAATCTTAAACTATCACTTAAGGCAGTGTATTTTAATTCTTCCTCTACCCTTTTCTTAGCATTTTCCACATCATCAGTTGAAATTCTTTTAGTCATAACATTATTAATTGCTGTAACGGTCAAATCCTTTGCAATCGACAATTCATCATTACTTGCCTGGACTAACGCAGAAAAAACTTGATCTGAGAGATCTTTTGAAACACCAGCTGTCAATTTTGCTTTTAATCTTGTCACTTTATCTGATACACTCGGTTCTCCCTTTTCCGGTGTATCCACAGCTGCTAATTCTTCCTGCTTCTTCATTTCCTCTTTTATTTCATCATTTACTTCTACCGCCGATTGAAAAATGGAAGTAATCAAATCGACTCGATTTTGGGTGTACTCATTTTTCAAAGAATAAACAGGCTGCACCTGATTAACAGCCTCTTTTCGCTTATTTTCTGTACTTTTTCTATCTTCGACTGTCCCCGGAGATCGAATCGTTTTTTCAGCGACAGAAAACAGGCTTAAATCCAGCTTTTCCGGCTTAACATTACTGTACATAGCAGCAAAAAGAACAATTCCTAGTACAAGAAAGAATAGGATTCGAAAAAAAGTAATATCGAGTAACTTTCGTATCCGAATGAAGTGCTGCTGTAGTTTATCCAACTAAATCCCCCCAGCCACGGCCCATAAATCATGTGTTTTGCGAAAGAATATACATATTATTACTGAAAGTACGCTTTATGTAAAATGATAACAGTTTTTTGAATAAGTTTCACCTATTACTAGGAGAAGGTTCATGTTGACATGGAAAAAGGGATAAACCTTTCCAAGGTTTATCCCGCATCTTATTGCTGATTTGCTTTTTTTTCATAGGCTGCGATAATTCTGCCGACAAGCGGATGACGGACAACATCACTTTGTTCGAGAAAGATAAACGAAATTCCATTTACATTTTGCAAAATTTCCTCGGCGGCAATAAGACCAGATTTTGCACCCTTCGGCAAATCAATTTGTGTTCGATCTCCTGTGATGACCATTTTTGAGCCAAAGCCAAGTCTTGTCAAAAACATTTTCATTTGTTTATCGGTTGTGTTTTGTGCTTCATCCAAAATAACAAATGCATCGTCTAATGTACGGCCTCTCATGTATGCAAGAGGAGCAATTTCTATTGTACCCCGTTCGATTAATCTTTGGGTATGCTCCGCTCCTAGAACGTCATTTAGTGCATCATACAGGGGTCTTAAATATGGATCAACTTTTTCTTTTAAGTCTCCCGGAAGAAAGCCGAGACTCTCGCCTGCTTCAACAGCCGGCCTGGTTAATATTATTTTATTGACCTGTCCGCTTTTCAAGGCATTTACGGCCATGACAACAGCGAGATAGGTTTTACCTGTTCCGGCTGGGCCAATCCCAAAAACAAGGTCATTTTTCTTAATGGCCATCACATATTGCCTTTGCCCCAGCGTTTTTATTCGAATTGTTTTCCCTTTAGCATTTCTGCCGATCTCTTCATCATACAAATTCACAAAATAATCAAGCGTTCCTTTTTGAGCCATTTGAATGGCATAGAGGACATCTCTTTGGCTGATATTAATTCCCTTTCGAATCACATATAGTAATCGGTCTAATATTTGTCCAGCTATCACGACGTTGTTTTCATCGCCTGACAAACTGACAGATTCACCCCTTGTGATAATGGAAACACCAAGCTCTTGCTCGATCATTTTTAAATTTTGATCTGAATTCCCCAGCAGGTTAATGGCCTCTGTGGGATTTTCAAGCTGTACATTGATCGTTGTTAATTTTTCTGTCATTCAAGAGTCTCCTTGGATATCGGTTGTCCGACTGCAATGTTTTCAATTATTTTAAAATGAATAGCTAATATTACCTTACCATTTTTATACTCTTTGTGTAAAATCTTTTCATCTTTTATGATAGCATCTTCACCTAGCTTGCTTTTTATTTCTTTTTTCGCCAGCTCAAGCGCATATTGTTCAGCCTCCTGCTTGGAATACGTGCGCAAATATTCTTCCCGTTCACGAATCGTTTTATTGACATAGGAAAGTGGCAGCTCCCAGTTCAGAAAATGAAGTTTATGAACTGTCTTTTCAGTTTCATATTTCTTATATTCAGGTTTCCCAAAACCCCATATTGGTATTTCAAGATTCCCCATCAATAATGCATGCTTTTGTTTTTCCTTACCAGTATATACATTAAAGTTTGTTTCCAAAGGGAGTTGGACGTCACTCTTATACCAGGTTTCACCCCAAACTTCGCCGGTTGCTGCTGTCAATTCGGGATTCTCGTCATTACCAAATAATCCGGATACGAGTAATTGCCCTTTTTCTACATGGTCATGAATATCAACAACTTTTTGGCCAGTTTCAACAAACATCTGAACAATGATGGCTTTCTTTTTCGCAATAAGATTCTGCGGTGATAATTGCTCCGGTTTTTTCGGCTCATTCTTTTCGACAACCTGCAGGTGATAGGTTGTCCCCTTTAATTCCACACCTACCCATGTTAGTGCGCCAATACGATCAGTTAACTGTCTTTGTATTCCTTCCACGTTATCAACCAAAAACTGAACCTTGCCGATTTTAACACCCATCTTGTCCAATTCTTTGCGGATTTGGTACTCAGTTGCCGGTTTTGCTCCTTTTATTTCAATTCCCCAAATCACATTCGATAAGAAAAAGATAATGAATAAAAAGGCGGCTGCTCCTAACATAAAGCCGCTATTTTTTAAAAGTCTTCTAAACAAAAACGGCGCTCCGCTTCGTCCTAAAAAGGAAAGCTTACAATCCGCTTTCCGCGCAAAATGTCTAATTTTCAGGGCATCCTGGACCCTCATTTTGAAAGTAATTGTTTCCGTCCCATGCCGTTTAACCTGCCAAACATGCAGTCCATTTCTTGTTAAAACATTTATAAAGCGCTCAAGCCCCTTTCCAGATACTTTTACGGTAACCCTGCCATAAAAAAATTCGATCCATTGGTTCTTCATTTTGTTCCTCCCGGATTATCAGTTATATAAATAACCTGATCAATTTTTCCTTCCAGTAAAATTTCTTCAGGTAGTATCGTTTTAATCACAAATGACTTACCTGTAATTAACAATTGACCTTGCTTTAGCAGCAAACGGAGTTCTTTATCAGTAAACGCCAGCAGGCCGCGGTGATTCTCTATATAGATATGGATTTGTCCAATCATCGTAATACGGGGCAAATCCATCATGACATCTTGAGGAAGATCCATTTTATTAGCCATCCAGTTGCGAACTCGTTGGCCCCATTTTTTTGCCATAAAAAAAGAACCCCCTTTCATCTCATATTTATGAAATGAAAGGGGGTTCTAGCACACCTTTTTCTTTTGTTTCTTAGGACTAAATCAGCCTTTTCTTGCAAAATAAGGTTTTTTCGACCGCGGTTCGCCAAGAATTTCTCCCCAAATAATTCCATTGATCACGGTATTTGAATCCGGCTCTTTAGAAATCATCGGTTCACTTTCAGCCTGTCTTGGCTTGATCGTTTGGTTTTCCAGCTTCTCATTTTGCAGTCGAGCAGCCGCCATCCCTGTTCGACTGGCTTCTGATTCTTGCCTGACTTGTAAATATTCTTGTTCAATATTTTTCATTTTTTCTTGCGCTAATTCCTTATTTTGTTCTGTTTTCTTCGGCCTGATTTGTTCTGCTCCCTCATTCGCCAGCTCTTTAAAAAGCGTTCGAATATCCTCCATACCATTTGCTGTAAATGGCTTTTTGAGAGAGTGCCCTTGAGTTCGTTTTGCTTTACCGAATAGTGTTGAGATAATACCGACAATAATGAAAAATAATACGGTTTCCAAAGCTCCCACCCCCTTCTTTTCTACTAAAGCGGGTTTTATTTATCGTCTTTCTTCTCGCCTGTCATTTTCCCAATGGAACCTCTCATTTCCGTATCGGCAGAAATGTTTTTATAATTCATATAATCCATCACACCAATATTTCCGGATTTAAGTGCTTCCGCCATCGCAAGTGGAACTTCTGCCTCTGCTTCAACAACTTTAGCTCTCATTTCCACTACTTTCGCCTTCATTTCTTGTTCGGAGGCGACAGCCATTGCCCGCCGCTCTTCGGCCTTCGCCTGAGCAATTTTCTTATCAGCTTCCGCCTGCTCTGTTTGTAATTCTGCGCCAATGTTTTTACCGATATCCACATCCGCAATATCAATCGACAGGATTTCAAAAGCGGTCCCGGCATCAAGCCCTTTCGCCAAAACCGTTTGCGAAATCAAATCAGGATTTTCAAGGACCTTACTGTGACTATCTGATGAACCGATTGTGGAGACAACTCCCTCACCCACACGGGCAACCACTGTTTCCTCCCCTGCACCGCCGACAAGTCTCTCGATATTTGCCCGAACGGTGATTCTTGCCTTAGCTTTTACTTCAATACCGTTCATTGCAACACCAGCGATAAATGGGGTTTCAATTACCTTTGGATTAACGCTCATCTGCACCGCTTCTAAAACATCTCGTCCTGCGAGGTCAATTGCAGCACATCGTTCAAATGATAGTTCAATATTTGCTCGATGGGCAGCAATAAGGGCATTAACGACCCGATCCACATTCCCTCCGGCAAGATAATGGCTTTCCAGCTGATTAGTCGTCACGTTTAAACCAGCCTTATGGGCTTTAATAAGCGGATTTACCACCCTGCTCGGTGTTACCCTTCTCAGTCTCATCCCAACTAACGTGAAAATACTAATGCGGACTCCTGCAGCTAGTGCCGATATCCAAAGCATGACCGGTACAAACGATAATAGAATTCCTAAAAAGATTAAGGCAACAATTACAATTGCAATAATAAAAATTGTTCCTCCGGATATAACGTCCATTATGAAACCTCCCCAACAGATTTAATTGACTTCTCTAACTACAATTCGGGCACCTTCAACTTTTATGACTTTCACTTTTGCGTTTTGCTCGATAAAGCTTCCCTCACTTACGACATCAATTCGTTCATTCTGAATAATAATTGTTCCTGCCGGCCGTAAAACGGTTAAAGCTGTCCCAACCTTTCCCAAAAGATCTGTACGGTTAATATTTGATACATAGCCATCCTCTTTCCTAGCGGATTCCGACAATACCATTTTATTAAAAAGGACAAGCTTTTTACCGAACATCTTAACCATCATAAAGAAAACAACAATAGAAATCAAAATGGCGATAAAAATAGAAACCCCTATTTGAAGGGCATCTTCACCAGCTAAAAAAAGGCTTAAAATTAAGGCAGCAACACCAAGTGTACCAGCAACCGCTCCCGGCAGGAAGAACTCTAAGAAGATAAGAATAATGCCTCCTACAAATAAAAATAATGTTCCGTATCCAGCAAGTCCGGCTTGAAAATGCCCGTAAAAGAACAAAATGAGCGCTAATACACCAATAAATCCCGCTATCCCAAACTTTGTTGAAAAAAGCTCCAGCACAATTCCAACTCCCGCTATTGTCAGGAGAACGGTTACAACAATCGGATCAGTAAGAAACTCAATCATTCGAGACCCCCCTTTCTTTCTCTACAACTGACTATATGTAATACGTACAAAGGAGTAAAAAGTTTCAAATTGCTGCCGATAACTTTAAAAGACCGCAAGCAATTGGAGCCTGCGGTCTTTATGTCAGAATACTATGAAAGGTGTTGTTGTACAAATTTATTTACGAGTGAACCATCTGCTTTGCCTTTTACTTTAGGCATAATGGCAGCCATCACTTTTCCCATTTCCGCTTTTGATTTTGCACCGACTTCAGTGATCGTTTCTTTAACGATTTCTGACAGTTCTTCTTCAGAAAGCTGTTTCGGTAAATACAGCTCGACTATCGAGAGCTCGGTATGCAATTTATCAACTAAGTCTTGACGACCAGCCTTATCAAATTCATGGAGGGAGTCTTTGCGTTGCTTTACTTCGCGAGAAAGGATTGTTAACTCCGCATCCTCGGAAAGCTCTTTTGTTCCGAGCTTAATCGCTTCATTCTGCAATGAAGCTTTGACCATCCGAATAACTGAGAGTTTGTCTTTTTCCTTGTTTTTCATCGCTTGTTTCATATCATTATTCAAACGCTCGAGAAGACTCATGTATTACACCCTCTCTTAAAACTTACGTTTTCTTGCTGCTTCAGACTTTTTCTTACGTTTTACACTTGGCTTTTCATAAAATTCGCGCTTTCTTGCCTCTTGCAAAGTACCAGTTTTTGATACTGTACGTTTGAAGCGACGAAGAGCATCTTCAAGCGATTCGTTTTTACGAACGACGGTTTTAGACATTCTCTTTCCCTCCCTCCGAAACACAACACACTTACATTCAATCCATGTACCATGCAATTATAATATAACCTTGATACAAGGTCAACTGAAATTCGCAACGGAGTTTCACTCATCTTAAAAAAATTACTGCCTGTCTTAAAAAGTGGCATGTACCGCTGCTTTTAGCCATAGAATGAAGCGAGGAGGCCTAGAACATGCTGTACATACTATTATTTGTTCTTTGCATTTTATTATTTATATTTGGAATGACCATAATCAGGTTTGGCTTATTTAATTTATCTGCAAATAAATTAAAGACATGGTTGATAAAATTAACAAGCACACCTTTAAAAGGAATGGTAACGGGGACGTTTATTACTGCCCTGCTGCAAAGCAGTTCTGCTGTTATGGTGATTACAATAGGATTAATTTCAGCCAGAATAATGACTTTTCCTCAATCCATTGGAATTATTCTTGGCACAAATATCGGCACAACTTTTAAAACTGAACTTATTACGTTTGATTTAGATGCCATTCTTGTTCCTCTTGCTGTTAGTGGAGCATTACTCATTTTATTTAAAAATAAAAAAATGAGAAGTATCGGTATGCTTTTATTCGGAATTGCCTCCGTTTTTACGGCAATGAAGGGTTTTGAATTATTAGCACAACCTTTAACAACAATGGACTTTATTAATAAATTTATTTTATCAATTAATGACAATCTTATGTTAAGTCTTTTGGCTGGTGCTGTTATTACAGCCATTATCCAATCCAGTACGGCGATGACGGGTATAGCAATGGGATTTTTAACGGCCGGCCTGCTGCAGCTTGATGCCGGGATCGCAATTGTCCTTGGTGCGAATATTGGTACATGCATTACCGCTGTTATTGCCTCAATTGGGGGTGGAAAGGAATCGAAATTAGCCGCATTTGCACATGTTTGGCTCAATGTGTTTGGCGTTTTGCTGTTTATCCCGATAATTCCACTGCTAACGGAGAACGCTCCGTTACTTGCCAGTAAAAAAGATGTCCAATTAGCTCATATTAGTGTGATTTTTAATGTGGCAACCTCATTGCTCGTCTTACCGTTCGCCACACGTTTTGGAGAGATGATATTATTTTTTCACGATCGGCGGCCTAAGCGGCCTGTATCGTGAAAAAGACGGCGCAGGTCGCCGTCTTTTTTTGTAGTTAATAATCCGAAGTAACCTTTAGTCCATTTATTATCGCAACACTTGAGCTTGCACCAATCCGCGTTGCACCGGCCTCAATCATTTTTTCTGCATCCTCCGTACTGCGGACACCGCCTGACGCCTTAACACCTATAGAAGGTCCCACAGTTTGTCTCATGAGAGCAATATCTTCAACTGTTGCGCCCCCTGTTGAAAAGCCTGTTGAAGTTTTCACAAAATCAGCACCGGCTTTTACAGAAAGCTCACAGGCACGAATTTTTTCTTCCTGCGTTAACAAACTTGTTTCAATAATAACCTTCGTCAGCGCCTTGCCCTTAGCTGCATCAACAACAGCACGGATATCCTTTTCAACTAAGTCATCATTTTGATCCTTCAATGCACCAATATTAATAACCATATCCACTTCATCGGCACCATTATCAACAGCATTTTTCGTTTCAAATGCTTTAACATCTGAAGTTGTGGCCCCTAGAGGAAAGCCGATGACCGTACACACCTTAACACCGCTGCCTTGCAAAAGCTCTTTGGAAGTACTAACCCAAGTTGGATTCACACATACTGAAAAAAAATTATTTTCCTTAGCCTCTTGGCACAAGGTTTGAATCTGTTCCCTCGTTGCTTCTGGTTTTAGTAACGTGTGGTCAATCATTGCAGCAACATTAGCAGCAGTCATTTACATGCTCCTTTCAATTTTTAATATGGAAAGAAACTTGTTGCTTACAGTAGTTTGCCCAAAAAAAAAGAACCTGCGAGAGGTTCTTTTTCCTTAAATAGCAGCTTCTTCTTTGTTAAAAACTTCTTCCTTAACTAACGCAGTATCCTCCACAACTCGGACAAATTGGCCCTCATTGTATGGATAGCCTGCTTTTGTAATTTTCACCTTAACAATCTTACCGATCATCGCTTCTGTTGCAGGAAATACTACTTTCAAATAGTTGTCTGTATAACCAATATATTTTCCAGAAGCAGCTTCCTCCTTGTATTCTTCTTCTGGAATTACTTCTAAAACTTCCCCTTCAAACAGTGAGGCGTATTCCTTTGCTAACTGATCAGATAGGGAAATTAGGCGGTGTACACGTTCATTTTTCACTTCTTCATCGACTTGGTCTTCCATCCTTGCTGCTGGCGTTCCAGTACGTTTAGAATATGGGAATACATGGAGTTCAGAGAACTTATGATCCTTAATAAAATTATAGGTTTCCATAAATTCTTCTTCAGTTTCCCCCGGGAATCCAACAATGACATCAGAAGTAACCGCAAGACCGGGAAGTACTTCTTTCAAGCGTTCGAGTCTCTCTCCAAAGAATTCCATCGTATATTTACGGCGCATCCTTTTAAGTACCGAATTAGAACCGGATTGAAGCGGAATATGCAAATGACGGACAACAATATTCGATTGGTTAATAACTTCAATGACTTCATCCGTAATCTGGCTCGCCTCAATCGAGGAAATCCGAAGGCGTTCAAGACCATTAACACCCGCTTCTAAATCACGTAGCAGCATGGCAAGATTGTAATCCTTCATATCTTCGCCGTAACCGCCGGTATGAATACCGGTTAAGACGATTTCTTTATAGCCCGCATCGACGAGCTGCTGTGCTTGACGAATAACTTCTTTCGGGTCGCGAGATCTCATTAAACCGCGAGCCCATGGAATGATACAGAAGGTACAGAAGTTGTTACAACCCTCTTGGATTTTTAAAGAAGCACGTGTTCTGTCCGTAAATGCAGGAACATCAAGCTCTTCATAAACGCGGTTTTTCATGATGTTTCCAACACCATTAATCGGCTGGCGTTCCGCTTTATATTGTTCAATGTAATCAAGCATTTTCACACGATCCTGCGTGCCTACAACAATATCAACACCTGGAATAGCCATAATTTCTGCTGGCGATGTCTGTGCATAGCATCCTGTGACACAAATAACCGCATCAGGGTTTTTTCTAACTGCCCGGCGGATAACCTGTCTGCTTTTCTTATCACCAGTATTGGTTACCGTACATGTATTGATAATATATACATCGGAAATGGATTCAAAATCAACCCGTTCATAACCTTCTTGTTTAAACAATTGCCAGATGGCTTCTGTTTCATAGTGATTTACCTTGCATCCAAGTGTATGAAACGCGACTGTTGCCATTTGTAAACTCACCTCAATAGTTCAAAATGATAGGATATGGCCGCAAGTGCATATAATGGGGCCGTTTCCGTTCGTAGAATTCGCGGCCCTAAGCCGCATAGACCAAATCCATGATCTCGTAATAGTTGTACCTCTTCATCCGCTAAACCGCCTTCAGGTCCAAAAACCAAAAGTAGTGAATGTCCTTTTTTCATTTTTTTGAGGACAGATGAAAATACAGATGTCTCACCGTTTCTGCTTTCTTCCTCAAAAGCGGCTAATTTATAGTCAAAATCCTTACTTTTGGCCAGCATTGCTTTAAAACTCATCGGACTAATAATTTCAGGCATAAACGCACGATGGGATTGTTCTGCCGCTTCTTTGGCAATCTTTTGCCATCTCTCTATTTTTTTTGCAGCTTTTTTTTCATCCCACTTTACGACTGAACGAGATGCAGCAAATGGAAGAAACTGATGTGCACCTAGTTCCGTTCCCTTTTGAATAATCCATTCCAGCTTGTCCCCTTTTGGGAGCCCGCTAGCTATTGTAATTGAAATGGGAAGCTCGGAAACTTCATCTTTCCATTGTACAACGTCTGCAACGACACTTTCATCGGTAATTTCTGCAAGCTTGCAAATAGCTTGTTTTCCCTCTGGATCGACACAAATGATTTGATCGCCCATTTGCATACGCATCACCTTCACAATATGATGGCGGTCTTCGTTATTAATGAAAAAACGATCATCATTTGCATGTTTGTTCACAAAGTAGCGTTGCACACTTTTGCACCCTCTCTAAAACATTTTACTCTTTATTTTACAAAAGATAAGGCAATAATGAAAGATGTGAAAAATAAAAAGGGGTCTCTACACCCCTTTTTATCGATTATATCCTTTTAGCAATAATGGCAACCCAGTCTTCCATTAAGATGGTTTCTGAAATTTCAAAACCTGCCGCAACGAGCGCTTCTTTAACCTGATCTTTCTTTTGCTGGATAATCCCGGATGCAATGAAAGTTCCACCTGGCTTAACGACATGGGCAACATCTTTCGTAAATCTTAAGATCACTTCAGCTAAAATATTCGCAACAATCACATCCGCCGAATTTTCCTCAACACCATCTAAAAGATTATTTTGAGAAATGGATACGGTCTTACTTACTTTGTTTAACTTGATATTCAGCTTTGCAGATGTTACTGCTACTTCATCAAGGTCATAAGCTCTTACATCCTCTGCACCAAGCATGGCAGCGGCAATGCTGAGCACCCCAGATCCAGTACCAACATCGATCACCCTGTCACCGGGACGAACAGTTCGCTCAAGGGCTTGGATACACATTACAGTAGTTGGGTGGGTTCCCGTCCCAAAAGCCATACCTGGGTCTAATTCAATGATTAATTCATCACTGCTGACCGGTTCATAAATCTCCCAAGTAGGAACAATCGTGAATTTTTCTGAAATTTTCACAGGGTTATAATATTTCTTCCACGCTGTTGCCCATTCTTCTTCGTGCACTTCGCTAATCGTTACTTTATTTAACCCCAAGTCAATATCGTAAAGAATCAGATTATTGATTGATTCCTTAATCGCGTCAACTG
Source organism: Bacillus sp. S3 (assembly GCF_005154805.1). Lineage (GTDB taxonomy): Bacteria > Bacillota > Bacilli > Bacillales > Cytobacillaceae > Neobacillus. The sequence goes on from NZ_CP039727.1 coordinate 3,554,024, forward strand.
TTTCTCCCAAGAAACTGTTAATAGGCAGGTAAGCTTTAACGATAACCCCTTCTTCTGGATAATCGTCGGGATTGAGTTGGTAGATTTCTCCGAATTGATCTTCCCTTTCCTTTGTCAATTCAAATGGATCTTCTATGACTACTCCGCTCGCCCCGGCTTCATGCAGGATATGTGAAATAGGTTCGATCGCTTCGTTTGTTGTGTGGATACTAATTTCTGACCACTTCATTCTACCAACTCCAATTCTTACTCGCTTTTAAAAGCACGTTTTACTTTTGAGAAAAAACTTTCTTCATGTTCACCAATAGGTGACGAGCCGCTAAGCTCTGCAAATTCTTTAAGCAATTGCTTTTGTTTATCTGAAAGCTTTGTCGGTGTAATAATCCGGACAATTATATACTGATCCCCAACACCATATCCCCGTACATTCGGAATACCTTTTCCTTTCAAACGGAATTTTTTACCCGTTTGAGTTCCTGCAGGAATTTTCAGCTTTACTTTTCCACTTAAGGCAGGCACCTCTATTTCATCCCCTAAAGAGGCTTGAACAAAGGTAATCGGCATTTCACAATAAATATCATCGCCATCTCTTTCAAAGAACTCATGCGGGCGTACTTGGAAAACAACATACAGATCTCCTGCCGGTCCGCCATTAATTCCAGCTTCCCCTTGGCCAGCCATACGAAGCTGTTGGCCGTCATCAATACCTGCAGGAATCTTGACATGAATCTTTTTGCGCTTTTGCACTTTTCCTAAACCGCCGCAGGTAGAACATTTATGCTTTATTTCCTTTCCAGTACCATTACAATGGTGACATGAACTACGGTTTACAATCCTGCCAAATGGAGTATTTTGTTCCACATTTAACTGACCTGTTCCATGACAATGCTGGCAGGTCTCTGGATTTGTTCCTGGCTTTGCACCCGAACCGCTGCATGTATTACAGGTTTCCTCACGTGGAATTTCAATATCTGTTTCTTTGCCAAATGCTGCTTCTTCAAACGACACAGTCATTGTGTATTGAAGGTCTGCACCTTGTCTCGGCGCATTTGGGTCACGTCTCCTTGAGCCGCCGCCACCGCCAAAGAAAGTATTAAAGATATCTTCGAACCCGCCAAAGCCGCCGCCAAAATCAGCACCTCCGCCAAAGCCGCCAAAGCCTTGATTCGGATCGGTATGGCCGAATTGGTCATAGTGCGCCTTTTTTTGATCATCACTTAACACTTCATATGCTTCAGCAATTTCCTTAAATTTATCAGCCGCATCTGGCTCTTTATTAATATCTGGGTGATATTGTTTAGAAAGTTTACGATACGCTTTTTTTATTTCATCCTTTGAAGCACTCTTACTAACACCAAGTACTTCATAGTAATCCCGTTTACTCATGATTACCACTCCCGAATCTGTCACATAAAGATTATTCTAACACCGGTAATAGTACTATTGCAATGAAAAAGCCAAAGTCTGAATAAATGACTTTGACTTTTTCGCACATAGTAAAGTAATTATTTATCGTCTTTAACCTCTTCAAATTCTGCATCTACCACATTGTCATCTTTCGCAGCCGAATCATCGGCATTTCCGCCTTGTGCTGCCTGTTGAGCTTGTGCCGCTTGTTCATACAGCTTTACAGTCAATGCTTGAACGATTTCCTGTAATGCATCCTTTGCAGTACGAATTTCGTTCAGATCATTTTTCTCAATTGCTTGTTTCAATGCATCTTTTGCATCGTTAGCTTTTGCAACCTCTGCCGCATCAACCTTACCTTCAAGGTCTTTTAAAGTTTTTTCAGTAGTGAAGACTAGTTGGTCTGCCTCATTTCGAAGCTCAACTTCTTCCTTACGCTGCTTGTCAGCTTCTGCATTTTCTTCTGCTTCTCTGACCATTTTTTGGATTTCTTCATCAGATAGACCCGTTGAAGACTTAATTGTAATTTGTTGCTCTTTATTTGTGCCAAGGTCTTTAGCACGAACATTTACAATCCCGTTTTTATCAATATCGAAGTTCACTTCAATTTGTGGAATTCCGCGTGGTGCCGGCGGAATATCAGATAATTGGAAGCGTCCTAATGTTTTATTATCTGCAGCCATTGGGCGTTCTCCTTGCAGAACATGGATATCAACAGCCGTTTGATTATCCGCTGCAGTAGAGAATACTTGTGACTTAGATGTTGGGATGGTTGTATTACGATCGATTAATTTCGTGAATACCCCGCCCATTGTTTCAATGCCAAGTGATAAAGGAGTTACGTCGAGTAATACTACGTCCTTAACATCACCGGTAATGACTCCGCCTTGAACAGCAGCACCCATTGCCACAACTTCATCTGGGTTAACGCCGCGATGAGGTTCTTGGCCAGTTACTTTTTTAATCGCTTCTTGAACGGCAGGAATCCGTGTTGAACCGCCAACAAGAATAACTTTATCAAGTTGTGACGCAGATAGGCCAGCATCACTTAGTGCCTGGCGAGTTGGTCCCATTGTTCTTTCAACAAGATGTGCAGACAGTTCATCGAACTTCGCTCTAGAAAGAGTGACTTCAAGGTGAAGCGGTCCGGCTGCTCCAGCTGTAATGAACGGTAAAGAAATTTGTGTGGAACTTACACCGGAAAGATCTTTTTTCGCTTTTTCCGCTGCATCCTTTAGACGCTGTAGGGCCATTTTATCTTGAGAAAGATCAATACCGTTTTCTTTTTTAAATTGATCTACTAAATAATCAATGATTACTTGGTCAAAATCATCTCCGCCTAGGCGATTATCTCCAGCTGTTGATTTAACTTCAAATACACCATCACCAAGTTCAAGAATAGAAACGTCAAATGTACCGCCGCCAAGGTCATAAACAAGAATCGTTTGATCTTGGTCTGTTTTATCTAAACCGTAAGCAAGTGCTGCAGCAGTCGGCTCGTTGATAATCCGTTCTACTTCAAGACCGGCAATTCTTCCGGCATCCTTTGTTGCTTGACGCTCTGCATCATTAAAATATGCAGGAACTGTAATAACGGCCTTTGTTACTTCCTCGCCTAAATAGTCCTCAGCATAGGATTTTAAATATTGAAGAATGATGGCTGATAGCTCTTGCGGAGTATAATCTTTGCCTTCAATATGTTCTTTATGATTTGTACCCATATGGCGTTTAATTGACATAATCGTATTAGGGTTTGTAATCGCTTGGCGCTTTGCCACTTCCCCGACTTGACGCTCACCATTTTTAAATGCAATTACGGAAGGAGTTGTACGATTTCCTTCTGGATTTGGAATTACTTTTGGTTCTCCGCCTTCAAGTACGGATACACAAGAGTTCGTTGTTCCAAGGTCAATACCAATTATTTTACTCATTGCCTGTTCCTCCTAAAAAAATATGTAGGCTTATTGATTTACTTTTACCATTGCCGGACGAATCACACGGTCTTTTAATAGATAGCCCTTTTGAAATTCTTCCGTCACAATATTTGATCCATAATTCTCATCTTCACCTTGCATGACGGCATGATGCTGATGGGGGTCAAACTCTTTCCCTACAGATTCGATTTGTTCAACACCTTCTTTTTTCAAGGCATCTAAAAGACTGCGATATACCATATCCATCCCCTGCAATAGTGATTTGGATTGCTCGTTGTCAGCTTCGATATTCATCGCTCGTTCAAAATTATCTAACGAAGGCAGTAAATCTGTAATTAATTTTTGTGCTCTATATTTTTCACTCGCCTCTTGATCCAATCTGGACCGGCGGCGGAAATTATCAAAATCTGCCTGAAGACGTAAATAACGATTTTCTGATTCTTCTAACTTATGATTAAGCTGTTCGATTTCTTTCAGCTGTTCATCGATCGGATTAATCTCTGTTTTTTCAGCCTCATCAAATACAGACTCAACCGTTTCTTCTTCAGTAAGTTCAACTTTACTAGTATCGTCGATTTCTATTTCTTCATTTAGTGAATTGTTTTTCTCATTTGTCAACTTACTCACCTCCCTTAAAGGATTTGTGTATTTAGTAAAAATCATGTCTTATCCATAAGAAAGTGGGTGAAATTTGAGAGGCATTTCACCCTTACTCAATATTACCCGTGCTAATTATTTTGATACAATTTCGTTAAAACCTCAGTCAAATCCTTGCTTAAAAATTGGAGTAAGCTTATCACACGGGAATATTCCATTCTCGTAGGACCGAGGATTGCAATCGTACCCAGCTTTTCCGCACCGACTGAATAAGAGGCTGTGATTAAGCTGCAATTGTCCATGGCGGTAATATTATTTTCGGTACCAATAGTCACATGGATGCCAGCTGATTCTTTCCGAATTAAATTATAAATCCATTCTTCTTGGTCAATCATCATGAGCAACGTACGGATTTTAGCAATATCATGAAATTCCGGCTGCGCTAATATATTTGTTTTTCCGCCAAAGAAGAGCTTTTCATGGATTGGCATTTTTAAGGAATCAGCAATTGTATGCAGCATTAAATCATAATTATGAATATGCTGCCTCAAGAGCATTGCTACTTCCTTATAAATTTTATCGTTTAAATTTTCCAACGAAACGCCTGCTAATCGCTCGTTCAAAATATTCACCGTTTTTTCCAAGTCACTTGAATCCATAGTGGCAGGTATTGAAAAGGTCCGGTTTTCAACATGGCCGGTATCCGTAACAAAAATGGCTACCGCTGTCTCTTTATTAAGCGGAATGATTTGGATTCTCTTCAGCTTATTAATGCTTACGGCCGGTCCAAGAACGATCGATGTATAATTGGTCAGTTCCGATAGAATTTTAGCCGATCTTTGTATAATATTTTCGTACTCATAAATCTTCTCCGCAAAAATCGACCGAATAATCGAGATATCCTGCTGATTTAAAACTTGAGGCGATAATAAATGGTCCACATAATACCGATAACCTTTTTCTGAAGGCACACGCCCTGAGGAGGTATGCGTCTTTTCAATATACCCCAACTCTTCAAGGTCAGCCATTTCATTGCGAATCGTCGCTGAGCTAAAAGAAATCTCTTCTTTTTTCGACAAGCTTCTTGAGCCGACTGGTTGGGCAGATCGAATAAAGTCATCAACAATAACTTGAAGAATTAACAATTGACGATCTGTTAACAACATTCATCACCTCTGTTAGCACTCATCATTACCGAGTGCTAATTATACTAATAAATTATCAAAAAAAGGGGGATGGTGTCAATCATTACATACTCCTAAAAATGTTTGGAAAACCTCATTACCTAAAAAACGGCCTTTTTTAGTTAAATATATATGATTATTCTTCACTTCTATCCATTGCTTTGCGATTAATTCCGTTAGCTGCTGTTCAAATAACTTTAGTGGGTCTAGACTAAACTTTTCAATAAAATGTGAAATTGACACCCCTGCTGTTTTCCGTAAGCCCAGGAACATTTCTTCTTCCACCTGCTCGGCTTTCGATGTTTGGTGTTCTTCAAAAACAGGAAGTATGCCATTGTTGATTTGATCGATATATTTTTTCAAGGGTCCTGAGTTTGATCGTCTAACTCCATTCACATAACTGTGTGCACCCGCACCAAAGCCGTAATAATATTCATTATTCCAGTAGGTTAAATTGTGCCTGCTCTCAAAGCCAGGTTTTGAAAAATTACTAATTTCATATTGATTGAAACCATGCCTGTCCATTTCATCCATTAACAGTTCATACATGCTGGCCTCGACATCTTCACCAGGAGTAGGCAGCTTGCCCTTTTTCAGCAAATTATAAAATACGGTTTTTGGTTCAATAATGAGCGAGTAGGCAGAATAATGATTGATATCAAGGGAAAACGCCTTTGTTAAAGACTCTTTAAGATCCTGAACAGTCTGAGTCGGTAAACTGAAAATTAGATCAATGCTGATATTTTCAAAACCAACTGTTTTCGCATTTTCAATCGTCTGATAAACGTCTTTTGCTTTATGAACTCGGCCGATTTTCTTTAGTAAATCCTCATTAAAGGTTTGAACACCAAGACTAAGTCGGTTGACACCCGCCTCTTTTAATATTTGTAATTTTTCTTTACTTAAATCACCAGGATTGGCTTCAAATGTGAATTCGCATGTATTACTTTTAGGCAGGTTTCTTATTATACTTTCACAAAACATGGAAAGCTGTTGTTCATTTAATGACGTTGGCGTACCACCGCCGACAAATATGGTAGCTAATTGATCCTCAGGATATTGATGAAGCGTCAGCTTCATTTCCTGATCAAGAGCTTGTAAATAATCTTCAACAGGCTGTCCCTTAAGAAACACCTTATTAAAGTCACAGTAATGGCAAATATGCTCACAGAATGGGATATGAAGGTACGCAGCTTTTATCATGTTTTACACTTCCTAATAAAAAGAGGCAGGAACCACCTACTATCAGGCATGTCCTAACCTCAGCTAGTTTTTATTTTTTTGAATTATTGTCATCCATTTTTAATACTGCCATGAACGCTTCTTGCGGTACTTCAACGGAACCAACTTGTTTCATCCGTTTCTTACCTTCTTTTTGTTTTTCTAACAATTTACGTTTACGGGAGATATCTCCGCCATAACATTTCGCCAAAACGTTTTTCCGCATCGCTTTAATCGTAGAACGTGCGACAATTTTCTGACCGATGGCTGCTTGGACAGGAACTTCGAACTGTTGTCTAGGAATCAGTTCTTTAAGTTTCTCAACAATCACCTTGCCGCGATCATAAGCAAAATCCTTATGGACAATAAAGCTTAGGGCATCGACTTTTTCAGCGTTTAACAAGATATCCATTTTGACAAGGCTGGAAGGCTTATAACCAATTAACTCGTAATCGAAAGAAGCATAGCCCCTTGTACTTGATTTGAGCTGGTCAAAGAAATCATAGACAATTTCCGCCAATGGAATTTCATAGACGATGCTGACGCGATTTTCTCCTTGATATTGCATGTCAATAAAGATCCCGCGTTTCAATTGGCACAACTCCATAATAGCACCGACATAATCATTTGGCGCCATCATTGTTGCTTTTACATAAGGCTCCTCTACCCGGTCAATTTTCTGCGGGTCCGGGAGGTCAGATGGATTATCTACTTTCACTTCTGAGCCGTCAGTCATATGAACATGATAGATAACGCTCGGTGCTGTAGTGATTAAATCAATCTTAAATTCCCGTTCAATCCGCTCTTGGATAATTTCCATGTGCAACAGGCCTAAGAAGCCGCAGCGGAAACCGAAACCAAGCGCTTGAGAGGTCTCAGGTTCAAATTGGAGAGCCGAATCATTTAATTGCAGCTTTTCAAGGGCTTCACGAAGATCATTAAATTTGGCTGTATCGATTGGATATAGACCGCAATAAACCATTGGATTTAACTTTCGGTACCCGGGAAGCGGATCTGTTGCACCATTCTTTGCATTTGTAATCGTATCCCCGACACGGGTATCGCCGACATTTTTAATGGCTGCTGTTAAAAATCCAACGTCACCTACAGTTAATTCATCAAGCAAAGTCGCTCTCGGTGAAAAAACACCTACTTCATTTACTTCAAACTCTTTACCAGTAGCCATCATTTTAATTTTGTCGCCGACTTTAACAGTACCATCGACAACACGGATATAGGCAACAACACCACGATAGGCGTCATATAAGGAGTCAAAAATCAAAGCCTTTAATGGTGCATCCGGATCCCCTGTTGGCGCCGGAACTGTTTTTACGACTTGTTCAAGGATATCTTCAATCCCAATTCCCGCTTTAGCGGAGGCTAACACCGCTTCTGAGGCATCAAGACCAATGACTTCTTCTATTTCATTGCGGACCCTTTCAGGCTCAGCGCTTGGGAGGTCAATTTTATTAATTACCGGCAAAATTTCAAGGTCGTTATCTAGTGCAAGGTAAACGTTCGCCAGTGTCTGCGCTTCAATCCCCTGCGCGGCATCTACGACTAAAATGGCACCTTCACAGGCAGCAAGGCTCCTTGATACCTCATACGTAAAATCGACATGTCCCGGCGTATCAATCAAATGGAAAATATAGTCTTCTCCATCTCCCGCTTTATATTTCAATTGTACAGCATTTAACTTGATGGTAATCCCGCGTTCTCTTTCCAGATCCATCGAGTCTAAAAGCTGATCTTTCATTTCACGAGATGTTAATGCATTGGTTTTTTCCAATATACGGTCTGCCAAAGTTGATTTCCCATGGTCGATATGGGCAATAATTGAAAAATTTCTTATTTTCTCTTGTCGTTTCAGTCTATCTTCTCTATTCATGGTAGTTCACTCCTACTATTCTCGCGCATGTACACTATTTTTGATTATATCAGCAGGAAAATCAAGTATCAATAAATTTTGCAAAACAGAAAATGAGCGGCACCATCGTGGTACCGCTACCCATTTTAGTCTGTTATCAGTTTAATTAATTTTCCCGAGGCACTTGAAATTCCTTCTGACATTTTCTTTCCCATCGATGAAAAGAAGTTATAAGCACTTATTTCCTCGAGCTTCTTCTTTTTCCCCTCGATATCATGACTAGAAAGATCTTTGCCAAGAAAAGAGGCACTTATATGATCGTCCGATTCATAGATAGAAACAGCATTTTGAAAATTTGGATCATCATAGCCCTTCATTTTATGGATCCCTTTACCCGCCAGCTGCATCCCGGTTAAAACGCAGATGAGCATTAGAGCTGCAATGCATAGGCATTTTACCATAAACATTTTCATAAACACTGCTCCCTTACTGCTATTGATTATTGTTTATCCGTTGATTGCTCAACATCATCGTTTACTTTTTCAGCCTGCCAAAAATACTCACTAATCACATCGGCAAGGGCATCTGCCGAGCGATTTAATTCTTCAAAAGTATTATCAACCCCGCCAAATTCAATCAGCATGGCATTCTCTGATAGATTTTGATTATAGACACTATTTGAGCCAGGTTCATTTTTAACGATGACGCCTCTACTTAATCCCTTATATTTTTTTTCTAAAAGATCGTGAAGTTCGGTTGCGAGTCTTGCATTTTTCTCATGATTTGGATTTTTACCACCGATTACAAAGGCTAGCTTAGCATATGATTTTCCGTTAACATCAACAGTTGTATGTTCTTTCCGCTTTGCATCTCTATGGATATCAATCAAATACTGGTAGTCACGGTTTGAAGCCATGGCTTCCTGAACAAGTAATCCAGATTCTTGGTATGACTTGGGATACTTCAACCCTTTTTTATTTAAGTTCCCCTGAACATCGGTTTTATCAATGACTGTTCCGATACCCCTATCTTCTAAACTCGTTTTTAGCTGATCTCCGATTTTAGTGACGTTAATTTGTGAATGGTATGCCAAATTTGGATTTGTGACTCCTTTAAGATATGGTAAATAGGATTCCCGATTATGGGTGAAATAAACATAAACTACCTTTCGATCCCCTGTAGTTTGACCCGGAGCTGGGGATGGATTTTCATTTGACGGTCGATCTAAGCCTTCTAAACTCTGCAGTGCTGCCTCCCGCTCGCCCTTCATAATTTCTATCGGCGGGGATGACTCCATCGGCATGTTCGTATAATTCGTACCCTCTCCCGCAACCAGAATTTTCCCATCAAATTGGAAGAAGCCCGGAAGTTCCCTGCCAAGAAGGCTTCTTGGATCATCCAAATTAATATTGCTTGATAGGCTTAAAACTAAACTGGCCAGTTTTGGTGTCGAAGCCCAATTATTCTCGACCTTTAAAAAGTGATGATTTTCCCAGCCCATTAATTGATAAAGCAATTCCCCATTCACATTGGTAGCAGCTTGATTTACAGACGAGGACATAATTCGATATTGTGGCTTCAACGAGGTTAATAGCCCGCTAATAGAAAATACCAAGATCAAAAATAATGATAAGGCTGCAAATATTTTAAGTAAGCTTGTCCCTTGAACAACTAAAAACGTACCTGGTGTTCTAGTATTTTTCATGGTTCCACCTCGCATTAACGATTCTAGTAAATCTTATGACATTACTAGAATTGATAGAACCAATAAATTAGGGCAATAAAACAGGAGCCTTTTTCCTTTCAGGCTCCTGTTTTTTTATTTCGTATAATATCCGGCATTTTCTTGGTCAACCGCTGTATGGAGGGAGGCATTTAACCCGTTTGCAATTAGGTTCGCCATGTCTTCAATAAAGACATCCACTTCCTTAGGCGTGACCATTAAATTATGTCCGATCGGAGACAGCACTTCATAAATTAACTTTCTCTTCTCATCATCAGACAGCGTGCCGACCATTCCCAAAAACGTCTTCCGATGCTTTTCTTCCGGCAAATCTTCTTCTGTTAACTTTCTTTTTTCCCCAAAGCTCATACCTGCCGGTGCAAGTGCTCTAGATGGGCGGTTCCCTTCCCGCAGTTCTTTCCCAAAATGTTTAAGAATGAAATCAATCGTATCACTAGTAATGGAAACCGCGTCAACAACGGTTGGTACCCCAATTGCAATAACAGGAATCCCAAGAGTCTCCTTACTAAGTTCCTTTCTTTTATTCCCTACCCCTGAACCGGGGTGAATACCTGTATCAGAAATTTGAATCGTGGAATTGACCCTTTCAATTGATCTTGATGCCAACGCATCGATCGCAATAACAAAATCTGGCTTTGTTTTTTCGACAACACCAAAAATAATATCACTCGTCTCAATTCCAGTCAGTCCCATTACTCCGGGCGACAAAGCGCTAACGGAGCGGTAACCTTCCTCAACATTTTCTGGCTGCAGCTGATAAAGATGACGGGTGACCAAAAGATTTTCACACACCAATGGGCCTAATGCATCAGGGGTAACATTCCAATTTCCAAGACCAACTACTAGGCATGAATCTGTTTTCTTAATGCCTGACCCTTCTAAAAAATGAGCAAATTCCCTGGCAAAAATCTCTTGTACCTTTTGCTGCACCTCAGTGTTTTGCTGCCGGATCCCCTGTACCTCTACGGTTAAATACCGTCCGGCTTTTTTACCTAGCTGCTCTTCACCCTGTTTCGTTACTTCCACCAAAGAAATCTTTATATCGTCAACATCTTTTTCCTTAATTATGACTCCTTCAATTTGCGAAAGGTTTTCCTCTTGTCCGACAGACTTTCCTGCAAGCACCATTTCCCTTGCTTCAATGGCCAAATCTGTTCGAATGGAATACTGACTTAAGTCAATTGATTCACCCATTTTTCCTTCACTCCCAACCCTGTAAATAGAGATATTACCTATTTTTGCCCTTATCATTCCAAAACATGCAGATGAAAATTCTTATCCCGATTAATTGTGTATTGCAAAATAGGCTCTCGTTTGATAAAATACTTCTTGTTCTGAATTTATTATTGATGAATGTATAGTCGAGTTCATATAGTCTCGATTCTTTGTAGGAGGTGAATGGAATGCCTAACATTAAATCTGCTATTAAGCGTGTGAAAACAAATGAATCTAAAAACGCTCAAAATACAACTGCTAAATCTGCAATGCGTACAGCTGTGAAGAAAGTAGAAGCTGCTGTTACAGTTAATGACGCTGCTGCTGCAAAAGAAGCATTAGTATCTGCTGCTAGTAAATTAGACAAGGCTGCTGCAAAAGGTCTTATCCACAAAAATGCTGCTGCCCGTAAAAAATCCCGTCTAATGAAAAAAGCGAATGCGCTATAAGAAAACAAAAAAAAACGATTCCTACAAGGAGTCGTTTTTTTTATTTCTTCATCCGAAACAATAACATTTCTATTAATAATGATTTATTCATTCCGCCGGTTTTCATTTGATAATCCGCATCAGCAAGAAGCTTCATGAGGTTTGATAATTCTTCATCACTAAATTTACCAGCTTGCCCAAGTGCGAGCTTGACCCTGAACGGGTGCGTTTTCAAGTAACCTGCTATTTGCTGCTGTCCATAGCCCCTTCTTGAAAGCTCCTTCACTTGATAGATCAGCCTAAATTGTCCTGCAAGCAACGCTAAAATCTTAATGGGTTCTTCATTTTGCTTTAACAAATCATAATAAATTCGCAGTGCCTCGTCTAATCTTCGCTGAACTACTTTTTCAATCAGGGTAAAAATATTTTGCTCAAGCGACCTGGCTACAAGGTTGTCAACCAAGGCAGCATCGACTCGTTTTTCCTCAGCAGCATATAAGGACAATTTGTCCACTTCGCCTGCAATCATAAACATATTTGTGCCCACCAGTGCAAGCAGTTGATCAATCGCAATTGCTTCGAATTCAATCCCACTGCTTTTTGCCCGCTCTGCTACCCATTTCTTTAATTCATGTTCAGATAATTTTTTGGCCTCGACTATTTCGGCGTTCCTTTTCAATTCCTTAGTAATCTTTTTTCGTTCGTCTAATTTTTCATAAGGAGCTGAAATAACCATTACCGTATATGGAGCAGGCTCTTTTAGATACGCTTCAAATTTTGTTAAATTGTGATCGACTTTTTCTTTCGATTTTTCAGCGGTTAAAAACGCGGGATTATGTAGAAAAATAACTTTCCGTTCCCCTAAAAATGGAAAGGTTTCGGCATCCTCTAATGCCACATCAACAGGTGTTTCCTCTAAATCATACGCAGAAAAATTAAAATCCTTTTCGTCTTCGTTTAAAATATGGCTAAGCAGTAATTGTTTCGTTTCATTGATTAAAAATGCCTCTGTTCCATATAATAAATAAATAGGAGCAATTTCCTTTTTTTTAATTTTTCTCCAAATATCTACTACCATCTTGTCCAGCGCTCCCCTTCATTTCCTCACATCTTATCGTAATGAAGCTTGGACGATTTGACAAGTATTAATTGGGAAGTGGCACTTATCGATTAAGTGCCACTTCCCGATCTATAATGAACGCCTGCAATTGATAGCCCTAGGAGCTTTTATTTGCCTGGCGGGGTTTATTCGTAAACATAGTATAGCCTCGCGTAAGTCAAGCTATTTTGACAACTCTTGTCAGTACAGGAAGCAGTAAAAGGGATGCTGGATTTTTTCAATAAAATAGCTTATACTATTAGTTGAAAAATAGGAGGGGTTGACTGTGAACGAATTTGAAAAAAATCCGCAAAGTACTCGTAACGATGCGCTTGATTCCGGGATGGGATTTGTAGTTTCCTTCGGCTTTTTTGCTACAATGTTTATTATCGCAACAATTGTTAAGCTAATCGGTTCATAAATGAGTAGCTTACATATGCGTAAACTAAGGGCTGCTTTCTGCGCAGTTCTTTTTTTATTCTGTGAATTACTTTATCTTATGGCAAATGGGTGTAAAAGGTTCCTTTCCCATGATAAAAACGGTAGGTTATGGCGCCTTGCAGATCTGTTCGGTAAATGATTGTATTTGTTTTCTTTAACCGCTCCAATACTTCCTGATGGGGATGGCCAAAGCGATTTTTCTCACCCGCGGAAATAAGGGCAATTCGCGGATTTAATTGCTGAATAAAAGCTTCAGAACTGGATGTCTTACTTCCATGGTGACCAGCTTTGAGGACATCAATCTTCATATTCGTAAATTCCCTTATTATTTTCTCCTCCCCTTCTTGGTCTAAATCACCGCCAAAAAACCAGCTGACTCCCCCTAAACGGGCGACAATAGCAATCGACCCGCTGTTCCTCTCCCCAGTAAAATTTTCTTTAGGCGACAGGATATAAAATTCACTTTCCTCCTTTCTCCATTGATCCCCTGATTTCACTTTTTTCACGGGAATACCTTGTTTCATTGCCTCCTGAATAATGGCTAATTCTGTTTCGGATGGTTCAGTTACGGAAGGCAGCAGAATTTGTTTCACCTCAAGTTCAGATATAATGGCTAAAGCCCCGCCAATATGATCCATATCGCCATGTGTAAGGATTAGTTTATCGATCCGGGTAATTCCCTGTCCTTTTAGGAATGGAACAACTACATCCCGGCCCACCTCATAAGGCTTGGTACGCTGCCTCCACTCATCTTCAGCGAAGCTAACCGTTCCTCCTGAATCGATCAGATAATTTCCCTTTCCGTGCGGCAGATGGATTAAGATGCTATCTCCCTGCCCGACATCAATCATGGTCACTTCACCATTAGGGTTCAGCCAGTTCCAGCATGGTTGAAAAGAAAACAGTACGGCCGTCAATACAAGCAAATAAAGTCCTTTTTTGGTATAGGTACCTGTTTCCCAAATGATAAAAATAGCCGAAATAAGCACAATGTAGAGGATTAGTATGAACACATTTGGTTTTCCTGGAATAAAACGGACAAATGATAAATGAGCTAAAATTTCAATCAGCTGATTCGAAAGATGAATGGTTTTTACGAAAAAGTCAATAAAGATTTGCGGGGTTTTTGCGAACAGAAGTTGAATAAAAAACAATGCATATAATCCAGGAAGATAAACAAATGAAAAGAGAGGAATATATAGCAAATTGGCGAATATACCGACTAATGATACCTCGAAGAAATGATGCAGCAGCAATGGCAATGCTGCCAGCTGTGCCGTCACAGATGTAACCAACATCCGTATCCAATTCTGCTGGTATTTGGTAAGGATTTGTCGTGCAGACAGAATGATCGCAAAGCTGACTGAAAACGAAAGCTGAAAACCAGCATCAAAAATCACCATTGGAGAAATCAATAGAAAGAGAATGAATGCCCAGCTAATGGCATCAATTGGTAAAAGTTTCATATGGCTTTTAAATTTGACTGTGAAAAGGACCAAGAAGATCATTAATGCTGCCCGGATAACTGAGGGCGAACCGCCTGTAAGGATGACATAAACGGGGAGCAGCATGAGAAGAAAATTTGTCATGAACTGTCTTGTCAATCCAAATCGAATCCCAATATAAAAAACCATTCCAATTAACAGGGAAACGTGAAGGCCGGAAATGGCTAATAGATGAATGATTCCTGTTTTTTGATAATTCCCAAGTAATTTAGGATCAAGCAGGCTCCTGTCACCAAAAATTAAAGCGGCCGAAAGGGAGGAAATTTCGGGTGGAAAATGATTCTCAAGATAGCGGATACCGGAAAAACGAATTTGTTTGATCAACACGAGCGGAGAGGGTTTCAATGGAGAACAATGTTGGAGTGGGTTTTCCTGAATCTCAGCAATCCAATAAATACCCTTAAATGACAAATACCTGCGGTAATCAAAAGCATTTGGATTTTTCGCTATCGCTGGTTTTTTCAGGGTTCCTGACACTGAACATAAACCGCGATAAAAACTTTTATTCTGTAATGCCCCTTTTTCCGCTTCTGATTTGATTTCGTAACGGATCAGGAGTTTTTCTTTGGATTGCTTTTCGATAGCAGGTACTTGTAGTACATTACCATCAATTTTGGGATCACCAAAATATTCAATGATAAAGTTTTTACTTGTAACGGGGATGACTGATTTATTCTTTGTTTCAGCCTGCACTCCCACGAGGAGGAATGCAACAAATACTATGAAAATCTGGAAAAGCTGGGTACTTCCAAACCTTTTATATTTTTTTAAACTATAAAGATAAATGCCAATTAATAATAAAAAAGTGTGATACGAAATAAGTGCACATAAAACCCCCATTAATGCAGAAAGAGCGAAATAAAGATATTTTCCATTCATCTTTTTTCTCCAATTGTGGTATTTGTCGAAGAGTTTTTAGATTATTGAAGACGCCGGAGAATCCCCCAGCGTCTTTAAAAACGATGTTCATTGGTTAATATTGCGGAAATCAATAACTGATTCCGTCAATTCAACCTTGGCCACTTTGACATTTGCTTGTTCAAAAAGTTCGATTGCGTAAGGATGATTTTTATAATCCTCCGCGTAATAAACTGTTTGAATTCCTGCCTGGATAATCGCCTTACAGCATTGCAGACAAGGGAAATGTGTAACATAAATTTCTGCCTCAGCAGTTGGTACACCAAACTTTGCGCATTGCAGCAGCGCATTCATTTCAGCGTGAATCGTTCTTACACAATGATGATCAATTACATAACAGCCTTTATCAATACAATGATCGCCGCCGGCAATAGAGCCGTTGTAACCGCCGGCAATAATCCGTTTATCTCTCACAATCGTTGCACCCACTGTCAAGCGTGTACAGGTGCTTCTTAGGGCGAGTAAATGGCTTTGTGCCATAAAATATTGATCCCAAGAAATTCGTTCCATTTTTCTCCACTCCCTAGAAAATACTTTCTTTTAAGTTTACTGGTGTTTGTCCATTTCGGTCAATGAAGAATTTAATTAACGACAATTAAATCCTTTAATTTCTCAAACGTTTTATCGCCGATACCGTTGATACTCTTTAAATCTTCAACCATTTTAAATGGACCGCTGACATTCCGATATTCAACAATCGCCGCAGCCTTTGCCGGGCCAATACCAGGAAGGTTTTGCAGTTCCTTCTCATCCGCTTTATTAATATTTATTTTCCCTTGATTTTGGCCAGCACCGCCAGATACCGCGACACCTCCTTCAGGTGTACTTGTAACAGGGATACCTGCCTCTCCCTTAGCGGGTATGTAAATCACCATTTCATCTTGGACATGCTCGGCTAAATTCACTTGTGTTTGGTCTGCCAGATCTGTTAAGCCGCCCGCCCGGCTAATCACATCAATAACCCGTTCACCTGTAGTGGATTCATAGACCCCTGGCAGCTTTACTTGCCCCTTCACATCAACCATGATTTTTTCCGGCAGTACAGCAGCTTGATTTGTTTGTTGGTTATTTTCTGCTTCCTTGACATCTCCTTGAAGCATGCTTTCGTTCATCATGGCATTAATGGGGGCAGGCTCTGAATCATCATACATATAAAAAAAATAAAAGCCGCCGGAAACAATAAAACCAACTACAATTAAGGTTAACTTATGCTCAATAAGCCAGTCTTTCAAAAGAATCCATCCTTTCTAAAGGTATATTTCACTTCTGGTTTTCATATGGTTATAAAAGAATATTGCATGCGAAGGAGGGTCGGAAAATGAATATAGGTATCATCGGTACCGGAAATATGGGGACAATGTTGGTTGAAGCTTTGATTGATGGAAAAACCATTGCCCCTTCTTCAATGATGATTACAAACAGAACGAAAGCAAAAGCCTTTCTGCTTAAAGATAAATATAAGGGAATTAGGGTTGGGGCAAATGCAGAAGAAGTAGCAGCTCAATCCGATTTGGTATTTATATGTGTAAAACCGTTAGAAATATTTAAGGTTTTGGATAAGATTAACCCACATTTAGGCCCTGAAAAATGTCTTATTTCGATAACGAGCCCTGTCAGTACAAGCCAAATTGAGAAAAAGGTATCTTGTTCAACAGTCCGGGTGATCCCAAGCATCACCAATCGTGCGTTAACAGGAGTTTCTTTGGTTACCTATGGAGAAAATTGCAGTGAATATTGGAAGACAAATGTTAATCAATTGATTTCGAATATTTCCGTACCAGTTTGTATTGGAGAAAATATTACGAGGGTTGCCTCTGATATCGTTAGCTGCGGTCCTGCTTTCTTCAGCTATCTGCTGCAGCGTTTCATAGAAGCAGCAGTAAAAGAGACTGAAATTGATAAAGAAGCAGCGACGATATTTACGAGTGAAATGATTGTTGGGCTTGGTGAATTAATAAAGCAAGGGCATTATACCTTACCGTCATTACAGGAAAAAGTAAGTGTAAAGGGCGGTATAACCGGTGAAGGAATTAAAGTATTAGAAAATGAAATTGGGGATGTATTTGAACATCTATTTCAAGCAACACATGCAAAGTTCAAAGAGGATCTTGATAAAGTGGAGATACAATATTCTAATCTATAAATTCGCCTTCATTTGACAAAATCCTTCTTTCATTTTATAAAAAAAGCCATCTTTTTATAAAAAAGACGGCTTCGGGCTGTCGAGAAACTCTCGACAGCCTTTATTTTATTTAATTTCTTTAATAATTCACCGCGTTAATTAACTTAAATTATTAATAATTCAACTATTCAACATGTCTGTTGATTTGCGCTCCAGGCACTTCGCTTTCCGCGGGCGTGCCGGGGAGCCTCCTCGGCGCAAGCGCCTGTGGGGTCTCCCACTGCCCCGTACTCCCGCAGGAGTCTTCGTGCCTTCCGCGCAAATCAACAGGTGTTATTAATAGGACGAGCAACTCAACCAATATTTAATAAGATAAGTGGTTAAATCAATGTTTAAGCCAAAAGAGTCTGGTCAAAGGAATATGAATTTGAGTGTATTGATGAATTAGTTCCGAATGATCACCTTCTTCGATTGATTGATAAATATGCAGACTTTTCATTTCTTTTTGAAAAAGTACTCTCTTTTTATAGTGATGATAACGGCCGTCCATCTGATCCCCCTTATTCTTTTTAAAATGATGTTCATAGGGTATCTCTTTGGCATACATTCCGAAAGGAAAGTAGAAAAAGAAATTAAAATGATCATTGCTTATCATTGGTTTTTAAGTTTAAAATTTTATGATCCGGTTCCTTACCTGAATCGATTGGACCGTCAGGTCCAATGGTTTGGTTTTAAGGTAGAAGCTGTTGCTCTAGATTCAGGCTATCTTACTAATCCTAAAGGACTTTCTAATCGTAATATATTTGGCGTTATTGCCCATAGTCGATTCCATCCTACTACTGGCTTATTCCCTAATTGGAAATTTACTTTGACAATGAACGGGATCTTTACATTTGTCCTAATACCCAAGAATTACCCTACAAGACAACAAACCGAGAGTGTTTAAAGAATACAAATCTGATTCGAAAAAATGTGAAGGCTGTCCACTTTTATTCCAATGCACACGTTTAAAAATTAAAGTGAAAGTTGTAACACGACATGTATGGGAGGAGTTTAAGGAAAAGGTAAGAGTAAATCGCTTATCAAAATCAGGAAAAGAGCTATATAAATTTTGAAAGGAAAAAATTGAGCGAAGCTTAGCAGACTCAAAGAGCTGCATGGGCTTCGCTACTGCCGGTTGCGGGGTAAAAAAAGCAAGTGAACAGGCTCTTCTTACTGTAGCTTGCCAGAACACGAAAAAGATTGCGACACACTTATTCAGGCTGGAAAAGGTGTGTTGCAATTCTTTAAGTTGATTATCTCCTGTTGATTGGAGCGGAAGGTGCGAAGACTCCTGCGGGAGTACGGGACAGGTGAGACCCCGCAGGCGCGGAACGCGCCGAGGAGGCTCACCGAACCGCCCGCGGAAAGCGAAGCACCTGGAGAGGAAATCAACAGGCCCATTAGCAGGGACATTTTTGAAAAAAATAGGCCATTCAAATCCCGATAAAAATATAAAATTGCCGAGAAAAATACACTTTCTCGACAATCTGAAGCCATCTTTTTATTTTTATTTTTTAGCGACAAAAAAGATCCGCTCTGAATGTGGCTGCGGTCCGGTATGTTTGAAATCGGCAGCAACCTCCAGAATTTCAAAACCTGCTGTCTCTAACCAATTTACATATTGTTGGACCGGATAGGTCCGCTGAAAATGAAGCTCATCAAATCGGTCATACTTCCCTGATTTTTCATCCAAAGCAAAAAAGCTTAGTTCATGTTCGACACTATTTGGATGTTCACCAGGGAAACTATTCCAAATATAGGATACATCTTCATCATTTAATGCGAAGGTTTGGCTGATGAATACTTGGGTAATTTTATAGATTGAATGGACATCAAAAATGAAAATCCCATGATCGTTCAAATGTTCCATGGCTGCAGCAAAAGTGGACACCACTTCTTCTTCTGTTTGCAGGTAGTTCAATGAATCACAAAAAATGCCAATTACATCAAATTGCCCATGACCTTCCAAATCAGCCATACTTTGCTGGAAAAATGGAATCCTGACACCTTCCCCTTCCGCCTTTGCCTGTGCGACAGCGAGCATATCCTCTGACAAGTCAATCCCAGTTACTTGGAATCCTTCCTTTGCAAACCTGACAGAGAGCTCACCAGTCCCGCATGCTAAATCTAAGAGACGCAGATGGGGACCCCTTCGTTTGACGTCATATTTAACAAGAGTTTCTTTAACAAACTGTACCCATTCATCATATGGGGCATCTTTCATCAGCCCATCATATAAATAGGCAAACTGTTCATAACTCATGAATTCAGCTCACTGCGGATATCCTCAAGCGGCGCGTCGCCCCATAGCCGTTCCAAATTGTAGTAGCTTCTTTCGTCCCGATGGAATACATGGGCTACGACATCCCCCATATCAATTAACACCCATCTTGCTTCATCAAACCCTTCAATACGTTTCACATCGTATCCATGTTCTTGTGCCTTTTCTTTCATTTCTCGTGCAATTGCTTGTACTTGTTTATCAGAATTTCCGTGGCAGATAATGAAGTAATCTGCAATTAAGGAAATACCCTTCATATCGAGAGCAAGAATGTCCTCTGCCCGTTTATCATCCGCTGCTTTTACTGCTATTTTTAAAAGTTCCTGATTTTCCATTCATCAATCCTCCAGTTTCGTAACAAGGTCATTGTAAGTATAAAAAGTCTCTGGGTACACCGTTTGATTTTTTTTCATTAAAAATAAAATCGTGTTTTGTACCGCTTTTATTAATGCCCGATCTAAATTTCCTTTTGCCATTTCTCTTACTTCATCTACACCTGGGAAATGTCTCCCGGGTTCGATATAATCCGCTAAATAAATGACTTTTTCAAGCATCGTCATACCTGGTCTCCCAGAAGTATGGTAGCGTATAGCAGCCAAAACTTCACGGTCAGTAATTCCGGCTTCCTTCTCTACGAGATAGGTACCTGCTGGAGCATGCCATAATTCTGAATTAAATTGGAGCAAGTCCTGCGGGAAACCTTGGGAAACAATGATTTCTTTCATTTCATCCTTGGGGCGAAATTTCGCGTAATCATGAAAGATGGCGGCCATTTCCGCTTTCTTCTCATCTGCACCAAATCTCTTGGCTAAAGAAATGGCCGTTTCCATTACCCCCAGCGTATGCTGATAACGATGCTCCGTCAATTGTTTCTTAACCAGTCCCAACGCCTTTTCACGTTCCATATAAATGCTTCTCCTCTATATAATCAATCACCTGATCAGGTAATAAATATCGAACGGTCTTTCCGCTTTTCATTCGATTCCGAATCATACTAGATGAAACATCTATTGCCGGGACTTCAACATACAGGACAGGGTATTCTGTTTGATGGCTGTAGGAAGGTCTCCTGACTCCTACAAAGTGGACCAGGTTTACAAGTTCATTAATTTTATGCCATTTCGGCAAATATTCAATCATATCTGCCCCGATAATAAAGAAATACTCGTTGTCAGCATATTCGCTTTTCAGCATTCTCATTGTATCCACTGTATAGGAAGGACCTTGGCGTTCGAGCTCAATTGGTTGAATCGTAAAGGCAGGATTCCCGTCAATTGCGAGCCTTAGCATGTTTAGGCGATCCCCATCTTCGACTGATTCTGATTTTTTCTTATGCGGCGGCTCATGGTTGGGCATAAACCAAATTTCATCAAGATTTAGTGCAGAATAAACTTCATTGGCAATCATAAGATGTCCGTAATGCGGAGGGTCAAACGTTCCTCCTAATATTCCCACTTTCTTCATGCGTTCGCCATCCTTTACTCCATTGATTAAGGCAGTGTTATAGTTTTCTTTTCAACAGACTCTTTATAAAGAACAATTGTGCTGCCAATTATTTGCACAATTTCAGCACCCGTTCCAGCTGCCAGCTCTTCAGCAACTACTGTTTTATCTTCTTCGCAGTTTTGCAGCACACTGACTTTAAATAGTTCCCTAGCTTCTAGCGCATCTGCGATTTGCTTAATCATATTTTCATTTACGCCGCCCTTCCCCACTTGAAAGATTGGATCTAAGTGGTGTGCCTTTGCGCGTAAAAATCGTTTTTGTTTACCTGTTAACATCGTTTTCCTCCTAATTGTAACAACACATTCTCTCTCATTCTTTCGACATCAGGGAATATGCCTGTCCATTTTTCGAAAGCAAGTGCACCCTGATAGACAAACATATCGACTCCGGTTTGGGTTCTTGCCCCTTTGGATACGGCATCTTGCAAAAGCTGCGTTTCCAACGGATTATATATTATATCACAAACAATTGACTGTTCCCTTAATTTGTCCAAACTCAAGGGCTGTGCCGAGATTTTCGGTGACATCCCAATCATCGTCGTCTGAATAATTAAATCATATTCCCCAATATTTTCGCTTGCTTCTTTTAAGGACAAAGCTTTAGAGGAGCTATCATAAGGACAATCCTCAATAAGTTTTACCGCCCTCTCTAAAGTCCGATTTGCGATGTCTATAACCATCGGTTTTGCTTGGGCCATGGCAAAGTAAATCCCTCTAGCTGCTCCCCCGGCACCTATTACCAGGATCCTTTGCCCCGATACGCTTGGTACATATGGGTTTAAACTTTTTAAAAAACCGGGACCATCGGTATTATAACCAATCAGCTTTCCGTCCTCATTGACCACTGTATTGACTGCACCAATGCTGGCTGCTAAATCATCCACTACATCTAAAAAGGGTATAATCGCACTTTTATGTGGAATGGTTACATTAAACCCGCCAACCCCAATGGCTCTTAGGCCCTTAACAGCATCTCCTAAATCCTCAGGTTTTACTTGAAAAGGGAGATAGTGAGCATCCATTTGATAAAAAGAAAATAAATCATTTAGCATAACCGGTGACATCGAATGCCCAATGGGATCACCTAATACTGCATATAACTTTTTCACTTGTATCTCCCCACCTATTCTACGGCTTCTATATTTATATTAAAGATTTTCGAATTAACGTTTGAACACCTTTCGGAACGTACGCAGCCACTTTTGCTCCCGGCTCATTTACTGTAATCCAGCCAAGCCCCGAAAATACGATATCTGTTTTAGCTTCTTTAATAACAAATTCCTGTTTCACAAGCTCCGGAAATGTCGCTAATTGTTCAGGAGCCGGCGGTGTCAGCATTTCCCCAACATGCTTTTCATAAAGCTCGTCCGCATTTTCTGTTTTCGTCCGGTGAATATTCAATTCATTGGAAACATAACAAACAAATGAACGTCTGCCGCCGCTAATATAATCAAATCGGGCCAATCCGCCAAAGAATAATGTTTGATCTTCATTTAATTGAAATACTTTTGGCTTGATTTCCTTTTTAGGGGTAATCATTTTTAGGTCCTTTTTATCTACAAAATGGGCCATTTGATGATGATTGATAATCCCAGGTGAATCAATTAAGGATTTTTCGTCATCTAGCGGGATTTTAATAATGTCGAGTGTCGTTCCAGGGAAATGAGAAGTGGTAATCACATCCGCCTCGCCGGTGACTTCCTTAATAATTCGGTTTATGAAAGTAGACTTTCCAACGTTGGTGCAGCCCACGACATAGACATCTTTACCTTGCCGCAATTCATCAATTGCCGCAGCCGTTTCTTTTACATTTACCCCTTTTGCTGCACTGACGAGGAAGACCTCTTCAGGTCTTAAGCCCAGCTCCTTTGCTTCCTGCTTCATCCAGTTTATCAATTTGGTATGCTTAACAGACTTCGGCAGCAAATCAACCTTATTTCCGACTAGGACGACCTTGTTATGACCGACAAACCGGTGTAATCCCGGGAGCCAGCTGCCATTAAAATCAAAAATGTCAACAATCATTACAATAAGGGCGTCTGTTCTGCCGATTTCATTTAATATTTTTAAAAAATCATCGTCGGTTAAATTGACATCCTGAACCTCATTATAATGCTTCAGACGAAAACATCTTTGGCAAATAATCACTTCTTTTTCCAAAGCGGATGATGGCGCATATCCCAGTTCCTCTGGGTTTTCGGTTTGGACCTTGACACCGCAGCCCATGCATATATATTGTTGTTCAATCACAGATTAATCCTCCCACTGAAGCATCCCTTTTTTTCGAAACCAATTTAAAATTCTCCGTTCCGCAAAGCGATTAAATTTTGTCCAAAATCCGTCCGTTTGGGCAACAGGTACAACGAGAATGGTATGAAACCCGCTGCGGTTTCCGCCGAGAACATCCGTTAATAATTGATCACCAATGACAACAGTCTCTTCCTTCTTAATGCCCATTTGCGAAATTGCCCTGTGAAACGCTGGTCCCATCGGCTTTCTTGCCCGGAAAATAAACGGGATTTTAAGCGGGTCAGAAAAAGCCTTGACTCTTTCCTCATTATTATTAGAAACAATTGTGACAAGTATATTATGTTTCTTTATTTCGTCAAACCATTTAATCAACTGAGGAGTTGCAGTAGGACGATCCCATTCCACTAACGTATTATCCAAATCCGTGATAATCCCTTTAATCCCTCTTGATGTTAGCTCCTCAGGAGATATATCCAGAATGCTTTTCACATGTTCATTCGGCAAAAATTGTTTTAACACTAAGCTTACACCTCATTAAATTCTAAATAAAATTCCTCTTTTATAAGAGGTAGCAGTCAGACCAATTATTTCTGTACCATCATACCAATTTTACCCTTTGTTTCAAAGTTTTAAGATGTGAAAAAAATATTTTTCGACAAACATCTGCAATTCCCCGCCCTGTGGATAACCTTATTAACATTATACCCTTTGAATCATTTACATTTAGGTACTTTATAAACAAATTAATCACAAGTTATCCACTATAACCTGTGGATAAATAGAACGATTGTTCTATAAGAATAAATTTGGTAGATTTAGGGTACACCATTTGAACATACCATTTTATGTTTCTTTATACCAAAAAAGAACAATTATTTAAATCGGAGGTGGATTCTGACGTGCGGAAATTGTCAGATGAATTATTAATTGAGTCCTATTTTAAAGCAAGAGAATTAAACCTAAGCCCAGATTTTATTGGTCTAATTGAGTCCGAAATCCAAAGGCGATCATTATTCAATAAAATCAAAAAATCCTCATAACCTTCCATACTGCCCTTTAAGGGCCTTTCTTTTTTTTGGCGAAAAAGGAAGTCAATAAAAGCCTCCAGGCACCTGCTATTGTATTTTGGTCAAAACGCCTATCTTTTCCCCGACGCTAATATCTTTAGGAGTCTTAATCGTTGAATCAATTTGAAAAGTTCCCTTTTCAAATAACAGCACAACGGTTGAGCCAAAACTAAAATAGGCCATCTCTTCACCCTTGACTAACTCATATCCCTTATGTGTAGTTTCAATCGAATTAACAAACATGGCTCCAACCTTGACAACCGAAACATGACCAAATACCGTTTTCACTTCCGTTATGACTCTATAGTTCTTAGCAAGTGTTCTGCGTCCATATTTTAACCCTAATTTATTGACGGGATATGATTTTTTTCCAAGTGTCCATTGCTTTGTAACGATTCCATCAACAGGACTATGAATGCGATGATAATGACTAGGACTTAAATATAGAATCATATATGTACCATTTAAGTATTTTGCTAAAATGCTGCTCTCTCCCAACATCTCTTCAATGGAATAGTTTTTACCTTTTACGATGATGTCACTTGTTTCTTTTATCAGCCCAACGTCTTCGATCACGGCATCAACCGGACTAACAACTCCATCATGACTTTTATCGATTTTCCTTGCATCCTTTTTCAACGTCCTAACAAATAAATCGTGAAGGGTGGGAAATTCGGACAACTCCTTTTCCATTTCTTCTTGTTTCAAATGATAAATTTTAGCAAACGATGGTACGGCGAAACGACTGATTTTCGAACGGGCAAACCGCTTCAGAATACCTGATGTCCACTTTCCATTCGTTAATTCAATCAATAGCCGATAAAACCCCTGTATCATAGAACTACCCCCAAATAGTGTAAAAATACTCTTTACGAAAAGACATAAAACGCTTAGAATTAAATAATATAGTATAACAGTATTTGTTTTCCTTCGTCCTCGAGAAAGGAGTGGTGTGGAGAATGTTTTTATTGGATGTATTGGATCAGACTATAAAAAAATTAAAATCTCAAACAGCAAATGTGATGACCTTAACGAATTTATCATTGGGCGGATTTGCAATTGTATTCGGACTGCATGGAAATCTAAGGTTAAGCCTCCTGCTTATTTTTATCGCAGCATTGGCAGATCGATTTGATGGTATGATTGCCCGAAAATTTAATATTGAATCAGAGCTTGGGAAACAATTAGATTCCATGAGTGATATTATATCATTTGGAGTGGCACCTGCACTATTACTATACCAAGGAATTTTACATGAATTTGGCGGACCTGGTTCATTTTTTACAGTATTCTACATCGGTTGCGGTGCATTTAGATTAGCGCGTTTCAATATTACGGAAAGCACTGGATATTTTACCGGGCTGCCTATTACTGCAGCAGGCTGCTTGGCAACCTTAAGCTTTTTAGCCATTCCCTATCTTCCATCCCAAACGTTCTTATTCATCATTATTATTTTATCCTTCCTAATGGTTAGTTCATTTACACTTAGAAAAGTATAAATAAACACAGAAATGACCTGCTTTAGCGTCTTGCTTGGTAAGGTCATTTTTTCATTTTTTAAGCAAATAAATTTTCAGGACAGACACAATTTCCCG
This sequence comes from Bacillus sp. S3, assembly GCF_005154805.1. Classification (GTDB taxonomy): domain Bacteria; phylum Bacillota; class Bacilli; order Bacillales; family Cytobacillaceae; genus Neobacillus. The sequence continues at coordinate 3,580,446 of NZ_CP039727.1, forward strand.
ATTTCCTCATAGGAATTATTAATAGGCATTTTGCCTAAAAAGAGTACGGGGGTGGATGTGGATGTCTGGAATCTTAACAGCTCTCGGTTATTTAATGAAGGAATTTTTATTTCTTGTTTCTTATGTAAAAAATAATGCCTTTCCGCAGCCCCTATCTGCTGCAGATGAAAGAAAGTATTTACGGTTAATGGCAGAAGGGGATTCGCATGCGCGTAATATGTTAATTGAACACAATTTAAGGCTTGTTGCGCATATCGTAAAAAAATTTGAAAATACCGGGGAAGATTCGGAAGATTTAATCTCAATTGGAACAATTGGGTTAATAAAAGCAATCGAGAGCTACTCAGAGGGGAAAGGAACAAAGCTTGCTACCTATGCTGCCCGCTGTATTGAAAACGAAATCCTGATGCATTTGCGGGCACTCAAGAAGACGAAAAAGGATGTTTCCCTGCATGACCCGATTGGGCAGGATAAAGAGGGGAACGAAATTTCATTAATTGATGTACTGAAATCCGAATCAGAAGATGTAATTGATACGATCCAACTAAACATGGAGCTTGAAAAAATAAAAAAATATATCGAAGTGCTCGATGATCGGGAAAAAGAAGTCATCATTGGCCGATTTGGCCTCGATTTACAAAAGGAAAAAACCCAGCGGGAGATTGCAAAGGAGTTGGGTATTTCTAGAAGTTATGTCTCGCGGATTGAAAAACGCGCACTGATGAAAATGTTCCATGAATTTTACCGGGCAGAAAAAGAAAAGAAAAAGAAGAGTTAACCCACATACAAAAGAGCAGGTACCATCACCTGCTCTTTTGTACGTTGTTACTTACCTTCTTTAAGTAGATTACTCCATTTTCCCCCGCCATCAACGGATTCAAACAAATCATTTTTATAGGTTGTGAAGGCTATTTGGTTTTTACTCTTTGGATTCACTGTTACATAAGTAATAGGATTATCGTAATCAAGAAAGGGAATGGTCATATCTGTTTGTTCCCCAGAGATTGGATTTACTATTTTTAATAAAATTTTATCATTTTCTACACTTGAAAATAAAATTGAGTCCCCGTAGAACGCCAGTGCCGTTACCATAAATGGACCCGTAACCAGCTTCATGGTATTCCCATTGTCTATTGAATAATAAATTCCCGATCTTGTTGCCATCGCAATGGTATTTCCATTATCCGGGTGAACAGCCATCATTCCAAACGAATCGGCTTGGAAATCCTTCAAGGCACTTCTTTTCCAAGTTTCACCGTTATCAATAGAATAATTCACACCTAAACCTAAGTCATCGTTCGGCTGCTCACTTATCACATAAATACCATTCCCCGAATAGCCCGCTGCCGTAAAATGAAAATTAGCTTTACCATAAAAGGCTAATTTTTTTAGGGTCTCCCCTTTATCAGAACTGTGTACTAATCCAAGAGGATCCTTCAAGTTTGTTCCTTTTTGCGGATGACCACTGGCAACGAAGCCCGATTCAACCGCCTGAAAACCGATATAGTCATGTTGACTTGCGGTTGTTTCATACCATGCCCCATCCTTGTACATTTTTAAACCATCATTTGCCGCTACATATAGGGCAGTGTCATTCCCTGGATAGCCGATCCCCCTGATATTTTTCAGCTTAAATGTGTTCGCCTTGACAATATCAAATTTTTCTTTTATTTCTGCCTTCTTTTCTTGATTCGACTTTTCTGCGGTTTCACTCTTGTTTGTGCAGCCAACAGCAAGGAATATGCCTATGAGGAGAGCAAGAAACACTTTTATTTGAACCTTCATTTTTTTCCTCCCGAAAAACTTCATAGTAAACTATGAGATATCCATCCACTTATACCGTAGTCCTAATAAGATTGTCAAATAATTGATTGTAATAATATTTTTTAAATGCTTTATTGACATGCACATTTGCCTATACCGTAAATAATAAGGGCTCATACGCTAATATAAAACATTAAAGGGGGGAAACATGATGCCTTTTGGATATCCTGCTGCTTACGGTTACCCGGCTCCCTATCCTGTTAATCGTGCTCCATATGGCTTTGGTGCCGGTATATGGATTGCAGTGATCATTGTTCTCTTTATTCTGTTATTTATTTTCGGAGCCTGGTGGTGGTATACCTGTTTTTATTAAAGCAGATTACGGCTTATGCGATGAATGCATAAGCCATTTTTCTTGTAGCAGGTACAAAATATAGAATTTTTCGAAAAGTAGACATATAATAAATAGGTACATATATAAAGGAGGTCCAAGAATGACAGCAACTACATATTCAGAAGTCTGGAATCTTGATGTATTTTTTAAAGGTGGAAGTGAATCCGCAGAATTACAGGAACACCTTGTTCAAACCGAAGAATTGATCAAACATTTCGAAGCAAAAGTGAATAACTGGACACCAATTAATTCTCTGGAGGACGGCAAGTATTTGCAAGAATTACTTGCCGATTTGGAAAAATCCGCAAAAAAATTAATTCAAGCTGGAGCCTTTGCCGGCTGTTTACTAGCACAAAAGACTGAAGATAAAAAAGCATATATGCTAGACGCGAAAATAACAAGCTTAAATGCCATTTTCCAGTCTGCACTTGGATCGTTAGACAACCTGCTGACCTCGATTAACGATGTGGTATGGCAGCAGTTAGTAGCTGCTGAACCATTAAACGAACTTGCCTTCGTGTTAACGGAAAGCCGCGAAAAAGCGAAAGAGAAGCTGTCTAAGGAAGAGGAGGCCCTGATTAGTTCCCTTGAAGTGGATGGCTATCACAGCTGGGGCCAGCTGTATGATTTAATTGTCAGCAAAATCAAAGTATCATTTACCGAAAACGGAGAAGAGAAACTCCTTTCTGTCGGCCAGGCCTTCAACAAATTTTCAAGCCCTGACCGCGAAATGCGCTCAAGCGTCTTCAAAAATTGGGAAAAGTCTTGGGAAGAGCAGGCAGATTTCCTTGCGAAAACGTTAAACCATTTATCCGGTTTCCGTTTGAATGTCTATAAAAAAAGAGGCTGGGAAGATGTCTTAAAAGAACCGCTCAGCATCAATCGAATGAAAAAGGAAACATTGGATACTATGTGGGCAGTTATTTCGGAAAATAAACAGAAGCTTGTTCAATATTTAGAGCGGAAAGCAAAGCTCTTGGGACTTGAAAAGATAAGCTGGTTTGACTTAGAGGCACCATACGGGAAATCAGAAACAAAAGTTTCTTATCAAGAAGGAGCCGAATTTATTGAACGAAATTTTGCTTTGTTTGGTGAAAAAATGGCTTCATTTGCGAAAAATGCCTTTGAGGAACAATGGATTGAAGCAGAAGACCGCCCGGGAAAAGCTCCAGGAGGTTTCTGTACCGGGTTCCCTGAAAGTGAACAATCCCGCATCTTCATGACGTATTCCGGGACACCGTCAAATGTTTCAACACTTGCACATGAACTTGGGCATGCGTTTCATTCTTATGTAATGAGGGATATCCCATTTCTTAATTGCAATTATGCAATGAATGTAGCTGAAACGGCTTCCACTTTTGCAGAAATGATTGTGGCAGATGCTTCAGTCAAAAGCGCAAAGGATGAAGAAGAAAAACTTGTTCTTCTCGATGATAAAATTCAAAGAACCGTTGCCCTGCTTATGAATATTCATGCCCGTTTCTTGTTTGAAACCCGTTTTTATCAGGAAAGAAAACACGGAACAGTATCGGTAGAAAAATTGAATGAATTGATGCTAGAGGCACAAAAGGAAGCATACTGTGGTGCTTTAGAAGAATATCATCCATTATTCTGGGCTTCCAAGCTGCATTTCTTTATAACGGGAGTTCCATTCTATAACTTCCCTTATACCTTTGGCTACCTGTTCTCTCTCGGTATTTATGCTGAGGCGCTTGAGGAAGGGAAGGGATATGAAGAAAAGTATATTGCCTTATTACGAGACACTGCCTCTATGACGGTAGAAGAGCTTGCGCAGAAACATTTACAGGTAGATCTGACGCAAAAAGACTTTTGGGAAAAAGCTGTTCACATCTGTCTCGATGATATTGACGAGTTCCTGGAGCTTACTGCGAATAAATAGGTTTTATAACGAAAAGAGCATCGGTGGCTACCCCCGGTGCTCCTTCTTTTTATTCGACACTTATTTCCGCTGAGATTACGCAGCCGATTGCTCCTGTAATAATTAACGCCATCACAACCATGAACATATTCTCCACCCCTTAGATAGATCATGTATTTCTTACTTAAATTTATCATGTTTTCACAGTATCTATCTGAGGGAAAAATGAACATTTTGTTAACAAAGCTTCTATAGGATTAACTACGATTTTTTTTCTTTGGTGTAAAAATTAACGATAATAATAATAAATGTAACGGCATACTTGCTACCTCCTATTTTAGGTTCGGCTAGGTGGTATCCTTCATATCCCATAAACTAGCCCCTCGTCCCTGCATTAGAAAAAACATCATCTCAAAAACCACCTTTCTTCTCATGAATTTTTTACTGCTTACATAATCCGGTACATGGATGCTTGACGATCCTTGTTCTTTTCATAAAGCTTTTCAACCATTTCTTGATGTGCAGCCTCTTCCAGGCTCATTTTTCGTTTATGAATGGTAATCGTTAAAAAGAAAATATTTAGCGTCATTTTGATTCACTTCCTTTTTTTAAAGGATTTTCACATGAAATGATGCATGGAGATTTGACGGTCTTTTGTTTGATCATATAGTTTTTCAACCATTTCCTGGTGAACCGCTTCTTCAAGACTCACTTCTCGTTTTTTAAATGTAATCGAGAAAAATAAGATATTTAAGGTCATTGGATTCACTTCCTTTTTTTATTTGTTATTACATGAAATGATGCATAGAAATTTGCCGGTCTTTGTTTTGCTCATAAAGCTTTTCAACCATTTCCTGGTTTGCCGCCTGTTGAAGGCTCATGGTTCGTTTTTTAATCGTAATCGAGAAAAATAAAATATTGAGGGTCATACATACCACCTCCTTTAAAGTCTTTTTCTTTTTTAAATTCAGCAACATCTTCAAAATATGCAAAACATATCCATTTTGCGAGAAAAAAGGGCACAAAAAGGCCGCAGAAGAATAGGGTCCCTGCGGCTGGCATTTTTTAGACACAAAAATACCGCAAGGCGTCATTCTCCCTGCGGCATGGATATGTATTGTAACAGTACGTTAAGCAATCCATTCCTGTCTGGTCGAATGCGTGATATTCAAATATACAGTTTTCGTGCCAACTACAGCTCCAGTGTTGATTGCCAATAACATCATTTTCTTCGACCTCCTTTGGAATTTTTTACTTACTACGGTAATTATATCCACGGAACATCACTTTGTAAACCTTTTTTCTTAATTTATTTAAAATTAATGAGAAAGCCCGGCTGAAGGTAAAAAAAATAAACGTCCCAAATGGTTAGGAATCGCTTATTTTTTCAAGAATGTATCATCATTGTCAGCCATTTCAGACAGCTTGATCTGACATTGTTTTGATTGAATAAACATAAGAATAGATACTGCTAAAAAGGACAAAGAGGAAAGAATCATCACATTTATATCCATTTCGCTTTTCGCATCTGATGGAATAATCACACCTAGATAGAAAAATATGCCGCAAGCCAATAAGACAGTTCCAAACCGTTTAAAATCCATCATTTTTTCATAAAGATTCTTCATTTCATGTTTCACTGTTTACCACCTGCTTTTCTTAAAATCTACTAACCTACTTTATCACAGAATATCAGGAAAAAGAGGATGTAAATTATAGAAAAACACAATGTGCGAAACCACACAAAAAGAGGTCTGATCAACAGATCAAACCCCTCTTTCTTATTCTAATGCCTGTGTGAGATCCTCAATGAGATCCTCGATATCTTCGAGGCCGACGGAGATGCGGACTAATCCTTCAGTGATACCCAGTTCTGCTCGTCGGTCAGCTGGAATTGAGGCATGAGTCATTCTTGCGGGAACGGAGATCAGGCTTTCTACAGCTCCAAGACTTTCTGCCAATGTAAAATATTTGACCTTGCTTAGTAAGTGGTCTGCATGTTCAGCACTGCCTACATCAAATGATACCATTCCGCCAAAGCCTCTTGTCTGTTTCTTAGCAATCTCATGATTGGGGTGTGATTCCAAGCCAGGGTAAAATACTTTTTTAACCTTAGAGTGCCCTTGTAAAAATGCAACAATCGCCTTCGTATTCGCTTCCGTCTCTTCCATACGAATACCTAAGGTTTTGATTCCCCTGATTAACAGCCATGAATCCTGTGGCCCCAGAACTCCGCCTGTAGAGTTTTGTACAAAGTGGAGGTCTTCTGCCAGTTGATCGCTGTTTACAACCACTAAGCCAGCCACAACATCGCTATGGCCTCCTATATATTTTGTAGCACTATGGAGGACAATATCAGCACCAAGCTCAATTGGATTTTGCCAATAAGGCGTCGAGAACGTATTATCAACAATCGTTAACAGTCCATGTTCTGTTGCAAGCTTTGCGGTAGCTTCGATATCGGTCACCTTTAATAGCGGATTTGTGGGTGTCTCTAAATATACAGCCCGGGTATTTGGTCTGATTTCACTTTTGATATTCTCTAAATGGCTTGTATCAACGAATGTTGAATCAATCCCGAAACGATTCAATACCTTTGTCATCACACGGAACGTGCCGCCATACACATCATCTGTTAAAATGACATGATCGCCGCTGTTAAACAGCATAATAACTGCAGTGATTGCCGCCATCCCTGAGCCAAACGCAAAACCGGCTTTGCCGCCCTCAATATCTTTAATCAACTCTTCAAGCGCATGTCTGGTCGGATTTCCGGTGCGGGAATATTCGAATCCCTTATGGCCGCCGACACCCGCTTGTTTGTATGTGCTAACTTGATATATCGGGAAAGAAACAGCACCTGTAGCCGGGTCTTCACTAATTCCGCCATGAATCAATTTGGTCTTTCTTCTCATTTTACAATCCCCCCTCAAAGATCTTCTTGCTTAAATAGCGTTCACTGCCGTCTGGGAAAACGACGGCGATATTGGTACCGCCCTTTGCGGCCTTAGCTTCTTTTAGTGCAGCAGATAAGGCGGCGCCAGATGAGCTGCCAACAAGGAGCCCTTCTTTAGCAGCCAACTCTTTAACAAAGTGAAAGGCATCATCATCCGCAATCGTATGAATAGCGTCAAAATAGCCCGGCTCCATAAATGAAGGCAAAAATTCCATGCCTATTCCCTCCGTTTTATGGGGGCCAGATGCGCCGCCATTTAATATGGATCCTTCGGGTTCAACAATGACGGTTTTAATCTGTTGATTTTGTTCTTTCAAATAACGGGCTGTTCCCATGAAGGTACCGCCTGAACCAGCTCCCGCAACAAACACATCAATATCCCCATCGAGTTGTTTCCAAAGCTCCGGACCTAATGTTTTATAATACGTAGCCGGATTGGCTGGATTAGCAAATTGCTGCGGACAATAGGAGCCGGGAATTTCTTGAATCAGCTCCTCTGCTTTAGCAATCGCGCCCTTAATCCCTTGTTCCGCCGGTGTATGGACGATTCTTGCCCCAAGCGCCTTCATGATTGCCTGCTTTTCCATACTAAATTTTTCAGGTACACAAAAAATGACCTGTACCCCTTTATTGATTGCTGCAAGTGCTAAACCTATTCCGGTATTTCCGGCAGTCGGTTCAATGATTGTTCCACCTGGGCGAAGTTTTCCGCTTGAAAATGCCTCATGTAACAGCTCAATTCCAAGCCGGTCTTTGACACTTCCCCCTGGGTTCATGAATTCTAGCTTTGCAAAAATGCGAACATCTTCAGGCAATGAAAACTGTGTAATTTCAACAACTGGTGTATGCCCAATTAATTCATGTACATTTTTGTAGACTTGCATCTCTCCACCCCTATGTGCTATTTAAAGCGCAGCCACCATTTTCATCACCAATGTAGCGGAATTCGTCGCTGCCTTATCAATAAATTGATCAAACGAGATTTCGGATTCTTTCCCGGCAATGTCAGAGAGGGAGCGGATAATCACAAAAGGAACCTCAAAGCGGTGGGCCACTTGTGCGATTGCTGCTGCCTCCATTTCTACCGCTTGTAACTCCTCAAATTTCGAACGAACAAAATCGACGCGAATCGGGTCTTCCATAAAAGAATCGCCCGTCACAATCAAGCCCTTCACAATTTGGAAATTCTCGAGTTCCTTCGCAGCAGCTTCTGCCACAGACATTAATTTTTCATCAGCAGTAAATGCAGCCGGAAGCTGCGGTACCTGACCGTATTCATAGCCAAAGGCTGTCACATCTACATCGTGATGGCGGACTTCAGTTGATATAACGGCATCACCTACATTCAGCGCAGGATTAAAGCCTCCAGCTGAACCAGTATTGATAATGTAATCCGGTTTATATTTCTCAAGCAGGATGGTGGTTGACATAGCAGCGTTAACCTTGCCAATCCCGGACCGTAGCAGGATCACATCTGCACCGTGCATTTTTCCAAATGTAAATTCACAGCCAGCGACTGTTTCTTGTGTTTGCTCTTCAATATTGTCTCGTAGTAGGGTAACTTCTTCTTCCATTGCTCCGATAATTGCAATTTTCATTACGTAACCTCTTTCTTAATGTTCTCCACTAACATATTATTATCTTCTGCGGTTTCTTGCATCGTATCCGCAAACATTATTCTACCATTTTTTAAAAGCAGCTTGCTATTGGAAGACGCAAGCTTTTTTCGCCTATAAAAGTGTTTCTGAAAATAATACATAATTCCTATAAATATACTATGAATTAAACTGATATCATGTTATCAAACTTTATACTTTTCTTCAAATACATTGCCAATATGGAAAGTAATAACTAAAATAATCGTATAGAAGGGATTGATCCAAATGAATTTTCAATTTGATTTAATCGAGGATAAAGTTGAATTTTTCGAGGCCGAAAACCTTAAAACACTGCAAAAAAAAATTGAATCACAAATTGATGAGAATAGAGCTATTTTACTCTCTGTCCACTCCGTTTCCCACCAAATGCATGTTAACGAAAATGGACATACATATTTCTCAGCCGTAGTTCATTTTAAAAAGAAATAAGGATGGAGCCATTATGTTGGCCCATCCTTATTCTCTTATTGCTTGATGACTTTGGTCGGTTTCCAGCCTTGCCCGTCCACCCACTCGATAAAAACTTGAAATTTTTCCTTTGTGTCTTTTGCAGCGACAGTGCCTACGGAGGCATTCGTCTTAGATTGATCCCTGCCAAGCCAATAGACAGTCATATTACCTTGATCTATCCCGGTAGCATATGAGATGGCATTAAGCATTTCATCCCAATCTACTCCGCTATATACAGGTGTGTGTTCTCCAGTTTGGACTGTGCCAACGGGTTTCCAAGACGGATTCTCGATGGTTTTGCCATCCTCAGAAACCACTGCCTGTGAATCATCCGCCTCTTCAGGTGCAGCGGTTTCCTCACTTTCTTGTTTGTCTTCCACATCTTTGTCGGAAGAACTGTCATTCTTTGCGGCTTTTTGCTCTTGTTTTTCCTTTTGCTCTTTACCTGCCGTGTCCTTCTGTTCTTTATCTACTGTTTTCGTTTGTTCTGTTTTTGGACTTTCCTTCTTTGGTGCGGCTTTGTCATTTCCTGATGCGAAAATATTGTATGCAACAAAAATAATTAATAGCAGCACAATGACAATTAAACTATTTAAGACGAGATTCGTTTTTTTCCTTTTCGCGCGATAACCTGAACGCGAATTAGACTTAAAATCATTACTCAAGTTTATCCCTCCGTAAAATAAGGCTCTCAATATTCTAACATGATTTCATAAGAACTTGAAGGAAAAACCATTTCATCACTCTTGCTTAGAATCTCTTTCATACAGCATCTTAACCATATCAGCAAATAACAAGTTCACTCCGCCCTCCGAATCCAATACATCTAAATTCACGGTCACCAAGGCGTATTTAGGTTTTTGATAGGGAAAATATCCGGCAAACCATTTATTATGCAACTGCCTGCCATCGTCAAATTTCCCAGTTTCAGCGGTACCTGATTTTCCGGCCACCTCAAAGGGGAGATCTTTAAACCATCTTCCGGTGCCACTCGGGTTTAGCACCACTTCCCGAAGCAATTTTTGCAGTTTCATTGCCGTATAGGGAGAAATGGTGTCCCCCTTTAAGCTTTCTTCAGGAAAATCAACCATCGTCGTACCATTTTTATATTCGATCTTTGAAACGGCCCTTACCGCCTCTTTTTTACCTCCTCTGGCGATTGTAGCCATCATATTGGCGGCAGCTAAAGGAGTGACGCGGACTTCATGCTGGCCAATTCCAGACATGGCAGCAAAATTAGCATCCTTTCTAGCTTCATCAGACAAAAAGATTCTGCCCTGATCTTCATTTGTAAATTGTTTGAAGTTACTTGTATGGTAAATGTCTCCTTGCCAGCCTGTCGCACCGATCAGCGACAATTTGCCCGCATACTCTTCTAATATGTGTGGATTCGTTTTTTGTAATTCCCTTGCCAGCTCGCCAAACGTTCGGTTACAGCTTCGAGCAAAACTATTTGTAAAATCCAACATCCCATAGTTGTATTTTAGTTCAGGTTTTCCGTTAATTTTTTTACTGCAGTCAAATAGACGCGTTGGGTTATCTAGATTTTGATCTATTGCTGCAGCAGCAACAACCGTTTTAAAAACTGACCCGGCAATTTGCTGCTTCAACATCATATTTGTAATTCCTCCGCTGCCGTAGGGATCCTTTTTATTAATTGTTGGCCGCGAAACCATCGCCAGCACGGAATTATTTTCAATATCAATGAGAACCAGACCTCCCTTTTTTACTTGATAACGGTCAACAAGGTTCTCCGCTTCTTGCTGGATACTTTTATCAAGGGTTGTCCGGATATTTACAGGATAAAAGGGATTTGCCGGATCAACATATTTAACGTTGATTCCGAATAACGGGCCGCCTGTCCCGTCCACATGATAAACAAGCTTTGATTTCCCTTCAGGAAGCAAAAATTCATCAAAGCTTTCCTCAAGGCCAGAGACACCTAGCAAGGTTTTCTCTGACAATTCTTTGTCAGGATACCGTTTTTTTAATTCCTTTGGATTTTCCCCAGTCAAGCCAATTAACTGTTCCGCAGGAATACTTGAACGTTCAAACTTCTTTTCAATGGCAAACACTCCAGGTATTTTTAAAGCATTGATTTTTTCCATTTGCGACACAGTCAATTCAAAAGGCTGAGGGTCTCCATAAGCAAACGGTTTTTTTGCCCCTTCTACAGCATTTTTCAGCACTTGAACCGGAATTCCGGAAATCTCTGAAACCTTCTCCGCCTCCCAATCCAGCTTTTTTAAAAAGGGAAAGAGGACAAGGACCGAAACCTTTTTATGTGTCAGCATGGTCCCATTTCGATCTAAAAAGTTACCTCTGCCATTATCAATTACCAATTCCTGCGTTCTTTGCTTCACACTTTCTTCAAGTAAATTAACATTATGCTTTGAGAAAGTTTTTGTCTCCATTAATTGAATTTGCATTAGCCGTACTAAAAGCAGTACCAAACCGGTTATACAAATAAAAAGCCATCCAAGTGCCCGTCTTCTCCACATAAAAACACCTCGTCAAAAGTTTTGACGAGGATTTTGAATTTCAAACCATATTCAAATGAATAGTTATAAAACCGACTAATTTATGCTGACAATCCGGACGCTCATTTCACCGCCTGGAGTTTGAACGGAGACTTGGTCGCCCACCTTTTTACCTAAAAGGCTTTTAGCAATTGGCGAGTCGTTTGAAATTTTTCCTTCAAACGGATCTGCCTCGGCACTTCCAACAATTGAGTAAGTTTCTTCTTCTCCATCAGGAAGCTCAACAAATGTTACCGTGCTGCCTAATGAAACAGAATCGCCGGCCATTTCGCTTTCAGCGATAATTTTGGCATTGCGAATCATATTCTCTAATGTTGTAATTCGTCCTTCAACAAACGCCTGCTCTTCTTTCGCGGAATCGTATTCAGAGTTTTCTGATAAGTCTCCGAAACTTCTGGCAATTTTAATTCTTTCTACTACCTCTTTACGTTTTACTGACTTTAAATATTCCAGTTCTTGTTCAAGTTTGTCTTTACCTGCTTGTGTCATTGGGAATACTTTCTCTGCAGCCAAAACCCTCACTCCTTCTAGTCTTCACAATACCCCATTCGAATTGTGTATATACTGTATGTAGTTTGTTTGCCTATGCAAATACATAGGAGCGCGTCCTTATATAGGGCGCGCAGGTTAAATATTTATTTTATCTTTTCTTTTGCTATTGTGTCATAAAAATGACTTTTGTTCAAGAATTGTTTGAATTTTTGTGACCATTATATCTATGGCAACATGGTTTTGCCCGCCCTCAGGGATAATCACGTCTGCATAGCGCTTAGTTGGTTCAATAAACTGATTATGCATTGGACGTACCACATTTAAGTATTGTGCGGTAACAGAGTCAAAAGTCCGCCCGCGATCTTTAATATCGCGTGTCAGCCGACGGATGATTCTTAAGTCAGCATCCGTGTCAACGTACAATTTAATGTCCATTAAATTGCGGAGTCGTTCATCCTCGAGCACTAAAATCCCCTCTAAAATGATAACATCCTTCGGTTCTACGGGAATAACCTTTTCTGAACGTGTATGGATGGCATAATCATAAACAGGTTTTTCAATTGCCTCATAACGTAACAGCTTCTCGATATGTTCAATGAGCAAATCATTATCAAATGCAAGCGGGTGGTCATAATTTGTTTTTAATCGTTCTTCAAAAGGCAGATTGCTCTGGTCTTTATAATAATAATCCTGTTCAAGCACCAAAATGGAGTGATCTTTCAAACTTTCATAAATTGCCTTCGTCACACTGGTTTTTCCGGAGCCCGAGCCGCCGGTTACACCAATAACAACAGGTTTCGCTGTCATGCTAGTTCTCCTTTCGCATCATGTTGTTAGGGTATACCGGTTTGTCCAATTTAAATTGCACAATTTGAAGTGGGTGTCTAGCTGCGTCCAATTCATTCCCTTTTTCATCCCAAATTTTATCAATCACGTGTGTAAAGTTTTGAATTTCCGGACCAAAGAATTCGACTTCTTCCCCTGGTTTAAAATGGTTACGCTGCTGCAATGTAACGATTTGCGTTTCCTCATTATAGTCAAGCACCAGGCCGACAAATTCAAACTTTGTCTTCTTGCTATGATTACCAAACATTTGCTCTTTATACCCTGGAATTCCTTCAAAAAATGCAGGTGCCGTTTCCCGGTTAGCGCATTTATCAAGTTCCTCTAACCACTCGCGCTTAATAACAAAATTCTCAGGATCGGCACAATAAGCATCAATCACTTTTCGGTAAATACTTACCACGGTTGCAATGTAATGAATTGATTTCATCCGGCCTTCAATTTTCAAGCTGTCAATTCCAAGCTCGATCATCTGTGGGATCGCCTGAATGAGGTTAAGATCCTTCGGACTCATTGCGAATGGGTCGTCTCCTTCCTCAAAAAGAGCTACTTCCTGATCGCTGTCCTCAAGCTGGTAAAGATCATAATCCCAGCGGCATGACTGGCAGCAGCCGCCGCGGTTGGAATCCCGTGCTGTCATATGGTTGCTCAATGTACAGCGCCCGGAGTAGGCAATGCACATCGCCCCATGAATAAAGGTCTCAATCTCAACATCGACCTTTTCTTTCATTTCTCTGATTTCTTCCGCACTAACCTCACGCGCTAATACAACACGCTCTGCCCCGGCCTCTTTCCAAAACTGGGCTGCTTTCCAGTTAGAAAGTGATTGCTGTGTACTAATGTGGATTTCTATCTCAGGAGCAAGCCGGCGGCATGTTTCAATAATGAGCGGATCCGCAACAATAATTCCTGCTATTCCAGTCTCTTTTAAGCCAAGAATATACTCTTCCAAGCCGGCTATATTTTCATTATGAGCAAAAATGTTAGTTGTCACATAAATCTTCGCTCCGTATTTCTTAGCGAACTCGACTCCTTCTTTCATTTCTTCAAAGGTAAAGTTATCCGCGTTTGAACGAAGACCATATTCTTGGCCCCCGATAAAGACGGCGTCTGCTCCATAATGAACGGCAATTTTTAGCTTCTCAAGATTGCCTGCCGGCGCAAGGAGTTCCGGCTTCTTCATAATGACACGTTTTCCATCAATGATTTCAGAAATTTTATCATTAACTGTATACACGTTTGAACTCCTCCTTTTAATAAACTGTTTCCTTAAAATAAAACCCTGTATCTAAAGACCGATTTGCTGGCTGGATTTCCTCCATTGCCTCAAGCAGCTCGTCCTTTTTATCCTCATACGCATCCGGATCCTCAAAATATAAATCAATGGCTTCACGATAAAGTTTTGTCACAGCCAAAATATATTCAGGTCCCTTTAAAATCCCATCTATCTTAAAGGAATCGACACCGGCCTCTAACATCTCTTGAAGCTCATCAATGATGCAAATATCATTTGGGCTCATAATATGCGTTCCATTCGCATCTTCAAAAATCGGATACTTATTTTCGCGTTCTTTATCGTGCAAGAACATATTTTTTTCTGCTTTACGGTTTTCGACTTCCATAACCTTTCCTTGATACTCATAATAATTCCCAAGAAGGGTCCGTTTTGATTGGAACATACAGCTCATTCCATGAACCTGTACTTCAATTTCCACTTCAGCATTTTCTTTAATTTCAACAATGGCATCCATGTTGATTTCTCGTGCTAAGACAGCCCGTTTCGCGCCTTTTTCACCCCAATAATTACAAGTAAACCAGTTCGTTCCTGTTGTCTCTGTATTCCAATGAAGCTTCAATTCCGGGGCAACTTCTTTAGCAATCATTAACACCGCCGGGTCACCAAAAATAATCGCGTCCGCTTTTGCCTCAGCGATAAAGTGGACATATTCTGAAAGCTCGTCTATTTTTTCATTGTGAAAAATAGCATTCACCGCTACATAAACTTTTTTCCCCATACCGTGCGCAAGTTCAATGGCCTTTTGAACATCTTCACGATTAAACTCCCCTGCTAATCGTAAGCCAAAGCGCTGCTCCCCGACAACAAAGGCATCGGCTCCTGCTTCTGCAAGTGGCAAAATATCGTTTACCGTCAATGGAGTGACTAGCAATTCTGTTTTTTTCATTTCCTCTCACCTCTCCTTTTGCTGATTGCAACCCCGTCCCCCACAGGCAGGATCACGGAGTCATATTCCGGATGATTTAGTAACCAATGATTAAATTCATCTATTTTTTTCACAAGGTTTCTGATTCTTTTGGATTCAATTACATCTTCAGCTACAAGTCCTTTAAACAGCACATTATCAGTAATAATCATGCCATCGTCTCGAAGATATTTTTCATACATCTCAAAGAACTTTTTGTATTGGCCTTTAGCAGCATCAATAAAAATAGCATCGAATGGTGCCCGCCCTTGAACAAAATTTTCAACCTCAAGAGCATCGCCTTCAATGATCGTAATTTGCTTACCTTTAGGTGATCGCCCGATAAATGCTTTTGCAACTTGTATTCTTTCTTCGTCCCGTTCAATCGTAACGATTTCAGCATTAGGCAATGCCTCTGCCATTCGTAACGCCGAATAGCCAATCGCGGTGCCAACCTCAAGAATTCTTTCGGATTGATGGATTCGCAGTAATTGCAGCATGGTTTCAATACCGGCAAGTTCCATAATCGGAACATTATGCTCCTTTGCATAGCTCTCCATCTCGGAAAGCAGGGGAATGCGAGCCGGAATTAGACCTTCAATATAAAAATGCAGCTTCTCATTTAACAAGCTGCCGTCACCTCAATTCATAGAAGCATTTTTACCAAAAATATGCTCTTTAGACATGAAAAAATAGCGTTCACAGAAAATGTTGCAGTTAGCGTAAGGAAGTTTTGGGTTCCGATACGCTATTTTAGGCAGATCCTGCCGCAAATCACCTTACTGTGAGGTACGCTATGAAATACATATTAAAACACCTGAATTATTTTAACATAAAACCAGGGGGAATGCTAACCTTTCCCCCATAAAATCCATTATTTTTTATTGGTAATATGTTTTGCTTTTTCCTGATTATGTTCTTCTAATGTTTTTGTAAAGATAACTGCACCCTCTGCCGTTGCCAGGAAATAATAGTAATCCGTTTCCGCCGGTTCCAGTGCCGCTTCAATAGAAACTTTTCCGGCATTGGCAATCGGACCCGGCGGCAGACCCGTATTTTTATACGTATTATAAGGTGAGTTCACTTCCAAATCATCATATAAAACTTTCTCTTTATGTTTTCCTTGCGCATATAAAACAGTTGGATCGGTTTGTAGCGGCATGCCTATTTTCATTCGGTTATAGAAAACACTTGCGATTGTTTTCCGGTCGGCTTTCCCCGTAGCCTCCTCCTCGATTAAAGACGCCATCGTGAGCAATTGATGAACGGAAAGCTTTTTTTCATTACTTTCCGCCGCATAATCCGCAACCACTGATCTTGTTTTATCAAGCATTGCCGTGACCATTTCATCAACAGTTGGATTTGGCTTATAAAATGGATAGGTCGCTGGATATAAGTAGCCTTCAAGTGGAAATTTTACCGTTGAATGAAGAATTTCATCAGTTAATATATCAGGGTATTTGGCCATTAGTGTACTAATAAATTCTTTATCATTTAATTTATTAAAAACGTCATCTTCTTTTTGGCTTGTTGCTTTTGCCATAATAGCCGCAATTTCCTTCAGCTGCTTTCCCTCTGGAATCGTAATTTTAAAGCTTGCCTTCGCTAGTACTTTACCCGTTTTCAAGCGGCTGACGATTTCAGGAACATCCATCGAAGGGCTAAGCTGATAATCTCCGGCCATAAAGCCGCCTTCATTTTTTAGCTTTACATAATACTTGAATACTTTAGCATTTTTTATAATGCCGTTTGCTACTAATTTTTCTGCAATCCCTGTGACAGATGACCCTAACGGGATTTCGACTGTTTTCTGTTTCTTACTGTTAGCGTCAACAGGTTTAAGTGCTGATTGTATGTAGAGATATCCTCCGCCGCCAATTATGACTATGAATAATACCATTAAGATTGAGATAATTAAAACAATCTTACGAACAATTTTTGCTTCATGGTGCTGCTCAAGCATTTTTTTTCGAATAACCTCTTTCTTTGAGCCCTTTTCGTCTGTTGTCATCTTTTTCCCCCTTCCCATGACCAATGGAACAATAAAATTCGCCCTAATTTTATGTAAA
Organism: Bacillus sp. S3; assembly: GCF_005154805.1. Taxonomy (GTDB): domain Bacteria; phylum Bacillota; class Bacilli; order Bacillales; family Cytobacillaceae; genus Neobacillus. The sequence goes on from NZ_CP039727.1 coordinate 3,597,692, forward strand.
TATAAAAAAAGATATCGTAATAATTTCAGCATATACTTCGAAAAATGTCAATTTATCAATGAATTTGTCATATTTTTATATTAAAAAAACCGGTTGCATACGCAACCGATTTGCTTACTTAATGTTCCTCTTGTTCCTCGTTAAAAGTATTAAATACCTCTTCTACCATATCCCACTCTTCGTCCGTTTCGATTTCCATTAATTCTCCGAAACCGCCGTCTTCAGTTGGAATGTATGCATATGTGAGAATATCAATTTCTTCCTCTTCATCCTCATCCGCACCAACCGGATAAAAGAACACATAGGACTTTTCAAATTCGTCTGAATCAAACGTAAAAAGTATTTCAAATAATTGTTCATCGCCATTTTCATCTACTAGTGTGATATAGCGATCCTCATGGTTATGTTCGTGTGTCATATCTTCACCTCATTAATTTTTACTATCAAGATAGCCTTGAAGAATCATCACTGCTGCCATTTTATCGATGACCTTCTTTCGTTTTTTCCGACTGACATCGGCTTCAAGCAATACTCGTTCAGCAGCCATTGTTGTCAGCCGCTCGTCCCATAAAACAGTAGGTACAGCAAACCGGTTCTCGATTTCAGCAGCAAATTGCTGACTGGCTTCTCCGCGCGGACCCACCGTCCCGTTCATATTTTTTGGAAATCCAATAACGACCGTATCGACTTGATACTCACTAATTATTTGACCAATCTCCTCAAAACCAAACTCCTGCTTTTCTTCATTGATTTTGAGGGTTTTAAGGCCCTGTGCCGTCCATCCCAGCTCATCGCTTAGGGCAATACCGACGGTTTTAGAGCCAACATCTAAACCCATTGCACGCATTACTTAACCCTCTCGTTGTTGTTTTAGATAGGATTTGACCAATTCCTCAATAATTTCGTCCCGTTCTAACTTGCGAATGATGTTGCGGGCATCGCGATGCCGTGGAATATAGGCAGGATCGCCCGATAATAGGTATCCGACAATTTGATTGATAGGATTATACCCCTTTTCCTGCAAAGCCTCATAGACTTGAAATAACACATCCTTCACATCATGTTCAAATGGCTCTTCGGGAAAATTAAATCGCATCGTTTTGTCAAATGAACTCACTTCATGCACCTCGCCTTTCTAACAGAGGAGAGAATTGTATTAATTACCTACATTTTACACTAATCTGTCCCATTATCAAATGGATTTTACCCATTCGTCTACGAATTGGAGTGCGGAATCCAATTTTGCAGGATCTTTTCCTCCCGCCTGGGCCATATCTGGACGGCCGCCGCCTCCTCCGCCGCAGCGTGTAGCGACTTCTTTTATAAGTTTCCCGGCATGGTAGCCTTTGTCGATTAAATCCTTTGTTACAGCGGCAATTAGATTTACCTTTCCTTCATGCGCACTGCCGAGAACAATGACAACAGAACCAAGCTTTTGCTTCAGGTCATCTGCCATATTTCTCAAGTTATTCATATCAGCAGCCTGAACCTTTGCTGCTAAGACCGTTACACCGTCAACTTCTTTCGCTTTAGATACAAGGCTGCCCGCTTCAATATTTCCAAGCTTTGTGGCAAGCGATTCGTTTTCCCGCTGCAGCTGTTTCATTTCGATCATTAAACTTTCAATTCGGTTCACAATATCTTTCGGATTTGTTTTAAGCTTCTCAGCTGCATCCTTTAACAAACCAACTTGATCATTTAATGATTTATAAGCTGATTCACCTGTTACAGCCTCAATTCTTCTTGTTCCGGCACCAATTCCGCCTTCCGAAACAATTTTAAACAAGCCAATAACAGATGTATTAGGAACATGACAGCCTCCGCAAAGCTCTAGGCTGTAATCACCAACCCTAACAACACGGACGATATCACCATATTTTTCTCCAAAAAGGGCCATTGCCCCCATTGCTTTTGCCTCTGCAATTGGTTTTAGGCTGATGTCGACTTCGATATTCCGCCAAATCTTTTCATTCACGATTTTTTCAATCTGTTCCAATTCTTCCGGCTGAATTTGACCAAAATGCGAAAAGTCAAAACGAAGACGGTCAGGCTCGACAAGAGAACCAGCTTGGTTTACGTGCTCGCCAAGCACGTCCTTAAGGGCTTGATGAAGCAAATGTGTTGCTGTATGGTTTTTGATAGTCTTGACGCGGTTCTCGGCGTCCACCTTTGCTGTTACCGGCTGGTTCGTTTTTAATGTACCGCTTTTTACTACTACTTGATGGAGGTTTTGACCATTCGGCGCTTTTTGAACATCCTTAACGGCAACGCTGACACCCTCTCCCTCAATTATGCCACGGTCTGCAATTTGTCCGCCGCTTTCTGCATAAAACGGTGTCACATCGAGAATGAGCTGGACTTCTTCACCGCCTAATGCTTCCTCTACAAGTTCGCCATTCTTAATGATTGCTGCAACAGCTCCGCTAGTCTCTAGAGTATCGTAGCCAGCGAATTTACTTTGGACAGTAACATCGCGAAGTACTCCGCCTTGCACCTGCATGGAATCGACATCTTGACGGGCCTTTCTTGCACGGTCACGCTGCTGCTCCATTTCAACCTCGAAGCCTTGATGATCAACCTTCATGCCTTCCTCTTCGGCATATTCTTCAGTCAGTTCTACAGGGAATCCGTATGTGTCATAAAGACGGAACACATCAGCACCTGTAATCGTACCGCTGCCTTTTTCTTTTTCCTTTTTAATGACGCTTGCTAAAATCGCTAAGCCTTCATGAAGGGTTTCGTGGAAACGCTCCTCTTCATTTTTAATGACCTTTTGAATGAATTCGGTCTTGTCCTTTACCTCTGGATAGAAATCATCCATGATTTCACCGACGACAGGAACGAGTTCATACATAAATGGACGGTTGATATTGATTTGTTTCGCGTAGCGGACAGCCCGGCGCAGCAAACGACGCAGCACATAGCCGCGGCCTTCATTGGACGGCAATGCACCATCGCCAACTGCAAATGCCACCGTACGAATATGGTCAGCGATGACTTTGAATGCGACATCGCGTTCTTTATCAACGCCATATTTTTCACCGGATATTTCCTCGACTGCCCGAATGATTGGAATAAATAAATCTGTATCGAAATTGGTAGGAACATTTTGAACAACAGATGCCATCCGCTCAAGTCCCATGCCGGTATCAATATTTTTCTTTGGCAGCGGTGTGTAGGTACCATCAGGGTTATGATTAAATTGTGAAAAAACTAGGTTCCATACTTCAAGATAACGCTCGTTTTCACCGCCTGGGTATAGTTCTGGGTCGCTTGGGTCATCTCCATACTCCTGACCGCGATCATAGAAAATTTCGGTATTCGGGCCGCTTGGTCCTTCACCAATATCCCAGAAGTTCCCTTCAAGGCGAATAATGCGTTCTTCTGGTATGCCAATTGTTTTATTCCAAATTTCGTATGCTTCATGATCCTCTGGGTGAACTGTCACAGATAATAACTCTGGATTCCAGCCAATCCATTTTTCATCGGTTAAAAATTCCCATGCCCATTCAATTGCTTCCTGTTTGAAATATTCACCGATAGAAAAGTTACCAAGCATTTCAAAGAACGTATGGTGACGTGCGGTTTTTCCGACATTCTCAATATCATTCGTTCTAATAGATTTTTGGGCATTTGTGATACGTGGATTTTCAGGGACTACCCGCCCATCAAAATATTTCTTTAAGGTTGCCACACCACTGTTGATCCACAACAAGGAAGGATCATCATGCGGAACAAGAGATGCACTTGGTTCAATAGCGTGTCCTTTTTCTTCGTTAAAAAACTGTAAAAACATCGAGCGGATTTGTGATCCAGTTAAATTTTTCATAGAATTAAGCCTCCTTTTTATAATAAAAAAGCATACAAAAAAGCCCTCATCCCATAGCAGGGACGAGAGCTTGATCTCGCGGTACCACCCTGATTACGAATACAATAAGCTGTATCCATCTCTCAAAAGTGCCTTAACGCGGCACTGACGGCAGTGATTAGCTGCACTCCGGATTAGCTTTCTGTTATCCTTCACCTAGAGCTCCTTTCAGCCGTGGAAGCTCCTCTCTTCTACGCTTTTACACGTTACAGATGGACTATAACATACTTGGGTCCTTCTACATTTTTCAACAAATATTCTATATGACGAATTATAGCCACCCGAAAAACGTTTGTCAATTTGATTCCTTCATTAAATGATTTTTTGCGTGAATGATCCCCACTTTTAGCACAGCCATGATCGGTACCGCCAATATAAGACCTAGAACACCGCCAATTTCTCCGCCTGCCGTTAATGCGGCCATAATGACTAGCGGGTGCATATGCAAACTCTTGCCCACAATATAGGGGGATAAGATATTTCCTTCAAGAAATTGCAGCCCAAACACAATGACTAACGTAATTATCACTAATTTCACCGATGTTGTCGCGGCGATTATGACTGCCGGCACAGCCCCAATAATCGGTCCAAAATAAGGGATTACGTTGGTCGCACCAATAATCAGCCCTAATAATAAGGGGTATTTTAAATGAAAGACCCAAAATAACAGGGCAGAAATACTGCCGATTATGACACAAACAAGGAGCTGCCCCCGAATATAACTGCCAAGGGATTTATCGACATCTTTTAGAAATAATGTCCCCTTCCTGCGCCACTTTTTAGGGGTCATATACCAAACTGCCCGTTTAATTAAGCCAAAATCCTTTAACATATAAAAAGCAATGAAAGGAATAAGCAACATCAATAATGCTGAATTCAACAGGTTCAATAACATATTGACGATAACCGTTAGTAATGAGTCCATCTTTCTCTCGAAGGTATCGATGCCGTCATTCATGCGGGCTTGCAGTCCATCCGGCCATGCCCTTGTATGTGCTTGGAGCTGGTTAATCCAATCGCGGTATTGTTCCGCAAAGACAGGCGCACTCTCGGACAAGTCTTTTAATTGATCAATGATTGCCGGTATCCCTTTATACAATCCCGCGCCGATTCCGCCAAAAAAAATAAAATAAATTAAAATAATTGCAAACCCGCGATGTAGACCTTTTTCATGTAATCTTTCGACGATAGGGTGTAGTAAATAGGTAATAAACCCGCCAATAATAAAGGGAATAATGATGATGGCAGCCATTCTGACAACCGGCATCCACACGAAACTAATTTTTAGAAAAACAAAAATGACAATTAACAAAAGGAGCAAAAAACCGATGCGGTAATACCATTTCATCCGAATATCCACTTTTCATGCCTCCTTTTGGTTAGTTTTGGAGACAATTGGGGAAAATATGCAAATAAAAATCCCCCTCATGCCCGAGGGGGACTACCATTAAAAAATCGCTCGTTTTACTTTCTTTTGCATTCTTTTCATATTGCGGGCAGACATCATATTATTTCGCTGAGCGATATTATAGGCTGCCATTCCCGCACCAAAAGCAATCATCGTTGTCATCATTTTACCCATGCGTCTCACCTCTTTTTTAAAATTTAAAGAGTGTACCGACGTTCTTCTTCTTCAAACAAATCATCCAAGGAACTAAGTGATCCGTCTTCTTCAACTTGATGGGTGTTGATGATTCCCGAGGACACCGAAAGCTCAATAAAACAGTTCCAGCAATAATATTGGTTGATACCAATTTTGCCAATATCTTTACTTTGACAATTGGGACACTTAAACATGAAAAGACACCTCACGTATTATTAACATCTACGATAATGGCATCCTTTCCGATCGCTATGGGCTTCCCGGATTGAATGACTTGTTTGCCTTTCGTGATATCCGAAAAGAAGCCATCCGTGATTTCGTACCCTACGATTGTGCCCACTTCTTCTTGAAAATATACATCTGTTAACAACCCGAGTGACTCCCCGCTCTTTGAGAGCATCATCATTCCGTCTAGTGAATGCTGGTGTGTTAACGTATATTCCGGACTCTCTTTTAACTTTTGTAATAGCCCAGTGTCCTCAATCATAACCCCATCCCAGCCAAATGAGGCCACTTCTTGAATGTCCAGAAAAAAGGATTGTTTGAAGAACACGCCTTTTTTAACCAATAGGCCTTTGACTTTTCCGGTGCTTGAAATACATAGGTCACTAATTTCACCTATTTTTGTTCCGCTTTTCGTTTCAAATACTGGCTGCCCTTTCAATAAAGAAAATGTCCGCAAAGAGTGTCCCACCTCCCGTGAACATTTATAGTTTCAGTCATTTATCATAAAATCATAAGGAGAAACGTTTTCCATCCCAACCATTGGATTTACATGCATTAATTCTTCCTCATAGGACATTTCAATGTCAGTTTGCTCCTCTTGGGAATCGTCCCCTTTTACGGCAATCGATTCCTTAAGTTTTTGGCAGAGCGTCGTTTGCCTCGAGAGCTCATCTGCTCTTTCAACTCCCATTCGAAGGGCATCCTCTTCACCGCATAGAATCAACGATTGTTTACTTCTGGTAATGGCTGTGTAAATTAGATTTCTTCGCAGCATCCGATAATAGCTCCGTGTAATGGGGAGAATAACAATCGGAAATTCACTGCCCTGTGATTTATGGACCGAACAGCAGTAAGCATGGGTGATCTGATTCAAGTCCTGCTTTGTATATTCAACCTCGTTCCCTTCAAAGGAAATGTAAATCATATCCTGTTTCTCTGTGTTTTCTTTCGCATAAATAATCGAAATTATTTCTCCTATATCTCCGTTAAAAACATTGCTTTCCGGCTGATTCACAAGCTGTAGCACCTTATCACCGATCCGATATTTTGCCTCACCAAAGGTAATTTCCTTCCGTTTCCCATCAGGGTTTGGGTTGAAAATTTCCTGGAGCAGCACATTTAAGCGGTCAATTCCTGCTGGCCCTCTGTACATCGGCGCCAGCACCTGTATATCTTTTGCGGAATACCCTTTATTTTTAGCATTAAGCGCTACTTTTTCAACTACTTGGGCCACCTGTGCCGTGGAACATTTGATAAAAGAACGATCCGCCTGTTTGGCGGTAATATTTGCAGGCAGATAGCCCTTTTTAATATCATGTGCCAGTTCAATGATTGATGATCCTTCTGCCTGCCGGTAAATATCGGTAAGACGGACAGTCGGAATCCGCTCTGATTGCAGCAGATCTTTCAATACCTGCCCCGGTCCGACTGATGGCAGCTGATCTTCGTCGCCTACCATGATGACTTGAATATGTTCTGGAAGTGCCTTAAATAATTGATTGGCAAGCCAAATGTCTAGCATCGAAGTTTCATCCACGATTAAGATTTTTCCTTCAAGTGGGCTGGCATCATCACGATCAAAGCCTTCTGATCCGTTAAAACCAAGCAGCCGGTGAATCGTGACGGCAGGTAATCCTGTCGATTCGGTCATTCGTTTGGCGGCTCGCCCAGTCGGTGCTGCCAGTAAAAACGGAAAAGGCTCATCCTTCTTATGGTAATCCTTCAGTTCTAAAGAACAGCCATGCAGTTCTCCGTATAGTTCTACGATTCCCTTAATCACGGTCGTTTTCCCAGTACCAGGTCCGCCTGTTAACATCAGCATCGGTGACATCAGCGCTGTTTGAATCGCTTCTTTTTGTGTTGGTGCATATTGCACGCCAAGACGTTCCTCTAAGCCCCCTAGTGCCAGAAGAAACTCTGATTCAGGGAACTGATCCTTAAATTCTGTTTGCTGTAATATCCGATTAATGCTCGTTACAAGGCCTTTTTCCGCGAAAAATAATGATGGGAGATAAATGCGTTTCTCCTCCACCATTAATTTTCCTTCCTCTTCGAGTTTAACAACCTCATTTGAGATATTTATGTATTCAATTTGATCCCTTTTGTTATCCTCAAGAAGTGCTTTCACTTGTTCGAGTAAATCCTGAGCATGCATGTAAACATGTCCCGTTTGCATGCTTTCACTTTCAAGGGTATAAAGACAGGCAGCTTTGATTCGGTCGGGATGGCTTCCGGTGATTCCCAGCTGGTGGCCAAGCTCATCCGCACGGCCAAAACCAATACCCTCGATATCTTCAACCAGTTTATATGGATTTTTTTGAATGGTTGTAAGTGTTTCCTCTTTATATGCTTGGTAAATCCGCATCGAGATCTGTGGTCCAAAGCCGTATTGATTTAAGGCAACCATTACCTGCTCGAGTCCTTGATGCTCCATCAGAGTGTCATAGAGCATTTTTGCCTTTTCAGGAGGGAGCTTGGGAATAGAATCAAGCAAGGAGGGCTGATTGAGAATCTTGGAAATAGCGTCTTCTCCCAATGTTTCAACGATATTCTCAGCCGTTTTCTTCCCAATTCCTTTAAACATTTCCCCTGATAAATAGGCGATGACTCCTTGTTTAGTCTGGGGCATATCTTTGCGGAAATGATTGGTGTGAAATTGCACCCCAAACTTTGGATGTTCCTTAAATTCCCCAAAGAAAATATAGGTTTCCTGTTCATGAATCTTTGGAAAATAGCCGGTAATCACCGCTTCTTTATCCTCATATTGATCGTTTGTTTCATCTACGCGAATTCTTAAAACGGTGTATAAATTTTGTTCATTGTGAAAAATCGTCACAATCGGCCGCCCTTTGACGAACTTCCCCTGCTCCGCGAATAAATCGAGTGAGTCTTGTTTTTCCATTTTGTGCTCCCTCCTTTCGGGTAGAATTGAAAAATTAAAGGTTATTTTCGATTAGTTTTTTTGCATGACCAGCAAGCAGATGGTCCGGTTGAATGGCGAGTGCATGATTAAACATTACCAGCGCTTCTGTGGCATTTTCTTTAAAGGCATAAGATACACCTAAATTGTAAAATGCATCTGAATGATTTGGATCTAACTCAACACACTTTTGGAGTTGGAAAATTGCCTCATCAATCAGTTCAAGCTGCGCCAAGCATAAGCCATATTGAAACCGTGCTTCCGCATCCTGTTCATTTAGCTCAACACTTCTTTGCAGATAGGGGAGAGCAAATTTACCTTGTTCTAATTGTACAAGTGTTAACCCAAGCATAAAGTAATTATCGCTTGACTCAAGCCCTTTTTTCATCGCCGTTTCAAACATATTTTTCGCTTCAGTAAATAGGTCTTGACTGAATAATAGGTTACCGATACTATAATAAGCCGCTGCCGCGTTTTCATCGATTTCAATCGCTTTTTGGTAGAAATTTAATGCCTTTTCATCATCACCTACGGCAGAAAGAACATTACCAAAGTTAATATAAGCAACGGGGTCAGTTGGATTTTCTTTAATAGCCTCATTAAAAGCCTTCGCTGCCTCTTCCCAGTTACCGTCTTGCATGTACCCGACACCTAATTGGTTTTTATCCATTTTGTTCACTCCAATCCTAAGAAAAAGTATAACATATTGGGCAAAAAACCCCGACTCCAAATTAGGAATCAGGGTTAAATATTAGCCAACATACGTTAATCGTTCACCGTTTTTAAACACATCGTCAATGGTCCCGCCTCCAAGACATTCATCGCCATCGTAAAAAACAGCGGCTTGCCCTGGAGTGATTGCCCGAATCGGTTCATGGAATAGCACTTGTACCTGACCATCCTCTAAAAGACGAACCGTGACTTTATGGTCTTCCTGACGATAACGGAATTTGGCGGTACAGTCAAACTCAGCAGGCTTTTCACGATTGGATACCCAGCTGACATTTACAGCGGTAATCGCATCAGAATATAGCTTTTCATGATGAAAACCTTGTCCCACATAAAGGACATTCTTTTTTAAATCCTTGCCGATGGCAAACCATGGCTCACCTGATCCGCCAATGCCTAAACCGTGGCGCTGGCCAATCGTATGATACATGAGCCCTTCATGCTTGCCTTTGACGATCCCGTCAAAGGTTTCCATATTCCCCGGCTGTGCAGGGAGATATTGCCCTAGAAATTCTTTGAAATTCCGCTCTCCAATGAAGCAAATTCCGGTGCTGTCCTTTTTGGAAGCAGTCGCTAGATTTGCCTCCTTCGCAATTTCCCGTACCTTTGATTTTTCTAGATTGCCGATGGGGAACATCACTTTACTGATCTGCTCCTGCGACAATTGATTCAGGAAATACGTTTGGTCCTTATTTTCGTCAAGTCCACGGAGCATTTTATATTCTCCGTCCCGGTACTCGACGCGCGCATAATGACCAGTGGCAAGATAATCCGCCCCTAAATTCATGGCATGCTCCAGGAATGCTTTAAATTTGATTTCTTTGTTGCACATCACGTCAGGGTTAGGCGTTCTGCCCGCTTTATATTCTTCAAGGAAATAAGTAAAGACCTTATCCCAATATTGTTTTTCAAAATTCACCGCATAATAAGGAATGCCAATTTGATTGCAGACGCGAATAACATCCTCGTAATCTTCTGTTGCCGTACAAACACCATTTTCGTCGGTGTCATCCCAGTTTTTCATGAAAATGCCGATAACGTCATAGCCTTGCTTCTTCAATAAAAGTGCTGCAACAGAGGAATCAACGCCTCCTGACATCCCGACAACAACCCGTATATCTTTTGGGTCTTTTCTTTCCATTTCGTTCACCTCTCTCTTTACCGCAGTTACGATTGTACCTTTATTTTTTCAGACGCGAAACAACTTTGGCCAATTCTTCAGCTGTTTTCATGACTTCAGCGGTCGTTGTCGTAAAACCAAAGCTGAAACGAATGGAATTGATTAAGCGCTCTGATTGTTTCCCAAACATCGCCACCAGGACGTGGGAAGGGTCAATAGAACCGGCCGTGCACGCGGAACCACTGGAAACGGCAATCCCTGCCAGATCCAGATTTACGAGCATGGCTTCCACACTTGTCCCCGGGAAGCTTAAGTTTAATACATGGGGCAGTGAATGTTCAAGCGATCCGTTTATGTCGAAATCAACATTTAGTTCACGAAGCTTTGTCAGCAGGGTTTCTTTTAATCCGTTGAACGTTTCTCTTTTGGCCGGCCGATTTTCATGAGCAATCAGGACAGCTTGATGAAATCCGGCGATTGAGGCAACATTTTCTGTTCCTGCACGCCGTTTTCTTTCTTGGTCACCGCCAAATAGACGGGGAGAAATTTTTACAGATGATCTCGCAAACAGGAAACCCATTCCTTTTGGACCATTAATTTTATGAGCAGAAACAGACAATAAATCAATTTGTGACTCATTGACATTAATGTCCTCAACGCCATAAGCCTGCACCGCATCTGTATGGAAAATAGCTTGATGATTCTTCAATAGCTGGCCAATTTCAGCAATCGGCTGAATGGTTCCAACTTCATTATTTCCATACATGACCGAAACGAGGATGGTATCATCCCTTAAAGCTTGCTGGAGATCTAAGACGGATATCCGCCCTGTTTTATCGACTGGCAGATAGGTAACCTCAAATCCCATTTTTTCTAATTTTTTGCAGGCATGAAGGACCGCATGGTGCTCTACTTGTGTCGAAATAATATGCTTACCTTTATCTTGGCTGCTTTCGGCCACCCCAAACAACGCCATATTATCTGCTTCCGTTCCACCGCCTGTGAAAATAATCTCATTTTCTTTTGCTCCAATACTATGAGCCAAAGCCGCACGCGCTAAATCAATATAATGGCGGGCTTCCCTGCCAAATGAATGAATGCTGGAAGGATTGCCGAATGTAGCATTCATGACTTCGAGCATTTTTTCAATCACCTTTGGGTGCATGGGTGTGGTTGCAGCATGGTCGAGATAAATTCGTTCCATCATTACACCTTCAATCCAATCATTCTCTCGTTATTTTTTACATTAAATATAAAACATATAACCTTCTGGTTCGCTATCCTCGCTATGACTGGCAAGATCATCCAATGTTGTATTATCTAATACATCTTTAATCGCATCGCGAATACGGATCCATAGCTCACGCTTGGCAGGTTCTTCATCTTCAATTCCTTCAACAGGGGTAATCGGACCTTCTAACACGCGAATCACATCACCCGCAGTGATTTTGGAAGGTTCATTTGTAAGGATATAACCGCCGTAAGCACCCCTGATGCTTTTTACCAGCCCAGCGTTTCTAAGCGGGGCAATTAACTGCTCTAAATAATGTTCGGACAGATCATTTGCCTGGGCAATCGTTTTTAATGAAGTAGGACCCTCGCCATGCTTTTTAGCTAGCTCAATCATGATAGTTAGACCGTATCGTCCTTTTGTAGAAATTTTCATATCTCGCACCTCTATTCGTAATCTATATCAAATATAATTCGCAGTAAATTGATAGGCATTAGAAATTATATCATATTCTTCTTCAATATGCTTTTACCATGGGAAAATGGTATTGTTATACGTATGGAATATTGTTTTTTGGAGAGATGAATATGCAACAGAAACCATTAGCATTTCGAATGCGTCCTAGAACGATTGATGAAGTAGTCGGCCAGCAGCATCTAGTTGGTAATGGAAAAATTATAGCCAGAATGGTAAAAGCAAAACAACTGACATCTATGATTTTATATGGTCCTCCGGGAATTGGCAAAACTTCAATTGCCAGTGCGATTGCCGGCAGTACGAAATATGCCTTTCGGACTCTGAACGCCGTTACCAATAATAAAAAGGATATGGAAATTGTCGCAGCCGAGGCGAAAATGTCCGGAAAAGTAATTCTGCTTCTTGATGAAGTCCATCGATTAGATAAAGCAAAACAGGATTTTTTACTTCCCTATTTAGAAAACGGCATGATTGTGCTAATCGGAGCAACGACAAGCAACCCTTACCATGCGATCAATCCGGCCATCCGCAGCCGCTGCCAAATTTTCGAGCTAAAACCGTTAACACCTGATGAAGTCAAGCAGGCACTAGCCCGTGCCCTTGAAGATGAGGAGCGGGGCTTTGGCGGGATGAAAATAGAGATAGCCGATGAAGCATTACAGCATTTTGCCCAAGGCTCCAATGGAGACGTAAGAAGCTCTTTAAATGCATTAGAATTAGCGGTCCTTTCAACGGATAAAAATGAGAATGGATTGATTCATATTGATGTAGAAACCGCTGAAGAATGTTTGCAGAAGAAAAGCTTGGTTGCCGATAAAGATGGTGATGGCCACTATGATGTCCTGTCAGCCTTTCAAAAATCAATCCGCGGCAGTGACGTTAATGCCGCACTTCACTATTTAGGCAGGTTGATTGAAGCAGGTGATCTGCCTAGTATAAGCCGCCGTCTAATTGTCATTGCCTATGAGGATATCGGGCTTGCCAATCCTCAAGCTGGAGCGCGAACATTGGCCGCGATTGAAACAGCAGAAAGAATTGGCTTTCCAGAAGCAAGGATTCCGCTCGCAAATGCCGTTATTGAATTGTGTTTGTCGCCTAAATCCAATTCCGCCGTCATAGCCATTCAGGCTGCCCTGGATGATATTCAAAAGGGAATCGTCGGCGAAGTTCCCGACCATCTTAAGGATGCCCATTACAAAGGAGCAAAAGACCTAGGCAGAGGCATCGGCTACATGTATCCCCATGATTATCCAAATGGCTGGGTACAGCAGCAGTATTTACCAAACAAAATCAAAAACAAACAATACTACCAGCCGAAAAAAACCGGGAAATTCGAACAAGCCCTCGCCACAGTCTACGAAAAATTAACAAGATCAAAACAGTAGAAATAGTAGGAAAGGTGTCAGGCACCATGTGAAAATTTCACATGGTGCCTGACACCTTTTTTGAGTTCTTTGTAGTGTTAAACTTCTGTTATGCGGCTACGTCGCGTTTTTTGAAGACGACGAAGGCCAGGGTTTGGAACAGGGCAAAGTAGATTAGCAGCATGATGACGGAGAAGGTTAACGTCATCCCCTCTACCATTGGTGTGCCTTCGAAATATTGCATCAAATCAGTATTGGCAAACAAAATGTATTTTGCCCAGTCGAATTTCATCGATAACAAAGTGGTAAACTGTCCGCCGGTAAACAATAAGAACAGTGACAAGCCAATGGCCAGACTACTGTTTCGGAAAACAGAAGAAATCATGAAAGCCATTGTCACCAGCATAATGGTGTCAATTGAGCTTAATCCGTAATAGATTAACAAGTGGACAACAATGTTTTGCTCTGTCACTTGACCGTTATAATAATTTAAATATGGAATGGCTTTGTCCGGCATTCCAAACAGAATCGCGCCAAGCCCAGTGGAGAAAACAAACAGAATCGCCAGTATAAACAAGGCGAACAATAGCACCGTCAAATATTTTGATAGGAGGATTCTTGTCCGGTTGATCGGCCTGATTAATAACAGTTTGATGGTTCCCCAGTTAAACTCACTGGCGACAATTCCGGCAGAAACGATAATAATAAATAAACCGGCTAACATAATCAGCTGTGAGGTATCCTTTACAAATGACCAAACCGTATATTTTTCCCGCGGCGGAATATCATGCTTCATTCGATAATCATTGATGGCAATTTCTTTTTTAAAAAATTGCTTTTCCGTCTTCGTCCGGCTTTGCGTCATCTGCTGCTTTAAGGCGTTATTTTCCTCTTGTAATACTTGCTCCCAATTTTTATCCTGCACAAAGTCTTTTTGCTGCGTCTTAACCACAATCCCCACTAAGGCAATGGCAACAACGAGCATTCCAATCATCACAAAGGTGCCTGGGCGTTTAAATATTTTCATCCATTCATTTTTGATTAAATTAAGCATGTGTTGCAGCCTCCTTCTCCGATGTCACCTCAAGGAAGCGATCTTCTAGTGTTTTCACTGTTTCTTTTATTCCAAAAATCAGAATATCATGAGTAACCAATTGTTTAACCAAATTCGGTATTTCCTCTTTTTGGAGCATAACGGTTATTCCGTTTCGTGAGTGGCTGGCTCTTACATCAGGATAGTTCACCTCAATGAGTTTTAAGGCCTTATCAGATGGAACAACCTCCATTTCATAGGTCACTTCAGAGCCATGTACAAATTCCTCTACGAGCTGCACATCGATCAACCTGCCATTTTGAATAATTCCGATCCGATCACACATCATTTCCATTTCGGATAACAAGTGGCTGGAAACGATGACAGCCATATCTTTTTCACGGGCCAGGAGGCGGACATAATCACGGATTTCCCTGATTCCCGCTGGGTCGAGACCATTTGTCGGCTCATCAAGAATAAGGACATCCGGGTCATGCAACAGACACTGTGCTAAGCCCAATCGCTGCCTCATCCCTAAGGAGTAGGTTTTCACCTTATCATTGATTCGTGCTGTTAAACCAACGAGCTCCACCGTTTCCGCAATCTTTTCCTTTGTAATCCCTTTAGACATTCTTGCGTAATGGACAAGATTTTGATATCCCGTTAAGAATTTATACATTTCGGGATTCTCAACAATGGCTCCCACATGGCCGACCGCATCCTCAAACTGGGTATTAATGCTTGAGCCGCCAATCATGATATCCCCAGAAGTAATACCCATTAGCCCGACAATCATTCGAATGGTCGTAGTTTTTCCGGCTCCATTCGGACCTAGGAACCCAAAAACCTCCCCTTTATTCACCTGGAAGCTAATATCGTCTATTATAGTTCTTCCTTTAATCACTTTCGTTACATTTTTTAATTCGACGATGGTATTCAAACTCTCTCTCCTCTCTATGTATCCCAACATAGTTTAACGTAAATTCCTATTTAATTATATCCTAGTTAATTAGTATTCATAAAACGGCTGAGGGTGGAAACCTAGCTAGGTCTAGAGACTGAGAAGAATGTTAACAAAATAGCCATACATGCAGCTGATAATATTTTATACAATTAAATTGTTACCAAGCTATGAAAGGAAGTGTGCTATGTTTTTAAATTCTCGAATGGAATCAAAAGAATTGCTAAGGTTAAGATCGTTAAACACACGTATGATACTGGCACCCAATGATAAAAAGTATTATTTTAATCTTGAAAAAGGATTTGAAGGTGAGAAAGAGTTTGACCAATTAACCCAAAAGCTTCAAAATGATTTTTTTATAATTAATGATTTACGCCTAGAATTCAACAACTCTGAGTTTCAATTTGATACCTTAATCATTGCTCAAGAAACCATTTACCCTTTCGAAGTTAAAAATCATGAGGGTGATTATTATTATGAGTCTGGTAATTTTTATTCTTTGTTAACTAAGGATGAAGTAAAGAATCCATTGGACCAATTAAAACGCAGTAAATCACTTTTTTGCCCCTTACTCAAAAAAATGGGGATTACTGCCCCTGTCGAAGGTTTTGTTACTTTTGTAAACCCAGTTTTCACCTTATATCAAGCCCCTATTAATGCCCCGATCATTTATCCAACACAGCTTAAAAGCCTCATGAACAAATTAGAGCAAATACCGTCTAAACTAAATGTCCACCACAAAAGACTTGCTGATCAATTAATTTCAATGCACCTATATGAATCTCGCTATACACGAATCCCGTCTTATAGGTATGAACAATTGAAAAAAGGAGTAATCTGTCCAATTTGCTTTTCATTTATGATGTCTTTTGGGGATAAAAAACTCGTGTGTAAAAAATGCTTATTTGAGGAAAGTGTTGATTCAGGTGTTATGCGGAGTGTAAAGGAATTTGTGCTGCTGTTCCCGGATAGAAAAATTACCACAATCAGTGTTCATGATTGGTGTGGCGTGATAAAATCAGCGAAGGTTATTAGGAGGATATTAATGCAAAACTATACGTCAATTGGCGCAAGACAACACAGATATTTTGAGTGAAAATCTTAATTATTATGCTCTCTCATACTGTTGGGGGAGCTTTTTGCTTCGGGGGCAAGTAACAACAGATTTCATTTACCGTTTGGCCTCTTTTTTTCGATCATCGGTCAATGTAACCCCTTTTCATTTACCGTTCGGCCTCTATTTTCCGCGCTTCGGTCAATGTAACCCCTTTTCATTTACCGTTCGGCTACTCTTTTCAGCACTTCGGTCAATTCGCCCCAGTTTCTTGGACCGCAGGTTTATGAGTGTATGGGAACATCAAAAAAACCCCAAACCAAGTATAGTTCAGGGCTAAATAATTATTTATCATCTGATACACGATGAATCTTGATGTCTTTTAGCAATTCCGTGACCACATAGCTTGCCATAATCAAGCCGGCGGCAGATGGGACGAAGGCATTGGATGCAGGCGGCATTTGTCCTTTACGGATCGGTGAGTTCTCGTTACCGACCTCTTTTTTAATATCCTCACGGATGACAATTGGGCTTTCGTCAGAAAAAACAACTGGAATCCCTTTATGGATCCGTTCCTTGCGAAGCTTTGTGCGAATGACTTTTGCTATCGGATCCGTGTGCGTTTTGGAAATATCCGCAATCTTGAAGCGGGTTGGATCCATTTTATTGGCGGCTCCCATGCTTGAAATAATTGGAATCCCGCGCTTTAAACACTCTTTCATCAAATGAATTTTATACACAATGGTATCAGAGGCATCCACAAAAAAGTCAATATTGCAGTCAAAAATGTCCTCATAGGTTTCCTCTGTGTAAAAAATCTTTAGTGCAATTACTTCACAATCAGGATTGATATCCATAATCCGCTCCTGCATGATTTCAACTTTCGGTCTGCCAATCGTTGAAAGCAGGGCAATTAGCTGACGGTTGATGTTGGTAATATCCACATCATCTTTATCAATTAAAATTAAGCGGCCTACTCCGGAGCGAGCTAGTGCTTCAGCGGCAAACGAACCGACTCCGCCGACCCCTAATACAGCGACCGTACTGTTTTTCATGATTTCTAATCCTTCTTTACCAATCGCAAGCTCATTTCGGGAAAATTGATGCAGCATATATTTTCACTCCAAATTCTTAGTCAATTTCAACCTATTGTTGCTATTATTTTTTCACCTAAAAAATATATCATACTCGCTCATAAATACAAGTATTTTTATAGGAATTACCGCAAAGAAAATTCGCCAAGGAAGGAGAAGATAAAAGCCGTTTTAAATTTTCGACTATCCTCACGGCCCAAAATGGCTAAATAAAAACCTCCCGACATAGCCAGGAGGTTGATTTTAAACAAAAGGAAAGAGTCCCAATGATGCCGTTGCTTCTCGATCCTTAGTTTTGATCCCGCTACTTGAGCAGGGGGGTGTCCTGTTTCCGGTATTGTAAGTCCCCTTCCCTGTTAAAGGCGGGGCATTTACGCAATCAGAAAACTCCAGACTCCCGAATAAAAAATGTTCGGTCAAAACTTCAGGTAACACAACGTACATTTCAGGACTCTTCTTTAATTGCTTTTATCATAACATATTTTAACTCTGCCTACAAGAAATCATGAAAGCGAATTCCAGTTATTTATTAACATTTAGTGACAAATGTAATTCCTTCAATTGTGCCTCGGAAACTTCTCCAGGTGCGTTTGTTAACAAGCAGCTTGCACTGGCAGTCTTTGGAAATGCAATGGTATCACGTAAGTTTGTGCTGCCGGCAAGCAGCATCACCAAACGGTCAAGTCCAAGGGCAATTCCTCCATGCGGCGGTGTACCGTATTCAAAGGCATTCATCAGGAAGCCGAATTGTTCTAAAGCAGCTTCCGGTGTAAACCCAAGTACACTGAACATTTTTTCTTGAATCGGGCGTTCAAAGATACGCAGCGATCCGCCGCCAAGCTCATAGCCGTTCAACACAAGGTCATACGCTTGGGCACGAACCTTAGAAGGATCTGAATCCAGGTATTCAATGTCTTCCCTAAATGGCATCGTAAATGGATGGTGGGCAGCATAATAACGGCCTTCCTCCTCATCGTACTCTAACAGCGGCCAGTCGGTGACCCATAAAAAGTTAAACAAGCTTTGGTCGATTAATCCTAATTCTTTTCCAAGCTTTTGTCTTAAGGCACCAAGGGCGTCAGCGACAACGCTCTTCTTATCAGCAACAAACAAGAGCAGGTCCCCTTCAGAAGCTTCAAGGGTCGCCGTCAAAGCCTGGGCATCAGTTTCAGAGAAGAATTTTGCAATTGGACCCTTTAAGCCTTCCCCGTCCACTTTCAACCAGGCAAGACCTTTTGCACCATAGACGGCTACAAATTCAGTCAATGCATCAATATCTTTCCTTGAATACTT
Organism: Bacillus sp. S3; assembly: GCF_005154805.1. Classification (GTDB taxonomy): domain Bacteria; phylum Bacillota; class Bacilli; order Bacillales; family Cytobacillaceae; genus Neobacillus. The sequence goes on from NZ_CP039727.1 coordinate 3,616,664, forward strand.
TTCTGCTGCGCCTTTTACATTAATCGCTTTAACCTGTCCGCCGCCGGCAACAGCAGAAGCAAACACTTTAAAGCCGGACTCTTTCACGATTTCAGAAAGGTCAACGAGTTCTAAACCAAAACGTGTATCCGGTTTATCAGAACCAAATCGGCTCATCGCTTCATCGTAGGTCATCCGCGGGAAGACCTCCGGTACCTCAACGCCTTTTACTTCCTTCATCAGCTGGGTCATCATTTTTTCCATCATGCCCATGATATCTTCCTGGCTCATGAAGCTTGTTTCAATATCAATTTGCGTAAATTCAGGCTGACGGTCTGCACGCAGGTCCTCATCACGGAAGCAGCGGGCGATTTGGTAATACCGTTCTACGCCCCCTACCATAAGCAATTGCTTAAACAATTGTGGTGATTGGGGCAGCGCGTAAAATTCACCCGGGTGGACACGGCTGGGAACTAAATAATCCCGTGCTCCTTCTGGTGTGCTTTTTGTTAATATTGGTGTCTCAATATCCAAAAAGCCTTCGCCATCGAGAAAATCTCTAATTTGCTTTGTCACTTGATGACGCATTTTTAATGTTTCAAAAATCACCGGGCGACGGAAATCTAAATAGCGATATTTTAAGCGGATATCTTCTGACGCATCTGTTTTATCTGAAATCATAAACGGCGGTGTTTTTGCTTCATTGATAATGATGACCTTTTCCGCTTGAACTTCGATTTTTCCAGTTTTTAAATTATCATTAACAGTGCCGGCTTCACGTGCAACCACCGTTCCAACCACATCCAACACATATTCATTACGGATTTTTTCTGCCGTTTCTAGTGCTTCCTTCGATAAATCAGGATTAAATACGACCTGAACAATCCCGGAACGATCACGCAGATCGATAAAAATTAAACCGCCAAGGTCGCGCCGTTTTTGCACCCATCCTTTTAATGTTACTTTTTCCCCTACTGAAGACTCTGGAACTTCTCCACAAAAATACGATCTGCCAAACATTGTTAATCCCCCTTAAGATTGCATTTCCTGAAATTGATGAATGAAGGTGTCCAGGTCTAATTCCACTTGTTCACCAGTTGCCATATTTTTCACATTAATTTTGTTGTTTTTAAGTTCGTCGTCACCGAGTACAACTACATACTTTGCTTTTAAACGATCTGCGGCTTTAAATTGTGCCTTAATTTTTCGATCTAAATAATCTCTTTCGGCTGAAAAACCAGCTAGACGCAGCTTTTGCAAAAGCCCTACGGTGTAATCTTTCGCTTCCTCTCCAAGAGCTGCAAGGTAGCAGTCAATCCCTTGATTTACCGTAAGTTCAATCCCTTCAGCATCCAAGGCAGCTAGAAAACGCTCAATACTTAAGGCAAAACCAATTCCCGGTGTTTCCGGCCCGCCAATTTCTTCCGCTAAGCCGTTATAACGGCCACCGCCGCATAGCGTCGTAATGGCGCCAAATCCTTCGGCATTACTCATAATCTCAAACGCTGTGTGATTATAATAATCCAGGCCCCGCACCAAGTTCGCATCCACTTCAAACGGGATATCGAGCTGCGTTAAGTAGTGCTGTAATTTTTCAAAATAAGCCTTTGAATACTCATTCAAAAACTCAAGGATGGATGGTGCTGATTTCATTAATTCGTGATCGCGATCCTGTTTACAATCGAGTATTCTAAGCGGATTTTTCTCAAGACGATTTTGACAATCGTGGCAAAACTCTCCGATCCGCGGTTTAAAGTGATTCACTAATGCCTCACGGTGAGCGGTTCGGCTCTCCTTATCTCCAAGGCTGTTGATGATGAGCTTCAGTTTTTGTAAACCCATTTCTTTGTATAAATTCATTGCGAGGGAGATCACCTCTGCATCAATCGCCGGATCATTACTGCCTAACGCCTCAATGCCAAATTGAACAAACTGGCGAAAGCGGCCTGCCTGAGGGCGTTCATAGCGGAACATCGGCCCCATGTAATATAGCTTGACGGGTTGGTTGGCGAGCCCAAACATTTTTTTCTCAACGTATGAGCGCACGACCGCTGCTGTTCCTTCTGGCCGGAGCGTGATACTGCGCTTCCCGCGGTCCTCAAATGTGTACATTTCCTTTTGCACAATATCCGTGGAATCACCCACACCTCTGGAAAAAAGGTCGGTATGTTCAAAGATCGGTGTACGAATCTCCTGATATTGGTATTTTTCACAAAGCTCACGTGCCTTTGCTTCAATTAACTGCCACTTTTCAACTTCACCGGGCAGAATGTCCTGGGTTCCTCTTGGAATACTAATAGACATTATGGAAAACCTCCTCATGTAAAAAATTTATGTAAAGTAATTTTTACGTAAATAAAAAAACTCTCGTCCCTTGTATTTACATACAAGGGACGAGAGTTTAATCCCGCGGTGCCACCCTAGTTGAAAAGCATTACATGCATGCTCCTCCTCTTAAACAGATAACGCCTGCTCACGTTTTCTCCTACTAGAGCCTAAGCTTTTTCAGAGAGAAGCCTACGGAGTGTTCATTCATTAAGGCACATGCAGAAATGCTTTCAGCCTAGGGCATTTCCTCTCTTTTCATGGGTTAGCTTAATTACTATGCTCCATCACGGGTTTTTCCAATATTTCATTTTATTTATATAATAATACGGAGCAAAGATAGTGTTGTCAAGAGAGATTTACGATCTTTCCAGATGTTTTTTTAACTTTCTGACATCACCCATCGTGATTCCAAATTCAGATGCCAGTTCAAACGAGGTTGCATGCTGCTCCTTTTGAATGAAATCATGAAAATCCACCCCAAAAAGGCGGCCATCCATGGATTGTACATTCATTCCCTTTTCACTCGACCTCATACTATAATCACCTCTGTCCTTTTTCTCTATTATTTCCACAAATCGTGAAAAAATTGCATGATCCATGCTGAATTCTTAGGTTACCTGGTCAATATTAGTAATTTAGGAATGAATTTCTTTCGCCTTTACGTTAAAATAAAAATGGAAAAGGAGGGAATTGATGTTTAAAAAGTTTAATCTTATCTTATTATCTAGCATTCTTATTTTTGGAGCCTTCCTGCCTCAGGGAAAAATTAGGGCTGCCAGCGAATCGTTGACCATATCAACAGATGCCGTCAATGTTCGCGGAGGTCCAGGTTTAAGTTACCCCCTCGTCAAAGTTGCCAAGCGGGGAGAAACGTATTCGATTGTGAAAGAAAAAAATGATTGGATTGAAATTCAATTATCTTTTGGTAAAACAGGCTGGGTCGTTAACTGGCTTGTCACAAAAGAAGACGAGCCCAAAGCTGCATTATCAACATCAACCGGAAACAATAACACACTAGCCAAAGCCAATACCGATCAATTAAGGGTTCGCTCTGGTCCAGGGACAAGCTTTCAGATTGTCGGCTTCTTAACTAAAGGACAAGAAGTCACGATCCTTGATCAAAACGAAAACTGGTATAAAATAGCCTCAACATTTGGTGAAGGCTGGGCAATTAGAGACTTTCTCGAGATTAAAACCGTTAAGCAGGAAGATAAGAAACCGAATCCTTCATCCACTAGCATAGGTACAGGTGTCGTTACTGGCGATACCTTAAATATCCGGAAGGAACCGGCCGCATCCAGTGCTATTATCGGAAAATTAACTAAGGGTACCAGCATAACGATTTATTCAAAACAAAATAATTGGGTGGAGATAGGTTTTTCAAACCTAAAAGGATGGGCGAGTTCCGCGTTTATTGACATGCAAACAGGATCTTCGAAGGACACCCCTAAGAAAGAATTGAAGGGAATCAATGGTTCGGTAACTGCCGGCAGTCTTAGTGTTCGCTCAGAGGCCTCATTGGATTCCAACATTATTGGCACGGTAACAAAAGGCCAAAGCTTTGCTATTTTGGAGGAATTCAATAATTGGGTAAAAATAGAATACAAGACTGGCAGATTCGGTTGGGTTGCCGGGTGGTATCTTGATAAAACAACAGCGAAATCCCAGACTGGACAAGCCTTGAAGGACAGTACGATTACGATCTTACATAATGGAACGAATATCCGAAAAGAAGCAAATGTCCAATCAGATGTCGTTGTTCTGGCAAATGAAGGGGAAGTTTTTTCGGTAAACAGGATTGTAAATGAGTGGTACGAGATAAAGCTAAAGAATGGAAAAATCGGATTTGTTGCCGGCTGGATTGTTTCCATTAATGGAAACAACACGCAGATACAGAAATCAGGCGCAGATGGCTATCTCAAAAATAAAACCATTGTTCTCGACCCCGGTCATGGCGGCGGAGATAACGGGACAACCGGTGCAAACGGAACATTAGAGAAGAACCTGACACTAAGGACTGCCAGGCTTCTGTATGATAAATTAAACGCTGCCGGTGCAAATGTCATTCTTACCAGAAGCAATGATTCCTTCATTCAATTGCCGTCCCGCGTAAATGCTGCACAAGCAAACAATGCAGACGCCTTTATCAGCCTGCACTATGACAGTAATGTAGATCGCAGTATTCGCGGAATGACTGGCTATTATTATCATGGGTATCAAAAATCATTAGCTGACACCCTTTATGCTGCAACAATTGGACAAACAAAATTGAAAGATCGCGGCGTCCGAATCGGTGATTACCATGTGATTCGTGAAAACAGTCAAAAAGGGGTTCTAATGGAGCTTGGCTATTTAAGCAATCCTGAGGAGGAAATAACCCTAAACACCAGCGGATTCCAGGAAAATGCCGCTTCCGGACTGTATAATGGTTTAGCAAGGTTCTTTAAAGTTAATTAAAAAAATGAGCTTGGCGCCAATGATATGCTCCCAATAAAGTAGACAGATCAAATAAAAAAAAATCTGTATACTTTATTGGGGGCTTTTTCTATGGGAAAGAGTGCTTTTTCTGCACAAGAAAAGTACGAGTTAATTTTAGCGTTTAATGAAAGACAAACCTCAATTCAAGGCTTCTGTTCGCACTATAATATTTCAGATGAAGCAATGAAAGAATGGATTTATCTTTATCAAAAATATGGAATTGATGGGCTTAACAACCCTGGTAAATGGAAACGTTACTCTAAAGAGGTCAAAACAGCAGCTGTTCTGGATTACCTTTCTGGGAACGATTCTCTAATTGGGATTACACACAAATATGAAATATCCAGCACATCAGTGTTGAGACAGTGGATAAACAATTATAATAATCATAGAGATTTAAAAGAGACACAAAGGGAGAATAACTCTATGATTAAAGGTCGTTCCACTACACTTGAAGAACGTTTAGAAATTGTTAAGTATTGTCTTAAAAACGAAAAAAAATATCATAAGGCATCAGAGCTTTTCAAGGTGTCGTATCAACAGGTGTATCAATGGGTGAAGAAGTATGAGAAAGAAGGCGAAGAGGGTCTTAAAGATAAAAGAGGAAGGAGTAAATCCGAGCCAGAGTTAACTCCTGAGGAGAAGATTCAGCGTGAAATGAAACGGTTGGAGCAGGAAAATGAGCGTCTTCGGGCAGAAAATGAATTCTTAAAAAAGTTAGAGGAACTAGAAAGGAGGCGATTAAAGAAACGTCCTTAAGCCAAACTCGATTAAGTGATATATATGAAGCGATTCAAGAACTTCATAAGGAAGATAATTTTTCTATTGTGCTATTATGTAAGATTGCGAGAATTTCACGTTCAGGCTACTATAAATGGCTTCACCGATCACCGTCGGAAAATGAGGTGTTAAATGAGGAGATCCTTGAAGAGATCATACACCTATATAAAAAAGTGGATGGGATATATGGATATCGCCGTATAACGTTGAACCTGAATCGAATCTTTTCAAAGGATATCAACCATAAACGAGTGTATAGATTAATGAAAATAGCTGGAATCCAGTCAGTCATTCGACGGAAGCGTAAGAAGTATAAATCTAGCACTCCACAACACGTCGTTGAAAACGTATTAAACAGGGAATTTAATGCGGAGAAGCCAAATGAAAAATGGCTGACTGATGTGACTGAAATGAAATACGGATCTTCTCAGAAGGCTTATTTGAGTGCGATTTTGGATTTGTATGATGGCTCCATTGTAAGCTATATGATTGGGACTTCTAATAATAATCCGTTGGTTTTTAAGACCCTAGATTTAGCGTTGAAGGCCAACCCGAATGCCACCCCCCTCCTCCACAGTGACCGGGGGTATCAATACACTTCCCCAGCATTTAAAAAGAAGATTGAGAAAGCAGAAATGGTACAAAGTATGTCTAGAGTGGGACGATGCATTGATAATGGACCGATGGAGGGATTTTGGGGAACCTTAAAATGTGAGAAGTTTTATTTAAACAAATACAGTACGTTTGAGGAATTGAAAAAAGACATTGAAGAATACATACAGTTTTATAATCATGAAAGATTACAAAAAAGACTAAACGGCCTTAGCCCCTTAGAATACAGGGCTAAAGCCGCCTAATGTTGTTTATTTATTTCCACTGTCTACTTGACGGGGGGCAGTTCACAATGCCAAGCTCATTTTCTATCTTTACTGTCTAATATTAATGTAACCGGCCCGTCATTCGTTAGTTGAACATCCATCATCGCACCGAAGACGCCTGTTTCGACACGAATGTCTCTATCTCGCACCATGGTGTTAAACGTCTCATATAGCCGTACAGCTTGCTCTGGTCTGGCTGCTTGAATGAAACTAGGCCTTCTCCCTTTGCGGCAATCACCGTAAAGGGTAAACTGAGAAACGGATAGAATCTCTCCACCAATATCCAATAATGAATGGTTCATTTTTCCTTCGGCATCCTCAAAGATCCTAAGATTGACCACTTTATCAGCCAGGTATGCTGCATCCTCTTCTTTGTCCTCATGTGTTACACCGACGAGCAAAACCAAGCCGCTGTTTATTTCACCCGTTACTTCACCGTCAACGGTTACCTTGGCTTCCCTGCTGCGTTGAACAACTACTTTCATGTTAAAACACCTAACCTTAATTCATTATCCGTCGAACCGAATAAATATCTGGAATCTGTTTAATTCGCTCTACCACTTTTTGCAGGTGGGAAACGTTATGAATCGCTATTGTCATGCTAATCGTAGCCATTTTATTACGATCGGTTTTCCCTGTAACAGCATTGATATTCGTTTTAGTTTCATTTACTGCCTGAAGAACTTCATTTAAAAGTCCTCTTCGATCGAATCCGCTGATTTCAATATCAACGTTATACTCTTTACGATCATTTAGGGAGGTTTCCCACTCAACCGGAATTAATCGGGATTGGGCATCATTGGAATCAATATTCGTACAATCTGAGCGGTGAACAGAAACACCGCGTCCTTTTGTAATAAAACCGACAATTTCATCGCCCGGTACCGGATTACAACATCTTGATAAGCGGATTAAGAGATTATCAATTCCTTGAACACGGACGCCCGATTCCCGCTTCTTATTAGATGGAAAAGATTTTAAATCCGAAATTACATTCGTTATACTTGCCGATTGTTCTTGGTCTCGTTTTTTACGCCATTTCTCGGTTAAGCGGTTGGCCACCTGTAAGGCGGTGACCCCGTTATAACCGACGGCGGCATACATATCTTCATCATTAGAAAAATTAAATTTATCCGCAACCTTTTTCAGATTATCGGGAGTTAAAATTTCTTTCAGGTCGAATTCCATATTGCGGATTTCTTTTTCAACGAGTTCTTTGCCTTTTATCACATTTTCATCACGGCGCTGCTTCTTAAAGAACGCACGAATCTTGTTTTTCGCCTGTGAGGTTTGTGCCAGTTTTAACCAATCCTGACTTGGTCCATAAGAATGCTTGGAGGTGAGAATTTCGATTATATCGCCAGTCTTCAGCGTATAATCAAGCGTCACCATTTTGCCATTCACTTTTGCTCCAATGGTTTTATTACCGATTTCAGAGTGAATTCGATAGGCAAAATCAATCGGAACAGAACCAGAAGGCAATTCAATGACATCACCCTTTGGCGTAAAGACAAATACCATATCGGAAAACAAGTCAATTTTCAGTGACTCCATGAACTCTTCGGCATTGGCAGTATCATTTTGGAACTCCAAAATCTCTCGGAACCAGGTTAGTTTTTGTTCGAAGGTAGAGCTATCACTAATAGACTTCCCTTCCTTATAGGCCCAGTGGGCAGCAACCCCGAATTCGGCAATCCGGTGCATTTCATACGTACGAATTTGCACCTCAAGCGGGTCTCCCTTTGGACCAATTACGGTTGTGTGCAAGGACTGATACATATTTGGCTTCGGCATCGCGATATAATCCTTAAAGCGGCCAGGCATCGGCTTCCAGCATGTATGAATGATACCGAGGACGGCATAGCAATCTTTTATACTGTTCACGACAATTCGCACAGCGAGCAAATCATATATTTCACTGAATTGCTTATTTTGCAAGACCATTTTTCGGTAGATGCTGTAAATATGCTTTGGACGGCCGGAAAGTTCGGCTTTGATCGAGACTTCATCCATCCGTGACTTAACCTCATCGATCACATCGTCTAAATATTGCTCCCGTTCGGCCCGTTTCTTCTTCATTAAGTTTACAATCCGGTAATATTGCTGCGGATTTAAATACCTTAATGCGGTATCTTCCAACTCCCATTTAATCTTAGAAATACCAAGACGATGCGCTAAAGGGGCAAAAATTTCAAGTGTCTCATTTGAAATCCGACGCTGTTTCTCTACAGGAAGATGCTTTAATGTCCGCATATTATGCAGACGGTCGGCAAGCTTAATCAGAATCACCCGGATGTCCTGTGCCATCGCTACAAACATTTTTCGGTGATTTTCCGCCTGCTGCTCCTCATGAGATTTATATTTAATTTTCCCTAACTTTGTTACCCCATCGACAAGCATCGCCACTTCGTCGTCAAAGGCCTCCTCAATATCTTTTAAGGAAACACTTGTATCTTCCACAACGTCATGGAGAAAACCAGCAGCTACTGTTGCCGGATCCATCTCTAGGTCTGCCAGAATACCTGCAACCTGAATTGGATGGATGATATACGGCTCCCCTGATTTTCGATATTGTTCACGATGAGCATGTTTTGCGTATTCATACGCATTTTTAACTAAATCAACATGCTCCTCATTTAAGTATTTTCTCGTCTTGTCGATGACTTGGTCGGCTGTTAACACTTGATCATTCGCCATGAAATCACCTTTATTTTCATCTCATTTTTATTTGTATTAAGGAATTTTGGTTTAAAAAATTGTTACTAAATTATAATGATTGTTACTATTATCGAAAAAAAAAGCAAAGATGTAAAGAGATTGGGCTGTTTTTTCTGCAAATTTTGAAAAGAAAAGTCGAAAATTCATTATTTCATATCAATATTATATAAAGAGAGCACTCGTCTGTGAGTGCCCTCCTGCATAATTTAATAGTGCATTAATGTTAAAATATCATAGCCGTTAAGCTTTTTCCGACCTTCTAAATAGCTTAACTCAACTAAGAAAGCGATTCCGGCTACGACGCCGCCAAGCTGTTCCACTAATTGAATCGTTGCTTCAATTGTGCCGCCTGTTGCTAGTAAGTCATCGGTAATTAAGACTCGTTGCCCTGGCTGAATCGCATCTTTATGGATGGTTAGTACATCTTTCCCGTACTCAAGACCATAGCCAACTTTAATTGTTTCTCTTGGAAGCTTTCCTTCTTTACGAACTGGAGCAAAACCTACCCCAAGCGAATAGGCCACTGGGCAGCCAATAATGAATCCCCGTGCTTCTGGTCCAACAATAATATCAATTTCTTTCTCTTTCGCATAAGCAACGATTTGGTCTGTTGCATATTTATATGCTTCACCATCATTCATTAAAGGAGTAATATCTTTAAATTTAATTCCCGGCTTCGGCCAATCGGGTACGATTGTAATAAATTGTTTTAAATCCATTCTGTAATTGCCTCCTCAGTTTCAACTGACTCTTGAATAACTTGATCGAACCAGCCTTTTAATTCCTGAAAGGATGAAAACAACAAATCCTTTTCAAGGGCATATTGTGCCTGTTTCCTTTGATAGGTTCTTGAGTCAGTTAAATCACGCTTTTGCGCTTGATTGTTCAAAGTAATAAATCCATTGTATATTGTAACAAAATCCAGTTCAGAAAACACCTTTGTCATAAAATAAAGAGTTTCCTGCGACCAGCCGCGATGCTTGGCAATCATATCGCCATGTCTTTTCAGGTCAAGCGGGCCTTTTTTCATGAGGTAGGCATAAAACCATTTAAAATGGTCGCGAGTCGGAACCGTACTGAAAAAATCACTGGATTCTTTATAAAAATAAGTATAAATTCTGGATGGCTGACTACCTTCTAATAAGACTTTTAGCATCTCCTTTGAAGGGGGAAAATCAACTAAAGCGATATTTGCCCGATTACCATCAAAAGCCTTTGCCTCTTCAAGATTTTGAATAAGAATGGACTCATCTTGCAGATCAGAGCCTATTTTTTCAAAAATCTCTTTATTAAAAAGGATGAATTTCCGGTTTTCAGCTGGGACAATATCTTTCATACTTTTGAGTCTCTTTTGTCCGCGAAAATCAAATAACTGCCATGATTCTATAGCGAGGTCATGGATAAAAATTTGTGGTTTACGTATATTGTTCCATTCATTAATAGATAATTCTCCAATTAATGAAATTTTTGATGCTGGGGAAATTTGGTCGGCTAATGCCCCTAACCCAAAGCCTATTCCGTCAAGGTTTGCATTACCTTCATTGATTAAAATCTTTAAATGGTTTTGCTCACTGCCAATTTTTCTCATATTGCCAATTTCGACATTATGAATTAAGACTTTTGGCTTAGGGTTGTCCATGCCAAAAGGAGAAAGCAAATTCAATTCTTCTAAAGAAGATAGTTGGATATCATCCAGATGGATTTCCTCGTCAAGTAGTGTTACAGGTATAAAATCCTCAGCAGATAATTGCTCGCCTGCAAGCTTATTTAATCGATCCCTAAGCTCGGCAACATCTTCAAGCTTCAAGGTCATGCCTGCTGCCATTGGATGTCCGCCAAAGTGCGGGAGAATCTCTCGGCAGGCAGATAAATTTTTAAATAAATCAAATCCGGCAATACTCCTGGCAGAGCCCTTCGCTAACCCTTTATTAGGGTCAAAATTTAACACGATTGTTGGCCGATAGTATTTTTCAACTAGCCTTGAAGCGACAATACCAATAACACCGGCGTTCCAGCCTTCTTTCCCCACAACAAGGACCTTATTTTCCTCAATCGGGAAATTCCTTTCAACCTCTTCAATGGCTTCAGCTGTGATTGAATTGACAATCGATTGCCTAGTCTTATTTAAGGTATCCATTTCTTCCGCTAAATGCTGTGCCTCATCAGGATCATCTGTCAGTATCAGCTGAACAGCTAAGTCAGCATCTTCTAATCTGCCGACAGCATTAATTCTTGGCGCAAGCGTGAAGCCAATCGTTTCTTCATTTATCGCATTAGGATTGACACCGGATAATTTTAAGATGGCTTTAAGACCAATATTTTGCGTAACTTTCAGTTTTTCTAGACCTTTTTTGGCTATTAAACGATTTTCGCCTTTTAACGATACCAAATCCGCTATCGTTCCAATAACCGCTATTTCGAACAAATGCTCAGGAATTTCCCCATATAGGGCATGAGCGAGCTTAAATGCGACACCAACACCTGCTAATTCACGAAACGGATAAATACTTTCGGGAAGCTTAGGGTGAATAATCGCTAATGCCTCTGGCAGAACTGGACCTGGTTCATGATGATCCGTAATGATGAGATCGATTCCCAGCTCTTTTGCAACGGCAGCTTCATGGACGGCTGATATTCCAGTATCCACGGTAATAATTAAATTTATTCCATTTTCCGCAGCTTGGCGGAATGCCTGTTCATTCGGGCCATACCCTTCTGTAAAACGATTCGGGATGTAAAATTGCACATTGGCACCAAGCTCACGTAGTGTGATCATTAATACCGATGTACTGCTAACGCCATCAGCGTCATAATCACCATAAATAAGAATAGGTTCTTGATCTTCGATTGCTTTCCGAATTCTCTTAACTGCCAGGTCCATATCTTTTAAAAGATATGGGTCATGGAACTCATCCTTCCCAAATAAAAAATACCGTGCTGAATCAACGGTATCTAAGCCACGGTTAACAAGCAGTGACGCAACTAGAGGTGTTATTTTCAATTCATTTGCCAGCATGTTGACTAGATTGTGATCAGAACTGCGAACAATCCATCTTGTTTTTGACTTTAACATCGGTTGGTTCACCCCTCAGACTTATTTATTATACAGGAGTCAAAAAAGCCTTTCAATAAAAATAAAAGCCGCAGACGGTCTGCGGCTAAAAATTTTACACTTGTGGTTGATCAGAGTATTTTCTCTTTTCTTTCACTGTTTTAATGACGCCTTTCTTTTTAAGCTCTTTTGTCTTAAATACATACCAGAGTGGACCGGCAATACAAATGGATGAATAGACACCGACAAGTAATCCTACCAATAAGGCGATTGAGAAGTTGCGGATTGATTCACTGCCGAAAATAACGAGTGCCACTACTGTGATTAACACGGTTAAGACAGTATTGATAGAACGAGTCAGGGTTTGACGTGTACTTACATTCAATACTTCAGCAATATCTGCATTTGTTTTCAGGCGTTTTTTCTTTTGCATATTCTCACGCATCCGGTCAAAGGTAACAATGGTATCGTTGATTGAATAACCAACAACGGTTAACACGGCGGCGATAAAGGTTAAATCCACCTCAAGCCTCGTGATACTGAAGAATGCCACCATAAAAAACGCATCATGCAGCAAGGAAACAATTGCAGCAATGGCCATTGATAATTCAAATCGGAAACTCACATAAATAATAATCCCGACTGAGGCAATTAACAGCGCAATAAAGGCATTTTTCGCTAATTCCTTCCCAATAGTCGGAGAAACGGTGCTTACGTTTGGCTCGGATCCATATTCCTTGTTAAAGTCAGATTTCAGCTTAGCAATTTCATTTTTCGAGAGAACACCGACAAGACGGGCTGCTCCAATATTCTTCTTCTCACCGGAAATGACCACATCATCTGTTTTCAAATGATGCTTTTCAAATGAACTGTTTATTTTCTCAACGGTCAACGGAGAGTTTGATAAGATTTCAACACGCGTACCGCTGGTGAAATCAATTGCTAAATGTAAACGTAATACAAGAAGCACAACTAATCCGGCAGCAAGAAGAATTCCTGAAATCGTGAAAAATTTCTTTCTATGCTTGACAAAATCAAGCTTATCAAAACGGGTTGGCAGATCTAATGTATCCACATTTTCAGCAATGTCCCTGATATCGGACTGTTTGACCCCAAACCAGCTTGCTTTCTTTTTAAAGACTCCACTATGGACCCAAAGTCCTAATAATAGACGTGAACCATAAACGGCCGTTAAAAAGCTCATCAGGATACTGACAATTAACATTGTTGCAAACCCTTTAACAGAGCTTGTACCGTAGAAGAAAAGCACACCTGCAGTTAAGAGGGTGGTTAGGTTAGAGTCAAGAATCGATGTAAACGCATTTTTTTCACCCGCCTGGAAGGCTGCTTTAATCGATTTACCGACTTTAAGTTCTTCTCTAATCCGTTCATAAGTAATAATGTTTGCATCGACAGCCATCCCAATCCCGAGGATAATTGCGGCGATACCAGGCAAGGTCAGGACACCGTTCATCCAGTCGAATATTAATAGGACTAGATAAATATAAATGGATAATGTAACAGTGGCAATGAAGCCAGGAAAACGATAATAGAAAAGCATAAATAGGTAGATGATTGCGACACCGATGATTCCGGCCATTATCGTATCATTTAATGCTTGTTCACCAAATTTTGCTCCTACTGAAGTGGAGTATACTTCTTTCAGCTTTACAGGTAAAGAGCCGGCATTTAAAAGATTAGCTAAGGTACTAGCCTCTTGCGCTGTAAAACTTCCGACAATGGAAACTGTATTCTGGTTAAAGATTTGCCTTACAGTTGGAGCCGATAAAAATTTAGGATTCGGTTTTGTCACTTCAGTTTTAAAAGAGTCTTTTCCTTCTTCAAAATCAAGCCAGATAACAAGCACATTGTTTGGTGCCATGTTCATAATTTCTTCAGAAACTTTCCGGAACTTGTCCGCACTTTTTAATGTCAACGACACGCTTGGTGCACCATTTTCATCAAAAGTCTGCTTTGCTCCGCCCTGCTTTAAGTCTGACCCGTCCATCATTAAACGGTCATTCGCGTCCCTGAAAGTTAAATTTGCTTGTGTAGACAGCATCTCACGAGCTTTGTTCTGGTCCGTGACCCCTGCAAGCTGAACACGAATCCGATTCGTCCCTTCGATTTGGATGTTCGGTTCACTTACACCGAGGACGTTGATCCGCTTATCGAGGGCTTCAGCAGTACTTGCTAATACTTCTTTATCAATTTTTTGGCCCTTTTTCGCCGGCTTAACCTCGTATAAAACCTCAAATCCACCTTGAAGGTCCAAGCCAAGCTTAATATTGTTTAATATGTTCTTGGTTGTTGCCCCCATTGTGCTCCCTACAATTAGGACCACAAGAAAGAAAGCAATGATTCTACTGCGCTTTACCATTATGTATTGTTCCTCCTTAGTGCCTGTGCAAATGCACTGTTACAGACTAGCATTATCATAGAATAATTAAAAAGTCACTGCTTCCATTATGGAATAAGTAGGTATAGCTGTCAATTTGAAATAGGTGGGATTATTCCAATATCTTTTTCCATTCATCCTCATCCTCAAAGGAAAACTCGGCAGTTTTATAAGTTTCAATCGTCGCAAAGCTGATATAATCACTTACCTTAATTGAGAGAATTTCTTGAATCATTTCGTAAAGTCGTTTTTCTTCCTTCGCTTTTTTCCACTTTTTCTTTGTCAAGTACAACCAAAGTTCTTTTTCGGTAACTGAATCATACCCCAGTAAGCGAAATTCTTCGAGTTTGCTTGCTAACGCCGGTTGTACTTGGGAACGAAAATGATCATTATTATCGCTCTTATCCATTTTTAACTGCCTCCCTTGGGCTTTTTGCAACCCCCTCATTCATGCATCCTTTACAAAAAGCTGTTACTACTTGTCATGCTTTGTCCACTATCAGGCATATAGTTAATTGTAAATGAATTCTTCTTTTTTGAGAAGGTGGGAAACAGCATGTCGAAGTTTTTAAAGGGGACTTTTATCCTGTTAGCGGCCGGCTTCATTACACGCGTCCTTGGCTTTATTTATCGAATTGTCCTTGCACGCAGTATTGGTGAAGAGGGCGTCGGATTATATATGATGGCCTATCCTACGTTTATTCTAGTTGTAACCATCACGCAGTTGGGGCTGCCGGTTGCCATCTCTAAAAATATTGCCGAGGCGGAAGCAAGAAAGGATTATGCAGAAATAAAAAAAATCCTAGTTGTTTCCCTTGCCATTACAATCGGCTTATCGATCATTATCACACCGGCCTTACTCTTACTAGCACCAATCCTATCCACTACACTGTTTACCGATGATAGGACGTTATATCCGTTAATAGCTATTGCGCCTGCATTGCCGATTATCGCGATTTCATCGGTATTAAGAGGCTATTTTCAAGGGCGGCAAAACATGCGCCCATCAGCCATTTCGCAAATTTTAGAGCAAATTGTAAGAATAACCTTAATTGCTACTGCAACAAAGACATTTCTTCCATATGGAGTGGAATATGCGGCTGCGGCTGCCATGGCAGCCTCTGTTTTAGGCGAATTACTTTCGCTCATTTATCTATTAACTACTTTTAAATTAAAAAAGCGGTTTAGACTTAGAAAAAACTTCTTTCAATTTGTTCATAAAGGGAAGCGGACCTTCAAAGAATTAATGGAAATCGCTCTGCCAACAATGGGGAGCAGAATGATTGGTTCGGTTGCCTGGTTTTTTGAACCAATTGTTGTTGCCCACAGTCTGGCCATTGCCGGGGTCATTGCCGTCGAAGCAACAAAGCAATACGGTGCTCTAACCGGCTATGCAATGCCGCTGTTAATGCTGCCATCCTTTGTAACCTTTTCATTATCCACATCGCTTGTCCCTGCCATCAGTGAGGCAAACACAAACAACAATTATAAATTGATTGAATACCGCCTGCAACAAGCATTGCGATTCGTTTTTATAACGGGCGGACTGGCTGTTATTTTACTTTTTGTTTTGGCGGACCCGCTCATGCAGCTCATGTACGGCTCAACGAAGGGCGCTTATTTTATCCGTATCATGGCCCCATTCTTTTTGTTTTATTATTATCAACAGCCGCTGCAGGCTGTTTTACAAGCACTAAATCTTGCTAGAGCAGCAATGATTAATAGTCTTATTGGTGCTGTGGTCAAAACTGCTGTCATTTTTTTACTCGCTAGCCAGCCTTCTTTTGGAATTACTGGGGTAGCTCTCGGTATTGTCGTCGGCTTTGTACTTGTTACAATCCTCCACTTTGCAACGGTTTTGAAAAAAGTTTCTTTTTCGATATATATTCGCGACTATTTGAAAGGATTTCTAGTGATGGGAGTTTCAGGCTGGTTAGGTTATTGGATTTTCGAAAATATCCTGATCAATGGACATCTGGTCATTAGAGTATTAACTGCAGCATCAGCTATGGCCGTTTCCTATTTTCTCATGGTCGTTTTATTTCGCTTAATAAAAAAGGAGGAGCTAACTCGAATTCCGTGGATTGGAAACCTATTTTCATTTTAGTTTACAAAAACAAGACATGCCGGATCATTAGCATGCCTTGTTTTTATTCATCTTGCAAATCAATAAAAAACTTTCCATTTTCATAGCTGCAAAAGGAAATTCTCTTTACATCCCGATACCCCTTTTTCTTTAATTCCTGACGAAGCCATAGATTGGTTTTATTAATTTTCTTCAAATTTTCTTCCTCAATATCACCATCTAAAATTAACGGGATGGTGATATCTCCTTGCTTGCTTTTTTGTTTATTACTCTTTAGTTTTTCAATAACAGACAGGCTGCCGGAGGATTCTAATATGGCAAACTCCACATCAGCAATACTGCGAATATCCTTCTCTCTTAGCTGGGTCATTAAATCATCAAAATTGTAACGTTGTTTCCGCATCGCCTGCTCATCAATTTTCCCTCGATTAATAATAATACTTGGCTGTCCATCCACCATGTCCCGGAATTTTTTACTCTTTAGCGAAAGGAATGCAAGTGAGATCTGGATGAGCATTAATAGCACCATTGGTAAAATGGCATAAAATATATGGACATCAGGTTTTTCAATGGCAACGACTGCAAGTTCTCCAATCATAATAAAAACGACAAGATCAAGGATGCTTAGTTCCCCAATTTCCCTTTTTCCCATCAGGCGGAAAATAACGAGAATAAGTACATAAAATATTATGGTTCGAACTACAATCGTTATGTAATTTTCCACAACTGTCGCCCCTTTTTTAGCATTCAATCTTATTATTTCTTATCTACTTCAAATAATTAGAGGAATTAAATCCCATTATCCCTAGAACCAGTAAAAAGGACTGAAATAGTTATTCTACTTTTACCCCTTGATGAATACGCTTGTACTAGGAAAGAAACTTGTATTTATGGCCGGTCCAACAGAAAAATGTAAAAATACAGAATCGGCCTGATGCTGTGAAGGGGGAGAGTTCAAATCGAATCGAAAAGCTTTGGTACATCTATTTTGTACGGTTTAATTTTCATTTTTGCTTTTGCCGTAATATCCAGTCTTATTTTTGCCTTTATCCTTAGGTTTACTTCTGCCCGGGAAGGATCGCTTCAATATGTTATTACGGCATTATCATTCATTGCGCTATTTGGCGGCGGCTTTCTTTCCGGGGGGATGCGAAAAGAAAAAGGCTGGCTTATCGGCGGAATAACGGGGCTCATTTATTCAGTTGTTGTATTTTTGTTTCAATACCTTGGCTATGATCGTTTGTTTGACGCAGAGCAAGTAATCTATCATACCTGCTATACATTAATTGCTATGATGGGTGGAATTTTAGGGGTTAATATTGCGACGAATAACTCGCGGAGATCAGTATAGAAAAAGGAAGCCGGATTTCTACGGCTTCCTTTTCTCCACTATTTTGAAAGGCTTACGCCTTCACCTGCGCCAGCTTCAGTGACTTCACGAATGGCGTTGCGGTCATATGTAAGACGGCTTCCATCTCCACATTTAATCACAACTTTATTTTCATCGATTGAGTCGATAAAACCGTGTAATCCGCCAATGGTTACGATTTTATCCCCCTTTTTCAATTCGTTTTGCATTTGCGAAACCGCTTTTTGGCGTTTTTGCTGCGGGCGAATTAATAGGAAATAAAATAACACAAACATTAAAATCAATGGAACGATTGTACCAAGTCCTCCAGACATTTTCTTTTCCCTCCTTTCAAAAATTATCTATTAGAAATTTTTCGCGTTCGGTTTATTAAAACCATAACGTTCAAAAAACTCTTCACGGAAATCACCAAGCCGGTCTTCCATAATGGCTTGTCTGACTTTCTCCATTAATCTTAACAGAAAATAGAGATTATGGTAAGACGTTAATCGAATTCCAAAGGTCTCATCACATTTAATTAAGTGACGAATATAGGCACGGCTATAATTTCGGCATGTATAGCAGTCGCACTCTGGATCAAGCGGACCAAAATCTCTTGCATATTGTGCGTTCTTTACTACGAGGCGTCCACTGCTTGTCATTAACGTACCATTACGGGCTATTCGCGTTGGCAGCACACAGTCAAACATGTCAATTCCGCGAATCGAGCCGTCAATTAACGAATCCGGCGAGCCTACCCCCATAAGGTAGCGGGGTTTATTGGTCGGCAATAGCGGTGTCGTGAATTCCAGCACTCGATTCATCACGTCTTTTGGTTCGCCAACCGATAATCCACCTACAGCATATCCAGGGAAATCCAGAGATGTTAAGTCTTTTGCACTTTGTTTACGGAGTTCCTCATATTCTCCCCCCTGGACAATTCCGAAAAGGCCCTGGTCTTCCGGACGCTGGTGCGCGTTCAGGCAGCGCTCAGCCCATCTTGATGTCCGTTCGACTGATTTCTTCATATATTCAAAAGTAGCCGGATACGGAGGACATTCATCAAAGGCCATCATAATATCAGAACCAAGGGCATTCTGAATCTCCATCGCCTTTTCCGGGGATAAAAATAATTTTTCACCACTCATATGATTACGGAAATGAACCCCTTCCTCTTCAATTTTCCGAAATTCACTTAGACTGAAAACCTGGAAGCCTCCGGAATCGGTTAAAATCGCTCGATCCCAGTTCATAAATTTATGAAGTCCGCCTGCTTCTTTAATGATCTCATGCCCCGGGCGAAGCCACAAATGATACGTATTGCTTAAAATAATCCCGGCACCCATTTCTTTTAAATCTTCCGGCGACATCGTTTTCACGGTTGCCAGTGTTCCAACCGGCATGAAGGCAGGTGTATCAAAAGATCCGTGCGGGGTATGGACCCTGCCAAGCCTTGCCCCGGTCTGCTTACATGTTTTAATTAATTCATAGCGAATCGCAGTCAAATTGTTGTCTCCTTCCATATGTAAACCTTTATTGCATTTCCACAGCCTAAATGATCAACATCGCATCGCCAAAGCTAAAGAAGCGATAGTGCTCCGCTACAGCTGTATTATAGGCATGTAAAATAGGTTCTCTTCCAGCCAAGGCACTGACAAGCATGATTAAAGTTGATTTTGGCAAATGGAAATTAGTAATCATGCCATCGATCGCTTTAAATTCATATCCCGGATAGATAAAAATACTTGTCCAGCCGCTGCCCACGGTGAACTGCCCATCATTCTGGGAGGCAATGGTCTCTAGTGTTCTCGTTGAAGTGGTTCCAACAGTAATGATTCGACCGCCCTTACCTCTAACTTCATTCAAGAGGTTGGCCGTTTCTTCCGTAACGGTATAAAACTCGGAGTGCATATCATGCTCCAGCACATCATCGACACTTACCGGCCGGAACGTGCCAAGCCCGACATGGAGTGTGATAAAGGCAATATGGACGCCCATTCCTCTTATTTCTTCCAATAACGGTTCCGTAAAATGAAGCCCTGCTGTAGGGGCTGCAGCAGATCCAGGTTCGCGGGCATAAACAGTCTGATAGCGATCCCGGTCATCCAGCTGCTCTTTTATGTAAGGTGGCAATGGCATTTCCCCTAGTTGGTCAAGCACCTCATAAAATATGCCATTATAATGAAAATCCAATACTCTGCCGCCATGGTCTGATGTTCCGGTACAAACCGCAGTAAGAAGACCGTCGCCAAATTCAATTTGGGTCCCTTCTTTAACCCGTTTTGCCGGTTTCACAAGTGTTTCCCATTTGTCGCCTTCCAGCTGTTTTAACAGAAGAACCTCGATTTTGGCACCTGTATCGTTTTTCACACCAAAAAGGCGTGCGGGCAATACCTTTGTATCATTTAAGACAAGGCAATCCCCTGCACGCAAATACTTGGTAATATCTTTAAATATTTCATGCTTTATATTGCCCGTTTGTTTATCTAACACCATTAATCGGCTGTCAGTTCTTGTTTTTAACGGGACTTGCGCAATTAATTCTTCTGGCAAATGAAAATCAAACAAATCTACTTTCATAATATGACATCCTAATCTGTATTAAAATCTTAATTTATTCACGTGGCGGGTATCTCCATGCCAAAATGCTGGTAGACAGCCGCTGTTACGACCCTGCCTCGTGGTGTTCTTTGGAGGAAACCGATTTGCAATAAATACGGTTCATAGACATCTTCAATCGTTTCCGCCTCTTCACCAATCGACGCGGCAATCGTATCTAAGCCTACGGGTCCACCGCGAAATTTCTCAATAATTCCTTTTAATAATTTATGATCGATATGATCAAGTCCCAAACTGTCGACCTGCAGCAGTTCAAGGGCTTCTCTTGCAAGAGCAAGGTTAATTGTACCATTTCCCTTTACTTGTGCAAAATCTCTTACCCTGCGGAGAAGTCGATTCGCGATTCTAGGGGTTCCCCTTGCTCTCCTGGCAATTTCAGCTGCTGATGGTTCGTCAATTTCCGTATCAAACAACTCCGCTGTTCGTATGACAATATTTTTCAGCTGATTCTCTTTATAATACTCGAGCCGGCTTAAAACACCAAATCGATCCCGTAATGGAGCTGATAAAGATCCAGCTCTTGTGGTGGCACCCACAAGTGTAAATGGAGGAAGGTCAAGGCGGACTGACCTGGCACTTGGACCTTTGCCAATGACGATATCAAGGCAAAAATCTTCCATCGCCGGGTACAGCACCTCTTCAATCGTCCTCGGGAGCCTGTGGATTTCATCAATAAAAAGTACGTCTCCGGGCTCAAGTGCGGTTAGTATGGCGGCTAAATCGCCTGGCCTTTCAATTGCCGGACCTGAAGTCGTCCGAATATTGACGTCCATTTCATTGGCGATAATGATAGCAAGGGTCGTTTTCCCTAATCCAGGTGGTCCGTAAAGGAGCACGTGATCTAAGGTTTCCTTTCGAAGCTTTGCGGCCTTAATGAAAATATCAAGGTTTTCCTTCACTTGAGTCTGGCCAATATATTGCTTTAATGTCTGTGGCCGAAGGCTTTGTTCCATACTAATTTCGCTTTCGTTTACTTCACTTGAAATGATCCGCTCTTCCATGAAACTTCACCACCTATTTTAAAAGCCGCTTTAGTGCATTCTTAATGTATTGATCGGTTGTCAGCTGTTCTTTTCTTAGCTCAGGTGAAATCTTTTTAATTTCTTTTTCTGAATAGCCAAGGGCTTTCAGGGCAAGAATGGCCTCGTCAAAAGCCAAATCACTTGCTTGTGTTTGCGGTGGAAATTGATCGGCATTGAACAGGTTCGGGAAGTAATCTGGGACAATATCCTGCAATTTTCCCTTTAAGTCAAGTATCATTTGCCGGGCTGTTTTTTTCCCGACTCCCGGAAATTTAATAAGGAAACTTTCATCCTCATTTTCAATCGCCGTAACCACCTGCTGTACCTCACCAGAAGCAAGGATCGCAAGGGCCCCTTTTGGACCGATGCCCGATACATTTAATAGTTTTGTAAATAGTTTTTTCTCTTCTCTTGTTTCAAAACCATAAAGGGCCATAATATCTTCGCGTACGTAATGAAAGGTATAGACCGTTATCATTGTTTCCATTTTTATGGCATAAATAAACGGATTAGGTGTTGCAATTTGGTAGCCAATTCCATTATTTTCTATGACAATATATTCCGGTCCGACAAAATTGACGGTTCCTTTTATAAATTCATACAATCCTATTCTCTCCCTAGTTGAACTCACTGAAGTGAATTCATGCTGTCTTACATTTTAACATAACTATAGATAGGAGTTGAAGAAAATCATATTGTCTAAAAAATCAAAAAAAACAGGCTGATTTGGTTTAATCAGTCTGTCTTGGCAATGTTTCTATTCTTCTTTTACGGAATAAGGCTTAAACGTCTCTAGAACCTCTACATAATGGTCCTTCGATTTTATCGGAATCCCTTGATACAACTCTTCTTGTATTTTACTCTCAAGCTTCTTAATATCTATTTGAAAAAATGATTGAATGATTCGTGACTGACCTGGTCTACCATTAAAAATGGTCAATATTCCTTCCTCAGTAACACCAAAAAATCCATTAGCTTTTAATAGCGGTGATATATCATCCACTTGTTTTCGAAATACATACGACGAATCATCAATGTCGGTTAGCTGCCACTGGTCATATTTTGCCCAAAAATTTTCCATTGACCAGCATGTTTCATTTACAACCTCCTGACTTATTTCCCCATCAAGATAGATTCTTTCTAAAATAACCGTAATGTTTAGCGGCTGCTGATCTGGCTGTGTTTGATGATGATCCGGTTGTGCAGCAAAGCCGGTCGGTACCATCCTAGGAACACTACAAATAAACATGAAGAGAATAACAGTAACTGCGGCAAACGCAACCCGATATCTTGCTATCCCATTGACCCTCATGTTCCTCACCTCTTATTAGTTAAAAATTGAACAATCTCTTCAGTCCTAGTTTAGCCTTTTTTTGCCTTTAATATCCTTTTTAGAAAATGAATTTAAAAAGGGACAAAGCTTATGTGCTTCATCCCTTTGATAACTATCTTCCACCCTTGTTGCGCTGAATATCATTATGAATGTTGCGGTCGCGTCCAAGTGTTCCCTCATCGGTAATGACAGTTACCGGACGCCCCATCGTGTATGGTTTCACCGCATTTTTAATTGCTCTTTTTGTAGCTGCTGTTTTATCGTTGTCATGTAACTTTACCGATACAATAACTGTATTTCCATACGCTACAGACCTTACATCCCGAACATTATCGATCGCGGCTACTTTGTTTCTAATTTTATTGGAGAAATTATCCTGGAAGTCCGGATTTGTTGCAACCCCGGTGTTTCCCATATTAGTACTTAAATGACCGTGATAATTCATATCGCTTGTACTAAAACGATTATCACGCTGGAAAAAGTTTCGATCTTTTTTGGCTAACGGGGTTGTTGGATTTTTCGGATGTCCATTTTCATCTTTTGTTTGCAGCTGTCTTCTTTTTTGCTCGTTAACCGCAAGATCTTCTTCCCCTAAAGTGTGGTCCATCATATCAGTTATAGCACCATCGTTATCCCTTACTAACGTGTTAGTATTATTTGGGTGGTTTTCATTGGAATAATATCCTATCGGCCGAACAGGATTATTTTCATTCACACCTGCACGATTTTGATCACTTGCACATCCCGCCGCACCTATCAGTAAGAAGGCGGAAAGAGGAATCATCCACTGTTTCTTGTTCAAGCGAAAAACCCCCTCGAAACTTGTCTGAGCATATTGACATGCTCATTAATAGGGTGCTGTTTTCAAGGGGATTTCATTCGCCAGACTTCTTTGGAACAAATGACCAACCTGCCATGAGCAAAAAGTTATCCAAAAATCATTTCACTATTTCCTGTAAACGGTCAACGAATTTTTTCCTTGTGTAAAATTGGCTGATGGATAAATCCATCACCTGCCTGAGTTTTACAGGATCAGTATACAATTTCTCACGAATCAAGCGGTTCCATTCACGAAAAATATCGGCAGGATAAGCTAATGCGTATAAAAAGGCCTCATCACGCAGGTATTTTTGTAATTGCGGGAAACTTCCAAGCTTATCAAATGACCAATCGATATAGGGCAGAATCCGATTGGCATATTGTAAATAATCCAGTGCTGGCGGGCCGACACTGATTAAATCAAAATCAATGAGATGTAACCTTCCGTTCTTATCGCGTATAAAATTATGATGAGCGACATCCCCATGAAGGATGACATAAGGCTCCTTTTGAAAATAGCTGCGATGCTTTTCCATTCCAATTAGCGCCCAATTGCCCCATGCTGCTATTTCTGAGAGAAATGGGTCATTCATAAAATATTTTAGAAAGGAAAAATTATTTAAAAAAAGCTGGAGCCTCTCCGTCCATTTTTCCAGCAAGTGACCTTTCGGGATTATTCTCCGATAGCGGCTCTCAAACGCCGCTGTAGTCTGGTGAAATTGTTCTAGAAGTTCAATCCCTTCTAGCCTATTTTTTTGTGTTTGATAGGTGAAAGCCGTTTTATTTGGGTTAATATACTCGATACATCCAAAATATTTCCCATCAATAAAAAGCTGTTCTTTCGCGGGGGGCACTAGAAATAAATACGTTTTATGAAAGCCTTCTTTTCTAAGTGTCGCTGTAAAGGCTTCTTGTAGCCTAAGTCTGCTGTTTGTATTATACCCTTTTAAAATGTAAGTATGTTTATCGGTTTTTACTAAAAAGACAGATTTTCGAATCGGTACAAACTGAATAATTTTTTCGAAAAATTGCGACTGAAAATAAGAGAGGAGACGATCAAAATTATCATCGTCCCCTGTATTGTTTATTGACGTATTAATTGCTTTCATCTCGGTACCCTGGCATACCGTACGGATTTGTTCCAACGGGGCCCATTCCATAAGGATTCATATATGGCGGCTGGGCAACATTGACAGGTCCCGTATAGGGTGCACTGTAAATTGGCGGTGTCGGCGGGACAAAGTTTGTCGGCAAAGCATTCGGAGCAGCTGCTGCCGGCTGCATGGTCCCCATTACAGGTGCAGGTCCACAGCCGCAATCTTCCATGCCACCTGTTCCTACAGGCAGCCCCTGGGATGGATACCCTTGCATAAATGGCATTTGACTGCCTAAAGCAGGTGCAGCCATGTCTGATGATTCAAAACCATGGACACCCATAACTTGCGGTACTGGACCGCCCATTTGTGGATATCCGTAAGGCATTTGACCCGACGGTTCCATACCGTAAGGACTTGCCATTCCCGGAGCTCCATACATCGATCCAGGCATTACTTGTGCAGTTTGTGCGAATTCTCCCGGATTTTGTGCTGGAAAGCCACCGGTTGCCGGACCTGTCAGCGGGTATCCTGCAGGGGCACCTGTTTGATACCCTGTTGGATAACCCGCTGGCATTTCTCCATAGCCCATTGGCATTTGGCCATAGCCGCCTGGCATTTCTCCATAGCCCGTCGGCATTTGGCCGTAACCCGCTGGCATCTGACCGGATCCTGTTGGCATTTCTCCGTAGCCCATTGGCACTTGACCATAACCTGCTGGCATTTGACCGGATCCTGCTGGCATTTCTCCGTAGCCCATTGGCACTTGACCATATCCCGCTGGCATTTCTCCGTAGCCTCCTGGCATTTGACCATATGCGGCCGGATCCATCATCTGCGGCGGATACCCTGGGTTTTGGGCACCCATCACCCCCCCTGGATTGTATGCCGGGTTCACTACAGGCATTTGCGGCATAAAGGATGACGATTCATCATGGTAAAATTGCCCTGGCATGACTGAGGCACCGGCCACAGCTGGTGCAGCGCCTGGAATCCCATGAATCATTCCCTGGGGCGGCGCCATTGCCATTCCTTGGACTTGTGGATACGGCATTGGCATCATTGGCGGCGGAAATCCTCCCCCAAACGGCGGACAAAAGCCCGGCCCTGGCATGACAGGTGTGCAAGGGACACAATATTCTTGCATTGGCACTTCAATTGGAGCTTCTTGTACCGGAACAGGAATTTCCTTCTTCGGAACTTCCTTTACTTCAGGAAGAATATTTGCTGGTTTCGGCGGCAGATTTGGCTGTACAGTCATGTTGGACATGTTTGACATATAATAATTGTTAATATCAATTTCCGGGACTACTTGTAGAGGCATTTTAGGAGTGTAGGGTACTTTTGGCGCTTCTTTGATGATTGGCTGTTCTTTGGCAATTGGCACTTCTTTTTTAGGTACTTCCTTAATTGGTACTTCCTTAATTGGTACTTCCTTAATTGGTACTTCCTTGATTGGCATTTCCTTGATTGGTGCTGGTATAGGCTTCTCTTTGGCAAACGGATGCTCAGCAATCGGCATTTCTTTCTTTGTTCCTAAATTGATTGTTTTTTCCGGTTTATGTGCCCCCATTGGTGCTTCTTTTTTTATATTTCCACCAGTGGTTGGGACTTTTATTTTCATACCGGGCATAATCATATCAGGGTTGCTGAGCTGTGAATTCATCTTTTTCAGCTCTTCAAAATTCACGCCGTACTTCTTGGCGATCTTCCAAAGAGTATCCCCTTTCTGTACGATATGGATCTTCACTCTGATTTCCCTCCTATGGCATAAGTCCATATAGTGTATGTGATAATGGGCAAAGTGCTAACATTCTTCAGAAAAACTTATGCTATTTTTATGAAGAATATGTTTGTCATAACGGAAATTACCTTCTGGATGGAGCTGGGGGAAAGTTTTATTTTTCACGTCAGTATGGTAAAATTGGCTATTATGCCTACTGTGAGGAGCGTTTTTTACATATGGAACAGAAAAAGATTCTTGGGGAAGATAGGAGAAAGTTTATTTTACAATTGTTAAAAGATAGCAGTCTCCCTATTACCGGCAGCGAATTAGCTGAGCAAACCAATGTCAGCAGACAAGTAATTGTCGGGGATATTACGCTTTTAAAGGCAAAAAATGAACCGATTATTGCCACTAGCCAAGGGTATATCTATTTAAAACAGAACTCCAGCCTGCCTGTTTTTGAAAGAACTGTTGCCTGCAGGCACACCCCACAAGATACCGAAATGGAACTAAATTTATTGGTAGATCACGGTGTGTTAGTGAAAGATGTAAAAATTGAACATGCGGTGTACGGCGATTTAACTGCATCGATAATGGTTTCTAACCGCCAGGAAGTAAAGCAATTCTTAAAGAGACTGCAAACGACCAAGGCCTCATTATTATCTGAGTTAACCGGCGGCTTCCATCTGCACACCATTTCAGCCTCCAATGAAAAGCAGCTTGATAAAGCTGAAGCCGCCTTGAAGGCGGAAGGAATATTATTAGAATCATGAAAAGACCCGGAGAACCGGGTCTTTTTTTAATCAAGCTCTACTATGATAGAAGGGTAACTTCCTAAAACCTTTACACCGCAGCCTAATGCTTCAAGTTCCGCAATTGCTCCGGGAATCAATACTTCATCAAGCTTCATTTCAATATCAATAATGAAAAAATAATTGCCAATCCCTGTTTTCATCGGCCTGGATTCGATTTTTGACATGTTTAACTTTCTCCAGGCAAAGGCAGATAACACCTGATGGAGGGCTCCGGCCTGATCCGACGGCAGGGTAACCATAAGCGTGGTTTTGTAATGAGATGAACCGCTTATCGACTCAAAATCCAAGTTCTGTTCTGATAGAACGAAAAAGCTTGTATGATTATAATCAAAATCATGAATATTTTTCTGGACGATGGCCAAACCGTACTCCTTTGCTGCTAATTCATTGGCAATCGCAGCTGACTTCAATTCGGGCTGCTCCATTACCAGCTTTGCTGCTGCCGCAGTAGAGGTCACACTCTCGATGGGCACGCCGCTAAAATGGGTATGGAGGAACTTATGGCATTGGGCAATGGCATGTGAATGGCTGTATACCACGCCCGCCTTCCGCCATGTTTCCTTATTTGCAGGATGAACCATCAAATGCTGTTTAATTGGCAGTGTTATCTCACCCACAATTGGAATTTGAACAACATGGGTCAAATAATCCAGGGTAATATTTACTGAGCCTTCTAGGGCATTCTCAACCGGAACCACGGCCAAATCTACTTTTTTAGCGACAAGGGCATCCATACTTTCAGGGATGGTGCGATACGGCTCAAGTTCGTATCCCTGAAAAATATTTTTCACTGCCATTTCTGTAAATGTTGCTTTTGGTCCTAAAAAGCCTACTTTCATTGTTTCCCCACTCCTTGTATAAATGAGCAAGCGCTTGTTCAGCACTAAAACTTCTTTTTCAAAATTTTTCGTCTTATTCTTTTAAAAAGAAAGCTGAGCACGGCCCAGCAGACAAAAAGTCCGCTATGCACCCGTACCCAGCACGTCAACCTTCTCGACAAATTCTAATTTTCGTAAGTTTGCGAGTAAATCATCGAGCTCTGTTGTCATACTCGATGTATGCAATGATAATGTTACATTTGCCCTGCCTTGCAGCGGGATGGTTTGGTGTATCGTTAAGACGTTACAGCCAGATGCAGCAACGACACTTAACAATTTTGACAATGTCCCGGAGCGATCTTCCAAGTGAAAGAAGAGTGAAATAATTTTCTCCTTCTGAATGGTCGAAAAAGGAAAGACTGTGTCCCTGTATTTATAATAGGCACTTCTGCTCAAATCAACCTTTTGAACAGCATCTGCAATCGATTCTGCCTTGCCTCTTTCAAGCATGTCCTTCACATCGATTGTTTTTTTCATCGCTTCGGGCAAAACATCCTCACGGACCAAATAATATTTTTTATCAAAATTAGCCATATCCCTCTACCTCGTTCTCTTACAAAAAAAACTATCTACTCTATAAACTCAAATTCGAATTCCAACAATTTCACGATATCCCCGTCTTTTGCCCCGCGCTGTCTCAAAGCATCATCGACACCAAGTCCACGTAACTGGCGGGAGAAACGGCGAACAGATTCTTCACGGGAAAAGTCTGTCATTTTAAATAATCTTTCGAGTTTTTCACCTGAAAGGACAAATGAGCCATCCGGGTCTCTTGTGATCGTGAAGTTTTCAGGATCTGCCTCATGTTTATATAATACACGATTAACACTTGATTCTTCTTCTTCATGCTCAAGCGGGAACTCCGGTGTTTCCTCTAACTTATCAGCTACAGCGAATAATAACTCTCGCAGCCCTTTACGAGAAACAGCGGAAATAGGGAAGATTGGATAATCCTCTTCAAGCTGCTCTTTAAACTTTTTCAGATTTTCTTCTGCTTCCGGCATATCCATTTTATTAGCGACAATGACTTGCGGGCGCTCGGTCAAACGAAGATTATACTCTTTTAATTCACGATTAATCGTCAAATAATCTTCATATGGGTCCCTGCCTTCAGTCGCTGCCATATCAATTACATGGACGATTACCCTTGTCCGTTCAATATGCCGTAAAAATTGATGACCCAGGCCGACACCTTCACTAGCCCCTTCAATTAGTCCCGGCAAATCGGCCATGACAAAGCTTCTGCCGTCTTCTGTTTCCACCATCCCAAGATTCGGAACAATCGTGGTAAAATGGTATTCCGCAATTTTTGGCTTTGCAGCGGATACAACCGATAATAATGTAGATTTTCCTACGCTAGGGAAACCGACAAGTCCAACATCAGCTAACAGTTTTAATTCAAGAACTACATCGCGCTCTTGACCTGGCTCGCCATTCTCAGCGATTTCCGGTGCCGGATTTGACGGTGTGGCAAAGCGCGTATTTCCCCGGCCGCCGCGGCCGCCTTTGGCAATAACAGCCTGCTGCCCGTGCTCAACTAAATCGGCAATAACCTCATTCGTTTCCGCATCCATAACAACCGTTCCAGGCGGCACCTTGACAATCATATCCTTAGAGCCTCTGCCATGCTGGCCCTTGGACATGCCATGCTCACCACGATCTGCTTTAAAATGGCGCTTATAACGGAAATCCATTAACGTCCTTAGTCCTTCGTTCACCTCAAAAACGACACTGGCTCCCTTCCCGCCGTCACCGCCGGCAGGGCCGCCATTCGGAACATATTTTTCTCGGCGAAACGCGACCATCCCGTTACCGCCGTCTCCGCCTTTTACATAAATTTTGACCTGATCGACAAACATTTAATTCCTCCAGTTTTGCACATGTATTCATATCAAACCATAAAAGGTTTCATCTTGGCATAAAAACTTCAAGTGCAAGTTCATTTTCAGTAAATTCCTTGACCACTACATTCACAGTTGGGTCGGTAAGGAATTGTTCAATGAGTTCCCGTTTTATTATTATCCCGCTAAAATCAAAAAAGAAACGAACACCATTTGATTGCGGTTCAATTGTAATCGATAAATGATTTTCTTGAAATTGCTCTATTGACTGATTTAAACATAAAAAAAAGGAATTTGTCCAATTTGTCATGCCAGCGTCATCAACTTTTATTGATTCTGAATCGTGAAGTACCTCATATTCCAATTTAAAAGAAGGATTCTCCCAATTGGATTTTAATAACAAAGCAGCTAACAATGGCATCTGTAAATTAGAAAGCTTTGTTTCATGCTGCGTTTCAATGACAATTTCATCAATGACTGCTTTTGCCCGGTCGATGCGATTTAAATCCAAGTTCCCCTTTATTAGCTGGAGTTTATTTAACCAATCATGTCGTGAGTGCCGCAGCACTTCGACGATATCCCATTCTTTCCCCATACGTACACTCCCACATTAATTGTTGGATCCTGTTTCTGATAGTATATCAAAAAAACAAACATGAGTAAGCATTTTTATATTCGAGGAGAAAAGAAGCTTTTACGAAGTAGGTTTCCTGAAGTGTTTAGTTTAGTTGGAAGATGTACTTTCGTTAGCAAAAAGAAAACTCTAACCAAACAGGTTAGAGTTTTCATGAATGACAATTAAGCTTCTTGAGCTGCTGGATATACGCTCACTTTTTTACGGTCACGACCTAAACGTTCGAATTTTACAACGCCGTCGATCTTTGCAAAAAGAGTGTCATCTCCGCCGCGGCCTACGTTTTCACCTGGATAAATCTTTGTACCGCGTTGACGGTAAAGGATTGAACCACCAGTTACAAACTGACCGTCTGCACGCTTCGCACCAAGGCGCTTTGCGATGGAGTCACGTCCGTTCTTTGTAGAACCTACTCCCTTTTTAGAAGCAAAAAACTGAAGATCTAATCTTAACATTTATTCCACCTCCCACTTTTTGAAGGTAATCTTTATGTGCTTTCCGTACTCTGCTTCAATTCCCTGCAATGAAACGATCATTGCTTCCAGTAGTAATTGTACTTTTTCCCTAGCGGCATCTGAAAGATTTTCAGGAAACACACACTCGAGGAATCCGCCATTACCTTGAACAACCTCTGCTTTAACGCCGATTAAGACCTCAATCGCATTAACTGTTCCGAAAGAAACTGCCGAAGCTCCCGCACAAACAATATCCTTGCCATGCTTAGCAAACTGGGCATGCCCGCTCATTGTAAATGAATGAATCATTCCGGAGTCAGTACGATAAATCGTAATTCCAATCATCTATTTTCCAACACCTTACGCGTTGATTTTTTCGATGACTACTTTTGTGTAAGGTTGACGATGACCTTGTTTCTTACGGTTGTTTTTCTTCGCTTTGTACTTGAAAACAACGATTTTCTTCGCACGGCCTTGTTTTTCAACTTTAGCTGTAACAGTAGCGCCTGCAACAACAGGGCTTCCAACTTTTACAGTTTCACCGCCAACGAAAAGAACCTTGTCAAAAGTAACTGATTCACCAGCTTCAACATCTAATTTTTCAATGTAGATTGCTTGGCCTTCTTCGACTTTAAGTTGTTTACCGCCAGTTTCGATAATTGCGTACATGAACTGCACCTCCTTATAAACTCAGACTCGCCATCCCCAGGCGTCCCCGCAAATTTTGCAGAAATCTTATTACCTGTTCTGTGCGGTTGTAGCACGGGTGCTACAAACATAACATTAGAATACTAACATAATTTAATGAAAAGTGTCAATAGCTTTTAGGGAGATATCCCGTTCATCGCCAAATTGTTTTATGATGTAATACGGCTTGGGTGCTTGCTGGATTAAAAAGTATAGTTTTAAATGAAGCAATTCTTCTAATGCCTGTCTATGGACCTCATTTTCGCCTAGAAGGGTTGCTTTTACCTCTTCGGTTGTCTCAATAAGAATGGCTTCAAAATCAGCATGACGGTGCTCTAGAAGCTCTCGCTCAAGTCTGAATGCAGTGGTTTCGGTGCTAAGGATCCGTCCCGTGCCATCGCAGACAGAACATTTTACTTGTAGTGCCTCCGAGATGGTAACTTTAGTCCTTTTTCTAGTCAGCTGCAGAATTCCGAGCGGTGTGAAGCCGATGATTTTTGTTCTTTTTTCATCTCTGGTTAATTCAGTTTCGACAGTATCAAGAATAGCCAGCTTGTCCTGCTCGCGCTTCATATCAATAAAGTCAATCAGGACAATCCCGCCGATATCACGGAGTTTTAGCTGTCTGATAATTTCCTTTGCAGCTAGTTGATTGGTTTTGAGAACGGTATCCAGATAATCGGACTTACCGGAAAATTTCCCTGTATTTACATCAATAATCGTCAAGGCTTCTGTTTGATCAAAAATGAGATAGGCACCGTGATCGAGCCAGACAATCCGTTTTAGGGCCTTATCAATTTCATGCTCCACCTGATTTGCTGAAAAAATGTTTTCTTTCCCGTTGTAATAGGTGTACGTCAGGTTGGCGTTGTACTGCTCAAGCATCTTTTTGATGGCTACATCATCGACAATCACTTCTCCTGCTTTCATTTTTTTTATTTGGGCCAGGATCATTTCGATAAAAGTATCTTTTTGAAAAACCAGTCCCGGCTTCTTCGGGGTTGTCTGGACGAGTTCTTGGTATTGTTGTCTTAATGTTTGCAGCTCTTCTTGGATTTCTTCGTCTGTAGAAGAGATGATAGAGGTGCGAAAAATAATCCCCTCTTCCTCCGTTGTGAGGCGGCTGCCGAGGCGCCGAAGTGCAGCTTGTCTGGATTCATTAGCAATTTTTTTTGAAACTGCTACATACCGCCCTTTAGGCATGTAAATAAGCTGATTTCCTTCCATTTCAATAATTCCTGTTACTTTTGGCCCCTTCGTGCCGGTGGCATCCTTGTCCACCTGAACGAACATTTTTTCTCCTTGGTGAACGAAGGAAGTAACATTTTTATGTTTTTCGGAAGCAAGTACGTATGATGGGAGGCTGTCACGGTGCAAATAGGCGTTTTTTTCTTCACCTATGTCGATAAAAACAGCATTCATCCCCGGTAATACCTTTGTCACCGTCCCAAAATAAATATTACCGACCAGAGAGCGATGTTCTGGTCGGTCAAATACAATCTGTTCTATGCGATTATTTCTCAAATAAGCAAATCGCTTCTCTCGTGCATTGTAATTGATAATTAAAGTTTCCAAACCTAGCGTCCTCGCTTTTCATATATACATGTATTATACCCTTTTTTACGGCTGTGTTAAACTTGGCTGTTGATTTCCGCTCCAGGCACTTCGCTTTCCGCGGGCGTGACGGGGAGCCTCCTCGTCGCTTCGCTCCAATCAACAGTTTAAAAAAATCAACAATGACCTTTAACACAGCCTTTAATATAAAAAGAGAAGGTCGCTGATTTTATCGGTTAGCCGCTTTTCCGTAAAGTAAGCGTGCAGGAGCTCGTTCTCATCCAATGTGCCTGTTTCCTTGCCGCCAGCTTCAACGATAATTGGATGCTTGCAGCCGCGTTGAAATTTTTCTAACACATGAATGAGTAAATCCTGTTCATTAGCCTGGATCGGCTTCAATGCCTGAAGACTAGATTTTTTCCCGTAATAGCGCTCTAATAAAAATCTCATAAAGATAAAGCGCCGCTGCTTCCATTCATGATAGAGCGAGAAAAATAAGAAAGCAATCACAACCCATACGTTAATATTAGAGGGTGCAGCCAGCAAAATGATGATTGAAAACAAGAAGAGGCTGAAAAACGAAATCATTAATGTCAAACGATGGGCACTCGGAAAAGAACTTTTTAATGATAGCAGTAAAAAGACCAGTTTTCCGCCATCCAGCGGCCAAACGGGAAAAAGGTTGAAGATAAAAATCATGACATTATAGCTGATAAATAATTGATATAAGTCCTCGGGGATTACCTGCAGCGAAAATAAGACATACGCGACCGCGACCATCCACACATGCTGGAGCGGCCCGGCGAGCACGACAATCGTTTCTTCCTTTAACGGACGATTGCCGTGTTCATCCATTTCAGCCACTCCGCCAAACGGAAGAAGAGTAATTTTTTTTATTCGCCATGAAAAAAAAGAAGCCGCAGCAGCATGCCCCATTTCATGGATAAAAATAATCGCGAGCAGCAGAGAGACTTCCAGGAAATACCCGGTAGCAATCGATAAAGCAATCACAATCCACAGCAAAGGATGGATCTGAACATGCCGAAGTAAAGTAATAGCTCTATTCAAAGCGAATCACCTGAATCGGATCGATAAATGCATCGTCTTTTTTTATTGCAAAGTAATACTTACCTTTAGTCTTATCTTCACCTGTTGATGCGGAAACCGTGCCAACGACCGTTCTTTTATCAATATGATCATATTTATTGACCTTAACTTCCTCTAAATTGCCATACCAGGTTTGCGATCCATCGCTATGCTGGACAATGACCGTTTTGCCTGAGTCGTCTTTGATCCCCGCAAAAGTTACGAACCCATCGTCAATCGATTGAACAGCGGCACCTTTTGTCGTTTCAATCATGATACCCTGACCATTTTTCTCAAAGTTTTCAAGGATTTTCCCCATCGCCGGAACGGAAAAGTTCTCCTCTTTGACCACTGCCTTTTTTCCGGCTTGATCGTCTTCTGAAAATGGCAGCAAGGCTAATGGTTTACCGAACTTGTCTTCATACCAGTTTGAAACAGTGGCAAACTGAAAATCCTTGTCCATTTGCTTTGAAACAAAGTCCCTTACTGGCTCAAAAGTTGATGCCTGATTGCGAAATAATATGGCAACCACTAAAAATAGGAGGACTGACGCCAAAATTTTAAAAAAGAACACTTCCTTTTTAAATAATGGATGCACCTCATCCCCACTGCCGTTATCTGTTGGGCCAATAAAATTGTAACCGTACTTTTCATCATCACCAGGCCAAGCCACTTGGCGATCCGGTGTTTTGGTTGTTGATCCCTGCTCTTTTTTCCTCTTGGCGATTCGCCGCCGTATTTCTTCCGGTGTAGACCGCGCCATACCCATCAACCCTTTTCCCGCTGTTTTGTACAAGTTTATGAAAGAGAATGGCAGAGTATGACTTCACACACAGCTTATCCAAAATTTTATTGTGACTGAATAAAAATAGCCTGTCCACTTTTACGCGGCCAGGCCAAATCTATTAACGTACTCCAAAAAACTTCTTTATTTTTGTAAAGACGCCTTTGTTTGCTTCTTCAAGCGGCTGAAGCGGGATAGATTCCCCAAGGATCCTGCGTGCAATATTGCGGTAGGCAATAGACGCCCGGCTGTTTGGATTCATGGCAATCGGTTCCCCATGGTTAGAGGCTTTAATCACCTCTTCATCGTCAGCAACAATACCAATAAGATCTATCGATAAATGCTGGGTGATTTCATCAATATCAAGCATATCGCCGCTCTTCATCATATGATTGCGGATCCGGTTGACTACTAATTTAGGCGCTTCCATATTTCGTTGTTTCTCAATCAGGCCGATAATCCGGTCAGCGTCTCTTACAGCCGAGACCTCTGGTGTTGTAACGATAATCGCCCTATCTGCCCCAGCCAAAGCATTCTGAAAGCCCTGTTCAATACCTGCGGGGCAATCAATAATAATATAATCATAGTCTTGCTTTAATTCGTTAATTAGATCCTTCATCTGTTCTGGCTTAACGGCTGATTTATCAACTGTTTGTGCTGCTGGCAGCAAATATAATAACCCGTCAAAGCGTTTGTCCTTGACCAATGCCTGATGGGTTTTGCACCGCTTTTCCACTACATCGACAAGATCATAAATGATTCTATTTTCGAGTCCCATAACGACATCCAAGTTTCGAAGACCGATGTCCGTATCTACTAAGCATACTTTTTTACCTTGAAGGGCCAGAGACGTGCCAATATTAGCAGAAGTCGTGGTTTTCCCTACTCCGCCCTTACCGGATGTAATTACTATTGCTTCTCCCACCTTAATGTCCCCCTTCGAACCTGTTTAAATTAGGCCGTAATTGAATTAAAACTTGTAATCTATCAACAATGATCTGCCGGTTCTCATCTATGTATGCGCATTCCATTTCCCGCTTCTCATTGTTTTGGCTGTGATCCGGCGCACGATTGATCGCATCACTAATCTTAAGCTGGGTTGGTTTCATGCTGGATGCCGCGATGACTGCATCCTCATTGCCAAAGCAGCCCGCATGCGCCACTCCTTTTAATGAACCCATGATAAAGATATTGCCCCCGGCAGCAACTTTTCCACCGGGATTCACATCTCCTATTAAGAGTAAATCACCGGGGACCTTCAGCACTTGACCAGAACGAACAATGCTAGAAACGGTTACGACCTCGTTTTCAGCCTTTAGCCGGTCTGCTTCTTCCCTTGTAATAACATCCGATTCAATTTCATCCACCACTAAATTTTTCTTTTGGCGAATTAAGTTCTTCAGTTCTTCCCGCTGCCCTTCGGTTAAATACCGATTACCGACATTTACTTTCACAGAGATTAAGTTGCGCTCCTCCTGTGACCTGGAGTTGGCGGAAAGCTTTTGATCAAGTTCCTTTTTCAGTTCCTCAAATGAACATATATCATCAAGATGAAGGACAAGCCCTTCCTTCGTACCTTTTATTGTAACATTTTGCCGTTTTTTCATGGAGAAATTTCACCTCATAATTAAAAAAAGCCATTTTGGAACAAGCAATTTTTCGCTTAAGAAACTTGCTTGCCGTCAACCCTATTCCGAATCAAAGTACTGACATCTAAACTTAAATTCGACATGAACAGTCCATTCTCCTTTTTTTAGCCGATAAGAAAGTTTTACTTTCTTATCAGGCATAAGTGCAACTACGCCTCTGCCTTCGCCTAACGGCAAGTTTTCTTTAAGAAAGAAAACTAGAGACTTCTAGAATTCATTCCGATCTTTGTGCTTCGGCATGCTTTTCAAAAAGTCTCTTAAAAGGATATCCCGCAATGACAAGAAAGATGGCATTTAAGATTAGGGTCGGATAAAAACGCAAATTGATAAAGCTCTTAAAATCGAGGTTGGTTACATGGATTAAATGATCCATTTCGTAAACCCCCACTTCTAATAAGGCGATGCCAAAAAGCGATACAAGGAAGGCAATCAAAAAATTAGTCTGCATAATATGCATGATTTTTGAAATAAGATAACAAACGAATGGATAAAGAAATAAATAGATCCCTATAATTTCGATATAGACAATATCAAACAATAGTCCAAAAATAGCTCCATAAATAATTCCCTGCTTCTTTCCAACATAAATGGTCAGAAATAAAAGAGCAGCAAATAGAAAATGGGGAGCAATAATTCGGTTCCGCCCAAACATCTCCGCCGGTGAATATTGAACAAAAAGACTTTCTAAAATAAATAAAAAGAGAAATAAAAGAGGAAGAAGGAATTTTTTCACGATTCCTCCTCCTTCCCATCTGTCTTTTCGGCTGCATCTACCGGTATCATATCTGTTTTTGTGATGAGCACATTTTTGATATCATAAAAATCTGCTCCGGGCTTCACAAGGGCTGTCAGATTCAAACCATACTGATCCTGCTTCACTTCAACGACCTTTCCAATCAATAACCCTTCCGGAAAAATCCCGCCTAATCCGG
Source organism: Bacillus sp. S3 (assembly GCF_005154805.1). Taxonomy (GTDB): domain Bacteria; phylum Bacillota; class Bacilli; order Bacillales; family Cytobacillaceae; genus Neobacillus. The sequence continues at coordinate 3,654,637 of NZ_CP039727.1, forward strand.
AGGTGGTGACAATCTGGTCTTTTTCGATTTTCGCTCCTGAAGGGATGGCCTTAACCATAAGCAATTTTTTCTCTTTATCATAACCTTCAACAAGTCCATACACCTTGGTTTCGCCCTGGATGATGGCGGAAATCCGGTTTTTCGGATCCATGGAGCTCAACAGCTGTACGCTTGAACTGAATTGGGTGACATTTTTTACTTTTCCAATCAGGCCGCTTGCTGTAACAACAGCCATATTTTTCTTCACACCTGCTAATTTACCTTTGTCGATAATAATCATTTCATGCCAACGATCAGGGTTTCTGCCAATAACAGTAGCTGGAAGTGGTTCAAAATCTCTCAGGGTCTTTTCCTCACCAAGAACATCACGCAATTCTTTATTTTCTTTATTCAACACTTGAACCTGGGCTTCAAGGCTGGCAAGATTTTCGATGCGTGACTTTAATTCCTTATTCTCTTCATATGTATTGGTTAAGTCCTGGAGATTTTCAAAAAAGCCGGCAACATAGTTGGTAGGCTTTGAAACCAGGGATTGAACCCAGCCAGTTGTATCTTTGACAAATTGCTCCGGCCAGGACAGTTTACTTCTCTCCCTTAAAGAAAACCCAATCAATGCCACGAGAACAATAATGCTGACAAGCAAAATAATCAGTCGTTTATTCAAAAAGAACTGTGGCATGATTATACACCTCTATTTTTCTAAAATCTTTTACATTCAAAAACCCAGCACTGTTAACGCGAATCCTTAGCTTTGTTTTTAAATAAATGAATATGGTCGAGTGCTTTTCCTGTTCCAATGGCGACACAGTCAAGCGGATTCTCGGCAATCAGGACAGGCATTTTCGTTTCTTCGCTAATCACCCTGTCCAAATTGCGAAGCAGCGCACCTCCGCCAGTAAGAACGATTCCACGGTCCATAATATCTGCAGCAAGTTCCGGCGGCGTCTTTTCTAACGTATTTTTCACCGCTTCCACAATCGCATAAACAGTATCACTCAAGGCAGTGGCAATTTCCTTCGCAGTAATTTCGATTGTTTTTGGCAGACCTGTTAATAAATCACGCCCGCGAATTTCCATATTGTCAATTCCTTCAGGAGTGCCGGCAGAGCCAATTTCCACTTTAATGGTTTCCGCCGTGCGCTCCCCAATCATTAAGTTATAATTTTTACGAATATATGAAATAACGGAATCATCCATTTCATCGCCAGCCACACGAATCGAAATGCTTGTTACGATTCCTCCTAAGGAGATGATAGCAACTTCGGTCGTACCGCCGCCAATATCCACGACCATACTGCCGGTTGGCTCCCAGACTGGCAGGTTGGCGCCAATTGCCGCTGCAAACGGTTCTTCAATCGTATAGGCATCCTTTGCCCCTGCTTGTCTGGTTGCATCAATGACTGCTCTTTCCTCAACTGCGGTAATACCTGAAGGCACACAGACCATCACATATGGCTTGCCGGAAAAAAGATTATTACTTTTCTGTGCCTGACGAATATGGTGCTTCATCATTGCTGCCGTTATTTCGAAATCAGCAATAACCCCATCCTTCATCGGTCTCATGGCGACGACGTTCCCCGGTGTCCGTCCAATCATATTTTTAGCGTCGTTCCCTACCGCTACGATACTTTTGGTATCTGTTTGCATTGCCACAACTGATGGCTCCCGTAAAACAATACCTTTTCCTTTTACATAAACGAGGGTGTTCGCTGTCCCCAAGTCAATCCCAAGATCTCTAGGTCTAATTCCAAACATAATGTTGTATCTCCCTTTCTGATACGAAATGCAATATTCTAATAGGCAGGTAATCACCTTAATTATCATGTCTATTTTCGTACTATTTATATAGCCCTGTTCAAAAACAGTCCTAAAAAATCATACCCAATATTATACCGCTACGTCAAATATTATCCTAGTGTTATAAATACCCTTTTTCCTTTAATGATACAAACTTATTTTCGCCAATGATCAGATGATCGAGGAGCTCGATGCCAATGATTTTGCCGCATTCAACCAGCCGCTTTGTGACCTCGATATCTTCGCGGCTTGGTGAGGGGTCTCCGCTGGGGTGATTATGGAGCGCAATCACTGATGCTGCGGACCGTTTTAATGCCTCGCGGAACACCTCCCTTGGGTGCACGATCGAGGCATTTAGACTGCCGATAAAAACAGTTTGTTTATGGATGACCTGATTTTTCGTGTTTAGATATAGGCAGACAAAATGCTCCTGTGTCAGGAAGCGCATATCGTTCATGACATACTTGGCTCCGTCTTCAGGGGATCGGATCACATACCGGTCAGTATAGTTCAGATTAGCAATTCTTCTGCCAATTTCTACAGCAGCAAGAATTTGAATCGCCTTTGCCGAGCCAATCCCTTTCATTTCAATCATTTCTTCTAAAGTGGCATTTTTTAACTGCCTTAGTCCTTCAAAATGGTTCAGCAGGCGGTTTGATAATTGCAGGACCGATTCATCCTTTGTTCCTGTGCGAAGCAGGATGGCAATCAGTTCATGATTCGATAAGCTCTGCGGGCCATGATTGATAAAACGCTCTCTGGGCCGTTCATCTTGCGGAAAATCCCGGATCATTAATGTATTTGTGGACACTTGTTTTCCTCCCTTTTATCAGGGAGTTAAGAATCGAGCAAAAGTTAATACGGCAACTGGTAGCCTGCCTTTTTCAATTCCCTTATAGTTCTGGCAACTGGCAAGCCGACAACCGCAAAATAGTCTCCATTAATTTTTTTGACAAGCATACCTCCAAGCTGTTGAATGCCATATGCACCTGCTTTATCAAGCGGTTCACCACTTTGCACATAGGCTTTAATTTCGTCGTCCGTTAACTCCCAAAACCAAACTTCTGTTTTTTCAAAAAATCGAGTTGAGCTTTCTGGAGACACAATGGATACACCTGTAAATACTTCATGCTTCTTACCTGAAAGAGTTTTTAACATACGAATGGCTTCTGCTTCATCTGCTGGCTTTCCTAAGACTACATTATTCGCAACGACAATTGTGTCCGAACCAATCACAAAGGCATCCTGATTTCCCTTAAAAACTGCCTGTGCTTTACGATCGGCTAACTCCATCACTACTTCCTCCGGGGAGAGCGCTGGGTCAAAGCTTTCATCAACTTCACTGCTTGAAATCGCGAATGTTAAGTGGAGATTTTCTAGAAGTTCCTTTCGCCGTGGAGAAGAAGAGGCTAAAATGAGGTTCTGCATTTAATCACCATACCTTTTTGCATTTGAATAGGGAGATACATGTTAATGGTATCAGAAATTGCGAGAGCAAACAATTTTTATATCATTAAAGTTCGAAGAAATTTGTCAAAATATGCAAAAAGTATGCATTCTAGCGCACATAAAATAATGATTGGAAGTTAACAGAAAAGTAAAAAAGCAGCAGATTTCTAGATTACCTTTGAAATCCACCGCTTATTTTACGCTTTATAGGAAAAAAGTACAGTTTATTATTTCCTAGAAAATATCAAGTGTTGTCGATTACATGGAATGATAGACCGACAAAAATTTTAATAGATGCTGCTGGGCTTCGTTCAAGCTTTTTACGTCTTTTGATTTTTGAAAGGCCTTAACCTTTTCTTCCGCACTCGTTAATTCTGCTTTTATAGTTTTTACTTTCTCATCTTTAACGCTGGTACCTTTTAATTGTTCTTCTATTGCTGTTATTGCTTTACCGGACTCCTCTGTAACGACATCCGTTAACATGGCATTGGAGGTTGCGGATGAAAGCTTCTCGTAAATAGTTGGTACTGCTTCGAGGAAGTCCTTTTCTTTTACAGTAAGATCGGCAACCTTCTTTTCATCTAGTGACAATTGTTTGGCAAATGCACCCTCGACCCCTTTTGCCTTAAATTTGGTACTTATTGATTTAGCCGTCTCAAGCGAATCGGCTGTACCTAAAAAGATAAATAGTTTGCCGTCCATTTCGATTACTTGGGCAGGAACACCTTTTGCCAAAATCTGTTTTGACGTTTCCGTTGCTCCCTCTTTGGAGGTAAAAACCCCACCTTGAATTACGTAAGCGGGTATTTGTGCAAGAACTGCAGAATCCTCCCCTTTTTCATCCGCTGGTTTCTTATCTGCCCCGCCTGCTACTTCGGCCACTGCAGGTTCTGTTACCGGCTTGTCAGTAGGTCCTGTTATCACCAGCTTTAGCATCACAACACCTATCGTTGTCCCAATCAGGATGGCGAAAATCCCTGAAAAGACGATGGATCCGAATGGCCCGCCATTCTTTATTTTAGAATTGGATGTAAACGATGCAATTTTAGGGATGCCGCTCTTCTTAGGCGTATTGCTGCTGACGATTTTAAATTCTTCTATATCATTTTCAGAGGATTCCGGAAGAATCCAGTCAAAGCTCTCTTCGGCAGATTCCTGAGCTGCCGCCGTCTCTAAAAGAGCATCCGAATCTATTCTTTTCGAATCTATTTTAATCACTCTCGTCATAGGCTCGATCGTGGTTTCCGGCTCCTTTTTTTTCGGTTCTTCATGAAAGTCTCTTGTTTCTCCATTCAATTTAATCTTAATCGTATTGCCTTTATTAGGCTTGTCCACTCACCCGTACTCCTCTCTCTTCCGAAGGTAATTGGTTTCATCCTATCATAAAGGCAAAAAAAAATAACAAGACTTTTGTCGTCTTGTTATCGTAGACTTTCGCCAAATTATTTGTTCGTTCGTCATGTTGTTAATTATGGCTGCGTTTTTGCGGTAGCCGGAAACTGGCTTAATGGATTATCTTTACCCGCCGGTGCCGGTGCATCGATTGTTGGCAGTTCTGCCGCCAGATCAGTTAAACTAGGCATGTAAAAAGCAGAAATCGTCAGGCTGTAGCTTAATGGCTGGTCTTCTTGATCCAAACTGGTAATCTCCTGCCCACCTGAATAACTAATCGATTCTACCACGATAATCCGCTTTAAAGACTCTAACGTTTCAATAAACTTTTCAAAATCCTTATAGGTTGGTGATTCGACACTTAACGAAACCGTCAGCTTTTTAAGTGCAACAGTTTGAGCCGATTGTCCGGCAGTTGCATCCTGTGTTGTAGCACCTTGATTGGCAGCAGCTTGGTTTTCAGCTGTTGGTTGACCATTAGCATCCGTTTGGTCAACATCTGTATTGGCAACAGCGTCTTTTGAAAAACCCATCGAACTAATCTTGCTATTTGAAAGGTTCTCCGCCTTTTCTAAGTCTATAATTAACTGTTCCTGCAAGGGCTTCACGGGTAATATCTTCTGTAATTCCCGAGTATCCTCAGCCGTTTTCTTCGTATCATTAGCCTTGTTTTGACTAAGGATATCCAATAGTTTTTGTTCACTAGTTAATTCCTGCTGTTTTATCCCTAAGTCGGATTTCAATGGTGTAAGCGAAAAGAACTGAGCATAGACGATGAGTAAAACTAACAATAGTGCGCAGGCTCCAACAATAAGTTTGTCTCTTTTTGAGGAAAGAAGCTTCATGATCCAGCCACTCCTTTCTCATCCTTCGTGCTCTTCTTGATATTTTTCTTTACAAACTCTTTATCCAGCTTAATTTCAAATTGACCGGTGTAACGTGGAAGAATATTGGAATTTTTAGTTACATTCGTGCCCGCTGTTGTTTTACCAGTATTAATTACCGTATTTGTATTAGTTGTTGTATTAACGGTATTGTTTTGCGTATTAGTTGTTCCGGAAGCACTATTCGTCTGGCCTCCCGTATTTGCTGTTACTCCGGTTGTATTCTGGCCGGTTTGAGTCTGGTTTGGTGTAGACGTTTGATTTGTGGTGTTTACTGTCGAATCAGTTGTATTTGCTTGAGAATCAGTTGCTGTTGTATTTGTTTGATTAACATTCCCTGTTGTTGCATCCTCTGCCGGATCGGCAGCTGCAGCAAGTGAACTTAAGCTTGCTTCCGCAATCCATTTTGACTTATTTAGATTATCTAAAAAGTAGGCAGCTTCTCTAGCACTATCAAATTGGACGGATAACGTAATCGTTCCTTCTTCTTTATAGCCAAAGCTCTGAATGAATCCACGCTCAGGCAGTAAAGAGGTTAGGTGACGCATTACAGGAATCGTTTGTATCGGGTAATCATCCGCCCAATGGATGGCGCTCTTTAATTGACTTACTGAATTGGCTGCTTCCACCGTTTGACTATTTTGCTCTTCTCTTTGAGTAACCTTTTTTGTCATCGCAATTTGTCTGTCTAAAGAAGCAACTTCATTCTTTGTCACATTGATTTGCCAATAATAATAGGCACCCGCAATTAACAAGAGTGCAACAATACTAGACAAAGAAATAATAAAGCCAAGTTTCTTCGATTCTTTATGGGGAAGCAGATTAATTTCAACTAACATTATTGCACCCCTTTTAAAGCGAGTCCTAAAGGAAGTAATTGACTAATAGGTGTTCTGTCTATTTTTCCTTTAATTTCTGTCTCAAGTGAAATCACATCAACAGGCGTTTCAAATCGCTCTTGCATTTCATCATGGATAGAATGAAGCATGGGATGGTCGCCGTTTAATAGAAATTTAGAGATATCTTGGTTTTCTTTATGAAGGGAATATCGATAAAAATCGACTAACTTATTGATTTCTCTAAAAATATCTTCAAACTGAATCACAAGCTCATCTGTATCGCCTGTATATTTGTAAACAATTGCCCCCGATAAATCTGTTTTAATATCCCAGAGGTCCACATTAAATGGCAAGGCAAACTGACGCATAACCAATGGAACGTTTTCTTCAAAAATGCACAAATTAACACTAGTCATGTCAAACTGGACGGAAAACAAGACCTCGCTATTACTAGCATGATCAAGCTGATAATAAAGCCGGTATAAGGCAAGCGGTGAAATATCGGCCGCAATCGGATTGAGCTTGATCTTAGTGAGCAGATTAGAATATTCCAGCACATTTTGTTCTGGTGCAGCAAATAAGAGTAGTTCTCTTGTTTTGCCATCACTGCCTAATGGATAGATATCAAATACCGGTTCTTCAAATGGTAAATGGATACTTGAGCCTAGCTCTAAATACAGGTAGCCTTGCATTTCATCATCCTGGATTTCAGCAGGAATAGAAACTTTCCGAATGATGACAAGCTGATCAGGTACGATGAAGCGAACCTGGCGTCTATGAATCTTCCATTCATCGATACATTGTTCCAAAATATTCGACAAGGACTCAATATCCGTAATTTTCCCATCACTAATAATTCCCGGCGGCAGAAAGCGCTCATACCAGCGCTGTGCTGATGGCGGATTTACCTGCTTTAGCTCAAGCAGGCGAATGGAATGGTCATTTAACACCAAGTTAATAATTCGGTTTTTAGATGTAAACAGGGAAAAAGCCATAGTAAAAACCCCTTAGTTAAAATCCTTGTTGAAGGAATTGTATATAAAAATCAATAATTTCCGATCCCCAATAATATGCTATCAATGTTCCAGCAGCGATAAACGGACCAAATGGCACCGGCTGCCGTCTTTTAACAATTTTCAAAAGTAAAGCCAATCCGCCAAAAACGGCTCCTAATAATGTTGAAAGGAAGAAGGACAAAAGCACTAGTTTTACACCTAAAACTAATCCAAGTACTGCGTACAGTTTCACATCGCCACCGCCCATTCCGCCTTTACTGACAAGAGCGATGAGGAGAAGGACAACAAATCCTGTAATAGCCCCTAAAAGGCTGTCCCACCAAGGGCTCAACGGCCAAACAATTCGTTCCAATAAAAAAATCCCTGCAAACCAAATTAGAATTTTATCAGGGATGATCATATAGTGAATATCTGAAACCACGATAATCATAAACATTGAGATTAGCGTAAGTGCCACCACTAATTCTCCAGACCACCCAATAACCAATGGTGCCGTCATGAACAGTAATCCAGTAAGTAATTCAAATATCGGATAGATAGGAGAAATCCGCGACTGACAGCCGCGGCATTTTCCCCTTTGAAATAAATATGATAATACTGGTATTAGTTCGTATGGTTTTAATTGATGCCCGCAAGTTGGACAAGCAGAGCTTGGTGTGACAATTGATTCTTTTAAAGGAATTCGTAGGCCAATTACATTAAAGAAGGAGCCTAGTATAAGTCCATACAAAAAAAGAATTAAAATTACAACCATTAATTAATATCAGACCTAAGTATATTTGAAGCATCTTTAGCTATACCAGAAGCCTTAATATAATCTGCTCCAGCATCATTGGCATCATTTGCTTGTAAAGTAACCCTGTATTCATTTTTTATTCCAACTTTTTGATAAGTAACTATGGTACCTTTAATTCCATAACCACCCGATGATTTTCCTGGATCTTTTATATTGTCAATGTATCCATCTGTAATCAATTTCTCTAAGGTAACTGTAGCTGCTACTGTAGAAACTTCTATCTTTTGATCAGCTATATATAATTTAGCGGCGTTTGCAATCTGTTGTGCATTTGCAATGTGTGCATCTTGTTTGGAATGATTTATTATTCCTAAAACAGAAGGTACTGCAATTGCAGCAATAATCCCTAAAATTACAATAACTGCTAGTAATTCAATTAACGTAAATCCACGTTGGTCTTTTAATTTCAGTTTTAACTTTTGAAACATGTATTTCCTCTCCCTTTACGGTTCAATAAACCTAGTAATATTGTCTCTTGTATTATACAGTAAATGACAGATGAGTGAATATAGAATTTTATAGTATTTTATCTCTTTTCCTCACTATATTTGACTTTTTGTCTATTTTGTTAATTCATTTGTTGGAATTGATCGAACATACTGAACATAGGTACAATGATAGATGTGACAATAGTCCCGACTAGTCCCGCCAATACAACAATCATAATTGGTTCTATTAACGATTTCAATCGATCTGTCCCTGTTTCTACTTCTTTTTCATAGAATTCTGCAATCTTGGAGAGCATGGCATCTAATGCACCAGTCTCTTCTCCAATTGCTATCATATTGGTGACCAATGGTGGAAAGGCCCAATGTTGTTGCATCGGCTCAGTCATCGAACGTCCTTTTTCTAGCGAGTCACGTGACTCACGAATAACCTTTGCTAGGACTTCATTTTCAACGACTTTTTCAACAATTGACATGGATTGCAGTATAGGAACTGAACTCGAAAATAATGAACTTAGTGTCCTCATCATTCGTGCTAGTGCTGCTTTTTGCATTAAGTTTCCGAAAATCGGCATCTTCAGCAAAAAGTAATCCAAATAATATTTTGTTTGTTTATTTTGTTTAAGGTAAGTAATGACACAAACCATTATTAAAATTAAAAGGGCTATTAACCACCAATAAACCTGCATTAATTCACTTGCTGCGAGTACAAACTTTGTGATTCCTGGCAAATCCCCGCCCATATCGTCAAACATTGTTACAAACGTAGGAACCACTGCAACAAGTAAAAAGATGACAACTGCAATGGCAACAAAGCCAACTACTGCCGGATAGGCAAGAGCTGAAACAATCTTTTGCCTTGTAAAGTGCTGTTTTTCAAAATGATCAGCCAGCCGGTCGAGCGTTTCATCTAAATTCCCGCTGACTTCCCCAGCTTTCACAAGGTTAATAAACATTTGATTGAATATTTTCTTGTGTTTTGCTACGGCTTCTGAAAGAGGATTACCTTCCCGTAATGCCTGCTCTACCTTAAGCAAAGCCTTCTTTAATGCCTTACTTTCCGTTTGAAAAGCTAATATGGATGTTGCATCAACAACAGTAACCCCGGCTTTAATTAGTGTTGCAAACTGTCTTAAATAAATTACAAAGTGCTGCAGTTTTACCGGATTTCCAAGGGTAATGTCCTTTGTTAACAGTGTCTCAGGAACCTCGTTTATTTCGATGACACGAATCCCATCTTCCTTTAGCTTCATCATCGCTTCACGCTTAGAACCTGCGTTAATGGCGCCCTGCAGTTTCCCTTGTCGATTGCGTCCGGAATATTTAAATCTAGCCATTCATCATCATCTTTTCTTGCAAATATTGTGACGCTGCATCTCTTTGGATCACATTTCGATCAATTAAATCTCTTATGCTCATCTCCAGCGTATGCATTCCCTGGGCCCGGGACGTCTGCATTGTGCTTTGAATTTGGTGGATTTTTTCATTTCTAATCAAGTTGGCGATGGCAGCGTTATTCACCAGTATTTCTGTTGCTGCTTTCCTGCCCTTTTTATCAGCCATAGGAAATAACCGTTGAGAAATAACCCCCACTAACACCGAAGCCAACTGGATCCGAATTTGCGGCTGCTGCCCTGATGGGAATACATCGATGATCCGGTTAATCGTTGTTGGTGCACTCGATGTATGAAGTGTCCCTAATACAAGATGGCCTGTTTCTGCCGCTGTAATCGCAATAGACATCGTTTCTAAGTCACGCATCTCCCCAACAAGAATGACATCAGGGTCTTGCCTTAATGCCGCCTTTAAGCCGCTGGCATAGTTATTTGTATCAAACCCGACTTCCCTTTGATCAATAATCGAAGTCCCATGTCTATGAAGATACTCGATTGGATCCTCTAATGTAATGATATGCTTTCGCATTGTTCGGTTCATGTAATCAATCATTGAGGCTAATGTAGTCGATTTACCGCTACCTGTTGGCCCGGTAACAAGAATCAGACCTTGCGGCTTCTGAACGAGCTTAGAAATGACCGGGGGTAAATCCAACTCCTCAATTGTCGGAGTTTTTGATGCAACCGTCCTCAGTGCAATCGAAACACTTTTCCTTTGATGATAGGCATTGACACGAAAACGTGACACACCAGGTACACCATAGGAAAAATCAAGCTCCCCTTTACTCTTAAATCTTTCCCACAAATCATCTGGGATGATTGCTTTCGCCATTCCCTCAGTGTCGTCGGGCATTAATTTATCGGATCCATACCGTCTAAGGTCACCATTAATTCGCAACACCGGGGGAACACCAACCGTTAAATGCACATCAGATGCTTTGTATTCAATAGCCGCTCGTAAGATTGTGTCAATTTTTTCTTTCATTGTATTGTTCTCCTACTCCAGAATTGCTACTTTTAATACCTCTTCGGTGGTTGTTAACCCTTGTTTTATTTTGATTAAGCCATCATCAAGTAAAAAGATCGTTTTATTTTTCGTCGCCATTTCCTTCAGTTTTTGAAAGGATTCGCCATTCATCATTGCCCGGCTCATATCTTCATGAATAACTAGTACCTCATGAAGAGCAATTCGACCTTTATAGCCTGTCATATTACACGAAGAACAGCCTTTTCCCCGGGAGATTTTTTCAATTTTCATCCCACGCCTTGCAAAAATCTCCACTTCTCGCTTTGAAGGTTCCTGAAGTTCGGCACAATCACGGCACACCTTCCGCACAAGGCGCTGGGCAACAATACCACTTAAGGAGGAGGCAAGTAAAAATGGTTCGACTCCCATATCAATCAGCCTTGTCACGGTCCCTATCGAATCATTTGTATGAAGGGTGCTTAATACCAAGTGACCGGTTAAGGAGGCTCGTATGGCTACTTCAGCTGTTTCCCTATCACGAATCTCACCAACCATAATGATGTTTGGATCTTGACGGAGAATCGATCGTAATCCGGCAGCAAAGGTCATCCCCACATTTGTGTTCACTTGAATTTGGTTAATTCCTTCCAATTGGTATTCGACCGGATCCTCAATCGTAATAATATTGACCGCTTCACTGTTCAATTTGTTTAGTGCCGCATAAAGAGTCGATGATTTACCGGATCCTGTTGGTCCAGTAATTAGTACAATCCCTGTTGGTTTTTCAATCATTTCGTTAAATCTTTTCATATTTAGCGCATTAAATCCGAGTTTGTTTATATCATTTAATGTTGAACCCATGTCAAGGAGACGCATAACAATCTTCTCGCCGAAAACGGTTGGAAGGGTGGAAACACGAAGATCGACAGGATGAAAATCAAGATTAAACTTGATCCGGCCATCCTGCGGAATCCTGTGCTCTGTAATATCTAGATTGGACATGATTTTAATTCGCGCTGTTAACACACTTTGCATATGACGCGGAAGAACTTTTTCATTCCGCAATACCCCGTCAATCCGGTAGCGGACCACCACTTTTGTCTCCTGCGGATCAATATGAATATCACTGGCACGTTGAATCACAGCATTCATCAAAATTTGATTCACGAGACGAACGATCGGTGAATTCTGGTCTGTTACATCATCATTTCTTTCTCTGTCATTTTGCGGCAGTTCATCAAGTAAATCATCAAGGCCATCGTCGACATCATAATATTTATTGATGGACCGTAAAATATCGTCTTTCGTCGCAATCGCCGGCTCAATTTGAAAGCCTGTCGATAGTCGTAGATCGTCTATGACGATAAAATCCATCGGGTTGGCCATTGCGACAAAAAGCTTATTTCCTTCCCTTTTTAACGGGATAATTAAATTCCTTCTTGCAGATTCTTTGGTAATCAGCGAATATAGATTCGTATCAAAGGGATATTGAAACAGGCTGACGTGTGGAATCCCCAGTTGAGATTCAAGCACTTCCACTAATTGCTGTTCTGTAATATAACCTCTTTGAATAAGTGCATCACCGAGTTTTTGTCCCGATTCCTTTTGATTTAAAGTTGATTCAAGCTGTTCCGGTGTAATTAATCCTTCTTCAATTAACAAATCACCTAGTCGTCTTCGTATTTGCCTCATTTAAAACCCCTGCTTTTATTTTGGTTGTTCATTTGGCTTTCCCCATAGGTCGCTGTCATTTGAATCCTGTTGCCACGTTTCAGTTGGTGACGTTGTTTGACTGCTATTCAATTCAGAATTAGTAGTTGTTTGGTTACTATTTGTTGTACCTTGCTTGGTTCCATCCGTTCCATTAGTCTGGGGCGTCCCTTGCTGACTTCCACCAAGTCCGTGAACCTCCACTTGGAAAACTGGAGGATAATAATCCTCTGAAATCAATTCAGTTTTTAGCAATTGGTCTCCTTGATAGGTTTCTCGGTAAATTTTAATAATTTGCCCCTCTACTCCTTTTGTTTGAATCTTCGTTTTACCTGGAAGAAGCAATGGACTGTATTGAATAATTGTCTTAGGCTTTAACTTCTCTTCATCTTTTGTAGTAATTTTATATTCGTATACAAACTTTTTACCTTTCAGAGTAACCTTTAGCTGGTTGTTTTCCAATTTTAATTCTAGAAGGTACTTTGCTTTATTTGGATTTGATATGATAAAATCAGCCATCTTCGCCTGAATCACTTTAGCCTCAAAGCCTAACTTAACATATTTAGGAAGTGAACTTCCAATATTTCGTTCAACGATGGACATATTAGAAGGCAAAATAGCCTGATAAATTCCGGTTGCAAGCAGGTTAAGAGAATCAGCACTTCCCATTTTTTGTTCCTTCGCAAACTCCAACAGGGAAAACGTTGATTCTTCTGGAATTTTAATTGAAGAGTTTTTCTCTATGACAGTTTGTAAATCAACTGGCACATCGTTCATTTCAACAACCGCCACATTAAGCACAACATCCTTTTTATGTTCTGCTAATAAATAATCATTATAAAGATTAAAGGTATAAGTACCTGCCTTAAATAGAGATGCTGTATCATTTAAATTTTTCATAAGTTTATCTAAGTCAAGCTCATTACTTTTTATTTGCGGAAACAGAATTTCTATCTGCTCTTCAACCTGTACTTGATCTACTGTAATGAATGCAGGATTGTTTTGCCCATCCTTGATTGAACTAACTGTTTGTTGTGAATCTAAATGGAATGGGTTTAACTCAAATGGAACCTCTTTTTCTCCATATTGCAGCCGCATCGTTGTTTCTTGAAGCCATTCAAGATACTTTTCCTCTAATATTCTTTTTGCTTCTTCTTCACTCATTCCTGAAACATTAAACGCCCCGATTGTGGTACCATCGGAGTACTTCCCATCCATATTTGTCATTTTTTCAAATGCCTTGGCCCCATAATGGGAGAAACTAAAAATAAATGCTGTGCAGATGAACAATACAACAAATAATTTGATCATTTGCTGATTTTTACCCAAACTCCTTGCCTCCCCTGAAACCAATTACTTTTGTAAACTTACCTTTTCCTTAACATCCATTTTATTTAAGCCTTCCTCATTTTCAGAAGCAACTTCCTTTTCGGCAAGCAGGAAATCGAAAAGGGAGTCATCTAAATATTCTTCTTTATCCTCTAAAACGATTGGTGATAGAACTTGGCATTCTTCAAGCAAGTCCTCTTGATCTATTTCTGACTCAATTTCTATTAAACTTTCAATAGTTGATAAATCACTTATTGCCAAATTTGTATTATTTAATTCATTTTTGATATGGATTAATGATGGTTCGGGCAATGCTAAATCTTCATTTATTATTTTTAAATTAACATCCGTTACATCATCAAATTTTTTATCTTCATCAAAAGTTTCACTTTCTTCTGTTATTACTTTTTCAACCGTAGGATTTATTTTATACAATATAGATCCCAATCTTTTATCCATAAAATACGCTGAAAAAAAGACAAGACCAAAAAGCATTAATGTAATTTGCCATAGTGAAAAGGTTGAAACTGAAATTAATCCTCCAAGTGATATTATAAAACTGGCTAAAACAATAATAAATTTACCCTTGAATGTAATACCAATTGGAATAATAGATAAAATCAATAATAATACCAACATAGTTCCTAAGGCCCAAATTATCATTACCATTCATTTACTCCCTTAAAAGTATTTCATTTATACAGCGATACTAAATTTTACTATCAAATTATTTATTTTATTTTTCTTCAAAATTGGACAAAATTCGCCTACTCAAATTGTATTATATATTAATTCTTATGAAAGAAGTTGAAATATATTTTTTGTTACTTTTTACCTAAAAAAGTCCCATTTTTCAGCATTTGAAAGTTCTTTTAAATCAAATACTAAAGAATGGGATTAATGATAATAAATGAGATCAATCTTTCAAATTTTATTTTTCGCGTACTGGGTCAGATGTCAATAAATTTCCTGAAGGTAGATTTACCGTCCCATTGTCGATAAAGTACGGCGGATTTGTTAATTGTTGAAATTTAAACCAATGGTCATTCCCACTAGAAATGAACTCTTTGGCTATAATAGTACCAATAAAGTTCCCGTTCCCATAAACAGTAGCTAATGGAGCAAAAATCATTTTTGTCGGCGGGGTTGTTTTTTTGTCATTATTTAAATTGATTATTCCACTACCTCCAGTTATAACATTGCCTTGTACTCCTGAAGAATCATTAATGGTAAAACTTGAATTTTTGGCAAACATAGATCCAAAGATCATTCCATTATTTAATTGACTACCAGACCCCTCTAAGAAGATATTTAACTTATTTACATCTCCACCCGTATTAAGAATAGTACCATAATCCAAGTAAAGATTTTTAGCATAAATTGTAAGAGTTCCATCTCCAATTAATTTTAGCTTCCCATAACTTGATAACTTAAGAGTGTCAACAACAAGAATTCTATTAATATCACCAACATTTATAGTCAATGTACCAGATTGAAAAACAGTAATTGAATTTAATATCATGTCATTGCTGATTGTTAAATTACTACCTGCTAGGGAATTCGAGTTACTAGGAATTGTAAACCGAGGGAATTCAGGCTCAGTTATGGTTACATCTCCATACTTTATCATTTGTGGTATTTTACTTCCGGTAAACTTTTTATCTGCTTCCAGCCCTAAACCTACTGTTCCAGTAATAGTAGCCGGAGTATTTGCCCAATTCAAATTCTCACCAATGAACAAAACTGTATTTGAAGCAATTTTTATATTACTTTTAGGATTCCAGGTTATACGAATTGTTTTTTCGACAGACCTAGAACGGTTATCAATTGTACCTGTAGACGTAATTTTATATTCTGTGGTAAATGGATTTAACGTGCTATTAGGGGCCGATTCAATTTTTATTTTTGCTACAGGCATTTTCCCAAATGAATTTTCAAAATCATTATAGTCAGGTATTCCCTTCACAATAAATTCATTCTCAAAATTCCGAATAAACTCCGAGTTAAAATAAGAATTTTTATAGATATCTGGAATTTCTTTGTTGATAATACTCATCGCATTCGTCATACCAGATTCAGCAATATAATATGCTGATTGATTATTCCTTTCACCAGCACTCATTTTCATATTAGATGCCGAAAGTCCAATTAAACCAAGCCCTAGGATTGTGACTACCACAAGTACTAATAAAACAGTAACTAATGCCATTCCATTCTCATTCTTAATTGAATTTAAAAGGCATTCCCTTTTTTCCTTCATATTCCCACCTATTTCCTAAAAAAAATTGTTGATGAAAGTGATATTGGGCGTATATCATTTGAAGTTAATGTTATTGATACCTTTTCTATATCCTTATTGATTACAAACTCTTTAATATTAGATATAAATGGTTGACTGTCTTTTAAAAGGGTTTTATTACCGTCAAATTTGTATACTATTGTAGTATCATTCATTGTGTTAATCTGTAATTCAGTGTTTGGTATCGTCACATTAACATTACTAGGACCACTTTTCGCACTCCTAATATCTTTAGTAATCATATTAAGAGCAAGTCTCACTTCTGATTGGTTCTGAATTTCATCCGTTTGCTGCTTCGTTTGCTTTTGTCCGAATAATTGAACTGAACCAGCAAGTAAAATCACAATTGATAAGATTGCTAGGACAGCTAATAATTCAATTAATGTAACACCTTTATTGCTTTTGAGCACCATACCCACCTACTATTGTTTCCAGGATAATAACACTTCCATTTGAGCTTCCAGCTTTTTAGAGCTAGTATCATTGTTGAATACTTTTACTATTACTTTAACCATCGATTTAGAAGTGTCTTTATCAGTAAAATCCACCGTAACGTAATGTCCTTTTGTGTTGCTGTTTTTTTTGAATGTTGTTCCGGTTCCGGCAACTTTATCATAACCAGATATTTTTAAGTTACTCCAAAATGTTAGGGAATTTGTGGAAACTACAAAATTACTAATTTCCTCCATACTTGTTTCAGCAACATACGTCGCATCCATAATATTTTTTGAGGTATTATTCGTGCGTGAGGATTGAACAAACATTGTTAAGAAGGACATGATAATAATAGATAAAATTACAATTGAAACTAGTATTTCTATTAATGTCATCCCTTTTTCAGAGAAGAAATGATTAACCAATTTCTTCATTCATACATCATCCTTTGAGTATTCGACCGATTATCCTAAAATTCTCAATGAAATTACACAATCTTAGTAATACTTTACATTTATTTGCATTAATTTCAGTTTAACATATAGACTTTACTTTTCAACAGTGAATATCATGCAGAAAAATATGTTTGAAATTTCCTAGTTTTAAATCAAAAAAAAGAGGGTGGTCCCTCTTTTCGACGAAATATTTTTTCAAAAATCCGTTGTTTTCGTTTTACATTTTTAACACGACGAATACTCCGCAACCCGATTTCTCCCAGCGCGTTTCGCCCCTACATAAAGAGCTCGGTCTGCGTGCCTGATCAATGCCAACGAATCCTCCGCATCTTCCGGTGCAGTGGCAATTCCGATCGATGCAGTGATCATGACCTTTTGCTGCGGTTTGTCCAGATCCATGGTTTGTTGCAAGGTAAATGGCCAATTGGAAATCATTTGTCTGATTTGCTCGGCCATTTGGTAGGCCTCTTCTTTAGACAGGTCTGGTAAGAGTACGACAAATTCTTCACCGCCATAGCGTGCTACTGTCCCACGGTCTCCGACAAGCTTACGCAGCCTGTCGGCGAGTTCACGGAGGATTTCGTTTCCGCTCTGATGGCCATACCTGTCATTAATTTGTTTAAAGTGGTCAATATCCAGGATGACTAATGAGAGCATTTGCCGATGGAAACGAGTCAGTTTCTCAAATTCTTCGGTTAACAAATTTTCAAAATAGCGATAATTATAAAGGCCAGTTAAGGCACAGCGTTCACTCTGCCTTTTGGTTTGTTCAAAATTGTTTGCGTTTTCAATTGCAACAGCAAAATGGGAGCAAAGTATATCAATAATCATTAGTTGCGATTTTTCATATGCGCGTTTTTTCTTAGAGGCAAGCAGTAATACCCCGATTAATTTATTACTTCTTACAATTGGCACCCCTAAAATACTTTCCACATCTTTTGGAATGGTATTGGTGTCAAATTGTTGCCACTCTTTCCTCGAGGAAAATAAGAAGGCCATTTGTTCCGACCAAACCTTCCCGCTAATCCCCTCATTTCTTTTCAACGATAGAATTTCGTTTGGCATAACTGTTCCTGACTCGATCCGGCGAATTAATGTAAGATCATCGCCCTTAGCCTCAAGTATATAAGCATAGTCAACCGGAAGCATCTCACTGAGCTTTTGAATAAACAAGTCTAGAACGGCATTAACATGCAGCTGTTCCGCCAGTTGATGACCAATTTCCGCTGCCTTTTGTAAATACTCGTTAATTTTTTCACTAGAATAATAGAGATTGAAGACAATTGACAGACTGACGAATGGAATCCCCACAAATAGGAGAGCCAACAATCCTACCTGATTATATAGAATATACAATACTAAACCAATTGGCATTGTGATTAACGTTGTAATTGTCTCTACGAAAAGATCTTTGCCAAAATAGGATTCTTTCACTCTATAAATAAAATAAAGATTGCAGGAAATAATGATTTGGTTTAACAAATAATAAACGATGACATACAAAACGGCAAGCCATAGTGAGCGGGTGTCGTTTGCTAGGCTCGGGCCTGTCTGACCGCCAAGGGCGTAATAGAGGATCCCGCTAATAAAGGAAACTAAAAAAAACATATTTAAATTTAGCGGCAGCCGGAATAATTCAGCCTTTCGGAGAATCCTTAACTTGAGCAGCAAAACGACGACAGCAATTTGGGCAAATATAATTTCGACAAATAATCCAAAGCGCAAAAAGGTAGCAAGAGCTACCCACTGGATTAAAAAAATAAACATATTATTAATCACAATCGGCATGGATGCCACGATTGATGTTAATAGGAGAAAAGCCAATAAATCTATCCACTGCCCAGAGATATTAGGGGGATAAGTGTTATAGGTGTACCACAATCCTGATGGAACCATCAGCAGCCATACCAGAAATATGGCGATTTTCATTCCTGGTTTTACATCCATCTTATCCACCTTCCCCGACCAATGTTTTTAATTCAAGATAACATTATTTTACCATTTAAAATAGAACTTGTCATAAGGAAATCGTTACATTTTTCAGATATTTACATAAATATGGTTTCGCTTCCGAAATAAAATAGAGTGAACCCGTCACTACTAACAAATCCTTGTCTCCCAGCGTTTTCATTTCTTCTAAAAGATAGGATTGCCAATGATCGACTGCCAGTTTGTTGGACGATTGACTAAGGTTGAGCAATTGTTCCGCTTTCGCAGCACGTGGAAAATCAAAGCTGACAAAAGAAATTTGATTAGCAACATGATCAAGCTTGCCAATCATTTCATCCAGCTTTTTATCTGTTAATGCCGCAAATACAATATGGATATTCCGGTCATTGAAGCGGGTAGAAAGTTCATGGACGAGCGTAGTTATGCCTTCTTCATTATGGGCACCGTCAATGATGACGAGCGGTCTTTCTGAAAGAACTTCAAATCTTCCAGGCCAATACGCCTGCATTAATCCGCTTCGGATTCCTTGCTCCATGACGGTGAAAAGGCCCTTCCCATTTAAATATTGAACAGTCAGGATGGCTAGTGCCGCATTTTCCGTTTGATGCTGGCCCATCATGCTAATCTCGAGATCCTTGAGAGTTTGCAGCGGGGCTGACAATGTGAATTGTTCTCCTCTTGTTAATGATTCGTGGTCACTAATCGAAAACTCCTGATTGATTCTAATGATTGGTGCTGATTTTTTTTCAGCCTGCTCTTCAATCACCCTTAGCGCACCTGATTGTTTGACCGCTGTAAAAACAGGTGTGCCATCTTTAATAATTCCGGCTTTTTCAAAGGCAATTTCCTCATACGTGTTTCCGAGGATATTCGTGTGGTCAAGGCCGATGTTGGTAATAATTGATGCTAGTGGTTGAATGATATTGGTGGAATCAAATCGCCCTCCCAGCCCAACTTCAAAAATAACCATATCTACCTTTTTTATCTTGGCAAAATAATAGAACGCCATCGCAGTTATGACCTCGAATTCGGTCGGTCCGCCAAGCTCTGTCATCTCTAGTTCATCTGCCAGTGGACGAATGACGTTTGCCAGCTGTACAAGTTCCTCATCGGTAATCGGTTTGCCATTGACACTAATTCGTTCGTTAAATTGTTCAATATATGGTGAGGTAAATGTACCAACTGTATAGCCACCCGTCTGGAGAATCGCACGCAAAAAAGTGACGGTTGAACCTTTGCCATTAGTCCCGCCGATATGGACAGCCTTGATATTGTCTTCCGGAGAGCCGAGCTTGTCCATCATCCATTCCATTCGTTTCAGACCAGGCTTAATCCCCAGTCGTAGTCTTCCATGGATCCAGTCTAGGGCTTCATTATATGTCGTAAACAATTCGCTGCACCCCTATCTATATCATTTTATGATTCGCTGATAAAAGTAGAAAATTCGCTGATATAATTTATCATTCGCTGATATACCGTGTGAATTCGCTGATAAGCTACAAAAATTCGCTGATAAATCTCATTTACACACAAAAATAGTTCGTTCGAACGCCATTTTGAATGTTTTTCATAAAGATGAGACGAATTCTATGTTGAATTCGCCTCACCTTACTCATTATCCTTTTAATTCTTTAATCCGTGCCTCCACGATCCCTCTTTTTTCAAGATAATCCTTTTCTTTAGCACGTTCTTCGGCAACGACACTTTCAGGTGCCTTTTTCATAAAGCCTTCATTGCTTAATTTCTTTTGAACTCTTTCAACTTCTTTATTTAATTTATCATATTCTTTTTCAAGGCGGGCAATTTCTTCATCGATATTGATCAAGCCTTCAAGCGGCAGGATGATTTCTAAGCCTGTTACTACGGCAGTCATTGCTTTTTCTGGTGCCTCGATGTCAACACCCATTTGCAATTCTTCCGGATTACAGAAGCGTTCAATATAGCTGCGGTTATTCTCGATGGCTTTTAGAACCGTTTCATCCTTTGCCTTCACGAGCATTTTGATTTTCTTGCTCATTGGCGTGTTCACTTCAGCCCGAATATTCCGGACAGAACGTATCATTTCCATAAGCAGCTTCATTTCATGGGCTGCTTGCTCATCGGAAAGCTCTGGTTTCACCACTGGCCATGCTGCAGTTGTAATCGATTCTCCAGCATGCGGAAGGTTCTGCCAAATTTCCTCGGTAATGAACGGCATAAATGGATGCAATAAACGCATCGTGTTGTCTAACACATAGGCAAGAATCGAACGGGTCGTTTTCTTCGCTTCTTCGTCTTCCCCATATAATGGCAGCTTCGCCATTTCAATATACCAGTCACAGAAGTCATCCCAGATAAAGTTGTATAGCGCACGGCCTACTTCACCGAATTCATAACGCTCAGACAGTCTTGTTACATGTTCAATGGTTTCATTTAAGCGGGTTAAGATCCACTTGTCGGCAACTGATTTGTCGCCGCTAAAATCAATTTCTTCATATGTTAAACCATCCATATTCATTAAGGCAAAGCGGGAGGCATTCCAAATTTTATTGGCGAAGTTCCAAGTGGACTCAACCTTTTCAAAACTAAAACGTAAATCCTGACCTGGCGAACTTCCTGTAGATAGGAAATATCTTAATGCATCGGCACCGTATTTCTCAATTACATCCATTGGATCCACACCGTTGCCAAGTGATTTACTCATCTTACGTCCTTGTTCATCACGAACAAGACCATGAATCAGAACATCTTTAAACGGACGGTCGCCGGTAAACTCGATGCTTTGGAAAATCATTCGCGATACCCAGAAGAAGATAATGTCATAGCCGGTTACAAGCGCATCGGTTGGGAAGTAGCGTTTAAAATCAGCTGCTTCTTTGTTTGGCCAGCCCATTGTTGAGAACGGCCATAGCGCTGAGCTGAACCAAGTATCCAATACGTCATTATCCTGGTTCCAGTTCTCTTCATCTGCAGGTGCCTCAAGCCCAACATATACTTCACCTGTTTCCTTATGGTACCAAGCAGGAATGCGGTGTCCCCACCAAAGCTGCCGGGAAATACACCAATCGCGGATATTCTCCATCCAGCGCAAGTATGTTTTTTCGAAACGATCGGGAACAAAGTTTACTTTATTTTCTTTGTTTTGAAGAGCAATCGCTTCATCCGCAAGCGGCTGCATTTTTACAAACCATTGAGTGGAAAGGTATGGTTCCACAACAGCACCACTGCGTTCAGAGTGCCCGACGGAATGAAGATGATCTTCAATCTTGATGAGAACACCTAATTCTTTAAGGTCTTTGACGATTTGCTTGCGGCATTCAAAACGGTCTAAACCATTGTATTTTCCTGCCTTTTCATTCATCGAGCCGTCTTCATTCATAACGAGAACACGCTCTAGATTGTGTCGGTTGCCTACTTCAAAGTCGTTCGGGTCATGTGCCGGTGTAATTTTAACTACCCCAGAACCAAATTCCATATCCACATAATCATCACCGACGATTGGAATCTCACGGCCGACGATTGGCAGAATAACGGTTTTCCCAATTAGGTGCTTGTAACGGTCGTCTTCCGGATGAACCGCAATAGCTGTATCCCCAAGCATGGTTTCCGGACGAGTCGTAGCAATTTCAATGTAGCCGGAACCGTCTGCTAACGGATACCTCATATGATAAAACGCACCTTGAACATCCTTGTAGATTACTTCAATGTCGGACAAGGCTGTTTTTGTGGATGGATCCCAGTTAATAATATATTCACCGCGGTAAATAAGGCCTTTTTTATAAAGAGTAACAAATACCTCCTTAACTGCGTCTGATAAACCTTCATCGAGGGTAAAGCGCTCACGGCTGTAGTCGAGTCCCAGGCCTAGCTTTGCCCACTGTTGGCGGATATGGCCGGCATATTCTTCCTTCCATTTCCAAGTTTCCTCAACGAATTTTTCCCGGCCTAAATCATAGCGGCTTTTTCCTTCGCTGCGAAGTTTTTCTTCCACCTTCGCCTGTGTAGCAATTCCAGCATGGTCCATTCCCGGTAACCAAAGAACATCATAGCCTTGCATCCGTTTCATTCGAGTAAGAATATCTTGTAAGGTTGTATCCCAGGCATGACCTAGATGTAGTTTCCCGGTAACATTTGGCGGCGGGATAACGATTGTATAGGGCTGCTTCCCTTCGTCATCTTTCGCCTCGAAAAACTTGCCTTGTAACCACCAGTCATAACGCCCTTTCTCAATCGATTGCGGATCGTATTTAGTCGGCATCGTTAATTCCTTTGTTTCCATTTCCAAATTCCTCCTTCAAAATACAAAAAACCCCATTCGTCATAAAAGGACGAATGGAGTTTGCTTCGCGGTACCACCTTTTTTCCAATCAAAAAAATGATTGGCGCTTAACTTAGATAACGGATTTGATCCGTCCTCCACTAATGGGGCATATAAGCCTTTTCGCAGAAGAAGCTCTTGGGCGACCTTCGGATGTTCCTCTTAGGAAATCTTTCAGCTAGTGATTTCCCTCTCTTGAAGCAGGAGCGCATCGTACTCTTCCCTGTCTTTGCTTATGATTATTTATTATATTGTTATACTACCCAAAAAAGGGGATAGACGTCAATCAGGATGGCCAAAATTTTTATATTTTATACGATATGTCTGATTTCCGGAAACAAACTGGGTATTTATTAATATATATAGATAAATAGTTATTTCATTAGGGGGGGTTTCAGTGGGGAGAAATAATTTTCATAAATACAAACACCGTCCCTGGTTTCGAACGTTTCGCAGATTTTGCGGACAATTAATTGTTCCATTTGTTATTTTTCAGTTCATTCGAACGATTTTTCTGCCGACTGTCTTTGATGTTTTATTGTTAACATGCTTTATCTTTATCGCTATTTCTATTTACTTTGACATTATTTAAGGAGCCCAAGTTGCAGACATCTACTGCGGCTGGGCTCCTTCTTTTGCCTGCTTTTGCTGATTTTCGATTTCTGACATTCGCATCACGACATATTCGGAGTTTTTCAAATGCCAATACCGATGCTGCAGCTGGCGGACAAATTTCATTTCATCCCTCGGCGGCTGCTTACGGTAATAGCTTTCAGCGACTTGCATAATCGGGATTGGCAAGGCTAAATAGCTGTAAAATAATAATTTTTCATCCTCTTTAAACGGAAAATACTTAAAATAATGATAAACCCAGTCAAGCGTCGAATCATTCCGTTTGGGATTGGTATTTAAGGCTCGTGATAGGTACGGCAGAAGATCATGGATCGGAGAACCGTAACGGGCGTTTTCAAAATTAATGAAAAAACCATACCCCCGGTCATCGTAAAGAAAATGCTCTGATGACAATTTCCCGTGAGTAATCACCATGCGGGCCTTGTCATTTTCTTTTGTGTTCTCGTACCATTCTTCAAATTTTGTTTTTGAAAATCGCAGCGCCTGGCTTATTTCGTTATAGTACAAGCAATATAATAATTGGAATGGTGACATATAGGTCTTTTTTTCACATTGATCGATAAAGCCATCAAGGAATTCCTGATGTTTTTCGAGCTGTTGAATCGTCTTTTCGTAATGGTCCGTTCGTTCTTCTTTGCTGACTGTGATTTCTTTGGCAGACAGCGTATGGAGCCTTGCTAACTCCCGAAAAAGCTGATGGCTTTTTTGCTCCCGGTCTTCCTTTTGGTCGTTAGGCATCCATGGCATGAGATAGTATAGGTTATTCTCATGTAAGACGGCATACCTGCCATCCATGGTCGGATAAATCGGCACGATGCGGTTAAAGCCTTTTTGATAAAGCAGGTGAACATGGCGGATGAAATCCGTCCCAATAGTGGGCGGGATTTTTTTCAAAGCAAAGGTTCCTTTGTTTGAATAAATCTTTTGAACAATGCCGTAATCCTCAATAAAATAGGGCTCGACAAGATAATTTTGTAAAATAGGTGTAATGGATTCTAGTCGATTCGAGTCACTCATGTGATTTCAACTCGCTTTCCAAGCAGAGGGGTGTTCTTTTAAAAGAAGCTGAGCAGGTTAAAAAAACCCGCTCATCCTTTTGGTTCTTGATTATTTTTTCGCAAGTGCACCGGGAATATATAATACCTGCCCCTCGAAAACATCTTGATTCAGTTCCAGATTGTTGACACGGAGAAGATTTTGGACCGATACATCATACCGGTCTGCCAGACTATCAACTGTATCACCCTTTTGCACGATGCAAACCTTTAATTTAGTTTGGCCGGTACTTTCATCCTTTCGCGCAAAAAACTCTGTCAATGTCATCGACTTCTTTTTCCCGGTCAGCTTTTTCTTTACCTTTTTGACTATATCATCAGATGAAGATGAAGATGAACTTTCCTCTATTGTTACATCTTCTTCAAAATGTGTATTTTGTACTTCCTCCACAACCACTACTTCTTCTTCAAACTCGACATGTTTATGCCCTTCACTTCTAGTTTCCTGGTAGTTCCATACCGGTTCGTAGTCTTCCTCTTCATCCAACTCAACTTGCGGCTGGTAATTAAAGGTCGGGAATTTCGGCAATACCTCAACAGGTTCTTCCTCGTGCTGTTTCTTTGCTTCGGCCTCAAATAGGAAGTTATCTTTATAGCCGCTTTGAACAGCAGGCTGTTCGACCTCTACTTCCTCCTCGTACGTTGCTGGTTCGGCACGATGCAGCACCTCATATTCTTGTTCTTCTTCCTCTTGCTGCTGCTCCACTTCATTTCCGTATAACCCGCTGATTGTCAGCTCGGCCGACAGCTTCAAACAGCTGCGTTCTGGCAGAGAATAATCGAATGATTCTACGAGGACGTCGATATCATAAATGCTTTGAATCCGATTATTCGGAATCGTAATATCAACGGGGAATCGATGTGAAAATTCACAGCTTCCATCTTCCTCGCGTTCCGCCACCCTCTCAACAAATTTCTGAGAGGCAAGCCCTTCCTCTTCGCTTCCAACATTAGCTTCGTAACTTTTATATTCGCCGGTGAGTTCCAACGAACCACGTATGGTTACGTACTGATCGTTTTCTTGGATGGTGATGTCCGGGTCTAGTGAAATCGAGATAAGCTCTTCGACTTCCTGTCCTTTTCTAAACCACAGCGACTCCTCCAAAGAAAATCGCAGGCACGATTGATTCTCCTGGGACAAAGCGACTCCTCCTTTCGTATCCTCCACGCAAAATCACTATGTCACTTACACTTTATGAAGCAAGGTTTTTAAATATGATAAAAAACACCCACTTAATCAAAGTGGGTGTTAAGAAATCTTTATTTAAGTTTTGAAAAAGCAACTTCTGCTGCTTGAATGGTCTTTTGAATATCCTCATCTGAATGCTCGGTGGATAAGAATAATCCTTCAAATTGGGAAGGCGGGAGGAATACCCCTTGATTCGCCATTTCACGGTAATAGGCTGCAAAGAAGTCCAAATTAGAAGACTTTGCTTTTTCATAGTTAATGACCGCTTCATTGGTAAAGAAGAAACCGATCATCGAACCAGCGCGGTTAAATGTAATAGGAATATCATATTTTTTAGCAGCTGCCTCAAACCCTTTTTGAAGCATGTCGCCTTTACGGATAAATTCCTGGTAGTGCTCTGGCGTTAACTGGCTTAGAGTCTCAAGCCCGGCTGTCATGGCAAGCGGGTTACCTGACAGCGTGCCCGCTTGATAAATTGGGCCGCTTGGAGCGATTTGCTGCATGATTTCTGCCTTCCCGCCGTAAGCGCCAACAGGAAGCCCTCCGCCGATTACTTTACCTAAACAGGTAATATCAGGTGTAATATTGAAATAGCCTTGTGCACAATTATAACCAACACGGAACCCGGTCATGACTTCATCAAAAATGAGCAAGGAGCCGTTTGCAGTAGTGATTTCACGAAGTCCTTCCAGGAACCCTGGAAGCGGCGGAACAAGCCCCATATTACCTGCAACAGGTTCAACAATGATACAGGCAATATCTTCGCCAAATTGTTCAAACGCATATTTGACACTTTCAAGATCATTGTAAGGGACGGTGATGGTATTGGATGCGATTCCTTCCGGTACACCAGGACTGTCAGGTAAGCCAAGTGTCGCCACACCTGAACCCGCTTTGATCAATAACGAATCCCCATGTCCATGGTAGCAGCCTTCGAACTTCAAAATCTTGTTCCGACCTGTATAGCCGCGTGCTAACCGCAGTGCGCTCATCGTAGCTTCCGTGCCCGAGTTAACCATCCGCACCACTTCAATTGATGGGACACGCTCAATCACAAGCTGAGCTAATTTGTTTTCCAATAATGTTGGGGCACCAAAGCTTGTACCATGTTCAGCTGTTTTTTTCAACGCTTCAACAACTTGGTCATTGGAGTGTCCAAGGATGAGCGGACCCCAAGAAAGGACGTAATCAATATATTCATTGCCATCGATATCGTAAATTTTTGACCCTTTGCCTCTTTCCATAAAAATAGGACTCATATTTACGGATTTAAAGGCGCGCACCGGGCTGTTTACACCGCCGGGCATAAGGTTTTGGGCTTCTTTAAATGCTTCAATCGATTTTGTATACGAACGCATTCTGTTCCCTCTTTTCACTAATAATTATTGGTTTTCCTTTAACCAGCGAGCAGCATCTTTGGCATGGTATGTAATAATTAAATCCGCACCAGCACGCTTCATACCCACTAGCATTTCAAGGACCGTATTTTTCTCATCAACCCAGCCGTTCTGAGCTGCAGCTTTAATCATCGCATATTCACCGCTTACGTTGTAAATAACTACAGGTAAATTAAAGTTATTTTTTATATCACGGACAATATCCAGATATGGCAAGCCAGGCTTCACGATTAAAAAGTCAGCGCCCTCTTGAACATCTGATTCTGCTTCTCTGAATGCTTCCATGCGGTTTGCGGGATCCATTTGATAGGTTTTCCGATCGCCAAATTGCGGCGCTCCTTCAGCAGCCTCGCGGAATGGTCCGTAAAAAGCAGATGCATATTTAACAGCGTATGACATGATTGGGATTTCTGTAAAACCGGCTTCATCCAAACCGGCACGAATAGCTGCTACAAATCCGTCCATCATGTTGGATGGAGCAATAATGTCTGCACCCGCTTTCGCTTGTGCCACAGCCGTTTTTACAAGCAATTCCAGTGACTCATCGTTCAGGATTTTCTCCCCTTCGACAACGCCGCAATGCCCATGATCTGTATATTCGCACAGGCATGTGTCAGCAACAATAATCATATCCGGGTAGTGTTCTTTAATATAACGAGTTGCTACTTGGACAATCCCATGGTCGTGATATGCTTGCTCGCCGCAGGCATCCTTCGTTTTTGGAATCCCGAATAGCAAGACAGATTTAATCCCGTGTGCAACAATATCATCCATTTCTGCCTTAAGATTGTCCATCGATACTTGGAAAACTCCAGGCATGGAGGATACTTCATTACGGATATTTTCCCCTTCATAAATAAACAACGGATAAATAAAGTCCTCAGGTCTTAAGTGATTTTCTCTTACAAGTGCGCGCATATTGGCACTTGAACGTAAACGGCGATGACGTGAAAATTGTAATTCCATCCTATGTACCCCCTAATGATAATCTAAAAAAATGCATTGTTAATTTTACTGGAAGCTTGTTGCTAATTGGCGGATAACGTTTTTCAATCAGCGATTATTCCATGTCAATCAGCGGATAATCCCTTTCAATCAGCGATACACCATGTCAATCAGCGGATAACCTATTTCTATCAGCAATTACAATTATTCGCCAATTTTTTCTAAGTAAGTAATCAAGCTCTTCATCATTTCCTTAACAGTATACTCCTCAGGCGAAGCATGAATCGGCAGCCCGTAGTCTTGCAGCTTTTTCTCGGTTATTGGACCAATACAGCCAATTACACAATTCCTCAGCTGCTCCTCTAAGCTATGATCTTGAACGACTTCCATCAAATGGTCGACAGTCGAAGGGCTTGTAAACGTAAGGATATCAAGCTGGTCATTTGTGAGCATCTGCGCAAGCTTTACACGGCTTTCCTCCGGCATATAGGTCTCATAAATGACCACCTCATCGACTGCAGCTCCAGCCTCTGTTAAAGAGCTGGCAATATATTCACGAGCAAGATTCCCCTTCGGTAGTAGTACCCTTGTTCCGCATTCTACAAACGGCAAAAACTCTTCAACAAACGTTTCCGCCACATAGGCTGACGGAACAAACTCCGCCTGATGCCCTTTTTCCTTTAACACCTCGGCCGTCTTTTTGCCAATCACAGCAATCTTCGGAAACCTCGAACTGGCCCCTTCTTCAAAAAATGAAAAAAAGGTTTCGACCGTAACATTGCTTGTGAAAATAATCCAATCATATGTATCAAGGGTCTTCAAACAATCGTGAAGGCGCGTGTTTTTCTCGATGGGACGAAAGGCGATGAGAGGGATTTCAACTGGAATCCCTCCGTACCTTTCAACCAAATCCGAGAAGGATTTCGCTTGATCTTTTCCTCTTGGAACCAAAACCTTTTTATCAAGCAAAGGCAGAGATTTGATCATTGACCCTCGAGCTCCCGTTTTACCCTGTCAATCAGGTCCTTGGCTCCCTTTTCAGTTAATAATTCCGCCGCCTGGATTCCAAGCTCTTCAGGATTTTGTCCGCGAAGTTCTTCCTTGAAGACATCGTGGCCCTCAGGTGAAGCAACCAATACATTTAGCATTACATCATTCGTTTCATCATCAATCCGGGCAAAACCGGCGATTGGCACTTGACAGCCGCCCTCCATTTTTTGAAGGAATGCACGTTCAGCGCGAACTGCTCTTTCAGTCTTTTTGCACGTGAATTTTTCAAACAGCTCTAGCAGCTCTTTGTCGTCTTCGCGGCATTCGATTGATAATGCTCCTTGGCCGACTGCCGGGATACAAATATCTGCATCAAGGAATTCAGTAACGACATCGCTCGTCCAGCCAAGTCGGGAAAGACCTGCAGCTGCTAAAATAATCGCATCGTATTCTTCTGTTTCTAATTTTGCTAATCTTGTATCTACGTTCCCGCGAATCCACTTAATTTCTAAATCCGGACGCTCCACCAACAGCTGTGCACTGCGGCGAAGGCTGCTCGTACCGATAATGGCGCCGGGCTTTAAATCTTTTAATTTGATATGGCCTTTTGAAATGAGGGCATCACGGTGATCCTCGCGGAACGGAATACAGCCAATTGTCAACCCTTCAGGCAGTACCGCAGGCATGTCTTTCATACTATGAACCGCCATATCAATCTCTTTATCAAGCATTGCCTGCTCGATTTCCTTAACAAAAAGTCCCTTACCGCCAACCTTTGAAAGAGTTACGTCAAGGATTTTATCTCCCTTTGTGACGATTTCTTTTATCTCAAATTCGAATGATGGGTCAATTTTTTTAAGCTGCTCCATCACCCAATTTGTTTGGGTCAATGCCAATTTACTTCGTCTAGAACCAACAATAATTTTTCTCATAACTGCCTCCTAGTTTTACTCGTACCATATATGAAAAGATGATAATTGACCAAATAAGAAAAAATTAATTAAAACAATTAGAAATGATCCCGTATTCCAAATGGCTAATTTGCGGCCGGAAAGATTTTTCCCTATCCTTAGGTATAAATAGACACTATAGGCTGTAAGCAACAGGAATGATCCGATAATTTTCATATCATACCATGGCATCCCCGGAACCTTTAAAAATGCCCACTGTAAGCCTAGGATCAAGCTTAAAAGCAGCATTGGAACACCAATAACAGCTAATATGTAGGATGATTTTTCGAGCTTTTCCAAATCAGCCAGCCGGATCAGGCGGGTCCCCCATTTTTTCCGTTTCAATAAATCGTATTGAAGCAGGTATAAGGACGAGAAAACAAAGGACAGGGAAAATGCTCCATAGGAAAGAATCGCCATTGTAATATGGATTAAAAGCAGTTCTGACACAAGCTGCTTAGCCATGATATGCGAATGGTATTGCATCGGAGCAAATGTATGAATCGCCATCACGGTAAAGCCAAGAATGTTTGTGAAAAAGACGATAAAATCGACCCGTAGTAAGTGATTTATAACAATTGACAATGTTACTAATACCCAGGCATAAAAATAGAGTCCCTCAAAGATGGTTAGTACAGGGAACCTGCCTGTTTTTGTCATATAGAAAAAAAGGAAAACCGTTTGTAAAACCCATACAAATGCAAGTAACCAGAAGGCAATACGGTTTGCCTTCCGGTTATGGTGAATGAAGTCGAAAAAATATAACAACACACTGAAGGCATATAGAACAACTGTCAATTCATGAAGCCTTGTCAAAAGTGAGTCCAACATAACCGGGGCCCCTTATGACTGAAAAGAAGCCTGAACTTCTCGTGCCGGCACATTTTTCGTTTCGGCTGGTTTCGAATGTTGTTCCTGAACAAGCTCTTCAATATTAAATATTTTCATAAAGAATTCCATCGCTTGATCCGCATCCGGTCTTGCCGCCAATTCTTTCGCTTGTAAAATAGGATCTTTTAATAGCTGATTGATGATGCTCTTTGTGTGTTTATTTAACACTTTTATGTCACGATCAGATAAGTTTGGCAGCTTTCTCTCTAAGCTGACCATTGTCTCTGCTTGGATTGTCAAGGCTTTTTCCCTTAGAGCAGAAATAACCGGAACCACTCCAAGCATACCAAGCCATTGATTGAAATCGACAATTTCTTTTTCAATCATGAGTCTGATTTTTGCTGCAGCTTTTTGACGCTCCTGCAAGTTTGCCTCGACAATACCCTCTAAGTCGTCAATATCATACAAGAAGACGTTTTCGAGTTCACTAATTCTTGGATCCAAATCACGAGGAACCGCAATATCAACCATAAACAACGGTTTGCCTTTGCGCATTTTCTCGACACGAGCCATCGTTTCTTTTGATATAACGAAATCCTTCGCCCCTGTTGAGCTAATCAGAATATCCGCCTCGACAAGGGATTTTTCTAATTCAGATGCAGATCTTGCTTCACCGTTAAAACGGCTTGCCAGCTCCTTCGCTTTATCGTACGTACGATTGATGACAGTAACTTGTTTAACGCCATTGCCATGGAGATTTTGGGCTGCTAATTCGCCCATTTTTCCTGCTCCAAAAATTAATACATGCTTATTCGTAAGCGAACCGAAAATTTTCTTCGCCAATTCAACTGCCGCATAGCTGACAGAAACAGCATTAGCGCCAATATCTGTTTCAGAATGACCGCGTTTGGCCAGTGTAATCGCTTGTTTAAACAAATGATTAAACACCGAACCAGTTGTTTCCTTTTCCTGTGCCAGGATAAAGCTTGTACGCACCTGACCAAGAATTTGGGTTTCCCCTAAAACCATGGAGCCCAGTCCACAGGTTACATTGAATAAATGTTCAACCGCACCATCGTCTTCATATACGAACAGATACGGTGAAAATTCTGTTTGTTCCATACCGAACCATTCAGATAGAAATTCTTTTATATAATATCGGCCGGTATGTAACTGATCAACGACCGCATAAATTTCTGTACGATTACAGGTAGACAAAATGATATTTTCCAGAATGCTTTTTTTAGCGTTTAACTTTTTGATAGCATCCACAAGATCAGTTTCAGTGAATGTTAACCGCTCACGGATTTCAACAGGGGCAGTTTTATAGTTAAGACCGACTACGATTATATGCATTTTAGTTAAGTACACCCCCAGGTAAGATTACGTTGGTAGCTAGTATGATTATATCACGAGCAATTTCGACTTTTACTCGAAAAATGTGAACAGAAAATGAAACTATGTGATAAGATAGAGTAAATCTTCTGATTAGCTGGCAATTCCAGCCAATCTTATAGTAGAAAAAGAAATATAGGACAAATTACTTCCCTATGTACAGTACCAAAAAATCAGTTTATATTCAAGTGAACCTTACTGGAAGTGGTGTTTACAATGAAAAATCAACGAATATTCCCTGGGATTATACTTATTGGATTTGGAGCTTACTTTTTATTACAGCAAACGGGCATAACATTTTTTCAAGCATTTTTCACCTGGCCGACGTTACTGATCATTGTCGGAATCGCTTTTTTAGGTCAGGGTTATTCCGCACGTGAATACGATGCCATTCTTCCAGGTGTAATCATGTGCGGATTCGGACTTCATTTTCATCTCTCTGGTGTTGCAGCCTTTTGGCCAACAAATACGATCGGCATGCTGATCCTCATTATTTCCATTGGCTTTTTTCTACGCTTTCAAAAAACAAATAATGGCCTGTTTCAAGCCTTCCTTTTTCTTATTTTAGCAGTGCTGCTGCTCTTTTATGATAAAATTGCTGAATATTTTGGGCTGCTGCAGAACGGGATGAATTTTATTTGGAAGTTTTGGCCCGCTCTGTTAATTGTTATTGGTATTTATTTTTTACTAAAAAGAAAAAAATAACCGCCTGGCGCATATTTTTGCGTTGGGCGGTTATTTTTCTACATATAACTATGCAGGATTTGCCATACTTGATCTTTTCCTTCACCAGTTTCAGAAGAAAAGATGACAATGTGGTCATTTTTATCAAGCTCTAATGTTTCTCGTGTGACCTTAAGATGCTTTTGCCATTTCCCTTTTGGTATCTTATCTGCTTTTGTGGCGATGATGATGCAAGGGATTTCGTAATGCTTTAAAAAATCATACATCATGACATCGTCAGCAGTCGGCGGGTGCCGTAAATCAACGATTAAGACAACGGCCCGCAATTGTTCACGAGTGGTAAAATACGTTTCAATCATCTTTCCCCACGCAGCCCGCTCTGTCTTTGAAACCTTCGCATAGCCGTAACCGGGGACATCAACAAAATGAAGAATTTCATTAATCAAGTAAAAATTAAGTGTCTGCGTCTTCCCAGGCTTTGATGAGATTCTTGCTAGCCCTTTACGATTCAGCATCTTATTAATAAATGAAGACTTCCCAACATTTGAGCGGCCGGCGAGTGCAAATTCAGGCAGTTCTGTTTCCGGGTACTGCTCCGGTTTTACCGCACTAATGATAATTTCCGAACTTACTACCTTCATCGGGGATCACCCTCCAACAAGGCATGCTTCAGAACCTCATCCACATGTGATACCGGTACAAATTCTAAATCATTTCGGACACTTTCAGGAATATCATCAATATCCTTAACATTATCCTTTGGAAGAATGACCTTCGTAAGCCCTGCTCGATGGGCGCTAAGTGTTTTTTCCTTTAAGCCGCCAATCGGAAGAACTCTGCCCCTTAACGTGATCTCGCCTGTCATCCCAACCTCACGGCGAATAGGTCTGCCGGTTAATGCGGAAACAAGTGCAGTTGCCATGGTGATTCCGGCTGATGGTCCGTCTTTTGGAACCGCTCCTTCGGGAACGTGTATATGGATATCATATTTCTCATAAAAGTCTTCTTCAATACCTAGTTCTTTCGCCTTGGAACGAATATAGCTAAAGGCAGCCTGCGCGGATTCCTTCATGACATCTCCAAGCTTTCCAGTTAGAACAAGCTTTCCTTTACCAGGGGAGAGTGAAACCTCAATTTGCAGGGTATCACCGCCCACAGTCGTATAGGCCAAACCTGTTGCAACTCCTACTTGATCCTCCGTTTCCGCCATTCCATAATGGAACCGTGTTTTCCCCAAAAATTCTTCCACGTTCTTTTCAGTAATAATCACGCGCTTTTTCTCACCTGAAACAATGATTTTTGCCGTTTTTCGGCAAATCGTTGCCATTTGACGCTCAAGGCTTCGCACTCCGGCCTCACGAGTATAGTAACGAACCACTTTCAAGATGGCCTCATCACGTACTTGAAGGATTCCTTTTGTTAGTCCATTTTCTTTAATTTGCTTTGGCAGCAAATGGTCTCTGCAAATGTGGACCTTTTCAAGCTCGGTATAGCCTGCAATCGTGATGATTTCCATTCTGTCCAACAACGGCCCGGGGATGGTAGATAGGTTATTGGCGGTCGCTATGAACATGACCTTCGATAAATCGTACGTTTCTTCTATATAATGATCACTAAAATTATGGTTTTGCTCCGGATCTAATACCTCAAGCATCGCACTTGATGGGTCCCCGCGGAAATCGCTCGACATTTTATCAATCTCATCCAGTAAAAAGACCGGATTGATCGTTCCCGCTTTTTTCATCCCTTGGATGATCCGGCCCGGCATCGCTCCAACATAGGTCCTTCGATGTCCGCGAATTTCAGATTCATCGCGAACCCCGCCAAGAGATACACGGACGAAATTTCGATTTAGCGATGTGGCTATCGAACGGGCAAGACTAGTTTTTCCGACACCGGGAGGTCCTGCTAGACAAAGAATAGGTCCTTTCAGAGAATTCGTCAGCTTTTGCACGGCTAAATACTCCAATACCCTCTCCTTTACCTTTTCAAGTCCGTAATGGTCTTGATTTAAAATCTTTTCCGCCCGGATAATATCAATATCATCCTCAGTCTTTTTCGACCATGGAATAGAAATCAACCAATCAATATAATTGCGGATCACAGCACTTTCGGCTGAGCTTGTCGGCACCTTTTCGTAACGGTCAAGCTCTTTCATTGCTGCTTTAAGAACGTGTTCAGGCATACCCGCCTGATTAATTTTTTCGGTTAATGTCGCGATTTCGCCTGTTTTTCCTTCTTTATCGCCTAATTCCTTTTGAATCGCCTTCATTTGCTCACGAAGATAATATTCCTTTTGCGTCCGTTCCATCGATCGTTTTACACGCTGGCCAATCTTCTTTTCAAGATTAAGGACTTCCTTCTCATTATGAATCGTATCAATCAAATGGTTCACACGCTGCTTGATATCAATCAATTCAAGAATCTCTTGCTTTTCCTTCAGCTTGATTGGCAAGTGAGACGCGATAATATCCGCCATCCGGCCCGGTTCCTCAATATCTGCGACAGAGGCGTATGTTTCAGCAGAGATTTTCTTCGATAATTTTATGTATTGCTCGAAATAATCAAGCATCGTTCTCATCAACGCTTGGTCTTCTACATCCTTCGTATCCGGATCGTCATAGGTAACGATACTTACGGAATAATAATCCTCCTCATCATATATCGAGACAATTTCCGCTCTATTTAAGCCTTCTACCAATACGCGTATCGTCCCATTAGGTAATTTAAGCATTTGCTTAACCTTCGTTAACGTTCCAAGTCTATATAAGTCCTCTTCACCAGGTTCATCAACGGAAACATCTTTTTGTGTTGTTAAGAATATTAGGTGGTCATCTACCATTGCTTTTTCGAGTGCCTGTACAGATCTTTCACGGCCTACATCTAAATGAAGGACCATTGTTGGATAGACAAGTAATCCTCGAAGCGGCAGGAGGGGGACGATCAATTCGTTCTTTTTCGCCAAAATACTGCACCTCCACATGCATTTTCTACTGTAAAGCAGAATAGTCTTTGTTGTACAATTCTATCTTATTTGTATTTATGTGTCTATTTTTAGTAAGCGTTGACCTCTCACTTTTGCAATATAATTATTTTCCCCAATAATATGGTTTTCTCTCTTCAAAAAAAAACTTCAGAATGGTTTTTCAACCAAACCGAAGTTCTTTATTATATTGACTCTTTTTTCGTTAATTCAATGGATGCCGGTATGACATCGTTTTTCGGATAGGAATTAACTAAGGCAATTTCAAATACTTCATGCAGGTGGGTAACAGGAACGATGTTTATTCCGTCAATTTCATTTAAGATGGTCTGCCTATTTTCTTCCGGTATAATGACGGTTTTGGCCCCAGCCTTCCGCGCGGCTTTCACTTTCGGATAGACACCGCCAATTGGCTTGACATTGCCGTGAATACTAATCTCACCAGTCATCGCAACGGTGTTATCTATCGGAATTTTATATATGGCAGAGTAAATCCCTGTTGCCATCGCAATCCCGGCCGATGGACCGTCGATTGGAACTCCCCCGGGAAAGTTAACATGGATATCATAGTCGTTGGCCGGAACACCCATCGACCGTAAAACAGTGATGACGTTTTCAATCGAACCGCGCGCCATACTTTTCCGGCGAATCGATTTGCCTTGGCTGCCAATACTTTCTTCTTCCACAATTCCTGTAATATTAATCGAGCCTTTTTCCTTTGCCGGGATGACTGTGACTTCTATTTCGAGCAGTGCCCCGGAATTCGGCCCATAGACAGCAAGTCCATTCACAAGCCCAACATGTGAAATATCATGAATCCTTCTTTCCATTCTCGGTGTCAACTGACTGGCATGGATGACCCACTCGATATCCTCGTCCTTGATGTAATCACGATCCTCTGTAATGGCCAGACCAGCAGCAATCTGAATCATATTGACCGTTTCGCGGCCATTTCTTGCATATGTAGATAATGTATCAACGCCGGTTTCATTAATTTTGAGGTTTACTTTATCAGCCGCTTTTTTCGCAACTGTGACAATCTCTTCCTGATTTAAATCGCGAAAAAAAACCTCCATACACCTTGAACGAATAGCCGGAGGAATTTCACTCGGTGTTCTCGTGGTAGCTCCGATTAAACGGAAATCAGCTGGTAAGCCATTTTTAAAAATATCATGAATATGCGTGGGAATTTGATTGTTTTCCTCATGGTAATAAGCACTTTCGAGGTAAACTTTCCGATCCTCCAAAACTTTTAACAGCTTATTCATTTGAATGGGATGCAGTTCGCCGATTTCATCAATGAATAGGACGCCTCCATGGGCATTTGTTACTGCCCCTTGCTTTGGCTGAGGAATTCCAGCCTGCCCCATCGCCCCTGCTCCTTGATAAATCGGATCATGGACAGAACCGATTAGCGGGTCAGCAATGCCCCGTTCGTCAAATCGTGCTGTTGTCGCATCTAATTCTATAAAAACTGAAGCTGGTTTAAACGGTGATTTCGCATTCTTTTTTGCCTCTTCCAATACAAGCCGCGCTGCTGCTGTTTTGCCGACTCCAGGCGGTCCATAAATAATCACATGCTGTGGGTTCGGACCACACAGGGCCGCTTTTAATGATTTTATTCCATCCTCTTGACCCACAATGTCATTGAAGCTTGAAGGACGAACTTTTTCCGACAGTGGTTCTGTTAAAGATATCGATCGCATTTTTCGCAGCTGTTCCATTTCCTTCCGGGATTCCCGATCAATAGATACTTTTTGCGTACGCTGGTTCCTTAGCAAATTCCAAAAATACAGCCCTATGATAATTCCGAAAAACAGCTGTATAAATAAGGCAATCCCCGTCCAACTCATACTTTTCCCTCCTACACTAAATACTCAATATATATTAATAAGTATTTCCTGTAGAAAGGCGGAATAAACTATAAATATTTAACTGTTCTATCCACTTTATTAAAAAAGACCCGGCCATTAGCCGGGTCTTTCCATATTTTATGCAGATTTTTCTTCCGCAATAACGGTTCCATCTTCTAAAACTAGTTTTGGAACACTTTCACCTAAGACGGTTTCCTTCGTAATAATACACTTTGTGATATCTTCGCGCGATGGAAGGTCAAACATCACATCGAGCATAATTCCTTCAATAATCGAACGTAAACCACGGGCTCCAGTTTTGCGCTCAATTGCTTTCTTGGCAATTTCAACAAGCGCATCATCTTCAAATTGCAGCTCAACATCGTCGATTTCAAGCATTTTTTGATATTGTTTCACAAGCGCATTTTTAGGCTTGGTTAAAATTTCAATTAAT
Source organism: Bacillus sp. S3 (assembly GCF_005154805.1). Taxonomy (GTDB): domain Bacteria; phylum Bacillota; class Bacilli; order Bacillales; family Cytobacillaceae; genus Neobacillus. The sequence goes on from NZ_CP039727.1 coordinate 3,693,451, forward strand.
GCTGATTCATCTAGCTGTTCTAAGCTGGCAATAACCGGAAGACGTCCGATAAATTCCGGAATTAACCCAAAACGGAGTAAGTCCTCTGGCAATACTTTGGAAAGCAGCTCTTTTTGATTTACCTCCACCTGCTTATTATCTGAACCAAAACCAATGACTTTTTGGCCTAAGCGACGCTTGATAATCGGTTCAATGCCATCAAACGCACCGCCACAGATAAATAAAATGTTCGTGGTGTCGATTTGGATAAATTCTTGATGCGGGTGCTTTCTGCCCCCTTGAGGCGGCACACTTGCCACTGTACCCTCAAGAATTTTCAACAATGCTTGTTGTACGCCTTCACCGGAAACATCCCGTGTAATGGAAGGATTTTCAGATTTACGGGCAATTTTATCAATTTCATCGATATAAATGATTCCTTTTTCTGCTTTTTCTACATCATAATCAGCCGATTGAATCAGTTTTAATAAAATGTTTTCTACGTCTTCACCCACGTATCCAGCCTCTGTCAGTGAAGTTGCATCTGCAATCGCAAATGGCACATTCAAAATCCGCGCCAATGTTTGTGCCAATAAGGTTTTACCGCTACCAGTCGGCCCAATCATACAGATATTACTTTTTGCCAGCTCAACATCATCAATTTTACTGTTGGAATTGATGCGCTTGTAGTGGTTGTATACGGCAACAGACAGCGATTTTTTCGCTTGGTCTTGGCCGATGACATAATCGCCCAGAATTTCACAGATTTCCTTTGGCTTAGGAACATCTTTAAACTCTACTTCTTCTTCTGTTCCAAGTTCTTCTTCAACGATTTCCGTGCAAAGCTCGATGCATTCATCACATATATATACACCCGGCCCAGCTACTAATTTACGAACTTGATCCTGTGTTTTGCCACAGAAGGAACATTTTAATTGTCCTTTTTCGTCATTAAATTTAAACAATCCTTTCACCCCTCAAAACGTGTTAAAACCCCTATTAAAGCTCGCGAATTACACAAACAAAGTCCGAGTTTTCTAATATTTCTGGTGGTATGTATTTTGCATTGTAACACATTTAACCAATGGACTGGAACTAAAACGCTTTACATTATTATGTTTTCTCTTCCCGTTATTTGTTTGTGTTCCTCACATGTAAAAATTATGTACTCATTAATCTTAACCATTATTATTAAAAATAAGACAAAACCTTTATGAAAAATAATTATTCGCCATCGATCGAATTATTTCCTGCTTCCGTCATCCATGTCCATTGTTAAAAAGGTTTCCCTGTCCTTATTATAATATGTAATTGAAAAAAAGTATAAAACAAGACACGATTATTTATCGTGTCTTGCTCATATTTCATAATTTATCCATTATTTCTTGTTTTCAACAAGAAAGTTTACTGCTTTTTGAAGTTTAAGATCTGCTTTGATGCCGTCTAAACCGCCAAGAGCTTGGGTAATGGTGTCTACAGGCATGTTGTAAGTGCCGGCCATTTTCTCAAGTTCTGCATTCACATCTTCTTCAGTCACTTCAAGGTTTTCAGCTTTAGCAATCGCTTCTAATGTTAGGTTAATTTTCACGCGCTTTCCAGCTTCTTCCTTCATTTGCTCGCGAAGTGCATTTTCATCTTGACCTGAGAATTGGAAGTATAATTCAAGGTTCATACCTTGCATTTGCAGGCGTTGTTCGAATTCTTGAAGCATACGGTTTACTTCGTTAGTCACCATTACTTCTGGAATTTCAACTTCTGCATTTTCTGCAGCTTTTTCCACTACAGTATCACGAAGGTGGTGTTCAGCTTCATGCTTTTTGCTGTCTTCTAAACGAGTTTTGATTTTTTCTTTTAATGCATCTAATGTTTCCACTTCTTCGTCTACATCTTTTGCAAACTCGTCATCTAATGCAGGAAGTTCTTTTCCTTTAATTTCATGAATAGTTACTTTAAATGTAGCTGGCTTACCTGCAAGCTCTGCTGCATGATATTCTTCTGGGAAAGTTACTTCCACATCTTTCGATTCGCCAGTTGCAACGCCAACTAATTGCTCTTCAAATCCAGGAATGAATGATCCTGAACCTAGTTCTAGTGAGTGATTTTCAGCTTTTCCGCCTTCGAACGCTTCACCGTCAACGAATCCTTCAAAGTCAAGAACTACTGTATCACCGTTTTCAGCTGTACCTTCTTCTTTAACTACAAGCTCAGCTTGACGGTTTTGCATTGTTTCTAATTCTTTTTGTACATCTTCATCTGTAACAGCTGCATCGAGTTCTTCCACTTCTAAGCCCTTGTATTCGCCTAATTTTACTTCTGGCTTCACTTGAACAGTTGCTTTGAAGATCAAGACTTTGCCTTTTTCCATTTGTTCGATATCGATATCAGGACGGTCGATTGGCTCGATTCCTGTTTCGTCAATTGCATTTCCGTATGCTTCTGGAAGAAGAATATCTAATGCATCTTGATAAAGTGATTCTACACCGAAACGCTTTTCGAACATTCCGCGAGGCATTTTCCCTTTACGGAAGCCAGGAACGTTTACTTGTTTTACAACTTTTTGGAATGCTGCGTCTAAGCCTTCGCTCACCTTTTCAGCATCTACTTCAACTGTAAGGACGCCGCTGTTTCCTTCTAATTTTTCCCATTTTGCTGTCATACTTTTTTCCCTCCAACAAATCTATTCTCATTTCATTCGATAACGAATTTGAGTCGGAATATGCCTTGTCTATCAAGCCACTTTTCCATCATTTAAATGTAAAATATAGTTTTTTACACAATGCAACCCCTACATTATATCATAGGTTTGCTCTCTTTCAACAGTGAGACCTAAATATTAGGATAGGAAATTTTCTCAATCTCCTCTATTAGAGCCATTGCCTGCTCTATTTCTTGCAGTTCGGCGCCATATTCATTTGCTAGTTTACTCACTATCGGCTCGATCCCCAAGTATTCTTGGGCTAGTTTATGAAAGGCCGCCGCCCATGCTGCTGGATCTTCGGGCTCTAATTCAAACGGATAACTGATAAAAAATGTCCGTTCTACCATTCCAATGGTATTTTCAAAGAGACCCGGATTTTTACTTTCCAAACTATTTTCTAGTATTTTTTTTACCTTTACCATTTTCGGCAGGGTTCTCACTTCAGGCAATTCTGTAGGAATGAAAGTTTTCTCTTTTAAAAACTTCCTCACGACCAGTTCCTTGTTAATTTCTTGTTCTTTTAAAAGAGTGACCAGCATGGTCTTTACAAAAGAATGGCCAGTATCCGTTTTTAAGTAGTCTGCAATTTCATCAAGATATGGCCGAATATTTTTCTCCGCCAAACTTGCAACTGCCAGCATTTGTTCATTTAAATTATTTTTTGAAAGGAGCTGCAGGCTCTGTCTCTCGGGTGCAGGTTCTTCTTCTTCTTCTTCTGGCGGCTGGCGATTTTCGGCCATCCGCCGGCTAAATTGCAGGATGGTTAAAAAATGATCATGTTTTTCTGGCGGAATCTCTTTTTCCTCTAGCAACGCCTCGATGGTCATAACAATTTCTTGGTATTCGTGAAGCTGAATCAGCACGGTCAGATAAAGATCGACCATTTGAAAATAGTCGCCAATTCCTTTTAATAGCATTTCATTTGCAAGGACTTTTGCTTGTTTAAAAGACCCCGCTTCAAAATAGGCAAGGACTAGCCCGATTAAAATATCGTCATTTTCCTGATCCAGCTCTCTCGCTTCTTCCAACAGCGATATTGCTTCTTTGAAATTTCTCTTTTCAAGACTTTCTAAGCCTTTATGGGTTAATCGCTTTTCCAGTCCGGGAAAATAGACCACATTATCTTTCCGTTTCACCTGTTCCCGTTTTTTCATTCCATATCCGTCCTTCAGTATGTCGTTGAAAAATAGTGTAGCACATATAAAATACAAAAAAAACTCACCTGCACTGGTGAGTTGGAAATTCTGGTATGTAGTTTAAATGGCGTCCCAGGAGAGATTCGAACTCCCGACCGTACGCTTAGAAGGCGTATGCTCTATCCGGCTGAGCTACTGGGACTTAACAGTGTATCAAAGACAAGATTTATTATATTATCATACCATCTAAAAGTCAACTGGTTTTTAATCATTTTTTAATTAATGAAAGGGGAATGACAATCCCCCTCATGTTTACAGTACAAATTCCCTGGCCAAGTCTTTCATTTCGTGGCCGTTTACTTCAAATACTGACAGCTTTATTCGATCGTTTAACAAATGAAGGATAACATAAGTTTTTTCCAAACGCTCACGCGGAAGGAGGATGCTTCCAGGGTTCAAAAATAAGGTCTCGTCAATCATTTCAGCCCCAAGGACATGTGAGTGACCAAAGCAGACGATATCGGCATTTACTTCCTTTGCCTTATATTTTAGATTCATTAATGTTGATTTCACGGAGTAGCGGTGTCCATGTGTAATAAAAATTTTTCGCCCAGCTGCCTCAGCAGTTGTTTCCATTGGATAACCGCCGCCGAAATCACAATTCCCCATTACGGTTAAGTAACCGGAAATGGCTTTGTCATCATGTGCTAACTGCGAATCACCGCAGTGGATCATTAAATCAACTTCGTTTAAATGTCTTTCCCTTACCATTTCTAGTTCCTTCGTCAATCCGTGGCTATCGCTTATCACTAGCACCTTGCTCATGACTGTTTTGCACTCTCCAAAATGGAATCCAAAATTACATCCAGCTTTTTCAAGGCATTGGCCCTGTGGCTGATCGAATTTTTTTCATCTGAAGACAGCTCCGCCATGGCCACTCCTTTTTCCGGCACATAAAAAACCGGGTCATACCCAAAGCCATTTGACCCGCGGGGGGCTTCAAGAATCCGTCCTTCACAGGAGCCTGACACCGTCCGCGTTTCTTTTCCGGGAATTGCTATTGCCAACGCACAGTAAAATCTTGCCGATCTCTCGCTTTCAGGGACACCCTGCAACTCCGATAGCACTTTATCCGTGTTGTTTTGGTCATTTTTTGGCTCGCCTGCATAACGGGCAGAATAGATTCCCGGTTTGCCTTCTAGTGCGTCCACCATTAGGCCGGAATCATCGCCAATGACCATTTTATTAAGTGCTTGGGAAACCGCTTCAGCTTTGAGGATGGCATTTTCTTCAAAGGTTGTACCTGTTTCTTCTACTTCAGGAATTTCGGGAAAATCAAGCAATGTCTTCACTTCGATTCCTCTGTTTGCAAAAATATGTTCAAACTCCCGTGCTTTTCCGGGATTTTTTGTTGCAATAATCACTTCATTCATTAATAATCGCCTCTTTTAATAAATCATTTTTAGTTGAAAAATTGTTTTTTGAGTAGATCGCTAATTGAATTGTATTATCAGCTGATTGAAATACGTTATCCGCTGATTGAATCCGGTTATCCGCTAATTAGCCTATCTTTTTTCAAAATCACTACAAAATTAAGGTTATTTCTTCCGTCTGCCCTCTATTTTTCGCATAATTTCCTCGCCCAATGCCGCTTTTTGGTGTTCAAACAGTTCCGTCAGCCCTGCTTGCGCCGCATCCAGCAAGCCTTGCAGTTGATTGTAGGAAAAGGTTGATTCTTCGCCGGTTCCTTGCAGCTCAACAAACTCGCCGCTTCCGGTCATCACGATATTCATATCGACGTGGGCCTTGGAGTCCTCAGCATAGTTTAAGTCGAGCACAACTCCGCCATCTCCCAAGATTCCGACGCTCGTTGCCGCTAAATAATCGGTAATCGGAAATTTTGAAAATGACTTTTTTTCAGCTAATGCATTCAAAGCAAGTGCCATCGCGACGAATGCACCAGTGATGGAGGCAGTCCTTGTTCCGCCATCTGCTTGAATGACATCACAATCAATCCAAACCGTCCGCTCGCCGATTGCACCAAGGTCGACAATCGCCCTTAGTGCACGGCCGATCAGCCGCTGAATTTCCATTGTGCGCCCGGATACCTTTCCTTTTGATGATTCGCGGATGTTTCTTGATTCCGTAGCTCTTGGAAGCATCGAATATTCAGCTGTTATCCAGCCCTTGCCTTCACCCCTCATAAACGGAGGAACCCGTTCTTCAATGCTCGCTGAACAAATCACCTTTGTATTCCCAACAGAAATAAGGACAGAACCTTCTGGGTGGATTAAATAATTTGTTTCAATATGTATAGGTCTTAGCTGTAATGGCTCTCTTCCATCGACGCGCACAAACCTTCCTCCTTCAGCGTATACTATTTTTTCAAATAAAGAAGAGGCGGCACTAAGCCAACCTCTCTTATTGTCCACTATATAGTATAACAAAAATGTTTTTTTAAAAACTACCTGTATTGACTTTTTCCGGACGTGTGACCGGCTCCGATAATTTTTTCCCTTTATCATTCTTTATTTCAGCTTTACCGTCAACCTGAATCGCCACTTTTTCAACTCCTTGCTGTTCCGTTAAGGAGAGCACGATAGTATCTAGTAATGATTGTGAAATCTCCATTTTCTCAGAACTATCTAAAATGTTCTTATTGAAGTTCAAGGTGACTGTTCCGTCTTGATATTTTGGAGCCTCAAGCAATTTCACATCAGAAACAAACTCAGACGCAAGAGTAGATTTTCCGCTTGGCCCTTTAATTAGTTCGTTAACGACCGCAGCATATTGATCCTTCTCGTTATTGCTAATTCGGCGAGTGACAGGAACATAGTAGTAGGAGCCCTCTTCACCACCAATATAATACACAGTAACAGGCTTCGTATTGGTAATATCGACGACATCGTTTGTATCAATATTGATTCCTGTCGCTCTTGATAGATTTTGGCTGATTGGGGTGCCATTGACTGGCATTTCTGTCAGTTCATGCCCGTTCATTTTCAATTTGACCGATTTGACATTATCAAATTGCGTTAGCGTCCATGTGACCGATTGAAGTATCTTCATCTCATCTTCCGGTTTATAATCCTTAAATTCTTTTGAAAAATCAACCGTTGCAACGCCTGTTTCTTTATCAATGTTGACGGAGAGCTCTGTATCCTCAGGGAGGACGGCTCTAAAATCATTTGGGAGCATGTTCGTTACTGGACCATTTGCTACCAAATACTGAAGTGCTTGTGTTGCAACAGAAGCTTTTTTCGGCAAGTCTAATGTTTGCGGGACGACGTAACCGTCCTTATCAATTAAATATAGTTCAGTCTTGATGACGTCCTCTGCCTTGGCCTTTTCTTTAGCAGCTGTTTCCTTGCTTACTGATTTTTCGGTGACCGTCACACTTTTTGGCGGATCGATTTTCTTTTCTTTTTCCCCGCCAAACAAGCCGCAGCCGGAAAGCAATACTGTTGAGGTAAGCACCGTTACACCCAGGATTTTGGCTTTATTTTTAGACACATTAATTCCCCCCTAAGACAGTTTGTACTATCATATATACGAGCTATATGCGAAATTAGACCGCTTAGTGAAAGAAAAATAGAATAAATTTATAAAAAAAGCCCCTATCATTGATAGGAACTCATAGTTTTATTTTATTCACATGATCAACTGGGATCCCCAGCCACTGGGAGGCAATTTTTGAAAAAAGCCTTTTTGAGCCGGTTGTATAAAACTCATGCTCCGGCACAGACTCTAATTCATCGAGCTGCCCACTGTATTGAAGGATCGCACTAATTTCATGGGCTGTTTCGTCACCGGAACTAATGACATGTACCGTTTCGCCCATAACATTTTTTATCAGCGGTTCCAGCAAAGGATAATGTGTGCAGCCTAAAATCAAGGTATCCAAATGTTGGTTTAATAACGGCTTTAACGCCTCATCCACTATTCTTTCGGCAATCGGTCCATTATATTCGCCGCTTTCCACGAGGGGGACAAATTTAGGGCAGGCATGACTAGTAACAAAAAGACGGCTGTTTAGCGATTTTAATGCCTTTTCATAGGCACCACTTTTAACTGTGCCCACTGTGCCGATAATGCCAACTCGATAGTTTTTCGTCCGCTTAATGGCTGCACGTGCCCCGGGATTAATTACCCCGAGAACAGGGATCGGCAATTCCTTGCGAATCTCATCAAGTGCCGCTGCAGTTGCGGTATTGCAAGCAATCACCAGCATTTTGATGTTTTTTTCTAATAAAAAAGCGGTCATTTCCCAAGTGAATCTCTTTACTTCCTGCCTCGATCTTGGACCATAGGGGCAGCGGGCAGTATCCCCCAAATAAATGATTTTCTCGTTTGGAAGCTGTCTAATAATTTCTTTGGCAACGGTTAATCCACCGACACCGGAATCTATTACACCTATTGGTTGTTTCAAACATCTCGCCTCATTCTAACGCATTTCCTGATGAAGTTTCATCAGACCGGTTTGAAGAAGTTGAATTTCTTCCGTTGAGAAATTTTTTAACACTTCTTCCAAATAAACTTGTCGTTTTTTGATGACTTCATCAATAATTCTCTTACCTTCTTCAAGCAAGTGAATCCTTACCACTCGACGGTCACTTGGATTCTTCACCCGTTCTACAAGTAAATTCTTCTCCATCCGATCGACAAGGTCTGTCGTCGTACTGCAGGCCAAATACATTTTATTCGATAGCTCACCGATGGTCATATCGCCCTCTTCAAAAAGCCATTGCAAGGCCACAAATTGGGGAGGAGTAATCTTATAATGACTTAACATTTCTCTGCCCTTTTGTTTGATAATACCAGATATATAACGTAAATCCTTTTCAATATTAGCAAAAATCTCCTCAGTACCTTTTTGCGGATTTTCGAGTTCCATTGATTTAACACTCCTAAAATATGCTTATCCTCAAGGCCAATTATTTAAAAAATTCTTAGTAAAATAATTTTAGCTTGTCTTTATTTTCACCTTTTTCCGGCAAAATTTCAAGCTGAAACTGTTCGAAAACTACTTAGCCTTTTGATCCAATCAAATTAGTTTCACATTCATTGGAGATATTATAGAATGATGAACAGATAAAGTGACTTCAATACAGTGGGGGTTTTTCTCATGCAGATCAACATAAGTAATGCAGCTATAAAGTGGTTTCAGGAAGAAGTGGGATTAAAAAAGGGGAATAAAGTGAGGTTCTACACGCAAATTTACGGGAGCAGTCCTGTACAAGAAAATTTCGCCTTGGGGTTTACAGTCGATAATGAACCGGTCGATATGTCTGTGAAAACCGAAATAGAAGGAATTACTTTTTTCATTGAAGGAACAGATTTATGGTTTTTTAATGGACATGATTTACATGTTGATTACAATCCACAAAAAGATGAAGTGGAATATAGTTATACAATAAGTGAATAAACAAATATACCGGCTTCCAATTGGATGCCGGATTTTTTCACTTCAAGCACTTCCCTCAAGGGAATGGCTACTTCTGGTTATATCTTGCCATCGGTAAAATAACTTCTATGATGGTACCTTTTTGATCACTCCAGAAATGAATCGTACCCTCATGATTTTCAATAATATGTTTGGATATCATGATTCCTAAACCGGTGCCGTCCTCCTTTGTAGTAAAAAACGGCTCCCCCAGGCGTTTTAAAATATGCTGAGGCATCCCGCTGCCGGTATCTTTAAAGAGCAGCTTTACCTTATTGAAACTATATTTTTTCAGTTCAATGGTAATGATGCCGCCTTTTGGCATTGCTTCAATGGCATTTTTTAAGATATTGATAAACACCTGTTTTAACTGATTCTTATCACCATTGATGGTGATATTTTTAGAGCTGTAAATCGTTTCAATACGGACACCATTCATGATTGCCTGGGTATCTATTAACATTTTCACACTTTCAATTAGCTTGATTAAATCTACTGTTTCAAACTTTAGCTCGTGAGGCTTGGAAAGTACTAATAACTCACTTAGAATTAGCTCGATTCGATCCATCTCAGATTGGATGATCTCAAAGTAATTTTGATTATGATCTGATTGTGCCTCCATTAATTGAAGAAACCCTTTAATAGCAGTAAGCGGATTACGAACTTCATGAGCAATCCCTGCAGCCAGCTGCCCCGCCACATTTAACTTTTCGGAGTTGAGTAATAGTTCTTGTGTCTTTTTCCGTTCCATGATATCCCTAAAGATAATATGTCTCGCTGGTTTATTCTGGAAAATAGTAGGTAACTCTTTTACCTCCGCTACAAAAACAGTGCCATCCAAACGGATTAGTTTAAATTCCAAAAAGTCTGTAGCTTCCCCTCTTAACACAACTTGAATTCGTTCTTTTGCAATCTCTTGATAATCCGGATGGATGATGTCGGAAATCCCGATATTATAAATATCTTCTTTATTTGCTGCTCCTAATAATGTGGCTGCTGTTTCATTTATATAAAGGAACTGATCGCCACTTGCGATAAACACAGCATCAGGTGAGTACTCAACAATGTCACGATAGGTTTCTTCTCGTTTTTTCGCTTCTTCTTCCACCTTTGTCTGTGCCGAAATATCTCTAAGAACACTAACCACCTCAAGCACATGACGGGTTTCAGGATCAATAATCGGTTTACAAATAGACTCTACCCAAACAAAATCTCCGTCTTTTTTCAAAATACGATAGCATTCTCTGCCGTTTTCCAGGGTGCTGAGGACTTTTTTTCGATTATAATAAGCGTTTTTTGCATCATCAGGATGAATGAAGGCAAAACTATTTTGATTGACCACTTCATCGGCAGTATAACCGAGAATATGGACACAGGATGGTGATACGTAGAGGATTTCCCCCTTTAAATTCGTGCTAATGATCAGATCTAAAACATTATCCGTTAGGATCTTGTGCATTTCTTCCACTTTTCTTACTTCTTCTTTTCTTCTCTTTAATTCAGTTATATCCCTGGCAACAGCACAAACACCTGTTATTTGATTATTCACACTAATTGGGACATTTGTAATATTTAAATCAACCAGTTCCCCGTTTTTACTCGTCATTTTACAATCATAATTTTGAAATTGGCCAAGAACGGCTTTATGAAAATGATGAAATACTTTATTTACATAATTAATAGGAAAAAGAAATTGGAGCTTCACCTGTTTCGCTGCTTCTGCTTCATATCCCGAAAGTCTTTCAAACTTAGGGTTCACTTGCACAATATTTCCTTCAATATCCAAGATAAAAATACCATCGAGGTTATCAGTGAACAATGTTTCACACCTGCTCCTATTTTCATCTAGAAATTCTAACAAAAGCATTCTCTTCTCGTTTTTAATTGTTTCAACAGGACCGTTCATCTCTCTCTATCAGTTCCTTTCCCGGCGATTTTAATTAAAAAATAAAAAGCCAAGATGAGTAAGACTCCCCATCTTGGCTTGTGTCTAGCTCACTGTCTAACTCACTACCGCCTCTATGATGCTAATGTTTAAATCAGTACGATGGTCCTAGTATCTATGTATACAGCCTAATCCGCAAACTATCATTTACTTCATTTGCTACTTGGATTCTAAATTATTTCTGTTTCTATTGTTATTGTAAATTTTACTGATAAAACTTTCAAGGCATTTCAACTATTTTCCATTGACTTATATAACATTTAATCCGTTTAGCCCATATTTTCATTGTGATTGGATTTTAAATTGGATAAAGCCATTTGTACTACCATTTGGATGTTGCGGGAAATTATTCCAATCCCGTTTCGAACCAGTCATTAGAAAAAGATGAACCGGCCTCCAAAAGATGGATGCCGGTCATCATTTAAAGTTCTAGCTCTCCCATACGAAGGAGCTCTACAACTGCTTGTGAACGCCCCTTAACACCAAGCTTCTGCATGGCATTTGAAATGTGATTCCTAACGGTTTTCTCGCTTATAAATAATTCACCAGCGATTTCTTTCGTTGTTTTGTCTTGTACTAGTAGTTCGAATACTTCTCTTTCACGTTTGGTGAGTAGCGGCTTGTGATTATAATCATTCTCCTTCAAGTATTGTAACCCTCCTTGCCTTCGCCAGTAATGAATCGTGGGGTGGGTATATATTTAGTCAACATATCTTATGTGAACGATACAAATGTAGTGACTATAATTGCTTTAAGGAGAACGATTTTGTTAAAATAAATCTGTTTATTATCTAACTTTCTTGAGGCTGACAAGGATATTTCTCATTTCCTCAGTCCACGGAACCCCTCTGCCCGTCCTTTTCGAGATTTGTACCATGGTTCCTCTGCCGACAAACCCGGCAGATCCATCTTCTTTTTTCGCCAGATAGTGAATGTCGATAGACGAATTCCCAACAGATTGTGCCTTTACATAAATGGTTAACCTTTCATCGAAAAAGACTTGCTGTAAAATGTCACATTGAAGATCAGCCACCACGGGAATAGTATCACTTTCCGGCCGTGTCCATTGCTCCATTAACCCGATGGATTGAAAAAATTTAATCCTTGCCGCTTCGAAATAAACGAAGGGAACCGTATTATTCATATGCCCAAACATATCCGTCTCGGAGAAACGAACCGTGACAGAGGTATGAAATTCAAACTCCTGCTCCCATTGATGAAGATCCTCGATGTACGATGCTTTTCCCATTTTGCCAAACTCCTTCGCAAATATGAATATCCATTCATTTTTATACTAATTATATCGTTCTTTTTATAAAATAGAAATGAAAAAGACACCCGATAATCGGATGCCTTTGGTTCTTATTAGTCTTGATCGCTTCCGAAGAAGTTCCTAAATGCCTGCATTGTTGCATCACGGTTAATAGCTGCAATGGAAGTCGTAATTGGAATACCTTTTGGACATGCTTGCACACAGTTTTGGGAGTTCCCGCAACCTTGCATTCCCCCGTCCTCCATGAAAGCATTTAAGCGTTCTGCTTTATTCATCGCACCTGTTGGATGGGCATTGAATAAGCGGACTTGGTTAAATACAGCTGGTCCCATGAAGTTGGTTTTGCTGTTAACGTTAGGACATGCTTCTAAACAAACACCACATGTCATACATTTAGATAATTCATATGCCCACTGGCGTTTATTCTCGGGCATACGCGGTCCCGGTCCTAAATCATAGGTTCCGTCAATTGGGATCCATGCTTTTACCTTTTTCAAGGAATCAAACATTCTGCTGCGGTCCACCTGTAGATCACGGACGACAGGGAAGGTACGCATTGGCTCTAAACGGATTGGCTGTTCTAATTGATCAACAAGTGCCGAGCAGGATTGACGCGGCTTGCCATTGATGACCATTGAACAAGCACCGCAAACCTCTTCAAGACAGTTCATATCCCAAGTAATAGGGGTTGAGGCTTGTCCCTTCGCGTTTACAGGATTTTTACGAATTTCCATTAACGCCGAAATAACATTCATATTCGGACGGTAGGGAACCTCAAATTCCTCCTCAAAAGGAGCAGAATCTGGACCATCTTGACGCATTATTTTAAACTTTACTGTTTTATTTTCAGACATTCTTTCCTACTCCCCTTTCTATTAATGCTTTTTAGTGTAATCGCGTTCACGCGGCTTAAGCAACGATGTATCAACATCTTCATAATGGAAGGCAGGAGCAGATGTAGAATCAACAAATTTAGCCATTGTTGTTTTTAAGAATTCTTCATCATTCCGTTTCGGGAAGTCTGGTTTATAATGTGCACCACGGCTTTCATTACGGTTGTATGCGCCGATGGTAATAACACGTGCCAATTGCAGCATATTCTGTAATTGGCGTGTAAAGGCTGCTCCTTGGTTGCTCCATTTTGATGTATCATGGATATTAATGTTTTGGTACCGCTCTAAAAGCTCCTGAATCTTTTCATCTGTTTTTAACAGCTGATCATTGTAACGGACTACTGTTACGTTATCTGTCATCCATTCCCCAAGTTCTTTATGAAGTACATACGCATTTTCTGTGCCATTTAGAGACATAATAGCATTCCATTTCTCTTCCTGCTCTTTCACGTGACGATCAAAGATTGTAGAAGAAATCGCTTCAGAACTCTTTTCAAGCCCGTCGACGTACTTCACCGCGTTCGGTCCGGCAACCATTCCGCCATAAACGGCTGAAAGCAAGGAGTTAGCACCAAGACGGTTGGCGCCATGCTGTGAATAATCACATTCACCGGCAGCGAATAGGCCTGGAATAGTAGTCATTTGATCATAATCAACCCATAGTCCGCCCATTGAATAGTGAACAGCTGGGAATATTTTCATTGGAACCTTACGTGGATTATCACCCATGAATTTTTCGTAAATCTCGATAATACCACCCAGTTTTACGTCTAATTCATGTGGATCTTTATGAGATAAATCAAGGAATACCATATTTTCGCCGTTAATTCCAAGCTTCTGACGAACGCAAACATCAAAGATTTCACGTGTGGCAATATCCCGTGGAACAAGGTTTCCGTATGCCGGATATTTTTCTTCTAAGAAGTACCATGGTTTCCCATCTTTATATGTCCAAATTCGTCCGCCTTCACCACGAGCTGACTCACTCATTAAACGGAGCTTATCATCACCAGGGATGGCAGTTGGATGAATTTGAATCATTTCTCCATTTGCGTAAGTTGCTCCCTGCTGGTACACGATTGATGCAGCAGATCCTGTATTAATAACGGAGTTCGTTGACTTACCAAAAATAATTCCAGGACCGCCGGTTGCCATAATAACGGCATCAGCAGAAAACGACTTAATTTCCATTGTTTTAAGGTTTTGGACAACCACCCCGCGGCATACGCCATCATCATCTACAACGGCACCGAGGAATTCCCAGCCCTCATACTTTGTTACCAAACCATCTACTTCGTGACGACGAACCTGCTCATCTAGTGCATATAGCAATTGCTGTCCAGTTGTTGCGCCGGCAAATGCAGTACGGTGGTGCTGTGTTCCACCAAAGCGCCGGAAGTCTAATAAGCCTTCAGGAGTACGGTTAAACATTACTCCCATCCGGTCAAATAAATTAATAATAAACGGTGCAGCTTCACACATCGCCTTTACCGGAGGCTGATTGGCTAAGAAATCACCGCCATAAATGGTATCGTCAAAGTGAATCCACGGAGAATCACCTTCACCTTTTGTATTTACAGCTCCATTAATACCGCCTTGGGCACAAACAGAGTGAGAACGTTTAACCGGAACAAGAGAAAATAGTTCTACCGGTGTTCCCGATTCTGCAACCTTGATGGTAGCCATTAAGCCTGCTAAGCCGCCGCCGACTACGATCACTTTACCTTTACCCATTCGTGACTCACTCCCTCAATCCAAAATACAATATTTTTCCGAACAATAGTTATTTATTAAACAAATGCGATTAATGTTTGAATGGCAATAAATGATAGAATCACAAAAACACCAATTGTCACATATGTAGATATGACTTGTGAACGTGGTGACACAGTAATCCCCCAGCTAACCAGGAATGACCATAAACCATTGGCAAAATGGAAAATAGCTGAAAGGATACCTACTAAATAGAAAACGAACATAAATGGTGATGAAAGAATATCATGCATCATATCATAGGATACCTCAGCACCAAATGCTGCAGCCACACGAGTTTGCCAAACGTGCCATGCAATAAATATCAGTGTGATGACTCCTGTTACACGCTGCACCATGTACATCCAGTTCCTGTATGTACCAAACCTGTTAACATTGCTGCTTGCCGTAAAAGCAATATAAAGTCCGTAAATTGCATGAAAAAGAATTGGTAAATAAATAACTACTGTTTCCAGGACAATCCGGAATGGCAGACTTCCCATAAAACCTGCAGCCTTATTGAAGGATTCCGGTCCTCCTGTGATAAAATGGTTGACTACAAGGTGCTGTATCAGAAATACTCCGATTGGAATAACGCCCAGCAACGAATGCAATCTGCGATAAACAAATTCTCGATTACCCGCCATTACTTTACCCCCCTTGAATTTTTAAACGTGATGTTATGTTTTTCCCCTAACAAGATCCTTAACTTACCACCACTGTGACAATTATGTGACATGTCCATTTTACTCCCAACATCCTAGAGCGTCAAGAAAACGGATACACAATCTTTAGTAAAAAATAAAATTTTTAAAATATATTGATATTATAATAGAATGTATTGAAACGCTTAATAGACTTGTCTTTTTCTAAAAAAAGCAGTATTTTTTCACCCTCATTTACCAACATCTTACTGTTGGTAATTTTACCTTTTAGGAAAAGATAATTATGATGATAAATAAGATTACATATTGTACAATAACATTATTTTATCTTGAAAACAGTAATGAACTTTAACACAAATTGTATATAATAGAATGATAGAAAGAGGGGAAACATGTGAAAGAAAGTACTGTTGTAAATTTGAATGAAAATGACACTGAACCACGAACTATACCGATATTCGGATATGAGTTAATCCGGGAATACCTGTTGCCGGAGATTCTTGGAAAGGACACTCCTGAAATCTTATATTGGGCAGGGAAACGTCTCGCTCGGAAATTCCCGTTGGCTGATTTTGATCAGGTTATTGAGTTTTTTGCTAATGCTTCTTGGGGTCAGCTTCAACTTAAAACAGAAACAAAGCACGCAATTGAAGTTGAATTAGCCAGCCCGTTAATTGTGTCTCGTGTAAAATCAAAAGCAGAGCACTTTTTCCAGCTTGAGGCCGGTTTCCTAGCCCAGCAAATTGAGCTCCAAAAAGAAGTCATCACCGAAGCCTTCGAGCACCCTGTCAAAAAAGCAAACAAGGTCCAATTCACCATTAAATGGGATCCAAAAGACCCCACCAAATAATAGCCGCAAACTTACCAATGTACTATATTCACGTTAAGTAGGGTGACAGGCACCTTAATGGTGCCTGTCACCCTTTTTACTATTAACAGCCTCTTACTATTTACCTAGTTCGAATGCTGAGTGTAGTGCTTCTACTGCTTGGAGCATATGTTTTTCTTCGACGACAGCTGATACTTTTATTTCGGATGTGCTGACCATTTTGATTTGGATGTTGTTTGCAGCAAGTACTTCAAACATTTTTGCTGCTACACCTGGGTTTGAGACCATCCCTGAACCGACAATCGACACTTTAGCTAATTTATTCTCTGCATCGAGCTGTTCATACCCCAGGACTCCTTTATTATCCTCTAGAACCTTTAATGTCTCTAATAAATCATTTGTATGAATGGAGAAAGATAGGTTAGCTGTTCCACCCTCTGTTGTGCTTTGAATAATAATATCAACGTTAAGATGATTCTGCGCTAATGTGGTAAAAATTGTCGATAAACTTGTTAGTGAATTGGTTAGTCCCAGTACCGTTACCTTTGTAATTTCATCTTCAAATGCGACCCCGCGTACCACTAAATTTTGTTCCATTGTTGCTTCCCCCTCAATGACTGTTCCCTCTATTTTCTCCATGCTCGAACGAACCTCAAGCTGAACCTGATAGTTTTTCGCAAATTCCACTGCTCTTGGATGAAGGACACCCGCGCCTAAATTTGCGAGCTCCAGCATTTCATCATACGAAATAGATAATAATTTGCGTGCTTCTTTCACATACCTTGGATCCGTAGTAAACACCCCGGTCACATCGGTATAAATATCGCACTTATCCGCTTTAAGTGCTGCAGCTAATGCCACTGCAGTCGTATCAGAACCCCCGCGGCCAAGCGTGGTAATTTCACCGGTTTCTGTGATCCCCTGGAATCCGGCAACAATAACCACTTTCCCTTCTGAAAGCTGGCTCTGGATTGCTTCCGTATTTATCTTTGAGATTCGAGCATTTCCATGAACCGGTTCCGTTACAATTCCCGCCTGCCATCCTGTATAGGATACGGCTTCAATCCCTTGTTGATTTAAAGCCATCGATAATAAGGAGATTGTCACCTGCTCCCCTGTGGATAACAACATATCCATTTCCCGTTTATTTGGCTGTTTAGAAATTTCTTTCGCAAGACCGACAAGATGATCGGTTGATTTCCCCATCGCCGACACAACGACAACGACATTATTACCCTGATCTTTTTCCTGTTTCACACATGCTGCCACATTTAAGATTCTTTCTACACTACCGACGGAGGTTCCTCCGAACTTTTGGACGATCAGCCCCATGATTTCCCCTACTTTCGATTATTCCTTTTATCTTTCCCTTGAAAAAATAAAAAAGGCAATGAGAGGGCATCTCATTGCTTCATACACACGAAAAAATAAATTCTCGTACACACAATGTAAGATAGCTCTCCAAGACACAAGTCTTGACAATCCTGCATTTATTCAATGCAGAACCAGCAAAGAAAGAAATGAGACCTTCTTCACTTCGGCGAACATCCCCTTTCATGATTCTTCCTTGAAGCTCATCCTTCTCAGAATCATTACTATTGAAGCTCGCACCTCTACCTTCACTTTAGTACTTAAAAGTGATAGTAAATTAAATTTTCACTCATTATAGCATGTTACATTTTTTCTGACAATGTTTATGAATGAAGTTTTTTCATTAATTCCTCCACAACATTCACCGGAATGCCCAGGGCCCGAAATTCTTCGAACGTAGCATCCTTCATTTTCTTCACAGAACCGAATTGCTTCAACAATTGTTTTTTCCGTTTTTCACCAATTCCCGGAATATCGTCCAGCAAGGATTGGAATACACCTTTCCCTCGGAGTTGACGATGGAAGGTAATAGCAAAGCGGTGAACTTCATCTTGAATCCTTTGCAATAAATAAAATTCTTGGCTATTCCTTGCAAGCGGGACTATTTCCAATGGATTTCCATAAAGAAGCTGGGATGTTCTGTGTTTCTCATCCTTAACAAGCCCTGCAAGCGGGATATCCAACCCCAGCTCATTTTCTAGTACATCTCTTACGGCCTCAACATGTCCTTTTCCGCCATCAATGATAATTAAATCTGGAAGCGGCAATTCATCTTTCAATGCTCTTGTGTATCTTCTTCTTGTAACCTCTCTCATTGACTCATAATCATCAGGGCCTTTAACCGATTTGATTTTATATTTGCGGTATTCTCGCTTATTAGCCTTTCCATCAGTAAAAACGACCATCGCGGAAACAGGGTCCGTTCCCTGAATGTTTGAGTTATCAAATGACTCAATCCGGTGCGGGGTATAAATCCCAAGAAGTTCTCCAAGGGTTTCGATTGCTTTGATCGTTCGTTCTTCATCTTTTTCAATCAAGGAGAATTTTTCATTTAAGGCAATTTTGGCATTCTTTATTGCCATTTTGACGAGATCCTTTTTTTGTCCGCGCTGCGGCTGCAGCACTTTGACTTCAAGCAGCTGTTCTGCCATTGATAAGTCTACTTGATCCTGAATCAGAATCTCCTTTGGCTTGAAGTGATTTGCTTTTGTGTAAAATTGGCCAAGGAAGGTTAATATTTCTTCTTCCGGTTCATTGTAAATGGGAAACATGGAAACATCCCGCTCAATGAGCTTTCCTTGACGTACAAAGAAGACTTGAACACACATCCAGCCTTTATCCACGGCATAGCCAAAGACATCACGATCAGTAAAATCTGTCATCGTTATTTTTTGCTTCTCCATGATGGTTTCAATATGAACGATTTTATCACGAAATTCCTTTGCCCGTTCAAAATCAAGTTCCTCTGCGGCAGCAGTCATTTTTTCCGTAAGCTCTTTTTTAATTTCCTTATACCCGCCATTTAAAAAGCGCGTAATTTCATCGGTCATCTGCTTATACTGTTCCTCGCTCACTTCATTGACACATGGGGCGAGGCACTGCCCTAAATGGTAATAAAGGCAGACTCGGTCAGGCAATGTGGAGCATTTGCGCAGCGGGTAAATCCGATCGAGCAGTTTTTTGGTTTCGTTAGCCGCACCGACATTCGGGTAGGGGCCAAAGTATTTGCCCTTATCCTTTTTTACTTTTCGTGTAATGATCAGCTTCGGATGCCTTTCAGCTGTCAGTTTAATAAACGGATAGCTTTTGTCATCCTTCAGCATGATATTGTATTTTGGATCGTACTTCTTGATAAGGTTTAATTCCAGTAAAAGTGCTTCTATATTCGAAGAGGTAACAATATATTCAAAGTCCTCAATTTCGTTGACAAGTCTTAATGTTTTGCCATCGTGCGAACCGGTGAAATAGGACCGAACACGGTTCTTCAGCACCTTTGCTTTCCCCACATAGATGATGGTTC
Organism: Bacillus sp. S3; assembly: GCF_005154805.1. GTDB lineage: Bacteria > Bacillota > Bacilli > Bacillales > Cytobacillaceae > Neobacillus. The sequence continues at coordinate 3,713,455 of NZ_CP039727.1, forward strand.
CCTGACGGTCCTTCATTAAGTAGCAGCCAGGCTGATCAGGCAGCAGTGTCAGTTTTTGCTTTATCGTTTCATTCATTTCCGGCCACCCCACTCCGTCTTTTTTTGGCTATCTTATAAAATAGTAATGCAAACGGCACATAAAGGGAAGTAGGAAGGCAGTTCATTTACCGATTGAGGTATTTTTTATGGGTTTCGGTCAATGTAACGGGGTTTCATTTACCACTTGGCCGTCTTTTTCGTGATTTGGTCAATGTAATAGGGTTTCATTTACCACTTGGCCGTCTTTTTTCGTGATTCGGTCAATGTAATAGGGTTTCATTTACCACGCGGGCTTCTTTTTTCTTTAGATGGTAAATGAACTTTTTATCTAGCTGCCACATTCATCTTTTTTCCTACTTTTAGTTACATAAAACGCAAAAAACCTTAGCGGGAACGGTCTCCAGCTAAGGTTTTTTCACTTTAGATCTTATACGTGTTTTTCTAATACGCTTGCTAATGCTTCTTTTGGTTGGAAGCCGACTACCTTGTCAACGACTTCGCCATTTTTCATTACTAACAAAGTTGGAATGCTCATAACACCAAAGTTAGCAGCAGTTTGTGGATTGTCATCCACATCAAGCTTTGTGATTTTCACTTTATCGCCCATATCAGCGTCAAGTTCTTCAAGAACTGGCGCGATCATTTTACAAGGTCCGCACCATGGTGCCCAGAAATCTACAAGTACAAGCCCTGATCCTGTTTCAGAAGCAAAATTTTGATCTGTTAAATGTGAAATAGCCATTTTTTATTTACCCCCTATATATTACTGAAATACTACCGAAAGTATAACATCGATTGGAAAATCACGCTAATAAATTGCTCTACATGTTATTTTCCCCTTAACGTTGAAAATTAAACAAAAAACGAACGGATTATTCCGCTCGCTTTTATCCTATTGTCAAGCTCCAGCGCCTAGGGGGTCTGGGGCATAAGCCAATCCGTCAGGAAGGTTAAAGAACAACCTTCCCGCCCGTTCGTCATATGCCTGTCGCCACTGGTCAAGGCGCTTCCGCTTTTCTTATTATGAATGTACTTTAAGCTTTTTAAACTCTTCTGTTAATAATGGCACGACTTCAAATAGATCGCCAACGATTCCATAATCAGCTACCTTGAAAATGTTTGCTTCAGGGTCTTTGTTGATCGCAACAATAACCTTGGAGTTAGACATACCGGCTAAGTGCTGAATGGCTCCGGAGATTCCGCAGGCAATGTACAGGTCAGGCGTAACTACTTTTCCAGTTTGTCCGATCTGCAGGGAATAATCACAGTAGTCCGCGTCACAGGCACCACGTGAAGCACCGACCGCTCCGCCAAGAACGTCTGCTAATTCTTTAAGCGGCTTAAATCCGTCAGCACTTTTCACCCCGCGCCCGCCAGAGATAACCACTTTCGCTTCGCTTAGATCCACGCCTTCACTTGCTTTTCTTACTACTTCTTTAATGATGGCACGAAGGTCTTTAATATCAACAGCTAGTGAGGAAACCTCTCCGCTTCTGTTTTCATCCTTTTCTAATGGAGCAATGTTATTTGGACGAACGGTTGCAAAAATTAAACCGTCTGTCACAATCTTCTTTTCAAATGCTTTTCCGGAATAAATAGGTCTGGTAAAGACGATATTTCCTCCGGCAGCTTCAACTGCTGTTGCATCGGAAATGAGACCGGATGAAAGTTTCCCGGCAATTCTAGGTGCCAAGTCTTTTCCAAGCGCGGTATGGCCTAAAACCAAACCTTCCGGCTTTTCTTGATCAATAACAGCTAATAATGCTTGCGCATACCCATCAGATGTATACTGTTTTAGTTTATCATTCTCAACAACGACCACACGGTCCGCTCCGTTTTGAACGAGTTCTGTACCTAAAGCGCTTACAGTTTCACCGACTAATACTCCTACAACTTCTCCACCCTCTGCAACCGTTTTTGCCGCAGCAATTGCTTCGAAAGAAACGTTACGTAATGACCCGTCACGAACTTCTCCTAATACCAATACTTTTCTTGACATGTAAGTTTACCTCCTGAAAAAACAATTTTTATGTGAATTCGCTTAAATTACTTTTGCTTCGGTATGAAGAAGGTGAACAAGCTCTTTAACCTGATCATTTAACTCGCCGGATAAAACTTTTCCAGCTTCTTTTTTGGACGGCAAATAGATTTCGATTGTTTTTGTTTTTGCTTCGACATCCTCTTCTTCAAGGTCAAGATCATCCAATTCTATTTCTTCAAGCGGCTTCTTTTTCGCTTTCATAATACCCGGTAATGATGGGTAGCGGGGCTCATTAAGACCTTGCTGCGCCGTGACTAATAGCGGCAGGCTTGTTTCGATTACTTCCGCATCCCCTTCCACATCGCGCGTAACTGTTACGCTTGTTCCGTCAATTTCGAGCTTCGTAATGGTTGTTACGTAAGGAATGTTTAGCAGTTCTGCCACACGAGGGCCAACCTGACCGGAACCGCCGTCAATCGCAACATTTCCGCCTAAAATTAAATCAGCCTCTTTATCCTTTAAGTATTCAGCAATGGCTTTTGCAGTTGTAAATTGGTCACCATTTTCGACATCATCTTCAATATTAATGAGGACAGCTTTATCCGCACCCATTGCAAGTGCTGTACGCAATTGCTTTTCTGATTCTTCATTGCCAACAGATATAACGGTTACCTCTCCGCCATTGGCATCGCGGACTTGGATTGCTTCTTCAATTGCATATTCGTCATAAGGATTAATGATAAACTCTGCACCATCCTCATTGATTTTTCCAGCAGATATCGAAATTTTTTCTTCCGTATCAAAGGTTCTTTTCATTAACACATAAATGTTCATGTTTGTGGTCCCCTCCATATTTCCGAGCATTCGCTCAGTTTGAAAGATTAAGAAAATTTTTTAGAAAAATAAATGTATACAACTTCTTAAGCAGGAATCCTGCCTAAGAAGTTATTCACCTGTAAAGTTTGGTTCCCTTTTCTCAAGGAATGCCTGGATGCCTTCTTTTGCATCTTTTGAGACAAATACTTCGCCAAACAGTTCTGCCTCTTTTTCAGTTCCTTTATAAAACTCTTCTGTTTTCGCATAGTTTAATAATTGAATGGAAGCACTAATCGAGACAGGGCTTTTCTTAGCGATTTTTCCTGCTAACTTATAAGCCTGTTCAAATACTTCGTTTTCTGGAAAGGCTTGATTTGCCAGCCCATGCTGGACTGCCTCTAAACCAGTAATAGGCTCAGACGTGAACAGCATTTCCGCCGCTCGGGCAACCCCTACATATTTTGGCAAGCGCTGTGTGCCGGCAAAACCGGGTATTAACCCAAGCTGAAGCTCCGGAAGACCGAGTTTAGCTGTTTCACTGACATATCGGATGTGGCAAGCCATTGCCAGTTCAAGACCGCCGCCTAGGGCTGCCCCATGAATGGCCGCAATAATCGGTTTTGGAAACTTCTCCATGCGGTCAAATAAATCCTGTCCAAACTTACCCAAGTTAGCAAACCCTTCAGAGGAACTAACCGTGGTAAATTCTTTGATATCCGCACCAGCAGAGAAAAAGCGTCCTTCACCACGGATCACAATCGCTCGAATTTCTCGGTTTGGCTCAATTTCATCCAGTAATCCCGACAGCTCTCGTAAAAGGCCTGAAGAAAGAGCATTTGCCGGAGGACGCTGAATCGTGATCGTCGCAATATTGTCTTGATGCGACCATTTTAAATAATCCAAAATTTCTCCCCCTATTCTTTTACTTGTCCGCCCCCGCATCCATTCATTAAAAGATGATGGACTGGGGATGCCAAAGCAAGCAAATTATACTTTTCCTCGTTCATCACCCAAGATGTTACCGTTTCATCAATGGTGCCGAAAATCATTTGCCGGGCAAGGCGAACATCAAGGTCAGGTGAAAACTCTCCCTTGTCTTTGCCTTCTAAAATAATCTTATCAATCACCTGTAAGTAACCTTTTAAAATGTTATTAATCCGGAGCCGTAAATCCTTGTTGGATTGACGCAATTCCAGCTGGGTTACAATGGCAAGATGATGATCCTCATATAGCAGGCTGAAATGCGCTTCGATCATCATTAATAACTTCGCCGCCGCTGTCCCATTTCCTGCTATCATTTGATCTATTTTTTCAATGAAGTTTCCCATTTTTTCTTCAAAGAGTGAGATGAGGATGTCTTCTTTGTTTTTAAAATAAAGATATATCGTGCCATCTGCCACTCCTGCCTGTTTCGCAATTTTTGAAACTTGCGCTTGGTGGTAACCATTTTCGGCTATGGCAATGACCGCGGCATCAATAATTTGCATATATTTCGGCTTACTTTTTTTCAACATGTATCCCCCCTTTGAAGTACATTACTACATTTGCAAAAAGAAAAATATGAATGAATCATCATTCATATTTTAATAATAAAATTTTAATTTATTTCTGTCAAGAATTTCTGTTCGAACTTTATTATCCTATAATAAAATATATTTTGAGACAAGCCTTTATGTTCAAAAAAAAATTAGGCGTGCTTTTGGCTTTCTTCCTCTATTTTTCGTTTCTCTTCTTCTACAAGCATTCTTCGTAAAATTTTTCCTACGGCAGTTTTCGGCAATTCTTCTCTAAACTCATATAATCTTGGCGCCTTATATGCCGCGAGATATTTTCGTGCATATTGGTTCATTTCATCTGCTGAGAGGGTAGATCCTTTTTTTAACACAATATAAGCCTTTACGGTTTCGCCGCGATACGGATCTGGAATCCCGGCGGCCACGGCTTCAAGTACATCCGGATGCTCATATAATACTTCTTCAATCTCTCGAGGATAAATATTATATCCGCCTGCAATAATCATATCCTTTTTGCGATCGACAATATAAAAATATCCCTGCTCATTCATATAACCCAAGTCACCTGTATACAGCCATCCGTCATGAAGGACCTCCTTCGTTTCTTCAGGACGATTCCAATAGCCTTTCATAATTTGCGGACCTTTAATGATAATTTCACCAATTTCCCCGACAGGCAATTGTTCCCCTGTTTCAATTGAGACGACTTTTACATCCGTATCAGGATATGGAACACCTATACTGCCCTTTACTCTTTCCACGTCCCATAGGAAATTGGAATGTGTAACAGGTGATGCTTCCGACAAACCATAGCCTTCGACAAGCTTGCCTCCGGTCACTTCCTCAAATTTCTCCTGGACTTCAAGCGGCAGCGGAGCCGAACCACTTATACAGGCTTCAATCGAGGATAAATCATATTTTTTTAAGTCGGGATGGTTTAATAGGCCTATATAAATAGTTGGTGCTCCTGGAAATAGCGTTGGCCTCTGTTTGTGTATGGTTTTTAACGTTGTCAGTGCATCAAATTTTGGAAGTAAAATCATTTTACAGGACATTTTAATCGATAAGATCATACAGACAGTCATTCCATAGACGTGAAAGAAAGGTACGATGCCAAGCATCGATTCTTCTCCCGGTTTGGCTTTGTATAGCCATGCCTCACTCATGGCTGTATTGGACACTAAATTACTATGCGTCAGCATGACACCTTTTGGAGAACCAGTTGTTCCTCCTGTATATTGGAGCAGCGCAATATCTTCCTCGGGATTAAACTCGTATGCAGTTAACTCTTTTGGACCCTCCTTTAGAATTTCCGTCAATAAATGAGAGGATCCCCCATGCTTTACTTTCACAACAATACCGTATTGTTTTTTTTGAATAAAAGGATAAATGAGATTTTTGGGAAATGGCAAGTAGTCTTTGATAGCGGTTACAATAATGTGTTGTAAATTAGTCTGCGGCATAACTTTTGAGACTCTTGGATAGAGGATGTCTAAGGTGATAATGGCTTGGGCTCCAGAATCTTTCATCTGATACTCTAGTTCACGTTCGGTATATAATGGATTTGTTTGAACGACAATGCCGCCCGCCATTAATATACCAAAATAGCTTATAACCGCCTGTGGAGTATTAGGAAGCATGATCGCAATTCGATCGCCTTTTTTCATTGCCAGATGCCCCTGCAGATAACTTGCAAAACATAATGCATCATTAAAGAGCTTTTTATAGGTCATTTCTGTCCCCATAAAGTGAATCGCTATTTTTTCCGGAAACTCTTTTGCTGCTTTTACAAGATAATCCTGGACGAGTTCTGAAGAGTATTCAAGTGTGGCAGGAATTTCTTTCGGATAAATATCCAACCATGGTTTTGACTCCAACACACATAACCTCCCTTTTGTATATTTAATTATAAAAATTCTAAACTCTCTTATATTATAGTACAGTATTTCACAATAAACAATTGAAGTTATCGCAAAAAAAACACCACTGATTACGATCAGCGGTGCATTCTTATTAAACAAAAAACACTAAATATACGATGCCAATAAGTAAAAACAAGCCGCATAATCCAATCAGTACCTTTGCCAATGTTTCCACTGTTTTTCTCCCCTTACTAAATTCCTGCACCAATTACATATGATAATCCAATTGAAATCATTAGCGAAATAAATCCAACAGCACGGTTATCATTTTGGATTTCCTCGTCAATCTTAAACTTTGGCGTTAAAAATTCAAAGATAAAATAGCCTGCTAATAAAAGAACAAAGCCGTAGATCCCCCAGCCGACCATTTCAAGCAATGAATTGTGCTCCTCCACCGACGCTCGGAATATATTGGCGACACCGAATATTTTCCCTCCGGTTGCCATCGCTACTGCCAAATTTCCTTTTTTAATTTCTTCCCAATTTTTATACTTGGTTACCATCTCAAAAACCGCTAAAAAGACAACCATGCAAAGAATAACAACACTATAATAGGCTGCAATTTGAATATATTCGTTCTCCCAAAACTGGTTCATAACCTTATCTCCCCGACATTATTTAAATTCTACGATGGTTACGCCCGAACCACCTTCTCCGGCTTCTCCAAAGCGAATTTTCTTGACGGAACGATGGTTTCTTAAGTATTCTTGGACGCCCTGCCGTAATGCCCCAGTCCCTTTCCCGTGAATAATCGATACACGCGGATAACTGGATAGAAGGGCATCATCAATATATTTCTCCACCTTCAACAGAGCATCCTCATACCTTTCACCGCGAAGATCCAGTTCCAGTTTTACGATTGATTCCCGCCCTTGAACAATCGCCATTGGTCTTGTTTCCACCGGTTTTGGTGTGCTGATATATTCCATATCCTTCTCTTTTACCTTCATTTTCAGAATGCCAATCTGAACCTGCCATTCATTTGTTGAAACCCTTTCAACCAACGTACCTTTTTGGTTAAAAGTTAAAACCTTTACTTCATCGCCCGGCATATAGGTATGTTTTTTATTTTTCTTATTGGTTAGATTTACTGACTTCTTAATTTCCGGTGCCGCTTCTTGGAGGCGTCTTTTGGCATCAATTAATTCATGCTCCTTAATCTCCGCATGTTTTTCCGTTCGCATTTTGCGTAGATCACGAATGACCTTCTCTGCCTCGTCTTTTGCCTCATCAACGATATCTGCTGCCTTTTCGGCCGCTTTTTCAAGCATAGCGTCTTTCTTCTCGTAAAATTCAATCATTTGTTTTTGCAAATCTTGATGAAGCTTTTCTGCCTGTTTTAAATAATCCCTGGCTTCCTGCTGTTCAATTTCCGCCACCCGTTTACTTTCCTCCAAGGAGGCAATCATCTTATCGATTTGGTTCGTATCTTCGCTTACATGTGAACGTGCAGCTTGAATGACACGATCATCCAATCCTAATCGCTTCGAAATTTCAAAGGCATTACTTCGGCCGGGAACACCGAGCAGCAGCTTATACGTTGGACTCAAGGTTTCGACATCAAACTCGACACTGGCATTCAGTACACCTTCACGATTATAGCCGTATGCCTTTAATTCCGGATAATGGGTCGTGGCAATGACTCTTGCCCTCCGCCTGTGCACTTCATCTAATATGGAAATGGCCAAGGCTGCACCCTCTTGCGGATCCGTTCCCGCACCCAGCTCATCAAATAACACAAGACTGTTAAAATCGACACTGTTAAGGATGTCGACAATATTGACCATGTGCGATGAAAATGTACTTAAGCTCTGTTCAATCGACTGTTCATCACCAATATCGGCATAGACGGCATCAAAAACGGCAAGCTCAGATCCGTCCAGTGCAGGCACCTGCAATCCTGCCTGCGCCATTAGGCAGCACAAGCCAAGCGTTTTTAAAGTGACGGTTTTCCCCCCGGTATTTGGACCAGTAATAACAATGGTGGTATAATCCGTTCCAAGCATAATGTCATTGGCAACCACTTTATCGATAGGAATAAACGGATGCCTTGCTTTATATAAGGAGATTCTCCCCTCATGATTCATCGCCGGCTTAGATGCCTTTATTTTTTTTCCATATCTTGCTTTTGCAAAAATAAAATCCAAATTGGCTAAAACCTCAACGATTACATGTAGTTCGTTCTCATGCTCAGCAACATTTGCTGAAAGCTCTGTTAGGATCCGTTCAATTTCAAGCTGTTCCTTCACACGAATATCTTGCAATTGATTATTCAATTGGACAATCACTTGAGGCTCGATAAATAGCGTTTGCCCCGATGAGCTCTGGTCATGAATAATCCCGCCATAGTGGCCACGGTACTCTTGTTTTACCGGAATGACAAATCGGTCATTTCGAATCGTGATAATCGCATCAGAAAGCATCTTAGCCGCATTCGAGGAGCGAATCATGCTTTCCAATTTTTCACGAACACGGGACTCATTGGACCTGAGCTGATGCCTTAACGAGCGAAGCAGCTCACTCGCACCGTCTAACACTTCACCGCTTTCATCAATGGCATGTTTGATTTCCTGCTCCAGGTTTGTCAACGGAATAATCCGTTCTACCTGCTCCAATAAAATGGGTAATTCCGTTCTTTCCGCAGCGATATCCTCAATAAACCGCTTCATCTGGCGACTGGCATGAATGGTGCTGGCGGTTTGGTTTAATTCATGCGGACTTAAGATTCCGCCAATAACCGATCGTTTAATATGGGCACGGATATCATGTATCCCCGATAACGGGACATTTCCTTTAATGCGAAAAACCGTTGCCGCTTCATCTGTTTCTGTTTGAAGTCTAACCACTTCTTCAAAATCAGTGGATGGCACGAGGTTGATAATTTTTTCTCTCCCCAGTGGGGAAGCGGCATGCTCGAGCAGCTGCTCTCTTACCTTGGTGAATTCTAATACCTTTAGGGCTCTTTCGTGCATGGAGTGTATCCTCCTTATCTATTATGTAAAGTAAACTCGCCGACTGGCAAGCCCCAAGGGCGAAGACAGAGGCGTAGTTGCACTTATGCGATATAGGAAAGTATAAACTTTTAGACAAAAAGTTTATACTTTCCTATTAGCCAAAAATTCCAGCAATTCATTTTTATCAAGTGCATTTATTACTGATGATTTTCGAATCCAGCCTTTTTTGGCTGCAGAAACGCCGATTTCCATATGCTTTAAGGTGTCCATTTGATGGGCATCCGTATTGATAAGAATTTTCACACCCTCGTCCTGGGCTTTTCGTAAATATTCAGCAGCCAGGTCCAGCCGATTGGGATTCGCATTTAATTCTAAGGCCGTTTTTGTTTCTTTTGCCAATTGGATCAGCATGTCGATATCAACATCGTAGCCTTCACGGCGGCCAATTTTTCTGCCGGTTGGATGGGCAATTAAATCCACATGGGCATTTTCCAGTGCTGTCTTAAGTCGATCCATGATTTTTTCCCTTGGCTGGGAAAAGGCCGAGTGGATTGACGCAATAACAAAGTCCATTTCGGCAAGTATGTCATCCTCATAGTCCAATGTACCATCTGGAAGGATGTCCATTTCAACACCAGAAAGAATAAGAAAATCATCATATTTTTCATTTAGCTTTTTAATTTCTTCTTTTTGCTTTAAAAGCCGTTCTCTTGTGAGTCCATTTGCCACCTTGAGGAATTGTGAATGGTCCGTAATAGCCATATATTTATATCCTCGGTTCCTGCAGGCTTCTGCCATTTCCTCAATCGTGTGGGCGCCATCACTCCATGTTGTATGCATGTGAAGGTCCCCTTTAATATCGCTGAGCTCGATTAATGCTTCATTGGCAGAGAAAGCCTCCACTTCCTTGCCATCCTCCCTAATTTCCGGCGGGATCAAAGGAAGATCAAAATGCTTGAAAAATTCTGCTTCCGATGCAAAGGTGAGAATTTCCCCAGTTTCCACGTTTTCTACACCATATTCACTGATTTTTTCTCCGCGTTCTTTCGCCAGCTGACGCATCCGGACATTATGATCCTTTGAACCGGTGAAATGGTGCAGGGTAGTGATAAATTCCTCCGGTTTCACGAGACGAAAATCGGCGGAAATATCATAATCAAGCGCAAAAACAAGGGAAACCTTTGTATCTCCAGCCCCAATAACTTCTTTTATATTCGGAAATTTTAACAGTTGTCCGCGGACGATTTCCGGATTGGTTGTAGCAATAATAAAATCCAGGTCTTTGATTGTCTCTCTCATTCGTCTTAAACTTCCCGCTCTTGAAAAACGGTCAATTTCTGGCAGATCTGCCAGTCGTGCTTCAATTCTTTCAGCTATAGGAAGCATGTAGGCAAGCGGCAGTCTTTCGGGTCTTGTCCCGACATTTGCTATGGCGCTTAAAATTTTTTCCTCTGTCTTTTTTCCAAACCCAGCAAGGGCTTGTACTTTCCCTGCCATACAGGCTTCCTTTAAACTGGTGACATCTACCACTTCTAACTCTTTATATAGCTTGGCAATCTTCTTTCCGCCAAGACCGGGGAGCTGCAATAATGGAATTAACCCGGAGGGAACTTCCTCCTTTAGCTCTTTTAAAACGAAGGATGAACCTTCTTTTATGTACTCACCAATTACAGCGGCCGTGCCTTTGCCAATACCTGAAATTGTTGTAAAATCTTCTATCTCTGTTATCGCGCGCTCATCGGTTTCGAGTGCATTTGCTGCCTTGCGAAAGGCAGAAATTTTGAACGGGTTTTCTCCTTTTAATTCCATATATATCGCAATCGTTTCTAATAAACGAATGACTTCTTTTTTATTGACTTCCATTTTAAGCACCTTCCCTCAAGTTTAGCATCTTCATTTTACCTTATTTAAGGCGGTAAAAGAAAAACTTCTCTGCTATAGAGAAGTCGAAGCAGCTGTATATTCAATCCACAAGCTCTTTATTTGCTGTGAAAGGATAGGAGTGTGATTCACAATTGCTTTTGCCATGAATGAATGTTCCAAATAGTTTTGAACCAGTCCGATTGGCAGTAAGGCACCAATATATAATAAAATAAAAATAATTAAATAGACTTCACAAAAGCCGAGGATTCCGCCTGCAAATACATTCAACTGCTTTAGTACCGGCAGATGGGCAACAAAGTCCAGCATTGATCCAATAATTTGAAATAACACTTTTACGGCAAAAAAGATAATCACAAATGCAATCGCACGGTAAAAAGCCGTCTCCATGTTGCTAGAATCGGTTAATATTTTTAATGTCGTCCCTTCACCAAAGTTTGGATAAGGGACCCATAGTGTTAATTTGGGTGCCAGCTCGTCATAGTATGAATAGGCTGCAATATATGCAATAATAAAACCTGTTAAATGAACAAGCTGCAGAATAAAGCCCCTTTTAAGGCCGACAAAGAATCCGATGATTAAAAAAATGATAATGGCTAAATCTAACATAATTTTTAGTCCTTTTCTTTTTGTAGTTCCGCTTGCAGCCGTTCTAATTGATCTTTTATTTTAATATAATCATTGACTGCATTTACTGCTGTTAATACAGCAAGTTTGCTTCCATCCAGATTTGGATTCTTGGAATGTATTTCGCGCATTTTGTCGTCAACTAACGATGCCACAAGCCGAATATGACTTGGGCTCTCCGTACCCATTATGATGTATTGCTGCCCGTATATATCAACGGTTGTTCGGTGTTTTTGTGAATTTGACAACTTTAAAGCCTCCATTCAAGAATCCTACTCTATACTATAACACGAATGAATAGAAGTCGAAAAGTCTAAACAATTTTAGAAATGTGGTGTTTTTTCAATGGGAAATGTTGTACTTCAAATGGATCTGGCTCAAATTAGCGAAATGAAAACCTATTACGGGAAGCAGCTTTTAGATAAGAACATACCTGGGGGTGTGTTTGCAGCGAAAACTCCAGCCTGTATGATTACGGCCTATAAATCAGGAAAGGTCTTATTTCAAGGGAATGATTGCGAGAAAGAAGCTGGTAAGTGGAGCAGTACTAGTTCCGTTGGGAAAAAGCCGGCCGCTGCCTCTAAAGTAAAATCCGCAGCGAAAGGCGATCTGCCGGCAGACATCGGCGGAATGTCGGCCATCGGTTCAGATGAGGTCGGCACAGGTGACTTTTTCGGTCCGATTACTGTTGTTGCGGCGTATGTCAGGAAAGAAGATATCCCATTATTAAAGGAATTAGGTGTGCGCGATTCGAAGGACTTAAATGACGAAAAAATCGTGGCGATTGCCAAGGTCATCAAAGACGTTGTACCGTTCAGCCTGATGACGTTAAAAAATGAAAAATACAATCAGGTTCAGCGGTCAGGAATGTCCCAAGGGAAAATGAAGGCCATCCTGCATAATCAAGCAATCTTAAATGTCCTTGGAAAAATTGCACCCGCAACCCCAGAAGCGATTCTGGTTGACCAATTTGTGCAGCCGGCTACCTATTTTCAGCATTTAAAAGGTCAGAAAGCCGTTGCTAGGAAGGACGTTTATTTTAGCACGAAGGCAGAAGGGATTCATCTTGCAGTTGCCGCTGCCAGCATTCTTGCCCGCTATGCCTTTATTCAATATATAGATAAGCTAAGCGATGCTGCGGGCTTTAAAATTCCCAAAGGAGCCGGGTCACAGGTGGATGTTGCTGCCGCAAAGCTGATTTTGAGTAAAGGGCGCGACATCCTGCCGTCTTTTGTCAAGCTTCATTTTGCGAATACAGATAAAGCTTTGGGAATTGCAAATAAAAAATTTCGTTGACGAATATATATAATGGATAATGGCAGAGTTTGGAGGGGTTTTAGTGGCAAAGCGACTTAGTTTAACCGAGATTAATGAATCTCTTACCGTGTTATCCAACTGGAAACTAGACGGTAAATTCATTGTCAAAAAGTATCGCTTTCAGGAGTTTTTAAAAGGCGTGTCATTTGTAAATGAAATCGCGGCACTTTCGGAGGAAAAAAATCATCACCCGTTTATAGCAATTGACTATAAATTAGTGACCCTAAGGCTTACTTCCTGGAACGCAGGAGGATTGACCGATTTGGATATAGCTTTGGCAAAGAAGTATGATGAAATATTTGGGAAAATGTAAATAATATAGGCTGCCCCCGTTATTTTTGACGGCGTGGCAGCCTTTTTCATTGTATTGAGTTGCGGATTCTGTGCTGTATCCACAACACGAGGGCATGTTTCCTGTCAAAATGTTTATAAATTAATTATACCAGCGACTTTTTTTGTTTTATCAGCGAATTGCGGACATATATCAGCGAATTTCCCAATATATCAGCGAATCGCATTCTTCTGCCCAAAAAGAAAAAGCCAGCCCGAAAAAATCGAGCCAGCCTCTTCAAATATTATCCTCTCAACACTGCGCCAGCCTTATCCTTCAAGGCGTCAAGCACACGCTCATGAACCTTCGTAACCTCTTCATCCGTCAAAGTACGTTCAGGATCAGCATACTTAAGAGCAAAAGCAATCGATTTCTTGCCTGCCTCCATTCTTTCTCCCTCATATAAATCAAACACTTCAGCCTCTTTTAACAGCGGAGCACCAGCCTCAATGATAATATTTTTCATGGTGCCTGACACCGTTTCTCTGTTTACCACGAGGGCAATGTCTCTTGTAATCGATGGGAAGCGTGGGATGGCTTCGTATTGTAATACTGGTGTGTCTGCTTCAAGTACTGCTTTTAAGGATAGTTCGAATACATACGTATCTTTTAAATCAAGTTCTTTCTGGACACTTGGGTGAACTTGGCCGACGAAGCCGATTTTTTCACCGTTTAAGCGGATTTCCGCCGTCCGACCTGGGTGCAAGCCGTCTGCCTGCGCCTGAACGTACTCAACAAGATCGGTCAAGCCAAGCTTGGCGAACATTCCTTCTAAAATCCCCTTCACAACAAAAAAGTCGACCGGTTTCTTTTCTCCTTGCCATGAATGACTATGCCACAAGCCAGTAACCGCAGCGGCTAAATGTTCTTTTTCTTCCGGAAGGACTTCCTCTCCGTTCGCTAAGAATACCGCTCCTGTTTCATATACGGCCAGGCTGTCGTTTTGACGGGCACTGTTGTATTTTACTACTTCTAAAAGCTGCGGCAGGATACTTAAGCGAAGCACACTGCGCTCTTCACTCATTGGCATGGAGAGACGGATCGTACCGCGCTTATCAAGCGCAAATTGTGATGATTTTTCTTCACTAGTTAAAGAGTACGTTACAGCTTGGTACAAGCCCGCTCCCTCAAGGTATTGACGGACTTCGCGGCGTTTTCTTTGATACTCTGACAATTTCCCAGGTGTAGTGGATCCGATAGGCAATGTTTTAGGAATATTGTCATACCCATACAAGCGGGCTACTTCTTCCACAAGATCTTCTTCAATTCTAATATCACCGCGGCGAGTTGGAGCCGTTACCGTAATCAAATCTTCTTCAATTGTGACTGCAAATTGCAGACGGTCGAAGATATCTTTTACATCTTGCATAACTAAATCTGTTCCCAGGACACGATTAATTTTTTCCAAAGTAATAGAAACAACCGCCGGTTCAACCTTAAGTGTATCAGCTTCCGCAGCTCCTTCTAGTACCTCCCCGCCGGCATATTTCGCCATTAAGTATGCGGCACGTTCTCCCGCCGGACGCACACGATTAGGGTCTACCCCTTTTTCGAACCGGGCACTAGCTTCACTTCTTAAGCCGTGGTCTTTTGAAGCTTTTCTGACGGTTCCCCCGTTAAAATAGGCAGATTCCAATAAAACAGTTGTGGTATCAGAAGTTACCTCTGAATTCGCACCACCCATTACACCGGCAAGGGCTACCGGCTCTGTTCCGTTCGTAATTACAAGGTGGTCTGCCGTTAATGTTCGTTCCACATCATCAAGAGTAACAAATTTTTCGCCATCAGCAGCGCGGCGGACAAGAATTTCTTTTGAACCCAAGCGGTCATAATCAAACGCATGAAGCGGCTGGCCGTATTCTAATAAAATATAGTTTGTAATATCGACGACATTATTGTGAGGTCGGATACCGGCTGACATTAGACGCGACTGCATCCAAAGCGGTGATGGTCCAATCTTCACATTTTTGATCATTTTAGCTACATATAAAGGGTTATCCTCTTTCGCTTCTACAACAATTCTTACATAATCAGCGGCTTTTTCAACAACAGGTTCAAGGCTTGTTTCCGGAAGCTTCACTTCTCTGCCAAGAATGGCAGCCACTTCATACGCAACGCCAAGCATGCTCAAACAATCGGCTCTGTTTGGAGTCAAACTCAGTTCTAAAATTTCATCGTCCCTGCCTAATAAGGCAAGTGCATCTGCTCCAACTTCTGCATCTGCTGGAAAAACAAAGATTCCTTCAGAATATTCTTTCGGAACAACTTTCCCTTCCATTCCAAGCTCAGTTAGGGAGCAAATCATGCCGTTGGATTCTTCACCGCGAAGCTTTGCCCGTTTAATTTTAAAATTACCAGGTAATACTGCACCAACCTTCGCAACAGCAACCTTTTGACCCTGTGCCACATTCGGTGCACCGCAAATGATTTGAACGGGCTGACCTTCACCGACATCAACAAGACACCGGCTTAATTTATCGGCATTTGGGTGCTGGTCACGTTCTAATACATGCCCGACAACGACACCTTTAATCCCTTCGTTTAATACGTCTACACCTTCCACTTCAATCCCGCTTTTAGTAATCTTTTCAGCTAATTCAGCTGCTGTTACTCCAGTTAAATCGATATAGTCCTGGAGCCATTTATATGAAACGAACATGTCGTCATCCTCCTTTATTCGTGTTTAGAAAACTGTTTTAAAAATCTAACATCATTTGTATAGAAGTGTCTGATATCATCGACACCGTATTTCAACATCGCAATCCGCTCTGGACCCATTCCAAATGCAAATCCAGTGTATTTTTTAGAATCATAGCCAGCCATCTCAAGGACGTTTGGATGAACCATTCCGGCGCCAAGAATTTCGATCCAGCCCGTTTGTTTACATACGCTGCATCCATGGCCGCCGCAAATTTTACATGAAATATCCATTTCAACAGATGGTTCCGTGAACGGGAAAAAGCTTGGTCTTAGGCGGATTTCTCGGTCATCACCAAACATTTTTTTGGCGAAAACCTCTAATGTTCCTTTCAGATCGCTCATGCGAATATTCTCACCAACCACAAGTCCCTCGATTTGCATAAATTGATGAGAATGCGTCGCATCGTCATTATCACGACGGTACACTTTACCAGGGCAAATAATTTTAATTGGGCCCTTCCCCTGGTGCTTCTCCATTGTCCGTGCCTGGACAGGTGATGTGTGCGTGCGCATCAAAATTTCTTCTGTGATATAGAACGAGTCTTGCATGTCGCGGGCAGGATGACCCTTCGGTAAGTTAAGAGCTTCGAAGTTATAATAATCCTGCTCAACCTCTGGACCTTCAGCAACTTGATAACCCATGCCAATAAACAAATCCTCAATTTCTTCAATGATTCTTGTAAGTGGATGGTGGTTTCCAGCCTTTACAGGGCGGCCTGGCAAGGTCACGTCAATGCTTTCTGAAGCGAGCTTTTCAAGCACAGCAGCTTCTTCTAATCCTTTTTGTTTTGCCTCTATCTTTACAGCAATCGCTTCACGGACCTCATTGGCAAGTGCTCCCATAACAGGGCGCTCTTCAGCAGACAACTTACCCATCCCGCGCAGCACTTCTGTGATGGGACCCTTTTTCCCTAAATACGCAACGCGAATATCATTCAATTCTTTCAAGCTTGCAGACAGCTCAATCTTCTGAATAGCCTCTTCCTGCAATTCCTTCAAACGTTCTTGCATCGTTACATCCTCCTTATTTTTAATACAATGGTAGTAAAAAGGGTGTCAGGCACCATTACTAGTACAATGACAGTAGAAAGGGTGTCAGGCACCATTTCTACTGTGAAAGACAAAAAAACCCCATCCCTGGAAAGGGACGAGGTTTGTGTTTCGCGGTACCACCCTTGTAAACACGATATGTATGAATATATGTGTTCGCTTCGTTGGGATAACGGCTTTTAGCCGGTGCATCTTTACATTTTTATAGTCAAAAATGGTCCCGATGCCAACTCAGGAGGTGAACTTCTCAAGTCTTGTATCATAAAAGTGCTTTCAGTCGCGGCACTTTCTCCCTATATGATCAATCGACAAGATACTTTTCTCCGTCATCGTTTTTGTTATTATCAATATTGTTCACTATTATATAATAAATTCACTGAAAAGGTCAAACCAGTACAAGCCTATTTTTTCAAATAATAGAGCAGGATCCCGGTGGCAACAGCGACATTCAGTGACTCACTTTTGCCGTAAATCGGAATATACAGGTTGGCGGTGGTGCGTGTAAGGATGTCTTGATCCACGCCATTTCCTTCGTTTCCTACAACTAGCGCAAAAGAATCCGCACTTGAAATTTCAGTATAGGCAGATGCCCCTTCTAGTGCCGTTCCATAAACGGGTACTTTCTCCCCTTGAAGCTTATCCATCCATTCGTGCAGGTCACCTCTAATGATGGGAAGGTGAAAATGGCTTCCCTGGGCAGATCTAAGGGCCTTTGCGTTAAAAGGATCCACACTTCCCTTTCCGATAATGACGGCATCTATCCCCGCTGCATCAGCCGTACGAATCATCGTTCCTAGATTTCCAGGATCCTGAACAGCATCGATGAGCAGATAAGTTTTTGCTTCCTGAACTTCAGGATTCAACTGACGGCATACAGCATAAATTCCCTGCGGCGCTTCTGTTTCGGATAAAGAATTCGAAATCTCATCCGTGACAAAGGTAACTGGCGTTCCGGCAGGATCCCACCGGGGAGGCAGCCCCACTTTTTCCGATACAATAATTTCTACAATTTGCTCATCTTGTTTTAATGCTTCTTCTACTAAATGAAAGCCTTCAATTAAAAATGTTCCGGACTTATCACGTTCTTTTTTTGTTAATAGTTTTTTCCATTGTTTTACTTTAGGATTATTTTCAGATTCAATACGTTTCAAAACAGTGTTCTCCTTTAAAAAATCTCATCTAATTAATCATAATCATAACAATAATACATAATTAAACCAAAAATAGAAAACATATTAGAGAAATAAAGGATTAAAAAGGAGTGTTTAGACATGAATTTAAACCTTAGAAATGCTATTATTCACAATGTTTCCGGCAACACCCAAGATCAATTAGAAGATACAATCGTCGATGCAATCCAAAACGGGGAAGAAAAGATGCTCCCTGGACTTGGCGTCTTATTTGAAATCATTTGGAAAAACTCATCAGAAGAAGAAAAGAAAGAAATGCTTACCGTGCTTGAAAGCGGGCTAAAGTAATAATCCCTAAGCTGCCAACCATTAATCGGCAGCTCTTTTTATTCAAAAAAATCCCTGGCGAAAAACTTCCGCCAGGGATTTCCTATTTTATTCAAAAGTAATTTTATCAACGGTCTCACGATCTAAGCGTTTGATCACTTCAACAATCAATTTAACCGCATTTTCGTAATCATCACGATGAAGCATAGCCGCATGTGAATGGATATAACGCGTAGCGATCGTAATAGCTAGCGCCGGAACGCCATTATGTGTCAAATGAATCGAGCCGGCATCCGTTCCGCCGCCAGGAATGGATTCGAATTGATAAGGAATATTCAATTCATCCGCTGTATCGGTTACTAAATCACGCAAGCCTTTATGGGACACCATAGACGCATCGTAAACCACAATTTGAGGGCCTTTACCCATCTTACTCATTGCCTCTTTTTCAGAAATTCCAGGTGTGTCGCCGGCAATTCCAACATCGACTGCAAAACCGATATCCGGTTGAATTTTGTAGGTTGCCGTCTTAGCACCGCGCAAGCCAACCTCTTCTTGAACCGCCCCAACACCATAAACCTCGTTAGGATGATCCACACCTTTTAGTTGTTTCAACACCTCAATGGCAATGGCACAGCCTATGCGGTTATCCCAAGCTTTTGCCAGCAGCATTTTCTCATTGTTCATTACCGTAAATTCAAAATACGGAACAACCATATCTCCGGGACGGACACCCCATTCCCCTGCTTCCTCACGGCTAGAAGCGCCGATATCAATAAACATGTCTTTAATTTCTACCGGCTTTTTCCGTGCTTCAGCAGACAATACATGCGGTGGCTTAGAACCGATAATACCGGTTACATCGCCTTTTCTTGTCACGATGGTTACGCGCTGCGCGAGCATTACCTGTCCCCACCAGCCGCCGACAGGCTGGAATCTTAGAAATCCTTTGTCATCAATTTGAGTAATCATGAAGCCGACTTCATCTAAATGGCCGGCCACCATGATTTTCGGACCGCCCGCAGCCCCTGTCTTTTTGGCAATTAAACTGCCAAGTCCATCAGTTGTCAATTCATCTGCATATGCTTCTATGTATTTCTTCATCACGTCGCGTACTTCACGCTCATTGCCAGGAATCCCTTTGGCATCGGTTAAGTCTTTTAACATCATTAAGGTTTCATCCATTTTTACCATTTATTAGCCCCCTATATATACGTACATTTTTCATTATACAAAAAAATTCTGCAATTTCCTTTAATAATTATTCATCTGTCTTTGATAATTTACTTCGTTTTTTGCAAAATATGCTTTTTCAATTTCTGCATTTTTAAAGCCAAGGAGCGCTGCAAGCTGCAAATACGATTCAAATAATCGTTTATAGTCAGTAAAATCCCTGCTCTTTTGAAAAAACATTATTTTTTCATATACACTAAGAAACTGCTCTGTCACATTCATATCAGACTCGCTCGTTTCCAGTTCCAATTCCCGCCCGTAAAAACCGCACACAATCCCAAGGGACAAAATAAAATGAACCCCATCGACGAACTCTTCCAAAATCACTTCTTTAGCCGAAGATGGTTTAACGCTCCAAAATTTAAAACAGCGTGTTTCATTCGCCAATTCACCAATTTCTACAAGCAAGGCGAGAACCTTTTTTGCAAATAAATCCTCATCCTGCAGCTGATGTTTTTCTTCAATATGGGTATCTAATGCTTTTTGCATCCGAAACAAGTTTTCAAGTTGCACTATGATCATCACTCCTTATGGAAAAATTATAGCAAAATGTGAAATGATTGAAACCTTTTTACTGTTGAATCGTATTAGAAGGAAAATAGGTGTAGGGGGCTTGACCATGATTTGGTTGCTTCGCTTCGTATTGTTATTTTTCTTAGTATTTCTATTTTACATGGGAGTAAAAATACTTTTTCAATCATCCCGAAAGCTGGAATCAGCGCGTAAACATAAACGCTTTTTATTAATTGATCATGATGATGTGAGAAGGAATTTTCAGCTAACCTATAAAGGTGCCTTGTTTTCTGGTGAAAAATACTTGGGCTCGGTCAATAATACTTTTGACGTCGTCTCCATCTCTATTTGGCCGGAAAATACTTCCTCGCTTAAGGGGATGGTCAGGGATGACTTTTTTTATATGAATCAAAAAATACTTGAGCATTACCCAAATGCCGAAATCAATTGGAAAAGTCCAGTGAAGGAATTTTTAAGTCAATAGCCGCTATATCGCGGCTATTTATTTTAGGTACATGATCAATAAAACGGCCTCGACAACTGCTAAAAGCGGAAAGCCTATTTTGAATGAGAGATGCTTTGTTTTATGACGGTAAAGCTGCATCCCTGCTGTTGTCCCGATCGCTCCGCCAAATAATGCCACCAGCCATAATGTTTGCTCACTAATTCTATATTGGTGCTTTTTCGCCCGCTTCTTATCCTCCCCCATAATCAGGAGCCCTGCAATATTCATTACCAAAAAACCAACCAAAATCATCATATCTAGGTATCCCCTTTATAGAAAAAGCCATCCTCAGTATGAGAATGGCATTATTATTACTTGTTATATTGTTGCTTAGCAACGTTAGCTAATTCAGCAAATGCGTTTGCATCACTAACTGCTAAGTCAGCAAGCATCTTGCGGTTTACTTCGATACCAGCAAGCTTTAAGCCGTGCATTAAACGGCTGTAAGAAAGACCGTTCATACGTGCTGCTGCGTTGATACGAGTAATCCAAAGTTTGCGGAAGTCGCGCTTCTTTTGGCGACGGTCGCGGAATGCATACATTAAAGATTTCATAACCTGTTGGTTAGCAACTTTATATAATGTATGTTTTGAACCGAAATAACCTTTTGCTAATTTTAAAACTTTTTTACGACGCTTGCGCGTAACTGTACCGCCTTTTACACGTGGCATGTAATTTCCCTCCTATATAAATCGATCTATCCGAGATTATTTTACGTAAGTTAATAATTGACGAATGCGTTTGAAATCGCCTTTAGAAACAAGGGTTCCTTTGCGAAGTTTACGCTTAGCTTTTGTTGATTTGTTAGCGAATAAGTGGCTTGTATAAGCATGATCACGCTTTAATTGACCAGTACCAGTTTTCTTAAAACGCTTTGCAGCGCCGCGGTGAGTTTTCATTTTTGGCATTATGATTGTCCTCCTTATAACTTGTCGATTTTAGGTGCTAGAACTAGGAACATGCTTCGTCCATCCATTTTTGGATGTGATTCGATGGTTGCAACTTCCTTGCACGCCTCGGAAAAACGGTCTAACACACGCTGACCGATTTCTTTATGGGTAATCGCCCGGCCCTTGAAACGGATTGAAGCTTTTACCTTGTCACCTTTTTCTAAAAACTTAATTGCATTGCGAAGCTTTGTATTAAAGTCATGCTCGTCAATTGTTGGACTTAGACGAACTTCTTTAGTCGTAATAATTTTTTGATTCTTACGAGCTTCTTTTTCTTTCTTTTGCTGCTCAAATTTAAATTTGCCATAGTCCATAATCCGGGCTACCGGAGGCTTTGCATTTGGTGCAACAAGTACCAAATCAAGATTTACTCGTCCGGCAATCTCCAACGCTTCGAATTTGGATTTAATCCCTAACTGCTCGCCATTTTGATCGATTAAGCGAACTTCACGTGCGCGAATGCCCTCATTTAACAACATGTCTTTGCTAATAGTTAGCCACCTCCAAGGTTTTATCTCGAATACAACGTTTGGGCCAAGAAGCATCACATTTGACACCATGTTGCACTACAGGTATGAACAACTTTTTTCTTAAGTATGCAAATAAAAAAGTGCGGATGAATACACCCACACTTTACGAAACATAAGTAATAACAAAAAGTTCACGTAAAACCTGCCAACTGCACATGTGCGTCAAATCAGGTGAGAAGCGGGTGCTTCTTCTTTTCCCAAAAACTTATATTCAATTTTACTTTAGTAACTATACCATAATCAAAGACGTGATGTCAAACGAACTATTTTCTTTGACAACGAAATTTATTGTAGCAAGAAACAGAAAATTATTCAACCATTTTTTTAAAAACAAAAAGGGAGGAGCTCCTCCCTTCGTAAACATTATCCTAATTTCACTTCACCCTGAAGTGCGGTTAAAAACTCAGCAAATGGCTTTGTTTCAGAGTTTTGTTCACCATATTTGCGGACGTTAACAGCCTGTTCTTCTACTTCTTTATCACCGACAACAAGCATATATGGTATTTTTTGCATTTGGGCTTCACGGATTTTATAGCCAATTTTCTCATCGCGGCCATCCAATTCAACACGGAAGCCTTCGTTTTGCAGCTGTTCCTGTACTTGCTTTGCATATTCATAATGTGCACCTGGAGATACCGGAATAACTTGAACCTGCACGGGTGCGAGCCAAGTTGGGAATGCTCCTTTGTATTCTTCGATTAAGAATGCGACAAAACGTTCCATTGTCGACACGACCCCGCGGTGAATGACAACTGGGCGGTGCTGCTTGCCATCCTCACCGACATAAGTTAAGTCAAATCGCTCCGGCAGCAAGAAGTCTAATTGCACAGTAGACAACGTTTCATCCTTACCTAATGCAGTTTTCACTTGAACATCAAGCTTTGGACCGTAGAAGGCAGCTTCTCCTTCTGCTTCATAATAATCAAGACCTAAGTCATCCATTGCTTCCTTTAGCATACTCTGCGCTTTTTCCCACATTGCATCATCATCAAAATACTTTTCAGTATCCTGCGGGTCCCTGTAGGAAAGACGGAAGGAATAGTCATTAAGATTAAAGTCTTTATAAACGGCTAAAACAAGGTTCACTACCCGCTTGAATTCTTCTTTAATTTGGTCTGGACGAACGAAGATATGGGCATCATTTAACGTCATTCCCCGAACCCTCTGTAGTCCTGATAATGCGCCTGACATTTCATAACGGTGCATTGTACCAAGTTCAGCAATACGGATTGGCAGTTCACGATAGCTGTGAATGCTGTTTTTATAGACCATCATATGGTGCGGACAGTTCATTGGACGAAGAACTAATTGTTCATTATCCATATCCATGATTGGGAACATGTCTTCTTGATAATGATCCCAGTGTCCCGAAGTTTTATAAAGATCGACACTGCCCATTACAGGAGTATACACGTGGTCATATCCCAGGCGAACTTCCTTATCGACAATATAGCGCTCAACGATACGGCGGATTGTTGCCCCTTTTGGAAGCCACAGCGGTAAACCTTGTCCAACTAGTTGGGAAGTAGTGAAAAGGTTCAATTCTTTGCCAATTTTTCGGTGATCACGCTCTTTTGCCTCTTCAAGTAAACGAAGGTGCTCTGCCAAGTCTTCTTTTTTGAAAAAGGCTGTTCCATATACACGCTGCAGCATTTTATTATCACTATTGCCGCGCCAATAAGCACCGGCGATGCTTAATAATTTAAATTCTTTAATTTTACCTGTTGAGGGAACATGGACACCGCGGCATAGGTCAACAAATTCACCTTGTTGATAAAGTGTAACAGTTTCCTCATCAGGAATAGCTTCAATGAGTTCTAGCTTGTATGGATCATCCATTTCTTTAAAAAGCTGAACCGCCTCTTCTCTGCTTACTTCTTTACGAATGATTTCAAGATTTTCATTGACGATTTTCGCCATTTCTTTCTCAATCTTTGGAAGGTCCTCCGGTGTTAGGGAAACCTCAAGATCCATATCATAATAAAATCCGCCTTCGATAACCGGACCAACACCCAGATTGACATTCGGATATAATCTATTAACCGCTTGTGCCATTAAATGTGCAGTACTATGGCGCAAAACCTCTAATGCATCATTTGATTCTGGTGTTACAATCTCTATGGATCCGTCTTCGATAATTGGACGGCGAAGATCAACCATTTGACCGTTCCATTTGCCGGCAATCGCTTTTTTCTTTAGACCCGGGCTAATGGAAGCGGCAATATCTTCCGTTGTTGTTCCTCTTGGGAACTCCTTTACTGCCCCATCAGGAAACGAAATCTTAACAACGTCTGACATAACAATTCCTCCTTATTAGAAAAGCGGAAGCGCCTTGCCCAAGGGCGTGAGTCTAGACGTGCCGTCATGAAGGTTGTTTTTTTAACCTTCATGACGGGTTGGCTATAGACCTTAGAGCCCTTAGGCGCTGGAGCTAGACAATTTTCTAAGTTTAAATTTTTTTAATAAAAATAAAAAAACCCGTCCCTGGAATAGGGACGAGTTTTAATTAACACGTGGTTCCACCCAATTTTTCATCATCAATGCAGCACTGAAAATGACTTTGGTCAGGTAACGGCTGTAGACCGTCAACAATTACTTACTCCATAAAAAATAAAGTGTTCACTGCTGAAGTTTAAAGGCGGTAAGTATTCTCATTCGTGTTAGGAGACTTTCAGCCGGGTGGTCTCCCTCTCTAATAAACCGTAAAGAAATACTGTTGTCCTTATCATTACTTTTTTGCGTGATTTATGCTATGTACGTTATTATAATGAGTTCACTAAGAAAAATCAAGGTACACTAAACTAAATATTGCCATAATTTTATTTTTCATGCCTGATTTTCAGAAGAATGTTGAACCGCTGCCAATTTTTTCGTTTCAAGAAGGGCATCAAATGTCTTTATGTTCACTCTTTCTTCAAAGATATTTTTGATTGTTCTGACCAAGGGTTCGTCAGGATTTTTTGTATAAATAAAAATGGTCGTAGGTGCAAGCGATAAAAGTGGCGCAATGGATGCTGAATCCACATACACAGGATGATTAACTAATAATTTCCGGTCAATCATTCTTGCTAATTCTCCTCGTTTCATCTCACTAAACTGCTCATTGTAAAAAGTGATTTCTTCATCAAACAATAAATGGAGACTCTCCATTTTCGGCTCCCGATTCATTAAAAAATCCCGCAGCATTTGGACAAACATTTGATATTCCTGCTCCATTTTATATTCATCAATAGCAAGTTCCACATAGCCTTCGAGAATCTGAAGGTAGGGACGCAAACGAAACTTAAGAAAAGAATCAAACGAGAAAGAAACATCCCCTTGAAAAATTTGATTGATTGCAGCTTTAATAAGTTCAAGCTCCCCGCTTGTTTCTTTTAGAAAAACGGCAAGATCCTCTCTTTGACCTTCAATTATTGAATAGATAATCTCCATTATTTGCTGAATCTCTTCTAGATCATCAAAATAATATTGATTCCTAATGATTTCTCTAAACCAATCATTTCGTTTAATATTTGTAATATAATCATAGAATGCCGTTTTCAGGACCTCAAATCCCTCAAGGCTTGCACTGCTATTTACTAATTTCACTATATGTCGATCTTCTAAAAGAAGAATTGTTTCTTTTTCTAGATTATATGGTACGTACTTCAGCAAGTGGTGATAAAACTTTCGTGCATCCAGCTTGCTTTGGAAGATGATTTCCGCCAACCAAACCCCCCCTTTTCGCAAATCCCTGTTTTAAAATATATATGGGGGACTTGACCAAAATAGAAGTTAGCTTGGCACTGCTTTTTGCATTTAAATAAAAAAAAGGACCGCCGTTTTATAACGACAATCCACAATTTATTGTTTTATCTCCGATTTGGTCCATCTACGAGCACCGGTTCACTTAATGAGCGGATCCTCTCCATAATCCGCATTGCTTTCATCTTTTCTTCTTCCCCGCGCTGACTGTACGTTAAGTGATGCTCGAGCCCCTTAAAATCAAAATTAGAGGTGAAAAATGTTGGCAGACTTTCAAGCATGCGGAACTGCAAAATCGGCCCTAGCACCTCATCCCTTGTCCAGCTTGACACCGCTTCAGCTCCAATGTCATCTAGCATCAGAATAGGCTCTTTTTTTAACGCTTCAATTTTTTCATTTAAGGTTGAATCGGCAATGGAGCTTTTCATTTCTCTTAGTAATTCTGGAACATAGACAATCATCGAAGAAATTTGTTTTCTAGCCAGTTCATTGGCAATAGCCCCTAATATATAGGATTTGCCAACACCAAACTTCCCATATAAATATAGACCTTTTGCTTTTTTCCCGGCTTCATAATTCATTAAGAAGGTGGCAGCTTTATCACCCGCATCAAGTCTGCCTGTATCCCCTTCAAAGTCCTCAAACGTCGCCTGCAATATATCTCTTGGTACATATAGGCTTTTGATCAGCTTTTCATTTTTCTTCTTCTCATCCGCCATGATTTTTTTGTGGCATTGCTTATAGACAACATCGATAGAATTTCGCGATAAAACCAATTCAGGGTGATACCCCTTCATAAAGTTTTTACATGTATCAAGACTTTCGCAGCGGCTGCAATCCTTGCATTGGTTTGTGTACTC
This sequence comes from Bacillus sp. S3, assembly GCF_005154805.1. Classification (GTDB taxonomy): domain Bacteria; phylum Bacillota; class Bacilli; order Bacillales; family Cytobacillaceae; genus Neobacillus. Next base: position 3,740,379 of record NZ_CP039727.1, read on the forward strand.
GTATAGTTTGCTCATGCTTTTTTCAATCATGTCTTGGGTAATTTCATTTTTATGCTCTGTTAAAAAGGCTTGGATGCCTGCGTTTTGAAGAACTGCCTGACGCTGTTCCTGGTAGCGCTTCTGAAAATTTTGATTTGAGGCAAGCCGCTGTAATGTTTTATTTATTTTCTCCATACGATTCACCTCCTACTTCCTAAACGCCTTTAATTTTTCTTCGATGGCCCGCTTCTTGGCTTCATCTTCGGAGTTGTCTTCTTGAGGATTGCCTTTCACCGCGGCAGTTTTAGTACTTTCATCAAACCAATCAGGTATTAGCTCTGTCCGAATTGGCTTTTTGTTCGCTCTCTTTCCAGCTTTTTTGCTTTCATTCTGAGCACTTTCATTATTTTTTGCGAGTTCCATCGCTTCCTTCACTGTTTTTACATGCTTTCGTGCCCAATGGCTGGCAATCGAATCAACAAACGCAAAAGTAAACTTCATATCTGATTTCCTTAATGCAACCTCTATTAAAACATTTACTACTCCAGGTGGAAGATTATACTTAATCATGATTTCTTCCAATGTTTTCAGATTTGCGTTTGAAGGCTCCACACCACCAGTAAATTGTTTAAAAACGGTAAGCGGTGAGTTCGTTTCATAATGATGGATTAATATTTCTTCCTGTGTTTTCGGTTCGGTTATCTGAGTGTGAAGTGCAGCAGGTTGGGTGCGGGTAATCAGGCTTGGCAACTGGTCAAAATTCTCGAATTGATACCAATCACGAGCACCCTTTCTTAAATCTTCAATATCTATTTCGTCATTTGGATTCATGGCACCAAGGATGAAATTTTTCATTTCAATCGGATCTATATTATAAAGAAAGGCAAGATTGCTAATCACACTCTTCACCTTAGGTGTAAGTGCCTTTTTAGGGACAAGCGATTCATTTAGACCGGCTTCTAATAAATCAAAATCAAAAAGACGATAATCAATTTGAATAGGATTCGATTCGTTTCGGCCGATGAATTGTGTATGTTCCCCAGCTTCTTCAATATCTTCAGAAACATCCTGAAGGTATTGCAGGCTGCCTGGTGTTGCTGATGCAAACACATCCTGAAAGGCCCTCGTCACATCCTGGTATACTTTTTCTTCCGGTTTTTGCTGGTCCGTAAAGAATCGTTTCAAACGGGCAAAATGCGTTTTGCCAATCTTCCGGTAAAGGTAAATATTTAACATTCCATCTAAAAAGAATTGCTCCGGATTAAGCGGGGGATGCAGCTCATAAATAAAGGACCGTTCCCCGTCCTCTGTTTTGACAAATGTCTTTAATAGCCCAATGCCCTCAAGCTTTAATCGGGCTTCATAAATATCCTTTAAATTCATTCCCATTAAATTCATCAAAAAATGGTGGGTGGAGGATTCAGACCAGAGCCGGTTTTCCTCAAGCTCTGTCCAAAGAGTCATATATAAACTAAAACAAGTCGACCCAATCAATGGCTGATATAAAAACGTCAGCACTTTTCGGTCATACTCATGCAAAAGCCCATTGGCCGCTACAATATACCGGTCGATAGGAAGAATTTCCTGCCAATGCTGCGCCATATCATTCCAACCTTTCCCTTGTTAATTAGATAATTGTCCAGCTCCAGTGGCAAGCGGCTCGTGAACTTCCGCTTTTCCAATTAAAAAGAGCCAAAAAATTTAGCTCCTTTAGGATTTTTCTTTTTTTATTAATTCTTTTAATTCCTCTATAAATACATTAATATCTTTAAATTGGCGGTAGACAGAGGCGAATCTCACATATGCGACCTCATCAACATGCGCAAGCCTATCCATCACCATTTCACCAACGGCTTCACTTTTGATTTCGGAAATACCCTGACTGCGAAGATCCTTTTCAACACCATGAGTGATATCTTCTAATTCCTTCAAGGCTACAGGCCTCTTTTCACAAGCCTTAATCAAGCCGCGCAGTATCTTATCACGACTGAACTCTTCCCTCGTTCCTTCCTTTTTTACCACAATTAAGGGAATCTCTTCAATCTTTTCAAAAGTAGTAAACCGATATCCACACTCTTCGCATTCTCGTCTTCTCCGTGTTGCACGTCCTTCATCAACGGGCCGGGAATCAAGCACACGTGTACCATAGTTTTGACATGAAGGGCATTTCATTAGTTTATCAGCTCCAAATCCGACAAAATCCTTACTTTTATCTTATTAAAAAGCGGACCATTGTACAAGTAGAAGTGTTACGAGTTTTTTTTGATTCCAACAAGGTTATGTAGTTGACCAATCCGCCCGTAATAGAACTGAATGCGTTTTTTTAAATCGGGATAAATGCCCAACAATGAAAACTTTTCCGATGAAATATTAAAGTCTACTGCTGTCTCCATTGGTTTTACAGAAACGATGGTGACAATTAGAAAGCACTGTATTGGTTTACTTACTTCCACCGCAATCTCACCATGTTCTTTCGAAACCGTCATTACCTGGCAATCGGCATCTTCATGGAATAGTTTTTCTACTGATTGAAACATTTGATTAAACGTTGCTTTATAATAATGTGTCTTCAAGGAATCATCCATATTATGGTCTGATGTTTCTAGCTGCTTTTTAAATCGTGTAAAAATACCCATAAAAATCCTCCAAATGTCTTTTTAGCCGATAGGAAAGTATAACTTTCCTATCAGGCATAAGTGCAACTACGCCTCTGTCTTCGCCCTAACGGGCTCGCCAATCGGCGAGTTTTCTTTATCTAGTTTACAACATTTAACCTAAAATATAAAAAGAGGTGTACAATTGGTACACCTCTTGACTATTTATTTTAATTAAGATTACAGAGCCTTTGCCTGTTTTACATGTACAGGACCCATTCCACGCGGGATTTCAATATTTTCACGTGTTTGAGCATTTAATGCTTCAGCAATATAATCAGCAGCTACATTCGGATTTAAATCACCGCATGTATACACATCGATACTCGCATATCCGTGTTCAGGAAAACTGTGGATGGTTAGGTGTGATTCCGAAATAATAACGACACCGCTGACACCTTGTGGGGCAAATTTATGAAATGCTACCTCACGAATTTCAGCACCTGATTTAAGCGCAGCTTCGACAAAAGTTGTTTCAATAAAATCCAAATCATTTAATTTTTCAAAATCGCAACCCCAAAGCTCAGAGATTACGTGACGGCCCATTGTTTCCATATTCATTTTTCCCCCTTTTAGCTTTTATGATTGTTTCTTGAAATCCTGCTATTGACGGTATCTTAGTAACTACCACGGGGGAAAGTTAGTCCAAAGAGGTCCTAACCCTTTAAGTAATTAATCGCTACCTGATTTCAAGAAGTTCACGATGACTAGTATACTTTGTTTATATTTATTTTGCAACCTACCAAATTAATTTTTATAAAGATAAACATGTAAGAGTGTTCACATAAAAAAACGCTGTCATTTGACAGCATTTTTTTATTTATTTTGTTTTTAGCCAACCTTGACCTTGGAAGCATCGGCAATTTGTTCTGCTACGTAGAGGGCTAGATCAACGACCCTTGAAGAGTACCCCCACTCATTATCGTACCAAGCCAAAACTTTCACCTTTCTTGCCCCCAATACCATTGTTGAAAGACCGTCAATTATCGCTGAATGTTCATTTGTATTAAAATCAACCGATACAAGCGGCTCCATCGTGAAATCAAGAATGCCTTTTAATGAACCGTTTGACGCTTCAATAAATGCATGATTAATATCTTCAACAGTTACATCTTGTTTCAAATCCACAACCAGATCTACGAGTGAAACATTAGGCGTAGGTACACGAAGTGACATCCCATGTAATTTCCCTTTCAGCTGTGGCAACACAAGTGATAATGCTTTTGCCGCACCAGTTGATGTCGGAATAATGGATTGTCCACATGCACGCGCTCTCCGTAAATCCTTATGTGGATTATCGATATTCTTTTGATCGTTTGTATAGGCATGGATTGTTGTCATCAGGCCGCTTTCAATCCCAAACTTCTCGTCCAATACCTTTGCAACGGGTGCAAGGCAGTTCGTTGTACATGAAGCATTTGAAATAACATCATGCATCGTAACATCAAGTTTTTCATCATTCACACCCATTACGATAGTAATATCTTCATTTTTCCCCGGAGCAGTCAAAATCACCTTTTTTGCTCCAGCATCTAAGTGAAGGGCTGCTTGTTCCCTTGCATTAAATTTTCCAGTTGCCTCAATCACAATGTCAATCCCAAGCTCTTTCCATGGAAGCTCTCCAGGATTTCGGCTGCTTAATAGTTTAATTCTTCTTCCATTAACAATTAACTCATCATCTAAAGCAATCACATCACCTTGGAATGGTCCATGGTTTGTGTCATATTTAATTAAATGTGCTAATGTTTCTGCAGGATAGCTCGCATTAATTGCTACAACCTCCAGTTTATTTTCAAGGATTGCTTTTCTGAAAACCATCCTTCCAATTCTCCCAAAACCATTAATTGCAATCTTCGTCATCATTTTACGGCCCCTTCCGCATTAATGTTATACTTTTAACTTGTATTGTTGTAATTAGTATAACACAATTAAGTGAAATTGTGATGAATAAAATGCGGAATTATTTATGTTTTTTACTCTGATCACTTATTAACCCCAAAAAAAGAAAGAAGGAGCCGCTGGGGCTCCTTCTCTTTACCATTATTCGATATTAATTTTCCAATTTATCAGTACTTCCATGAGCTGTTTTTTTGTTTCGGTAATAGACCCATTGTTATAAATCACCGCATCTGCGAGTGCTACTTTTTCAGACAGCGGCATTTGCGAACGGATTCTCGCTTCAGCTTCATCCAGCGTAAAATGATTTCTTGCCATTAATCTATGCAATTGTATTTCATTGTCCACATATACAAGAATGGTTTTATCCGCCAGATATGTTAGTTTACTTTCAAATAACAAAGGGATATCTAAAACTACTACTTTTTCATGGTTTTTTTTTGCCTTTTCAACTTGTTCCATCATTCTTTTTCTAACTTCCGGGTGGGTCATTTCATTTAAAAGCTGTCTCTTCTCTGCATGATGGAAAATAATTGAACCGAGTATAGGGCGATCAATTTCGCCATCTTCCTTTAAAATTTCACGTCCAAATGCAGCGATGATTTTGTAGTATGCAGGTTCCCCTTTTTCCACCGCCAGGCGTGCTTCAACATCGGCATCGATTACTGTTATATCCATTTCTTTAAACATGTTTGATACGGTACTTTTTCCACTGGCAATACCGCCTGTTAACCCGATAACTAGTGTCATGCTCGTTTCCTTTCTAGACCACTATAGCTTCCATATTCCAATAATAATTAAAAGAATCCCTGGTAAAAACGAAAACCTTTGGATCCAATCAAATTTACGAAAGAAGGTTCCACTTTTAATCCCTAAAAGCACAAATAATGAGCTCATAATCGCAACAGTAAAGGCTAAATAAAACGGGGAGAACCCAAGCATAGCCGCTCCAATTCCCGCACCAAATGAATCTAAGGACAAGGCAAAGCCAAGCATAAACGCTTCAATCCCCGTAATCGTTCCAGATTTGTCAAAATCAGCGGACATCGGCTTTTTCAGAATATTAATGGCTAAGCCTAGGGAGCGGATTTCAAAATTGATGATGGTTTTTTCATGTTTTAAAACTTCTTTTTCTTTTTCCGGACGAAAAAATTGGTACAATACCCAGGCACCAAGGGCAATTAGAATGATTCCCCCTAGGCTTGATGTAATGCCCGGTGACAGCACCTTTTCAAGACCATGTCCGATTGACACAGCAATCATTAATGAGACGGCCGAGCATGTTGCTATTATGAGTATTGACTTAAACGGCATTACCATTTGCCGCAGCCCATAGGTAAACCCGACGCTAAAGCTGTCAAGACTGAGAGCAAAAGCTAATATGAGAAGTGAGAACAACTGAACCATTAGTCTTTGACTCCTTCCTTCCAATCACTACGATAGTATATGGAAGGAGCCCATCCAAGGTGTTAATCCTGGTTCATCAATATTTACTTGGATGGGGTCTGTTCAAGCTGCTGGCAATTCGGGCAAAAATGTGTCCCTCTGCCCCCTACCGTCATTTTCTCCAAAGGCCTGCCGCATTTTTTACATGGTTCGCCTTTCCGGCCGTAGGCGTACAATTCAAGCTGAAACATTCCGATTTCTCCTTGCGAATTAACATAGGAGCGGATTGTACTCCCACCCTTTTTGACTGCTTCACTTAATGTAGCCACAATTTCTTGGTGAAGGACGGTAATTTCCTTTTCATTTAGCGTACTGGCCAAACGTTCCGGATGGATTCCTGCTCGAAAAAGTGCCTCATCCACATAGATGTTGCCAAGCCCGACAAAGAGTTTTTGATCAAGTAAGGCTGATTTTACTTTCCTATTCGTCTTTTTGAGCACTCCTGCCAAATACTGCTCAGTAAATTCCGATGAAAAGGGTTCAGGCCCGAGATCAAATAAAGGCGGTTTTTGAAATTCATCACCCTTCTTGTATAGATGCATCGTCCCAAACTTTCGAACGTCCCGGTATCTTAATTCCGTATCATCAGTAAAGTGGAAAATAACATGCGTATGTTTATCATACGGCACGTTATTAGGGTAAAGTCCATACTTCCCTTCCATTCTTAAATGGGAGACTAAAGCAAATTCCTCTGTATATATGATTAAAAATTTCCCTCTCCTGCCTACATCAACAATCGTTTCCCCTTTTAAGGCATCAATGAATTGTTCAACCTCAACGGGACTTTTAATAATTTTAGGCCAGAAGACAGATATATTTTGAATTGTTTTCTTAACAACTAATTTCTTTAATGTTTTTCGTACCGTTTCTACCTCAGGAAGCTCCGGCATGTTCAGTGTCCCCCTTGCTGTGTTTTATTTCGCATCAAACCAAGTTGGACCATAAGAATAGTCTACTTTTAATGGCACCTTCAGTTCGAGCGCATTCTCCATTACGCTAGGGACTAACTTTTTTAAGATCTCCACTTCCTCTTCAGGTGCTTCAAAAATCAATTCATCATGGACCTGAAGTAACAGCCGTGTCTTTAGCCCTCGATCCTTTAAGGCTTCATCCATATCAATCATTGCTTTTTTAATGATATCAGCGGCACTCCCTTGAATGGGCGTGTTCATCGCAGTTCTTTCTGCAAAACTTCTGATGTTAAAATTACGGCTAGTAATTTCAGGGATGTATCTTCTCCTATGAAGCAATGTCGATACATATCCTTTTTGCCTTGCTTCGTGAACAATGTCATCCATATATTCCTTTACCCCTGGGTAGCTGTTTAGATATCGCTCAATGAAATGGCCGGCCTCTTTTCTGGTGATGCCTAATGATTGTGAAAGTCCGTAATCACTTATGCCGTAAACGATTCCAAAGTTTACTGCCTTGGCATGGCGTCTCATGTTGGAGGTTACTTCATCTTTATCAACGTGGAAAACCTCCATCGCGGTTTTTGTATGAATATCCATGTTATCCTTAAAGGCCTGAATCAGTTTTTCATCTCCCGCAATGTCCGCAAGCACGCGCAGTTCAATTTGCGAATAGTCCGCAGCAAAAATCACCCAGCCCTCCTCCGAGGGTACAAATGCCTGGCGAATCTTCCTCCCTTCTTCAAGGCGGATCGGAATATTTTGCAGGTTTGGATCAATTGAACTTAGTCTGCCCGTCGCCGTTAAGGTTTGTTGGTACCTTGTATGAACTTTTTCTGATTTAGGATCAATAACTTTTAACAGTCCCTCAATATACGTGGACTGAAGTTTTCCAAGCTGGCGGTAAAGAAGAATATACTCAATGATTTCGTGATCATCGGCTAATTTTTCCAACACATCCGCAGATGTCGAATGACCTGTTTTCGTTTTCTTAAACGAATGAAGGCCCAACTTTTCAAATAAGATAACCCCTAATTGTTTGGGGGAGTTAATATTAAACTTTTCCCCGGCTAATTCACAAATTCTCTCTTCAATTTCAATCAGGCGCTCATTTAGTTCTTTTCCCATCATCTGCAGGCGCTGCTGCTCCACTTTAATCCCGCATGACTCCATATCAGCTAAAATGAGAGATAGTGGCATTTCAAGCTCGGTAAATAATTCATATTGTTCGTTTGTTCTTAACTCATCTTCTAGTTTTTCCTTTAAGTCAGACATGGCCAGGCTTTTTCGGACGAGATGTTCGGCAAGCTTTGAATCTTCTGGAACCTTCCGCTTCGCCCCTTTGCCATAAAACGATTCATCCGATTGGATGTTGTGGATATCGTATCTTTTCGCTATTGCGGCGAGATCTTCAATATTCTCGGATGGATTGATAAGGTAGGAAGCCATTAAAATATCAAAGGCGGATCCTTTTAAATGGATATCCTGCCTTCTTAAAGACACCTCTGATCGCTTCGCATCATAGACGATCTTTTTCTTTCCTTCATCCTCTGCCCATTTTTTAAATGCTGCTGATTTCAATGCTTGCTCTGTCGGTAAATAAAAGTGTCCTTTTTCATTTACGAGCGAAAAGCCAATGATCTCAGCAAAATGATAATTATCCTCGAGCATCTCAACGTAAAAATAATTAGTATCGGCAAATATTTCATCCGTTATTTCTGACGGAGTGACATATTCCACGTCTTCAAGCTCTTGCTCTTCGGTTACTGAAGAATCCTCGCCAAGCCTATCCAATAATGAATGAAAACCTAATTCCTTAAATAGGGCCACTAGTTTTTCTCTTTCGAATCCCTCATAGGAAATCGTATCCAAATTAACTTCTACTGGTGCCTGCCGCTCAATCGTAGCAAGTTCTTTGCTCATCAAAGCCTGATCTTTAAACTCTTCCAGTTTTTCCTTTAATTTATTGCCGCTGACTTGATCAATTGAATCTAACAATTTTTCTAGGGTTTTAAACTCTTTTAACAGCTTAATTGCCGTCTTTTCTCCAACACCCGGAACCCCGGGAATATTATCGGAGGTATCTCCCATTAAGCCCTTCATATCAATTATTTGCAACGGTGAAAGGCCATATTTTTCAGCCACGTGATCCGGTGTATACTCTTCAATATCCGTAATCCCTTTCCGGGTAATCCCAACAGTAGTTGCGTCGGAAGTGAGCTGGGTTAAATCTTTATCGCCGGAAATCACTTTTACTTCATAACCTTCTTTTTCGGCTGTTAAGGAAAGGGTACCAATAATATCATCGGCCTCGTAGTTTTCAAGCTCATACCTTGAAATTCCGTAGGCATCAAGTAATTCGCGAATAAACGGGAATTGCTCGGATAATTCCGGCGGGGTTTTTTGTCTGCCGCCTTTGTATTCGGTAAAGGTTTTATGACGAAAGGTTGTTTTTCCGGCATCGAAGGCGACGAGCAAATGTGTTGGCTTTTCATCCTCCAAAATTTTCATCAGCATCATCGTAAAACCATATACTGCATTTGTATGGATTCCTTTATCGTTATTAAGCAACGGTAATGCAAAAAATGCTCGATAGGCGATACTATTCCCGTCAATCAGTACAAGCTTTTTCTTTTCCATTCATTTTCACCATCCAAACATCAATTCTTTTGAAACTCGATAATAAATTCACTGCCTTCGCCCACTTTACTTTTAACGCTTATGTGCCCATGATGGGCTTCAATTAAATGTTTCACGATCGCTAAACCTAAACCTGTCCCGCCCGAATTACGGCTTCTCGCACGGTCAACCCGGTAGAATCGTTCGAAAATCCGCGGAATTTCTTCTTCATTTATTCCAACTCCAGAGTCTTTTACATGGATTCGGACATTTTCTTTACAGTCCAGGAGGATAATTTTCACATCCCCTTCTGCTGGAGTATAGGTAATGGCATTGCCGATTAGGTTAATAAATACTTGTTTTAAGCGATCGGGATCACCTTTTACCAGCAATTCATTCAGCTTACAATAAAATTCAAGATGAATGTTTTTCGCCTCTGCCTTTCCGGTAAGAAGGGTGATCACTTCTTCTAGGAGCTCTCGCAAGTCGACGTCCTGAATATTTAATTGGAATCCTTGCTGCTCAATTTTGGAAAGCTCCAGCAAATCTTGAATTAGTGTTTGGAGCCGGTCGCTCTCTTTTAAAATAATCGAAAGAAATGCTTCCAATGTCTCTTTGTTATTCATCGCTCCATCCATAAGGGTCTCAGTAAACCCTTTGATAGATGTAACAGGCGTTTTTAGTTCGTGTGACACATTGGCAACAAAGTCTTTGCGCATTTGCTCTAATTTTTTCAACTCTGTTATATCTTGGAATACGAGCAATACCCCTTTCCAGACATTGTTTGTTCCAATAATCGGCACCCCGTAAACGACAAAATATCTCCGTTCAATCCAAAACGGGATTAGTAATTGTTTACTTACCTTTTGTTCTGTCCGAAATACTTCTGCAATCAACTGACAGATTTCCTCATTTTCAATGACTTCATAATAAAGTTTAAATAAGTGATCTTTTGAATTGTCATGAAAAATCTCACTATAGGCTTTATTGATGAGATTAATATAGCCGCGGCTATCGATTAAAACTAACCCCACTCCCATATTCTCAATCAAAACACTTAGGCGATCCTGCTGCATCTCATGTGCCTTTGTTAGCTCTTGAAGGTTTTCTGCCAGCATATTGATGGATGTACCAAGCATCCCTGTTTCATCGAGCCGATCAACAGATGTTCGGGCACGATAGTTCCCGTTAGCTAATTCAATTGCAACATTTGTTGCCGATTCAATTGGTTTTGTATACCTCGTTGTAATATTAATTCCAAGATAGATGATCGAAATGAAGGCAATTCCAAGACTCAGGGAAAGAATCCACCAAATTTGCCCATATGCTTGATAAACCTCATTTGTTTTTGTGCTCAGGAATATGTATCCTTCTTTCTGGCCGTCCTTTTTAATCGGCTTCCAATAATAATGAAGGTCAAAGTCGGCGCCTTCTTCTAACCGATCCTCTTTCTTCGGTTTTTTCTTTATGACATCTTGAATGATTTCGTTGAGAGCGATCGTATCGTTTTTACTACTGCCGTGATCCCCGCCGCTATCGTATAAAATCTTTCCTTCAGGATTTGTTATGGTTGCCCGAACATCTAACATCTCACTGAACTTTAATACGTCCTTTTTATTAAAAGAGGAAACTCCGCCAGTTTCCTCAATATATGTAATGAGAAGATTCCGTTCTATTTTCAGCCGTTCATTGAACGATTGCAAGTAATAACTTTTAAACAACTGGCCAAGTAATATGCCTAATCCGACTAATACAATAATAATCAAGGTGATTAGGGCAATTAATAGCCTTGTTCGGAATTTTGTCATTCTCCTTTAGGCTCCTCCAGTTTGTAGCCAAGGCCACGAATGGTTTTAATGTAGACGGGCTTTTTTGTTTCCTCTTCAATTTTTTCTCGAAGATGTGAAATATGGACATCCACAATTCTAGTATCGCCAGCAAAATCATAATTCCAAACAGAGCTAAGCAATTGATCACGTGTTAATACTCTGCCCTTATTTTGTGCAAGGTAATGGAGCAATTCAAACTCTTTTAGTGTTAACTCCAGAAGATTTTCCCTAAAATAAGCTTCATATTTTTCAGGATAAATGGTTAATTTTCCAATTACGATTTGTTCTTCTGCTTGCTCATTTTCTTCAACCGTTTCCGTTTGAACCTGTGTTCTTCTTAAAATTGCCTTAACTCGGGCAATGACTTCTCTCGGACTGAATGGTTTAACCATGTAATCATCCGCGCCAAGCTCAAGGCCCAATATTTTATCAAGCTCATCGTCTTTTGCAGTTAACATTAAAATAGGAATCATAATATTTTTTTGGCGAAGCTGTTTACATACTTCCATACCATCTATATTTGGCAGCATAAGATCCAAAACGATAATATCAGGTGACTCAGTTTCTGCCAACTGTTTTCCCACTTTTCCATCCATTGCAGTAATCACTTCAAATCCTGCCTGCTCCAAATTATATTGCAGTAAGGTAACAATTGACTGTTCATCATCAACAACAAGTACTTTATTTTTCATACAATCCCCCACTTTGCCCAAGTTATCTTCATTATATATATAAGGAATGGGGTTAATCTAGTTTTTAGGGTTGGCAGTTTTTTTATGAAAACAAAATAGTCATTTTCTGCAACAAAAAAAGGAATGTCTGCACATTCCTTTTTTAAAAATTCTCTAACACCCTCCCATGTATCTCTTCCAACCGGTGCGGCGGGCAAACTTTGATTTTACCGTTAATGACTGTTTCATTTTTTTCATTCGTCCCTACAACACTCATGACCACATTATGCTCACTGCGCTCCACTTCCGTGATCTCAAACAAAAATTCGACGGTGCTGTAATGATAGACTGGTTTCGGAAACTCAATTTCTTGGCTTATGATATGACTTCCTGGCCCTGGTAAATATTTTGAGATGGCTGAGGTAATCATTCCGGTTAGCATGATACTTGGGACAATTGGTTTTTCAAATGGAGTTTGCGATGCATAGTCATGTTGAATGTAAAGGGGATTCGCATCATCGGTCAGTCCTAAATATAAAAGGATATCCTTGTCTTCGATTTTTTCCGTTAACAATAACTTTTCGCCAACCGTGATTTCTTCAATTCTTCGACCTAACTTTCTTTTTTTTCCTAAAAGCATTAAATCCCACCCCTATTGTAAGCGATTTCACCAAAATGATTAAAGAAATTCGGGGACTCTTTTAGGACCCCGAATTTTCTCATAACTATTATGCTAATACTTGCATTACATTTCGGACAGATTCAACTGATTTGTCTAATGCTGCCTTTTCGTCTGCAGTAAGATCTAATTCGATTACTTTTTCAATACCATTTGCGCCAAGGATTGTTGGAACCCCAAGGTAAATGCCTTCATAGCCAAATTCCCCTTCAAGGTAGGCAATGGACGGTAAAACGCGACGTTGATCCTTAAGGATTGCTTCACACATCTCAACTAAAGAAGCTGCCGGTGCATAATAAGCACTTCCGTTACCTAGAAGATTTACAATCTCGCCGCCGCCTTTTCTAGTACGTTCCACAATTGCCTCTAAACGGTCTTTAGAAATTAATGTTTCTAATGGAATACCACCGGCATATGAGTAACGTACAAGAGGAACCATGTCGTCTCCATGTCCGCCAAGAACGAAACCAGTCACATCCTTAACAGATAGGTTTAATTCTTGAGCAACAAATGTACGGAAACGGGCAGTATCAAGCACACCTGATTGACCAATTACACGGTTTTTAGGGAAACCTGATTCTTTAAAAACAGTATAAGTCATGGCATCAACAGGGTTAGTTAACACAACGATGGTACAGTTAGGAGAATATTTCACAATCTCTTGCGTCACACTTTTCATTACCTTTTGATTTGTTTGCACTAAATCGTCACGGCTCATGCCGGGTTTACGTGCAATACCTGCAGTAATGACAACGATATCAGATTCGCGGGTATCTTCGTAATTAGAAGTACCAGTAATATTTGCATCAAAGCCTTGGACAGGACTTGCTTCTAGCATATCTAATGCTTTACCCTTTGTAGGGTTTTCCATTGGAGCGATATCAACTAAAACAACATCGCCAAGTTCCTTTTGAGCAAGTAAAAATGCAGTAGTAGCTCCAGTAAAACCGCCGCCGATTACAGAAATCTTTTTACGTTTTAATGACATTGCAAGCTCTCCCCTTTTATGTAAATGAAATTGCTTGGGCCGTCCACAAACAGCCCAAGTCCTGCTTATTCCATATTTTTGATTAGCTCATCAGCAAATTCTGAAGTTTTCACTTCTGTTGCACCTTCCATTAAACGCGCAAAATCATACGTCACAACTTTGGAAGCAATTGTTTTTTCTACTGATTTAATAACCATTGTAGCTGCTTCATTCCAGCCTAAGTGCTCAAGCATTAACACACCTGATAAAATAACAGATGAAGGATTTACTTTATCAAGGCCTGCATATTTAGGTGCCGTACCATGTGTTGCTTCAAAAATGGCATGCCCAGTTTCATAGTTGATATTAGCTCCCGGAGCAATTCCAATTCCGCCAACTTGTGCTGCAAGTGCATCTGAAATGAAGTCGCCGTTTAAGTTCATAGTAGCTACAACATCAAACTCACGAGGGCGAGTAAGGATTTGTTGTAAGAAAATATCGGCAATAGCATCCTTTACAACGATTTTGCCGGCAGCTTCTGCATCTGCTTGTGCCTTGTTAGCAGCGTCCGATCCTTGCTCAGCCTTAATGCGATCATATTGAGCCCATGTAAAGACTTTATCGCCAAATTCCTTTTCTGCTAACTCATAACCCCAGTTTTTAAACGCGCCTTCAGTAAATTTCATGATATTTCCTTTATGCACGAGTGTAACGGATTTACGGCCTTCTTTAATTGCATAGTTAATAGCTGCGCGTACTAGACGAGATGTACCTTCTTCAGAAACAGGCTTAATACCGATACCTGACGTTTCAGGGAATCTGATTTTATTAACACCCATTTCGTTTTGCAGAAAGTCGATGACCTTTTTAACTGCTTCAGTGCCTTTTTCATACTCGATCCCAGCATAGATATCTTCAGTATTTTCACGGAAGATGACCATGTCAGTGTCTTGCGGACGCTTTACTGGCGAAGGAACACCTTCAAACCATCTTACAGGACGCAAGCAGACAAATAAATCCAATTCTTGACGAAGTGCAACATTCAATGAACGAATTCCGCCGCCGACTGGAGTAGTTAAAGGTCCTTTAATGGCAATCAAATATTCATTAATTACATCAAGTGTTTCTGATGGGAGCCATTCACCCGTTTGGTTAAATGCCTTTTCACCAGCTAAAACTTCTTTCCATACTAATTTACGTTCACCTTTATAAGCTTTTTCAACCGCTGCATTTAAAACTCTTTCAGATGCTGCCCAGATATCTGGTCCGATACCGTCCCCTTCAATAAATGGGATAATGGGATTGTTTGGTACATTTAAAACTCCATTTGTTACCGTGATTTTTTCGCCTAGCATAGTTGATTCTCCCTCCTGATATGTAAAAACCCTTTGTCATTGCCAATGACTGAATCAAAGGTTAGCGGGCAGAACCCCTAACCTTTTTCATACAATCTAATTGAACCAATTTTTCGAAAGAAAGTAAAATATTATCCTCTTTGCTCGATAGGAACATATTTTTGCATTCCAGGTCCAGTGTATTCTGCACGAGGACGGATTAAACGATTGTTTTCATATTGCTCTAAAATATGTGCCAGCCATCCGGATACACGGCTTACTGCAAAGATTGGTGTCATTAAGTCGTGGTCAATTCCCAAGCTATGATAAACAGAAGCAGAATAGAAATCAACGTTTGGCGGTAAATTCTTTTCACCTGTAACGATGTCTTGGATCTTAACAGACATATCGAACCAGTGTGGCTCACCAGTTAATTCTGTTAACTTTTTGGACATTTCTTTAAGGTGTTTTGCACGAGGGTCGCCTTTACGGTATACCCTGTGGCCAAAGCCCATGATCTTTTCTTTGTTTTCCAGCTTACCGCGAACATATGGCTCAACATTTTCAAGTGTGCCGATTTCAGTCAGCATTTTCATCACTGCCTCATTGGCACCACCGTGCAAGGGTCCTTTTAATGCGCCAATGGCGGCTGTTACACCAGAATAGACATCAGATAATGTAGCTACACATACACGTGCAGTAAAAGTCGAAGCATTTAATTCATGATCTGCATGTAAGACGAGTGCCTTATTCATGGCTTCTACCGCAATTGCTTTAGGCTCTTCGCCGGTAAGCATATATAAGAAATTCGCTGCAAAGCTTAGATCCTGTCTTGGAGCAATCGGTTCGAGCCCTTTTCTAACACGAGCGAAGGTTGTTACAATCGCAGGCATTTTTGCTTGAAGGCGAACTGCTTTTCGATAATTGGCTTCCTCATCCATAAGATCTGCTTCATCATCATATAATC
The DNA here is from genome assembly GCF_005154805.1 of Bacillus sp. S3. Taxonomy (GTDB): domain Bacteria; phylum Bacillota; class Bacilli; order Bacillales; family Cytobacillaceae; genus Neobacillus. Next base: position 3,756,331 of record NZ_CP039727.1, read on the forward strand.
CTAATAAAGAAACTGCTGAACGCAGTGCCGCCATTGGATGTACTGTTTGAATCGGGTACATTTTAAAGTGTTCAATCACTTCTTGCGGAAGTGCGTAATTTTCTGAAAGCTGTTGTTTTAATTCAGCTAACTGTTCAGCATTCGGTAATTTTCGATGCCATAATAAATAGATTACCTCTTCAAAGCTAGCATTTACAGCTAAATCATCAATGTCGTAGCCAACATATGTTAATGTGTCATCAATAATTGAGCTGATGGAGGAAGTTGTTGCCACTACCCCTTCAAGACCGCGTGTTACTGTCATACTAATCTCTCCTTTACATTCTAATTTCCCCATTACTCGTTTGCAAATCAAGAAAAAATTCCAATTTGCGCGAACTTCTTTTTACATGACTGAGCGATTGCTCGGGATTTCCGCAACACAATGTGTTTTCCTTTTCATTCATAATAAAAAAATTATTTTACAAGTAAATCAGCATTTATATATGGTTTATGTAAAAAAGGATACGCTTACAAGCCTATTATAAACAATTATCAAATTTTTGTGAACGAAAAGGAGTTGAAAAATACAAAAAAAATATTATTTTACAAAAAATCTAGCTAAATAACCCAAAAATTCTCATAGCGGCATAGGCTATACCTGCCCCAATCAGAGGGCCAACTGCCACACCCTTAAAGATGGATACAGAAAGAATGGTGCCGAGCACCAATGCCGTTGTGATCTGGGGGTCATCGGTCAATAGCTTTACCCCTCCCTTTGCCAGTAAAGCCACAAGCATCCCGGAGATGAGGGCAATCCAGGCAAATGGCGTTTTAAAAGCTCCTGATAAATCTTTAAACCCTATATCTCCACTGGCTATTGGAGCTAAAACAGCAATGGTTATAATCGTAACACCCCAATTTATTCCCTTTGTTTGTAAAAAAGTAAAAGATTTTGCATCCATTCCGCTAATCTTTATTAAAAGCAATACGGCAATAGCAATCATTAACGAACTATTTTTGGCGATAAAGCCAATCACTAATAAAAGTAATAGGAATAAAAGCGACTCACTTAGCATATATTTCACCAACCCTTACACAAATTATCGTACCATAACATTTCCTGATGACAAGAAATAACGTTTTCATTTTCTTTTTTGAAACCTTTTTCGCTAAGCGTTCGTAATTTGTAAAGAATATAAATCTATTTGGAAAAATATGCACTTTCATCTCGAAAATGTTAAACTGATACTATTAACCTAAAATAAAAGGAGGCTTGTTTTTGAACCCCAAGTACATAAACCGAACTATACGCTTCGTACTCGTCGTTGGTGCAGTTGTTTTAGCACTCTACTCGTTTTATTTTCTCTCAACCGTAACATATCCATTCTTAATTGGTCTCGTTATTGCATTTATGATAAACCCGCTTGTTAATTTTCTCGAAAAGAGGGCAAAAATGCCGCGAATTCTCGCTGTGTTCACTGGATTGGTGGTAATTTTTGCTTTATTCGCAGGGTTAATTACTCTTTTAGTCGCGGAGATTGTCTCAGGGGCTGCCTACTTGGCAAGGGTGGTGCCGGAACACCTCGATACATTGATTAATTATATTGAGGATTATTTTACTGCTCAAATCATTCCATTATACAATCAATTAACAAGTGTATTTAATAAGCTGGATGCCGGGCAAAAGGATACCATCATTGGAAATATCCAAAATGTGGGGACACGAGTCGGAACAACGGTTGGAACCTTTATTAAAAATCTGTTTGGAAATATCCCGAATATCCTATCATGGTTCCCGAATGCAGCAACCGTCCTTATTTTCTCGTTATTGGCTTCTTTCTTTATAAGTAAGGATTGGTACCGATTATCGGCAATGGCAGGAAAACTATTACCTGAAAAGGCAAAAAGAAGCGGCAGGACTGTTTTTATCGACTTAAAAAAAGCATTATTTGGTTTTATTAAAGCTCAGGTAACGCTGATTTCGATTACGACTGTAATCATTTTAATTGGACTCCTGATACTGAGGGTCGATTATGCAATTACGATTGCGTTAGCAACGGGAATCGTTGATATCATACCATACCTTGGAACGGGAGCAGTGTTTGTCCCGTGGATCATTTATGCGGCCATTAGCGGGGATACAGCTCTTGCTATCGGCCTGGGCGTTCTATATATCATTGTCCTTGTTCAACGGCAAATTATGGAGCCGAAGATTCTTTCCTCCAATATTGGTCTTGATCCTCTTGCGACACTTATTGCTTTGTTTGTCGGCTTTAAATTAATCGGATTTTTAGGGTTAATTGTCGGACCTGTTACACTAGTTATTATCAGCACCCTTTATCGTGCAAATGTCTTCCATGATGTTTGGGCATTTATTAAAGGGAAAGAAGCATGAAACAAAAAAGTCAGCCCCTTAATAAACTGTACCCGATAGAGTAGACACTTAAAAAAGGTCTGTTCTATCGGGTACTTTTATGTATAATGAATAAAAAATGTGAGAATCGGAGAATAAACCTATGTCAAAAAAAATCTTCACTGATAAAGAAATAAAGATCCTTTCTAATAATCCTTTTGTCAAATCTGTAAGTACAAAAGGAATTACCTACACTGATGAATTTAAAAGGATTTTTATATCTGAAAGTGTAAATGGAAAATTACCACGGCAGATTTTTGAGGAGAATGGTTTTGATGTTGATATTATTGGTATCGTTAGGGTACAAAGAGCAGCTTATAGATGGCGTGTAGCTTATAGTGAATTGGGAGTATTAGGACTTCGAGATACACGTAAAGATCATTCTGGGAGACCGACTAAAAGAGAGCTTAGTTTAGAAGAAAAGAATGCAAAATTAGAAGCTCAAATTCAATTGTTGCGGGCTGAAAATGAATTGCTAAAAAAGTTAGAAATGATGGAAAGGGGGCTGGAGAGAAACGAGTAAAAGTAACTGCGGAACAGAAGTTCCTTTTAATTCGTAAAGTAATTGAAAAGTATGATCTTAAACATATGGTGAGTTTCTTATGCGAAATATCTGAAGTTTCTCGTTCTGGTTATTATAATTATTTTTCTCCGAAATCTCAGGAAAATAGAGAACGCCGTGAAAAAGAGGACTTAATTTTAAAAGAGAATATTTTAAAGGCATTTCATTTTAAACGACGTCATAAAGGTGCTCGCCAAATTAAGATGACGTTAAAAGGGCAGTTTAATATTAAATATAATATTAAACGAATCCGAAGAATTATGAAGAAATATAAGATTATATGCCAAGTTAGAAGAGCTAATCCATATAAGAAGATGTTGAAAGCTACCCAAGAACACTCCGTACTACCGAATTTACTAAACCGAGAATTCAAACAAGAAATCCCAGGTAAAGTATTACTCACTGATATTACTTATTTATATTATGGGAAGGGCCAAAAAGCTTATTTGTCCACTATTAAGGATAGTTCCACGAATGAAATATTGGCCTATAACCTGTCAGATCGACTTACATTGGATTTAGCAACGGATACATTGGTAAAGTTAAAGAAAAATAGAAAAGTAAAGTTTGCAGAAGGAGCCTTTATTCACTCAGATCAAGGAGTACACTATACTAGTCCTACTTTTCAGAAGCATGTAAAAAAATTAGGGCTAGGACAATCTATGTCAAGAAGAGGAAATTGTTGGGATAATGCTCCACAAGAGTCGTTTTTTGGCCATTTTAAGGATGAAGCATATATAAAACCATGTAATTCCTTAGAGGAACTTAAAAGAGAAATAAGGAGTTATATGACCTACTATAACAATTTTAGATATCAATGGAATTTAAAGAAGATGACTCCTGTTGAATACAGAAATCATCTTCTAAATGTGGCATAACCTTTTTAAATATGTCCTTTACAACGGGTACAGTTTATAATGGAGCTGACTTTTTTTTACAATACGCTGGCGTGACCGTTGTAAATAACTCCTCTTGTCGCATCAACAGTTATTTCTTGACCCTCTTTAAACAGTTCTAACGCATTATCAACACCGACAATGACCGGTATACCAAGGTTAAGACCAACAACAGCCGCATGGCTTGTTAATCCGCCTTCTTGTGTAATAAGGGCAGCACATTTTTCAAGCGCAGGCATCATGTCACGATCAGAACCAATTGTCACAAGAATCGAACCAGGTTTTACTTTTTCTATGGCTTCCTTTGCATCGTGAGCAAGGACCACTTTCCCAAAAGCTGACCTGCGGCCAATTCCTTGAGCCTTCGTAATGATATCGCCGACAACATGAATTTTCATCAAATTCGTTGTACCTGCCTCCCCAACCGGAACGCCTGCAGTGATAACAACCAAATCACCATGCTTTACAATACCGCTATTTAAGCTTTCTTCGACAGAATTATCAAGCATTTCATCGGTTGTAGTACAAATTTTGCCAAGCTGTGGATAAACGCCCCAAACGAGCTGTAACCGGCGGCAAACATGGTCGTTCGCCGTTACAGCTACAATCGCTGCTTTCGGACGATATTTGGAAATCATTCTTGCTGTATGTCCGCTTTCGGTTGGCGTAATAATCGATTTTACGTCCAAGTTTAAGGCTGTATGAGCAACGGATTGACCAATCGCATCTGTCAGATTATGTTCCGTGTCTTTGCTCCGGCCAGATAAAATTTCTTTATGATCCAATGCCTGTTCCGCTCTGGAAGCAATATTATGCATGGTTTGCACCGCTTCTATCGGGTAAAGTCCTGCAGCCGTTTCACCAGAAAGCATAATTGCGTCTGTCCCATCAAAAATAGCATTGGCAACATCGCTTGCTTCAGCGCGAGTCGGTCTAGGATTTCGCTGCATCGAATCAAGCATTTGTGTAGCCGTGATGACAGGTTTTCCAAGGGCATTACATTTCTTAATTAACATTTTTTGTACCAGCGGAACCTCTTCTGCCGGAATTTCTACGCCAAGATCTCCACGGGCAACCATTAAGCCATCAGAGATTTCCAGGATTTCATCAATATTATCGACGCCTTCCTGATTTTCAATCTTAGGTATAATGTGGATATGTGTTGCATTATTTTCTTCTAAAAGCTGGCGGATTTCTAATACGTCCTTTGCCCGGCGGACAAAAGATGCGGCAATGAAATCAACCCCTTGTTCAATGCCGAAAAGAATATCTTGACGGTCCTTTTCAGTAATCCCCGGTAAGTTAACAGATACACCTGGGACGTTAACACCTTTTTTATTTTTTAACGTTCCGCTATTTAAAATTTTTGTATGAATTTCTTTTGCTGCCTTATCAATTTCCAAGACTTCCAGTCCAATTAACCCGTCATCTAACAGGATTTTTGAGCCTACATGGACATCATCAATCAACTCGCTATATGTAACAGAGAATTTTTCTAGTGTTCCTTCTACTTCGGCCATAGAAACAATAATATTTTCTCCTGCTTTAAGTTCAATTGCACCGTTTTGCATGTTATTAGTCCGAATTTCCGGACCTTTTGTATCAAGCAGAATAGCAACTGTTTTTCCAGCTTCCTCTGCCGCTTTGCGAATATTATTAATCCGCGCTCCGTGCTCTTCAAAATCACCATGTGAAAAATTTAAGCGGGCAACGTTTAAACCTGAATGAATTAATTGAGTTAATTTTTCCACACTTTCACTTGCAGGACCAATCGTACAAACGATTTTTGTTTTTCGTAACATCCTTTTCCCTCCAATATTTAAAAAGACAAACGTGATTCTTAAATTGATAATTCCTTGGATAGTTTGAATAGGTCTAGATCTAGTTTATGTTTCTTGTCGAGAGCTTCAATGATATCGTAATCAACAAGCTGATTTTTTTCAATTCCCACTGCACGGCCGCCCTTACCTTCAATTAAAAGTTCTACAGCCCTTGCCCCTAATCTGCTTGCAAGCACTCTGTCTGCAGCCGTTGGGGAGCCTCCACGCTGGATATGACCTAACACCGATACCCTTGTTTCAATGTTTGCTGCATCATGAAGCTGGCGGGAAAATTCGTACCCGCTGCAAACACCTTCCGCTACCACAATGATACTATGTTTTTTCCCACGCTCTTGACCGCTGCGCAGCCTGTCCGCAATTTCATTCATATCATAATTCTCTTCTGGAATCAAAATTGTTTCTGCTCCGCCGGCAAGTCCTGCACATAAAGCTATATCGCCTGCATCCCTTCCCATTACTTCAATGATAAATGTTCTTTCATGTGATGTAGCAGTATCGCGGATTTTATCGATTGCGTCAATTACAGTATTTAGGGCTGTATCAAACCCTATAGTTTGTTCCGTTCCCGGGATATCATTGTCAATGGTGCCAGGTACACCAACGCATGGAAAACCTTGCTCTGTTAATGCTTTTGCCCCGCGGTAGGATCCATCGCCGCCAATGACAACGAGCCCATCAATTCCATGGGCTTTAAGCTGCTCAATTCCTTGCTGCTGCACTTCTTTTGTTTTAAATTCAGGGCAGCGTGCCGAATGAAGCATCGTACCGCCGCGGTGAATAATATCACCAACTGAACCAAGCTCAAGCTTTTTAATATTACCAGCAATTAATCCAGAATAACCGCCGTAAATACCATAAACTTCTACATTATGAAAAATGGCTTTTCGGACAACCGCGCGAATCGCAGGGTTCATCCCTGGGGAGTCGCCGCCGCTCGTAAGTACCCCAATCTTTTTCATGTTTAATCACCTCAGTCATGAATTAGGAAAACTTTATGTACACTTTTGTGAGTAAGTAGATACAGTGAAACTTCAACCTTTTTATTATTTACATAAAACCTTCGAATATTTATAAAATAACATGAAGAAATGACCTTAACAACCGATAGATATTAGTAAACACAATAGACGGAATAGTTCGTGAACTGGAAGCGTTTTATCCACCTTTGTAAGCGTCAACACTATCTGATTGGTGAATTTTTTGTGAACATATTAAAAAAGTGCTCAAATGAGCACAATTTTTAATTTACCCCAATATATTCATTTTTCACCGTGTATTCCCCAATTGATCTAAATCGATCATATCGGTCAGCGATTAATTCATCCTCGGACAGTTTAAGCAGTTCTTGAAGTGATGTGGTCAAGACTTTTTCAATTTCTTCTGCTTGCTTTTTAACATCCTTATGGGCACCGCCTTTAATTTCCGGAATAATGTCATCAATGACACCAAGCTCTTTCAAGTCAGGGGCAGTAATTTTCATTGTTTCAGCCGCATTCTTGGCTAGCGCTGCATCCTTCCACAAAATAGCTGCCGCTCCTTCAGGAGAAATAACGGAATAGGTGGAGTTTTCAAGCATATAAATACGGTTGCCTACACCTAGGGCAAGAGCACCGCCGCTTCCGCCTTCACCAATGACAATACATATAACCGGTACCTTAAGGCCTGCCATTTCAAAAAGATTGCGGGCTATTGCTTCACTTTGACCGCGCTCTTCCGCTGCTTTCCCCGGATAGGCTCCTTTTGTATCAATGAAACAAATAATCGGACGATTAAATTTATCTGCCTGCTTCATTAAGCGCAATGCTTTTCTGTAGCCTTCGGGATGAGGCATCCCAAAGTTCCGGCGAATATTTTCCTTCGTGTCTTTTCCTCGTTGGTGGCCAATAACAGTAACAGGCAATCCTTTAAATTTAGCAACCCCGCCGACAATGGCCTCATCATCAGCAAATGTGCGGTCGCCGTGACATTCAAAGAAGCCTTCAAATAGGAATGAAATATAATCAAGTGTTGTCGGGCGATTCGCAAGACGTGCTATTTGCACACGATCCCACGGCTTGATATTTTCATATATATCTTGCTCTAGTTTCACTAGCCTCGCCTCTAATTTAACAATCTCAGAGCTTAAATCGACCTCGGCTGTTTTCGTGAACTCTTTTAGTTCGGTGATTTTCTTTCTCAACTCCACAATCGGGCGTTCGAATTCTAATTCCCCTGCCATTCAAGTTCACCTCCAGGTTGATGGATTTCTAAAATATTGGTAAGATTCTCAACTAAGTCAATCCGGGAAATAATTGCATCAAGCTGACCGTGTTTTAATAGGAACTCAGCAGTTTGAAAATCTTCCGGTAATTCTTCACGAATCGATTGTTCAATGACTCTGCGGCCGGCAAAAGCAATTAACGCACCAGGTTCAGCAAAATTGTAATCGCCCAATGAGGCGAAGCTTGCAGAGACGCCGCCCGTTGTCGGGTGTGTCATAATGGATATAATTAAGCCGCCATTATTACTGAATTTCTTTAAGGCAACACTTGTCTTTGCCATCTGCATCAAGCTTAAGGCTCCCTCCTGCATCCTGGCACCGCCTGATGCCGTGAAGATGACAAAAGGAATCGAAAGATCATCTGCCTTTTCAATTGCTAGGGTGATTTTTTCCCCAACAACAGAGCCCATGCTTCCCATTCGGAAAGAGGCATCCATAATCGCTACGACAATTTTATGGCCATTAACCGTTCCCATGCCGGTGACGACGGCCTCATTTAATTTACTTTTTTGCCGGTCTTTTTCCAACTTTTCAAGATAGTCCGGGAAATTCAGCGGATTTTCAGAAACCATATTTTCATTAATTTCCACAAAACTTCCCACATCAAGAAAGCTATCAATCCGCTCCGCAGCATTCATTTGGAAATGAAACCCACAATGCAGACATACCTTTGCATTTTTGATTAATTCCTTTGTATACATGATTTTCTTACACGAAGGGCACTTTGTCATAATTCCTTCAGGTACGTCATTTTTTGCTGTTTCTGCCGGAATAGTTGCATATTTCTTCTTTTTCGGTTGATTCTTTGTAAAAAGATCTTTAAGCGCCAAATTAAAACCTCCCTTGGATCACACGCCTGCCAAAAAGCAAGATTCTCCATCTTTTGCTATTCAAAAGTCTTTCTATACTAAGTCAACTTCATACCTGCAAACTCCGATAAGTGGTCAGACCACCGAATAATTAAAAATACCCTTTTACTTAGGGCTTGTATCATTTCCACTATAAAATAAAAAAAGTTCAAAATCTGTTAGTATTTGTCGTTAAAATCAGACAAATTTCGAAGTTTGCTATAAGCATAAAGTGATTTTCCTACATCCTTTTCGGCTAGAGCTTCAAGTAATAGAAGATAGTCATCCCGTCGATACTCTTCAGGATGAAATAATGAATAGTAATATTCCTTTAGTATTAACCACATTCTTAAAAAAAGATGATTATCGGAAATCTCAATTATCCGATAAAAAAACTCATCATCTGTAAAACTGTCTGCTTGTATTATCCATTTCTTCAACGTTTCTACCTGGCGATGATTGATTCTTTGCAATGCTAAACGAAGGCAATCCATCTCGATAAAGTTTTTGGTTTCGAATACATCGCGTTTTGCCTTTTCATCTCGCAAAATGAAAGTGCTGAGCAGCTGGACCAATTGATGACCGCGAAAATCTCTTATAAACGTCCCTTCACCCCGCCTTGTTTCAATAAGGCCAAGCAACTCCAGTGCTCTAAGAGCTTCGCGAACGGAAGAGCGCCCGAAATTCAGGCGCTCTGATAATTCCCGTTCTGAAGGAATTTTATCTCCGGTCTTAAGTCCATCAATGGTAATCATTTCTCGTAACTGCTTTACTATCTCCAAATAAACCTTCGAACTTGTCACTTACTTAATCACTCACTTTTGCCAATAATAGCGAGCCTTTGTGTTCTTTCCTTTATATCTTCAGGATCTACCTTAATCCGGGCCACACCCGTTTCCATTGCCGCTTTTGCGACAGCAGCAGCAACATTCGGGGCAACTCGTGGGTCAAATGGTGCAGGTATGACATAGTCAGCATTCAACTCTTCCTCACTAATTAAGCCGGCAATTGCCTCTACGGCTGCTACTTTCATTTTTTCGTTAATATGTGTCGCACGAACATCAAGTGCTCCCCTGAAAATCCCAGGGAAGGCCAGGACATTGTTTACTTGGTTTGGAAAATCAGAACGTCCGGTTCCCACTACTTTTGCTCCCGCAGCTTTTGCATCTTCAGGCATAATCTCAGGGTCTGGATTGGCCATGGCAAAAATAATCGCATCTTGATTCATTGATGCCACCATTTCTTTTGTAAGTGCTCCCGCAACCGATACCCCAATAAATACATCCGCATTTTTGATAACATCCGCGAGGCTGCCAGTAAGGTTATCGCGATTGGTAAACTTGGCCACTTCTGCTTTAACGGAATTCATTCCCTGTGGGCGGCCTTCATAAATCGCCCCTTTTGTATCGCACATTATGATATCTCGTACACCATAAGCATATAACAATTTAATAATCGCAATTCCTGCGGCACCAGCGCCGCTTGCAACTACTTTGATTTCAGTCATTTTCTTTCCGATCATTTTAAGGGCATTGACAAGACCTGCAACCGTAACAATTGCTGTTCCATGCTGGTCATCATGAAATATTGGAATGTTTGCTTCTTTTTTCAATCTTTCCTCAATAACAAAGCAGTTAGGTGCAGCGATATCTTCAAGGTTCACGCCGCCAAAGGTTGGTTCGAGAAGCTTAACGGTTTCAACAATTTTGTCTACATCCGTAGTGTTTAAACAAATGGGAAAAGCATCAACACCAGCAAAACTTTTAAATAGGACGGCCTTACCTTCCATTACAGGAAGTGCTGCTTCAGGTCCAATATTACCGAGTCCTAGGACAGCCGTACCATCGGAAACAACAGCCACCATGTTTCCTTTCATGGTATAATCGTAAACCGTTTCCGGTTTTTCATAGATATCTTTACATGGCTCCGCAACACCCGGTGAATAGGCTAAACTTAAATCATGTGCATTTCGAACTGGTACTTTGGATTTCGACTCTAATTTTCCTTTATTAATGCGGTGCATATGTAATGCTTCTTCACGTAATGTCAAGATCTTTCACCCCTTAAATGATTCAAAAAAGATTAATAAACATCCCATAAAATTTAATTCAACTACAGTGGTCAGACCACACTCGTCTCCTTACCACTATATCATATCTTCGAAAGTTGTAAAGAATTAATCTTTTAAGACAACACTTTTTGACCCAAGTAAATTTCTTAATTGCTGTAACACTTCAGGAGTTGGATTGACATTGTTATCTGCCGTTAACTTTACTGTTTTACGGGTCTCTTCATAATGCAAAATGACACCTGCATCGCCTTTATTTCCTTTTAACAGCTGATTGATTCTTTGGAGCAATTGCTCATCCTGCTGTGAGGAAATTTTCAAGTATAGAACCTGCTGGTTGATCGCGTTTGCTTTTAGCCATTGATCTAAATCTGACACCTGCTGAATGATAAATTGCAGTGTCCCATCTCGCTCTTCAATTTTACCCTGCAGCAGGACAAAATTCCCCTGCCGTAATAGGGAATGGAATTTTTTAAAAACTGTTGGAAATGCGACGGCCTCCATTTCACCGCTGGCATCACTTATTGTTAAAAAGGCCATGGAATCACCTTTTTTGGTACGAATCGATTTCACCGCTGAAAGATAAACACCGGATGCAGCTCGTTTATTGTCACTTCTTAATTGATACAATAAATAGGCTCCGCACCGCTTGAGTTCTTTTTCATAAATAGAAATTGGGTGATCTGAGAGGTAAAAACCAAGCGCCTCTTTTTCAAATGTCAGCTTATTTTCCAGACTAATAGAATCAACCGAAACATATTTCGGTTTTGGGATCATTTCATCCTCAAATAAGGCAAATTGGTTCGCATCATCAGGTTTGAAAATTTGGGCATGTTCAATAGCTACATCCAAGCTTGCCAGCAAAACGGCGCGGTCTTCACCAAATTCATCAAAGCATCCAGCATGAACCAGGTGCTCCAGGGTTTTGCGATTAATTGCTTTTGGTGAAACCCTGATACAAAAATCAAATAGGTCATCAAATTTCTTTCGTTTCCTTGATTGAAAGATTTCCTTTAATGCGGCTGCACCAACGCTTTTAATTGCTGCAAGACTATAACGAATGGCCCCCGCTTTTTCTACTTGGAATGAGTAAGCACTATGATTAATAGATGGCGGCAGAACAACGAGATCCTTTTGCCTTGTTTCCAAAATGTATTGGGCAATTTTGGTCTCATTACCGATGGCCGATGTCAAGAGGCCTGCCATAAAATACAGCGAATAATTGGCTTTTAAAAAGGCCAGCTGATAAGCGATCATGCTGTAAGCAACAGCATGGCTCCGGTTAAAGCCATAATTGGCAAACCGGACAATTAAATCATAGATATCATTAGCTAGTGCTTGGTTATATCCCTTTTTCAGGGCTCCTTGGACAAAATGATTCCGCTCTTTGTCCAATACTTCTTTTTGCTTTTTTCCAACTGCCCGTCTTAAAAGGTCCGCTTCACCAAGTGAGAATCCCGCCATCTTGGAAGCGATCTGGATGATTTGCTCCTGATAGACAATCACCCCATATGTATTTTCCAGGATTGGCTCCAAATCGGGATGTGGATATTCAACTGCCTTCCGGCCGTGTTTTCGATCGATAAAGAGCGGGATATTTTCCATTGGTCCCGGGCGGTACAATGCATTGACGGCGACAATATCCTCAAAACGTGAAGGCTTTAGCCGGGTTAATACCTTCCGCATTCCTTCTGATTCCAGCTGAAAAATCCCCGTTGTTTCACCCTTTGCAAGTAATTCGAAGGTCTTTGTGTCGTCCAATGGAATTCGTCCAATATCCAGTTTCCGCCCTGTTTGGCGGTAAATGGAGGAAAGAATGGTTTCTATGAGGGAAAGGTTCCTAAGTCCAAGAAAATCCATTTTCAAAAGTCCAAGCTCTTCGAGGTATTCCATTGAGTATTGGGTTAAATAAACATGGTTTGACCCGCTTTGGATTGGAATTAATTCAATCAGCTGCTTCTCGCTTATGACCACACCTGCTGCATGCGTCGATGTATGCCGCGGCAGGCCCTCAAGCTTTAAGGCGGTCTCAAACAACCTGCGGTTTAGCGATGTTTCATTGACAAACCTTCTTAATGGTTCAGATTCTTTAAAGGCGGCATTTAGGTTTATTCCTACCCTTGAAGGAATCGTTCTAGATAATTGCTCGAGTTCTTTTGCATTTAGCCCGAATGCCCTTCCAACATCTCTAACTGCCGCTTTGGCCGCCATAGTTCCGAAGGTGACTATTTGCGCGACATGGAGTTCACCGTATTTCTCGGCGACATATTCAATTACTTCTTCACGGCGGTGATCGGGAAAATCAATATCAATATCCGGCATCGAGACCCGCTCAGGATTTAAAAATCGTTCAAACAATAAGTTATGTTCGATTGGGTCAACGTCGGTTATATATAAAACATAAGCAACAAGCGAGCCTGCCGCCGAGCCTCGTCCCGGCCCAGTCAAAATCCCTTTTTCCCGAGCATATCTCATAAAATCCCAGACAATTAGAAAGTAGTTGCTAAATTTCATCCTTCTTATCACGGATAATTCAAAGGAAAGTCGTTCAACATATTCCTTTGACGGCCCAGATAAACGTTCTTGGAGTCCCTGCTTACACAACATTTCGAGATATTCATCTGGGGGTAGATTATTTTCGGTTGGGAATGACGGGAGGTAAGTTTTATTTAGTTCAATATTTACGCTGCATCTGTTCGCAATTCGAAGTGTATTTTCAAGTGCATCGGGATTTTCTGAGAAGCAATCCGCCATTTCAGCTGCCGACTTTAAATAAAATTGCTCACTTTCGAGCTTTTCCCGATGTTCATCCTGTAACTTATCGCCATTCTTAATCGCCAGCAAACACTCATGAGCGAAGCTGTCATCTTTTTCTAAATAATGTACCCGGTTTGTTGCAACAACGGGCACATGTAACTCGTTTGCCATCTCAAGAAATTGATTTCTAATCATTGCTTCTTGTTCGAGCTCGTGATTTTGAAGCGAGAGAAAGAAGCTGCCATTCCCAAAGATTGCGTCAAATTTTCTAATAAGCTTTCTTGCAATCTCATCCTTACCGCTTAAAAGAGACTGTTCAATTTCCCCTTCCAATCCGGGTGTGATAGCAATAAGCCCCTCTGAATAATGCTTCAGCCACTTTTGCGGTATCCCCTGATCGGCCTTTGTTTGGACAGCACTGGAGATTTTCAAGAGATTACGAAATCCTTGTTGATTTTCTGCCAATAAAACAAGCGGGTAGGATTCGTTTGCGGTAATCTCGCTTTCTACATCAACCGTTAACCCCATAATTGGATTCAAATGATTTTTTTTACAAAGCTTATAAAATTCAATTGTTCCGTACATGACATTTCTATCCGTTAAGGCGAGGGTAGTAAAACCTTTTCGTTTGGCATTTTCAATTAGATCTGCGACGGATGCCGTACTTGTAAGCAAACTATAGGCACTATAAACATGAAGGTGAATAAATGACATATCGTTCCACCGTTCCTTAAACTTATTATCTATCATTATTATAAATCTTTATCACAAAAAAGGAAAATATGTTCTGTTTTTAAAAGAAAAGCGGAAGCGTCCTGGTCAGCGGCGTATGGCCTGGAGCACTCCAACTGAGATAAAGGAAACACGATAAGCCGGAGGCGAATCGATGTTGACTTATCGTAGGGCGGAGCGCGAAGGACACTAGCCGCTAGGGCGCTGGAGCTGGACATTTCTCAAAGTCCAAATTTTTTCTCTTCTTATCTCTAAACATAAACAGAATCCTTTGTCCATATAAATGAATATAGACGGAAAGATTATGGATAAAGGCGGTTGAAGGGATGAAAGAAATTGGTTTTTTTCCTGCATTTATTGAAAGCTATTTTATTGCCTTAGGAGTCTTGCTTGGCGGTTCATTAATTGGCGGGATTGCCTCCTTTTTAACTGGACAACCACCACTTACAACCGTCTATCGTTTGTCATCAGCACTCCGAATATGGGCCATTGTAGCGGCAATCGGCGGGACATTTGATACGGTTTACACATTTGAAAAAGGCTTTTTGGATGCGGGAACCAAGGATTTGTTCAAACAATTATTATTAATTCTTTCAGCCTTAGGCGGCGCCCAGACAGGTGCTCTCATTATTAATTGGCTCACCCAGGAGTATATTTCATCATGAGAATTCCACCATTGTATCGCAGACCCTCATGGCAGCGTTTTTTTTCCGGGATGGCTATTGGGGGTGCCATCAGCTGGTGTATTTTTCTATATATTTATGGTGTCTGGCAGGAGAAGAATTCGGAATTGATTCGAAAGCAGCAGGAGGAGATCGTTGATTTAACTAATGAAAAAAAGATTTGGCAGGATGAATATAAGGATTTAAACAAACAAAATATTGAAAAGCTAACTGTCCAGAAGATTACGGTCAAAATCACTAATTATGAAAAATATAAACTGGATCTACTAAGTGTTCAGGAGACGGAAAATGCTGTCAACGATGATATTAGTATGATATTGGCTAAGGATTTAGATACCGTCTATAAAAGCAAAGATTTGTTAAAAAAAACGATTGAAAACAAACTGATTAAGATTTATGACAAAAGGTATAAACTAAAAGTAAAAGAAATGGTCATTTATACAAACGTTACGATTCAGCTGGAGATTCAATTTGAGTAAACGGCCCGCGATTGGGCCGTTTAACTATTGTTACTTCTGATAATTTTCGCAAACCACTGCCAATTCCCTTAAGACATGATCCACTTCGTCCCATGAATATATCGATGCACCTGAGGCAAGCGGATGCCCGCCACCATTGAACTTCCTTGCTACACCATTAATCACTGGACCCTTTGAACGGAGACGTACCCGTATTTGATCATCTTCCTCAATGAAAAAGACCCACGCTTTAATTCCTTTAACATCACCTAATGACCCCACCAGCAAGGATGCTTCTGCCGGCCTAGCATCATACGCTTTCAATAAATCCCTTGTAAGCTTCACAGAGGCAACACCGTTTGGCTGAAGGTCAAAATTTTGCAGAATATAACCGTTCAGCTTAATAATCTTAGGATCTAATTCATACATTTTATCAAAAAGTTCGGTGCGGGAAAAATGGTAGTGAATCAATTCACCGGCATACTCAAACGTCTTTTCAGTTGTACTTGGAAATAGAAACCTTCCCGTATCCCCAACAATTCCGGCAAATAAAAGTCTTGCCGCCTCATCATTCATTTTCAAGCCTGAAGCCTTTCCGTTTAAATAAAATTCATAGATCATTTCACTGCACGAGCTTGCCGTTGTATCGACCCATAATAAATCACCGTAAGGATCTTCGTTTGGATGGTGATCAATTTTTATTAGCTTATCACCCAGCGTGTAACGCTTGTCACATATTCTTTCAGCATTAGCAGTATCACAAACAATGACCAAAGCACCCTTATATACCTCATCTTCAATCACATCTAATCTGCGCATGTAATGGAGTGTGGGTTCTTCCTGCCCCACTGCATAAATCTTTTTTTCGGGATAGGATTCTTGTAGAATTGCAGCTAAACCGCCCTGTGAACCATAGGCATCCGGGTCAGGTCGAACGTGTCGATGGACAATGATGGTTTCATATTGTTCGATAGCTGCTAATATTTGCTCAATCATGGACATTGCTCCTTATGAACCAATAATGGCTTTTTTTAAAAATACACGATAAAATAGGAGAAGATTTTTAGGAACATGGAGGAACCTATTATGTTGGTACTTGTTGTTTTAATTGCTGTGTCATTTGCCTTCTATCTATTTTATAAAACAAAATACTTCAGAAGCAACCGTCAAGTAGAAAAGAAATGGCTTTCTGCAAAATCAAATATTGCCCTCGGCCTTTTTGTCTGCTTATTTGGCATGAATCATCTTCTATTCATATCCGAATCAACCGTAACTTATATTGTTGCAGCCATATTTACGATTTATGGGGCCGTATTCACCTGGATCGGCTTTAAAAAATACAAACATTACCTCCCATTCGCGATTGAGGAAGCCAATATGATTGATGCCCAGAAATAAATATTACACAAAGGGTCTGACCACATGGGTCAGACCCTTTTGAATATGGATGATCTCTTAGTTTCTATCAATCAATTGACACATCATCATGGCTTTACCAACTAATATCCCTTCGTTGAATACTTCCACATCTACTTTTCCAAATTTCCGTCCTACCTCAAGAATTTTTGGGAAAATTTCCAATTTGCTCTCCATTTGAACGGGTTTGATAAAGTAAATCGACATATTTTCTACTACAAGGTCACCTTTTTTATAGCTTTTCAATACCCGGTTGGCCGCATCTGCCACAATGGTGGTAAATACGCCGTATGAAATGGTTCCTAGGTGATTGGTCATTTGCGGTGTCACTTCACAGGAATATACCTCTTCGCCTTTCGGTTTCCCCTGCATTAATACCATTTGATTAGTGACAATGTCATCAAGCGTTTCGCCAACCTGCGGCTGCCTTTGATTCATTTGAAGTGCCTTTAAAACATCCTGCCTGCTGATAATTCCTTCTAAACGATTAGCATCATCAGAAACCGGAAGAACCTCAATCCCTTCCCAGACCATTGTATGGGCAGTGGAAGCAACACTCGTTTTCCCATTTACTGTCATCGGATGTTTAGTCATAATCTTATCAATAGAAATCTCAACATCCTGACCTAAAATGTCCTTACTAGTCACCATTCCTTGAATCTTCATGTTTTGATCCACAACCGGGTAGCGGCTGTGCGTTGTTTGTTTATTCAATTCATGCCATTTTGACACCTTGTCATTTGTTTTAAGATAATAAGTATCTGCAAGTGGTGTTAAAATATCTTCAACTAAAATAATTTCCTTTTTGATCAATTGATCGTAAATAGCCCGATTAATCATCGTGGCAACAGTAAAAGTGTCATAGCTTGATGAAATAACCGGGAGCTCTAATTTATCTGCCAGTTTTTTCACATGATCCTCCGAATCAAATCCGCCGGTGATCAGTACGGCAGCTCCTGCTTTTAAAGCTAACTCATGCGCTTGTGTTCTGTTCCCTACAATCAAAAGGTTACCGGCCTCAGTGTAGCGCATCATCGCCTCAAGCTTCATCGCGCCAATCACAAATTTATTAAGGGTTTTATGCAAGCCCGTTCTTCCGCCTAATACTTGGCCATCAACGATATTGACAACTTCAGCAAAGGTAAGCTTTTCAATATTTTCTTTCTTCTTCCGCTCAATTCGAATGGTGCCCACACGTTCAATTGTGCTGACATATCCTTTGTTTTCTGCCTCTTTAATCGCTCGATAGGCTGTACCTTCACTTACCGTCATCGCTTTGGCGATTTGCCTTACAGATATTTTTTCTCCAATGGGGAGTCCATCAATATAATGCAAAATTTGTTCATGCTTAGTAGCCAAGACCTTCACCCTTTATATTTCGATTCCTGCTAATTTAGTCAGTTACAATCTTATCCTGAACTCTATTATAAAGTTTAAAAAGTCTTGATTCAATGCGGTTCCTTACAATGACAAACAATTCTCATTAAAAAGAGCGGGATTTCTTCCTTATGCGCTGCGGCCGATGCCTTTGAACCTGTTTTTTCGGACTATAAAGAAGTCCGGTCAGATTACCGGCAATCACGATTAACGCAAATGAAAGCCACACAATAGCGAAAAGCCCTTGTGTTCCTCCTGCAGTCACTGATAATTTTGGTACAGCAAAATAAAGCATAAAGGCACAGAGCAAGAGACATAGCAGATACCGATTCTTTTTCATTTTCTTTTCCTCCTAAAAAACAATGCTTGTTTCATCTTTATGCACAAAGGAGGAAAAAAAGTAGATGAATACCTAAAACCTGTTAAATTTCAATTGCTTCTCCTGGAGCTAACACTTTCCCATTTCTGTCCTCAAGCAAATCAATAAATTGATATGGGTCTTGTTTAATTGGCGGGAATGTATTGAAGTGCATCGGCACCACCAGCTTTGCCTTTAGCAATTTTGCAGCATAGGCTGCATCTTCAGGCCCCATAGTAAAATTATCACCGATCGGCAGGAAGGCTAGATCCATCGGATGCCGTTCTCCAATCAGCTTCATATCGGAAAATAATCCTGTATCGCCGGCGTGGTAAATTGTCTTGCCCTCATTACTGAACAAAATCCCCGTTGGCATTCCGCAATAGATGATTTCATTTTTATCTGTGATATAACCGGAACCGTGAAAAGCCTGGGTAAGCTTTACCGTTCCAAAATCAAATTGATATGCACCGCCGATATTCATGCCGTGGGTTTTAACTCCCTGCTTGCCAAGAAAATCGGTAAGATCGGCATTGGCAATCACAAGTGCATCGTTTCTTTTCGCTATCGCAACCGTATCTCCGACATGATCGTTATGACCATGCGATAATATAATCACATCAGCTTTTACTTCATCAGCCTTTAAATCCGTTAAACTATTGCCGGTAATAAAAGGATCAATTAAAATTGTATTTCCCTTTGTTTGAATCTGAACAACTGAATGTCCATGGAAAGAAATTCTCATGATTCCAGCTCCTTTTAAATTGATATATTATGTACTTCCATAAAAAAATGGGAATTCCTTCTTCATTTATTTCCATAACTCACTTGTTTTAGCGCATGCTAAGGTCAGATAGTTTACTTTCACTAGTAAAATTGATACTCTCAAATAGGATTTTTATTTTTTTAAGGGGGCTCCCTGCACATGAATCAACGATTAGTTAAGCTTCAAACATGGATGAAAGAAAACGGAATTGACGTCTGCTTTCTTACATCTACCGAAAATGTATTTTATTTAAGCGGCTATTATACGGATCCGCACGAACGATTACTGGCACTTGCCGTTTTTCAAGAAGAAGAGCCGTTTCTCGTCTTGCCGGCGATGGAAGTGCCGGATGCTAAACGCTCAGAGTGGGAACATGAAATTATCGGCTACAACGACATCGAAAATCCGTGGGAAATGATTCTTAACTCCATTAACAAAAGAATCAATAGTGTTTCAAAAGCTGCGATTGAAAAAGAGCATATGAATGTGGAACGCTATGAGCACCTTACACAATTATTCCCTAAGGCATCATTTGTTTCTGCAGAAGAAAAAGTAAGGCAGCTGCGGATGATTAAAGATGCAAAAGAACTGAAAATCATCGAAGAAGCTTGTGCTCTTGCCGATTTTGCCGTTGAATTCGGAGTAAGTGAAATCAAGGAGGGCAAGACGGAGCTTGAAATCCTTAATGCCTTAGAGTACGCCTTAAAGCAAAAGGGTGTTACCGAAATGTCGTTCTCGACCATGGTGTTGACCGGGGCAAACGCCGCTTCTCCTCACGGCAATCCAGGGAGCACGAAAATTCAAAAAGGTGATTTCGTATTATTTGATTTAGGTGTGGTGGTCGACCGCTATTGTTCCGATATCACAAGAACCGTTGCATATGGGGACATTAATGAAAAACAAAAAGAAATTTATGATACAGTCTTAAAGGCCCAGCTCGCAGCAATTGAGGCAAGTAAGCCTGGCGTAACGGCAGCGGAAGTTGACCTTACTGCCCGCAGAATTATTTCTGAAGCAGGATATGGCGAATATTTTCCACATCGTTTAGGCCACGGTCTTGGAATTGGGGTTCATGAGTATCCTTCCATGACTGAAACGAACCAACTGGTAATAGAAGAAGGAATGGTCTATACAATCGAACCGGGAATTTATGTTCCAAACGTAGCAGGTGTTCGAATTGAAGATGATCTTTATATCAGTGCAGACGGTGCAAAAGTGTTAACTAAATTCCCGAAAGAATTACAGGTTATAAAATAATTAAATTGGAGCTTTTTTACATTGAACTCTAATCGAAATTGAGGTAATATACAAATACGAGCTGCGTTGTACGTATTCATAATAAAGTTTTAACCTTTAAGCTGTAAAAGGGAGTTTAACCATCGAAACTGGAATGACAGGCCTCCGTCTATAAGACATGGAGGACACGCAGAAAGGTTTCTGAGAACACCCACTTTGAGGAGTGGTGGTTTAAAACTTTCTTATATCACTACGGCAAATGCGGCTGTATATTAAGTTTTCAAACCAGCTTCTTTGTGAGGCTGGTTATTATTTTGCAAAAAAAAGAAGAGGGAAGCCCTCTTCTTTTTTACTATTTTTCTAGCAATGTTTTTGTAACTGAAAATTCCAGTCCATGTGCTTCAGCAACTGCTTGATAGGTTACATACCCGTCAAGGGTATTAATTCCTTTTAATAAAGCGTCATTCTCTAAACAAGCTTTCTTGTAGCCTTTATTTGCGATAAGCACGGCATAGGGTACGGTCACGTTTGTTAACGCAAAAGTGGAGGTTCTTGGTACTGCACCAGGCATATTTGCGACAGCGTAATGAACAACGCCATGCTTCACATATGTTGGATTATCATGTGTCGTAATTTGATCGGTAGTTTCAAAGATACCGCCTTGGTCGATCGCGATATCAACGACCACACTTCCCGGCTTCATTGATTGAATCATTTCTTCACTAACAAGCTTTGGCGCCTTCGCACCAGGGATTAAAACAGCTCCAATGACTAAATCGGATTCCTTAACTGCTTCTGCAATATTGAAAGGGTTCGACATTAATGTTGTCACATCAGATCCGAAAATATCATCTAATTGACGGAGCCGATCCGGATTTAAATCAATGATAGTAACCTTTGCTCCTAAGCCGATTGCCATTTTTGCCGCATTTGTACCAGCTACACCGCCGCCAATAATGGTAACAGTTCCCCTTTGGACTCCAGGGACACCCGAGAGCAGAATTCCCTTACCGCCGTATACCCTCTCCAAAAATTGCGCCCCAACTTGTGCTGCCATCCTTCCGGCAACCTCACTCATTGGCGTTAATAATGGCAGACTTCTATTCGCCAGCTGAACTGTTTCATAGGCAATCCCGACTACTTTATGATCAATCAATGCCTTCGTTAATTCCGGTTCAGGTGCCAGATGTAAATATGTAAACAAAATTAACCCTTCACGGAAATATTGATATTCGCTTGGCAGCGGTTCTTTTACCTTCATGACCATATCCGCAGACCATGCTTCGGCAGCGGTTTCTACAAGTCTCGCCCCATTCGTGCTATACTCATCGTCCAAAAACCCGGATCCAAGCCCTGCTCCTTTTTCAATAATAACCTCATGACCAAATTTAACAAGGTTAACTACCCCGGCTGGTGTCATTGCTACCCGATTCTCATTATTTTTTATCTCTTTTGGTACCCCAATCCGCATGTGCTTACCTCCATTAATTATTTATCAAAAAAAAAACAAGTCACTATTAGTATATCCCTTTTTGGCAGGAAAAATGTAACAAAGAGCTTTCCCCTTCGGGCAAAGCTCTAAAACTACTCCTTAATAATAGTAAGGGTAAGGATATCCGTAATATGGATAACCATATCCGTATCCATATGGTGCTGTTAATAAGGCTCCCGCTGCCAGTCCCCCTAAAAATGGTAAACCGTATCCATATCCATATGGCCGGCCGAAACCACCGTAATGTCCAAAGCCTCCGTGATAGCCAAAACCGCCATGATGGCCAAATCCACCATGATGGCCAAAACCTCCGTGGCCACCGTGATGTACCCTTGAATCCTGAATTAGATTGTCTTGATGTCCAACAAATAATTTTTGATACTTAGGCATTAAATGCATGTCTCTATTCATTTTGTCTCTCCTCGTTATTTATTGATTCACACACTAAAGAGTATGCATG
Organism: Bacillus sp. S3; assembly: GCF_005154805.1. GTDB lineage: Bacteria > Bacillota > Bacilli > Bacillales > Cytobacillaceae > Neobacillus. Next base: position 3,778,936 of record NZ_CP039727.1, read on the forward strand.
TTTGGGTGTAGATTCTTGGGTAAACGCCCTCTATGGACGAATTTTCGAGGCAAATGACTACCTTTACAAATTGCAAAAGGCTGCCCCTTTGATGGACAGCCTTTTCCTTATGGACATTCTGCTTATTCCTCTGAAGCAGTAAAATCGCTGCTTTCAGCAAGTGCGGTTCCTTCCCCAATAAAACCACTATTGTAAGAATTCATAATCTGTTCACTTACTTCATTTACCCCTTTTTCCTCAAATTGAAATGAAAACTTGTTATTTAGTTCCCGTTTTCCCATCATCATTTTCCCCTTTCATGGTTGGTCTACCACATTATTGTTCGAAAAGTTGCAACAGTTATACGTTGTTAAATATTGTATAATCAAGGTGAGGAGATGATGATCATGGGACTCAAATATCAAAATATTTTAGTCGCTATTGATGGATCAAAAGAAGCGGATTGGGCATTTCGAAAAGGGATTGAAATTGCCAAACGCAATCAAGCTACTATGCTACTAGTTCATGTGATTGACACTAGGTCATTTGCTTTAATCGAAGCTTACGACACTGTCATCGGTGACAGGGCAGAAAAACTGGCAAAAGACATGCTGGAAAATTATCAAAGGCAGGCTGTAGAAGCCGGATTAACAGATGTACAGTATGAAATTGAATTTGGCTCTCCTAAGATACGAATCCCTAGAGATTTAGCTAAAAAACACAAGATTGATTTAATCCTATGCGGAGCTACGGGAATGAATGTAGTGGAAAGATTTTTTATCGGAAGTGTTTCCGAACATATTACCCGATATGCACCATGTGACGTTCTAATTGTTAGAACAGAAAAAGAGACCGAATAGATATGATCCAACGTGCACGGTGTTATTTGCCCCGTGCATGTTTATTTTTTTCATGGAAAATAGTTTTGTCGTGAAATGACGGGCCAATCTATAGTAAAATATATACAACCACACAGCATGGAGGCCTTTAAATGAATGACCATTTTTGTTTTGATTCGCGTCTTGGAATTTCAGTTCCCGATTTGACAATCGAATGGGAAGATTACAGCAAAGAAACGCAGCAGGAGATTCTCTTAAATTGGGAGCAAATCCGCGGTTCCATACCTGACCGAATCGCTGAGCTCGAGCAGGAAATCAACTATAAGCAGGAACAGCTTTCAAATGAAAATGACTTCCCCCGCTCTTGTCAATTAAATACAGATATCGCAAACCTTGCCTCCATCATTAATGATCTTTGGCTTTGGTACCGGGCTAACCAGACAGTCTCCACCAAAATGCACCAATAAGAAAAGCGGAAGCGCCCTGGTCAGCGGCGTATGGCCTGGAGCGCTCCAACTGAGATAAAGGAAACACGAAGAGCCGGAGGCGCATTCGATGTTGACTTATCGTAGGGTGGGGAGCGAAGGACACTAGCCGCTAGGGCGCTGAAGCTGGACAATTCTCGAAGTCGATTTAAAGGTCTTTTTTGATTTCTCGTACAACATGCCCTATCTCAGGCAGGATTAGTTTGTTCATTGCCAGCTTTACTGCTCCGCTTGAGCCCGGGGTTGAGAACACGGCCGTATTGTTGACGACACCAGCAATGGCCCTCGAAAGAATGGCCGCAGAGCCGATATCCTCTTGATAGCTAAGCATCCTGAATAATTCTCCAAAACCAACGATTTCTTTTTCAAGCAGACTTTGAACAGTTTCAATCGTTACATCACGCTTTGCAATTCCTGTACCGCCATTCGTCAGAATCACGTCAATGTCTACCCGTTCGCAGCCCTTTAAGATTTCATTTTTAATGTGTGATGCCTCATCTTTAACAATGACATAATCAACAATGGAATGTCCCGCCCCTTCCAGTTGTTCCATCATCAGCTTGCCGCTTTTGTCTGTTTCTTTATTTCTTGTGTCACTAACTGTAATCACTTTACATGTAACCGACTTCGGTGCTTCTTTTTTATGTTCATGCGTGCTCATCCTAAAAACTCCTCTTTTTCTTTGAGGTAACGAAGCTGATAATATTTATGGGCAAGGTCCGTTACCTTTCTCGTTAATTGATAATTAGCACCTGCCCCGATGGCCATGCTGACAAGGGGAATCCCCTGAATGACTTTTTTTCGAAACAAGGCAATAACCATTGCTTTTAATAATTGCTGCACAGGCTGTTCCAGCCAGGTAATATCGGTAATCTCATCCTTTCCCTGATAAAAATAATGACCATCATTTCCGTCTAAATCCTCCATTAATGAGGTCCAGCCCTCTCTCCGGATTCTTGGCGGCAATGTAGCCGTATGAAAAACTTTCAGTGATGTCATCATTTCATATGGTGTATTGACTTCAAATCCATACGTCATGGCAATTAATTGCACGACCCTTAAATTAATGACAGCCATTGCAGGAATGTCGGTACTGAGCAGAAGTGCGCCCCCTGTCCCCGCAAGCCCCCCTTGGGCAAACGAATAAAACCGATGCCTGGCAATTTGCTGTTCTGCTATGTATTGTAATTGCTCTATGTCCAATTGCTTTAAATCCGCTACTTCTTCTATATTTTTTAGAAAAACCCTTCCCGAAGAAAGTATTCTTTCTTTTGCATCCATTTGAAGCTGCGAGCCCTGTATGAACCCATGTAAATGAAATAACCACGTATCAATAAGCGAAAAAAATTGACGTTGAACATTTTCTGGCAGCAATAAAAATGAACGCTCCAAATATTTTTCATAGGTTAATTGAAAATCATTTGCCTCATAATTGAGCAAACTTTCTTCCCACAACCGGATTTCATTCAAAACGCTTGTTTCCCTGCTTGTCAATGGCATATGTGGGGCCCCCTTCCTGTAATATGCTTCTTTTTCCAGTATATCACAAAGAATTGGGAACTTAAAAAAGACAAAAGCAGTTCAGCTTTTGTCTTTTTATTTATGATTATTTTACCGAACATCCGCTAAACGAACAACGTCACGGGCAATCATTACTTCTTCATTTGTTGGGATAATTAATACTTTAACTGGTGAATGTGGATAGCTGATGAATGCTTCCTCGCCTCTTACTTTATTAAGTGCCGGATCCCAATAGATGCCCATAAATTCAAGACCTTTTAAGACATTTTCTCGAATCGTGTCACTATTTTCACCGATACCAGCAGTGAAAATAATGGCATCTACCCCGTTCATACGGGAAGCATAGGAACCGATATATTTATGGATTCTATTCGCAAAGACATCCAATGCCAGCTGAGCCCGTTCATTACCCTTTTTCGCTTCAATTTCAATATCCCTTAAGTCGCTTGAAAATCCAGAAACGGCTAACATACCACTCTTTTTATTTAACACATCTAAAACCTCATCAGCGGTCTGGCCGGTTTTTTCCATGATGTATGGAATAAGTGCCGGATCAATATTACCTGAACGTGTCCCCATTGTGACACCTGCAAGTGGTGTAAAGCCCATGGATGTATCGATGGATTTCCCGCCTTCGATAGCAGCAATACTTGCCCCGTTCCCTAAATGACATGAGATTAACCGAAGCTGTTCAACAGGGCGGCCTAATAGTTCTGCTGCACGCTGGGATACATACTTGTGGCTTGTACCATGGAAACCATACTTACGAATGCCATATTCTTTGTAATATTGATAGGGAAGACTGTACAGGAAAGAACTTTCCGGCATTGTTTGATGAAAGGCTGTGTCGAAAACAGCAACTGCTGGTACGTTCGGAAGGACTTGTTTAAACGCTATAATACCGGTTGCATTAGCTGGATTATGTAACGGAGCCAGCTCTGATAGTTCCTCAATCTTGTTTAGCACTTCATCTGTGATCAATGCTGAATCATCGAAGGATTCTCCACCATGGACAACACGATGACCAATTCCTTCGATTTCATCTAAAGATTGAATAATTTCTAAAGTTGTTAATTTATCTAATAGCATTTTTACTGCAACTTCATGGTCAGGGATATCTATGATTTCCTGAATCTTTTCACCATGAGCCGTAATATTAAAAATTGAATCTTTTAGGCCAATTCTTTCAATCAGTCCTTTTGTAATGACTTCTTCACTTGGCATTTCAAACAATTGAAACTTCAAGGATGAACTGCCTGCATTAATCGCAATAATCTTCGCCATCTTTATAACCGCTCCTTTTATATAACAACATCGTTATTTATGATAATTGAATAGTACACTTTATTTTGTGCAAACCTATCTTGTTTATTTCCCTCAATTTCTCATTTAATCATTGAAAATCAGACATTTCAAGGGATAAATCCAGTGGTAACGGTTCCATCGCAAATGTTCATCTTTTCACAAATTTCATATTTTTTGAAAATTAAATAAAAAGGATAAAACCGGGAGGCTCCTCAGTTTTATCCTTTATTTTCTTGAAACCATTTTTCAATTTTAGAGAGAATATTGTCCATACCAACAGGGCTTGACAGGCTTGGTAAATTAACGAGCAATGCTTGCTTTGGCGGCTTAACACCTTCCCCTTTTTTTCGTAAAACCAAAATACTCTTAGCTGAATTTTTATTTTTAAACATGCTTGTTGGTAATTGAAGCAGTCCTTGAACAATTAAATTTTCCTTGATAAATTCGTGCAGCTGCGGTGCCTGTTCACTCTCAAACAGGCCGTTTGGTATAAGAAAGAATAAGTATCCGCCAGGAGTGGTATGCCGGACACTTTGCTCGATAAATAAATGATGCGAATAGGAATGACCCTCAGGTGCCTGTAATTGATAATCTGCCGCTCTCACGTCATTTGGATAAAAGCCAACCGGCAAATCCGCAATAACAGCATCAACCGGATCGATAAACAAAGGCTCCAGGGCATCCTGATTGAACAACTGAATGGGATGTTCTTGTAAGTTAGCATTTACATACGCCAGTTTGATTAGGATATCGTCAATCTCTACACCAATTGCCGTAATATTTTTATGTACATGATTTAAAACGGTAGTTAATAAATTCCCCGTTCCAATAGCCGGATCGAGAAGACGGAAGGATGGCTGCTCAATAAATCTTTCCACGAGATACCCCATCAGCATTCCAACAGAATCTGGGGTCATTTGATGATTAGGCTGTACATTTTCCTTCATCCCTTTTAAGATAACAAGCTGATAGGCTTTTCGAATATCCTCATTGGAATATTTGACTAATTGGATCTCTTCATATACTTTCTTTAGACGCTTTAGCGTTAACTCACTAAGCTCTTCCTGCAAGATGGTACCCTGAAATAGGTTTTCTCCTGTCTCCGCCAAGGCCTCCAGGTAACCGCAGGACAATTCCTCTTGTAAAATAAGTGCTGTTTCATTAAAAAGGGTAAATAGCTGCTCCACTGGAGAAAGTTTCATTGTTTCCCCTCCAATACTAAATTTCCTTATTCATTTTATACGAGTTTGGTTTTTTTAAACAAGTAAAAAGGCCTCGCAATTACTGAGGCCTTTCTTTGGCTATTTTATTTTGCGTTTCTAGCTGCTTCAAGTGCTGCTTCATAATTCGGGTGGTTCGTTGCTTCGCTGACATATTCTACATATGTTACAGTATCGTTCGAGTCAACCACAAAAACCGCACGGGTTAGTAATCTTAATTCTTGGATTGCAACCCCAAATGCTTCTCCAAAAGATAGATCGCGGTGGTCAGAAAGTGTTTGCACATTTTCAATTCCTGCTGCAGCACACCAGCGCTTTTGTGCAAATGGTAAGTCCACGCTCACTGTTAAAACTTTTACGTTTCCTAAGCTGTTTGCTTCTTCATTGAAGCGGCGGGTTTCCGCATCACAAACGCCAGTATCTAAAGAAGGTACGGACGTGATTAAACGAACTTGCCCTTTTGTACTTTCTAACGTTACTTCTGATAGATCATTTGCCAGTACCGTAAAATTGGGTGCCTTGTCACCCACTTTTACTTCATTGCCTAGTAATGTGACGCTATTGCCTTTAAATGTTACATTTGCCATTTCCTTCATCCTCCTTTGTCGTTTTAAAGTCATTCCCTTGGAGAGTGATTGACTTTAATATGTACAGTGTAAATATATCTTTTCAACAGCCTTTTTGCAATTATTTGAATTCCTAAAGAACACTCGCCGACTGACTTTCGGCCAAAAGAAAAAGTTAACCTCCCAAAAGGCTGGAAGATTAACCTTTGCCTTATAATTCAAGATCCACTTTTGGCTGCTGCTGATGGTTTTGCTGTTGTTTATTCTCATCCTTTTTCGAGAACATTTGCTGTATTTTATCAACTGCCTGCGGCGCAAGTTCAAGAATCTTCTCATAGAGGTGGGTACTTTCATCGAGATGCAACATTTTGACCCCATGAGAGTTAACGATTAAAAAGGCAATTGGGGTAATAGAAACTCCGCCGCCGCTACCGCCGCCAAATGGCAGCTGCTTTGACTGGCCCCCACTTTGTCCTTGTCCTTGACTCTGCCCTTGACCTTGGGATTGTGAGCTGTCAAGCTTGAACTCACTGCCGCCGGCAGCAAATCCAAAACCAACCTTAGATACTGTTAATATAACACTTCCGTCAGGGGTTTCCACCGGATCACCAATGATGGTATTCACATCAATCATTTCTTTCAAGCTTTCCATTGCAGTCGTCATCAAACCTTGAATTGGGTGGTCAGACATGGCTATTTCCTCCTCTTTCAAACAGAATTCGTTTTTTCATTTTTAAGATTGTTACTATTTGGGCGAAGTTTCCCGCCCTTCCAGAATTTAATCAGTTTTAATCCTGCGAGAATAGCATGCCCGATTCGAAACTGAAACATACACGAAAATCTTGTTTGAATAACGGCAGCTTGAAAATGAGGTGTTACCGATATACGAGGCATTTGCTTTAGGCGTAAATAATGACTCATAAGGCCGATAATGCTCCCTTTTAAAGCCCAAACTGCCCCTGTTACCATCCCTGTATGTGCAGCATCACCAAGCCCAACGAGCGAATCCCATTCCAGTTTTTTTACCGTTACCTTACGAAAGAACTTTCTTACAATGACATGCAAATTGAAAACTTTCTCCAGAATTTCTTTCGTCTTTTTCAAACTTGCTGTTACATCTTTATTAGTGATTTGGTTCACCTTATGCTCAGGATTTTCAGGATCTGAATCTCCCATATGTGAATGACTTTTAACCACGACACTTGGTGAATCATCATCAATCTTTATTAATGGAACATTGATTTTATACTTAATTACAAACCATACCCGAAACTCTATCATTAAATCATCATTGTCATTATGATGATAATAATTTACAAGAATCGTTAATTTCGTAAGAATTATGATAATGAATAAGACCAATAAGATGGATAAGGTTAGCCAAAGCCAAAACAATTAGTTCACAACCTTTCAGCCTATTATTATTTACTTTTATAATAAAAATAAACCTGTCAACACGATGTTGACAGGTTTGATTTTTTCGAATTTATCGTTCTGTATGAATAACAGTTGTATCTGTGAAAAGGTCATGCAGCCCTTGCTTTTTCGGTAAAAAGGCAACAAGACAATAGCCGATGATAACGGTTGCTGATATAAAACGGCCGATCCATTCGCGAAAAAGAACCGTTCCCCAAGATAATTTATCACTTTTCAAGTCAATTACCTTTAAGCCAAAGACCATTTTTCCAAGCGTTTGCTTAAAATATTTTGTCATCAAGACAAAATATAAATAAAAGATAACCGCTGATGCTATCGAAATAGGAGCAAACATGTTAAATTCCGATAAGGAAATATCAAGCGCCCGAAATAATGGATTGATCAACAACCTGCCGATACTCCCCACGACAATTAAATCAAGCAGGTAGGCCCAAAAACGCATCCAGAAACCTGCATAACGCACCGGGAAGCTTTGCAAAACCGGGTCTGGAATTCTGTCCTCTTCAGAAGGGGGATTAGCAGCACTATGGTCATCTATCTGATTTGACGCAGATTCATTTGTCATTTCTTGATTATCATTTGTTTCCATTCGCTTCGCCCCCCTTATTCCGCATATAAGTACATCAGGCGTGGTGAATTAGGCTTGGAAAGAATTTTCATAAGTCCTGCCATTTCCACATTATCACTGATTAGTTTTTTTGCCTGAAACGTAAATAATGAGCCAAAACCTAGATCATCCGAATAACGGATAACCTTTGCCCCTTTAAGCTTCTCCTGTTTTTTCATTTGGTCGATCACATCTTCTAAATAGCCAAAATCATCAATAAGCTTAATTTCCTTTGCCTGACGGCCATCGTATACCCGGCCATCCGCAATCTTTTTCACTTCATCCACACTCATATGGCGGCCCTCCGAAATGACCTTAACAAATCCTTCATAGGAATTATCAATCATCTTTTGTAAAATTGCCCGCTCATCCTCTGTCATTTCTCTCGTTGGACTCATGATATCTTTATACTTACCACTTTTAATCGTGACAAAATCTACACCATATTTATCAGCCAATCCCTTGTAATTATATCCTTCCATTATGACGCCTAGCGAGCCGGTTAAGGTTTCCGGACTGGCGAAAATCTTTTTCGCTGCCGTTGAGATATAATAACCTCCTGAAGCGGCCATCGAACCCATCGAAATATAGACCGGTTTTTTACTGTCCTTTTGGAGATCAACCAGCTTGTCGTGAATTTCTGCGCTTTCCACAACACCGCCTCCTGGTGAATTTACTCTAATAATGACGCCCTTAACCGTATCGTCCTCTTTCAGATAGTTTAACTTTTTCAGAAAATCTTGATGATTATAACCTGCGCTTTGCAAAAATGACCCTGTTTCGCCAGTATCTTGGATGACACCATCGACATCAAGAATCACGATTTTCTTTAATTCGCTGCCATCTTTGACAACTTCCTCCGTAAAGGACTGTTCGGATGCAGCCATGAAATCGGTGAAATCCGTTTCTATTCCTTTAAATGCGAATGCCGATAAAAAATTAATAACAACCGAAACAAAAAATAATGCGGCAGCAATCCCAAGTGCGGCCCATCTTTTTCCATTCATATGTATTTCCCCCTTCTGTCTTCCGTCTAAAAATCACATTCTTTCATATTGTTTCAAAAAAGTGCTAAACTAATTTTAGACTATCATTATTTTATCAAAGTTTAATTTCCAAATGTTACATTTATTATCATCTTTACATAGGAGGCCTAGGAAATGGAAAAACGACGCAATATTTATTTATATCACAAACGGGATGCGGACATGCTGTCAAAAGCGGCTCCCTTAATCGAATTGGCTGAACGCTATGGATTTACGATTGTTAAAGATTATCGTAAGGCAAATATTATTGCCAGCCTCGGGGACGATGGCACATTTCTACAGGCTGTTAGGAAAACAGGCTTTCGTGATGACTGTCTTTATTTAGGAGTTTCAACGCAAAACAGTTTAAGTATGTACTGTGATTTTCGAATCAGCGATACGTCAAAAATGATTGAAACAATGACCTCTAGTGAACATATCGAAGTCCGCCGTTATCCATTAATTGAAGTGGACGTGGATGGTAAAGGGACTTTCCCGTGTTTAAACGAATTCAGCATTCGCTCCTCTATTATTAAAACACTCGTCATCGATGTATTTGTTGACGAGCTCCATTTAGAAACGTTCCGCGGGGATGGACTCGTTGTTGCAACACCAACTGGAAGTACCGCATATAATAAGTCGGTAAATGGTTCGATTGTTGACCCGCTCCTTTCTTGCATGCAGGTTAGTGAGGTCGCTTCTGTGAATACGAACCGTTACCGTACACTTGGCTCTTCTTTTATCGTCGGGGCTGAGCGATCACTAACCCTTAAGGTCGTATCAGAAGGCAATGATTATCCGACAATGGGTATGGACAATGAAGCCTTAAGCATCCGTTATACGGATAAAATTAAAATTAAAATTAGTGACAAAAAGATTAAAACCTTAAAATTAAAGGACAACTCCTTCTGGGATAAAGTGAAGCGGACATTCTTATAAAGTAAAAAAACCTTACCCGTTCTGCGGATAAGGTTTTTCTTTAAAGAGTCGCCTGTTTTTCATTTTTAAATTCTTTTTTAGGCAATAGCTTACTTTTCGATAATGAATATATGGTTAAGGCCGACCAAATAAATAGAAAGGCTAAAAGTTGTGTTTTTGTGAAATGCTCCTGATATACAAAAACACCTAAAATAAGGGTTAATGTTGGTGCGATGTATTGGAGAAAGCCAAGTAAGGAGAGTGGAATTTTCTGTGCCCCCTTTGCAAAATAAAGAAGCGGCACGGCAGTTGCAACTCCTGCACCAATCAATAATAAGTCTGTTCCTACGCTCGCTGTTAAAAAGGAATTCGACCCTTGTACAAATAAGAAAATCACGTAAATAGCAGCAATCGGCGAAACGACAAATGTTTCCAATGTTAAGCCAACCGCAGAATCCACATTAATCAGCTTTTTAGCCAATCCATAGACAGCAAAGGTTAAGGCCAAGGAAATTGAAATCCAAGGGAAAGATCCATGCGAAAACGTCATGATTAATACCCCTATTGCAGCTAAAATGAACGAGCCATATTGGTATATAGTTAATTTCTCCTTCAACACAAGCATTCCCAATAAAATGCTGACAAGGGGATTAATATAATACCCTAGGCTTGCTTCAATCATGTGACCGCTATTCACTGCCCAAATATAAATAAACCAATTGCCGCTAATGATCAAGGAGGCGATCGCCAATGCGTAGATTTGCCTTTGATTTTGGGCAAATCCTTTTAAGGTACGGACTAATAATCCCCACTTTTTCGTAAAGAAAAGAACGATCAGCATAAAAGTAAACGACCAAAAAATGCGGTTTGCCAGAATCTCCAGTGCATTTACATGTTCTAAAAGCTTCCAATAAATTGGCAGCAATCCCCAAATAAAATAGGAAAAACCGGCATAAATGGTTCCCGTCTGTGTATCTGTTTTTTTCATCTGTCTCCACGAGCCCCTATTCTTTCTAGTTTCGAAATATCTCCATTATAACGTGAAAAGTAAATAATAGGGGAGTTTATTTATGTAAACTTCTTCAATATAAGAAAAGCGCAAGCGCCCTGGTCAGCGGCGTATGGCCTGGAGCACTCCAACTGAGATAAAGGAAACACGAAGAGCCGGAGGCGATTCGATGTTGACTTATCGTAGGGCGGAGTGCGAAGGACACTAGCCGCTAGGGCTTGGAGCTAGACATTTCTCAAAGTCGAAATTTTATACTTTCTTATCTGTGAAAATAAACAAGCAGCCGATATTGCGGCCAGCTTGTTTTCATAAAATTATTTTACTGATTCCATTTCTTTTTGGCGCAACTCAATTCGGCGAATTTTCCCTGAGGTTGTTTTCGGAAGCTCTGTCAAATACTCAATTTTCCTTGGATATTTGTACGGTGCAGTAAGTGTTTTTACATGCTCCTGCAAGGTTTTCGTTAAATCAGGATCAGCTGCGTCGATATCTTCTTGTAAGACAACGAATGCTTTGACAATAAAGCCGCGAATTTCATCCGGACTTGCAACAACGGCACACTCTTTTACAAATGGATGTTTGACGAGGGCATCTTCTACTTCAAACGGTCCAATCGTGTAGCCCGAGCTAATTATAATGTCATCACCGCGGCCTTCGAACCAAAAATAGCCTTCCTCGTCCATTTTTGCTTTATCACCTGTCACATAATAATCACCGCGGAACTGCATCGCCGTTCTTTCCGGATCTTTATAGTAGTTTTTAAACAAGGCAGGTGTTTCCACATGAACCGCAATATCACCAACCTCTCCGACCGCACAAACCTGACCCTCATCATTAATAATTTCAACTCTGTTTCCAGGTGTCGGCTTGCCCATTGACCCTGGTTTCAATTCCATGCCTTTTGTTACACCGACAAGAAGGGTATTTTCGGTTTGCCCATAGCCGTCGCGGACATCAATGGTAAAATACTTTCTAAAGGTTTCAATCACCTCACGATTTAACGGCTCACCCGCTGAAACAGCACTGTGAAGGTTTGGTAATTGATAGTCGGATAAATTGTCTACCTTTGCCATTAATCGATACTCAGTCGGTGTACAGCAAAGCACATTGACATCATATTTTTGCAGCAGGCTTAAATATTTCTTCGGTTCAAATTTTCCGTTATAGACTAAACCAGTGCCGCCTGAGCCAAGAACGGATAGGAACGGACTCCAAATCCATTTTTGCCAGCCAGGGCCTGCAGTTGCCCAAACGGTATCGCCATCTTCAATACAAAGCCATTTAGGTGCCGCTGTTTTTAAATGGGCAAAGGCCCATCCATGTGTGTGGACAACACCCTTTGGATTTCCAGTGGTTCCTGATGTATAAGATAAAAATGCCATATCATCGCGAAGCGTATCTGCAATCGGGAATTCCTCACTGGCATTTCTCATTTCAGCATCTAGATGGACCCAGCCCTTCTCCGCCGCACCTAGAGTGAACTTAACAAGCGGCTGAGTTTCGGTAATATGTTCAAATTGATCTACATAAGGATAATAACTAATAACAGCCTTTACATCTCCATGTGAAATACGATATTGTAAATCCTTTTGCCTCAGCATTTCTGAACTAGGAATGACAACCATGCCTGCCTTTAATGCTGCCAAATAGACAACGTAGGCTTCAATTAGACGAGGTACAATGACGAGAGCGACGTCGCCTTTCATTAAACCATTCTGGGTAAAAACATTTCCCGCTTGATTTACCGCCTTCATTAATTGCATATATGTAACTTGCTTCGTTTCTCCTGACTCATTTTCCCACTTTAAGGCAATTCTTTCCGGGTCTTGAGCAAAACGCTCCATTTCAGAAACAAGATTATACTTTTCGGGTGCAATCAAATCTTCTCTTTTCATGGTTTCTCCTCCTCAAAAATAATTGTACTATATTAAAATTATACAGAAATAAACAAAAATTTTAAATATTAATTAATATTTATTTACTCCTAGTACCTGATACTAATTATATACCTATTATCTAAAAGTGGGAATTAAAAAGAGAGTGGGAGGAGATCCTCCGCACTCTCTGTAGCCATTGTATTAATTTTTAATTAACGAGAAAATCCTCCGCCTAATTGTTGCTCAGCCATTGCTACTAGACGTTTTGTGATTTCACCACCAACTGAACCGTTAGCACGTGAAGTAGTATCTGCTCCAAGATTAACACCAAATTCATTTGCGATTTCATATTTCATTTGGTCAAGAGCTTGTTCAACACCAGGAACTAGTAATTGATTTGAGTTGTTGCTTGCCATGTGATATCACCTCCTTGTGAGTATAGATTGTGTAAAACCCACAAGGTTCATTCCAAATTCTAATTGGTAATTGTTCACAAAATGTTCAATCTTTGTCACTATTCTTAGTTACTAAAATAATGATTCAAATTCCGATTTCTGTTCGTCCTCCCGTTTAACGACGATCGTCTCAACCTCTTGAACCGCTACCTGAATCAATGGTTCAAAATCAAAATAGCTTTCAAAATGTTGGACTTTTTCTCTTTTCGGTTTTGTTTTAGGTGAGGATGGAACAAAGATGGTACAGCAATCTTCAAACGGTCTGTTAGATATTTCAAATGTATCGATTTCCTCTGCCAGTTTTATGATTTCTGTTTTATCCATTGTAATCAATGGGCGCAAAATAGGTGTATTCGTAACCTCATTGATCGCATACATGCTCTCTAATGTCTGACTTGCAACCTGCCCAAGGCTTTCGCCTGTAACAATAGCAAGCCCTTCCTGTCTTTTCCGAATCTCATCTGTGATTCGCAGCATCATTCTTCTTGTCGTTGTCATCGAATAGTTTTCCGGAATTTGCTCACGAATTGCTTGTTGAATATCTGTAAACGGCACTATATGCATGGTGATGGAACCGTATATCTCCGCTAGCTTTTTAGATAAATCAATTACTTTTTCCTTTGACCGCTCACTCGTGAATGGGGGACTAAAAAAATGAACGGCTTCGATTTCTAATCCACGTTTCATCGCCAAATAGCCGGCCACAGGGCTGTCAATGCCACCGGAAAGCATGAGCATCGCTTTCCCGCTTGATCCGATTGGAAGCCCACCCGCACCCTGTATCGTTTCGCAAGAAAGATAAACGGCTTCTTTTCGGACTTCAATCCGTAAATTAATATCCGGATTTTTCACATCCACTTTGAGTCCCGGAATATGTTGCAGTAAATGACCGCCAATTGTGTGATTGATTCCTTCTGTATTCAATTCAAATGTTTTATCCGACCGTTTAGGTGTAATTTTAAACGTTTGCCCATCCTTGTATAAGGATTGAACTAATTCCAGTGACGTCTCTTTTAAGGATGGTACATCTCTTTCCACCTTGATTGCCGGGCTAAAGGATTGAATCCCAAATATAGTCTTTAATCTTCCCATGATTTCTATTCCATTTTCACCATTTAATAACACATACATCCGATCTCGGCTTGATTCAATCTTAATGTTTGGAAAGGGAGCGAGTGCAATTCTTACACTTTTTCGAAGTTTATCAACAAATTTATTGCGATTTCGCCCCTTCGTTGAAATCTCGCCATAGCGAATTAATATTCGATCATATTTCATTTAATCCATAACCTTTCGTAATTGGTTTGCTGTTTTTTTAATCACTGAAACAGCTGTTTTTGTTTCATCTTCCGTATTTTCAAAGGAGAGGCTGACCCTGATGGCACTTTCCGCTAAACTCTCGGGAACACCCATGGCAAGCAGCGTTTTACTAGGTGATTTCCTTTTTGATGAGCAAGCACTTGTCGTCGAAACAAATACACCCTGCTGCTCAAGAGCGTGGATAAACACTTCCGATCTCATCCCAATAAGGGAAAAGTTTACAATATGGGGTGCTGAATGTATGACTGGTGTATGGATCTTGACACCATCTATTTCATTTAGCTCCGTTCTTAGCATGCTCTGGATTTTCTTCATTCTTTCCAAACCTGCTTCACTTTTATCCATAGTCATTCTTAATGCTTTTGCCATGGCAACTGCCCCTGCAACATTTTCCGTGCCGCTGCGCATCTTTCGTTCTTGATTACCCCCTGAAAATAATGGAGCGAGTCTGGCTCCTTCACGAATAAACAGCGCGCCTGTCCCTTTTAGCCCATGGAATTTATGAGCTGACAGTGAGCAAAGGCCCACATTGCTATTCTTTAAAGACAGGGGTACTTTGCCAATGCCCTGAACGGTATCAACATGAAATAAGATTTGGGAATAATTTTTTAGTATTTCGCCAATTTCAGTTATCGGCTGAACGCTGCCCACTTCATTATTCACCTGCATGATCGAAATGAGAATTGTATCTTTTCGAATTGCTTTTTCGACATCATCCACACCAACTCTTCCGTTCTCGTCTACAGGAAGATAGGTGATCTCGAAACCTTCCTGTTCGAGCTCCTCCATAGCAGCCCTGACAGAGGCGTGCTCCACACTTGATGTAATGATGTGACGTCCTTTATTTCTATTCAATCGGGCCGCACCTTTTATTGCAATATTATTACTTTCGGTTCCACCTGAGGTAAAATAAATCTCAGCCGGCTTTACCTTTATTAGCTTCGCCAGCTGTTCCCTTGCTTGTGATAAGAGCTTTTCAGCCTGTCCCCCTAAACTATGTAGGGAGGAAGGATTGCCAAAGTATTCACTTGAAACCGTTACAAAGGAATCTAATACTTCTTTAAATGGTTTTGTCGTTGCACTATTATCTAAATAAATCATATTAATCTCCTCCGTCCATCCTAACCTAATCTGGCGCTCCGCCCTTTTCCTTACGACAATAAATCTTATCACAAAGATATTCGTTTGAAAAAGAAAAACCGATTCGACCATTGAAGGCTGAATCGGTTTTCTGCTTATTCAGTTCCTATTGCTGCTTTTATTTTCTTTAAGGCGTCAGGGTCTATTCCTTCAAGTGACGCCGCGACCTGCTCTAAAGCCTCTTGATAATCATAATGTCTGAATGCCGTCTCCGCATCTGTTAATCCTTTGGCAACCGACGGGTAGTGACTACGGTAACGATTTCCGTACTGAATCGCTTTCTCAGCCAGCGTCACATTCTCAATTAAATCATAAGTTGTCTGAATGAGTTTATCCACCGTTAATACAGCCACCTCTAAGTACTGATTAAGCGCTGAAATATTTAGCGGCTTTTCTTCAAGCTGGTAGCGAACATTTTGAATACTTTCGTTTGTATCCTCAAATAAATAATGATAGTCTGCCGGCACACCCGGAATATTGTTTTTCTTCACCAAACGTACGGTCTCGCCGACTCTTTTAGTAAGCTCCATAATCTTTTCTCTTGCTTCGATTTCATCTTTCCTAAGCGCCTGGAGTTTAAGCGCAAATTCTTGCTGTCCTTCACGGATTACATCCAATTGATCTTTTATTCCACTTAATTCCTCACTTAGCACCGTTTGCGCCGTTCCGTTTAGTTTTAATTTTTCAACTAAAATTTCATAGTGCTTGTAAACTGTGGAAAGCTCCTTTTCAAGATTCCTTTGCGTTTCAAAATCATCATCCGATAACTGATAGCTTTGTTGAACCTGATATACCTCGCCGGCAAGATTCTTATTTTCCTTTTGAGCTGCAGCCAGAAGTTCATATGCTCCCTTTTCATGCTTAATTACATAATGCTTAGCGTGAACTTCTTTCTCTAAAAGATCAAAAAGAATATCGACTCGGTCCTTTACTTCTTTTATCCCTTCTACAGCTTTATCAATTTCAGTTGCCTCAATAAAAGCAAGGTTTTCAGAAAGCTTTTCTTCTAAGCGTTTTATTTCCTTTTCGACATTTATATGCTCTAAATAATATTCCTGCGCAGCCATTTCCCGGTGTCCTTCTAAACAATCGGAAAGCTGGTTTGGAAGCAATGATTGACATTCAATTAAAAGCTGCGGAATTAAATCCATATGGTTTTTTATGGTTCCAAGATGTGCCTGAATCTGTAATACTATTTCGCGCGCTTCAAGATAATTGCCGAGTTCCGTTTTTTCATCAAATTCCTGAAATTTTTGCGCTGTGTCGTTAAGCTTTGCCTCTAAATATTTTTCAGAATTGCCGAAGCTGTGTCTGTGAGCAAGGAGCATTTTTTTCGCTTCCCGATATAACTCTTTTAACTCCTCTATTTCTACCCGGTTTTTTTCTTCACTTCCTACAAGCTCATGTAACTCTTCTAATATTTTTTTTATCTGATCTTCCGTTTCCTGCAATTTAGTATTAATTGCTTGTTGAACCTCTTTGGCTTTTTTGAATCGGTAGCGGTCTATGTACTCTTCTGCATCGAAAAGCATTTCCTCTAAGTCAGGCAGCTTTACTGTAACCACATCATCCCATTGATTTCGCCAGCTTTCGAAAAGCTCTTCCGTCTGGCCTGTCATATTTAACTGTTTTACCTTTGACATTTCATCCAGTACTGGTCGATCCATTAAATCAATTTTCCAAGCTTCCAATCGATCCATTTCTTTAAAATATTTTTTCTTTATTAAATATCCCAATACAAATAAGGCTAGTAATAGGATGAAAAATCCAATGAAATATTTCACAAGTAAGCCCCCTATTTCAAACAGCATTGATTCTATTCGTTCCGTTACACATCTATATTAATAAAATCTTCTTGTTCCATTCGTTGCTTTTATGATACCATGTAAACGACAATTTTTGACTATTATTTTCATTTTTTTTGTAAATAAAAAAAAATAGCGATTCTCGCTATTTAATCACTGCTTCCTTTTTCAATGGCATATCTGTACATAATGTTTTATCTATCCACATATTTATATCTTTTAAATATTTTTGTTCAAAGAACGGCTCATTTGGAAATATATATAAAACCTCTCTCATATACTGAGTATTCATATATGGCATCATTAAAAGGCTTTTAAGCTGAGTGATTAGATAGGGAATCGAATGCGGCCTGAATTCATTCCATTCAAAACCTCTTTCAAAAATCTTCTGGAAATAATATTTTTCTTTCAGTGAGTACGTAGACATGATTTCTCTTGCTATTTGTGAATCCATGGACATTTCCCGATAGACAAAACTGGTAAGATGAATATTCTCACTTTGATAATGAAGTAAGTCTGCTGCAATTCGCTTTAGGCACTCTTTTGCACCACGATCAATGGATGCATAGGCATCTTCCATCTTACTAATGTATTGTTCAAAAAAATGCATAAAGCAATATTCTAAGAGCCCTGGTTTATTATGAAAATGATAGGCTATGGCGGCGTTATTTACATTTGCCAAACTGGCAATATCCCTAATTGACGTCCCTGAATACCCATTTGAATTAAATAACGATATCGCAGCCTTTACAATTGCCTCTTTTGCATTTTTCTTCATTTCTTCTCCCCCTTCAGGTATCCCCATACTTAAATGATTCTTTATGTCACAATTGATTCCTTTATGAAAATATCGACAAAATGTGCTCTTTTTCTCCTAATTTTGATAAAATGCATTATAATAATGAAAAGAAAGAAGGGAAATATCTTGTTTAACGTCGAAATGTACACTGGGAGTCGTGAAGAAAATTATCAACTTGTGAAAAAACAGCTGCAGGCACTAATTCATGATGAGCCAAACCAAATCGCAAACCTTAGTAATGCCTCAGCCCTTTTAAACCAATTTCTTGACCGCGTAAATTGGGTTGGTTTTTATTTAATGGATACGAATGGGCAACTCGTGCTTGGCCCATTTCAAGGGCTGCCTGCATGTGTAAGAATTCCGCTTGGAAAGGGAGTCTGCGGTACGGCTGCCTTGAATAGAGAAACCGTCCGTGTTGAGGACGTAAATCAATTTCCGGGTCATATCGCTTGTGATGCAGCTTCTCAATCTGAAATCGTTATACCTCTTTTAAAAGGTGATCAATTAATCGGAGTATTAGACATTGACTCTCCCGAAACAAATCGCTTTGATCAGCTTGATGAAGTGGAATTAAAAGATTTTGTGAAAATTTTAATGGAATATATATAAAGAAAACTCGCCAAGGCGAGTTTTCTTTATTAAATTTCCGTGAATGCTTGTTCCAAATCCTCTTTTATGTCCTCCCATGCTTCCAAACCAACTGAGAGACGCAGCAAGGTATTTTCTATCCCCATCTTTCTTCTTTCTTCTTCCGGCACAACCGCATGAGTCATGGTAGCTGGATGTTGAATTAAGGTTTCGGCATCACCGAGACTAACAGCAATTTTTATCATGTTTAATTGATTCATAAATTCTTGAGCTGTTTTCTTTGTGCCCTTTATTGAAAAAGATATGAGCCCACCCGGCGCTTTCATTTGTTTTTTCATAATTGCATAATCCTTGCTTTCAGGATCACCCGGATAGAATACTTCCTCAATTTTCGGATGATGTTTTAAAAATTCAAAAATCCGGCTTGCATTTTCAGCATGCCGATCCATCCGAACCGGAAGCGTCTTCATTCCTCTTAACAATAGCCACGCGTCAAAGGGAGAGATAATGCCACCGATGTCTTTTTGAGTTGTGCGCGAAACTTTTTGAATAAATTCTTTTTTTCCCACCACCATTCCAGCAATGACATCACCATGACCGCAAATATATTTTGTCGCGCTATGAATGACAACATCACACCCGATATTGAGCGGCGTTTGCAAGTAAGGAGAACAGAAAGTATTATCCACCACAACAGGAATACCCTTTTCCTTTGCTACTTGTACTGCCAATTCAAGATCCACAAGCTTCATTGTAGGATTAATCGGCGTTTCTATATAGATACAAGCCGTATTTGGAAGGATTTCATTTTCTAAAGTTTCTTTCGAATCCATTAAGGAAAAGGTGTGGCCAATCCCATATTTTTCTTTCATTAGTTCCAGCAGCCCAAATGTACAACCGTACACTCCTTGAGAACAAAGGATATGATCTCCCGTTTTGGTTAATGCAACTAACACCGCACTAACAGCAGCCATTCCCGACGAAAAGGCTAAAGCCGCTTCACCATTTTCAAGCTCCGCCATTCTATTCTCCAATATCTTCACAGTTGGATTACCCAAGCGTGAATAAATATACCCCTCTTCCTGCCCTGAAAACCGTTTCTCGCCTTGTTCCGCATTTGCAAAGGTGAATGTGGATGATTGGTAAAGCGGGGGAACTAAGCTTCCGTGATGCTCCTCTGCTTGATAGCCCGCATGAATAACCTTTGTTTCGAACCGTGAGTTCTTGTTTTCCAATTTCTTACCCTCCTAAAAATGAAAACGTTTTCAAATATTTCTATAGTTTATGTTATTCCGTGTATATCGTTAGGTCACCCAATTAATGGGTGCCTAACTTACTCTAATATTGCTGCCATGAATGACCACTTTATTTTTCCCTGTCTCTTTTGCTGTGTATAAAGCTTCATCCGCTCTTTTAAACAAAGATTGATAGGAATCAAGCTTTTCAATATTCCAAGAGGTAACACCACATGACACTGTTATACGCGGCTTAGTGCATTCTGAAACTTTTTTAACGAGACGTTTAGCTATTTCTACCCCTGTATCTAAAGTGACCTTCGGGAGATATATGGCCAGTTCTTCACCACCCCAGCGGGCTCCCACATCATTTTCACGAATGTTCCCTCTAATCAGATTAGCTACCTGAATAAGCACCTCATCACCAATTTGGTGTCCATGCCGATCATTTATTTCTTTAAAATTATCAATATCAATAAGAATAAAGGTCCCTTCCTCATCCTTCTTCATCGAACGCTGGATTTTTTCATCCAAAAACTTTCGCGAACGAAGCTTTGTCAGATGGTCAGTGGTAGCCAGTATTTTCAATTCCTCTCTCAGCATGGAGTTAATTAACGCTAATGATGCATGATGGACGAGTGACTGGAGAAGCTTAAATGAGTCAAAAGAGAAGAAATAGGGCCTTGGGTGCATAATCATGCAAAAACCCTTTATTTTCTTACTGACAACTACCGGTACAGCCATAACCGAATGAAATCTTGTTCCATCATTTTTTTCGGATAGGGTAAGGTCCCCAATAAATAGCGGTTCATTTGCCATTTGTAATCTTTCTTTAATATAGTCAACATAGACCCGTGCCTGTTTAGTAAAATAATATGGGGTTGACCCAGGCAGTGCCTTCGCTTTTGCTTTATCTTGAGAAAACAGAAAAAAACCAACCTCTTTCGCCTCAAAAGAAGTCTTAATTTGCGTCGATATGAAATCAAAAGCCTCAGTTAACGGCTGGTTAGAATTTAGTTGATGCGATGTTTCGTTAATTAACTGTAAATCAGAAATCGTCCTAAGTGATTTTTGATAGATCTGGGCGTTTTCCATCGCCCCTCCCGCACTTTCTGAAAAAAAAGTAATAAACTCCACATCGCTAGCGGGAAATTCTGAAATATCAGGAGCAATGATTTGCAGTATCCCATACACGCTCTGCTTGCCTTTTAAAGGAGCATAAAGAATGGCATGCGGATCAAAATGCGAACATTCAAATTGAACCTTGCCAGATTCAAATGCATTTATAGCTGCAATATTTTCACTGTCGTATTCAAATTCAATTATCGGAAGGTCGCTATGATTGTGAGTATTTGTTGCAAGAAGTAAGTTATAGGAAAAGTTTGGGTATACTTCCTTAAGCGCGATAAATAATTCCCCTAATAACACTTCCATATCAAGAGTTGAATGAAGTTTCTCCGCTATTTGAAATAATTTTTTATATTTACCCACATCCAATAGTAAATCTCCTTCAAGAGTATCCATTCAAATTCCACCTGTATTTTACAATTCCAAAAATATACATCGTGCCCTAATTATAGTTAATATTAGGATACTTTTGGAATAACTTTTTGAATTATTTATTAATTTTTTTCTTACAGACTTTTTTATCAGCCAAAAATAAACTTGACTTAATAGGAATAAAAATTATATAATACTCCTTGTGTAAAATAGTGCAGCCTACAAGAATAAACTTAATTGTTTCATTTTGTTCCTCACACCTTTGTGATGGTGCATCGAGTAACCCTCCGCTGCTAGGGCGATGGTGCATGAAAACAAAATGACTGTTATTGTGTTTCTTAACGGTTTTTATTTTACCAAAATAAAAACACGAAGGAGGAGTCATTCATGGCTCGTTATACCGGCCCAAGCTGGAAATTATCCCGTCGTCTTGGAATCTCTCTAAGCGGCACAGGTAAAGAATTAGAAAAGCGTCCTTACGCTCCTGGACAACATGGTCCAAACCAACGCAAAAAGCTTTCTGAATACGGATTGCAATTACAAGAGAAGCAAAAGCTTCGTCATATGTATGGCGTAACTGAGCGCCAATTCCGTAATCTTTTCGTTAGAGCTGGCAAAATGAGCGGCGTTCACGGCGAAAACTTCATGATCCTTCTTGAATCTCGTCTTGACAACCTTGTATACCGTTTAGGTCTTGCTCGCACTCGTCGTGCAGCTCGTCAGTTAGTTAACCACGGACATATTTTAGTAGATGGTTCTCGTGTAGATATCCCATCATACCGTTTAGCTCCTGGCCAAACTATCAGCGTTCGTGAAAAATCACGCAACCTTGACGTAATCAAAGAAGCAATCGAAGTGAACAATTTCGTTCCTGATTACTTAACTTTTGATGCTGACAAATTAGAAGGTACATTCACTCGCTTACCAGAGCGTGCTGAACTTGCTGCTGAAATTAACGAAACCTTCATTGTTGAGTTCTACTCACGTTAATTGATTTGCTTATTAAATAGCCATAACAAAAACCCTAGAAACTTTGTTCTCTCAATGTTTCTAGGGTTTTTTATGCTTTACTCCTGTCTCTCCTAGGTAAGCAGCCTTCCTTTTAACCAGGCACGGGGACGGTATGGACCGATCGGGATTTGGATTAAGCTGGTTTTTCCTTTCGAATTAATCCTATAAAGTTCATCACATTGATTCGCATCGAATCCGAGAAGTGGATGCCCCCCCATCCCTAAGGCACATGACAATAAGAGCAATCGTTGCACGAGAATACCCGCTTCCATCTGTTGAATTCGATATCCTCTATATCCCAATTCCTCTTTGAGGTGCTTCCTATCTCCAATGACATGCATACAAAGCGGAACTTGATACAGATTCACATTAGGCATTATTAATCCAAATTGTAACAACTGCCGGTAATCCCCCTGAATTATACTCCGAAGTGCATGTGTGGAGTTGTCATAAGAATAGGCACCATTTGGAACTCCTTCTACGTTGTAAAAACTGCCATATAATGAAACACGACTCTCCACATTCCCATGTGTGCCATCAAGGTCATTCTGATACGAGAAGGAAAAGGTCTCTTTTAACAAAGTCGATAGTTGCGTTTGACTCACTTTACCCATTATAAAATCAAGATCCGGAGAATGCCGCTCCCTGCAAACGGCGGCGAAATCGTACGAAAAACTCTCGGCATAGGGAAGCAAGATCATTTCCGAATCCAAGGAAAGTTTCACATTACTGTCTTTCTTTATCTTCACAAATGACTCTGTTGTTTCAAACATGGATGCCTCATTAAATTTTTTCAGCATCGGATAATCCATAACCCTCTTTGAACGGTTATAGGAAACATGCTCCAACAGTGGGACTTCCCGACATAACTCAGTGGCAGAAATAATTTCCCCTCTATTATGTTCGTCGTCAACTCTCATGTTAGATGGATTAACAGATAATGGAATAACTGCATATACACTTTCATCCTGATTAGACAGACCAAGCAAATGATTAATCGACCGATCAAGAAATTGGTAATATACCCGAGATGAAAATCCTATTCGTTTGGCCACTTCTAAAGATTGGCCAATCAACACACCTGCATCTAACCCTTGGAGCCTATAGGAAAAATTATTGTATTTATAAAAGTTTTTCCAAAAAAGCGTTGAGATAAAAACAGTGCAAAAACTGTCAGAAAGATCACAGCTATTTCCAAGACTTCTTGATAAGTAGGAATCGTAATTTCCTTCTCGCAGCAAGAGGAGGCGGTGGTGTGCCGCATCGTAATGGTAAAGTCCAATTGGTGCGTCCTTCATCTTTATATACACATATAATTCATTGGGATATAACGCCCCTCCAGAGGGGACAAATCTGCGTAGTAACTGGGCATAGCTCGCATCCTCTATTCCCTCGGTGTCCCCGAATAAAGCGGATTGCGCGTATTGGGTAATGCCGTATACATACCATAAGAAATGACCTAGCTCCTTAAGACTGGGTTCCGTCTGAACTTCCCGTCCTTCCAGTGTTAACGGTACCTCTGCGTTCAGTGGAAACTCTGGTAAGCTGCGGTACAGTTTATAAGGAAGTGGTGCATCCTCCCAGTCCACTTGCCAATCTGGCGGAGCAACTTTTTTCGTATCAAAGTGAAGATGATGTACAAATGTTTCTAGCTCCAATCTTATACACCTCCTACTTCTCAATTATGGGAATGGGTGGGGAAAGGGATTAAGTTGTTCATACGATAACGGCTGTTTTATAAATCCAAGTTTCATTGGCACGCTAAGGACCCTCTCCAGCCCTTTCACACGGGTCAGGTGGTGTCCGAATGTCATCGGTAACATGCCAGGGATCAATACTTTCACACAGAACAATCCATTCCGTTTGGTTATCGGTGTCGTTTGATCCACCACGATGACCTCCAGATCTAACCGGTGGAACCTCTGAAGAATATCCTGAAGATCTTCCTTCAAATCAATATTTGCAGGCGGCTCCTTAAATTCCTCTGCAAATGTACGTAATGGACGTTGATTATCCAATAAAAAATTCAGCCGTTCCTCTGCTTCTCGCAGCCCGTAGAGCAAACCATGGTCTTCCATGGTACGTACTGCGAACGGATTCTGTAACATCTGTTGATATTTTTGCTGGTTTGCCTCCATTGTTTCGCCATGCCTAATCATTCCCGCAAGCTCGTAAATGGCACTTTTAACAGCCCTTACAGGATCAGGGTTAGCTCCCGCGGCACAAATGAGGTTTGCACCCTTGGATTTTAGGTTTTTTGCCACTGCCCACACGCTTGGAATCTCATGTTCCATCGTCGAATTAAAAAAAAGAAGGTCATATCCCGCCACCTCCCGCATCCGGTCGACCATCAGCTGTAATTCTTTATCGTTTACCGAACTAAGGTCAAGACGCGGAAGGGGGAGTTTTGCATACCAGGTTAACAAAAATGAATCCCGCTCGACAACCTCCATAATGGCATGGAAAATAGCTTCTTCTAAACTCCCCCCTAATGCGCATCCATTGGAGGTTTCATAAACAAAGCCCTCCCCATACCCCAAACTGTAATAGGCGAGTAACTCCGGAACAAGTATTGGACGTTCTTGTAAAAACGAATAACCCCAGACCCAATTCATTGGGTCATCAGGATGAAACGGTTTAAACGGAAAATGAGGCGTTTCATATTGTTCCTTTTCATGCAAACCTACTTTTTCAGGATTTAATGCATTTTTCTTTACATTTTGATAACTATCACGAACGATCGTCCTTTTTCCTCGAGGCCCAATCCCGCAATATCGTTCCAACCCTTCTAAAATGGCAGTCAGCTCACTCATTTCAAATGAATTAGACCGTCCAGCAACTCCCTCGTCCACTTCAAATAACGGCATATTCACTAATACATCAGCAAATGGCAGTGTGAAATCCTGCATTTTTCCATTCATGATACCAGTTCGATAATCCAGATAGTCTTTGACAAGTACTGTTTTAAATTCATCCATTGAACGGCTGCGATAACCACTGCCATTAAATTTAGGACTAGATTCTAACCTAATTTGAGCTAATTCTAGAGTATCATCAGGTATTGGCCTGCAAATCGGGCATAAGGGATAAGGTAAGAAAAGGTGACTAGAATTGGTTAACGATCTTAGGTTCATAATGTACACTTTTTCTTCTAAGTTGCTGGGTTTCCCTTGAAGAACCCTTTGAACTTCGTTGCATATCAAAGCTGCCATTTGAGATAGTCCAGTTCGTGATGCCCATGCATCTTGCATGACACCTTCACCTGCTGCCACTTTTTGCTGAAACTGCCACATTTCCTTCCGATCTGATCCAGCGATCAAGCGCCGAATGTCAGCACAGAAAGAACATCCTGGTGTATCGGGATGTACTAAGGGACCAATTATTCCCTCCCCAAATGAAACAAAACCTCGAAGCCACAAGATACCAGTGCTCCTGTATTTTTCTTCCGCTTTTTGATAAATGGCTGGATTCCAGGTATCGTGCAACACTAGAGCTAATTCTGTTTCTTCGGGAACCTCTTCAATTAGGCTTTGACGCTTTATGTGATAATTACCAGACAATTGATCAAAGACATAATCTGCTAATAAACCCTCTCCGTTAATGATAATATGGGCGGCCATTAGGAGTCCTCCTCTCGAACCTTCACACCATACACCCCTGCCAATTCCTGTTTTAAAAAAGGTTCGACTGCAAGATCATAAACGAAAAGGTGTTTGCTGTTTTCGTTCAACACCCGAATGGAAGATTGTAATAGCTCCAATTGTGTTATTTCTTCACAGGAAGGGATTGTGAATTTATATTCCTTTTCTTTCAAAAAAATAGCTGATTCCGATATTCTTTCGGTTCCATGCACCTGATTTTGTTTATCCATAAGCGCTTGTTGTAATGCCCTTCGTAAAGCCAACGTTGTATTTAAACCGGTACTTGTGTACCGACGTCCCTGCGACTTTACCCATATAACGGGGAAGCCCAGTATTTCCTTTTCTAAACCGACGGTCGGTGCACCATTTAAGGTAGTCAGGGCATTTAAATAAAATCTGCAGCGTTGATCTTCAATTTCTCCCAGTTGTACGCGAAAAACAGGATGCAATAGATCGTCCTTTCTATTTCTCCATTCTTTCTCTAAATAGGCTTGCAAACCGCGGCAAACAGCCTCTTCGACTGTTTCCCCGGCACCAATGCCGATCGAACCTCCTATTATGTTTTCACCAGCCTTATCTTTTTGATCATTACATTCCTTAAACAATTGTGAAACATACATTTCAATACCTGTCAGTCCCGCTTCCCTCTTTGCCTCCTCATGTGTAAAACCCGAACAGACAACCTCTGGCAGGAGGTCTGCTGGTCCCTCTGACACTGGATTAGCCGTTTGAACATAGCACTGTGAAAGAGGAAGCTGTTTCAAGTTTCGCTCCTCCCAGGTATGAAAAATTCCTGTTTCTTCTGAAGTTAGACGGCTGAAATATTCCAAAAGGTTACTCGAAGGTTTGGTTTTACTCTTTTCTTGCTTTATCCTTATATCAAGATCTTCCACCAATCCAGTAGAGATACTTTTATTTGTAACCAATGGATGTGTGGTGAATGAAAGCCAGTCTCCTTCCAGCGTTTCAAGATCAAGTTTGTAAATTTGGTTACTCTGATTTGACCCTGCAATTCCTGTAGCCTTCTTAAAAAATTCGAATACGGTAACATTGGCAAGAATGGCTCCGGACGTTGAAGAGAAAGATTGTTGCTGCCGCTCTAATTCCAATGAAGATTGATGTATTCTGCGCCATGCTGACTCCCAGCATCCCTCAGATTCCGGATAAACCAATGGGCCAGCAAGCCCCACTTGTTCTAAACAGATGGCAGGAAAAAATATTTTCCTTTGCTCTTTGCAAACCAGATTCAGATCCTTTAGTTCTTTTACATTTCCATCCTGAGAGACATATAGAATCCAATCATATGGATGCAAAGCTTTTCGCCAAAAACTCCTTCCTTCCCCTTCTTCAAATGGTACCTGCAAAGCCTCTACTTCAGAGTCAGCATTGCGGGCATTACGTACTAACTCATTTATCCGCAATGGATTTGTAGGTACTGAATCGGTTAACATGAAATGGAATTTGGGAAGTCCCGATTCAATTAATGCGGCAGCCAACGAAACCAGAAGGGATCCTGAACCGATTGCCAAAACTTTTGCTTGACGGTATTCTTGAAAACGGTACGCACCGGAATCTACAAAATTCTCAATAAATTCAATTTGTGAAGCATACTTTTCTAGGACTTTTGGGTTTAAATCATGTGTTCTATCTTGGCTTACATCTCGAACAAAGCCATTCTTGTACAGTGTTTCACCAATCTCATATACCCTGTTGCGATACGGCGCCGTTAATCCCTCTGTTATATCTCCCAATGATTGCTCCCCGTTAAACATCGGCACTAATTTTTCAATCCATTGGTAAATCGTATTTCCTTCCATTCGGAATGAACTTAAGTTATTTCTAAAATACACACCACCCTTTGGATCTTGCAGATAAAATGAATCCCTTTTGACCTTTAAACGTGTGGACGAGTTAAGTTTTGTCATTCAGCTCCTCCTTAATACATATCAATCCTAATTATGCACTATCATTTTATGTACATTTATTTGTCCATTATGATTATAAGAAAAGCGGAAGCGGCGTATGGCAAGGAGCTGGACATTTCTCACAGTCCAATGATTAATTATGTTATTACAAAAATAGAAGTGCCCCTGCGGCACATGTCCATGCAGGAGGCACTTCCTTATCATAAAATAACTATTTTTTTCTGAGACTCCAAAACAACTAAATAAAACCAAAACCGATACCGAAACAGCCGAAACCGAAACCGAAACAGCCAAAACCGAAGCAGCCGCCACAACCACCACAACGGAAACCGCATCCTCCGCAGCGGAATCCGCAGCCCCCGCAACGAAATCCAAACACTCGCATATCTTGACTCTGAGGATTTATAGGAACTAATTCACCAACTTGGTAATGATCCATTCCTAATGATTGTAAGCCATTCTGAAAATTATGCATTTTTTCCTCCCCTTTCTATATTATTCAACAGGCTGCACCTGAAGAGAGTGGAAAAATGAATACTCTCTTCAACAAAATATGATTTTTTTAGGTTGTTGTCACTGATTTAACCGCCTATTTTAGGTTTCAAAAAACCCCATACCAATTTTGGTACGAGGTTTTATATGGTATTGTTTTATGGAAAAAGGCTTTGGAGCATCCAAAGCCAAGAATGATTTAGAATTTAATTAACGTGTACTTCTTTTTCCCTCGTCTAATAATCGTGAATTGCCCTTCAATCCGATCACTTTCATCAAGTGTATAACTTGTATCTATTATCTTTTCACCATTTACGGTTACGGCTCCATTTGTAATATCCTCACGTGCCTGCCGTTTAGAAGGTGAAATCTTTGCCTCAACGAGCAGGTCAACTAGATTCCCCTCCGTTTCATTAGCATCGAAGGAAGGAACATCTTTAAAGCCTTGTTTAATTTCAGCGGCTGAAAGACTTTTTACATCTCCGCTAAATAATGCTTGAGAAATCTTAATGGCTTGCTGCAATGATTCCTCACCATGAATCAGGCGGGTCATCTCTTCTGCTAGCGCCTTTTGTGCTTTCCGTAAATGAGGTTCTTCGATAACTGCCGTTTCTAGTCCTTCAATTTCCTCATGTGATAAGAAAGTGAAAAACTTCAAGTATTTGACCACATCGGCATCAGCAGTGTTAATCCAGAACTGATAAAACTCGTAAGGTGTTGTCTTTTCTGGATCAAGCCATACAGCTCCGCCTTCCGTCTTTCCGAATTTTGTTCCATCTGCTTTCGTTACAAGAGGAATGGTTAATCCAAATGCTTTTGCACCCTCGGGCTGCATTTTCCTGATTAATTCTAGACCAGAGGTAATATTGCCCCACTGATCACTTCCCCCAATTTGTAATTTACAATTATGGTGTTCATACAAATGATTGAAATCCATAGCTTGTAAAATTGTGTAGGTAAATTCAGTAAAGGAAATCCCTGTTTCAAGCCTTGAAGCAATCGTATCTTTTGCCAGCATATAATTCACTCCAATATGCTTGCCGATATCACGTAAAAACGAAACGATATCCATTGATCCGGCCCAATCATAATTATTCACCATAACAGCACCATTTTCACCGTCAAAATCAAAAATAGCGGCAAGCTGCTGTTTGATTCCTTCAACATTCTTCTGCACAGCTTCAAGGGTTTGCAGATTCCGTTCTTCACTTTTCCCGCTTGGATCACCGATTAAGCCTGTTGCTCCACCGACCAATACGATAGGACGGTGACCGTGCTGCTGAAATCTTCTAAGTGTTAAAAACGGAACTAAGTGACCGATATGCAAACTATCAGCCGTCGGATCAGCTCCACAGTATAGGGAAATTTTCTGCGTGCTTAACAGTTCCTTTAATCCTTCTTCATCCGATTGCTGGTAAATGATGCCTCTTAGTGCTAAATCCTGTAATAAATCCATTCCTATTCCCTCCAAATAAACAAAATAAAAACGCCCCTGCAAAAATGCAGGGACGTAATTTTTACGCGGTACCACCCAGCTTGAGGAAGATTCCTCCAACTCAAAAAATTAACGGTTTTTGCCGTTTTCTGCTACTTACAAATGGTTTCACAGAAAAAGCTCAAGGAGGTAATTCATTCTTCTATATGTATCAGCTCGCACCACCGCTGACTCTCTACAAACAGGGATAGAAGAACTACAGTTGATTCCCATCACAGCTTTAATATTATTATTTGGTTATCATTTTTTTATCATATTTCAATACACCTGTCAAATATCAACTGGAAATTTCAGAAAATGTAGAAGGTTGTCAGTTTTTGCCTCGTCAATATGCTATAATGGATGTGATTTTATAATGAGGTGATGCTCTGAATGAATGAAAGAATGCAAGTGTGGATGGAAAAGGCAAAGTCCATACTTAACTTGTTTACCCATAAAAAGACGATAAAAAGGGCGCGAATTACCTATCAAGTTGTTTGGAATTTATGTCTTCTCGTGCTCATAGTCGTCATTCTCGGCGGATCGTTTGCAACAGGTGTTGGCGCCGGTTATTTTGCCTCACTTGTAAAAGATGAACCCATCCGCTCATACGAAAGTATGAAAAAAGATATTTATAATTACACGGAAACATCAGATTTATACTTTGCCAATGATGTTTATCTAGGCAGACTTAGATCAGACCTTGTTCGCGAAGAAGTCAAGATTGATCAGGTATCCAAGGATTTGACCAATGCTGTGATTGCAACCGAGGACGAATATTTCTATCAGCATAAAGGTGTTGTGCCAAAGGCTGTTTTCCGTGCCCTCTTCCAAGAAGTCACAAACTCCGCTGTTCAATCGGGCGGAAGTACATTGACACAGCAACTAATCAAAAATCAAATTTTAACAAATGAGGTTTCATTTCAGCGGAAAGCCAATGAAATATTACTTGCGTTAAGATTAGAGAAATTCTTCGATAAAAAAGAAATACTTGAAGCATATCTGAATGTTTCTACGTTTGGGAGAAATGCTTCCGGACAGAACATTGCCGGTGTTCAAGCAGCTGCAAAAGGAATCTTCGGGAAAAATGCTGCTGAATTGTCTCTTCCGCAGGCAGCTTTCATTGCAGGCCTGCCTCAAAGTCCATTTGGCTACACTCCTTTTACAAGGGAAGGTACCGTGAAGAATAATCTTGAACCAGGTCTCGCAAGAATGAAAACAGTATTAAAAAGGATGTTAGATGGCGGATACATAAACCAGCAGCAATATGCGGAAGCTTCGGCCTACGACATTACAAAGGATTTTACCACACCTGTTGCGAATCCGCTTGAAAACTATCCTTGGCTTACTTTTGAAATTGAGAAAAGAGCGATTGAAGTATTGACCAATGAGTTAGCTCAAAAAGACGGGTACACAGAGAAAGATTTAAAAAATGATGACACTCTTTATTACAAATATAAAACATTAGCCGATCATGATTTACATCAGAACGGATATCAAATTCATTCAACAATTGACAAAGAAATTTATGATGCTATGCAAGTGGTTAAAAATAATTATAAAAACTACGGCCCTGATAAGCCTGAGGAAAAGAAGGATCCAGAAACTGGTGAAATGGTAACAGTAATGGAACCTGTTGAAGTCGGGGCAGAACTTATTGAAAATAAGACTGGGAAAATTATCAGTTTTGTTGCCGGAAGAGACTACAATAAACAAAAACTTAACCATGCAACTAGTGCATACAGGCCCAACGCTTCCACCATGAAGCCGCTTCTTGTTTATGGCCCGGCAATTGAGTTGGGTAAAGCTTCACCAGGCACGCCGCTGCCAAACGTTGCCTTAAACTTTATTCCCGGAAGAAGCAAACCATGGCCGCAAAACTATGATTATCGCTACAGTGGTATAGTGTCTGCAAGATATGCTCTTGCAAAATCATATAACGTTCCTGCTGTAAAATTATACAAAGATATTGTTGAGCAGCAACCTGCTAAGTATTTAGAAAAAATGGGTTTTACTTCACTATTGCCGCCAGACTTTACTAACCTTTCCACTGCCATTGGATCAATGGAGAAGGGTGTCACAATTGAAGAAAATACGAACGCATTTAGTACCTTTGCAAACAATGGTAAATTTATTGATGCTTATATGATTGAAAAAATTGTTGATAAAAACGGTAAAATAATCTATCAGCACGAAGTAAAACCTGTAGATGTTTTCAAACCGCAAACAGCTTATTTAACGCTTGATATGATGAGGGATGTTATTAAATCGGGTACTGCTGCTGGAATTAATGGTAAGTTAAAGTTTAAAGCGGATTGGGCAGGAAAAACAGGTACAGGGAATGAATATACTGATGCCTGGCTGGTTGCCACTAATCCTAATGTAACCTTTGGTGTTTGGACTGGTTATGATACACCTAAATCGCTGCAATCTAAAGGGATGTCTTATAGCCAACGGAACAATAACCTTTGGACTGATTTAATCAATTCAGCATATTCCATCAAGCCGGATTTAGTGGCTCCTAAAGAATCCTTTCCAATGCCGGATGGAATTGTGAAACGATCTTATTGTGCCGTATCAGGTATGCTTCCATCTTCGGCCTGTTCTAAAGCGGGATTAATTGAAAGTGATTACTTCAATGTGAATGATGTTCCTACAAAAGTAGATGATAGCTTGGTAGAAGGTAAATTTGTCACCATTGGGGATAAGAAATATTTAGCCTTAAATTCCACACCACAAGAGTTTGCCCAATTCGGTTTAATATTAAACCCGGATTTTATCACTCGGATGGTCGGAAATAATTTCAAAAATTACAGCCAGCTTATTCCACAGAAAGATCGTTGGGGGAAAATACTCGTACCTACCGCTAAGATGGTGGATAACGGCAAGAACCCAGATGGTGTCAGTTTATCTGTATCTGGTAATACATTAACATGGACATCCTCTCCTGATAATGATGTGGTCGGATATCGTGTATATCAAAGCGGAGCAAAAATTGCAAGTATAACAAACGGCTCTAGTTTAGCATTTAATGCAGGCAATGGCGCCTTCTATGTAACGGCAGTCGATATCGCAGGAAAAGAATCTGCTCCTTCCAATGTTGTTGAGGTGGGGGCAACAACTGAAACAGTTCCTCAATAACAAAAACCGCACCAAGGTAATTTACCTGGTGCGGTTTTTCTAATCCTACTTTTAGTCTTCCATCGTTGAAAGATCACCTGTAGGTAAATTAAGTTCCCATGCCTTTAATACACGTCTCATAATTTTACCGCTTCGTGTTTTTGGCAGTTTTTCGCGGAAATCAATTTCTCTTGGGGCAGCGTGGGCGGCAAGCCCTTTTTTCACAAACTGCCTGATTTCTTCTTTTAATTCTTCTGTCGCTTCATAACCATCCCTTAGTGCGACAAAGGCCTTAATTATTTCCCCGCGGACAGGGTCAGGTTTTCCGATGACTCCAGCTTCTGCTACAGCCGGGTGCTCAACAAGCTTACTTTCTACTTCGAATGGACCAACACGCTCTCCAGATGTCATAATGACATCGTCCACCCTTCCTTGGAACCAGAAATAGCCATCCTCATCCATATACGCGGAGTCCCCTGAAACATACCATCCATTTGGCATAAAGTAGGACTCGTATTTCTCCTGGTTATTCCAAATCGTATGCATCATCGATGGCCAGCCCTTTTTAATCGCAAGGTTCCCCATTCGATATGGCGGCAGCTCACTCCCTTGATTATCAACTATCGCCGCGGTCACCCCAGGAATTGGTTTACCCATTGAACCAGGCTTAATCACCATACAAGGGTAGTTGCTAATCAGCTGTGCACCTGTTTCAGTCATCCACCAGTTATCATGGATCCGATGATTAAATACTTTCACGCCCCATTTTACTACTTCAGGATTTAACGGTTCACCGACACTTAACACATGGCGAAGGCTGCTTAAGTCGAATTTCTTAACTAGCTCATCGCCTGCACCCATTAGCATCCGGAACGCCGTTGGAGCGCTGTACCAGACTGTCACCCCAAAATCTTCTATCATTTGATACCATGATTCAGGGCTGAAACGGCCGCCGATAATAACGTTTGACGTTCCTGTCAACCAAGGTCCAAAAATCCCGTATGATGTCCCTGTAACCCATCCTGGGTCAGCTGTACACCAGTATACATCTTCTTCTTTTAAATCCAGCACCCATTTAGCCGTTTGATAATGCTGTAACATTGCATTATGTACATGAAGTACGCCTTTAGGTTTTCCGGTAGAACCGGAGGTATAATGCAGAATGAGGCCATCCGTCCGATCGACCCATTCAATTTTGAGGTCTTTACTGGCTGATTCGAATTTCTCTAAAAAGTCAATATACTGCCCCTGTTCTTCGACATTTTTTCCAACTAGAAAAATATGCTTCAACTCCGGTAACTCTTGAACAGGTACACGCCCCAGCAATTCCGGAGTTGTTACTAAGACTTTCGCTCCGCTGTCCTGCAGGCGGTCTCTTACAGCTCCCTCCATGAATGCTTCAAATAACGGGCCGACGATGGCACCTAGCTTAATAGCACCTAGAACAGTAAAATAAAGCTCAGGAGACCTTGGCATGAAAATAAATACACGGTCACCTTTTTCGACATCGCCATAACTTTTTAATACATTTCCAGCCTTATTTGATAGTTCCTTCATTTCCTTGAAGGTATATTTCTCATTTCTTGAACCATCACGGTAGTATAGGGCAATCTTATTTTTCCGATGGGTTTTTGCATGTCGGTCAATAGCCTCATAAGCCATATTAACAAGCCCTGTTTCACTCCAAGAGAATTCTTTTTCTGTTTCCTTCCAGTCAAACTGTCTGTACGTTTCTTCATAATTGCTTAGATTATGCTCCCCTAGCACAACTGGCAACGCTTCCACTTTCATTTCCATCTCCCCCTCTTGGCTAGTATGAGATTATTATAGTACAAATAAGGACTATTCACAATTTTAAAAATATATTTAGAAAAATTTAATTATCAGATGACAGCATGAGTAATTAATTTGCGGCCCGCTCCTTAACCATAAAACAGAAAATTTTGTGAAATCGCTTTATCGCAATAGATTTTATGTATAATAGAGTTGAACACTAACGATCTCTCAGGTAGGTGACCGTATGGAACACAAAAAGATTTACAACGCAAAGCAGTTAAAAACTCCGCATGGGTCCCTTATTGTTGAAGGGCCAATCACTTCAGATAAACTTAAGGGCTATGAATTTCACAAAGACCTTGTTGCATTCCGACCGCCTGAACAGCAGCATCAAGCTTTAATTGGCATTGCTGAACTTCCGGAAGGGAGAATTATTATTGCCAGACATCGGGACACCATTGTTGGTTATGTTACCTATCTTTACCCCGATCCGCTAGAACGTTGGTCAGAAGGCAAAATGGATAATTTAATCGAATTGGGTGCTATCGAAGTCATTCCGCAATTTAGGGGCTGTTCAGTCGGTAAAAATCTCTTGATTGTCTCGATGATGGATGATGCCATGGAAGATTATATTACGATTACGACCGAATATTATTGGCATTGGGATCTAAAAGGGACCAAATTAAATGTGTGGGATTACAGAAAGGTCATGGAAAAGATGATGAATGCCGGCGGCCTTGAGTGGTATGCCACAGATGACCCTGAAATATGTTCCCACCCCGCTAATTGCCTGATGGCCCGGATGGGGAAACGAGTTGATCTGGCATCCATTCAAAAATTTGACCGTTTACGATTTATGAACCGGTTTATGTATTAAATATTTTCCTGATAATGCTTGCGATAGGGGTGATTTTTTTATGATAGTAGAGGAAATTATGAAAACAGACGTTGCTACCCTTTTCCCATCTGATACAATAGCTGATGCCATTGACCTAATGGAGGCACGGAAGATCCGCCACATCCCCATCATTGATCTCGAAGGACAATTAGTCGGCTTGGTTACGGTTGCAAAAATACGGGAAGCTACGCCGTCTATTTTTCGTGCAAATGAACATCCTGAAGATTTAAAAAAGCCACTGGAGATGATTATGGAGCGAAATGTCATTACCGGACATCCGCTTGATTTTGTCGAGGAGGTTGCAGGACTTTTCTATGAGCATAAAATAAGCTGTATTCCCATCATCAATGATCGGAAACTGGCGGGAATTGTAACAGAAACGGATTTGCTTCGAACACTTGTTGAGTTAACGGGGGCACATCAGCCAGGTTCACAAATCGAAATAAAGGTACCTAACCTTACTGGTAAACTAAGCGACATTACTACTGTTATTAAAAAGCGGAAAGCAAATATTCTAAGCGTGCTCGTTTATCCTGACAAAACAGATGATCATTTTAAAATCCTTGTCATCAGAGTACAGACTATGAATCCGACTGCCCTCATTCAGGATCTTAAAGATGCGGGACACCAAGTTTTATGGCCAAATCTGCCGGGGATTTCCTTATGAGTGATACCTGCTCCTTTGTTTTTTCAGAAGAGCTGCTGAATTATAAATTCAGCAGTCATCATCCTTTTAACCAATTCCGGCTTAAACTAACAGTAGATCTATTAAATAAAATGAACGCCCTGAATCCCGGACAAGTAATCCCGCCCAAAATGGCATCTGAAGAAGAATTAGCCCTTATTCATGATAAAAGTTACATAGAAGCAGTAAAAAAAGCAGGGCATGGGCAGCTCGCAAATGAAATTGCTGAAAACTACGGCTTGGGTACAGAGGATACACCTATTTTCCCTAATATGCATGAAGCGAGTTCTTTATTGGTTGGCGGTACTTTAACAGCAGTTGATCAAGTCATGACAGGGAAGGCCCTCCATGCCCTTCATCTAGGCGGAGGACTGCACCATGGTTTTCGCGGTAAAGCATCTGGATTTTGTATCTATAATGACAGCTCCGTAGCGATTAAATATTTGCAGGAAAAAT
Source organism: Bacillus sp. S3 (assembly GCF_005154805.1). GTDB lineage: Bacteria > Bacillota > Bacilli > Bacillales > Cytobacillaceae > Neobacillus. The sequence continues at coordinate 3,816,044 of NZ_CP039727.1, forward strand.
ATAATGCACGCGTGTTATATGTTGATACCGATGCCCATCATGGCGATGGAGTTCAATGGTCCTTCTATGATGACCCTAATGTGTGCACCTTATCGATTCATGAGACAGGGAGATATTTATTCCCTGGTACCGGAAACATTAATGAACGAGGTCAAGGAAAAGGATACGGTTATTCCTTTAATATCCCTGTGGATGCCTTCACTGAAGATGAATCCTGGCTGGATGCGTACAGACAATCCATCAAAGAAGTGGCTTCCTTTTTTAAACCGGATGTCCTCCTGACTCAAAACGGGGCGGATTCACACTTTCTTGATCCCCTAACCCATTTATCAACAACCATGAAGACTTATCGGGAAATACCAAAGCTGGCACATGAAATTGCCCATCAATATTGTGACGGGAAATGGATTGCGGTTGGCGGAGGTGGTTATGATATCTGGAGAGTGGTTCCAAGAGCATGGTCGCTAATATGGCTTGAAATGACGGAAAACCCAAATTGTTATGGCAGTTTACCGGAAGAGTGGCTCATTCAGTGGCAGAAAGAGTTGCCAGTGCCATTACCAAAAGAATGGGATGACCCAGAAGATTTATATACACCCATCCCAAGAAAAGCCGAGATAACCGAAAAAAATTTACTTACAGTTGAAAAAGCCCTTTATCCAATCAAAAATTCTAAAAAGAGTGAGTCTGTTTAAAAAGGGCTGCCATGGGGCAGCCTCTTTTAAAAAGATAAGAACGTATAAATTTCGACTTTGAGAAATGTCCAGCTCCAGCGCCCTAGCGCCTAGTGTCCTTCGCTCTCCGCCCTACGATAAGTCAACATCGAATCGCTAACGCTCTTCGTGTTTCCTTTATCTCAGTTGGAGCGCTCCACAAGGAACGCTTCGGCAGCATAGGCATCGCACGAAGGAAAAGCGTTAGCTTTTCCGAGGAGGCCATACGCCGCTGAACAGGGTGCTTGCGCTTTTCTTATTATTTTGTTGATTGACGATGTTCAATTCTATGTGGAAGGACCACAATTTGATTTTCTGTTTTTTCCTTATTCATTAATTTGGTTAAGAGCCGCATCGCAACTGCACCAATATCATATAATGGCTGAACAATCGTTGTAAGTTGTGGACGTACCATAAGTGACAGCCTTGTATTGTCTGAAGTAATGATTTCAAAGTCTTCAGGAATACTAAATCCTTTGTCCTGTGCCCCATGAACAACCCCGAGCGCCATTTCATCAGAACCCACTAAAATAGCTGTTGGTCTTTCAGCAGCCTCCATTAATTTGTCAAAGGCTTCAATCCCAGTGTCGTACGTATAATCTCCTTCAACAACAAGCTCTTCATTATACGGTAAACCAGCGTCTTGCAGCGCTCTTTGGTATCCTTTAAGTTTTTTCTGCGCATTTTTGGGTTCATGAAGCGGGCCGACAACAAATGCAATGTTCTTATGGCCTTTATCAATAAATCCCTTAATAGAATCATAAACGGCTGCTTCGTAATCAATATTAACAGAAGGGATTTGATTAGACTCTTCGATTGAGCCTGCCAGTACAATAGGCACCGGTGATTTTTCAAATTCCTCAACATGATCAGCGGTAATATTTCCTCCCATAAACACAAGGCCATCCACTTGTTTCCCAAGCATGGTATTAAGTAAATGTAATTCCTTATCTTTATTTTGGTCGGAATTGCTTAAAATGATATTGTATTTATACATTGTGGCAATATCTTCAATACCACGGGCTAATTCAGCGAAAAAGATATTGGAGATATCCGGAATGATTACCCCTACTGTTGTTGTTTTTTTACTTGCAAGTCCTCTTGCCACGGCATTTGGACGATAGCCTAATCTTTCAATAACCTCTAACACTTTTTTCCGGGTCACAGGTTTAACATTTGGATTCCCATTGACTACACGGGAAACTGTAGCCATTGATACATTGGCTTCTCTTGCCACATCATAAATTGTGATATTCACGTATAACACTCTCCTAAAACGTACATTGTTTTCTTTATTTTACAACAGCTTGTGTAAACTTAGTCATTTTTGTTTAATGTTTGTGAGGACATAAACAATCTTAAATATGTACTTAATGATACGATAAGATTAGTAAAGCCGCAATTGCATTTGTCAATATTTTTTTAAAGACTTTTATATTAATCAAAAATACCTTCTGCAATGAACCGCAGAAGGTAAAATTGTATATATTCCATATTAAATTTTCACAAAATTGGATGCAAGCAATTCGCTATAAAAATGGTCAAACTGTTCAAGATTCATTTGCTGCTGTGCATCAGAAAGGGCTACGGCAGGGTCCGGATGAACTTCGGCCATTACCCCATCAGCACCGATAGCAATCGCAGCTTTCGCGCAAGGAAGCAGCAAATCTCTTCTTCCTGTTGAGTGGGTTACATCGACCATTACAGGCAAATGGGTTTCTTGTTTTAAAATTGGAACCGCTGAAATATCAAGCGTATTTCTTGTTGCACGTTCATATGTCCTTATTCCACGCTCACAAAGAATGATTTGTCCATTTCCTTGTGCCATAATATATTCCGCAGCATTGATAAATTCCTCGATTGTTGCAGAAATCCCTCTTTTAAGCAGTACAGGCTTTTTAACGGCACCGGCAGCTTTTAACAATTCAAAGTTCTGCATGTTGCGGGCACCAATTTGAATGACGTCAATATAATCAATAGCCATTTCAATATCAGCTGGATTCACAATCTCACTTATAACTGCCATATCAAATTCATCTGCCACTCGCTTTAAAATCTTTAGGCCTTCTACCCCTAAGCCTTGGAAATCGTATGGAGAGGTTCTTGGTTTATAGGCACCGCCGCGTAATAGCTTTAAGCCTTTTTCTTTCATCGCTTTTGCGACAGTTGCTACCTGCTCATATGATTCTACAGCACATGGGCCAAAAACGAAGTGCTGCTTTCCATCTCCAATATTTTCACCCTTTAAGTTAACAAGCGTATTTTCTGGCTTCTTCTTTCTTGAGACAAGCAGTGCTTTTTCATGATCATCTTTTTGCAAATCTAATCCTGCTTTAAAAATTTCTTTGAAAAGATGATCGATGGTAGAATTTTCAAACGGTCCATCGTTATGTTCTTTAATCACTTCAAGCATTTTTCTTTCACGGACTGGGTCGTAACGATACACTCCTTGATTTCCTTTAACTCGTCCAATCTCTTGAACAAGCTGAGCTCTTTCATTAATAACCCTCAACAATTCTAAGTTAAGTTCATCTACCCGTGTCCTCAGTTGATCCAATTCATTATTGGTCATTATTCGTCCCCGTCCTTTCATTTGCAAATCATTTATCACCTAAGTACATAGATGTATTTTCTGGCATAACTAGATGATTTACAAGCATAAAGTTTTAAAGTTTTCAATTTTTTAATAATTAGGGTTTATTATAGCTGAAATGTATTCTCTTGTCACTAATTTTTTCTTTATCAATTAAACGCTTTTAAGTGCTAAAGCGACCAATCTATAATAGAGTATTATATGCTAATTTTCTCGATCTGTTCATCAACACACACTTAAATTTATAATTAAATGAGGATGAACTATTCACCCTCATTTTTTTAATTGTTTTTATTGAGTTCCACCGCTGGCACTTGCTAACGAACGATTGGTTATTTTCCAGTGTGAGGCATTCCATAATGGTTCTCCGTTTGCAAAGAGAATCGCTTGTGGGGACTCGTGCTTAATCTGAAATCTTTCCGCGATCTCGTTCGATAACGGTCGTGAATCTTGAACCGCTATATAAAACGTTGGAACCCCATGATTTTCATTGGAGAATTTTTCATACTCCTGATATGCTGCATGGCTAATTGGACATGTTAAACTGTGCTTCAAAAGGTAAAATTTGCTTTCATTTGCAATTAATTGATCAAATTGTTCAACGGACTCAATTTTTTCAAGCATGTAAAAACCTCCAATTAATAGATAAACGGTGAAGTAATTTTATCACTTCACCGTTTTTATCACAAATAATTAAATTTTTACCTTGCTCTCTTCTTCATCAAAAGCCTTTTGCGCCTCTTCTAATTTTCTTCTTATTTCGCTGCTGTCAAGGGGTTTGAGTTTAATCGATTTCTTCTTGGCTTCTGAAGCTTCTTTTGAGTTATGAATAGGAATGTAGATTAATTCCGATTCTTCCACTGTTTCCTCTGAATTCGCGGATTTCCCCTTTACCTTATTTAATAAGCCTGAAGATTGCTGTACGATTCCTTGCGAAAGCGAGGATGTTTTAGACATGAATTCATTACCCTTACTCATCACATTTTCCCGCAATTGACCAGACTTGTCCATAATTGAACCTGCTTGATTACTCAATGTAACCCGCAGTTCCTTGCCGGTCTTGGGAGCCAAGAAAAGTGCCGCAGCGGCTCCGACCACACCGCCGATTAACGCACCAAGTAAAAAGCTATTAGAAGACTCCTCATTGCGGCTTTGATTCGTATCTCTTGATTCATATTCTCTACTGGACATTTTATTAACCTCCTTTTTATTAGTGAGCCCTTACCCTTTGTTTTTCTTGTGAACTTACTTCCCCTTTTAATTGCTTTCTAGCCTGCCACTTATCCTTTAATTCAAGAAGAATATTACCCCATTGCACAATTTGTGAGATTTTCTCTTTACTCTCTTCTACCTGTTGATCAACAGAATTGGTAATGTTTTTAAGAGTTCCATTAAATTGTGAAACAGTAGTGCCTACATCCTTCACGGCTTCCACCACACTATTTAAACTTTCAGATTTCTGCTGAATATCTTCAGCAAGGGCATTTGTCTTTTGTAAAAGTAACGTGGTTTCAGTTGTTACGCCATCCAATTGTTTTTCTAAGCCCGTCAATGTGTTCGAAACACTAGTCAGTGTAACTTGAAGTGATTTGAGTGTTGTCGATAAGTAGATGACAAGCACAAAAAACGCAATTGCTATCAATGCTACGCTTAAATATAAAATAATTTGCATCGTGCACCTCCGCCTTAATTCTATCATTATGTATTACCCATCCAATAAGGTTATAAACCTCGCTCAATATCTTATACTACTTCCCTATTTCTGTCTTGTTTTCCTGCTATAAATTTAAAATTTTGTCCTAACTGTTTATTGTCATTTCAACTTTTCCGCTGGATTCGGGTACAATAGAAATGGAAGTTATTTTTGTTGTTGGAGGCGTTAGTGTGAAGGATCTTCGTATCGAGAAACTAGCAAAAAATTTAATTAATTATTCTGTTCAGCTACAAAAAGGTGAAAAGGTACTAATTGAAAACTTCGGTCTGCAGCGTGAACTTGTTACTGCCCTTGTCAATGAGGCCTATGCCGCAGGAGGTTACCCTTTTGTACTTTTAAAAGACCATCAGGTTGACCGTTCATTGCTATTAGGTGCACAAGAAGAACAATTTAGCCTGATAGCCGATTTTGAAGCAAATGTAATGAGTAAAATGGATGCATACATAGGCCTGCGCTCTGGCGATAACATCAATGAGCATGCAGATGTCCCGGATGAGAAAATGAAGATTCACGGCAATACGATTGGCAAAAAGGTGCACCGTGATATTCGTGTTCCAAAAACTAAATGGGTTGTTCTCAGATACCCAACCTCTAACATGGCTCAATTAGCAAAAATGAGTACAGAGGCATTTGAAAACTTTTACTTTGATGTTTGTAACCTGGATTACAGTCAAATGGACCAAGCAATGGACAGCCTTGTAGAATTGATGAACCGAACGGACAAGGTTCGCCTCACAGGACCCGGTACAGACCTCAACTTCTCGATTAAGGATATTCCTGCGATTAAGTGTGCCGGCAGATTAAATATACCAGACGGCGAGGTTTATACTGCACCTGTTCGTGAATCGGTTAATGGCGTGATCACTTATAACACCCCTTCCCCCTACCAAGGATTCACGTTTGAAAATGTGAAGCTTACATTTAAGGATGGCAAAATTGTCGAAGCAGAATCCAATGATACCAGCCGAATTAATAAAATCTTTGATACGGATGAAGGGGCACGTTATGTTGGGGAATTTGCGATTGGCGTAAATCCATTTATCCTGACTCCAATGCAAGACATTCTTTTCGATGAAAAGATTTGCGGCAGTTTCCACTTTACCCCTGGCCAATGCTATGATGATGCTTTTAATGGAAATCATTCGAATATCCATTGGGATATGGTCAATATCCAGCGCCCGGAATACGGCGGCGGAGAAATCTATTTTGATGATGTATTAATTCGAAAAGATGGCTTATTTGTATTGCCGGAATTAGTAGTATTGAATCCAGAAAATCTTAAATAATTGAAAAGGATGCCAGCGCAATGCCGGCATCCTTTTTATAAATTATGAAAGTTGCTTTTCATACGATTCCTGAAATTTTTGGATGTCTCCTGCTCCCATAAAAATAATCACACTGCGGTCATGTTCGTTTAATACAGCAGTATTTTCTTCAGAAATGATTTCAGCGCCGGTAATTTTTTCCTGCAAATCTTGGATTGTCAGCTTTCCATGATTTTCCCTCGCGGAGCCAAAAATCTCACATAAATAGGTTTGATCTGCCTGGCGCAAGCTTTCGGCAAAATCCTCTAAAAATGCCTGTGTCCGTGTAAAAGTATGAGGCTGAAAGACAGCAATAATTTTTCGGTCTGGATATTTCTGCCGGGCTGCCTCAATTGTTGCCTTAATTTCAGTTGGATGATGGGCATAATCATCGATTAATATTTGTGAACCAACACTTTTTTCAGAGAATCTTCTTTTTACACCTTGGAACGTTAATAAATGTTCCTTCACTATTTCTACATCAATTTCTTCGTAATGACATAAACCAATGACAGCTAATGCATTTAATACACTATGGTCGCCAAAAGTTGGAATCGAAAATGTATCATAGAAAGTATTGCGAATAAAAACATCAAAGGTCGTTCCATTAGTTGTTTTGACAAGATTTTTTGCCTGATAGTCATTTTCTTCGCCAAATCCATAGAAAAGAACGGGAACCTTCGCTTGAATTTTTTGCAGATGTTCATCATCACCATAAGCAAAAATCCCTTTTTTTACTTGGACCGCCATTTCCTGGAATGCGAAAAAAACATCATCAATATTGGCAAAATAGTCGGGGTGATCAAAATCAATATTTGTCATGATTGCATAATCCGGAAAGTACGATAAAAAGTGTCTCCTATATTCACATGCTTCAAATACAAAATACTCCGCACCTTCTTCACCTTTACCAGTTCCGTCACCGATTAAAAAGGATGTGGGCTTTGCACCTGCAATTGTATGTGCAAGCAGTCCTGTTGTGGACGTTTTCCCGTGTGCACCAGTAATAGCAATGCTTATAAAGTTTTGCATAAAATCGCCTAAAAAGCGATGGTACCGTACGATCGGAAGTCCCAGCTTCATAGCTTCCTGAATTTCTTCATGCGTATCAGGAAATGCATTTCCTGCAATAATGGTTAATCCCGGCTTGATGTTTTCCTTTTGAAAGGGAAGAATCGTAATCCCCGATTTTTCTAGGGCATCCTGGGTAAAAAAGTGCTTTTCGACATCGGAGCCTTGCACTTGAAATTTCATATCATGTAGAACTTGTGCGAGAGCACTCATTCCAGACCCCTTAATACCTACAAAATGGTAAATAGTCATAGAAGAACCTCCAACCAAACGTAATACTGTAAAACAGTATATGACATCTGTCTGTATTTGCTAATTGTCTTGAGAATCTCAAAAACGTTTAAGATTTATTTATCATTAATGAAAATCATTTAATTATTATACCATTGTTCTCTTATAAAAACTATTTGTTACTTTATAAATTACATACTCGAAGTTTATATCCACTTTATTATTTGTTCCAATAACTAAAGAATACAATGGTTTAGTGAAAATATACTAGTCGGAAATAGCCTCCAAATCCGCAGCTGTTATCAAAACGTCACGAGGTTTGCTTCCATTGGCACCCGTAATATAGCCGTTTTTTTCGAGCAGGTCCATTAACCGTGCGGCACGGTTATAACCAATTTTAAACCGTCTTTGCAAGCTTGAGGTAGAAGCGCCTCCTTGATCAACAATAAATTCACAGGCCTCAAAAAATAGTTCGTCTTCCTCTTCCGTAACTTGCGCTTTTTTAAGTAATTCTTCTTGCTCGAACAGGTATTCAGGCTCCCTCTGCTCTCTCACATGGGCAACAACCAGATCAATCTCTTCATCAGAAACATATGTGCCTTGTAAGCGTACTGGTTTTGATGAGCCATTTTCTAAAAATAGCATATCGCCGCGGCCAAGCAATTTCTCAGCCCCGCTAATATCAATAATCGTACGAGAATCTACCTGAGAAGAAACTGAAAAGGCAATCCGGGTAGGAATATTTGCTTTAATTAATCCGGTGATGACATCCACTGATGGTCTTTGCGTAGCTAAAATCAAATGAATCCCGCAGGCTCTAGCCTTTTGGGCAATCCGGCAAACTGCTTCTTCTACATCTGCCGGGGACATCATCATCAAATCAGCTAACTCATCAATAATAATCACAATAAACGGCAGTTTGTCTGAGTAGCGCTTATGCTTTATCGCCAGTTCATTAAATCGGCCAATATCGCGAACACCTGTATGAGCAAATAGCTCATAGCGTCTTTCCATTTCATCTACAGCCCATTTTAACGCCGCTGTTGCCGCCTTCACATCTGTGATCACGGGGCTGACTAAGTGCGGAATCCGATTATATGGTGCAAGCTCTACCATTTTAGGATCAATCAATAATAGCTTTACATCTTCTGGACGGGCCTTATATATCAAACTAACCAAAATAGAGTTAATGCAAACACTCTTTCCCGACCCGGTCGCACCTGCGATTAATCCGTGCGGCATTTTCTTCAAGTCGGTAACAATAGGGTTCCCGGCAATATCAAGACCAAGAACCGCCGTTAATGGTGAGGGAGAATCACTGAAAACACTGCTCCCGATAATTTCATTAATAAGAACAGGTCTTGACTTATGATTAGGCACCTCAATTCCAATCGTATGTTTTCCCGGAATAGGCGCTTCAATCCGGATATCCCTTGCGGCAAGGCTTAATTTTATATCATCACTTAAGTTTGTGATTTTGTTTACTTTTACACCTGGCTCTGGCTGTACTTCAAAGCGTGTAACCGACGGTCCTTGTGTCACATTGACAACACTTGCGCCGACATTAAAATTTCGCAATGTTTGATTTAAAAGCTCTTCTTGCTCAAGTAACCATCCCTGGTCACGGACCTCTGTTACCGGAGGGTTTAATAAATTTGATTTTGGCAGTATATAGGTACTATCATTCAAACTTTCGTTTTCATTATTTTCTAAAGGTTTTATAAGCAGATTAACTATTTCTACCGCTTTTTTCTCTTTTTCTCCGGCAGCTTTCTGTTCCATTTCCCTCGTTCGCTTTTTCTCTTCCCATTTTTGTTTATCCTGCTTTAGCATCATCACATTGAATGGCAACTTCGAACGTTTTTGGGCAGGTATTTCTGGGTCAGATACAATTTCAGGTTCGGGTTCAGGTTCGAGTTCGGATTCGAATTCAAGTTCGGGTTCGGTTTCCGGTTCAGGTTCGGATTCGAATTCAGGTTCGGGTTCAGGAAAAGACTCTTCCACTGCTTCAACTTGTTCCACATGTTCTTCAAGCAAGGTTTCTTCAGCTTGAAAAATTTCCTCTAACGCAGGAGAAGATGTTTCAATTAGAATCTCTGTTACGGAAGCTGGAGTTTCCACATCAGCCTCAATAAGATGATCAACCCCGTTTTCAAAATCCTCTTGTAAAAAACGGCTCAATTCATGCTCCACAATTGTATCCGACTTTTTTGGCCTATTAAAGCCAAAAACAGGAGAAGGAATTTCAGTTGGATGAAACGGTCCCCTTGATCTAGACACCTGTTCCTTCATTTTATTCGTCACTTCTTTTTTTACAGGCGTTACCAAAGGCTTTTCTGTTCGTCCTTGTTTTTCTGGAAGCTGCGCTGTTCTTTTTGGACGTACGCTTTCCTGCTTATCCTTTTGAAGGACCCTCGGCGGACGAGCTGGAAGATTACCGCCCTTAGGGTATTGATACGATATTCTCGTGTCCAAATCCTTTAAACTATCAATTTGATTTTGTGGTGGAAGGGTTTCCTGGTAGTGAGGATGTATCCTTACCTCGTTATACTCTTCTTCCTCATCTTTTTTAAACTTTTGAAAAAAGTTTTGGATCCAACTCAAAACTATCACTCTTTCTTTTTAAACTATTTTCTATTTTATCAGTAATTGATATTTTTTCGAGATAATTCTTTAGAATGAGTCGAAATATGTTCCAATTGGATATATACGGTACGTTTTCATGAAAAAAGACCACTTTTTGAGGTGATCCTTTTTCTGATCTTCTTCACTTATTTTTTCCTAATATAAAAATCGGTTCTAATTCCCCATCTTCGTAGTAAAAAGATAAAGCCGTGATTGGTACTCTTCCGTTCGTGAAAAAACTCATCGCCATCTGGGCAATAATATCATAGCCCCTATCATTACGAATATCAGCAATGATCAATACATCCTGATGTGGAACAGCAAGCACCATTTTCCCTGTAATCCGCTTTTCCATTTCATTTAAGAATCCCTTATTTAAGATCCTGCTGGCATCATATGCATCGTTGGTGTTAAGGAAATAAAAGGTATTTCCTGCCACATGATCCTCTTTTAATGGGGTTGAAAGCGACCTTACATTAAATAAGGCAATTTCCTTGATTCTGTTTGGAAGCCATCCTTCCTTCTGCATAATACGTTCATCTATCAGCCGATAGGTTTTCCCCATGTCAAGGGCATAGTAAATCTTAGTTTCAGCAGTATGTTCATCCATCAAAAATGGAATACCTTCTTCCGCTTCGGTTGGAAAGGAAGCAGAGCGAATGACAGGAAAGATCTTTTTCTCATGATCCGTTAACTGAATCGGATCCTCCATTGCCCGAAGCCCTTCTTCAACGTAATAAACTATCTCATCAATCGCCTTATCTTTTTCTATATTCCATTTTGCTATGATTCCAGGTAATGAAACCGTAATCCCCTTATTAACAATTTCGCTTTCGATACGGAGCTGATCTTTTTCCCGGTCATAAGAAATTACTCTGTCTTTCCCGGCCAAGCGCTCCTCTATTGCACGACGCATTTTTTTACTATCCATTTTCATATTTTAACCCACCATTTCTTGGAGCTGTATCTCCTATTGTACATGAAAAAAACCCCCATCTCAAAAGATAGGGGCGTTCACGTTTGATTATTTTAAACCTGAAATGAAAGCTTCAATTTCTTCCTGGGTTTTACGGTCTTTACTTACAAAGCGGCCAAGCTCTTTTCCGTTTTCATAAGCGATAAAGCTTGGAATGCCATATACGTCTACTTGTTGGCATAAATCAATAAATTGATCACGGTCCACATGAATAAACGTAAATTCTGTAAATTTAGCTTCAATTTCTGGCAGCACCGGTTCGATAAAACGGCAATCCCCACACCAATTTGCTGAAAACATAAAAATAGTTTTGGATCCATCACGAAGTTGTGCAAATTGCTCCATAGACTCTAAATTTTTCACACTTAACGCCTCCGATTGAAGATATACTCTTTGGTAAGATTCTTCTCAAATCATAACAGTCCCACAGCTTTTCAGTCCAATCATCTGCACATAATTTAGATTAGCTTTTATGTTATGATGCGATCCTTAACGTAGGATTATTCTTTCGTTTCTTGTGGATATTTCACTGAATTGACAATTTGCATCATCGATTTGGCATCCTCATTCAACTTACCAGTTTTGACTTGAGTCGTTATTTTGGCACCGCCAACACCGATCGTTACTTCATTCAAGTCGTCATCCTTCAACTGCTGAATGGTTAAAAATCCATATTTATTGTCATTCTTAAATGTTTCATTGATATCGAGCTTTTCATATTGATCAACAGTAGATTTATAAAGGACATCACTGGTCCTTTCCTCTTGCGGATTGATGAAAAGAATAAATATTTCAGAGCCATTTTGTAAAATAATATTGTTTGGAGATTGATCTTTTATGCTATAACCTGTTGGAAGATAAAAATGAATTTTACCACTTTTTTTATTTGTTTGTTTCTCCTTCTCATTAAACGTTGTTTTTACTGTATTAACGGCTGCTTTACTTTCCTCTTTAAATGATGGATTGTTGCATCCACTTATTAACAAAATCGCAAACATAAAAATGGTGATTATTTTAATAGTTTTCATTCAGATTTTCCGCCTCCTTACAAGATGTATAAAGTCCTATCTTCATCATACCTTCCAAAATAATCAAAAAACAAGACTTTTTGACGATTCTTGCTGTCGAAAAATCAGGATTTTTTTCCTAACTGCCTTGTTGATAGCGATATTGTCCAACTAATAGATTCGCCACATGTGTAAACATATCAACCCGATTAATCATGCCATTCGTAAAAATCCCAACTGCTCCTTCATGTTTCCTAACATTTTTCATTTTTGCAAAAATCTCCATAACCGGACCGAGTTCTTCTCCGGCTCTTAGCCTTACTGCAATTTCTTCGGGGAGAAGAAATCTTGCTCCGCCGGCAATAATCGGCTCCATGTTATGAGCGGCTAATGCTCCCCAATTGCAAAGCAATAGCCCGTGGCTCGTTTCCTGGACACCGCCTTCTAGTCCAATGCCAATGTCTCCATTACCTTGCTTTAACGCTCCTACAGCTCGATTGATGGCACCGCGGATGGTTTCCTCATCTGAAAACGGCTGCTCGCCTACATCAGAAGGAATATCGAGTGAAACAAACTCTGTTTCTTGGTCTGCGAAACTATTTTTTACAGCATTAATTTTTGCTGGATTTTTTGAACCGATGATGATTTTCATGATAGTCTCTCCTTTTTAACATCAAAATAGAGGCATGGTTAGTGCCTCCATTTTAATTAGCTATTTGCTTTAATTGTGTCTACTGTTGTTTGGTCACATGCTTTGACGAGTTTAACCAATAACTGTTTTGCCGCTGCGTAATCATCCACATGAATGATGGAGGCATGAGTATGAATGTAGCGCGAACAAATACCGATTACTGCACTTGGAACACCCTCATTAGATAAATGAACCCTTCCTGCGTCTGTTCCACCCTGTGAAACAAAATATTGATATGGGATCTTATTTGTTTCTGCTGTATCGAGAACAAACTCTCTCATTCCGCGATGGGTTACCATAGAACGGTCAAGTATTCGAAGCAATGTCCCTTTTCCTAATTGGCCAAATTCATTTTTATCACCAGTCATATCATTGGCCGGGCTTGCGTCCATGGCAAAAAAGATATCAGGTTTAATCATATTGGCTGCTGTCTGCGCACCTCGTAAACCGACCTCCTCCTGAACGGTTGCCCCGGAATACAAGGTATTTGGCAATGTTTCATCCTTTAGCTCTTGCAATAATTCAATCGCAAGTCCGCAGCCGTACCGATTATCCCAAGCCTTTGCCAAGATTTTCTTTGGATTTGCCATTGGGGTAAATGGACAAATCGGCAAAATCGGATCCCCTGGCTTAATCCCAATCCGCTTTGCATCTTCGCGGTTATCCGCGCCAATATCGATGAGCATATTTTTTATTTCCATTGGTTTATTTTTCTTTGAATCGTCTAACAGATGCGGAGGAATTGAACCAACAACACCTACGACAGGGCCATTCTTTGTCATAACTTGAACACGCTGGGCGAGAAGAACCTGACTCCACCAACCTCCCAGTGTTTGAAAACGGAGCATTCCATTATCAGTGATGGCAGTAACCATAAAACCGACTTCATCCATGTGCCCCGCTACCATGACTGCAGGACCACCCGCTCCTTTTTTCACTCCAAAGATACTGCCTAATTGATCCTGAATAATTTCATCTGCGTAAGGAGTCAATTGTTCCCGCATAAACTTTCTTACTAAATGTTCATTTCCGGGTGCGCCCGGAAGCTCGGTTAATGTTTGAAAAAGCTTTAAGGTCTGTTCGTTCATAAAAAGGCTCCTTTTAATCTATTTATGTATATTTCCATTTTACAGAAACTTTTTATTGGTTACCAACATTTCATTTTCTGTAATAATTTCTTCTCCCAGTCAAATACGTTATACTGAGAAGAGATACCTTTTAAGTAATCTTTTCCAAATTTGGGGGTGCAATAGATGAACTGGAAGTCATTTTTACTTGGTGCCGCAGCGGGGGTAATCAGCGGCTACGTAACAAAAGAAATCTTAAACAAAAAAACAAAAGTGTCACCTGAAAAAGTATTAGAGCATGTAAAAAAGCAATTTAAACAACATGGGCCAATCAGCGGCTCATGGATTCATATGGCAGCTGAACCGTATCAAAAACAGCATTTGAACTATCAGGTTTATAAAGGCGGCATTTCTAAACAAAATGATGGTGCAAATGAACAATACGAATTTATTGCGGATGCATCCACCGGAACCATTTTGGATCTGCGTTCGTTAACAGAAGAGCTGGTTTAAAAGATAAAAATAGCCGCATTATCATGATACGGCTATTTTTATCTTATCTTTCTCTTTTAATGCTTTCCACTATTTCTTTTCCATCCTGTCCCCATTTAACAGCCCGGTAAAAAGCATCATGATAAAAGGTAAACCAGGCGTTTTTTGCTAAACCGAATGGCAGCCATTTTTCCTTTGCCGCAATCGAATCCATTGGGTAATCATCGTAAGCCATAACCCATAGTACATTCTGATGGGCATGTGTCGCCATCAGGTCTGCCATGTGAATAGACATTTCGCCCTGATCCTCGATGATCAAGATTGAATGTCCATTACTATGTCCGCCTGTATGAATCATTGTAATGGCTCCGAAATTCCACTTTTCCTCAAAAGGAATCACTTGTGTTTCGATTGCCTGCCAATTTTCTTTCCAATATGTATTTTTCGAACGGACATTAGGCTGACGCATTTCGTCCCATTCTACTTGAGAAGTAATAATTTTTGCATTTGGAAAGGTTGAAACATACTTGCCGTCCACAAGCTTGGTCAAGCCGCCAACATGGTCAAAATGCAAATGTGTCATTAGTACATAGTCAATCATTTCAGGATGTAACCCAACTTGAGCTAATGATTCCTCAAGCTCCGATTCTCTTGTTACACCATAATTTCTTAACTGTTTGTCGGTTAATTTTCCTTTTCCTATGCCAGATTCGACTAAAAGATTTTTCCCTTCCATCTGGATTAAAATAGGGTCTGTTGGCAGTTCAATTTGGTTTTTTTCATTTGCCGGATACTTTTTCGACCATAATCCCTTTGGGACCACGCCAAACATAGCACCGCCGTCCAAGTTTGTTACGCCTCCCGATAACCAGGTTAATAAAACGTTTCCAACTTTTAATGTCTCCATTCTCCATCTCCTCCATTTCACTCATTTCTCTATAATTTTAACATTGTCTAAATTTTGAAGAAACAAAAAAAGGACAGTTCATCATTTGAACTGCCCATATGTTTAGTTTTGATATTTTACCTCGCAGCGATAAATCCGATTGCCTTGCTCGGAAAATTTCTGCTCGTATTCGGTCATGATGTTTCCTTCATAACCACTTTGATGAAAATCGAGGCTTACATATTTTAATAATAAACCATAAGCGGAAAAGCTCATGAGTGAGTATTCAAATAAACCTTGATTATCTGTTTTAAAATGAATTTCGCCGCCATCGACCAAAATATCTTGATAAAGTTTTAAGAAATCTTTATACGTTAATCTTCTTTTCTCATGGCGGACTTTAGGCCATGGATCTGAAAAGTTCAAGTAAACCCGATCCACATCATTTTTAGTAAAATACTTTGCTAAATCAGCCGCATTGACGTTCAAAAGCTTTACATTTGGTAAATCAGCCTCAATTAAACGATCCAATGCTGCTACGATGACACTGTCATATAACTCAATTCCCATATAATTAATGCCGGGATTCGCTTTTGCCATCTCGGTGATAAATTGACCTTTTCCTGTACCGACTTCGATATGAAGCGGCTGGTCTTTTTCAAAAACCTCATGCCATTTTCCTTTGTGCATTTCGGGATTGGCGACGATAAATTGTGGATGCTCTTCTAATTTCTCCTTTGCCCAAGGCTTATGTCTAAGTCTCATTGTGACACTCCTAATCAAATTTTCCTTCCAAACATAACATGCTGACCATTTTCATGACAAGCTAAATTTAATGGAAAAAAGGTTAAAGCATAAATAGAAAAAGAATTCACATCCTAAGGTGAATTCTTTTTTTCATTTCCACTGAAAGGGTGTGCTTTTATGCCATTAAGTCACGATGACCAAGTTACATTATTGAAAGATATCTTAAACAATCATCAAACAGACTGCTGCGGATCCGTTGCAGAATGTGAACAGCTCGAACGCTTAATTAAATCGCTGATGGTCAACACTCAAGTCGATCAAAATGTGAAAAACATCTTACAGGAGGTCTACCATTACAGCCAGCACGGTTCACAGACTGCCGATTTAGACCAGCATATTTTATCAAACCAAGAAAACTTATCCCAATGGGTAAGCGATATTGGTCAATTTTCATAAGAAAAGCGCAAACGCCTTAGAGGATTTCGTTTATAAACCGAATCCATTTATTCATTTCTTCCAGACGGTTCTTATTTTTATACCATTGAATGGAAGATAAAGTTTGAATCGTCACATACCATTTCATTCTCAGCTTTAGATGGTCTGTCAGCTCTTTTCCGTAGAGTGTAAGCCAATCCTGCCAGTTTTTTTCAGGAATGTACCAATAGAGGAGCAATCCCAGGTCGATGGCGGGGTCGGCAATCATCGCCCCGTCCCAATCAATCAAGTACAGCTGGTTGTCATCAGAGAGCAGCCAGTTGTTATGATTGACATCCCCATGACAAACGACTTTTTCATCGCAATAAATGTGCATGGCTTCCTTTTTTAGAAAGCTCATTGCTTTCTGTGATTCCGGTAAGGTAATAACCTCATCATCCAATTCGGATATTACCGATTGCAAAATAGGCTCCGGAAGTAAGGGTGAATGTTCAATCCGGCTTAACATGCCAAGCATTGGCTCCGAACAATGAATTTTCTTAAGCAATCTTGCAACATTATCTTGGTTCATTTCTGACGGCGTTAATTCTCGGCCAGGAAGCCATTGCTGCGCTGTGATTACATCTCCATTTTCCAATCGTTTTGTCCAAACTAGCTTTGGGACGATTCCTTCTGCTGAGAGTACTGCAAGGAATGGAGAGGAATTCCGCTTTAAAAAAAGCCTTTGATCTTCATATTCCGCATAAAAGGCTTCTCCCGTTTTGCCTCCAGCGGGGGTAATTTCCCACTCTTGTCCTAGTAAATGTTCCAAAATTGCTCACCTTCAATTTATGCCGTTCTATTGGGCTTTTTCCCCAGACTAAAGAGGTAAAACCTGTGCTGCCGAAAGGTTTTAATTTAATCACCATTATTTCAATAGCTTTTTTTAAATAAAAAAAAGCTATTGAAACCATTGCACACAATAGCCATCTTAATAAATTTTATCTCCAATTGCCTTTTTTCGTCAAGTCATCTTGAAAAACTATTTTTTTAATAAAACATTCAAAGAAATAGGTTCCATCGTAATTTCTCCCACTAGCATACATTCCTTGGAAGAAATTCCTGCATATTCATGATTAGCCAACACTGACCATTCTCCATCTGGAAGGTGAATATTTTTTTTCTTATTAGAAGGATTAATCATGAGAATAACTTCTCTATTATTCATTTTATACAGACAGCCTAACACTGGAGCAGTTAATGATAATGGATGAATATGGGAACGGATTTCATCAGACGTTCGCATCCGGAAACACGAAAATGCTTTGCGAATTTGAATCAAACCTTTAATATATTCCACATTTTCGATAAATTGGATTTTGCGTTCCCAATCAAGCTGGTTTATTGAGTCAGGAGAACGGTAGCTGTTTCCCTCTCCTTGTTTTGTACGGAAAAATTCCTGTCCGCTATGAAGGAATGGTATACCTTGAGATAAAATAACAATACCTGTCGCAAGACGATGGTATCTCATACAGATCTCAGGCTCCTGATCAGGAAAGCAGGCTTGAAGTTTATCCCACAGCGTATGGTTATCATGACATTCAACATAATTCACAGATTGGCTGGGTTCATTAAAAAGCCGAGATCCTTTCTTAGTCAAGCCGATACTTCCTGTTATTACATCTATAGCAGCATCCAGGTGATGCTCATTCCCTAATGCGTACCCTTTTGCAAACAAATTAAATGTACTCCCTTTAATGGTGTCACGAAATTTATCATTGAACTGGCCAATTTGCGGAATTTTTGCCTGATTGACAATGGTTGCCTTTTGTTCAACTGGAAGTGGTGTATTCAAGCTCCATCCTTCACCAATGATAAGCGAGCCTTTCTTGATACTATCGCACGCTTTCCTCACCTCCATCATTGTTTCCACATCTAAAATTCCCATAAGGTCAAACCGAAAGCCATCTATATGATACTCTTCCATCCAATAGCGAATGGAGTCAACAATAAATTTTCTAACCATTCTTCGTTCTGAGGCGATATCATTTCCCACACCTGTACCGTTTGATGGCAGCCCCATTTCATTATGACGAAAATAATACCCGGGAACCACCTTTTCAAACGATGAATTCTCACGTATAAAGACATGATTATACACCACATCCATGATGACACGGAGCCCGCTTGAGTGAATTTGATCAATTAATTTCTTTAACTCATTGATTCGTGAATAAGGGGCAGATGGGTCTGTAGCATAACTTCCCTCGGGAGCATTAAAATGGAGAGGATTATAGCCCCAGTTATAGTCTTTATTTGGATGCAATTCATCGACACCGGCAAAATCATGGAAGGGGAGGAATTCAATATGGGTGATACCCAATTCTTTCAAATAAGTTAACCCCGTGGAACTGCCATCTTTCCCTTTCGTGTCCAGTTCCGCTGCTCCAAGGTATAGTCCCTTATTCTGGATTCCACTGTTTTTATGGATGGAAAAATCTCTTATATGTGTTTCATAAATAATGGCATCGACAGGGTGCTCGATTGGCGGTAAATCATGTCTAGGCCTGTTTGAATTTTCGAGGTTCACAATAACTCCCAGCTCTCCATTGGCTGTTACCGCCTTGACATATGGATCCACTACCTCCCGCCATTCTTGATTCACAAAGACCAAAAAGCTATATTGGAAAGTGTCTAAATCACGATTGACCCCAACAGACCAAATACCTCGATCTTCTCGTCTCATCTTGACAATTTCCGAATACTGGCCCGCCGGCGGGCGTAATTTTAATTTGACTCCTGTCGCGGTCGGGGCCCAAAGCTTAAATTGAGTTTGCCCCCCCTGAAAGGTCACCCCGAGATCATTGCCATCATAATAGAACGCTTCATCAAATGCCTCCGTTCTAATCACGGCCCCGATTTGGAGATCCGTCTTCCCTCCATGTTCATCAACAATCCAATATTGCTGTCCAAATGCAATATCTCCTTTAAACTGGCAAATATATTTATGATTATGTTCTATTTCGGTCTGCTTTAAGATTTGCAGTGGTGTCTTCACAGCATCAGCCATCATATAGAAAGAAGATGACTGGCCATGATGATAGGAATGCGGAAGAAGAATCGTAATGATATTCATTTCATCTAAGTAGGCAAGAAACTTCCTATCAGCAGAAATCATTCGAATCCCTCTCCTTCAGATTAATTTCTTCCGTTCCGCGTCTTCTTGTTAACACCTTCAAAATTTTCGGTTGAAGGCGGATTGTTAGTGGGGTGCTGCCAATATGTTCCCCATCTGCGTGAACAAATAAAGAGGCGGGGGACTGAATCGAAATAACTCTTCCCCTAAAGGTTTTTACTTCTTTAAAATGGATATGCTTTCCCCAAAAAACACTTATAAAAACAAGGAGCAGCTTCAGTCGTGATAACTGATGGACAACGGTAATGTCAAAAGTCCCATCATCCGGCACAGCATTTGGAGCAATTTTCATCCCGCCGCCATAAAAAGGCTGGTTAGAAATGGTTACAAACCATGTTTGTTCAAATATATGCTTATTCCCGTCAATTGATAAATCAATTGTAGTTGTTTTATAAGTAAATAATTTTTTTATCAAAAAATAAACATAAACCAGCCTGCCTAGTGAAAGCCTATTCAACCATGCCTTTATCCGTGATTGATTCACCTCATAGGATATTACGGCATCGAATCCGGCACCCATATTATTTATAAAAAAGTGCTCTCTTGCATCCCCAGCTTCCGCATTCGTCACTTTCCCGATATCGACTGGCAATGCCTTCTGCTTCCTCAGTCGAAGTATCACGTTCAACGCTTCCAGCGGATCCGCAGGAATGTGATAACCCCTTGAAAAATCATTGCCAGAACCACCGGGAATAAAGCCGAGGGTGATATGCTTTTCTTTGACAACCCCATTCAACACTTCGTTTATAGTTCCGTCCCCGCCAACAGCAATAATCAGTTTTTGCTCCTGATTCTTTGCAGCAATTTGGCGGGCTAGTTTTTTAGCATGTCCGGAATATTCAGTAAAAAATGCTTGATAGGGTATTTGTTCCATCATTAGTTGACTTTCAATTCTCTCCCATATTTTAAGGCAGTAGCCGTTCCCTGCTTTTGGATTAATGATTAAGAAAATTTGCTTCATATGACCAACCTTTTATGTTTGTAATGGGTAAAGTGTTATTGCTTCGTATTTTGGCGATTGATTAAGATGTGTTTGATATAAAACAACCTCATTTGCTTGAAAGGGAAGCGGTTCAGGCTGTAACTCATTCCAAATTTCTAGCTGCCCCAGCTGAAAGGACTCGTCTCCCATCCACTTCCTTGCTAATGTGATATGCGGACGGAATGGTCTTGTTTCCAGTTGAAAGCCCGCCTTCACACAGGCTGAGAAAACCTTTTGTCTAATTTCTCTCAGCTCACTGTTCTCCTCAGTATCCGCCCAAAAAACACGTGGCGCATCTTCCCGGCCGAAAACTCCAAGTTTATTAATTTTCAATTTCAATGCATGGGCATCCCTTAAAGCCTCTTTCACGTTGTCTTCTGCAGCAGCCAACTTTTCAGGATCAGCAGCACCTAAAAAGGCCAAGGTAATATGCAGATCCTGATGGTGTACCCATCTGCCAAAAGGAAGGGCCCCCTTCATCCTCCCAATATGATCTTTGATGATTTCTTTCGCTACATTAGGAATTTTTACGGCAAAGAAAAAATGGGTTCGTTGATCCATTGTATGGTTCAGTCCTTTACTTAATTTTAGTCTATTTTTTCCGAATTGTATCCCTTATCAAACGTAAGAATGGCTGATTTTTTTTGTAAAGAAAAAGACGAGCCGAAGGGGGTCCGAAAGCTACGTCTTTTTCCGTTTTTATTTATTCTGTTTTAGCTAATTCGAAAATGGCTTGTGCGTAAATGGCTGTTGCTTTGAGTAAATCTTCTATATACATATATTCATCTTTTTGATGGGCGATATCCGGTCTTCCTGGAAATAATGGACCAAAGGCGACTCCAGCGCTGAGTGAACGTGCATAAGTCCCACCGCCAATTGCAATTAATTCCGCTTTTTCCCCTGTTTGCTCTTCATATACTTTTTTCAAGGTTTGAATTAGGAATTCCTGTTCATCGACATGATGTGGTTTTGAGTCTGAAAAATTCTCAATCCTAAAGCCCTCATTTGGTATTAGTGCATCTAGTTTCGCCTTGGTTTCTTCCATTTTGCTTGTAACCGGGTATCTGCATGTCATTCCGATCCTTCCGCCTGCTTCAGGTGTAAAGCTCAGCTTTCCAGGGTTAATCGTTAATTCACCAGAAATTTCATCTGAAAAGGCCACACCAAGGTTTACACCCCTTGAATCGTCAAAGAAATACCGCGATACGAATTGGAAATATTGAGCCGCTCTTACATCTAAGGACTGCTTAGAAAGAAACTCCGCTAAGAACAAGCCGGCATTTTTTCCATTTCTCGGTTCCATTCCGTGTGCAGAAACACCAATTACCTCGAAAATCAGTTCCTCATTCTGAGCGTGGTAATTATATTCCAACTCCACTTGTTTCATAAAAGCGATAAATTGCTGTACCACCTCATCTTGATGTTCCTTTACAAGGATGATGGCTTTAGCATGATCCGGAACCATATTATACCTTTTTCCGGAAACAAAGCTTACCACCTTTAAATTGGCCTCATCCGAGCTCTCAAGTGACCCATGCTGTACCATATCAAAATCAGCAATTCCTTTTTCGGCATTAATAATCGGGAAATCAGCATCTGGGGCAAACCCTAAAGTCGGCATTTCTTCGTGCTTAAAATAATGCTCGACACAGCGCCAATTGCTTTCTTCGTCAGTACCAATAATCATCCGGACACGCTTTTTCAGCGGTAAGCCAAGTTCTTTCACAATTTTCATGGCATAATACGCAGCCATTGTTGGACCCTTGTCATCCAGTGCACCGCGGGCATAGATTTTCCCATCACGAATTTCTGCTCCAAACGGATCACTTGTCCAGCCATCACCCTCTGGCACTACATCTACATGGCAGAGAATTCCCAGTAGTTCTTCTCCTTCACCAAACTCAAGGTGACCTGCAAGATTGCCAACATTTTTTGGAGTAAATCCATCTTTTTCACCCAAGTTAAGCATGAAATCAAGCGCTTCCTTCACCCCTTGTCCAAGCGGGGCATCATCAGTAGTATTTTCCTCATCTAAAATACTTTTAATATGTAATAATCCTTGCGTGTCCTTAATTAGGGCATCTTTTCTTTTTTCTACTTCACCCATCCAATTAATTTCAGTCATTTGAATAACCTCCTAATATGTATGTGCTTCTTTAACAATATCATTTCTCCAATTATCTTAGCAATTAACATTCCAAACGGATGAACAAGCTTAAATTAAATATTTTAACTAAAAATTCAAATAATTCATCATAAACCAAACACCTAAAGCCATAATCTATAGTAAGAGAATGATAAAGGAGGCAAAAAGCCGAACAATAACAGAAAACTTTGAAGATTTTTTTGTGATTTTCACTATAGTGGTAGAAATTTTCAGAAATTGTGGGTACAATAAGGTTAGATGTATGACATCTAGGTACTCACTTCATGATCCATCCTAAAAAAGGAGATGGCTGCGCGGAAAAGAAAACTACATATTCTTGAAGAGTAATCTTCAAACAGGCTGTCGGTAGAGGGATTAGACTTGGTTTTAAAAAAGGATAGGGAGTGGTTCTTTGAAACCTTCAACTAACCGGATGTTAAACCGCATCAAATGTATCTACATGTTTATTCGTAATAACGGCACTGTCACGACGCAAGAACTTGTAGAGGAATTTGGTATCACTCCTCGCACCATACAACGAGATTTAAATGTCTTAGCCTATAATGACTTGGTCATAAGCCCAAGCCGCGGAAAATGGACGACTACACAAAAGAAAGTGAAGATGTCATCATAACACAAAATAGAGAGACTTACGCATAGAAAGCACACGGGATTCACAACCGTGTGCTTTTGTTTTTTTAGGGATTGTAAGCGATTACTCCAATTGACAGGTTTAAAAAATATGATATATTAGTATAAGAATTCTTTAGCGCTTAAAAGCGTTTAAGTAAAATAGAAAAGTAGGTTGGGACATCATGGAGAATAACCATCAGAATTTACACAAGGGGCTATTACCAAGGCATGTTCAATTCATTGCCCTGGCGGGTATGATTGGAACGGGGATATTTAAAGGCAGCTCTGACACGCTAAATATTGCCGGGCCCAGTGTCGTTATTGCCTACTTAATTGGCGGGCTTTTGCTATTTATTATTATGGCGGCATTAGGGGAAATGGCAATAGCTTTTCCAAATATGAATGTTCAACATCTCGTAAATAAAGCATTTGGGTTTCAAGTATCGTTTCTCGTCGGATGGCTTTACTGGATTAATTGGATCATTGTAACGGTGGTTGAATTATTAGCTGCGGGGAGTTTTCTGCAATTCTGGTTCCCGCAGATTCCGTTATGGCTGTTAAGTTTACTATGTGCCGTAATTATTGTAGGCATCAATTTATTTCAAGTAAAATACTACGGTGAACTTGAATTCTGGTTCGCCGGCATTAAAATTATTGCCTTAATAGCTTTTATTATTTTAGGCTGCTTCCTTCTTTTGGGTTTGATTCCTAGCACTGTTGAGGATCCATTGTCGAACTTTACCGCACATGGCGGATTTTTCCCGCATGGTTTGGGCGGTACATTCAGTGCCTTTTTAGTTGTGATGTTTTCATATGGCGGAGCCGAATTAATCGGGGTAGCTGTAACCGAAACAAAAGATTCGGAACGCGTATTGCCGAAAATTATTAAATCTGCCGTGTGGCGTGTCATCATCTTTTATATTTTTCCAATTCTTATTATTTGCGGCATGATGCCTTGGGACAAGGTTTCTGGTGCTGACAGCCCTTTCGTACAGGTGTTCAGCAGTACGGGACTGCCTGGGGCAGCACATATTATGAATTTTGTACTTTTGACTGCGGTACTTTCGGCCGCCAATTCCGGTATTTATGCGACATCAAGGACATTGTTTTCAATGGCCCAAAGCGGTGTGGCACCGAAAGGATTAGGAAGGGTTTCAAGTAAGGGGATTCCATTAACAGGAATCATGATTACAAGTGCCTGTATTTTAGCAGGTGTATTCTTGGCTTACTTAACGCCGAGCGAGGTTATCAGCTATCTTATGACCATCCCTGGATTTACCGTCATGATCATTTGGATCAGCATTTGTGCGGCACAGTTAAAGCTGCGTCCGCTCTACAAAGCTCAGCCTGCCTTTCGGGTAAAATGGTTCCCTTATACAACCATTTTCGCAATTGTTTCCTTAAGCGTCATCTTCATTGGATTTTTATTCAATCCTAATAATGTAATTGGAACCACAGTTAGTATCATAACAATTGGATTTCTCATGATTCTTTCTTTTTTTAATCGAAAGACAGGGGCTAATAAGATTACTGCTTAAACGGTCGGCAAATTTTTGCCGGCCGTTTTTTATTAGCATTTGTTGCTCTGGTCATTTATTTTTCCTTTTCATCCGACTCCACATACCGTTTTAGGGCGGTCAGCTTATTTTCCCAAAATAGTTCAAAATACTGAAGCCAGTCTTTTAATTCAACTAGTGGTTCCGGCTCTAGCTTGTACCTTGTTTCCCGGCCGACTTTCCGCTCTTTGACCAACCCGGCATCAGCTAATACTCGGAGATGCTTAGAAACGGCCGTCCGGGTCATCGGGAAGTGTCCGCAAATCGCAGTAACAGGCATCTCTTCTTTACTTAGAAGTTTCAGCAATTTTCGCCTAGTTGGATCGGCAATTGCCTGAAAGACATCATGCTTTGCGGGAGTTGCAGCCATTTATGCCTCAACATATCCTTGCAATTTTTTCACAAGACCTGCCCAGCCCTGATTCATATTGTCGCGAATTGGAGTGTGCGGAGCACCAAACTCAGTAACTTTGTTTGCATCCCAGCCGGAATGAATCATCGTAAATTCTGTTTTTCCTTCCACTTCTTTTAATTCAAACGTCAGTGTCCAATCTTTTCCCCACTTAAATGAAAGGCTATTAGGCGGATCGACTTTCGTTACTTTACATGGTGACATCCCAAATTGACCGGCATTTAAATGAAATTCATGTCCTTCAACCGGCTCCATATCATTCGGCATGAACCAGGCAGCTAGGCCTTCTGATGTCGCAACAGCATTCCAAACTTTCGAAATGGGTGCATTGTATACTAGAGTATGTCTAATATCCGGTAATGTTTGTGTTTGATTTTCCATTTTAATAGCTCCTCTTCATCTTATAAATATGTAACCATTTGGTTTCACTTTAAAATAATATAACACCATTTGGTTTCATGTCAAGCATTAAATAAGTGACTCTACATTAAGTAAAGTCACCGTAAAAATCGCTTTTCATTCAACTATTTTGTCTATTGACCGCTGGATAACAACGCTCGGGCGATTCCAACAAAGTACTCGGATTCACGAATGATGTGATTTAATACCACTTTTGCGGTATGATTGCTGCTTACCGCTTGGCTATGTGTTTTTATTTGCTCACATAGTTGAATAAACGATTCACTCTCCTCCAGGCAATAAGATACGAGTTGGAGCACTTGCTGATACAATTGATCCGATACCTGTGAACCGGAGCGAATTACGGATTCAATGAAACTGACAACCTGCTTGTGTGTTTTCCCAAGTGCTTGCTCCCATTTTTTTAAGGCATCGACAAATTCTGGCTCAAGCCCTGACACCAGCTCTCGGATGACAACCGTGTGTTCCTCTTCTTGGTGCTTCCAAAATTCTGCTTCATCTAATATCCGCAGCGGCATTTGCGGGCCATAGTAAAATTGCATAGTCATCCCCCCATCATCTAGTCATTTCAATGTATGGGATGGGCTATCAAAATATGCTTTAATCGATAACTTCCAGCTCTATTTTGGCAATATGTTACAATAGATAAAAATAAGAGAGGAAAAAAAGTATGTTAAACACGCAATATATACGAAGTATCAAATTGAGTAGAGATGAAATCCCTTCTTTTAATAAGTACCCTTTCAATCTGCCTATCTTGAAGACATTGGACGAACTCTCATTTCATCCTAATGTAACATTTCTTATTGGTGAGAATGGAATGGGTAAATCGACTTTACTTGAGGCAATTGCTGTGTCGTTAGGGTTTAATCCAGAAGGTGGATCTATTAATTTCAACTTTTCTACATATGATTCTCATTCGATGCTAGGGGATTATCTTAAAGTTATAAAAGGAATTGATAAACCGAGGGATGGATTTTTCTTGCGGGCGGAAAGTTTCTATAATGTGGCATCTAATATTGAGGAATTGGATAAGCAAGGCGGAGGCCGGCCAATTATTGATTCCTTTGGCGGAGTATCCCTGCACGAACAGTCACATGGTGAGGCTTTTTTTGCTACATTCCTGCATCGTTTTGGCGGAAATGGCTTATACATTTTAGATGAACCTGAAGCGGCGCTCTCACCGCTAAGGCAAATGTCGATGCTAACGAGAATTCATGACCTGATTAACGAAAATTCCCAATTTATCATCGCAACCCATTCCCCAATCATCATGGCATATCCAGATGCAAAAATCTTTGAATTTACCGAAGATGGAATGAGGGAGAGCACACTTGAAGAAACAAACCACTATCGGATTATGAAACAATTTTTTGATGATAAAAGTAGAATGCTTCATCATTTATTAAATGGATAATTCACGCCCAAAAAGAGCGCTGATTGATCTGCGCTCTTTCATTGTACAATATTCTTTCCATAAAAGATTTCATCCATCTCAAGCTTTAATCTCTCAGTGATTTCAATATGCTCATCCGGGGTTAACTTATCTTTTGTATAGCCAAACAAATAGTTATTTAAATCAAATTCGCGCAGCTTACACTTTGTGTGGAAGATATGCTCTTGATAGACATTGACGTCAATCATATCAAATAATTCACCGACGTCCTCCGGGATATAATTCTGAATCGAGTTAATCTCATGATCAATAAAAAGCTTGTGCCCCGTTTTATCCCTTGTAAAGCCGCGGACACGGTAATCAATTGTCATGACATCGGTCTCAAATGCACGGATTAAATAATGGAGAGCCTTAAGCGGCGATATTTCTCCACAGGTAGAGACATCAATATCCGCCCGAAACGTGCTGATACCTTCATCGGGGTGAAATTCCGGATAGGTATGCACCGTAATATGACTCTTATCCAGCTGCATCACCACTGATTCAGGCAGCGGTCCTGGGGATTCCTCGAATGATTCTGACGGGGCATTAGCGACAGGTCCCTCTGACACCAACATTGTTACACTCGCGCCCGCCGGCTCAAAATCCTGACTGGCTACATTTAATACATGGGCACCGATAATATCAGAAACATGCCTTAAAATTTTTTGCAATCTTTCTCCACTGTATTCTTCATCAATATATTTTAAATATGCTTCTCGCTCTTCCCTCGTTCGTGTAAAACAAATATCGTACATATTAAAACTTAACGACTTCGTCAGGTTATTAAAGCCATGTAACTCAATGGCCTCCTCATGTGTAAGCTTCATGTTTTCTTCCCCCTTCGTATCCTAAAACCTATTTAGCCTTTATAGTACCCATTGTTATACTCGGTTACTTATTTTTTCAAAAAGAAGTTAATTTCATCATATTTCCCGCCCTCTTGAGGAAAATAATTGAAGGTCTTCTTTGAGGAGGTGAAAGGATGAAAAGGCAGTTTTGTATTTTATTTATTTTTCTAATATTGGTGCCAAGCGGCTTAGTGACTGCGGAGCCCGTTAATGAGAATAATGTAAAGGTTGCTTTTGTCAGGGATGGCTTTCTTTGGACAAAAATAAATGGCAAGGAAGAAAAAGTAACGAAGGAGGCAGCAAGGTATGACTATCCTCCCCAATGGTCACATGACGGAAAATGGATTGCTTATCAAGTTGAAGCAAAAAAGAAACTTAATCCGAACACTGAGTTCCAGACAGAAATATGGGTGTACAATCTCGCAACAAAAAAGCACAAACAGATTACCATTGACGGAAACAACCCTAAATGGTCGCCAGTAGAGAATATTCTTGCCTTTAAAAGCGGCGGTGTCCTGAATGTTTCCAACCTTGAACACTTTTATAATATTGCATTAGGTGTCGGAGATTATAGCTGGTATCCTGATGGCCGCTCTTTTATTACAGCTTCGGGTGCTAACCTCAGACCAGACGGCTGGACAAATCCGGTTCTTTTTCAAATCGGTCTTGAAAGGGATTTATCTAAAACCACCAGTCTAACAAAAAATGTGAAGAAACTTTATACCATTCCAAGTGAACTAAAAAAAGGGAATATCAGCTTACTGGCGATCGATGCCTATAAATTCCAATTCTCCCCTGATGGAAAGTGGATCTCCTTTGTGGTCAGTCCAACAGCTTCCTGGTCAATGGACAGTAATTTGGTTTGCGTAATTTCGTCAGATGGTAAAAATTTTGAGCCAATCGATGAAATAAATGGGGATTCCATTGTAAAGTGGGCATTTCACAAAGATCGTTTAGGCTATATTGCCGGTGGCGGCAGAATAGTCTTTGGCTTTAAAGATAAGGATATGAAAGTTACTGATCTTCCTGCTTTTAAATCCATCAGCCTTACACCGCCAAAGTTCGCGGAACTCGGATTTACGTGGACGGATGATAATTCTTTAATCGTTTCAAGGGTTAAAGAAAGTGCGTGGTCTAATGATGCCATGAAGCGGCCTGACCCTTCCTTATTTTTGATAAAAATTGGGGAACCAAAGCAATCTCAAATTTCTCATCCGCCGAAGGACTTTGGTGATTATAATCCGGTATATCTACCATCCGTCAATACATTAACATGGTTGCGATACACTGATCTTGTAGATTCGCACAGAGATCTATGGATTGCTAATCAAAACGGGTCAAATGCGAAGCTATGGATTCATAATATTAGCGGGTATGACTTTTTTATAGAAAAGGATTAACCTTATTTATAATTATTATAAATAAATATTGATTATAAAATAATATGTGTTATAATTAACTTAGATAAGAAATTAGGAGGAATGCTCAATGACTATTGAACAAGTAATCAACCAACAAATTGCTAACTGGAATGTTTTATACACAAAATTACACCAGTTTCACTGGTATGTAAAAGGCCCGCACTTCTTTACCCTGCATGCAAAGTTTGAAGAACTATATGATGAAGCGGCAGCAACAATCGATGAATTCGCGGAACAATTACTCGCAAATGGCGGCAGCCCTATCTCAACATTAAAAGAGTCGCTTCAGCTTGCAACAATCAAAGAAACAAATGATAAATTAACGGCAGATGAAATGGTTCAGGCCGTAATCAAGGACTTTTCAATAATTATTGATGAATTAAAAACTGGGATGACA
Organism: Bacillus sp. S3; assembly: GCF_005154805.1. Classification (GTDB taxonomy): domain Bacteria; phylum Bacillota; class Bacilli; order Bacillales; family Cytobacillaceae; genus Neobacillus. The sequence goes on from NZ_CP039727.1 coordinate 3,846,024, forward strand.
GTTGCAGAACAAAATGACGACGAAGTCACAAGTGATATGTTCCTTGGTCTCATGGGTAAACTCGAAAAACATAACTGGATGTTGAAATCCTTCTTAAATGCTTAATAGATAATATCACTCTAAAGGACAAGGCTTCATGCTTTGTCCTTTTTAATTTTTACGAAAAACAATGGTAAATTTGTTATGATTATGGGAAGGAGGAAGAAATTATTACAGAAAATGAAATGTTGTTCTCGGCTACAATAAGGCAGGAGACCTTTTCGATGTACGCTCATATGCAAATGATTTGAAGGAGATTACTGACCTGATGGTTGTAAAAGAATTCGGGCAGCCTGCGGAAGTGAAAGACAACAACAATGAAACTATTTATGTTTATAAAGTGAACCAAGACATTCAATTAATGGACCTAATAAAAAGAAAGTTGCCCTTACTTTTGATGATGGCCCAGATCAAACCATCACCCCGGAAATCATTGATATTTTAGCTGCCTATCATGTGAAGGGGAATTTCTTCTTTTTAGGAAATAAAGTGAAGGAACACCCTGATGTTGTGAAACAGGCATTTAATCAAGGAAACTTAGTCCTCAGCCACAGCAATCATCATGTGGAATTAACGAAATTAAGTAAAGAAGCTGCTCGTAAAGAAATTGATGATGCCGGAGAGGAAATCCAGTCCGTAATCGGTAAAGAACCGGCTTTTCTAAGAACACTATATGGGGATACAAACGCACAAGTAGCTGCAATTTCCAAGCAAGAAGGATTTTCGATTGTTTTATGGTCAATCGATACTCTGGATTGGTCGCAAAAGGATTCCCAAAATATCGTTAACAATGTCATTGCTAACGTTCGTAACGGCGACATCATCTTAATGCACTCCGATTCTGATAAGATTGAGACCAAAAAGGCACTACCGCTGTTAATCGAGGAATTGCAAAAAAGGAATTTTGAAATAGTTATTTACAAGATTTGTTGAATATTAATGCTTATCAATAGGAATATCAAAAAGCAGCTAAATAGCTGCTTTTTCAAAAAAGTTTTCTATTTCACTTGGTATTCTTTCAATAACTCAATTTCCTCTTCTGTTAGTTCCCGGTATTCGCCAAGCTCGAGTGTTTCATCTAACGGCAGAGGCCCCATTGAAATCCGCTGTAGGTAAACGACCCTTTTTCCAACAGCTTCAAACATTCTTTTGACTTGATGGAATTTGCCTTCGGTGATGGTTAACTCGATATCAGAGCGGATACCCGATTTTAAGATTTTCAATTCGCCAGGCTTTGTTTCGTACCCGTCATCTAATGTTACTCCTTTGGCAAAAGCCGCAACATCCGCCTCAGTCACTTCACGATCGATCACAGCAAAATACGTCTTCGGTACGTGCTTCTTAGGGGAAAGCAAACGATGTGCCAATTGTCCATCATTGGTGATGAGCAGCAAGCCTTCTGTATCCTTGTCGAGCCGGCCAACAGGAAAGGGCTCATACACCTGATCCTCCATCTCCAATAAATCGATAACCGTTTCACAAGAATTATCTTCTGTCGCTGATAATACCCCCTGCGGCTTGTTCATCATTAGATAAATAAATTCCCTATACTCAATCACTTCACCATTTAAAGTTACAGTTTGATTAGCAGGATCGACATGCTGCTTCGCATCTTTGACAACCACGTCATCCACTTTCACTGCACCGCTCTTTAGCAGCTGCTTGACTTCCTTGCGGCTGCCATAGCCTAAATTGGCGAGCATCTTATCAATTCTCACGCCGTTCCCCTCCTTTTAGAAAGCTTTAATTTTACCAATAACCTGTCAAGCTTTTCCCCAAATAAGCGGGAGGCAAGCCCCGATTTTAAACCAAGATAAAAATAAATTCCGGCGCCGACAGCGGCACAAATGATGATTATTAGCACAGACTCAATCTTTGATGAAGGAGAAAGGAATAACAATAATAGTTTATACATTAATTCTGTACCCACCCACATGAATCCAGCAAAAATGACAATTAGCAGGCTCCTTCTCCAAACGAGGCGGAATGGATAACGGGCATATGTCTTAATCACAATAAAGTTGATGAGAATGGCTGCAACATATCCAATTGTCGTTGCCAATACCGCTCCTCGTGTTTCCAGCAATTTTATTAACGGAATATTTAGAGTTAATTTAATTAATAATCCTACAAGTAAACTTAACACCGTAAACCGTTGTTCGTTGATTCCTTGTAATATAGCTGCGGTGACAGAATATAAGGAAAATAGAATGGCTACAGGTGCGTATGCCCTTAATACTTCAGTACCTATTAAATCATGCTGATAAAATGCCGTATAGACAGGTTCTGCCAACAACGAAAGACCGATAGCTGCAGGCAATGTTAAAAATAGCAGTACCTGAAAGGTCTGATTTAACTGGCGGTTTAGGCTTGCTCCCTCTCCCTCAACGAAGGCTCTCGTTATACTTGGTACAAGTGTTAACGAAAAACCTGTTGCCAGAGAAACTGGGATAATGACAATTTTGTGGGATTCAAAATTCAAAATAGAGAAGAAAGCTTCCGCAAATTTCTTTTTCCCAATTTCCTCCATCGCCTGGCTAAAGGTGAATTGATCAATTGCCTGGAACAAAGGATTAGCTATTCCAACTAACACGAACGGAAAAGCATAAATAAGAATTTCCTTATAAATATCCTTAAGGGAGATATCAATTGTGCCCTTATCATGTGATAGCAGTTCGTCTAAATACGGTTTTCGTTTATACCAATACCAAAATAATACGATTAATCCGCCAATGGCACCAATAAAGGCAGCGAACGTAGCCACACTTACAGCCGTTACCATTTTTCCATTAAAAATATGCAAGACGGCGAAGGCCCCCAAAAGGGTAAACGCAATCCTGACAATTTGCTCCACGACTTGTGAAAGTGCAGAAGGGCCCATCGATTGGTGCCCTTGAAAGAATCCTCTAATGAGACTCATAAATGGAACAACAATTAACGCAAAGCTGACAGCCCGCATAACCGTTGTGACATTATCTAAATTTGCCTTCTTATCACCCACACTCATTTCCGCTAATGTCGGTGCCGCAAGATACATAATCAAAAAGGCCATTACCCCTGTTGCCAGCATGATCACTAAGCCGGATTTAAACAACTTCCTGCCGACGGCATATTCCTCAAGGGCATTATATTTTGAAATAAATTTTGAAACGGCAAGCGGGACTCCTGCTGTTGCTATACTAATAAAAATGGTATAAGGAACATAGGAGAATTGATAAAGCGTTGTCCCTTCCCTGCCGACAATTTGAAAAAATGGAATAACGTAAATTAAGCCAATCACCTTTGATAAAATGGTACCCAGCGTTAAAATAAAGGTTCCTCTTAAAAGCTTAGATTGCATAAAATCCCTTCCTACCCGAAGAAAAAATTCGACTTTTTTTGCACACTATTAGTAGTTTACAACTTCTTTCTCTCAGACGCTACTCACAACCATGTAATTTTTCTCAAGAATCCCCCGGTTTTCGTTTTATTTTCACAAGAAATGTTTATAATGAAGTGACGAATTAATAAAAAGTTGGTGGAAATATGGAATACGATGTTATTGTTATCGGCGGCGGCCCATCCGGATTAATGGCGGCCATTGCTGCTGGTGAAAAAGGTGTGAAGGTGCTGTTAATTGATAAAGGAGACAAGCTTGGACGGAAGCTTGCCATTTCGGGCGGCGGCCGCTGCAATGTTACCAATCGCCTGCCGATTGAAGAAATTATTAAACACCTTCCGGGAAACGGAAAGTTTTTATATAGTGCCTTTTCGATTTTTAGTAATGAAGATATCATCGCATTTTTCGAAAAACTGGGAGTTGAATTAAAGGAAGAGGATCATGGGAGGATGTTCCCGGTGTCGAACAAAGCCCAATCGGTTGTCGATGTGCTTTTAGAACAATTGGAGAAATTCCGAGTAAAAGTCTTCCAAAACAGTCCCGTTGCTGATGTCATGTATAAAGATGGTCATGTTTCTGGCGTTTTGTTAAAGGATGGGCAAGAAATTAGCGCAAAATCGATTGTCATTGCAGTCGGCGGAAAGTCCGTCCCACATACAGGCTCGACAGGTGATGGCTATGCATGGGCAGAAAAAGCGGGACACACGATTACAGATTTATTCCCAACGGAAGTCCCTGTTACCTCTAATGAACCCTTTATTAAAGATAAAACACTTCAAGGACTTTCATTACGAGACATTAACTTATCCGTGATGAATCCTAAAGGCAAGCCAATTATCACGCATCGAATGGATATGCTGTTTACTCATTTTGGCATCAGCGGGCCGGCCGTTCTTCGCTGCAGTCAGTTTGTTGTCAAAGCGATGAAAAAGTGGAAGCTTAAAGAAGTGACGATGAGCCTCGATGTTCTGCCTGACAAACGAGAAGAAGAGATTTTTCAAGAAATCGTCAAGCTTGTAAAAAATGAGCCTAAAAGAAGTATCAAAAATACGCTAAAAGGACTGGTCCCAGAGCGATATCTTCTCTTTTTATTAGAAAATAGCGGGATTGACCCAGCTGAACAGGGTGGCACGATTTCAAATGAAAAAATTCGCAGTTTTACAAAAAGCTGCAAGCAGTTTCTTATTAAAGTAAATGGCACCCTGCCGCTCGATAAAGCATTTGTGACAGGGGGCGGTGTATCTGTTAAAGAAATCGAACCACAAACAATGGGTTCAAAATTAATGAATGGGCTGTATTTCTGCGGGGAGATTCTTGATGTCCACGGTTATACTGGCGGATATAATATCACCTCTGCCCTTGTGACTGGCAGACTTGCCGGGACGAATTCTGCCCTAACTTCAAAAAATCGGGCCTGATGTAACCATCAGGCCTTGTAAATAATCATCGCTGAAAAACAATATATCTGCTCTTCTTCTTCCTCTTCAGCCATCGCAGCAACATTATATTTAATATCTAAAAGACTTTTTTCATCAATCCCTCTTAAAAACCGATTCATTTCCTTTTCCAAATCCTTTTCATGCTCCCGATCAAATAGTTTAACCTGTATCACTTTTATCTCCCTCTCTTTTTTCTATCATTATTGACCTATTTTCAGAATTTTAAAAATTAGGAAGTTAAGATTTTTTTAAGATTGTCCTTGTACACTTCTTTTTGAGGTCAAATGGAAAGGAGCTTTTGCAATGGATAAAAAACAAAAAATCTCTTGGGGTGTCAGTTTTGGCAGCTTAGCTCTAGTAGCTGGGATGGTTTCATATCTTGGGATATTTAACGGTGATAAAACAGACAATCAAATGACATTAAGCCAGGGACAGCAATCTGATAATAATGCAAATCAGCAGTCGCCAGGCAGCTTTAATCCACAACAAGGGGAGGATTTTGATCGTTCTTGGGGTGATGATCGTTCTTCACAATATAATCAGAATGATCAAGGGGAAAGTAATAATTTCGATAATGGCGGACAGGCATTTGATAACAGTGATCAGCAGCAAGGTCAATATTCAAACGGCGGCGTCCCATCGTTCGGTCAATCTGGTCATCATCATGGCTTTGATACAACCACAGGTGGAACCTAATGTATCAATACAACTTCCATTCCATGAGCACGATTGTGCAAATTTCGATTAGTCATGAACTATATGCCAATGATTTGATGCCCATCTATAAACAGTTTTCAATGATAGAGGATACGTGCAGCAGGTTTCGTGCCGATAGCGAGCTATCACGAATGAATCAACAAGTTGGAAAAGAAGTACCTGTATCTAGCGAAATGTTTTCCATTCTCACAAAGGCATATCAGTTTTATTTGGAAACAGATGGCGTTTTTAATCCAAGTGTGTTAGATGCTCTCGAAAACAATGGGTATGAAAAATCTATCGAATTCATTAGGGATCGTGAAATTGAATTACCGACACGTTCCTCCGTTGCTTTCCATACACAACCATATACGCTTAATGAAGAATTACAGACTGTTAGTTTACATTCAAAAATTGATCTTGGTGGCATTGCCAAGTGCTGGGTCATCGATCAATCCGCTCAGTTGTTAAATAAGATTGGCTATGGATTTATCAATGTTGGCGGTGATATTCGGATTTTTGGTAATTTGCCCCGGCCATTAAACATCGGGATTGAGGATCCTTTTGGAAAAACAAATATGATTTCTTCAATTAAGGTGGAAAATGGTGCGGTCGCAACATCCACTTCAATGAAACGAAAATGGCGTGTGAATGGTGAATGGAAGCACCATTTAATTGACACAAGAACAGGAAATCCATCTGAAAGCACGATTGTTTCATCAACAATTACCGCACCAACCGCATTAGAAGCCGATGTTTGGGCAAAAACAATTCTTTTTTTAGGCGAAAAGGATGGCCCCGAATGGATAAAGGAAAAAGGCACTCATGCCGTTTTAATCAATAAATACGGAGATGTTTGGAGAGGAGGCGAGTAAATTGGAGATGTTTGAATGGTTTTTGATTCGAGCGACAGGTACAGTTGCTTATCTATTACTATACTTATCAGTCATCATTGGATTGTACTCGCAAGTCCAGAAAAAGCGGAAACAGAAGGTTACAATAACGTTATTTTTACACGAATCATTGTCAAATTGGGCGCTTTATCTTGTCCTTGTGCATGTCGGACTCTTACTGATCGATACGTATATTTCGTTCCAATGGTATGAGGTCCTCATTCCGTTTAACACCAACTATAAACCATTACCTATGGCAATGGGTGCTTTATCGTTGTACTTTTTAAGCATCACGGTTGTAACCTCAAAGGCACGGAAAAAGCTTGGCTATCAAAAATGGCGAAAATTACATGCATTGAACCCCATTCTTTATATATTGGTTACATTACACGGTCTATTTATCGGGACAGACTTTCAAGGAAATATCCTTGCAGTGATAAACATTATTCCATTAATTTTGATGGGAGTTATGCTGCAAAGACAGGAGCAGAAACAAAGCGCAATAAAATAAGCATAGAAAAAGAAAAACCGATTCCAAAATAGTCAAGATTAGCAGGAATATCCCTCTCTTTTTTATCATTAGGTTAATATCCTGAATCTTTTAGCACCAAAAAGGAACTAAAGTTTTTTACACTTTAGTTCCTTAACCAATGTTGCAGGTTTGACATCCTAGCTCTACCTTGCAGCTCTTTCGTTAAATGAAGTTTTTTTTACAATAGGCTGCCCTATGAAGATGCTTCGGTCGCAAATCGCATCAGCGTCACTGCGGTCGTGCGTTACCATTACGCAGGTCATGTTTGCTTTTTTCAAAATAGAGCGTAATTCCTCGCGAATTGATTCTTTTAAATCTGCATCCAGATTGCTGAATGGTTCATCCATTAACATTAATTTAGGCTTGGGAGCAAGTGCTCTTGCAAGGGCAATTCTTTGCTGCTGTCCACCGCTTAACTCATGAGGATATCTTTTTTCATAGTCTTCCATATGAACAAGCTCAAGCATTTCATTCAGGCGTGACTTTCGGTCTTTCCGAGGCATGCGAGACAAGCCAAATAAGATATTGTCCTTAACCGTCATATGCGGAAATAAGGCATAATCCTGAAACACCATCCCAACTCCCCTGTCTTCAGGCTGAACAAATAATCCCTTATTAACGACAGGAATGCCGGCAATATTTATACTACCCTTTTCTGGCAATTCCAGCCCGGCAATTAAACGCAGCAACGTACTTTTCCCACTTCCGCTTTGCCCGAGGACACCGACCATTTCCCCTTTATTAATCGAAAAGGAAAAATCGTTAATCACTGGTGCCGCTCCGCGTGAAAACGAAAAAGTAAGACCTTGAATGTCTAAAACCTTCATTACTCCACCCTCTTATCGATTATATGAAAGACGATTACTGACAATACACTTATGCCGATGATCATCAGAGATGAAATAGAGGCCTCATGGATCATCTCGTCTTTTGCATATTGAAAAGTCTTTGTTGCTAATGTTTCAAAATTAAATGGCCGTAACAATAAAACTAGAGGTAATTCCTTGCAAATTTCGACGAATGTTAAAATGAACCCGCTAAACAAGGCACCCTTGATTAACGGTAAATCGACTTTAAAAAATGATTTGGTCATCCCGTGGCCAAGAAGCCTTGAAGCCTCGGTGTATTTTGTACCAACTTTTTCAAAACCGACTTCAACCGCATTAAAACCGGTTGCCATAAACCGAATCGTATATCCGGCAATCAGCATGAACAAAGACATACTTAACACAAGCGGGGCAGTTCCCAGTCCCATTAAAGAATATACCGGGGCAAGCCATTTATCAAGTGTGATAAAGACTGCAAGGACACCTATTGCGATAATCGCACCCGGTACCGAATAGCCGGAGGTGACCCATTTTGATAATAGATAGGAAAAAGACGTTTTAGAGCGGCAAATATTTGCGACAATAACAGAAAAAATCAAGATAATGGCGGTCGATATTGCAGCCACATAAACGGTTTGATTGAACAAGGTGATGAAGGAGCTGCTCCAAACTTTTTCAAATGTCAGCCTTGCCCACGATATTAACTGAAGCAGCGGGATAAGGAATCCTAATGCAAACACTGCTGCACAATACGTAAAAGCAGCCGCAGCGGGCAATCCTTTCAATTTCATCGGTACAAACGGCCTCGATTTATTGCTTAAATGATAGCGCCTGCGTTTTCTCAGAAGCTTTTCGACTAGAAACATTCCAACCACGACTACCATAAGCCACGCGGCAAGTCTCATCGCTGTATCAACGTCATACATTCCAAACCATGTTTGAAAAATCGCGGTTGTTATCGTATGAATGCCAAAATAGCTGGTGACTCCGTAATCACTCAGCACTTCATAAATCACTAAGATCACCCCGCCGACAACAGCAGGGCGGGACAATGGAAGAATTATTTTTAGAAAAATAGACACTGGCTTTCTGCCCAGAAGTCTGGCATTTTCCATATAGGATGAGCTTTGGCTTTCTAGAAATGCTCTCGCTATAATGTATACATACGGAAACAGAAACAAAGTGAAAATGAAAATCGCACCGCGAATGGATGAAATCGATAACAACTCAGGATTAATCTGATAATCATATTGATTTCTCAGGGTAGTTTGAATCACTCCAGTATAACTGAGCATTGTCCTGTAAGTATAGGCGGCAATATAAGGCGGTATTGCAAGAGGCAGCATCAGCCCCCAGCGAAAAAATTTCCGAAGAGGAAATTGATATACTGCTGTTAGCCATGCCAAGGTAATTCCTAAAAAAGCTGTCAAAATTCCCGTTGCGCCCACAAGAACGATTGTATTAAAAATATAGTTTTTCAATAAGTATTGGCGGATTTGAAACCAGTTTTCGTTTGGTTCTTGAAAAAGCGAAAAGAACACAAACAGGATGGGCAGCAGGATGACTGCCGCCCCAATGATACTAATGATCCACCAGCCATTAAGCTCTTTTTGAACGTAACGCCTTATAAACTCAGTTTTCATTTTACTTCCAGCCTGTTTTATTAAATATTTCGATTGCCTTATGGTTATGTTCTCCTAAAGTATCAAAGTTAAGCTTTTGGCTTTTGAAGTCACCCCAAGATTGCAATAGTTCCGGTTTCTTTGCTTCTGGATTGACTGGGAACTCATAGTTATTTGCTGATAGATATTCCTGCGCCTCCGTACCAGTCATATACTCCACTAGCTTAATTGCATTATCTTTATTCTTGCTATATTTCGTTAGACCAATTCCACTGATATTAATATGTGTCCCAGTTGTTTCTTGGTTCGGGAAGAAGACGCCGATATTACTGCCTACTTTTGCTTCTTCAGGATCTGCTGAGTTAACTAGTAATCCCACATAGTATGTGTTCATAATTGCCACATCACCCGTCCCGGCAGCAATTGCTTTTGCCTGATCACGGTCACCGCCATCTGGCTGGCGCGCAAAGTTTTGTACGATTCCACTAGCCCATTCTTCCGCCTTCTTCTCGCCATTTAACTCGATAAAGGAAGCTAACAGTGATTGGTTATATAGGCTTGTTGATGAACGGGCTAGTACTTTGCCCTTCCACTTCTTGTCGGTTAAATCCTCGTATGTAGATAGCTGGTCAGGAGACACCCGTTCCTTTGAATATACAATCACCCGGGCTCTTGTAGCGATTCCCACCCAGTTATTCTCTTTATCTCTTAAATTTTCAGGTACATTTTTATCAATTATTTTAGAGGTTACGGGCTGTAGTACGCCATTATTCTTAGCATTCGCTAACACGCCGCCATCGACTGTAATAAATAAATCTGCTTGCGTGCTTTCTCCTTCACGCTTTAAACGTTCAATTAACTCTTCTGCCTCAGCTTTTACCACATTAACTTTAATTCCTGTTTTTTCAGTAAATTTTTTGTACACTTCATCATCTGCCTCATAATGTCTAGCTGTATAGACATTGACAATCTGGTTTTCTGATTTCTTCGGATTTGCTGCTGTTTTCTCCGAATCCGAGTTACCCTGGCTTGCTCCACAACCAGCAAGGCCAATAGTCAGGAGTGTACTGGCGAGCAAAGGTTTAACTAATTTTGATAATTTCATCGAATGTTTCCACCTTTTGTATTTTATATATATTGATAATGATAATTATTATCACTTAATTCCTTTTCATTGTAATAGCCATTTAGCCTATAGTCAATAACATAAATAAAATTATTTAAATAAGTTTGAATTTTTTTCACAATATTGTTAATTTCACTAAGTCTATTATCATTTCAAAAAAAAAACGATTCCGATTGGAATCGTTTCAGATTGTCGACAAAAGGCATTCCGAATAAGCCTGTTCGGATGCCTTTTGTTATTCTTAAGTATTTTTTGCTCAATTTTCTTTGTACAGACCCCTCCGGGGTCGTTTTTTATACCATTGTTGGATTAACCCAAGTCCAGTTTGCCATCTTCTTTAAATTCATGGCAGCAAAAGTAAGCATCGCCTGCATAGACAATTTTTTAAGTCCCCTTAAAGTTGTCCATCGCATCCCATGCTTCTCTTTCGCATCTGCAAATACACGTTCAATCGTTTCTTTGCGTCGAGCGTAGATTATTTTATTTTCGTCTGTATGCCGAAGGTGTTCAGCTTCCTCAAGATACTCTTCCCAAACATGCCGTTGAAGTAGCTTTTGATGGTTTTTACTTTGTGTACATTGGGATAAAAACGGGCACTCTTTACAATGAGCTGGATTCGAAAAATACTGCCGGTATCCTTCCTTCGTTGTCGTGCTATATTTTAACTCTTGTCCTCCCGGACAAAGGTAGCAATCATAGTGCTCATCATAAACAAAATCGTTCTTTTTCAAATAACCTTCTTTTGTACGAGGGCGGGTATAAGGTAAAGCAGGGCGAATCTCATTTTCAATTAAGTATTGAGCAATTGCAGGTGTTTTGTATCCAGCGTCAGCAGCAACAGCAGCAGGTTTCCTTGAGTTCTCTATGACTTTTTCAAGAAGAGGCTCTAACATCGTACTATCATGAACATTACCAGGGGTGACAATCGCGCCTAGGACAAAGCCATTTTTATCGGCAGCTGCATGAAAAGAATAGGCAAATTGCTTCGTCCGCTCGTCCTTCACGTAATACCCACTTTCTGGGTCCGTGGTACTTTCCTTGATTTCCTTCGTTTCTTCCTTTTCAAATTTGTCAGGTGGGAAAGGCTTTTTCCCATGTTCTTCACGATCACCATTGATTTCTTGTTGGAGACGTTCTTGATATGCTTTCGTTTCCTTACGAACTACCTTTTTCTCAAATTTACGCTTATTTGCACTTGCCTTCACGTGCGTAGAATCAATAAAAACGTGTTCGCTACTTACCAGTTTCTTTTCGGCTGCCTGCTTTAGAATTCTGTAAAATATCTGTTCAAATAAGTCTGTATCCTTAAATCGGCGTTCATAGTTTTTACCGAAAGTGGAGAAGTGAGGCACCTTATCATGGAATCCATACCCAAGAAACCAACGATAAGCTAGGTTCGTTTCAATTTCTTCTATCGTTTTTCGCATCGAGCGAATACCGAACATATATTGAATAAATGCCATCTTAATTAATACAACAGGATCGATACTTGGACGTCCTCGTTCAGCAGAGTACATCTCTTGAACAAGAGGATATATAAATGAAAAATCTATAGCAGCTTCAACTTTTCGGACCAAATGGTTCTCCGGGACTAACTGTTCAAGAGTTATCATTTCTAATTGATCCCGATTCATCTGAGTATTTTTCGTTAGCATTTTCTTCATCACCTTACAAAATTAATAGTATCTTCATTATACAAAAAAACTGTAGGCAAATCCCCAAAAAATGGGGGATTTGTCTACAGTCTGAAACGATTCCGATTGGAATCGTTTTTTATTGAACTTCACCAGTCCAATTCAACATGCCGCCTACCATGTTGCGAACTTTATAGCCTTGTTCCTGGAGGTAATGACAAACATTCCCGCTGCGAGCGCTAGAGCGGCAGATAAAGATATATTCTTTATCCTTATCAAAATAATTAAGGTTAGCAGGAATATCGCCCATGCGAATATGCTTTGCCTCAGGAATCATCCCTGCTGCTACTTCTTCATCTTCCCTAACGTCTACAAGCTCAAGTTTTTCCCCTGCCTCAAGCTTCTTTTGTAATTCTTCTGGTGTAATTGTTTGAATTTCTTCCATCCCAATCATCCTTTCAGATAACTTCCCCCAAAAAATCAGGGGGAAGTATCCTTAATTTTAATTCGCAACGATATTTACTAACTTACCTGGTACTGTAATCACTTTACGAATTGTTTTTCCTTCAATTTGTTCCTTTACCCGGTCATCGTCCATTGCGATCCCTTCCAATGCTTCTTTGCTGGCATCCGTTGGAACCTTAAGCTTTGTCTTTACCTTACCGTTTACTTGGATGACAATTTCAACTTCATCATCGACTAATTTCGCCTCATCATATGCAGGCCAAGCTTCGTACGAGATGGTTCCGCTGTGACCTAGTTTTCCCCACAGCTCTTCAGCAATATGCGGGCAAACAGGTGCAAGCATTTTTACAAAACCTTCAACATAATCCTTTGGAAGAACAGTTGATTTATAGGCTTCATTAATGAATACCATCATTTGTGAAATCGCCGTATTGAAGCGTAACCCTTCATAATCCTCGGTAACCTTTTTCACCGTTTGGTGGTACACTTTTTCCAAGGTAGAAGCTTCTTCATTTGGCTGGATTTTCGAATTTAATTCACCGTTTTCCTCCACAAATAAGCGCCATATCCGGTCAAGGAAGCGACGTGAGCCATCTAGACCGTTAGTTGACCAGGCAATCGAGGCATCAAGTGGGCCCATAAACATTTCATATAAGCGAAGTGTGTCGGCGCCATGACTGTCGATGATATCATCAGGATTGACCACATTTCCTTTAGACTTACTCATTTTTTCATTGCCTTCGCCTAAAATCATCCCCTGGTTAAATAGCTTTTGGAATGGTTCTTTTGTCGGAACGACTCCGATATCATACAAGAATTTATGCCAGAAACGGGCATATAGCAAGTGAAGTACAGCATGTTCAGCACCGCCAATGTAAATATCAACCGGCAGCCAGTGATTTAATTTTTCAGCTGAAGCCAATGCTTCGCTGTTCTTTGGATCGATATAACGTAAATAGTACCAGCAGCTGCCGGCCCATTGCGGCATTGTATTCGTTTCACGGCGGCCTTTTTTGCCTGTTGCCGGATCCACGACATTTACCCAGTCTGCAATAATAGCAAGTGGTGATTCACCTGTACCGGACGGTTTGATATCTTTCGTTTTTGGCAGCATCAATGGAAGTTGATCTTCAGGAACAGCTGTCATCGTGCCATCTTCCCAATGGATAATTGGAATTGGTTCGCCCCAGTAACGCTGGCGGCTGAACAGCCAATCACGTAAACGGAAGGTTACCTTTTTCGTTCCAATGCCTTTTTCCTCTAACCAGGAAATCATTTTAGTAATTGCGTCTTCTTTATTTAACCCATTTAAGAAGTCGGAGTTGATATGTTCACCATCTCCGGTATATACTTCTTTCTCAACGTCGCCGCCGGCAACAACCGGTATAATTGGCAGACCGAATTCTTTGGCAAAATCATAGTCACGTTCATCGTGGGCAGGTACTGCCATAATTGCACCTGTTCCGTAGCTGACTAATACATAGTCTGCAATCCAGATTGGTATATTTTCACCATTTACCGGATTGATGGCATATGCTCCGGTAAATACACCTGTTTTCTCTTTCGCAAGGTCTGTACGCTCAAGGTCGCTCTTTGTTTTCACTTTATCTAAATAGGCTTCAACAGCAGCGCGTTGCTCAGCAGTTGTTATTTTATCAACAAAGGCATGTTCCGGCGCCAATACAGCATAAGTTGCACCGAATAAGGTATCCGGACGTGTGGTGAAAACAGTGAAGGTTTCATCATGTCCATCGATCGCGAAGGTTACTTCAGCTCCTTCAGAACGGCCAATCCAATTGCGCTGCATTTCTTTCAAGCTTTCTGGCCAATCAAGCTCTTCTAAGTCTTCTAATAAACGGTCCCCGTAAGCAGTGATTTTTAACATCCATTGCTTCATCGGACGGCGTTCAACCGGATGGCCGCCGCGTTCACTCTTGCCATCAATGACCTCTTCGTTGGCAAGAACGGTTCCTAATGCAGGGCACCAGTTTACAGCTACCTCATCAATATAGGCAAGTCCTTTTTCCCAAAGCTTTAAGAAAATCCACTGTGTCCATTTATAGTACTCAGGGTCTGTCGTATTGACTTCCCGATCCCAATCATAGGAGAATCCAAGTGCTTTAATTTGTCTGCGGAAGGTGTTAATATTTTGCTCGGTAAACTCCGCCGGATCGTTACCAGTATCTAATGCGTACTGCTCTGCCGGCAGTCCGAAAGCATCCCAGCCCATTGGATGAAGGACATTATATCCCTGCATCCGCTTCATACGAGATAGTATATCTGTTGCTGTGTAGCCTTCCGGATGACCTACATGGAGTCCTGCACCTGATGGATACGGGAACATATCTAGAGCGTAGAACTTGCGTTTATCATATTCTTCACTTGTTTTGAATGTTTTTTCTGTTTCCCATTTCTGTTGCCATTTTTTTTCGATTTGCTGATGGTCGAAACTCATTTTGTTTTCCTCCTACAAAAAAATAAAAGCGGAAGCGCCTTGTTCAGCCCCGACCTGCATAAGACGGGCCGGTGAGAAGGTTGTTTTTTAACCTTCTTGCCGGACTGGCTGTAGACCTGCGAGGGGCTAGGCGCTGCAGCTAGATAAAATAAAAAACCTCTCATCCCAAAAAAGGGACGAGAGGATTGTATGTATCTTCCCGCGGTACCACCCACATTAGTGCATGAATGCACTCGCTTCATTCATCCTTAACGCGGAAAACGGCAAGCATTACTGTTCCTTCATGCCTGCAACTCAAAGGCGAGTTCATGATGTACCCGGTTGACTTTCACCAGCCGTCAACTCTCTAATGGCTCGGATATTGACCACTACTACTCCTGATCACTGTTTTTCTAATATAAAAAGTATTACGGTTATTGTATTAAATTTTCAGGCAGTATGCAAGTATGCTTGCGCCTATTTTCATATTAGACCGTTTCTCTTCCTTTTAAACATCAAAAAAACAGTGAGGTACCCCTCACTGTCCATTCCACGTGGACAAATCCTACATTTGTCCACGAACGGTGCCTGACACCAATTTCCTTTTTATTCCATGATCATAGATAAGTGTGGTTATGATGGCGATTAGGAAAAGTCCGATTAATAGGATAAATAGTGCTGACATGTTGTATAGGTCTACAATTATTCCGCCTAGTAATGGGCCAATCATTCTGCCACCGGTTGCGGTGCTGTTGACGATTCCTTGATAAAAGCCTTCTCTTCCCTTAGGGGCTAAATCAAAAGCAATGGTAGGAACGGCAGGCCAGATGAACATTTCGCCGACTGTTAGGATTATCATTGCTACGAGGAAGCCTGAAAATGCATTCGCTTTACCTGCAACTAAAAATGAAACGATGAAGATCCCTATTCCAATTAGGATTTGCAACTTAAGAGAAGCAGATAGATATTTAAGTATCCCATTCAAAAGCGGCTGCCCGAGGACGATAATGGCCCCGTTTATCGTCCATAATAAACTATAGTGAGTCATTGAGATGTTTATTTCTTGCGTGTAAGATGCAATCGTTGTTGTCCATTGACTGTAAGAAACCCAGCATAGCAAATAACCCGAACAAATAATTAACAAGGCATGTAAATTCACTTTGTTTTTTATTGGAGTCATTGTTTTTTCGATATGGTTGTGTGATGCATGTTCTACCGTGATTCCCTTATATCCAAAAATAGCAATTAGTAAGAAGACAACATA
Organism: Bacillus sp. S3; assembly: GCF_005154805.1. Lineage (GTDB taxonomy): Bacteria > Bacillota > Bacilli > Bacillales > Cytobacillaceae > Neobacillus. The sequence goes on from NZ_CP039727.1 coordinate 3,862,374, forward strand.
CATGATGGTATTCGCTAAGAAGATTAATTGGAAGGAGTAATCAGCTACGATGCCGCCAAGTGACGCACCAACGGCTACCCCGAGATTTTGTGCAACATAAATGGCATTAAATGATTTCCGCCCGCCCTCTTTCCAAACCGATCCCGCCATTGCATACATGGATGGAAAAATAATTCCTGCGCCAAAGCCAGCAATGGTTAGAAAAACGACGTATTGCGGCCAATCATGCCAAATGGATAAGCCTATAAGGGCCAAGAGGGAAATACCAATTCCCAAAAGAATAGATTTATAGCCGCCAATTTTATCAAATAAATGGCCGCCATAGAGATTTCCAATAACGCTTGCTCCCGAGTTGAGCATGAGGACAATCCCGGCTACGGATAAGGATTTTCCTAAATGATTGTGAATATAAATTGTATTTAAAGGCCATAAAAAAGAAGAGCCTATTACATTCACTGCCATCCCGATGATTAAAAGCCATAAGGCACGTGGCATGAAAAACGCTCCTTTATCATTAACTATTTCGATTCCCTTGGTAATTTTAGCTGTTTTTCTGTTCTGGCGCAATCGTTTTGTGTTTCCATTTTTCGCATTAATTCCGACACCATCACTGACACCCCAGACAATTGACACCACGGCCCAATTCCAGCACAATAAACGTAAGAAAACACTGTCCCAAAAAGGGAAACAGTGTTTTCCAACACAAATTTAATGGCTCTTTCCTGAAAATTTCTTATTCCTTCTTGGCGGGACGAATAAGAATGTCAAAATGGAAAGAGTCTATTTTTTTGGTGTCGCTGGTACGACTGGTGCCTGGGCAGGGAAATAGCTGTTAACTGCCTGATCCTTTTTCTTCTCATTCACTTTCTCATCAGCTACAGCTTTTTTCGCTTTTTCAATTTCCTGATCAAGCTCTTCCATGTTGACTCCTTTTTTCACAAGCTCTTCTGTTGCGAGGCGTATCGCTTTACTAGACTGTTCAATCGAAATCCTTAAGGAATCCATGGATCCTTGTGGATTGTGGAAGCCTGAAGAGTTTTCAGCCGCGATGATATCCCAGAACCATTGACCTTTACGGACAAATTCCTGTGCCTCTTTAATCTTTTCTTGGCTTACACCTGAAGTAATCATTTTGTTTACATAATAATGGGCAGACGTAGAAATATCTTGGGCATCATGTAATCCGCTTACGTTTGCTTCCTGAATTTCAAGCACACGGTCTTTTAATTTGTCTAAATCACGGTCACCATGGCACTGGCCGCAAGAAGTTTGCATTGTTTTAAGCGGTGAAGTCCACCAGTGTGACGAAATCTTTCTTTTTCCATCAACACGTTCATATGGCATATGGCAATCGGCACAGGAGACATTTGCTTTACCATGTGTACCCGATGAATGGGTTTCAAATTCAGGATGCTGTGCTTTTAACATTGGCGTTCCTGAAATATTACTGATCCAGTCTTTTTCAAAACCATTTTCTTTGGCAATCGTGTTATAGTATTCATACATTTCTTCAGGTTTAAAGCCTTTTGTCCATGGGTAGGTAACTTCGCTATTATTAGCAGCAAAGTAATATTCATCATGGCACTGGCCGCAAACATAGCTGCGCATTTCATTTTTCGTTGGTTTTGACACATCAACACCCTTAGCTTCCAATGCTTTAAAAAGACTTGGACGGGTAACCCGTAAATCCATTGTTTTTGGATCATGGCAATCAGAGCAGCCGATTGGCGAGTGACCCATTGCTTCACCTTTTGGCCAAATATCTTTGTTAAAATTAGCGCCCCAGTAGCTGTCGCCCATTTCTTCAATCATTTTTGGCACGGCCGTTGATTTACATGTATAACAGGAACCGACTGACTTATCGGTAATCCTTTTAACATTGCGGATATCTTCTAACGCGTAAGTATGGCCGCGGTCTTCATTGTATTCTGTCGCAAATCCATAGCCATTGAAAAGAATTGGCAATAGTGGTTCCTTATCCGGATCGTACTTACTGCGTTTTACTGAACCATTGTATTTTGTATCTTCCATCTTTTCATTTTTCTTATAACTGTTATATTGAAGCGGAAATAAGTCTTTAAATGCTTCATTGCTTATTTCATCTGTTGAAAGGCCTGTCGTCTTCTTACCTGCTGCCGAAGCGGTTTTATCGCTGGAGTCCTTGCCGCAGCCAGTAATAATCAGCACTAATGCCAATAGAAGAAGAAATGCCCCATATCGGAACCTTCCCATTCTTAAAATCCTCCCTTATTTTCTAATAATTCTCCTGATACAGGTGGCTTATTATAGTGGTCATCTTTAAAGCCTTTCCCGTGTGGTACTGTTTTGTGACAGGAGATACAACTGTCCTTTGCATCATGCGAGACATTGTCAACCGTACTTTTGTGACATGAAATACAGTTGTCGTCCATGATCGCCTTTGTCCTCTCTGTTGCCCCAATCACATCTGGTATATCCTCAGTACCAAGTGTGTTGAAATAAATATGGGTCATCCCGGCACGGCCTTTGAAAAATAATTTCCCGACTTCACTCTTATGCGGCAGATGACAGTCATTACACTGCAATTCTGCATGTGTCGAATCGACGAATGAAGTATAAACGGATTTCATCGTATGACAGTTTTGACAAAAACCCGGGGAATCCAAATATGCCATTGTTTTTACTGTTGAAAATGATAAAAACACGCCAATCAGCAGGGCTAACACAACTAAAAACTTTTTGTTCATCTTTAGAAGCTTTTTGAACATTTCTTCACCTCCCATAAAATCTTTTGATCTCTCTATTTATTTATTAAAACACCCTAGGGGTACCTTAATCCAAATGAACCATCCACCAATTTAAGCGCCTTGTTTTTACTACTTTTTCTTGCGGTTTCTGAATAATACGGCCAATGCAGTTACGGCCAGAACACTTACCCCGCCGAATGCTGCGACTGCAAGGCTGGTGGTTTTCTTTTCTTTATTTTCTTTCAGTTCTTGAGGAGTTTTATTAATAGTTAGTTCTGTAGTTGGCTTAGTCTCGCTTCGCTCATATGTTATAGTGAAGTTTTTTTCATTACCTGCTTTTACATCTTGAAATAAATAAGAAGAGGTATTAGTGCCTTCCCAATGATTCTGTTTTTCATCTGGGGCCGGGGTCAGCTTTATTTTTTTCGCCTTTGACGGTTGAGTAACAGTAATATTGACAAGACCGATGTCCGCGAAGCTTTTAAAATCGTAGGATAATGATTTCTTCGTCCTATTAACCTTTAGGCTGTCCGTATAAAACTCAATAACAAATTTATATCGTTCTTTTGGGGCAATCTCTTCAGTTGTAGTCCAGGAGATTGTTTCCTTTTCACGGTCAATGACGTATTCAATTTCAAAAGCATTTCGTAAATCGCTTGAATAATCCGCAACATAGCCAATTCGAAAATTCTTTTCCTTCATTGGAAGGGGAATTTCAATTTGACCCTTCTGCGACTGATTAGAATTGTTAATCATCGCCCCCTGATAACCAATTAATAATGGTGCATGGTCTTTCTTCTGATCGTTTGGATGAAAAGCATACTCGGGCATGATTTGAATCGATAATTCTTCCATTTTTAAAATCGATTCATTTTCTGCATAACTGATTGCAGGGTACATAAAGAGTAAAATGATACTTACAATGAACAAGTATTTTTTCATTAATAACTTCCTTTCAAAAAAACTGTCTGAGGCAAATATGACTAAAATGTGAACATATTCACATAAACTTCAAAAATAGCGCTCCCCTGAGGAACTAGCGGCGGTTTGGGAATAAAATTTTCAAATCCCTACCTTATTTAAACCATGATAAAGTAACCCAATCTGTGACCTACATCACAACTTGAACCACAGTTGTTTCCAAAGTGTGAACAGCATTTTTCTTCTATTTCCATGTTGTTTTTATTAAGAAATTGTTGTCTTGAGTCTTTTGAGGGGGAATGAGATGGGAGAATCCTATTTTTTTGAGAAAATAAAAATTAATGAATATTTAGCAAAAAAATCCCCCAACGAAAATGTTGAGGGAATGAACCTTAACCTTATTCTTGATGCATTTTAGATTTTACCGGCTGGCCGCCAGACTTTTCGTATTTCTTTTTTGCCTGTTTTACAAGATCAATATCCTGACCTAGTTCGACATCTTGGTTATTACTTCCATTTCTTGTTTTTTGTTCAGGGTTTTGCTGCTTTGAACGTTTTTTCACAACGGTTCGCCTCCTCTTAATGCCCTTCTAATATCATTGAGTTTTGTAAATGCTGAAGCTGCAGTCTCATTCGATGAAGTTGTTCCCGCTGCTGCGAATTCGCACTTAGAGCCATTTTGGCAATATCCTGATAGGTATCCTCTAGCTGTTGCAGTGCAGTTGTATAATTATCGTCATTATAATGCTCTTGAAGGCTGCTTTGTTTAAATTGTTCCTCCGCATAACGAATGGTGTCCTCCACTTGCTGCATTAAATTATCCATTGAGTCGCGAGTAGCCATTTAAGTACCCCCTTATTGTTTCTACACAATCCCATTATGAAGCACACTGCTTCATTTCTTATTGTGTTCTCCATTCTGTTTCCTATAACTCAAACAGTTGGAGAAATTATGGCAATTTAACTTGAAACAATTACAATTGGATAAGGCTATTACTTCATGTTAAAATTGACCTTATTGTGATTTTACTTTTTAAAAAAGGAGGTTTTCTGACATGCTTCAGACAAAACCTTTTCTATATGCATCAGATGATAAACGTTACCATACATGGAATTACCACCTTCGACAGGAATTTGGCCATAAGGTGTTTAAAGTCGCGCTAGACGGGGGCTTTGACTGTCCGAATCGTGACGGTACAGTGGCACATGGCGGCTGTACGTTCTGCAGCGCATCTGGTTCGGGCGATTTTGCGGGGAACCGTGTAGAGACCCTGGAAACACAATTCAACGAGATTAAAGCAAAAATGCATACGAAATGGAAAGACGGTAAATATATGGCCTATTTCCAGGCTTTTACGAATACCCATGCACCTCTGGATGTTATCCGCAAAAAATATGAAACCGTCCTTAAACAAGAAGATGTTGTGGGATTGTCAATCGCAACCCGTCCTGATTGCCTGCCTGATGATGTGGTTGAATATTTAGCAGAATTAAATGAACGCACTTATTTATGGGTTGAACTTGGACTTCAAACAGTTCACGAACGCACAGCACTACTCATTAACCGTGCCCACGATTTTCAATGTTACGTTGAGGGGGTCAACAAATTAAGAAAGCACGGAATACGTATTTGTTCGCATATCATTAATGGCCTGCCGCTTGAATCGTATGAGATGATGATGGAAACGACACGTGAAGTGGCTAAATTAGACGTCCAAGGGATTAAAATCCACCTGCTTCACCTATTAAAAGGTACACCAATGGTGAAGCAGTATGAAAAAGGCATGCTTGAATTTCTCACCAAAGAGGACTATGTAAACTTAGTATGCGACCAATTGGAAATTTTACCGCCAGAAATGATTGTCCATCGGATTACCGGTGACGGACCGATTGACTTGATGGTCGGCCCGATGTGGAGTGTGAATAAGTGGGAAGTATTGAATGCCATCGATGCGGAACTGAAGCGAAGAAACAGCTGGCAGGGTAAATATTATCAAGGGGCATTGAACCAATGAAAATGGAACGTATTCTTCCCTTTGCAAAAAGTTTACTCGAAAAAGCGGTAAAAGCTGGTGGGGTTGCAGTAGATGCAACTGTTGGAAATGGCTATGACACCGTTTTTTTAGCGGACCTCGTTGGTAAAACTGGTAAAGTCTATGGCTTTGACGTTCAGGAAGAGGCGATCGCAACAACGAAAGAGCGGTTGATACAGCATGGCCTGTCAGAGCGGGTAACCGTATTTCATTCAGGTCATGAGCAGCTTTCCGTAAGGATTCCTACTGAACACCAAGAAAAAATAGCAGGAGCGATTTTTAACCTTGGATACTTGCCCGGCAGTGATAAAACGATTGTAACCCGGCCTGAGACGACAATAGCTGCTATCGAGCAGTTATTAGCGATAATGGCACCTGAAGGGATCATTGTCCTTGTCATTTACCACGGGCACGAACAGGGTGCAGCAGAACGGGATTCTATCCTCCAATACTGCCGGCAATTAGATCAAAAAAAAGCTCATGTGCTACAGTATCAATTTATTAATCAGCAAAATAACCCACCGTTCATTGTTGCAATTGAAAAGAGATAAAAAACCAGGCACTGCCTGGTTTTTATTTTGCCAATAATCTCGTTACAAACGATGGAACTGATTTTTGAAACGAGCGGTAGGCAAGTCCATTGAAATAAAAGAAATAGCTGATCCATCCTCCGGATTTAATGATACCTTTTGCCAGCTTTCGGACATTTTTCTGCTTGCGAACCTTCGAATCCGAAAGGTAGATTCCTAACAAGCCGCGATTGATCAACTGGTGGAATTTTTTGTGCGGCAGGTATTCCGTATGCTTATCAGCTTCCAAAACAAAATGCTTTAAGCGATTGAAAAGGGTCTCCTCACTTTTATAATAGGAGCAGAAATTTAAATCGCCTCCAGCAATGTCCTCCTCCTGGTCAATAAAATAATCTAAAAGAATATGTAATCCTTGAATATAAGGAAAATATCCCTTACGGATATTTTCAGCATCGCTCACCTTGAAGTCTTCTCGCATCGCATAGGAAATTAAACAAAAAATCCCCAATGTCGAACCGGAGCAGGCTGAAAACTCATACCATTCCATTTCAGGCAGCTCGTCTTGATAGCGGTGAAACCATTTTTCCAGACGGGGCACCCGTTCCTCCTTCACCACATGCTTGTGAATCTGTAAATCACAATAGTACTGGCATAATTCAAGAAGATAATCTTTGATGACATCATAATGCTTTAACTCCCTTAAAACAGAACGACAGGTTGCCGACAAATCATGCAAATACTGGTCATCGTTTTGATCGGCACGGAGCCGGTAATAATTTTTTTCTTCAATATTTAGAACCAATGCATCTGACATCGATTCATGCAGGGCAGCAAAATCATTAGGATCAAGAGAAGTACTCCGATCGCAGAGGTTATCCAAGTAATCGCTAATCGTTTGATAGGCAACGATAAATTTGACTGCCTTTTTATAATCCTTACCAGCCGTGAGCGCTAGGATGGCCCCACCTTCACAATGAAAGGTTTTGTGCTCAATACTGGCAAGAGCCTGATTTCTTAGTTCAGCATTCGGAATTTTTTCAGCCCGGCTTCTCCAATAAGCCAATTCTTGGTGGACTGCTGGAATGATTTTGCGATATACCCTGGACATGAGGGTGATTGGCTTCATGGATTAAGACGTCCTTTCTATACAATGTATCCAATTGCTTTTAATTGGCTGTTAACAAAGTCCTTTGCGTATTCAAAAATTTCTTCCCGCTCCGGTTCGTTAAATATTTCATGATAGCATTTCGGCCATTCCTTAAAACGTTTTTCAGATAATGGAACGTTATTAAACCATTCTTTAACGGTAGCTTTATTTACAATTTTATCATCCCCACCCTGCATTACAAGCATTGGGATATCCTGAATTTTATCAAGATTGACGAATGCTTGTTTAATCGCACCCGCCAGTTCACGATACCATCTGACCGAAACCTTTGTCACGTAAAGTGTATCATTGGAATCCGCTTCCCTGACATCCTCGTTTCTTGTTGCCATTTGGACGGTCAAACCCGAATTCATCCTTAAAGAAGGATACACTGCATTTAAGAGATGCGACATGGCATCTAAAAATTTTGATGGAGTATGAATCAGTCCTAAGCATGGGGAGGAAAGAATCACACCTGCAATATTTAATCGTTCCTCCTGTAAAAGACGGATTGAAATTAACCCCCCCATACTGTGCCCAATTAAAAATACAGGCAGTTCATAGCGATAGGCAGCTTGAATCCAATCCTTTACCTCAATTATATATTCATCGAAAGAATCAATATGGCCGCGGCTGGATCTTGTTGTCATGCCTTGCCCCGGAAGATCAGCCATGATGACATGAAAGCCGGATAATCGCCACATTTCAATCAGCCAGCCGTATCGGCCATGGTGTTCCATTGCCCCATGAACGATTACGATTACCGCTTTAGCTTCCCCTTCAGCTTCCCACTTCCACATATCATTTCCCCCTAGACATTTGTTTCTTAATAAAAGTGAATTATTTTGAAAATTAAGTTCGGCATCGCTAAAATAGAAGTATGAATGGAAAAGGAGCGAACCCGATGATCTATCCCTATAAAGATAAATACCCTTTAATTGCCGAGACAGCGTTCATTGCTGATTATGTAACCATTACTGGAGATGTTGAAATTGGTGAATATTCAAGCATCTGGTTTAATACAAGTATCCGCGGTGATGTTGCACCAACGAAGATTGGAAATAAAGTAAATATCCAAGATAATTCTATCTTACACCAAAGTCCTAACAACCCGCTAATTTTAGAAGATGAAGTCACCATTGGCCATCAGGTGATACTTCACAGCTGTATTATCAGGAAACGGGCCCTTATCGGCATGGGGTCAATTATCCTTGATCAAGCCGAAATTGGGGAAGGTGCATTTATTGGCGCTGGCAGTCTTGTTCCACAAGGAAAGAAAATCCCTCCTAATACTTTAGCTTTTGGCAGACCTGCTAAAGTTATTAGAGAATTAACTCCTGAGGATAAAAAAGAAATCGAACGCATTTATACACAATATGCGGAGAAGGGGCAATATTATAAGTCACTTCAGTCATGAAAATTTGAAAAGCACCCATCATCAAATAATTGGGTGCTTTCCTTTTCAAATATTAGATTTTAAAAGTTGTGGCTTTGAGAAATGTCCAGCTCCAGCGCCATACGCCGCTGACCAGGGCGCTTGCGCTTTTCTTATTGCTTCATTGTTTGTAGCTCTTTGTTTATGGCATAATCACGTTGAAAGGAATAAACATCCTCCACATATACTTGATGCCAAACCATGAACATGAGAACCGTCCAAATTTTCCGGCTGTTATCAGCTTTTCCTTGGCAATGGTCTTCAAGCAATCTGGAGACGTATGCTTTATTGATTAAATGATCCGTATTGCTTTCGCGGATGATTTTTTTCGCCCAATCATTCATTTCATTTTTTAACCAGTGGCGAATTGGCACTGGGAAACCAAGCTTCTTCCGATCAAGCACATGTGCCGGCACAATTCCTTCGGCGGCTTTTCTCAAAATATACTTGGTCGTTCCATTCGCTGTCTTCAAGCTAGTCGGAATTTTTGATGCGACCTCAAACACGGCCTTATCAAGAAATGGCACCCTTAGTTCAAGCGAATGGGCCATAGTCACTCTATCGGCCTTAAGCAAGATATCCCCGCGCATCCACGTATGAATATCAATATACTGCATCCGATCGACAGGATCGTAGCCTCTCGATTCCTGGTATAGCGGATTCGTTACGTCTAAGTAATTCAATCCTTCATGATAAACATTTAATAGATCTCGCTTCTCTTCTTCGGTGAACATTTTCGCATTCCCGATATAACGCTCTTCCATTGGAGTGACACCGCGTTCAATAAAACTTTTGCCTTTCATTCCTTCAGGCATCATATTCGCAATCCCTTTTAACAACACTTTTCCAACCCTTGGGATTTTATTGAATACCTCAAGTGATTGCGGTTCACGATAAATATTATAACCGCCGAATAGCTCATCGGCACCTTCTCCCGATAGAACGACGGTTACATGTTTACGGGCTTCGCGGGCAACGAAATAAAGCGGCACGCAAGCAGGGTCGGCAAGCGGGTCATCCATATGCCACATGATTTTTGGAACCTCGTTCATGTACTCTTCTGGTGTGATGACATAGCTGATGTTTTCCACTCCAAGCTTTTCCGCCGTTTCTTTAGCGACATCGATTTCACTGAAGCCATTATGCTCAAAGCCGACAGAGAACGTTTTAATTGCCGGGTGAAATTGTTTGGCAATAGACGCAATAATCGTAGAGTCAATTCCTCCAGAAAGGAACGATCCAACCGGAACATCGCTGCGCATATGCTTTTCAACTGAATCAAATAGAATCTCACGAATTTCTTTAATATAATCATCCTCAGATTTCAGTACCGGCTTAAATTGTGCCTTCCAATACCTGTTGATTTCCATAGAGGAGCCAATTTTTTTTGTAAAATAATGACCAGGCTCTAGCTTTTGAATTCCCTCTGACAATGTATATGGCTCAGGAACGAATTGATAGGTCAAATAATGCTGCAACGAATCATAATTGAGCACATCATTTTCTAACGCAAGCAGAATACTTTTTTTCTCGGATGCAAAGAATGTTCTTTCTTCATCTTCCAAAAAGAAGAATGGTTTGATACCAAAGGGATCACGTGCCCCGTAAAGCGTCTGTTCTTGTTTATCCCAAATGACAAAAGCAAACATCCCACGCAGTTTTTCTACCGCTTTTTCCTTTAAATGGCTATAAAGAGCGATGATGACTTCTGTATCGGAGCTCGTAGCAAATGATAAGCCCTCTTTAAGAAGTTCTTCACGAAGCTCTACATAGTTATAAATCTCACCATTAAAAATAATCCAATAGCGCTCATTCTCGTACGTAAGCGGCTGGTGTCCGCTTTCAATATCAATAATACTCAAGCGGCGGAACCCAAATTGGATGTGGTCATCATAATAAAAACCGTCATCATCCGGCCCGCGATGCGTAATGATATCATTCATATTTTTAAATTGTTGTTTTTGTTCTTCAGTATAGTTTTGTGTTTTGTCGTGTACACAACCGATAAAACCACACATTATGTACCTCACCTACTCCATTTAAAAATAAAACCTCTCTAATACTACCACTTTTTTTTAAAAAAAGGCACTGTGAACATTAGGAAATTTAGTCTATCTTCATTTTTCACTTCTTTTGTCCTACCTAAACATTTTATTCTATACGTCAGGATTACTATACAGAATATAGACGAAAAATAAAAATGGGAGTTACATATAAAATGCAACTCCCACCTCTATTTTTTCATGCTCAAGCATTTAGGATACTTTGCTTTTCTAATTAGATATTTGCTTGGCTGCGTAAAGCATCTGCTTTATCCGTGCGCTCCCAAGAAAGGTCAACATCTGTACGTCCAAAGTGACCGTATGCAGCTGTTTGCTTGTAGATTGGGCGGCGAAGGTCGAGCATCTTAATGATTCCTGCTGGACGAAGGTCAAAGTTGTTGCTTACAAGATCAACTAATATTTCTTCGCTTACTTTACCTGTGCCAAATGTGTCGACAGAAATAGAAACAGGTCTTGCTACACCGATTGCATATGCAAGCTGTACTTCACATTTTTCAGCAAGTCCTGCCGCCACGATATTTTTGGCTACATAACGGGCTGCATAGGCTGCTGAACGGTCCACTTTTGTAGGATCCTTACCGGAGAAGGCACCGCCGCCATGACGAGCATAGCCGCCGTACGTATCAACGATGATCTTACGTCCAGTTAAACCGGCATCCCCTTGTGGTCCGCCAATTACAAAACGGCCTGTTGGATTAATGAAGTATTTTGTATTTTCATCAATTAGTTCTTGTGGAACAACTGGATTGATTACATATTCCTTCAGATTACGTTGAATTTGCTCTAACGTTACTTCTGGATTATGCTGAGTTGAAATAACAATCGTATCAATGCGAACGGGCTTGTCATTTTCATCATACTCAACAGTTACTTGCGTTTTTCCATCTGGACGAAGGTATTCAAGGACTTTATCTTTACGTACTTCTGTTAATTTGCGAGCAAGCTTGTGTGCAAGTGATATTGGAAGAGGCATTAGCTCTTTTGTTTCATTACAAGCAAAACCAAACATTAACCCTTGGTCTCCTGCTCCAATTGCTTCGATTTCTTCATCAGACATTTGACCTTCACGTGCTTCAAGTGCCTGATCGACACCCATCGCAATATCAGGGCTCTGTTCACCAATCGATGTTAAAACAGCACAAGTTTCGGAATCAAAACCATATTTAGCACGATCATAACCAATACCTTTAACCGTTTCACGAACAATCTTTGGAATATCCACGTAAGTAGACGTAGTAATTTCACCTGCAACTAAGACCAATCCGGTTGTTACTGATGTTTCAGCGGCAACACGGGCATTGGCATCCTTTGCTAAAATAGCATCTAAAATGGAATCAGAAATTTGGTCACAAATCTTATCAGGATGACCTTCAGTTACTGATTCAGAAGTGAACAATCGACGTTTTGTTGACATCTGAATTCCTCCTATATTATTGAAATAAAGTGAGGTTAGCTGTGTGGGATAAAAGCATATCTTGCCGTTTAACCTCGGGTTGATACGGAACTCATTCCCTTAGTAGTATGAAATAAACATGGGGTTTTTATTATAAAACAACAGATTTGACGCAGCCCCATAGAAAATTCTAACGATGGAATAAAAAGCAGCGATAATGGAGCACGTAAAAAATCTGCAAATAAAAAACCTTTCCATCGTGAGGAAAGGTTGATAGCAAAAGTTTTGCGTGCCTTTCACTCTTATCGTTCAAGGTCAAGCCTTGCTTCAGGTTTAGCACCTTTGCCCGAAAATTAGACTGATAAGAGAATTCTTTGATCACATCTATATTCGTTTGCAGGTTGCTGGGTTTCATTGGGCCTGTCCCTCCACCAGCTCGGGATAAGAGAGTATCCGTTCAAGGGTAAATCATAACCTACTCTGTCGAACGATGTCAATGGGTTTATTGAAAACTTTTCTGCTATTTTCTTTTCTTCCTATATATTGTATTCATGACTTTTTTATGATTCTATGAATAAAGTTTAAGTTTTTTATGCGGATTTTTTATTAAATAGCATAGATTATTGGAGTTAATGTGTTATACTATTTACCATAATCATTCTAAAAATAAGGATAAAGGAAGGTTTCAGTGAATGAATTCTGTTCATATTCCAAATGAATTAAAACAATTGTTACAAGAAAGTCATGCCCAAATTCAATTGTCCGTTCCTCAATTAGTTGAAAAAATCCTTACTCGTAATGAAGGGACTTTGACCTCAACTGGAGCTGTTCGAGTCTCTACTGGCAAATACACTGGGCGGTCACCGAAGGATAAATTTATTGTTTTGGAAGAGTCTTCGAAGGATAAAATCGAATGGGGACCAACAAATCAGCCTATTTCTGAAAAGGTATTCACAAACTTGTATCAGAAGGTACTTGAGTACTTAAAACAGAAAGATGAAATTTTTGTATTTAAAGGCTTTGCCGGTGCGGATAAAAGATCCCGCTTACCTATTCAAGTTATAAATGAATATGCATGGCATAATTTATTCGCGCATCAGTTATTCATTCGTCCCTCTGAAGATGAATTACTGGAACATGATGCTGGTTTCACAGTCATTTCTGCACCAAATTTTAAAGCGAATCCAGTTGTTGATGGTACAAACTCAGAAACCTTTATTATTATATCCTTTCAACAAAGAGTTGTCTTAATTGGGGGCACAGAATATGCCGGGGAAATGAAAAAGTCTATTTTTTCGGTCATGAATTATTTGCTGCCTGAAAATAATATTTTTTCGATGCATTGTTCCGCAAATGTTGGTCAGGAAGGGGATGTAGCCTTATTCTTCGGTTTATCCGGAACAGGAAAAACAACCTTATCGGCTGACCCTAATCGCAAACTGATTGGCGATGATGAGCATGGCTGGTCTTCCAACGGTGTCTTTAATGTGGAGGGCGGCTGCTATGCCAAATGTATAAATCTATCGCAGGAAAAAGAGCCGCAAATATTTGACGCCATTCGATTTGGTACAGTTCTTGAAAACGTTGTCATGAATCAAGAATCAAGAGTCACTGATTATGATGATGGAACATTAACCGAAAATACACGGGCAGCCTACCCAATCCAAGCCATCGATAATATTGTTCAGCCTAGCATTGCCGGTCATCCAAATACAATCGTCTTTTTAACAGCAGATGCATTCGGGGTATTACCGCCAATTGCAAAATTAACAAAAGAACAAGCGATGTATCATTTCTTAAGCGGATATACGTCAAAGCTTGCCGGAACAGAGCGAGGAGTCACGTCACCTGAAGCCACCTTCTCTACCTGCTTCGGTGCGCCATTCCTGCCGCTTCCTGCTACTCGTTATGCAGAAATGCTCGGTGAAAAAATTCTTGAACATAGCGCAAATGTCTTTTTAGTCAATACAGGCTGGACCGGCGGCGAGTATGGAGTCGGCAGCCGAATGAAGCTTTCCTACACAAGAGCAATGGTTCAGGCCGCTTTGGAAGGCGAACTGAATCATGTTGAAACCGTTAAAGATGAAATTTTCGGTTTAAATATTCCGCTTCACATTGCCGGTGTCCCAGATGAAGTGTTGCAGCCGAATAAAACATGGTCTGACCGTGCGGCATATGAGGCAAAAGCTAAAGAACTTGCCGGGAAATTCCGCGAGAACTTTAAGAAGTTTACCAATGTCGCGGAGGAAATTGAAGAAAAAGGCGGCCCTCTCGCCTAATATGAAAAGCGAAAGCGCCCTGGTCAGCGGAGCGAAGGACATTAGCCGCTAGGGTGCTGGAGCTGGACAATGCTCAAAGTAGAAAGCCCATATCAATTGGATATGGGCTTTCTTACTTCTACCGTCTGCGACTGTTGTAAAACAGTGAAACGATATTTGCCGCTCTTTTTCAGTTGAAAATCTCCCTTGTACGTTGAAATATTTTTACCATCTGTCTTTGTATAGTCTGTTTTATCTTTAAATGTAAAGGTGGATGTCTCCCCTGTCTCCAGGCTGAATATCTCTAATTCTATCTCCGGAGGAAGGTCGTCTCCCTCTATCTCAATATCGGTTTCCTCATAAAAACCAGCATATAAATCTTCTTGCGATATCATTAATGTGGAATTCCCAATTGTAATATAGGGCTCCTTCACATATATAGTAAATTCACCTGCATTTTTCTTTTCCCCTTTATGGTTGTATAAAGTAAATTCCAAGTTCCAGAATCCTGGTTGATCCAAGGTTGCAAAATTGGTAAGTGCATGGGCATCGGCACCGTATAACCCGCTAGACAAGGATGTTTTATCAAGATGCTGCGTTTCTCCTGTTTTAACATTTACGGCATCAATATTTAGTGTTTGACTTAAATCAAAATCTTTCCCCCACAAAAAGACCATGATTTTGCTGACAGATCGGTAGTCTTGTGCAACCCATTCCTTTGGTGCGAGTAAACTGACCTTATTTGGAATGCCGTAGTTACTGTCTCCATAAAGCGGTTTTCCGTTGTCATCCCTTAAGGCAAAATAGTCGGCTTCCTGTGTTGCAATATTGGTGGATCCAGTTCTTGGTAATTGTTCCTCGGTATTTATAAAATAAAGGATAGGAGCAATTAGAATGAACGCCAGTGCCGCGGCAAGGGCACCGATTTTTTGAAAATGAATCGTTCGCTTTGGCTTATGACTGCCAGCCTTACTAATTTTCTTTAACATTTCCGTTCTCTGAACCGTTGTTAATTCATGCTTTGGAAAATCTGCTAACGCTTCAAGCAGTTCTTTATCCGATAAATGACTCAAAATGCTCTCCCTCCTTTAACCGCTCATTTAGTTTTTTTACTGCCCTAAAAAAGGTCACATTCACTTTATTTTCTGTCCAGCCAAGAACCTGTCCCGCCTCTTGAGAGGAAAGCTCAGCAATCCCTCTTAATAAAATCACGTCCCGGTAATTTGGTTTAAGCTCATTAATTGCTTCGTAAAGCTGTGCATATTCCATTTTCCTTATTAATTTCTCTTCCGTTTGCGGTTCGTGAAGATTCGGTGATTCTCGGTCCAGACGCTCCTTCACCCGCTGCCATACTGATTTTTTTCTATAAAAATCAATTGCAGTGTTTCTTGCAATTGAAATTAGCCATGTCTTTGGACTCGATTCATTTTTAAATCGTTCGAACGCTCGAAATGCCCGTAAAAAGGTTTCCTGAACTAAATCCTCGACATCTGCATTGCCAGTATAATAAACGAGATAATTGGTCACATCCTTCTCAAATTGAATAAACCATTTCTCTATCTGATGCCCCCGTTCCAACTAGATCCCCCCTTCCCAAATCGATAAAAAAATTTGAACTTACTAATTAAGACGTTTGTAAAGAATATTTCTTACACATTATCTACAGTCTAACGACTCTTTTTCTGACTATGGGCTTTATGAAATCACTTTAAACTTAGTCAATAGAAAAACAGGCTGTGGAACCCAGCCTGCTTAATTCGGTGAATATAATGAAATTAATTGATAAGTTATTGTCGTAGTGCTGTTTTCCCATTCTACTTTTTTGATTACTCCGGTTCCACTTGAATCACTGTCGATGGTTTTCCTTACTTCAATGGGAATCTCAATCGGATAAAGTCTATAACCTTCCTTAACGAGCACAAAAACATTTTCCTCTACTCTCTTTTCCCTGCCTTTTGTCACGATCATCGTATTTAACTCAAGGGGCATTCCCATAACCAATCCGCTCCTCTACTTGTATTAACTATATATTACCATCTTTTGCTTTGGTTTTTCATCCACTTTGATAAATCCTCCACAACTTTTCGATTTACTGCAGGGGGAAAATAGTGAGTATACTCTTCAAAGTACCAGCACTCAACTTGTTTGTCCAATGACCTCAGTCTTCTTTCCAGACGGTATCCGTGCTCAACGGAGACATTATGATCTTTTACGCCGTGAATAATCAGCACAGGGGGGGCCAGTCTTTCCATTTCATACAAAGGAGTCCGTTCTCGATATCGTTCCGGGAATTTCTCAGGGGTGCCGCCAATGACCCGTTTCATCATTCTTCGTAAATCTTTACGCTCACGATAGGTTAGGACCATATCACTTACACCGCCCCAGGTGACAACGGATGCTGTTTCGGGAAATTGTATTGCAGTCATCAATGCCATCACACCGCCGCGAGAAAATCCAAAGATGTGAACCTCTCGAACTCTTGGGAGTGATTTTAAAAGTAAATAAGCAGAAAAGGCATCCTCCCTGTCCTCACCGGCAAAATCCTCATTTCCCTCCCCCCCTTGATTTCCACGATAAAAGGGGGCAAACACGATAAAGCCCTCGGCCGCAAACTGGGCAATCCGTGCAGGACGGACTTTTCCTACATTTTTAATACCACCGCGTAAATAGAGAAATCCATCCAGCGGTTCATCACCTATAGGTGTCGCAAGCATCCCTTTCACCCTTAATCCACTAGAAAGGTATGTAATCAACGTTAACTCAACTTTGGGATTTGGCGAAGGAAAGCGTGTATGTTCAAGAATCTTTCCATTATTGATGTTCATTTGTAATCTTTCCTTTTAAAAATTTTTGTAACTGGGCGTTCACACATTTTTCTTCCGTTCATACGATATCTTAGGCAAATAGCCCAGATTTCTTAACGGTATGTAGGGAGGTTCATTTAATGAAAAAATCAGTAAGGTTCAGTTTCTCCTTTCTTCTCATTGCTATTCTCATGTTTTCTTTAGCCGCTTGTAATAATGATACCAAAACGGAGACAAAGAAATTGGAAAAGGTGCGTATTGCAGAGGTGACCCGTTCAATTTTCTATGCCCCGCAATATGTTGCCTTGGCAAAAGGCTTATTTAAAGAGGAAGGTTTAGACGTAACCTTAACGACAACCCCAGGCGGCGACAAAACAATGACAGCTCTAATTTCAGGGGGGGCTGACATCGCCTTAGTCGGATCGGAAACATCCATTTACGTATATGCCCAAGGCGCTAATGACCCGGTTATTAATTTTGCACAATTAACTCAAACCGACGGCACATTCCTGGTTGCCCGCGATAAAATCGATAATTTTTCTTGGGATATGTTAAAGGGAAAAACATTCTTAGGCCAAAGGAAAGGCGGCATGCCGCAAATGGTCGGTGAATTTGTCTTAAAAAAGCATGGCATTGACCCTCATCAGGATTTAAATTTAATCCAAAACATCGACTTCGCGAATATCGCCAATGCCTTTGCCTCCGGGACCGGAGAATTCGTGCAATTGTTTGAGCCAACGGCAAGTATTTTTGAAAAAGAAGGAAAGGGCCATATTGTAGCCTCATTCGGGAAAGAATCCGGCCATGTTCCATATACAACATTCATGGCGAAAGAAAGCTTTATGAAAGAAAATAAAGAAACGATTGAAAAATTCACTAGAGCCGTTTATAAAGCGCAAAAGTGGGTGGAGTCGCATAGTGCAGAGGAAATCGCAAAAGCCGTTGCGCCATATTTCCCCGATACAGATCCTGAAATCATGAAAACAGTTGTTGAGCGCTATAAGAGTCAAGGTTCATTTGCAACAGACCCAATTTTAGATGAAGAAGAGTGGAACAATCTCCAAACTATTATGAAGGAAGCCGGCGAACTTCCAAAAGAAGTGGATTATAAAACACTTGTAAATACTGAAGTAGCTGAAAAGGTTATTAAAAAATGATTGTTAGGGAGGCCGTTTACCATGAGCTTTTTACAAGTTCAGGATGTTCATCATACCTATTTTACCAAAGCCTCTGCCACCACGGCCCTCTCCGATATTACACTAACGGTTGAGGAAGGGGAATTTGTCTCTCTCCTCGGCCCAAGTGGCTGTGGAAAGACAACACTGCTTTCAATCATTTCTAGTTTACTTAAACCAACCCAAGGTACAATTCTCTTAGAAAACAAACCTGTATCCACTGCTAAAAATCAAATCGGCTATATGCTGCAGCAGGATTATTTGTTTCCTTGGAAAACGATTGAAGAGAATATTCTGATGGGCTTGAAATTATCAAAGCAGCTAAATGAAATAAATAAATCCGCCGCACTAAACCTTTTAGATCTAATCGGCCTTGGCGGGGTGGAAAAACAGTTGCCAAAACAATTATCTGGCGGAATGCGGCAGCGTGTCGCTCTAGTTAGAACGCTTGCCACCGAACCAAAACTGCTGATGCTTGATGAGCCCTTTTCTGCTCTTGATTATCAAACAAAGCTTAAACTAGAGGATTTAGTGTCGCAAACATTATATAAATTCGGAAAAACAGCCATTCTTGTCACCCATGATATCGGCGAGGCCATTGCCATGAGTGACCGTGTCTTTTTACTTTCTCCCAGTCCGGGCAGAATCCATAAGATCTTTGAAATACCGGAAGAACTAAAAAGAATATCACCGTTTGAAGCCAGGAATCATGAAATTTACCCTAGTATCTTTCAAACGATATGGAAGGAGCTGGAGTCCCTTGAACCAGGAAAAGAAAAGGCTTGAACTCCTTCATAAAAATTACATTCATTCGTTAAAATTGGAACGAAGATGGGTTCGTTTTTATCAGGCCGTCATCTTTATCGCATTTTTCTCTAGTTGGGAATTAGCAAGCCAAAAGCAATGGATCGACCCATTGATTTTTAGTTCTCCATCCAAAATTTGGCAGTTGTTTTCAGATAAAATACAAGATGGTTCATTACTTACGCATACAGGTGTGACTCTAACCGAAACCATTGTTGGCTTTATTCTTGGTACATTGCTTGGCACCATTTTAGCCGCGATTCTCTGGTGGTCACCATTTTTGCAAAAAATTCTTGATCCTTATCTTGTGGTCTTAAACGCAATGCCGAAAGTGGCACTCGGACCGATTTTGATTGTGGCTTTAAGTCCAGGGTATCCATCGATAATAGCAATGGGCGCGATTATTTCGGTCATTATTACCACCATTGTCGTGTATACCTCATTTAAAGAGGTCGATCCCAATTATTTAAAGGTACTGCGAACATTTGGAGCTTCCCGTTTTCAATGTTTTAAGGAAGCCATTCTGCCGGCATGTTTTCCAACCATAATCTCGACGTTAAAAGTAAATGTCGGTTTATCCTGGGTCGGCGTCATTGTCGGGGAATTCCTTGTATCCTCCCGTGGACTTGGATACATGATTATTTACGGCTTCCAAGTATTTAATTTTACCCTTGTATTCTTATCACTGTTAGTGATTGCAGTTATTGCGACAATTATGTATCAGCTGGTTGAACTCTTGGAGAAAAAACTCATAAAGGAATAGTGACTGTGACTATTCCTTTTTGAGTTGAAGCTTCTGGATCTGTTTCAGACATTCCCCAATGACTTCATCCTGCATGATAAAGCTATAGTTATCTTCAAAACGTTGCTGCAAAATATCGCCATCTACCATAACAGGTCCCTTCGTTTCAAAATAAGAATTGGTTTTCTCGATCCGTTCAATTCCCCCAAAAAATACGGCCTTTACAAATGAGCCTTTTTTATCTGAAACCTTGTACTCTCCAATAAATTCCAATCCACCCAGGATGCCTCCTGTCTCTTCATAAGTCTCGCGTCTTGCTGCTTCTTCAAGTGTTTCCCCTGCTTCCACTTTACCACCGGGAAATTCTAAACCGCGTTGTTTATGATTAGTTAATAACCAGAAGTCCTGATATTCGCAAATAATAAGCACATGCTGTGCCGATTCTGCAAATGCATTCCGTAAAAAGGAAAGTTCAACCTTATTCCCATTACGATCTAAAAACTGTTTCATAAAAATCGCCTCTTTTTTTTACTTTAATATATAATATAATAAAAAAAAGGAAAATCCTGAAGACCAGATTTTCCCGACGATTATTATTTCGGTAAGATATTCATGCTTTCAATATGTGCTTTGGCTTCTTCATCACCCAATTGATGAAGCATGCCATACACCTGTTGGATGGTACTGTCGTAGGCATCATTTTCCCGGTCATAGTGGTATTGAACATATGGAACATGGGCCCGAAAAAAGTTTTTCCACTCTGTTGAATAGTTTTGGTTAAACAGCTCGCGCAGCTCGGTAATTTCTTGGTCAGTTGCTTGAATTTTATAGCTCCACGTGGAACTTGTGGCACTTCTTGTGATATGACCCGTTCCAACATCAATATAATAGGTTTTCTTCTGTTCATCCATTGCATCATCCCCTTTTACTAAAGATAAAAAAGTATATAATTTCGACTTTGAGAAATGTCCAGCTCCAGCACCCTAGCGGCTAGTGTCCTTCGCTCTCTGCCCTACGATAAGTCAACATCGATTCGCCTCCGGCTCATCGTGTTTCCTTTATCTCAGTTGGAGGGCTCTAGGACATACGCCGCTGACCAGGACGCTTGCGCTTTTCTTATTTTAGTAATGTACAAATAGATAAAATTTATTCTATTTCAAATTTCGACTCATTTTTTAGAAATGAATACGATATAATAGACATACAATCAATAAAACAGATTTTTCAGTTAATTTATTCGCAGAAAGGCAGGGATGATTTCAAGCTTTTATGGGTATTCAATAAGATATAAAATGATTTTAACGGAGGTGTTGTAATGAAATTAGTCGATGAATTATATGAGATGTACCGAAACAAATTAACGGGGGATGAAGAGGATATTGATATGCTGACATTTGCCTTTTTGGAAGAGATGTCTCATGAAGATCTTCTTGCATTAATTCAGGAAATGGATAAACAGGAACTATATGATTTAATGGGGCTATACCTAATTGAAAGCCTAAAAGGGAAATTTGCCCAAGAAGAGTACGGGCAGCATCGAGCACATACTTTTTATCCTAGAAATATTCATTGATTTTACATAACACCAAACATAGGGGAGCAGAAACTGCTTCCTTTTTTCTTTCTTTTATCAAAGTCAAGCCGTTTAATGGTACAATGTGAGTAAAGGGGGCAGAAAGATTTGTATACAGTGATGGTAGTCGGTATTATTATTGTTATTGTCGTCTTGCTTCTAGCGGTCATTACCACTTCAAAAGCATACGATTATAAACATAGTGTGGATTCATTAGAAGATAATCCTTATTTGAACCAAGAGAACGAATCTATCCAAGACCAAAAGAAGGCATAAAAAAGTTCCTATTCAAGCTTGAATAGGAATTTTTTATTTTAAGCAAATACCTGTTTTAATTCTTCCTTGCTTTGTTCAAGCCAGAATCGCATTAAGCGCTTGGCGCCTTCTAGGTCATGCAATTTTGCTTGGCCGCATTGTCTTTCATTTGCTGCAGGAATATCAATGATCTCCACTGCGTCCTTCATTGTATCTTCAAGAAGGTCAATAATTTCCTCGACGGTTGGTTCTCCGCTGACTACTAGATAGTAACCGGTTTGGCAGCCCATCGGTGAAATATCAATAATATCGAAGTGGTCATACTTTTCTGAATGCTTACGAATATTAAAGGCAAGCAAATGCTCAAGTGTATGAATCGCATCTGGTTTCATCGCCTGTTTATTTGGCTGGCAAAAACGGATATCATATTTATTAACAATACCGTCACTCCCTACCTTATGGACACCACAATGTCTTACATATGGGGCTTTCACGGCATTATGATCTAAGTCAAAGCTTTCTACTGAAGGCATGTATATCACTCCTTTTAATTTCTATCAATAATCATACAATAAATCCCGACTTTTTTCATCCAATTAGTTATATTTAACAATTTAGACGAACATTTGAATTTATGTTATCGTGTTATGTAAGGAGCGATTATGATGTTTAAAAAAACTTTACTAGCGATTATTCGTTTTTACCAAGTAGCCATCTCACCCTTAAAACCGCCGACATGCCGATTCTATCCAACCTGTTCTCATTACGGCTTAGAGGCCGTACAGCGTTTCGGTGCTTTAAAAGGCGGCTGGCTTACAATAAAGCGAATTTCAAAATGTCATCCCTTTCATCCGGGAGGTATTGATCCTGTTCCGGAAAAAAAGCAAGATTAGTCCTGATAGCCATCGACAACTACGTCGAGCTTTCCTGTTTTAGGGTCAATGACCAATCCATGAACAGGAACCCCGCTAGGCAATAATGGGTGATGTTTAATCATATCTACACTGTGTGCAACACTGTCATTCACATTCTCGAACCCTTGAAGCCACTGTTTAATGTCGATGCCGGAATAAGAAAGTGTGGCAAATGTTTCATCCGTTATTCCCCGTTCTTTCATACTCTCAATCACGGGTTCTGGTTTCATGCCGCTCATGCCGCAATCATGGTGTCCGATGACCAAAACCTCCTGTGCCTGTAATTGGTATACTGCAACCAAAATACTTCTCATTACACTTCCAAAAGGATGTGTCACAAGGGCACCAGCATCTTTAATCAGCTTGGCATCACCATTTCCTAAGTTTAGCGCTTTTGGCAGTAACTCCAACAATCGTGTATCCATGCAAGTAAGGATGACCATCCGTTTATTCGGGAATTTCGTTGTTTCGTATTTTTCATATTCATGATTGTCTACAAATTTTTGGTTGTGATCTAATATCTCATTCAATATCGTCATATCCATTCCACCTTTCTATTTAAGAATACATAATATTTGCTGTTTGAAACAAATATTATACTTGCAATTAGGCTATTTTTTTTGTAAGATACAATTGGAAATCGGAATCGTTCCGTATTACCTGCAACTATCTTTTCTGAATGCTAAAAATTTTTCGAATATAAATCGTAATTAATCCGATTTAATACATTTTTAAGGAGTCTTTATGAAAAAAATTATCCTTTTTCTTTCTTTTTTATTACCATTAGGTCTTATTTTATCCGCTTGTTCAACTGAAAAACAGCAGACAGCCAAAAACAAGAATCAATTAACTATTTATACAACCGTATTCCCACTTCAATATTTTACTGAACGAATTGGCGGTAATTATGTAGATGTAAAAACGATCTATCCTCCCGGAGCCGATGAACACACATTCGAACCATCGCAAAAGGATATGATAAATTTGGCCGATTCAGACTTATTTTTCTACATTGGTCTTGGACTTGAAGGATTTGTTGAAAAAGCAAAAGGAACATTAAAAAATGAAGCCGTAACTTTAGTTCCTGCGGCCGATCAATTGCCATTACCTAAAGATACACATTCTGATGAAGAAGATGCAGGGCATGACGAACATAACCATGGAGATATCAACCCGCATGTCTGGCTTGACCCGATTTATTCAAAAGATATGTCTGCGGTTATTCGTGATGCGTTAATCAAAAAAATGCCGCAAAACAAGGACCTTTTTAATGAAAATTACCAAAAACTAGCAAGTGAATTAGATGAATTAAACAGCGAATATGAGCAGACCATTTCCAACGCGAAGCATAAAAAAATAATCGTAACCCATGCTGCGTTTGGTTATTGGGAACATCGTTATGGGATTGAACAAATAAGCATTTCCGGGCTTTCAACAACCAATGAGCCAACCCAAAAAGAACTTGAGAAAATTATCTCAATCGCCGACCATGACGGCTTACACTATATACTTTTTGAACAAAACGTCCAATCCAAACTAGGCAAGGTCGTCCAAAAAGAAATTGGAGCAAGAGCACTGCCTATTCATAACCTGGCTATTTTATCTAAAGACAATATCAAGGATAAAGAAACCTATTTTTCATTGATGAAAGCAAATCTTGAGACATTAAAAACGGCTTTAAATAATTAATGGTACCTTTCCCATTTCCCGTATTTGTTTCCTGTCAGACTCAGGGATGCAGGTATACTCAAATTCAAATGCTATTACTGTATTACCGATACTTTAAGGAGTGATACGAATGGCAAAGGATGTATTATGTGAAGTAAACAACTGCACGTATTGGGCGAACGGAAACAAATGCAGTGCTGACAAAATCTATGTTGTCAGCCATACAGGGCAGACGGCTGATTCAACGAAAGAAACCGATTGTCAAACCTTTGAAGCGAGTGATTTATAGATAAATGACAGAACCAGGCACACCTTGCCTGGTTCTTTTTATCGTGAAAACGGAAAAGTCTTTTTTGTTAAAGTGACCTCTTCCAGCCTTTTTTTATTAATTTCGTATCCAATTCCAGGGTTGGATGGTACCGTAATAAACCCATTTTTAACGGTTACTTCGGGAAAAATAATATCTTCCTCCCAGAAACGACGCGATGCGGATATATCCCCGGGAATGGTGAATCCTGGGAGGGAAGCAAGTGCAATATTATGGGCACGTGAAATACCAAATTCGATCATGCCGCCGCACCAAACGGAAATTCCCCTTTCAAAACAATAATCATGGATTCGTTTAGCTTCATAAAGTCCGCCAACCCGCCCCACTTTTATATTAATGATTTTACAACTTCCGTACTCGATTGCTTTCCTTGCATCATCAAAGGTGACGATACTTTCATCTAAACAAACGGGCGTACGGATCTCCTTTTGCAGCAGAGCATGTTCGATGATATCGTCATGTGCCAGCGGCTGCTCAATCATCATCAGGTTAAAGTCATCTAAAGCTTTTAACCGGTCTATTGTCTTTAACGAATAAGCGGAATTGGCATCTGCCATTATCGGCAGATTTGGATAATGATGTCGGATATCTGCGAGAAAGTGGTAATCCTGTTGTGGATTAATTTTTACTTTGATCCGTTGATACCCATCCTCAAGAAACTGTTCGATTTGCTGGAGCGCATTTTTGGTTGAATCGGTTGCAACTACTACACCTGAAGCGATCATCGTGCGTGTACCGCCTAGCGTTTTTGAAAGTGAGGCAGTTTGGGACTTTGCATCTAAATCCCATAGCGCTGTTTCCAGGGCCGCCTTTGCCATATTGTTTCTTCTTATCGAACTGAAAAGCTGCGATGCGTCTTCAGGGCTGTTAATAGGAGATTTTTGCAGCAAGGGAATTAAAATGTCTGTTAACATATGTAGACTAGTTATCACCGTTTCTTCGGTATACCACGGCGTAGAGAAGGCCACACCTTCACCATACCCTGAAAGCCCATCAGTGTTAGTAATCTTAACGATGATTCCCTCTCGGTCATTCACCGCTCCGAGATGCGTTAGAAATGGTGCCTTTAATGGCATTTGAATAACAAAAAGTTCAATCTTGGCTATTTTCATGATCAGCCACCCACTCCCGCAGTTCTCTTCGCAGCAATTTTTTTGCTGCATTCCTTGGCAGCTTTTCGGTAAAATAAAAGACTTTAGGCATCTTGTATTTAGCTAGTTGAGTAAGGCAAAATTGTTGAAGATCGTCTACTGTGACTTCTTCTCTTTTAACAATAAATGCAGCCGGTACCTGCCCCCATTTTGCATCATCAATGCCAGTAACCCCTGCTTCTTTAACCGCAGGATGGGCTAATAAAACTGCTTCTACTTCTGCAGGGTAGATGTTTTCTCCTCCTGAGATAATCAGGTCAGAACGCCGGTCAATCACATACAAAAATCCTTCCTCGTCCAGATACCCGATGTCCCCCGTATATAACCAGCCATCATGAATTTTTTCATTTGTGACTTCCGGTCGATATAAATAGCCTGGGGTTACATTTGGCCCCTTGACAGCAATTTCTCCGGCTTCACCGGCTGTGGCGGCACGACCATCGTCATGGACAATTTTTAGCTCAGCCGGAAACAGTGGCTTTCCTGCTGAACCAAGCTTTGTCAGACTGTATTCAGGTGAAAGAGTCACAATTTGCGAGGAGGATTCTGTCATGCCATATGTTTGAAAGACAGGAATTTCTTTATCAACGCAAGCTTTTAGTAATGGTAACGGTGCAGGACCGCCCCCAAGCAGCATACAGCGAAAATGATTGGCAAGCCTTCTTTCCCTTAATGCATCAACGATACGCGTTAACATGGTCCCAACCACTGACATAATTGTTACCTTTTTTGTTTGAATATCTTCTATCGTTCTCTCTACATCAAAGTGGTCATGGAGGACAATCGGCATGCCGTAGATGACACTGCGCATGAGAATGGAGAATCCGCTGATATGGAATAACGGTACCGTACAAAGCCAGCAATCGGTCTCCATAAAGCCTAAATTTAATGCCGAGCCGACAGAGCTCCACCAATGGTTCCCGTATGTTTGTATTACACCTTTAGGGTTGCCGGTTGTGCCTGAGGTGTACATGATGGTGCAGATGTCGGAAAGGCTGACTTCGTCTTTGATAGTTGGTTTTACTGGGATTATTTCATACAGACACTCTTTCGTAAAGGTCTTTATTGATGCTAATTGGGCTAATTCCATTTCGGCAAATTCATCCTCAAGGATGAGGAATGATGCTTTTGCGTCATTCAATTGCCACAACAGCTCAACTGCTGTTAGCCGGCTATTCAAAATAACCGCTTTAACCCCAATTAACTGGAGTGCAAATAAAATCACCACAGTATCAAGGTGGTTTTTTAATAATACCCCTACAAATTGGTCTTTTTGCACACCGCTTGCCTGGACCTGCCCTGCAGTCTTAAGAGATCGATTGTATAGCTCTTTAAATGTTAAAGTTTGGTCCTGAAAAAAAACTGCTGTTCGGTCAGGAGTGAGGAATGCTCTTTTCTTTAAAAAATTGGGCATTGTTTCGTTTTGCATGGATACACCTCCTTATCGATATAAAAACAGCTTGATGGATACCAAACCATCAAGCTGCTGCAGAAAGCTTTTATCAAGGGAAACGCGGGAATTGGCCGAAATCCGGCTTGCGCTTTTCTTTAAAGGAATCGCGGCCTTCTTTTGCTTCATCTGTTGTATAGTAAAGCAATGTAGCATCGCCTGCAAATTGCTGAAGTCCTGCTAATCCATCCGTATCAGCATTCATTGCTGCTTTAATAAAGCGAAGAGCCGTTGGACTTTTCTCAAGCATTTCCTCACACCATTTAATTGTTTCTTCTTCAACTTGCTCTAAAGGAACAACAGTGTTCACTAAGCCCATATCAAGCGCTTCCTGGGCATTGTACTGACGGCATAAATACCAAATTTCACGGGCTTTTTTATGGCCGATAATTCGGGCTAAGTAGCCTGAACCGTAACCCGCATCAAAACTGCCTACTTTAGGACCTGTTTGTCCAAATACCGCGTTATCCGCAGCAATGGTTAAATCACAAACAACATGGAGAACATGGCCGCCGCCAATCGCATAACCTTTGACCATTGCAATAACTGGCTTAGGAATCACACGGATTAAACGCTGT
Source organism: Bacillus sp. S3 (assembly GCF_005154805.1). GTDB lineage: Bacteria > Bacillota > Bacilli > Bacillales > Cytobacillaceae > Neobacillus. The sequence continues at coordinate 3,890,321 of NZ_CP039727.1, forward strand.
AAATCAAGGACATTTAAGCGTGGAATTTGATCCTCGCCTACATAGCCGCCATGTCCGCGGACACTTTGGTCACCGCCGGAACAGAACGCCTTCTCGCCAGCACCTGTTAACACAATAACGCCTATGCTAGAATCATCGCGTGCATGTGCAAAAGCATCAAACATTTCTGTTACCGTCTTTGGTGTAAAAGCATTATGTACGTGTGGGCGGTTAATCGTGATTTTCGCAATCCCATTATAGGTTTCATAAATAATTTCATCATATTTGCGTCCTGGAACCCATTCTACTGTCACAATGAAATCCTCCTTTAGATTTTTTTTGACAAAAAGTCACTTACTATTGTACCAAACTTTTCTGGTTCTTCCACATGAATTGCATGTCCACTATTTTCAACGACAACCCAAGTACCTTTTTTAAGCGATTGCAGTATACTCTCGGCAATCCCGCAAAACTTTTTATCCTCACGACCTGTTATCAGCAAAACTTCACAAGCCAGTTGATCTAATCGGTTCCACCAGGAAGGTTGTGAACCCGTTCCCATTCCAAGTAAACTGTTTGCTAGTCCAATAGAAGAATTACGAAGCCGCTGCATCCGAATCGATTCATTCATCTTAGCAGGCAGCCGCTTCATCGTAGAAAAGAGGGGAATCCCTTCCCAATACTTAACAAACGGCTTAATCCCTTGATCTCTAATAAACTTTGCAAGTTCTGCATCTTTCATACGGCGAAGTTCTCTTTCCGCTTCTGTAGCAAGTCCCGGTGATGCACTTTCAAGCATCAGCTTTCGCACCCTGTTTGGAAAAAGGAGCGCAAATGTGAGTGCCAGCCGGCCCCCCATAGAATAGCCAAGCAAATCTACCTCACTAACACCTAATTCATCAAGCATGTCATGTAAGTCTCCAGCAGCTGACTCAATTTGGTAGTGTGATAAATTCTCGGGAGACTCTGATTTCCCGTGCCCAATGATGTCTGGTGCAATTACCATGGAATGCCGGCTCCAGTCTGCAATAAAGGGTGCCCATGTTTCTGCATCGCCGGTAAATCCATGTAGCAAAACAAGCGGTGGAGATCCGTTCCCGCTGACCTTTACATGATAACGAATTCCGTCGATGAAAACGTCCATTACTGCTCACCTTTGACAAAATTTGATATTTCCTGGGAAACAGAGCGCCAAAAATTCCGATGTTCATGAAGATTAATCTCTCTTTTTGTCGCAATCTCATAAACATGTATACCTTTTTGGCCATTGCTCTTTTCCAATTCCATATGAAGGTGGTGCCAATCTGTAATTTTTGTAAAATATCCGTTAAACATTCTTACAGCATGTTCAAATTCTAGATTTAGAGGTGTACCAAATAGGAGTTCAAAATTTTTCGGATGCTCCGCTTGCGGTAAGAAGGAAAAAATCCCGCCTCCATTATTGTTCACAAGAATAATCTTAATATCAAGCTGATAAAGTTTTGCTGCAATAAGGCCATTTAAGTCATGGAAGAAAGTTAAATCCCCCAGTATTAAATATAAGGACTTTGAATACAGGGCAGCACCCAAGGCAGTCGAAACCGTACCGTCAATGCCATTAGCGCCTCGATTCGCCATTACTTTAATCGATTTATTATTATTTAAAAAGAAACTGTCAATGTCTCGGATTGGCATGCTATTCCCCACAAAAAGAGTTGACCCTTCCGGAAGCATATCAGCTAATTGATAAAACAGCCTGCCTTCACTTAATTCAGCAATGTCGTGAATGCCCGTCATATTTTTCTTTGTGAGCTCGTTAACTTTTTTCCAATCAGCCAAATAGTCGGTTGGCGCTTTGTTGTCCATAGAGGTTAACAGCGTTTCGCAAAAGGTCGTCTCATTACAAAAAACCATATTTGTGGATAATGAAGCAGGATCGCGCCAGCCTCCGCCGCCATCGATGACAAATTGCTCTGCAGCGTGGTTTTCCTTTAAGAAAATGGTTAACGCCTTAGAGATTGGCATTGCCCCGAATCGCAAAACAATATCTGGTTTAAGAAAGTCTTTAGCATCTTCATTTCTTAAAAATGTATCATATGATTCAATGATATTTTTTTTGCTGTGTTTACCACTTCTTAATTGTGATAACGGGTCAGCTAAAATCGGATAGTTTAATGAATCCGAAAGCTTCGTCACGGCTTCGGCAAAGCGATTGTCAGCAATATTTCCACAGACAATAATCCCTTTTTCCGTGCCGGTTAATTTTTCCGCTATAACTTTAAATTGCTCTGGATTGATGGTTAGCTCCCCATTTTGAACCTGAACATATCCTTTTGGGCGTTCCGTAAGCTGGAAAAGTACCTCATCCAATTTTGGAATGAGCGGCTCCCGAAACGGAAAATTCAAATGAACCGGACCCGAAGGAGCTGCCGCCGCAATAGCAGCAGCACGGGCACAAATGGTCCGGGCGTACCGGATAATCTCATCATTTTTCTCCGGTACAGCCATTTCAGCAAACCATTTAACATGATGGCCATATAGATGGATTTGGTCAATTGCCTGAGGTGCTCCCACATCCCTTAATTCATGCGGCCTGTCTGCCGTAAGGACAATTAAGGGCACTCGTGAATATCGCGCCTCCACAATCGCTGGAAAGTAGTTAGCCGCAGCAGTGCCGGATGTGCAGAGAATGGCAACAGGCCTGTTAATGGCCTTAGCAATACCTAAAGCAAAAAAGGCAGCTGAGCGTTCATCTACATGAACATGAATATTTAATTCAGGGTGTTCAGCCATTACCATCGCCATCGGAGTCGAGCGTGAACCAGGACTAACAACGACATCAGTAACCCCTGTTAACACGAGTTCTGAAACAAAAGCCGCAATATAAGCTGTTAATGATTCTTGATGATTCATTTTATTTTCCCCCAAGAGCCCGAAGCATTGGTGTAAACTTCAAGCCTGTTTCCAAATATTCACTTTCTGAATTTGAATCCGCTACAACACCGCACCCGGCAAACAATGAGGCCTCATCGCCCTGCAAGAGACCGCAGCGAATGGAGACCGCAAATTCGCCATTCTGTTTATAGTCAACCCAGCCAAGCGGTGCCCCATAGAAGCCGCGGTCCAGTTCCTCCACCTCTCGTATCTTTTCAACTGCTGCTTTTTTAGGCAGTCCTCCAAGAGCAGGTGTCGGATGAAGTCTTTCTACCAATAATAGTAACGATGCATCTTGATGGCACTTTCCAATCACTGGCGTATAAAGATGTTGAATATCCCGATTTTTCATTAACTGCGGTTGATCTGGAAGGATGATCTCTTCACAGGATTCTTCTAATGCTTCCTTAATCATTTCAACCACAAAACCGTGCTCAATCAGGTTTTTCTGATCATTTAATAAGGTTTGACCGAGAATTCTGTCCTCCGCTTCATTGCTGCCGCGTGAAATGGAGCCAGCCAAACAGGTTGAGTATACTTCAGACCCCTGCTTTTTTACTAACCTTTCGGGTGATGCCCCAATAAAGCAGTCGCCATTTGATTCAAAGGCAAAGATATAGCTTCCAGGCTGCTGTGTGTACAAATGCTCAAGTACGGTATCTGCCTCAACCTGATCATGAAAAACAAGTCTAAGTTCTCGTGCGAGGACAACTTTCTTTAAGGGTCCGTTTATTAACTCCTTCACAACACCATCAACAGCCTGTTTCCACTTTTCAGACGAAATTTCCTTAGTTTCCAATAATGCAGCACACTTTACTTCGTGATTCCGTTTTAGTGATTGAAGCAGTTGATTTCTTTCTTCACTAATCTTACTAAATAAAGACATATCATCATTAGGTGTTATGACGATATTCGTTGTTAAATACGTTTCACCATCGATGATGCTTAATAAATATTGGGGAATATGGAACAACGATTCAGCATATTTGGACCAAAGATCGGTTTTTTCTTTATAAGGATCAAAGGAAAATCCTCCGAACATTAGCGGTCCAACAGCCATATTTGTATATGGATTAAATATTAAGCTATCCTTTAAAAAGCTCTTCCACTCTCTTTCAACATGAAAAAAGCGGTCAGTAGCCTGATCCGACTGAATTAGTTTTGAAATTCCAAGCCCAATGAGCATAATTTCTCCTGTTGGGTCTTTCCAGAAAAAACGTTCCCCGCTATAGCGGGCTTTTCCCACATTAAAAAAGGATAAAGGGTTAATCATATCCATTTTATGGACTTCACTAATTAAAATAGGCCTGCCTAGATCTTTCGCACGATTAACAGCCAAAAAGCCTCTTTCCTTTATTCCCGTTTCTTGAATGGTAACCAAACAAATCCCTCCAAAACAGCCGAAATGACTGTTATCCATTCATTTTGATACATTTTTAGGTTACTACTCCCATTGTAAAGAAGTCAATAATACTTGTCACTATCAATACCGATTCAATCCTTATTATATATCAAAATTGTTACAATTAGGCTGAAAACGACTTTTCCCTTTCTCATTTTCCCACTATCCTGTCAATTATAATCAATCAGGTATAATCTTCTAGATATGAAAGCAAAAATCAATTGACACTAATACTGGAATTACATACACTTATGGTTGGGCAAGAAACCTACATGACAACATTTTGGTATCTTATATAGAGAAAATTATTTAAAAAGGGAGAGAGCAGAATGCAGCCAAATTTACAGCATCATTCGAAACCTGCCGTTAAATCAAACCGAGGTTTTCAAGTTTGGTGGCAAATGACCCGTCCACATACACTAACGGCATCGTTCGTACCCGTCCTACTTGGTACGGCTTTAGCTCTTAGACACGAGAAATTTCATTTTGGACTCTTTGCTGCGATGCTTGTTGCCAGTATTTTAATTCAAGCCGCTACTAATATGTTTAATGAATACTTTGATTACAAACGCGGACTTGACAATGAACACTCTGTTGGAATTGGCGGTACCATCGTCCGTGATGGAATTCAACCAAAAACCGTTATCAATTTAGCTTTTGGCTTTTACGGGGCTGCCTTATTATTAGGCATCTATATATGTGCAAATAGCAGCTGGTGGTTAGCATTGATTGGGCTTGTTTGTATGGCGGTTGGCTATTTTTATACCGGCGGACCATTTCCCATTGCCTATACACCATTTGGTGAAGTTTTTTCCGGTTTCTTTATGGGGATGCTGATTATTTTAATTTCATTCTATATTCAAACAGGAACAATTACCAACACCAGTATTCTTGTCTCCGTTCCAAGTATGGTATTGGTTGGGATGATTATGTTATCCAATAATATCCGTGATTTAGATGGCGATAAAGAAAATGGCCGTAAAACGGTCGCCATTTTGTTAGGAAAAAAGAAAGCCATCTATTTATTAGCCGGGATGTTTACCTTTTCTTACATTTGGGTTATAGGGCTAATCATTAGCGGGATCGTACCATTTTGGACAGCGATTGTGATTCTAAGTGCTCCCAAAGCCATCAAGGCCACAAAAGGATTCATTGCAAATAATATTCCAATCAAAATGGCCCCTGCGATGGTCGCAACAGCTCAGACAAATACGATTTTTGGATTTTTACTTGCAGTCGGTATTTTTATCGGACATTTCTTTTCATAATAAAAAAGCTTCTGCCGCGGCAGAAGCTTTTTTATTATAGAGGTTTAATCCCCCAAATATCATCCGCGTATTCCTTAATCGTCCGGTCGCTTGAAAAATAACCGGCATGAGCAATATTGGTTAAGCTCATTTTTTGCCACTTTTCCTTATTCATAAAGGTTTCGCCAATCGACTGTTGGATATCGGCATATGCGGCAAAATCCTTTAAGACAAAATATTGATCATTTTCCTCCAAAAGCGAATCAAATATCGGTTCAAAATCATTTTGAACCCCTGGAAAAAACCCGTTTACCAGCTGGTCAACAGCCTGTCTGATGCGATAGTCATGATGATAATACTCTTGCGATTGATAGCCTCCGTGCTGATAATAATGAAGTACTTCATCTGCAGTTAATCCAAATGTAAAAATATGATCATCGCCAACCAATTCACGAATCTCAATATTAGCACCATCTAAGGTTCCTACTGTTAGGGCACCGTTAATCATGAATTTCATATTTCCCGTACCGGAGGCTTCTTTACTCGCCGTGGAAATTTGTTCACTCACATCGGAGGCAGGAAAGATTCTTTCCGCTAAGGAAACACGGTAATTCTCAAGAAAGATTACCTTCATTTTATCGCCGACGATTGGATCATTATTCACTTTTTCCGCCACAGAGTTTATTAATTTGATAATTTTTTTCGCATAATAATACCCCGGTGATGCTTTTGCACCAAAGATGAACACTCTTGGGGGGATGGAATAGCTTGAATCCTCTTTAATCCTGTTATATAAATGCATAATGTGAAGAACATTTAAAAGCTGCCGTTTATAGGCGTGCAGCCGTTTCACTTGAACATCAAATATCGCCCCAGTATCAACTGCTACTCCCGTCCTATCTAAAATAATATCAGCAAGCCTCTGTTTATTTTCATTTTTTATTTTCAACAGCTGTTCTAAAAATGATCGGTCATTTTTATATTTTAGTAAATGGGTAAGTTCTTCAGCGGAAAAGGTCCAGGACGGTCCGATCACTTCAGTTATAAGGGAAGATAACTTTGGATTCGCTTTTAACAGCCAGCGTCGGTAGGCAATTCCGTTTGTTTTATTATTAAATTTTTCAGGAAACAGTTCGAAAAACAGCTTCATCTCCCGTTTCTTTAATATTTCTGTATGCAGCTTAGCTACACCATTTACACTAAAACTGCCGACTATTGCTAAATGAGCCATTTTCACATACTCATCCGCAATGATTGCCAGTTCTTTTATTCTCTGCCAGTCACCAGGGGTTTGTTCCCAAAGCTCTTGGCAAAACCGTTCATTAATTTCTTCCACGATCATATAAATTCTTGGCAGCAGCGGGCGAAAAATATGGATGGGCCATTTTTCTAATGCTTCCGACAATGTCGTATGATTCGTATAGGAAATGGTATGTTGCGTTATATCCCACGCTTGCTCCCAGTCAAACCCGTCCACATCAATCAGGATCCTCATTAACTCCGGAATCGCCAGAACAGGGTGCGTATCATTGATATGGATACAAATATGTTCATGTAGCTGATGTAAGTTCCCATGTTGTTTCCGGTAGGTTCTTAAAATCGATTGAATACTGGCTGATACTAAAAAGTATTGCTGCTTCAGTCGTAAAATCTTCCCCTCATCATGGGTGTCATCAGGGTATAAAAACTCGGAAATCGATTCAGTCTCCCGTTTATATTTTAAAACATCCTTATGCATAGGAAAGGGAGAAGGCTCCGCATTCCAAAGCCTTAGTGTATTTACATTTTTAGATTTATAGCCAATCACAGGCATATCATGGGGGACAGCTGTAACGGCTTCGGCGTTCAAATGGTGAAAAACAAGGCGTCCCTCTTCCATCTTCGCCTCCACCTTACCCCAAAATGGAATTTTCACCGCACTATCTGCCTTGCGAATTTCCCACACATTGCCGCTCCTTAGCCATTGCTCCGGCAGTTCCACTTGGTAGCCGTCGACTATTTTTTGTTCAAATAGGCCATGCTTGTATCGAATGCCGTGCCCATGCCCCGGTAGATCGAGTGAAGCAAGCGAATCTAGAAAACAGGCTGCTAACCGGCCCAAGCCGCCGTTTCCTAACCCTGCATCCGCTTCTATTTCCTCTAGCTCCCCAAGGTCAATATCAAGCTCCTGAAGCCCTTTCTCTACAGTCTCTTCAACACCTAAATTAATTAAATTTTGCCGTAACAGTTTCCCCAATAAATATTCAATCGAGAGGTAATATACCTGCTTCCCTTCTGCTGCATGGTACCGTTCATTTGTGGCAATCCAGTTATTACTGACAAATTCACGAATCATACTTCCAAGGGTTTGATAATGATCCCTTGTCGAACTCTCCGAAAACCCCTTACCGCATAACATCTCGAGCCTTTTAAGAAAGGTATTCTTAAACTCTGTTGTACTAGAAAACATGTGTTTCACTCCTTGAAACCAGCTCAGCATAAAGCTGATTATAACTAAATGCTGATTGTGCCCAGCTATAATCCTTTTCCATTGCCTGTTTCACGATTGACGCCCACGCCGGTTTATTATGATAAAAGTGTAAGGCTCTTTGGATGGTATACAGCATGTCATGGGCATTAAAATTCCGGAAAGAAAAGCCATTTCCTTCACCGGTATACTCATTCCAAGCGTTCACAGTATCGTTTAATCCGCCAGTTTCGCGAACAATCGGAATCGCTCCGTATTTCATCGCGATAAGTTGTCCCAGACCACATGGTTCAAATTGTGACGGCATTAAAAACACGTCTGCTGCTGCATAAAGCTTATGAGCGAGCTCCTCATTAAAACCAGTATGAACCTTTAATTTTTCAGGGTAGACCCTTGCTGCCTGCCTTAAGTGCTCCTCGTATTCGTAATCACCGGTGCCAAGAATAATGACTTGTACGTCCTCCTGCAAAATTTCACGGAGGACACACTTTACTAAATCCAGCCCTTTCTGCCTAGTGAGCCTGGAGATCATCACCAGCAATGGGGTGCCCGCACTTTGCGGCAGTTCAAATCTTTTTTGGATTTCCCTTTTGTTGACTGCCTTCTTTTGATAAGAACCCACTTTATAAGTTTGCTCAATGAGCGGATCAATTGCCGGATTGTAAAAGTCCTCATCTATGCCATTTAAAATTCCAATCAGATCTTCCTCGCGTTCCCTAAGCAGACCATCAAGCTTTTCACCATATACAGGAGTCTGAATTTCTTCTTTATACGTTGGACTTACAGTCGTTATTTTATCAGCGGCAACGAGCGCCCCTTTCATAAAATTGATATTTCCAAAAAACTCTAATTGGCCTGAATGAAAGGAGTTGTAATCCATACCCAGTAAATCACCCAATACCTCTTTTGGAAATATCCCCTGAAATTGCAGATTATGAATCGTGAATACGGTCCGGATCGTATCATAACCTTTTCGCTTGTAGTATTCCGTTCTTAAAAGAAAAGGGATCATTGCCGTATGCCAATCATGACAATGCAGGACATCCGGATAAAAATTAAGCTGTGCTATTGTTTCAAGCACTGCCTGATTGAAATAGGCAAACCTTTCCCCGTCATCAAAATAGCCATAAAGATTTTCCCGGTTAAAATAGTATTCGTTATCAACAAAATAATAAGTAATCCCCTGATGGGCAAAGACCTCAATACCGCAATATTGATTCCTCCAACCGACTGATACGGTAAATTCCTTAACTTTTTTCATTTCTTGTTTATATTCATTAGAAATGGTCCCATACTTAGGAAGAATTACCCTGACATCTGTTCCCAAGCTTTTTAATTCTTTTGGAAGGGAACCGGCAACATCGGCAAGCCCCCCTGATTTGGCAAATGGACCACATTCTGATACGGCAAATAATACTTTCACGAATTCATCAACGCTCCTTGTCTTGACCCTTTACGAATAACATATGGGGACCCTGCAGATCCCGTTAAATGGGTCCCTGCCTCCACTTTTACATCCTTATCTAAAATAACCGAATCAAGGTAACAATTCTCTTCAATTTGGCATTTTTGCATGATGATGCAATTCTTGATGACAGCCCCTTTTCCGATTTTTACCCCGCGTGAGACAATACTGTTCTCCACCGTTCCGCTAATAAAGCAGCCGTTCGCAATCATCGCATTTTTCACAGAGGATCCTTTGACATATTTGGTTGGCGGCTCATCCTTTACTTTTGTCAAAATCGGCTGATCTTTTAAGAATAATTGCTTCCAAACATTGGATTCAAGAAGCTTCATACTAGTAGAAAAATAGCTTTCAATCGAATCTATCATTACGGCATAGCCGTTATAATCATAGTGACAAATAGAATACTCATTATGAATAGCCGTTACAACATCCTTAATGCAGGTATAGCCTGTTTCATGTCTTGTTTCGAGCAGTTTTATGAGTAAAGAGGTTTTGATTAAATAAATTTCCATAGGCGTTCCATCCGAGTGATGGATTTCAGTTATATCGCATTGGGCATGTTTATGCCAATCTAATATCGGTCTAAAGTCCATATTAAAAATCGTATAACAGTTGGCAATCACTGCATACTCTTGTGTACTGCGATAAAAGTAATCCATGTTGGCAGCAAAATGTTCAAACGATCCAATTTTATTTCCGTCATTATCCACGATTGGAGAAGGGAAAAAGAAAAGGCCATCTCGCTTGCGATTTAAATCCCAATTTTTTCCTGAACCTAGATGATCCATTAATGAGCGGTACTGCATTTTTGGAAAAATGGCCACACTGCGAATACCTGAATTCACCATATTTGACAGGACAAAATCAATAATACGGTAACGTCCTGCAAAAGGTAGTGCGGCTAGTGAACGGTGTGCTAACAAATCTTCTAAATCATCATGATAGGTTGTGGCATCAATAACGCCTAATAGCTTTCTTTTCACTAAATTCCCTCCTGTTTTCTACTAACGGCAATTAAGAGATTTAAATAGCAGAATAAAGACTGCTTAACATTTCTTCCGTTACAAGGATAATTTCATCGTCAAACGACCGGATTACTGTCCCGTCCGGTACCTTTATATCACTCGGGACAATGGCCTTTTCAATTAAACAGTTCATTCCAATCGTTGCATCAGGCATAATAACCGATTCTAATATGGTTGATCCCTTGCCAACCGTGACACCTTGAAACAAAACCGATTTAACAATTTCCCCTTCAATCGTACAGCCCTCATTTATTAATGACTCGCTTACAATTGCCTCTGAAGAGATATACTGCGGCGGCTGATTCGGATTGACGGAATAAATTCTCCAATCATGGTCAAATAAGTCCAACTCACATTCCTCACCTAATAAATCCATATTTGCTTCCCAAAGGCTTTGGACTGTACCAACATCTTTCCAATAGCCCTTAAACGGATAGGCAAACAATTTCTTATTTTCTTCTAAAAGTAGCGGGATGACATCTTTTCCAAAATCATGACTAGACTCCGGGTTCCGTTCATCCATTTCTAAATATTCTTTCAGTATATTCCAGCTAAATATATAAATGCCCATGGAAGCCAGATTATTTTTTGGATCACTAGGCTTTTCTTCAAACTCAACTATTCTCATTTCCTCGTTTGTATTCATGATTCCAAACCGGCTGGCTTCAACCCAAGGAACCTCTATCAATGAAATCGTCACATCTGCTCTTTTCTCAATGTGATATTCGAGCATGCTCTCGTAATTCATTTTGTAAATATGGTCACCTGATAGGATTAATACATATTCCGGTTGATGTTGTTTCAGATAATTTAGGTTTTGATAGATGGCGCTTGCGGTACCGGTATACCATTTTACTTCCGACGACTCACTGTAAGGGGGTAAAACGGTTACCCCGCCATCCTTGCGATCAAGATCCCAAGCGCTGCCGATTCCAATATAGGAATTTAATAGAAGTGGCTGATATTGCGTTAAAACCCCAACTGTATCAATACCGGAATTGACGCAGTTGCTTAAGGTAAAATCAATGATACGGTATTTCCCTCCGAACGGTACTGCCGGTTTCGCCAGATCTTTAGTCAGCGAATTAAGTCTACTTCCTTTCCCTCCTGCTAACAGCATGGCTACGCACTTTTTCTTTCCCATTTCCTTTTCGCTCCTTTCGTTTCTTAACCGGTCTGATTATTTGAAAACCAAACGGGGCAATGGCCATTTCAACGGAACACGGCTGCCCATGGAAGGGCTCTTCTGACGCAAAAATGGTTTTTTTATTCGTCAATCCCGTTCCGCCGTATTCCTGTTGATCACTATTCATTATTTCTCGGTACTCTCCGGATTTAGGAACACCGATTTTATAAACGGGGTAGTTCACACCCGTAAAATTGCAGACAATAATGACATAATCCTCTTTCTTTTTCCCTTTCCGAATGAAGGAGAAAATCGATTGGCTGCTGTTATTGGCATCAATCCACTCAAACCCATCCTGCAAATGGTCCAATTCATATAATGATTTCGTTCGTTTATAAAGTTTTGTTAATACTTTTACATATGAATTTAAATTACTGTGCATGTCATATTCCATTAAGTTCCAGTCTAGTTCCTCTTTGTCATTCCATTCTGCAAACTGGCCAAATTCGAAACCCATGAATAGTAGTTTCTTTCCTGGATGAGCAAACATATAGCCTAATAAAAGTTTAAGCTGGGCAAATTTTTCCCAATAATCCCCCGGCATTTTATCCAGCAGAGACTTTTTCCCATGAACCACTTCATCGTGTGAAAATGGGAGCATAAAGTTTTCCAAAAAGGCATATAGAAGTGAAAATGTTACCTTGGAATGGGCTTGGGGCCGTGAATATGGAGGTGTTTCCATATACTCAAGCATGTCATTCATCCAGCCCATATTCCATTTGTAATCAAAGCCGAGGCCGCCGTAGTGAACGGGTGTTGTCACTTGAGGGAACTCGGTCGAATCCTCGCCAATCATTAAAAAATGGGGGTCATGTTCATGGACCGCATGATTTAATTTTTTTAAAAAATGAATGCCAAACGGATTCTCTCTCTTTCCCTGGTCGGCATTGGGCCAGTAGATGATATTCGCGACCGCATCCATTCGAAAACCATCAATATGAAAATAGTCAATCCAATATAGCGCGTTTGAAATAAGAAAGCTTTGGACCTCACCTTTTCCTAAATCAAAATTCGCCGTTCCCCATACGACATTTTCTCTGTCATGAACATGGCTATATGAATAAATATGTGTACCATCAAAACGATATAGCCCGTGTGCATCTTTGCAGAAATGACCTGGAACCCAGTCAAGAATGACACCGATCCCTTGCTGATGACACTGGTCCACAAAATATCTAAAGTCATCGGGTGTACCATACCTGGACGTCACTGAGAAATAACCAGTTCCTTGATACCCCCATGAGTCATCGAGCGGATGCTCGACAAGCGGTAATATTTCAATATGGGTGAAACCGTGCTCTATTACATAAGGAATAAGCTTTGCTGCCATGTCCTTATAGGTTATGTAGTCACCATTGGCATTCTTTCTCCAAGAACCTAGATGAACCTCATAAATGACAGCTGGCTCTGATAAAAAATTCTTTTTTTCCCTTCGGTTCATCCAATGAGTGTCTTGCCACGTATATTGGTTAAACGAATAAACAATAGAAGCAGTATCGGGTCTTACTTCCGAATAAAATGCAAAGGGATCTGCCTTTAAATGCCTTTCTCCTGTTTGTGAAATAATTTCATACTTGTATATCTTTCCTTCTAGGTCTTGATTGACAACAATAATCCATACTCCTTCATCATTAACCTTCTGAAGTTCATATCCATTACCATTCCAGTTATTAAAATTGCCCAGGAGCCTCACTTGAGAGGCGTTAGGGGCCCATACACAAAATCGAGTATATACTTGATTGGAATTCTTTAAGATATGAGCGCCAAAAAGCTGATGACTTTGAAAGTAGCTGCCTTCATGAAACAAGTGCAACTGATAATCAGTTGGAAAAAACGTGTTCACAGTCATGGCTCTCCTCATCCTCAATGAAAATATGTATTTCAATGACCAATTATAAGCGCAATTGTCTTATTTTCCTCGAAATACTTTTTTATCTTTTCTGACATCTTGTGATGTTTATTGCTACACAGAGACTTTTTATTACATTTTTCGAGTATGTCCGACATATATTTCATCTTTATTCGACATAATCTTATAAAGTTTTTTATTTTTTTTATGAAAAAAATTATTTAAATACTAATAATTTCGTGGTGTGAAAACAGGAGAAAACAGGAAGATGTAAGCGTTATCAATGGTTTTCAAGATTGGTTTAAGTGATTAAATATTATATCGATATAATGAGTTTTAATCTTAGGTGGAGTTTGGGATAAGGGCGCTGCTAGTGGAGGGTGGGGCGATGTTCAGATTATATATTGTTACCATCTGTTTAATCTTTTCACGCACATGGGCATTATATATCTTTTTTATTTCCGTTCTTTCGGTTTTTTAGGGATCACGGGCATAATCATATATGGCCTTACCCTTTACCGACGACTTCTGATGTTTTATCTACGACTTTTAATCTTTTATCAACAACTTTTCAGGTTTTATCTACGACTTTTAATCTTTTATCAACAACTTTTCAGGTTTTATCTACGACGTTCCAACTTTTTTCTACAACTCATTATTAAGCTTTAAAGGATGGCGTAGGCCGTGGTCCTGCCCTTAATTATTTAATAGGCACAAAAAAACTGATAACAAATTGTTATCAGTTTTTTCATATGACCCCTACGGGATTCGAACCCGTGTTACCGCCGTGAAAGGGCGGTGTCTTAACCGCTTGACCAAGGGGCCGTTTAAAATTATGGCGGAGAAGGAGGGATTTGAACCCTCGCGCCGGTTACCCGACCTACACCCTTAGCAGGGGCGCCTCTTCAGCCTCTTGAGTACTTCCCCATAATGGCTCCGCAGGTAGGACTCGAACCTACGACCGATCGGTTAACAGCCGATAGCTCTACCACTGAGCTACTGCGGAATAAAATATGGTGGGCCTAAATGGACTCGAACCATCGACCTCACGCTTATCAGGCGTGCGCTCTAACCAGCTGAGCTATAGGCCCCTAATGGAGCGGGTGATGAGAATCGAACTCACAACATCAGCTTGGAAGGCTGAGGTTTTACCACTAAACTACACCCGCATTGTTAAAGATGATGGGGCGGCTGATGGGAATCGAACCCACGAATGTCGGAACCACAATCCGATGCGTTAACCACTTCGCCACAACCGCCATACATATAAAATTTAAAATAAAATGGTGGCTCAGGACGGAATCGAACCGCCGACACAAGGATTTTCAGTCCTTTGCTCTACCGACTGAGCTACTGAGCCACTTTAGATGGCGGTCTGGACGGGACTCGAACCCGCGACCTCCTGCGTGACAGGCAGGCATTCTAACCAACTGAACTACCAGACCGAATTGCGGGGACAGGATTTGAACCTGCGACCTTCGGGTTATGAGCCCGACGAGCTACCAGACTGCTCCACCCCGCGATAATAAAAAGTATAAAGTATTGCCCATGCTCAAAGTTTACATGGACTGTAACAATCTCAGCAAGCATATTCAAGCAGCAGTTCGATTGATACAACTCGCAGTTTTTTCTTTGAAGCAACGCTCGTTGCTCCACCCCGCGATAATAAAAACTGTTAAAATAATATGGCGGAGGAAGAGGGATTCGAACCCCCGCGCGGTTTAACCCGCCTGTCGGTTTTCAAGACCGATCCCTTCAGCCGGACTTGGGTATTCCTCCATATTATAAAGTGTTACTGGTGGACCTTGTAGGACTCGAACCTACGACCGGACGGTTATGAGCCGTCTGCTCTAACCAGCTGAGCTAAAGGTCCAAGTTGAAAATATTTTTTAAAAATTTGGTAGCGGCGGAGGGGATCGAACCCCCGACCTTACGGGTATGAACCGTACGCTCTAGCCAGCTGAGCTACACCGCCATAATTTAATTTTATACTAAAGTTTGGTGGAGCCTAGCGGGATCGAACCGCTGACCTCCTGCGTGCAAAGCAGGCGCTCTCCCAGCTGAGCTAAGGCCCCAAAGTTAATAATTGAAATGGTCGGGAAGACAGGATTCGAACCTGCGACCCCTTGGTCCCAAACCAAGTGCTCTACCAAGCTGAGCTACTTCCCGTTAAACTTATGGCGCGCCCGAAAGGAGTCGAACCCATAACCTTCTGATCCGTAGTCAGACGCTCTATCCAATTGAGCTACGGGCGCATTAATTTAGAATGGTGCCGAGGACCGGAATCGAACCGGTACGGTAGTCACCTACCGCAGGATTTTAAGTCCTGTGCGTCTGCCAGTTCCGCCACCCCGGCACTACTGGAGCGGAAGACGGGATTCGAACCCGCGACCCCCACCTTGGCAAGGTGGTGTTCTACCACTGAACTACTTCCGCATATCAAAATTAAATGGTGCGGGTGAAGGGAGTCGAACCCCCACGCCTTGCGGCGCCAGATCCTAAGTCTGGTGCGTCTGCCAATTCCGCCACACCCGCATATTAATTTTAAATGGTGAGCCATGAAGGACTCGAACCTTCGACCCTCTGATTAAAAGTCAGATGCTCTACCAACTGAGCTAATGGCTCGTACAAAGGTGCCGGCGAGAGGACTTGAACCCCCAACCTACTGATTACAAGTCAGTTGCTCTACCAATTGAGCTACCCCGGCAAATAGTTTGGAAAATATTTATTTAACTTCAATATTTTATGGTGGAGGATGACGGGATCGAACCGCCGACCCTCTGCTTGTAAGGCAGATGCTCTCCCAGCTGAGCTAATCCTCCATTATAAAGCCTGGCAACGTCCTACTCTCACAGGGGCGCATGCCCCAACTACCATCGGCGCTGAGAAGCTTAACTTCCGTGTTCGGTATGGGAACGGGTGTGACCTTCTCGCCATTATTACCAGACTATTTTATCGACACTATTTTATTATAATGTTTTTTTCATATTTTTCAAGAGGAAATTTAATTTTTTTCATTCCCTCAAAACTAGATAATGCAGAAGAAGTTTTTTGTAAAAACGAGTTCAACCACTTAAAAATGGTTAAGTCCTCGATCGATTAGTATCAGTCAGCTCCACATGTCGCCATGCTTCCACCTCTGACCTATCAACCTGATCATCTTTCAGGGATCTTACTAGCTTGACGCTATGGGAAATCTCATCTTGAGGGGGGCTTCATGCTTAGATGCTTTCAGCACTTATCCCGTCCGCACATAGCTACCCAGCGATGCCTTTGGCAAGACAACTGGTACACCAGCGGTGCGTCCATCCCGGTCCTCTCGTACTAAGGACAGCTCCTCTCAAATTTCCTGCGCCCACGACGGATAGGGACCGAACTGTCTCACGACGTTCTGAACCCAGCTCGCGTACCGCTTTAATGGGCGAACAGCCCAACCCTTGGGACCGACTACAGCCCCAGGATGCGATGAGCCGACATCGAGGTGCCAAACCTCCCCGTCGATGTGGACTCTTGGGGGAGATAAGCCTGTTATCCCCGGGGTAGCTTTTATCCGTTGAGCGATGGCCCTTCCATGCGGAACCACCGGATCACTAAGCCCGACTTTCGTCCCTGCTCGACTTGTAGGTCTCGCAGTCAAGCTCCCTTGTGCCTTTACACTCTACGAATGATTTCCAACCATTCTGAGGGAACCTTTGGGCGCCTCCGTTACTCTTTAGGAGGCGACCGCCCCAGTCAAACTGCCCACCTGACACTGTCTCCCACCCCGATCAGGGGTGCGGGTTAGAATTTCAATACAGCCAGGGTAGTATCCCACCGACGCCTCCACCGAAGCTAGCGCTCCGGCTTCTCAGGCTCCTACCTATCCTGTACAAGCTGTACCAAAATTCAATATCAGGCTACAGTAAAGCTCCACGGGGTCTTTCCGTCCTGTCGCGGGTAACCTGCATCTTCACAGGTACTATAATTTCACCGAGTCTCTCGTTGAGACAGTGCCCAGATCGTTACGCCTTTCGTGCGGGTCGGAACTTACCCGACAAGGAATTTCGCTACCTTAGGACCGTTATAGTTACGGCCGCCGTTTACTGGGGCTTCGATTCAGAGCTTCGCTTGCGCTAACCCCTCCTCTTAACCTTCCAGCACCGGGCAGGCGTCAGCCCCTATACTTCGCCTTGCGGCTTCGCAGAGACCTGTGTTTTTGCTAAACAGTCGCCTGGGCCTATTCACTGCGGCTCTTCAGGGCTATGAACCCTAAAGAGCACCCCTTCTCCCGAAGTTACGGGGTCATTTTGCCGAGTTCCTTAACGAGAGTTCTCTCGCTCACCTTAGGATTCTCTCCTCGCCTACCTGTGTCGGTTTGCGGTACGGGCACCTTGAATCTCGCTAGAGGCTTTTCTTGGCAGTGTGGAATCAGGAACTTCGGTACTAAATTTCCCTCGCTGTCACAGCTCAGCCTTTACGGTGAACGGATTTTCCTGTTCACCAGCCTAACTGCTTAGACGCGCATATCCAACAGCGCGCTTACCCTATCCTCCTGCGTCCCCCCATCACTCAAACGATTCATAGGTGGTACAGGAATATCAACCTGTTGTCCATCGCCTACGCCTTTCGGCCTCGGCTTAGGTCCCGACTAACCCTGAGCGGACGAGCCTTCCTCAGGAAACCTTAGGCATACGGTGGATGAGATTCTCACTCATCTTTCGCTACTCATACCGGCATTCTCACTTCTAAGCGCTCCACCAGTCCTTACGGTCTAGCTTCAACGCCCTTAGAACGCTCTCCTACCACTGACACCAACGGTGTCAATCCACAGCTTCGGTGATACGTTTAGCCCCGGTACATTTTCGGCGCAGAGTCACTCGACCAGTGAGCTATTACGCACTCTTTAAATGGTGGCTGCTTCTAAGCCAACATCCTGGTTGTCTAAGCAACTCCACATCCTTTTCCACTTAACGTATACTTTGGGACCTTAGCTGGTGGTCTGGGCTGTTTCCCTTTCGACTACGGATCTTATCACTCGCAGTCTGACTCCCACGGATAAGTCTTTGGCATTCGGAGTTTGTCTGAATTCGGTAACCCGATGAGGGCCCCTAGTCCAAACAGTGCTCTACCTCCAAGACTCTAACAACGTGAGGCTAGCCCTAAAGCTATTTCGGAGAGAACCAGCTATCTCCAAGTTCGATTGGAATTTCTCCGCTACCCACACCTCATCCCCGCACTTTTCAACGTGCGTGGGTTCGGGCCTCCATCCAGTGTTACCTGGACTTCACCCTGGACATGGGTAGATCACCTGGTTTCGGGTCTACGACCACATACTCAAACGCCCTATTCAGACTCGCTTTCGCTGCGGCTCCGTCTCTTCAACTTAACCTTGCATGGGATCGTAACTCGCCGGTTCATTCTACAAAAGGCACGCCATCACCCATAAACGGGCTCTGACTACTTGTAGGCACACGGTTTCAGGAACTATTTCACTCCCCTTCCGGGGTGCTTTTCACCTTTCCCTCACGGTACTGGTTCACTATCGGTCACTAGGGAGTATTTAGCCTTGGGAGATGGTCCTCCCTGCTTCCGACCGGATTTCACGTGTCCGGCCGTACTCAGGATCCACTCAGGAGGGAACGAAGTTTCAACTACAGGGCTTTTACCTTCTACGGCTGACCTTTCCAGGTCGCTTCATTTACCCCGTTCCTTTGTAACTCCATGTTGAGTGTCCTACAACCCCAAGAGGCAAGCCTCTTGGTTTGGGCTATGTCCCGTTTCGCTCGCCGCTACTCAGGGAATCGCGTTTGCTTTCTCTTCCTCCGGGTACTTAGATGTTTCAGTTCCCCGGGTATGCCTTCTATACCCTATGTATTCAGGTAAAGATACTGTTCCATTACGAACAGTGGGTTTCCCCATTCGGAAATCTCCGGATCAAAGCTTACTTACAGCTCCCCGAAGCATATCGGTGTTAGTCCCGTCCTTCATCGGCTCCTAGTGCCAAGGCATTCACCGTGCGCCCTTTCTAACTTAACCTAAAAAGGTTTATAACTCTTATTCAATAAGAGAGAAAAACTAAAATGGCGATTACTCGATGTTTACTTTGCTTCTTCTTACGATTATCTAGTTTTCAAGGAACAAAAAAGTCTTGAGAGAATTGCTCCCTCAAAACTAAACAAACAAGAAACGTCAACCTTATTATCAGTCCGAAAGGACTGCATTATCCTTAGAAAGGAGGTGATCCAGCCGCACCTTCCGATACGGCTACCTTGTTACGACTTCACCCCAATCATCTGTCCCACCTTAGGCGGCTGGCTCCATGAAGGTTACCCCACCGACTTCGGGTGTTACAAACTCTCGTGGTGTGACGGGCGGTGTGTACAAGGCCCGGGAACGTATTCACCGCGGCATGCTGATCCGCGATTACTAGCGATTCCGGCTTCATGCAGGCGAGTTGCAGCCTGCAATCCGAACTGAGAATGGTTTTATGGGATTGGCTAAACCTTGCGGTCTCGCAGCCCTTTGTACCATCCATTGTAGCACGTGTGTAGCCCAGGTCATAAGGGGCATGATGATTTGACGTCATCCCCACCTTCCTCCGGTTTGTCACCGGCAGTCACCTTAGAGTGCCCAACTGAATGCTGGCAACTAAGATCAAGGGTTGCGCTCGTTGCGGGACTTAACCCAACATCTCACGACACGAGCTGACGACAACCATGCACCACCTGTCACTCTGTCCCCCGAAGGGGAACGTCCTATCTCTAGGAGTGTCAGAGGATGTCAAGACCTGGTAAGGTTCTTCGCGTTGCTTCGAATTAAACCACATGCTCCACCGCTTGTGCGGGCCCCCGTCAATTCCTTTGAGTTTCAGCCTTGCGGCCGTACTCCCCAGGCGGAGTGCTTAATGCGTTAGCTGCAGCACTAAGGGGCGGAAACCCCCTAACACTTAGCACTCATCGTTTACGGCGTGGACTACCAGGGTATCTAATCCTGTTTGCTCCCCACGCTTTCGCGCCTCAGCGTCAGTTACAGACCAGAAAGCCGCCTTCGCCACTGGTGTTCCTCCACATCTCTACGCATTTCACCGCTACACGTGGAATTCCGCTTTCCTCTTCTGCACTCAAGTCCCCCAGTTTCCAATGACCCTCCACGGTTGAGCCGTGGGCTTTCACATCAGACTTAAAGGACCGCCTGCGCGCGCTTTACGCCCAATAATTCCGGACAACGCTTGCCACCTACGTATTACCGCGGCTGCTGGCACGTAGTTAGCCGTGGCTTTCTGGTTAGGTACCGTCAAGGTACCGGCAGTTACTCCGATACTTGTTCTTCCCTAACAACAGAGCTTTACGACCCGAAGGCCTTCATCGCTCACGCGGCGTTGCTCCATCAGACTTTCGTCCATTGTGGAAGATTCCCTACTGCTGCCTCCCGTAGGAGTCTGGGCCGTGTCTCAGTCCCAGTGTGGCCGATCACCCTCTCAGGTCGGCTACGCATCGTCGCCTTGGTGAGCCGTTACCTCACCAACTAGCTAATGCGCCGCGGGCCCATCTGTAAGTGTCAGCCGAAACCGACTTTCAGCTTTTCCTCATGAGAGGAAAAGAATTATCCGGTATTAGCTCCGGTTTCCCGAAGTTATCCCAGTCTTACAGGCAGGTTGCCCACGTGTTACTCACCCGTCCGCCGCTAACCAACGGGAGCAAGCTCCCATTGATTCGCTCGACTTGCATGTATTAGGCACGCCGCCAGCGTTCGTCCTGAGCCAGGATCAAACTCTCCAAAAAAGTTGAGTTGATTAGCTCATAAAATAAAACGTTGGCTTAGTTTCTATAGAAGAAACTAATAATTTATTGTTTGTTGACATTTTTGTTTGTTTAGTTTTCAAAGAACAATTATTTGACCAGTGTCAAAAAAATCATTTTTCAACAATTTAGCCATTCTTTCGACTCGCCGCTCAAAAGCGACTTCTTTAATTTATCATATCTCACATCACTGTGTCAACAACTTTTTTAATTTCTTTTTTTCGTTGTTTGACTTTCCCGATGAGGACGAGATTTAATATACCATGATAAAGAAATGATTGCAATATAATTTCTAAAGTTTTTTCAAAATCTATTTTTCAATAGACTCATAAAACGAACTAATAATGTATATGTAATTAGAGACAGCAGTTTATTACAATTTAAATGGGTAAAGCAAAAAAAACATTCAAGACAAGATGGATCAATCGATTTATATTTTGCTCTTTCAATCGATCTATCTTTAAGTGTAGAATCAAAATAAAGTTTTTATTATTTTTGATTATTTAATTTGGAAGTGAATAATATGAGCAATGCGGATGTTGATATATTAATTAAGCTCGGTATTTCTGCTATTTTCGGACTGATCATCGGTCTTGAACGTGAGTTGAAAAGGAAACCTGTAGGTCTTAAGACAAGTCTTGTTATTTCCGTTGTAAGCTGTTTGCTGACGATTGTATCCATTCAATCTGCGTATATGTTTCCAAATTCAGATGAAGTAAAGATTACAATGGATCCGCTCAGACTTGCAGCACAGATTGTCTCGGGAATTGGTTTTTTAGGTGCTGGTGTCATATTAAGAAGAGGAAACGACAGTATTTCAGGTTTAACAACGGCTGCCATGATTTGGGGAGCTGCGGGTATTGGAATTGCAGTAGGTGCAGGTTTTTATTTAGAAGCATTTGCCGGCGTTGCCCTACTTATCATTAGTGTAGAGTTAATTCCTTTTTTAATGAAACTCTTTGGTCCGAAGCAATTGCGAGAAAAGGAAATTACCCTTCAGTTATTTATAAGAGACCAAAAGCAAATCGAAATAGCTATTTCTTTTTTACTAGAAAAAAAATATATTATTCGCAGGCTTCGAATAAAGGATTTAGATAACGGAGATCATCTGGTTCAAATTTTGGTTGCAGTTGATTACCGTGAAAAAACCACTGAGGTATATGCCGCTGTTTCAGAAATAGATGGAGTAAAAAAGGTGGAAATTGAAAGTTTAAGCTAATTGAGAAATATTTATCCCTTTCTTGAAATTTCCTCTTGCAAGAATGATATAATATAGATATAATTCTTCTTGTAACAAAATATTGGGGGCTTAGCTCAGCTGGGAGAGCGCTTGCATGGCATGCAAGAGGTCGTCGGTTCGATCCCGATAGTCTCCATACTCCGAAAACCTTTGCGCTGCAAAGGTTTTTTTGTTTTGTCACCAATTAATTATTAAATTCGTATGAATAATTTTTCCTATTTTTCCAATTTCCTCTTGCGCATTTAATTTCATTATTACTATAATTATAAACGAAAATAAAGTTCAAAAATTTAGAAAAATCTGTATTATGGGAGATGATGCGATAAATAGACTCAAGGTTTCCTCTAATGTTTATCATGTAACGTCCTAGTATTTCTTCATCAATTGTCCCATCAGCATTGTCTTTTCTTTTTAACCCCATGTTTGAGCAAAAGGTTTTTAGATGAGAGGGGGGCTTCCAGTGGAGCCACAAAAAATGAAAGCATATTCTGAAAGCGATTACAGTTCTATTGTCCAATCACCATCATTTCAAACATTGCTCTCCGAAAAGAAGAAATTTATTATTCCAGTCACTATTTTCTTTTTTTGCTTTTATTTCGCACTACCTATATTAACCTCTTATTCAACGGTATTGAATCATAAGTTTATCGGCAGTATTACATGGGCATGGGTTTTTGCATTCTTACAATTTATTATGACTTGGGGATTATGCATGCTTTATTCAAAGAAAGCGGAAAAATTTGATGAATTAGCCAATAAAGTGGTTCAAGAAGGGGTGAATAGCTGATGAACACCCCTGCTTTTATTATGTTTCTTGGAATCGTTTTTGTAACGTTAATTATTACATATTACGCTTCCAAAAAAACAAAAAATGCAAGTGAATTTTATACGGCCGGCGGCGGGCTGACGGGCTGGCAAAACGGACTTGCCATCGCCGGGGATTATATGTCAGCTGCTTCATTCCTAGGAATTGCCGGTGCTGTAGCCTTAACTGGCTTTGATGGTTTTTTCTATAGTATTGGATTCCTTGTTGCCTACCTTGTTGTTCTTTATATAGTGGCGGAACCATTAAGAAATCTTGGAAAATATACATTTGCAGATATGATTGCAGCCCGCTTCAATGCCAAGAAAATCCGCGGGTTTGCAGCGATGAATACTGTAGTTATTTCAATCTTTTATATGATTGCACAGCTTGTAGGTGCGGGAGCACTTATTAAATTATTATTAGGCTTAGACTATACTACATCGGTTTTAATCGTTGGTGTCTTGATGACGGTTTATGTTATTTTTGGCGGGATGCATGCGACGAGCTGGGTGCAAATCATTAAAGCTGTTCTGTTAATGGGCGGTACTTTCTTAATCTCGATCATTGTATTTGCTAAGTTTAATTGGAGCATCACTGATATGTTTGCCCAAATGAAAACGGCCACGCCTTTGAAAGAAGCTTTCTTAAATCCGGGGGTCAAATACAAAATTGGTCTTGATACGATTTCATTAAATATGGGACTCGTACTAGGGACCGCCGGATTGCCGCATATCCTCGTCCGCTTCTTTACTGTTAAAGATGCGAAAACGGCTCGTGCCTCCGTTGTTTATGCAACTTGGATTATTGGACTCTTTTATGTTATGACAATTTTCCTCGGTTTTGGGGCTGCAGCCTTTGTCGGTAATTCTGAAATCGTCGCAGCTAATCCAGCTGGAAATATGGCAGCACCACTGTTAGCAAAAGCGCTTGGCGGGAATATGCTATTTGCATTTGTTTCAGCAGTTGCCTTTGCAACAATTCTAGCAGTTGTTGCAGGACTTGTTTTAACAGCAGCTTCTGCCTTTGCCCATGATTTCTATAACGAAATCCTTCGCAAAGGAAAAGCAACGGAGAAGCAGCAAGTTAGTATGGCTCGCTGGGCCGCTATTGCAGTTTCTGTCATTTCTATTATTCTTGCATTAGGGGCGCAAACACTTAATGTTGCCTTCCTGGTTTCTCTTGCATTTGCCGTAGCTGCCAGTGCGAACCTGCCCGTCATTATTTACACCATCTACTGGAAGCGATTCAATACAACAGGTGCGGTATGGGCAATGGTCGTTGGATTGATCACTGCAATCGGCCTTGTGCTTATTAGCCCGAACGTGTTCAGTCCTGAAGCAGGGAAAGCCATTTTTGTCGGCAATCCTATCTTCCCATATACTACACCGGGAATCGTCTCGATCCCGCTTGGATTCCTTGCCGGTTACTTAGGAACCATCTTCTCCAGCCAAAAGGCTGATGTGAAGAAGTTCGAGGAAGTATTGGTGAAATCAAATACTGGAATTGGTATTAATAATTAGCTAGACAAAAAATGGGACTGAAGTCAATTTCAGTCCCATTTTTTAGCCTTATTTTTTTCTGCTTGAACTTGTTTTAGCCGATTTGCCGCCAGACTTAAAGGTGGAGTTCTTTGGCCCGGTTCGTTTACCTTGTTTAGGTTTGAAGTTCCCTTTTTGCTCACCTTTAAAATCTGCATTATTTCGGTTTCGAGATCCTCTACCCTTCTTTCCACTTCCGGTGCCGCGTTTTTCATTTTGACCATATGGTCGGGCTTTCTTTTCATCCCTCGAATGTTCAATTTCCTGACCGCTGTTTCCCAGGTTTTGTTTTGGAATCGTAATCGTCAGTTCTTTTTCAATTAAATCAAGTGTTGGCCGGTCAGCGGACGAGTAAAATGTAATTGCCAAGCCGGTCATTCCTGCCCTGCCTGTTCGGCCAATACGGTGGACATAGCTTTCGGCATCTTGCGGAATATCATAATTGAATACATGTGTGACCCCTTCAACATCAAGTCCCCTTGCTGCCACATCGGTTGCAATTAATAATTGAATCTCTGCATCCCTAAACCGCTTCATCACTTGTTCCCTTTTAGCCTGCGATAAGTCCCCATGTAATTCGTCACATGGAAATCCGTGGGC
Source organism: Bacillus sp. S3 (assembly GCF_005154805.1). GTDB lineage: Bacteria > Bacillota > Bacilli > Bacillales > Cytobacillaceae > Neobacillus. The sequence goes on from NZ_CP039727.1 coordinate 3,915,818, forward strand.
TTTCAGCGCATCATATAGCTTACTTACTCTCCGTTTTGTCCGGCAAAAAATAACCGCTAAAAACGGCCGATGCGTTTCTATTAATTGAATCAATGTTGCCTGCTTCGCCCTGTCTGTTGTATGGATCGCCAGCTGCTTGACATTTTCAGCAGGACCTTGTGTTTTTTCTATTTGAATGTATTCAGGCGCTTTCATATGTTTTGCCGCCAATTTCCTGATTTCCGGCGGCATTGTTGCAGAGAATAACATGGTTTGCCGGGTTGCAGGTGTCTCCCGAATAATATCCTCCACTTCCCCGAGAAATCCGATATGAAGCATTTGGTCCGCCTCGTCTAATACAAGAAGGGATATTTCTGATAATCGAACCGTTTCTCTCCTAATATGATCTAACAGCCGGCCGGGAGTACCGACAACTATTTGCGGATTCCGCTTTAATTTTTTCAGCTGTTTTTCAACATCCTGACCGCCATATGCAGCTAACACAGAGATACCCTGCATACCGACAATCAATTTTTCAATTTCTTCTGTTATTTGCAAGGCCAATTCTCTTGTAGGAGTGACGATGAGTGCTTGCACATGTGCTGCATCCCTATCGATTTTTTCAAGAATCGGCAGGATAAAGGCAAAGGTTTTCCCTGTCCCCGTTTGTGCCTGTGCAATAATATCGTTACCCTTCATTACAAATGGAATCGATTGTTCTTGAATCGGTGTTGGGATCGCGACACCATAGCCGCGTAATTGCTGTACTAAAGTTTCTGAAATTCCTAATGATAAAAAGTCTGCCAAACCTACCCCTGCTTTCTACTTAACCTATCCACTTATATTGATGGTTTTTCGAAGGAATTGCAAATATATATGTAAAAATCCAATCATTGGTTGTCATTTCTTTTTAAAAACCTTATAATTAATAATACCAACTTAATCAATCGGAATAGTTAAATTAAATAATAGGAGGGATTTTATGAAGGAACAGAGTTTTCTCATCATCCATGGATTAGGAGGGAGCGGCCCGAATCACTGGCAAACGTGGCTTGCACATGAACTAACAGAAAGAAACTACCATGTTAGTTACCCAACCTTCTCGCACTTCGATAGCCCTAATAAGAGTGTTTGGCTGGCCGAATTAGATGCGGCGATACAAACCCTCCCGGCAGGCCATCAGCTTACTGTTATTACTCACAGTCTTGGCTGCTTGCTTTGGCTTCATTACACAGCGATTTATCCGAAAAGAATCGCTGTACAAGTCATTCTTGTTGCACCTCCATCTCCAGCCATTGTTCTTTCTCAAGCAAAATCTTTTTATCCTGTACCGTTACAAGGGAACCGTCTCTCAAGAGCAGCAGAAGATACATTATTTATTCATTCAACCAATGATCCCTATTGCAGTATGAAGGATGCGAAAAGCTATCTAAGCTTGGGCTATCCCTCGATTGTTTTACCGGATTCCGGGCATATTAATACAGATTCCGGGCACGGAAAATGGCCGTGGATATTGGAACAGTGCCTAGTCGATGGAAAAATAACCCAATATGTATAAAAAGAAAAAAGGAGTGGGATTAATAATCCGTCACTCCTTCTTTTTATTTAAACTATTACGGCCGCTTTCACCCAGTGATTTACGACCGGAATGCCGGCGTCCTTCATTGTTCGATAAACAGGGCATCTGAGGTCAACTGCTTTTTGTAATTCATCAATTCTTTCTTGGGACTCGGATGTTTCGACAACCGCATTGACTGTGACTTGCTGAAAGTAAGGTTTAACCGATAAATCTCCCATGAGTCCTGCTAGATCCAAGCTTCCCTCAACATTAAAGGAGATTCCTTGAAGGTCAAATTTCATTTCCTGCGCTATCAATTGAGCCATGACATTTTCACAGGCAATCAACGAGGATAAAAATGCCGAAAGCGGGTCAATCGCCGAGTCCTTCCCACCAAAAGATACCGGTTCATCGATCGCAATCGTATGCTTGCCTGCAGCCGCATCAAGGCGCATTCCAGTTCCTTTACCCTCTACTTTAAAGTTCATCAACTGTCCCATTAATTATTCTCCTTTACTAGAACCATTTCCCGCAGCTTTATCGCTGCCTCCGACATCACCTTTAATTTTTCAAAAGCAATCTCGTCGCTGTTCATTGGCCGTTGTGCAAATGTACCAAAGCCGCAATCCGGATTTAAAAAGATTTTTTCATCCGACAGGTACTTTCTAGCCTCTTGGACTCGTTCAATGATTGCCTCAACGTTTTCGATTGTTTCTGTTCGAGGATTGACGATACCCAATCCCAGCTCTTTCCCGCCAAATTCAGCAATCACATCAAGCTCCCCGGCACGAGGAGTCGCATATTCAAGAATAAGCTGATCGACATTTACATGTGCGAGATAGGGAATTAATGGATCATATGGTCCGCGAAGCAGAACCTGTTCTTGAGTGCTCCAGTTACCGCGGCACACATGTACACCGATCCTTGACCCTCTTCCAAGCATGCCTTCTGTTACCTGATTCATTAAATCAAGTGCAAAGGCAATCTCTTCAGCAGCATCGGCTTTTGCCGTCAATGCACCGCACATAAAGGTCCGGTTGGCATTTTTTTGCGTGAAAACAAGTTCTGTCAACACAGGCTCATCGAATTGAATAAAATCAACTCCGGCGGCAATCAACTCTTCCACTTCTTCACGTAAAACATTAATAATATCAACAGACAAATCCTCTTTTGTCGGGTAAGCATCTTTTGAAAGCCCTTCTACCCACATCGCTCTTGTTAACAGGTAAGGACCCGGGAGCATGACCTTAATGGCTTTGTCTGTATGCTTATTCAAAAATAAATAGTCATCAAGTGCAAGCGGCTTCCTCCGGCTGATTTTTCCAGTGGCTGCCGGATTTGACATTGAAAATGCCGGTACGTCTAATGTTCCAAGGATTTCCTCAAAGCTTGCTTTATCCTCGACATATTCAAGCAGCTCCGAAACCGTCAGCATCCGGACATTGTTTAGATGTTCGGCTACAAACGAGATAAAATTATCGCGTCGCTGCTCACCGTCAGAGATGATATCTATTCCTGCTTCTTCCTGCCATTTCAAGCATTGTAACACGGCTTGATCTGCAATAATTTGAAACTCTTCTTCACTTATTCTTCCGGCCCGTTTATCGCGCATGGCTCTTTTTACTTCGTTCGACCTTGGCCAGCTGCCAATAACAGTGGTCGGAAATTTCGGTACATTCATATCGGTAATAACCCCCTGTTAAAATACAATCGAGAGCCTAATTTCAATCTTAACTGCTTGTTTAAGAGTTTGATAAATGGGTGACCGTGCAAGCGTATTTTTCCATAATTCCTCGAGCACCGTTTCAGATTCAGGTGATGACACATAAAAGGTTCCAGTAAACTGACCAAGTTTAGGGCTGCCCTCATCTTCTAGTTCCATATGATAAAGAACATTTTCCAGTCCACCCTTTAAGCTCAGCTCTACATGATCAATCTCGAGGTTACGCTTGGAGGCTTGTGCTTTGTAGCCCACCGTCAAACAAGAGGCAAGCGATCCAATCAAATAGTCGATTGCACTTGGTGCATTCACCTTCGGACTGAAATCGGCCGGCTGTCCCACTGTAAAGGTATGGTTTCTGGAGTGCACCTTTGCGGAGAGATCGTTTTCTCCCTGAACCCGAACACTCCATTGATAGCCTTTCGCTGCCTCCAAATCCTGCTCTAATTCCGTTTGTTCGGCACCTTTTCGAATAAAATATCTGATTGTATTGTCACCAGGTTCCGAACCAAGAAATCCATGGTCCACCATTCGGCACCATGCCGGCAGGTCCTCAGCTACTGTTCTTTCTCTGCTTCGGACTTCAAGAATCTGCCCATTTTCCAAGGGATCCATTGCCTTTTTTATAATCAGCAATAAACCGGACCCGCAATCTAAATCTCCGCCGTCACAGACTGCATGTGGTGAATACATCTTGTTCACCACATTCTAATACGTAATGGAAGCTGCACCTTGGCTGAGGAACTCAACTAATTTCGCTCCGCCCACAATGGTTGCACCTTCAATTAATTGTTCTTCTTCCAAGCCGCGCTTTTTAAAACATGGACTGCACACCCAAAGGGTTCCGCCCGCTTCTGTAAACTGATCCATTAACTGTTTTAATGGGGCAAAGCCTTCTTCATGAATTTCTTCAGCATATCCTTTTGACGCAAGGTAAGCGCCTTCAACATTCAGAAATACCACTGTTTCCTGTCCAGATGCCACTGCCGCATTGGCAACCACGAATCCAACTGTTGCCTTATCAGGATCATTCTTTGCATTTGTTAAACTTACTAAAAATTTTCCAGCCATTTTTCATTCCTCCATTATGCTCATTTTGCCGATAAGAAAGTATAACTTTCCTATCATGCATAAGTGCAACTACGCCTCTGTCTTCGCCTAACGGCTCGCCAATCAGCGAGTTTTCTTTATATGTAAAAGGCTGTTATTAACCTTTTTCAATAAAATAGTGGCTTGTCTTGCCAACGTCTCTGCGTTCAAGAAGGGTATGCGTTTGCATTCTGCACCATGCCGGCAGGTCCTCTCTTGCACCAGGGTCATAGGAAATCACTTCAATGATTTGACCGCTTTCCATCTTTTTCATTGTTAGAAATAGATTCATAATCAATTCTCCGCAGCCGGTCGGGCCTGCATCATATAGTAAATCTGGTTCATAGGTCATACATTCCTCCCCCTTCGGCACATAGTCACAAACAATTCAAATAGATACGTCTACTTCATTATAGAAAAGTGGTAAGCTAATAGAAATTCAAGTTATCTATTTTGCCAATCACTACTAATCGATTATATGAATATACAAGGGGAAGATTCCGATGGATTTGCATCAATTATATGTTTTTACAAAGGTCGTTGAGCATAAGAGCTTTTCTAAGGCAGCCGAGGATATATTTTTAAGTCAATCAACAGTCAGTTCCCATATTCAAGGATTGGAGAAAATGCTTGGAGTCAAGCTCTTTGATCGAGTCGGCAGGGAAAGCATTCTTACCCCGCATGGAGAACGATTATACGGCTGGGCACTGAAGCTTTTACTTTTAAAAGACCAGGCATTGCTCGATTTAAAGCAAGGGATGGCGGAGCTCAAGGGAATGATTCGAATTGCGGCAAGTTCTGTTCCGAGCCAGTTTATGATTCCAAAAATGGTCAAACGATTTAGGGAACATTATCCAGAGGTTATGTTTCATATTAACCAGTCTTCTTCAAAAAATGTTGCCGAAAAGGTGTTGAATGGTTCTGTTGATGTTGGGATATTGGGTCAGAAATTTGAAGATGATAAACTGCACTATATTCCTTTATTAAAAGAAAAACTGGTGCTTGTTACCCCAAATCAAATGGAAATAACGGAACCTGTCCATATCCGCGATATTTTACATTACCCTTTTGTCATGCGAAATTCAGATTCTGGTACGAATGCGCTTCTAGAAAGTTTTTTGAAAAAAAATCATATTGCCAAGGATCAATTAAAGATCATTTCATATATAGAGGATGGACAGAGTTTATTGCAATTCGTGATTCAGGATGTTGGCATCTCCATTATTTCAGAAGTATCTGCAAGAGAATATTCTAAAAATAATTTATTAAAAATGTATGAGATTAATGGCTTTGACGATGAACGATATTTCTATCTTGTTTATAACATTAATAAAACACAATCAATTGTATCGAAATTGTTTATTGAGCGTGCCGGGGATTTGGTTTAGATTGCATAGTGCCTGGCACCGCTTTGAATTTTGCCGTAAAAAACCGAAAAGGGAGAACATCACAGTTCCCCCTATTACTTTTGAATACTCATTTCTTTTAATTTCTTTTTATCTATTTTCCCAACATGGGTTTTTGGCAGTTCCTCGACATGGATGAATTGTTTGGGTATCTTATAACGCCCTAGTTTGGATTCGCAGTATAGTTTTAACTCTTCCTCTTGTAAGGTGTACGTTTGCTTCAATGTAATGAATGCCACAACAACCTCACCCCATTTTTCATCAGGCAAACCAAGGACTGCCACTTCATCAATCGCAGGATGTCCAGCAAGCCTCTGCTCTATCTCAAGAGGATAGACATTCTCTCCGCCGCTAATAATCATATCTTTTTTCCTGCCGACAATGTAATAGAAGCCCTGTTCATCTCTTTTCGCTAAGTCACCGGTATGGATCCAGCCATCTTTTATCGTCTTCCTTGTTTCCCGGTCGCGGTTCCAATAAAACGAAAAGCCGTGTTTCCCTTTGATTAATAGTTCTCCTACTTCGTTTGGTTTTGTCTCTGAACCATCCGCTTTTTCTAGTTTGATCGAATTAAACAGCATTGGCTTGCCGACAGAACCGGGATTTAGCCGTGCATCTTCGGGGCTTATAAAAAAGTTATTCGGCCCTGCCTCGGTGAGACCATACCCCTCTTTAAAAGCTAACCCCTTTTTTTGAAAGGCCTCGTAAATAGACAACGGGCATGGTGCTGCCCCTGATAAAAAGATTTTCATATAAGGGAACTTGTTATGTTGAAATTCCGCTGTTTGAATTAGCATATGATACATCGTTGGAACGAGAAGAATTGTTGTGCAGCGATACTGATTAAGGGTCCCTACCGCTTTTTCACCTACAAATGAATCGCCCATGACAACTGTGCCGCCAATCATCAGGATTGGGACGCACAAGGCATTGAGCCCGCCGGTATGAAACATCGGCAAATAGTTTATCGTCACATCATCCTCTGTTAAATTCCAGCTCATAATTGTATTCATCGCATTCCAAAGAATCGATTGATGGCTTAACACAACGCCCTTTGGTGTTCCAGTCGTCCCACCGGTATAGATGATTGCCAGCGGGTCAGTTTCTAAGATTTCCTCTTCAGGTAAATTCCTAATTGAAAAAGTGACTAGTTCTTCGTAACTGGCATCCCCTGTAAGGAAAGTGCTTACGTTATTTAAATGTGGACACATGCCTTCGAACATCTGGTGAATTCCTATTAATACCGGTGTACAATCCTCCAATATTTCGCTTATTTCATGCGTTGATAAGCGCCAATTAATCGGGACGAAAATCGCCCCTATTTTCCCACAGGCAAATAGCAAATCAAAATAGCAAATATCATTTGGCGAAAGCAGGGCAATCCGATCCCCTTTTTTCACGCCGCGGGCACGAAGCCAGTTAGCGGCAGATTTTGCCCGTCTATTTAATTCTTCAAACGTCCAAGCCGTATTTGTTTTTTCATCTACAATGGCATCCTTATCCGGCGATAATCGTGCCCGATTTCCCAGCCAATCCAGTTCCCAGCTCACCGACCAATCGCTCCTTCGCTACTAGATGGAACTATCTTACTCATATTTAGTTACGGGGAAGTTACAAAGGATTGCTTTTATGAGCTTTCTACAAAGTTCACTAAAAAGATATATGAATCAGCAAAAAAACGACCCCAAAAAGGTCGCTTAATAAATTACATCATAATTCCGCCATCCACATGCAGTACAGTTCCATTTACATAGTTCGATTCATCAGAAGCAAGGAACAAATATGCATTTGCTATATCTTCCGGTTTTCCTAATCGTGCAAGCGGCACCATCTGCATCATTTGGGCCATCACTTTTTCCGGTACCTTTGCGGTCATCCCTGTTTCGATGAATCCAGGGGCGACGGCGTTGACATTAATCCCTTTCCGTCCCAGTTCCTTCGCCCATGTTTTCGTCATCCCGACTACACCAGCTTTAGTGGCCGCATAATTTGTTTGCCCGACATTTCCATAGACGCCAGAGACAGAAGATGTATTAATAATTCTTCCGCGTCCATTGGCAATCATCGCCGGCAAAACTGCCTGCGTGCAGTGAAACACACCCGTCAAGTTGACATCAAGCACCTGTTGAAAATCCTTTACCGATAGCTTTGACAGCATTGCATCCCTTGTGATACCGGCATTATTAATCAAAATATCAATTTTCCCATATACACCAAGAACCTTCTCAACCATTTCGTCGACACTTTGACGGTCAGCAACATTCACTTGAAAAAAGGATACTTCATAGCCATTCTGCTGCAGTTCCCGCGCACGTTCTTCCCCTTGTTCCACATTAAAATCGGCCATTGCCACCTTCGCGCCTTCTCGGGCAAATACTTCAGCAGCCGTTAATCCGATTCCGCCCGCTGCACCGGTTATAATCGCTACTTTGTCCTGTAACCTCATCCACTTACGCCTCCAAAAATTGTGTCATCGCTTTCAATAATTGCGGCAGATCATCTACTAATGGTGAATGCCCGCAATCTTTTAATTCGATATAAATCGCTTTTTCTCCTAGGTCCTCAACCAGTTCTTTCGTCATCTCTTTTAAAATCACCATATCCCGATCCCCTTGCAGCACAAGAACAGGGACATCAATTAAATCGACTTTTCCGTTGCCTTCAACGAGCCCGTTATGATGACGGCTAATATTAAACGTATTATTGGCATGATGCACCTCTGCTAAATTCCTTTGCGTCCTCATGTCTTGAACATATTCATCATAAAGGTCCGGTGCGGGTTGATGATGGGTGTAAATCACCGCATTCCAGATTAATTTTAATAATGCCGTGTCATTGGTATCGTAGGCGGTTTGCACAGGGATCGTTCGAATCAAATCCTGCTTAATTTCTTCATGCGAGGAAAAGCGCCGCGGCACATCGTTTTCATTTATTTTTCCATCGAATGGGTAACCGCGAGTCGATTCCGATGCCAGTAAAATCAGCTTATTGCAATATCCCGGGTAATCTGCAGCAAATTGCATTGCTACCGCACCGCCCGTTGACCAGCCTGCCAAAGCAAAATCCTTCAAACCAATTTCATCAACAAACAGCTTCACATCATCAGAAAAGTCTTTAATCGACATAATTAGATTGTTATAGCTCGAACCGCCAAAGCCGCGTAAATCCATCGCATAAAGCTTATATTTCTCATCCATGTTATCGAGTACCAAATCCCAATGCTTCGAGGATGTCATATTTCCGTGGATTAATAGTACATTAACCGTGCCGCCCTCTCTCTCCCTGTATACAATAGTTTCGCCATTCGGCAAAAGCACTTCCTTCATCACAACATTAACCATTCCCATCACCCTTCCCCCATTTCATTGCGGTCGCTCCCCATGCATAACCAATACCGGCGCTGACTAATACGACAATATCGCCATCCTTGATTTTCCCTTCGTTCATGGCAAGCTCTAAGGACAAAATCTGATCGATTTGTCCAATATGTCCATAATCTTCGAGGTAAATAGATTGCTCATCTGACAAGCCTAATTCCTTTAATACATATTCATGGGCTGATTTTTTCATGTGCAGAATCGCCAAGTAGGAAAGATCCGCCACACTATAGCCACTTTTACGTAATGATTCACGAATAACCTTTAAAAAGTTATCCATCGACTTTTGTTCTAAACGCTGTTTCATTCCCTCGGGGTCAAGGACATCCAGCTTATTTAGACGCTGGTCAATCGCCTTTTTGGTTATCGGGTTCTTCGTACCGCCGGCAACCACCACCACATCTTCAGAAAAAGATCCATCAGTGATAAGTTCTGTTTCTAATAAGAGGTTTTCGTTATGCCCTTTTCGTAAAAGAATCGCCCCGCCGCCGGCTGCAAGATTAAACATGAAACGGGTTCTTGGATTCTCATAATCAATGAAATCAACGTTACGATATCCTCCTGCAAGCAGGACCGTTCGGATAGAAGGATCGGCAATCATCATACTTTTCGCCACTTTTAACGCCATCACCGTCGTCCCGCATCTTAATGCCAGGTCAAAGGCCCAAGCATTCAATGCCCCTACTTCTTCCTGCAGCTTAATCCCTGCCGTCCAAAGCGGATATTCCTTGTGTTCCTCTCCAATATAAATCACAAGGTCAATTTCCAAGGGATCAATTCTAGCCTTGGCAATCGCTTTTTTAGCAGCGATAATTCCCATTTCACATGTATGGTCATTTGACCCAGGTACATGCTTTTTCTTGATTCCCATTTTCTCTTCGACAACACGAACGGGGATACCTGCCCGTTCTGCAATCTCTTTTCCGGTTAGACATTCCTCCGGAAGATAAATTCCTGTGCTCAACATTCCAATTTGCATACCCATCACCTGCCCACCTATGCTTCTTCTGCCATTTCCTGCATATATTCCATTGCTTCTGCAATCGACTCAAATAAGGTTTCCCGCTCCTCCTGGACATGGGTTACCTTTATACGCCATTGTTTCCTGCCTGTTTCCTTCTCTACCGCTGCCAATTGAAACCGAACGACGAAAGACGCAATTTGATGATGATCCATATATACCACCTTCTATCCCGCCACTTTCTCTTCTTTTTTCACCGCATGCTGCTTTTTCCGTTTCCACGAAAATGTACGTAACGTCCCGACAATTCCTTTTGGAAAAAACATCACGACCAAAATATAAATAATTCCGAAGAAGATGATCCAGCGTTCGAAAATCACATGCTCCTTTGCAAGTTCCGTCAACCAATGATGGGCAAATTCGATTAAACCGGCGCCGATGATTGCTCCGACTAATGTACCTACGCCGCCAATGATCGTCATTAATAAAGCATCTAACGTGATATCCATTGCGAACACACTCGTGTTCACAAATCGAAGTGAAATGGCATACAAGATTCCCGCAATCCCTGCTAATACACCGGACATCACACTTGCGGCAATTTTGTAATGCAGCACATGATAGCCTAATGATTCCGTTCGCTGCTCATTTTCCCGGACGGCTTGAAGGACTCTGCCAAGAGGGGAATTGGTAAACCGCTTCAGAATTAAAAATACTGCCACCATCAGAATCAGGCAGAGCAGGTAAAAATTAGTCCGGTCAATAAACTGTTCCGGTACTCGAAAAGTGAAACCGTCATTTCCATAGGTCATCGACCGCCACTTTTCTGCTAAGACAAGAAAAAGTCCTGCCAACGATAAGGTTAACATCGCATAAAAATGGCTTTTTAAACGAAGCGTCAGCAATCCGACAAGAAAGCTGACAATGGCAGTGAGGGCAATTGTCATCAGTACGGCCAAAAAGAAAAAACCGAGCGTAGGTTCAAATCGCTTCATAAAAATCCCAATCGAATAAGCGCCAATTCCAAAAAACATTGCATGTCCAAAGGAAACGATTCCAGTAAACCCCAGCAACAGATCATAACTCATAGCAAAAATGGAAAACACAAATACCTGTGTTAATAAAATCAATAGATTTCTGGATTCATAGACAAACGGCAAAAGGAGCAGAAAGGCGGCCACAACTAAAATGACAGCTGTCATTCTATTATTTTGAATGAATCGCATGTTCTCACCCCTTCGCTCCAAATAGACCTTGCGGCCGAATAATTAATACAATCGCCATGAGAAGCATATTCACAGCCAGTGACAGGTCTGGGACATAGTAGGCCATAAAGGATCCGGAAAGCCCTACCAATATAGCGGCCATCACTGAACCTTTGAAATTTCCCATTCCCCCGATAACCACGACAATAAAGGCGAGAATTGCGAATTCCATTCCCATCCCCGCATGAATGACACCTGAATACGGACCGAGCAGTACGCCGCCCAACGCTGCCATCCCTGCACCAATCATAAAGACAAACATAAAAACCTTCTGAATATTGATACCCAGTGCCTGCACCATTTCTTTATTCATGACACCTGCCCGGACAACGAGGCCGATTTTTGTTTTTTTAAGAATAAATTGCACTCCTGCGAAAATGAGGAACCCAACTAAAATGATAAAGATACGGTACTTGATGATAATGATGCCGCCAAGCTCCCAGCTGCCCTTCAAATAATCCGGAGGCGAGGCCGTAAGCTGATTCGGTCCCCAAATGACTTTCAGCATTTCGGATAAAACCAGCATCAGACCGAGTGTGATTAATATCTGCTGCACATGGTTGCCATAAACAGGTTTAATGATCCACCTTTCCGTAATGATCCCGAGCACAAATCCCGTTAAGATGGCGCCAATGATCCCGATGATAAAGCTATTCGTCTGAGCATATATCCAAAGACCGCTGTACGCTCCCCATGCAAACAGCCCCCCATGGGCAAAATTCAGCACATCCATCAATCCGAAAATCAGTGTCAAGCCGGCGGCTAATAAAAAGATCAGCATCCCTGTTGCCAGGCCATTTAACGTTAAATTGATGATTAGATCCACTAAAAGGTCCTCCTTCCCTACGCAATCCCTAAATATTTCCGTTTCATTTCCTCATCTTCTTTTAATTGTTTCATTGAGCCGTGACTCACGGTTCGACCATCGTCAATGATGTAAAAACAGTCACCAATTGTGCTCGCCATCATGAAATTTTGTTCCACTAACACAATGGTGGTTTGATCTTTCATTTGTAAAATTGATTCCATCACCTTCTCGACGACAATCGGTGCCAAGCCTTTACTCGGCTCATCGATTAACAGCAGTTCGTTTTCGTTTACATAAGCCCTTGCGATGGAAAGCATCTGTTTTTGTCCGCCACTCAACAGACCGCCCGGTTTTTTCCAAAATTTTTTTAAATCGGGGAACAGATGTAATATCCAATCCAGCCGTTTTTCCGTGTCTTCGGTTTCTGTTTGCATCGCGACCTTTATATTTTCCTCCACCGTTAATCCGGCAAAAATCCCCTGATCCTCAGGAACATAGCCGATGCCTTTTTTAGCAATGGTGTAGGTTGGCAGGGACTGAATCGATTCTCCTTTAAACGTAACGCTCCCTTTTGTGGCCGGATTCAGCCCCATGATCGTTCGCAAAGTCGTTGTTTTTCCAGCACCGTTTCTACCAAGCAGGACAGTTACCTCGCCTCTTTTCACCTCAAAAGATATACCTTGGAGTATATGGTATTGACCAATATGGGTTTCTACATGATCAAGCTTCAACAGGTCATTCATCAAATCGTCCTCCCAAATAGGCAGACTGTACGGTTTCATTTTTCATAATCTCTTCCGGGGTCCCATCGGCCAACAGCCTTCCATTAAACAGAACCATCACCGAATCCGATAAATCGAGGATCATATCCATCTTGTGCTCGATGAGGATAATCGTCCGGTCCCCTTTTTCTTTAATTCTTTTAATTACTTCTAAAATAGCCGGAACTTCTTCTAACGACATGCCTGCTGTTGGTTCATCTAATAAAAGCACTTCAGTCTCAAGCGCGAGCAGCATCGCAATTTCAAGTTTCCGTTTCTCGCCATGGGCGAGATTGCTTGCCAGAGAATCCTTCTTATCATCTAATAGGACAAGCATGAGCCACTCTAATGCCTTCTCTTCAAATACACGGTATTTCTTATAATGAAACAGTATCTGGTAGCGAATTCCCGCTTGTGACTGAACCGCCAATCTTACATTTTCCATTACAGTTAAGTTAGGAAATACATTGGTAATTTGAAAGGAACGGCCGATCCCTTCTCTTGTACGGTAGGTCGGCGAAAGTTTTGTAATATCTTTACCACGATAGTAGATTGTTCCTTGCGTTGGCATTAATTGGCCGCTTAGGAGATTAAAGAAGGTTGTTTTTCCGGCACCGTTTGGTCCGATAATCGATTTAAAATGTTTCTCGGGTACAGAAATACTGACTGCATCTACGGCCGTATGACCGCCAAAAATAATCGATAAATCTTTTGTTTCAATAAGTGAAGACAATTTCTTCCCTCCTTAAATTAGAAATAAGGAAGAGGGTGACCGTGTATAAATATGGTCAAACCCCCAACAACTTTACTTTTTTTTATTTATTCCGAATTGGAGGTGCAGTTTCTTCAGGAGTCAGTTCCCTGATCAACACTGGAACTGGATATGGGACACCGTCTTTCTTCTCCAGCTTAATCGCATACAATGTCTGCAGGGCTTGATGATCCTCCGGACGATACGTCATTTTTCCTTTCGGGGTTTCAAAGCTCATGCCTTCCATCGTTTTGATTAATTGATCAGCCTCCGCATCACCATCTGTTTTCTTCAATGCTTCTACAATCGAAATCGCAGCACTCATCCCGCCTGGTGTAAACAAATCGGGAACATCTCCGTTAAAACGTTTTTTATGCTCCTCAACCAGCCAGTCATTAATTTTATTTTTCGGCAGGTCATGATAATAAACGGTGAAGCCTTCCATCCCGATCAGCGGCTCCATTGTCGATAATGCCGCAATATCCGGAGCACCTGTTGAGATTTTGATTCCTTTTTCTTGAACCTTCATGTCAGCAATTTGCTTCCACGGAGAGTTTGCCCCGGCCCAAACGACAAACAGGTAATCAGGCTTCGCATCGATGATTTTTTGAATATTCGATGTAAAGTCTGTTGCAGCAGGATCCGCATATTCTTCCTTGACAATCTCAGCACCCAATTTTTTCGCTGCTTCTTTAAAGGCAGCTACACCATCACGGCCAAAGGAATAATCCGGCGCAAGTGTTGCGATTTTTACGCCCTTTTTGGCAATGGCCGCCGCACCGGCAACCGCATCTTGGGAGGAGTTACGGGCTGAATGGAACATATACTTATTAAACTCCGAACCTGTAATACTATCAGCGGCAGCAGGTTCAACGACCATGATTTTTTGATATTCCTCTGCCAGCGGTAAAACAGCCAGTGTATCTGCTGAGCTGGACGATCCGACTAGAAAATCAACCTTATCTTCTTCTAATAGTTTCGTCGCTTTTTGCACAGCCACTTCCGGCTTTGTTTCGGTATCTTCGACGATGAATTCAATTTTTCTGCCGGCAACCTCCATTTTTCCTTCGGTTGCATAATCAAGTCCAAGCTCAAAGCCTCGTAATGTTTGCTTTCCGTACGATTCGAGTGCACCTGTTTTAGAAGCAAGCACCCCAATTTTAATCGGTTCTTTCTTTTCCGTTTTCTTTCCGCCATCGTCCTTCGGCTCTGATGAAGACTTGTCAGCGCTGCACGCACTGGCTAGTATCATCATAAACATTAGTAATCCTATCAATGCCCATCTTCCACGGTACCCCTTCACACGTTTTCCCCCTTAAAATGTTTACTGTAAAACTGGCAAAGCCTTGATGTAAGGATAAGAAAATACAGTTACAGGGGAGTTACAAATAAGAAAATCGGAAGCGCATTGGTCAGCGGCATATGGACTAGAGCTGGACAACAAAAAACAGCCCTAGAAAATAAATAAGGCTGCTCTTTCTATAAAAATATTTGATTTAGGTCTAATTCTAATCCAGTTAATACATGAACAGAAATGGAATCATCTTTTGTAAAGACTCCTTGAAATTTATAGTAATCACCGATTAAAAGATGTATTTCTACGGATTCGTTAACCGGATCAACAAGCCAGTACTCTTTTACCCCGGCTTTTTCGTAAAGGTGAAATTTCTTCCAGCGATCTAACTTTACAGATGAGGGTGAAAGGACTTCGATAATCATGTCCGGTGCACCATTACAACCCCTGTCATCAAGCTTTTCTTGATCACATACAATCGACAAATCGGGTTGAACAACATTATTTATTTCATTGTCATGTTTGTTTTCCGTTAATAGTCGTACATCGAACGGCGCAAAAAACACTTCACATTTCTTATCGCGCAAGAAAATAGAAAAGGCCGTAGATAACTCTCTTAGCACCCGTTGATGTCCGCGTGAAGGGGCAGGCGACATATCGAAGATTTCCCCATCAATTAACTCATGCCTTTTGCCCTCGCTCCATGTTAGATAATCAGCATATGAATATTTCCTTTTTTCGTTCGGAATGGCCATCATATCATTCCTTTCAACTTATCTCACCATTATTATACCATAATGGGAAACATTTCACATCTTCACTGCCGGGACGACATTACCATGTTTTCTAGTAAAATGCTCAAAATTTTATCATTCGATATGAGATGGATGAAAAAAACATTTACCGGGTTATTGGTTGTATATGCTGGGACCATGGGTCGCTTGCTGTTCCTTTATAGGTGTCTTGGGAAATAAACCGGCCTGTGTCCGGATTATAGTGTCTGGCATTCATGTAATACAAGCCTGTCGCTGTATCATGAACCGCACCGGTGAATTTCACCTCATTAAGGAACGATTTGCTGCCAACTTCCTCTGTTTCGCCAAATTCATCATAACCATACCCTTTAACTCGCTTAGCGTCGAGATCAAGGATACTGGTGACACTGCCCCTTTTATCATAGTGATAGAAGAAATACATATTGTCAAAGGCGCCATCGAACCGCTTCGAAGCTACAATTGTACCGCTCGGACTTAACACATTCTCCGTTGCTTTATTATTGTTGATGTCGGTCGTGTAGAGGACATTTTCTCCGTCATAAAAATACTTGGAAATTAGTCCATTGACATCTCGTCGGATCCGCTGACCGTCGCCATTATAGAAATTCTGTTCCACAACCGGCTTCTCACCAGCTTTCTGCAGTTCTAGCTTTCTAAACGAATAAAGAGACTTAACAGAAAAAAGCTAATGCTTTTTAACATTAGCCTATTAATGTGGGTATTAAACTTTAGTATTCCTCTTGATTCCCCAATAATCCTTCACTACAAAGGAGTTCTCTATCAGCCGGAATAAGCCCTTTATGCCTCTGAGTACCCTTTCCGTTCGCTTCTATCCAAAAACAGGTTTCACATGATTTATAAATTTTTTTCCTATCGGTGTTTGTTGATATTCTTAAGTGGTCACTTTTACATTGAGGACAAACTTCTTTTGTAGTCATAGTTGTTAATTCCCAAATAAGAATAGAGACAATTTGCCATACTTCCTTCTTATTTACATTATTTCTCCGAAGATATTTTTTTACAATACATTCAAAATCATCTCCAGAACTGCCTACTACAAACATGGATGAGTCAATATCCTTAATAAATGTTAATAAGTTTTTATCAGCAATTTTTCTAAATTCCTTATCAAACTTTTTTACAATTGAAATAAGTTTATCTAGAAAATCTTCAAGTGAACTATTATTAACTTTACTGAATATATTTAAACATTCATTCCATAACAGTATATCCGGGTTGTCTGATTTAAACATATTTACTCACCTATTCTTTATTTGTCTTTTCAATTTATGGTTTGGGTATCGGGTATGCAGTAATTAGATTTCCTGCTTTATCGGTTATAATCTGCATCCAAGATCTGGAACTACCTCCCAAACTTGGCTTAATTGTTCCTATCTCACTTCCAGTATTAACAATACGTGAATATTGTCCGGAAGTTTCTAATACAGAAACGGGTGATTTTATAATATTTGATCTACCTAATATAACCTTAAATTCATCAACACTTACTGTAAACTAACCTGAATTTTTTCCTGGATTGAAATGTCTTTCAATTACATGATTTAATCCTGCATTATTTGATGGACTAAATCTTGTTGGCCCGTTTGCAATATTAATTCTGGATTGCACTATCCCCAACATTCTTACTAGCCTCAGAAAATCCCTTATTTTTTAAAGCATTCTTCCCTGCAAAACTAATTGACTGGTTAAGAATACCTTAGGCACTTAATAATTCTGCCCTTACAGCCAATCGACTTACAGTTATAGGGCTTTCTTATATTCCGTTTCGTTGACGGAATTGCGCCAGATTACAGAAGATCATTATTGTAATTTCAGCGTTCTTAAAACAATGTCACACAATACTTCAAAAATTATTTTTTTAAGGCCCATTTTTTAACTTCTTTCACTAATTCATTGACATAAGCTTGTTTTGCTGCTTGATACTTATAATGATTATCGGGGAATTGCTTTAATAATTTTAATTTTAACTCTCCATACTTTTGAGCATTATCTGGATGTTCAATTAAGTATTCTTTAAAATCCAAGTGCGTTTTAATATTCTCATTACCTACTTGAAAGATATGTATGTGGTGGGTTCTATTTTCATTTCCTTTCGGAAAGTACCTTCTTCCTGTAATCCCATTTTCCCCTTTCGCTTCATACCCCAATTCGCGCATTTTCCTATTGAATACATCAACAATTTCTATATCTTTAACAACAATCAAAATATCGATTATTGGCTTTGCATAACCTATTGTTGGTATAGATGTACTCCCCATATGAAAAATATCAAGCAATTGATCTTTAAAAACTTCCTTTAATTTTTTCTCTTCTTGACTGTACAATTTTTCCCATTCTTTAGTCCAAGGAAGAGTTTTGGTTTTCCTCACAAAATCCTCCCCCTCCTATATACCCAAAAATCCCAGTGAATTTTTTTGATTATCTTCATTTCGTTTACTCTCCCATCTATAAGGATCTAAATATCAATTAATATCAGAGGATGCATTCCTCATTCGATTGATAGAAAAGCTTACTGATGAACTTATGATTTCATTATGAAGCTTCCAAAGGGATGGTGTAATACGTAATTCTATGTTTGTCTCCACAAGTCTATCTAATAAATCTCCTACGGGTTCAACAAAAAGGGGGGGTACTGCTTTTCGTGAAACATAATAACCAGCATTTGCATCGTGGCACTCAAAAGTTTCAAATTGTAACTTGTAAGCATAAAGTTTTGTCTCACGAATGCGTTTAGGCCAAGATGTTTCTATTGCGATAATTCGATTGACAGGAGTTTGGCTAAAGAAACGGTTAAAGTCATCACATGTAGTTTCCAGAGATGACTAGAAAGCCACACGTGGGCATTCATGAGGGAAATAAATAATGTGGCGCGTGCTCTTCATCAATTGCCCTGACAAATGGCTGATACTTGGAATTGGATTTGGGAACATGTGGTTCAAAGTAAGTTATATTTGGATCTTCACTAAAATGAAATAGTTTCATTAATAAATCCTCCATTTAAAAATGTGAGACAATGGTATTAATTCGCTACTTGTTGGGGAATTCCTATTTGTTAATCTATAAATAGGCCCTAATGTGAAAAATGAGCGCTTAACCTTGTTCAAGGATAGCGCCCATTTCTGGAATAAGAGTAAGTTTTTTATCCTCTTTCTTTTGAATAAAAGATACAACAGGATTAACTAATCCAAGTCTCTTTAGACTCTTTAATTTGCCATTTTCCTTCTTTGAAATAAATGGTGCTCTCTACACCAATAGCTCCTTTGGCTGAGCGATACTTGGAGCCTTCAAAAAATACATTGTTAAAAAATTTGTATTTCATATTTTCAATTCTTACTAGTACTCCTTCTTCTGGTCAGTTACCTGACTTTTTGGACATCCCTTCATAAATTAAGAAATTATTTTTTCAATTTCTTTGTCATAATTAGTTACATTATTATTAATTTCTATTAACATAGTATCCTCATCAGTTGCAGGTTCGTAACCAATTATAATCTTTGGAATATCATAATTTTTTTTCAAATTAACTAGAAAATGTACTAACTTTTTCAACCTTAACTTATTATCGTTCCTCCCATCCTTTAATATTTCTTTTTCAGGAAAGTTAAATACAATATCACCATATTGTTCATCAAACGA
This sequence comes from Bacillus sp. S3, assembly GCF_005154805.1. Classification (GTDB taxonomy): domain Bacteria; phylum Bacillota; class Bacilli; order Bacillales; family Cytobacillaceae; genus Neobacillus. Next base: position 3,935,220 of record NZ_CP039727.1, read on the forward strand.
GAAAACTATTACTACATTTTTCAATAAAATACCTAACTGCAATTCTTCTAACAGTATATTTCCTGTGCCTTTCGGTGATAATATCTCTTCAATGTTTTTCACTTGGGAAAAATCTAAATCTTTTTCTGAAATATTATCATAAAAATGTGATGATTTTTGTTTTAATGTAGATAATTTAAGTTCGTCGTAAATTAATTTATCAATTTCTCTCTTATTAAAATCAGTAAATATAATCTCTAAATTTTCCACTTACACCCCACCTTTATTGCTGGTCAATGAACCCTTTAAAAGTTCCATCAAGGTTTAATCGAACCCCACGCCCATCTGGTAGTTTTTTCTCCAAAAACTCAATTCCCCTAGGATTTTTAATTTTTATAAATCCTCCAGGTCCACCTATTATTTCTTCAAGATGTTTCAATGCTGTTTGATTTATTTGGTTAGGGCCGCCTTTAACTTTCCCCCAAATGTCTGGATTTCTTCCTGCATGTTTTTGTAAAGCATGACCCACAACAGTCTCTCCACCCTTTTTAGGGGAAGTTGCAGTATTTATTATAGTTTTATTATTAACTTTAACAAAATTACCCGTACCCTTAGCAGCATTCTTCCCAGCAAAACTAATTGACTGGTTAAGAATACCTTGAGCACTTAATAATTCTGCCCTTACAGCAAGTAACTCGCCTATTCCAGAGAACATTAGAACCGTGTTAAAGATAGGATCTTCATGCCACGGAACACTTAAAGCTCCGCCAGTATCATATTCTGGGTGTTCAAAAGATTGAGTATTTTTAGAACTACTCTTAGTATAAGGAACATCTCTGTTACCCGGCCAACTGGATTTTGGAATATCATAAGGACTTGCCTTCCGAACATATCCATTCTCATCTTCATAAATAGGCAGATGCCCAGTTGGATCAATAAAGTTTACCGGGTTATTAGAGGTATACGCATATAGATGCTGGGACCATGGGTCGCTTGCTGTTCCTTTATAGGTATCTTGGGAAATAAACCGCCCTGTATCCGGATTATAATGTCTGGCATTCATGTAATACAAGCCGGTTGCTGTATCATGAACCGCACCGGTGAATTTCACCTCATTAAGGAACGATTTGCTGCCAACTTCCTCTGTTTCGCCAAATTCATCATAACCATACCCTATAACTCGCTTGGCATCGGGATCAAGGATACTGGTGACACTGCCCCTTTTATCATAGTGATAGAAGAAATACATATTGTCAAAGGCGCCATCGAACCGCTTCGAAGCTACAATTGTACCGCTCGGACTTAACACATTCTCCGTTGCTTTATTATTGTTGATGTCGGTCGTGTAGAGGACATTTTCTCCGTCATAAAAATACTTGGAAATTAGTCCATTGACATCTCGTCGGATCCGCTGACCGTCGCCATTATAGAAATTCTGTTCCACAACCGGCTTCTCACCAGAAATGGTCTGATCAACCTTTTCCAAACGATTTGCCAAATCATACGTAAACGAAGAGGTCACATCTTTTAGGACACCGTCTATTTTCCTCTTGGTTATTTCTTTTGTTTGATTTCCACGATCATCGAACTCATAGGATGAATCTGGCAGCCCATTTTTGGTCTTTGTTTTCAATTGATTTAACGGGTTGTAAGTATAGACGAATTTGTCCGCACCCTCGGTCATCGTGAGACGATTGCCTACTCCATCATACGTGTAAGCAGTCGTTTTATCATCTTGGTTGCTGGTCTTCAGACGTCCTGCTTCATCATATTGATAACTTTTCTTAATTGTCTTCGCCGTATCATAGTTAGTATATAAATCTTCATTCGTAATGAATCCGCGGCGGTCATATTGCATCGTGTATTCTTCTAATTTCTTATCCCCATTATCGAGGTATTGAATGGATTCCGTCAATCCGGCAGTATTGTAGCCATAATCAATTTTCACATAGCCTAAGCCGCCGGTATCAAATTGCCGGTAATTTTTTATATAATCGACTTGGCCCGAATTGGTATATACATACTCCTGAGCCGTTTTTCCTTCAACTTTAATGGAATGTAACCGATTATACGAATCATAGACATAATCAATATCTTTTTCTAAATCCCCTTCTTCGGAACGATAATAGATTCTCTTCACATTGTCGCTGCCATCATATTGATAACTAACGGAATGGCCATCTTGAACATAAGAAGTCATACGGTCCTTACTGTCCAAGGCATAGGATGTGACAATTGTCTGCGTTCCTTTTTTATCCGTCATTTTCTTGCGATTCCCATTTTCGTCATACTCAAACGTTGTCTCATGATCAGGACTGAAAGTGACTTTCTCCAATAAGTTTATCGGATTATAATCATGAACTTCCTTCGTTCCGTCATTCCTTGTCATGACCTTCATATTACCATTCAGATCATATTCAAACGATTCAGTGAACTTTACTCTATTGGATGGTGTTCCTTCGGCTACTTCTTTCGCCACACGTCCAAGAGCATCAAGATAGGTAACCTTAGCTCTTCCTTCTGCATCCGTAACAATATTTTTTACATAATCTCCTTCAACTTGGTCGTATAGATACGATGTGACAACATTTTTCCCTTCCACATTTTGCGTAACAGTTTCCAACCGTCCGAGTTTGTCATATTGATTAATAGTAGAGAATCCTTCCCCATTTATGCTTGTAAGTATGTTACCATCAAGATCATAAATATTCTGAGAAACAATATTCTTTCCGTTTGGATCGATAATCATTTTCGTTTGACGATTTAGTTCATCATATTTAGATTGCACCTGGCGACCTTCACCGTCAATTACCTCTATCATATTACCTACTGAGTCGTATTTATATGATGTAATGGTTTTATTTTTTTCAACTTGTTTCAGCCGCCCTACTGCATCATAATATTCAATTGCCTGCCGACCTTCTGCATCAGTATAGACAATCTTCTCATTATTTTCAGGATCATATTGATAAGAGATTTTTTCGATATCTTTATTTGGATGAATAGTTTCTAGTAGTCTATCTACATTATCATATTTATAACTTGTTTCAAAACCTCTCCTATTCTTATATTCAACCATATTATGGTTAAAATCATACTTTCTGGTTTCTGTATAACCATCAGGGTATGTCGTTTTAAAGAGGCGTCCTAAAAGATCATATTCTGTTGATGTGATATATCCTCTCGCATCTTTTACCTTTGTTGGATTTCCTTGCTTGTCATATTCAAGAATTTCAGTTATTTTTCCTAAAGGCTCCGTTTTCTTTTTGAGTCGTCCTTTTTGATCATAATCGAATGATGTTATTTGATTAAATTCATTAGTAATTGTTTTTTGGTTACCAAATGAATCGTGCGTATACGATACCGTTCTGCCTTCTGGGTCCATTGAGGTACGAAGGTTTCCATAATCATCATAATCATAATGATATGTAGCTAAAACGCCATTACTAATTGGCTTAATGATATCTTTTACTTGATTCATATCATTATAATTTTTAAATTCGGTAATATTGCCTAAAGGATCCTTAGATGTCAGGATATTACCACGAGCATCATAGGTATAATGATAATGAAGTGTCTTTATAGTTCCGTCTATTTCATTGTCATAATACATATGCTCAACCAACATCTTGTCGTTGTACTCAAAATGAACCTGATGCCCAAGAGTATTCGTCTTAGAAGTGATATTACCATCTTGGTTAAATGTAAAGGAGATTGTTTTCCCTTTATCTGATGTAACAGTTGTTTGATTGGGGTCATATTTGAAATAATAATATTCCTCAACAGGATCTGTCACCTTAAAGAGCTTACCATTCTCGTAATCTAATGTTGTTTTATGCGATTTGGGATCATTGATGAATCTTAGTTTGTCGGAAGGATCATATTGGTAGGTCTCAGCATACTCGGCATTATTTTCTATTATTTGATGCACTTGTTCTAGGTGCCCTTTATCATTGTATCTAAAATTATATACACGGCCTGCTTGGTCAATTACATACTTTAAATGATCATTAAGATTTTCATCAGAAAAATAGGTGAAACGAATTTCATCCCCAACATTATTTTTTACACTGCTTAAATTTCCACGGTCAGGATCATAAGTCAACGTTAATTGATTACCATTTGGCTCTGTGAAATTTGTCAGTTTCAAATTAATATCAAAAACGTATTTTATTTGATCCTTCCTTAAGATTTCATAGGTGCCATCAGCTTTTCTCGTTAAGATCATATGAACACCTTTTGGAGAATCATATGTCCCGGTTTTATTTTTGCCAAATCGATGTAAGCTGCCATCCCCGTCTTTTAAGATAAGACCCACTTCTTGACCGGCCTCATTATATTCTTTCAACAAAGTGGTATTAAACGAGAAATCCCAGCCATACCCTAAAGGAGTCTTTGTTGTTGATTGACTGTTATAGCTTCGTTTCATCACCATCCCCAATTTTGGACCAGCCGCAACGAAATCTGTCGATTGATAGACCAGGTTTCCACTACTCATGTTAATGTAGCCGTCTCCACCACCAGTTCTAAGCGTGCTGTACCCCCAATAATCCTGTAAACCCATTCGTTTCTCAAGCTCGTCTTTATCCACAACTTTTGACCATGCCACGTTGGAAGATAAACTAAGCCGTTTCTTTCCGTTGAAGTCTTTTATCGCCACTACTTTATAATAAAACTTTTGTCCATAATTTAAATTGTAGTCATTCCAATATGAAGTCTGAATTCCCTCAGCAAGTAAAGTATCTTCCGAAGGAGTGAATGATTCAGTTGTACTGCGATACATGTTATAGGTTACACCTGAAGTTTCAGAAGCCTTCCAACGTAGTAGTGTCATATAATTGACATTTGGTGTCGCTGTTAACTTTTTTGGTTCGTCTATTAATTTTACTTTAAAGGTATCGTCAGTATTAACATATACAATGTCTGAATCCCATGAATTCAAAATGGGTGTAATGTTTCCAGATGTAGTGGTTAAGATAGCTTTTACCTTTAAGCTATTACCAACTTGCTGAAAAGCTTCCGTTTGAAAAGGCTTAATGCTTTGCCATGTCTGCCCTCCATCTGCCGAGGCAAAATAACTGATATCTGTACCAGCGGGCTTTTGCTCTACGGGTTTAAGATAAATGGTCTGAATGTCACCCGCAAATGGTTGAACTTTGGACTCAAACGAGCCTTCCAAACTGTAGCCATTGCTAGTTGAATTCAATTGTAAAGAATGTGCTGCATGGGATATACCTTGAAGTTTTTCAATATTTTCTAAATATTCAAAGGTATCAACCACACCTTTTGTTTGATAGGAAGTCGTGCTAAACTTATAATTTCCAAGACTATCCTTTCCTCTAATATAAAATTTGTTTGAACTGCCTTCAGCATATTGTGTAGCATCTAGGGTTAAACCTATTTTGTCCTTACCTGTACTATTCACAAGTTTAGAGTTGACAAAAAGGTTTGCTTCATAATCACCTGTGTTAGGGCTGACATTATCAATTAGATATTCAACTGGATATAAAGGTTTAGTAATTGTTTCTTGATTCGTTGGAGCCAAAATATTAATTGCGGGATTAATTGTTTCTGTATTTTTGCTCTTTATTACTTTTCTAGTAACCCTATTAATATTACCTGCCTCATCTTGAACTTCAATTTTTATAGTGTAGGTCGTTTGCTCATTTAATTTGGTGGTATCCCAAGAATAGAGAATATTATCGGAAGCAAGTTCAGTACCAGAATTTTTTATTTCAAAGGTACTAGGTGATTCTCCTTCTCCAACCTCAAGTTTCCAATAGGACACAGGTGCTTTGTCTACGTTTATCTTCGCATTTATATCAACAATTCCACCTATTGTTTGAGCATTGTCCGGATAATTGAAGACGATTGTAGGAGCTAAAGTGTCTTTTTTAAGACTAACTGATTTGGAATCACCATAGTTCCCTTCAGCATCAATTCCTCGAACCTTAATTTCATGTATTCCATCAGATAGGGCCTCATTTTTAATAGTTTTGGAACCTGTACTAACATTTGTCCCCAGTGGTATCCACTCACCGTCGTCTATACTATATTGAATGGTGTTTATTTGTTTATTATCTGTAATTCCTTCCCAAGATAAAGTAAACTCTTGAGAGTTTGTCCATTTTTCAGGGTTAATTTTTAAGTCTGTAGGAGTTTTGGGCTTTGTTCTGTCTTTTGTAACGTATTCACTTGACGTCGAAAATCCTGAGTAATTTTTACTCTTATCAAATGCTTTAATTCGAAACATGATATTTGAAGAACTATCGGGCAAATTAGTTACAGAATAGGAATAACCTGCTGCTCCTAAATGGGGAACATTTGCTACGGGCTTCCATGAACCTTCCGTATATTTTTGTATTTCATAATAATCGATTCCAGTACCTATCGTAGTAGGAAGATCCGATACACTATTCCAGGAAAGGTCTGCTTTTGCGGTACTACCGCTATTATTGGCTCCGTCAGTTATTTTCACTCCGATTTGGCCTGGTTGATTAGGCGCAGTCGTATCAGGTAAGTAACGCTCTGACCAATCTGAATTTGGAGAGCAATATCCTGATATGCTACTACATGCAGATACAACGAACCAATATTGATGGCTACTTTGCCAATCTCCCTGTGATGCAACATAAGTGCTATTCGGATCATTTGGAAGGTCCGTCCCACTTGGAGAACTCTCGGTATGAAGCCAATATCTTCCCTGTTCAATTTGAGCAACAGTGGGCCAAATCTTTTTCCCCTTTGTTGACCATGAGTTTACATTACCTACATTAATATAATCATATTTTTTGCCATTCCATATTCCTATCAAATAGTAGTCAGCACCCTCAACTTTTGACCATGAAAGGTCAAAGTAACCTGTCGAACTGTTGGTTGCTAATGGGTAAGGAATAACGGTAGGTTTTGCCGGCTTATCCAGAAATGTATATGTTATTTCTATCTCAGGTAATCTATTTTTATTATCATAAGCTATGAATTTCTTCCAATATGTCGCCCCATTTCCACTAGTGTGTAATGAAAATCCAAAATTCCCGCTTGGATTATTTGCCCAATTTTGTACTGTCGTTGTCACATCATAGGAAAACCAGCTGTTCCTTACAGCCGTCGCAGTCCCCAAATTAGCCACGGAGGGGCTATAATTCCATGTGATTGTGGAAGGATTCCAATCTGTTTTAGAAGTGGATACCCAAACATTTGTTGGTGTAGTGCTATAACTCCAAATTGTGTATAACCATAGGGTCGCTTTTTTAATAACAGCACCCTGTAAATTAACTAAACTATTCTTTAAATAGGCGTAATTATCACCAGTTGTACTGTCGTAATATCCTACCTTCAATACATAAGCTTCATAGGTTGCATCCCAAAGTTTTGAATTGGAATAATTATTATTTGGATATGCATTAGACACATAAGCATAAACAAAATTATTGTAATGCTCATTTGTAACTGTCGGGTCGATATAAATTGGAAATTTACGTTCTGGACTTTTAAGCCATTCCGAATCAGCTATTAAAGTTAGCAGATATTTTCCATCTTCCTCCTCTTTTAAATCATAACTCACATTTTCCGAAGTGGCTGCTTCTCCCGATTCAGGATTAATATTCGAATCTGACATAAATGGTTTTGGCAAAATATATATTTCTTTGTCTTGCTCATCTACAAAGGTTATGGAACCATCTTCCTTAGTATGAGGTTTTAATTCTGTACTAATTTCAAATTGAAATTGATTATGGCCCGTATATTGATGTAAAACAATATCTTCCTTTACCGAATCATTAAAAATAATATTTCGTAAATCTATATTTGGAAAAATTTGCTTATACCAAATTTTATTTCCGCTAACCGTTGAAACTATTGGTTGTACTTTTATAACTCCTTGTTCACCATCAGCTTGAATTAACTTAACAGAAAAAATGTGATTGTCTTGCTGAAACTGGGCATATTGTCCATCCTTCATATTCTTTTGAAAAGAGACATCCAATTCAGTATTTTTGGGTTTATATTCGTTCCCATTCTTTTCAATTAAATCTAACGATATTTCTTCCCATTTATCCCCCTTTTTAAAATGAACCGGCTGATCAAATATTCTTTTTGTGAATGTTCCGTCTTGATTATTGATTACTTTTTCATTTTCTTTTCGTAATGCTATTTCTTCCACTGGTTTATTTAAATTTTTTGATGAACTCCTAATGTCTTCAATTGAAATATTAGATATATTTTGTGGATTTTCTTCTGATGATTCTAATTTTTTTTGCGATGAGCTATTTGATTCTGCTAGTCCATATGGTGTAGGTATGATAGAAAAAAAAAGCAAGAAAACCATAAAAACAATTAGGTATTTTCTCTGTTTACGATATTTCATTTAGCTTCCCCCTGCCTTTTTGTAATAAGGACTCCATCAAATTTTATTTTTTTCATTTCACATCCTTTCAATCAGTCAAGTATAAAATAAAATATCGGAATAATTAAACAATATAATAGAATAGACTTAATTTATATAATTTTTATCCTATTTAGATTGGGAAAAGTTTAGAATAAACTTTAGAAATACTAAACGAATTTTGTAATGCCACGGTAAATAACCAGTAAAATCAGCACATCATGTTGGGAAAATTATAAGTATTTAATAGTTTCATTCTAGTAAATAGGTCCTAGTTATACAAGAAAGTAATTTTATCAAATAACTAGAAAATTATATATAAAAAAACAGCCCTGCATTAAGGCTGCTGGATTGGATTAACAATGTTCTCCGATTCAATAATCATCTCGTACATATGTTTTGTCGGTTCGAGCGGGGTTACCCCCAGTTCTTTCTCTAATACTTCCGTACATTTTTGATACCATTTCATCGCTTGCGGGCGATTGTTTTTTCGATAGTAGCAATACATCAACAAGCGGTAGGCCTCTTCCCATGTGCGGTCGCGTTCGAGAATTTTTTCGCACCAATGAATTGCCTCTTCGTAGTTTTCGCGGCGTACCATTAGCTGTGCCATTTTTTCAGCACCGCGCAGAAAATATACAAGCAGGCTCTCTCTTTTGCTTATGCACCAATCATCGTAACGGCGGTCAGGGAGATAGTCTCCTTGATACAGCGTCAATCCTCGCTCAAGGAAATACATCACCTTTTCGTCCCCGCTTTCATGTAAGCCCTGCTGAATCAGCGACTGAAAATGAGAGGTATCCACCTCTATCACTGCATTGGGATTTAATCCGTAAAACATCCCGTCACGGATGATAAAAAAGGGGGCCGCTCTTGCTTTGCGCATGGGTTCTAATACATGCTGAAGGCTGTTTAAGGCCACCTTGAAATCACGGTCAGCATTCTTCTTGTCCTGATAGGGCCATAGGATTTGCATGATTTCATCCTTAGCTATCGGTTCACTCACGGTAATCAGCAGTTGGAACAATTCTTTCGCTTTTTCCCTCTGCCAATCCTTATCCCCTACGTCCCTCTCCCCAAGCCAAAGGCGGAATTGACCAAGGGTTTGCACTCGTATCGAGTACCCTGGATGGGCGTCAAACGTTGTAACCCCTAGATCTTCTAAGAGTTTCCCGGCAAACGGTTTCTGAATATTCTCTCGCAAACACTCTAGCAACAATGGCACAAACCCTTGCAAATCCCTTGGACCGAAGACGGACCGGTGATGAAAAAAGAATTCATAGTCATGTATTTGCACAAGCGTTAAGCACTTATCGATTGTTTCCTTAAAAAGATCCTGCTTTTTTTCAAGATGATAGAGATCAGACAGCCAAAATTTGCTGAGCATTTGCCCAAAGCTATCCTCGCACCCCAGGAAGAGGGAGTCTGCTTTCTCCAAATATACCCGTGCTTTTGGGAGCCGCTCATTATATATACAGGTAATCCCCATGCAAAGGGTGATTAAAGCTGACAGCCAGACGTCGTGTACCTTTTCTGTCTCCTCCAGCGCCTTTTTGCCGACAGCCAAAGCCCGTTCCAGTTCCCCCCTTATTCCGTATAAAATACAAAGACCCATTAACGGCTCAGCCTTCCCTCTGTTGACACCAAGCTGCTCCATCAGTTCCAATGCCGTATGATAGCAGTTTTCAGCTAAGTGGGATTCATATTTATTTAATATTTGCACGGCGTGACCCATACGGATCCAGCCGCAGGCCTCTACGAACGGTGCTTTAATGCTTATTCCTTGTTGAATCCCCTGCTGTGCAAGCTCCTTCGCCTTTACACCTTCACCCGTAAAAGCTTCGATTAGTGAAAGTAATAAGTCCGTTTCACGGTGGGCTTGGGGCAGAGTGCTGACTATGGAATCCTTTCCCTTTTCTTTATAAAGAATTTTTTTCGCTTCCTCAAATCGGCCGGTTCGCATATACAATCTTGCTTCTAAATTCCCATCTGAATTTACAGCCTTCGTTTTTTGAATCCATTTTTCAGCTTCCGATGCCTTTCCTGAGTTTAATAGATTTTCAGATAGCAAGGAATAGAGTAGACCCTTTTCTTCATCCGTGCTCTTACACCTTTCCCTATAGGCAATCGCCTCGTATAAAAGCCGTTCAGCAAGATGCGGCTGAATGGTATCTAAATAAATCTTTGCTTTCCCTTCTAGTGCCATACTCATCCCAAGTTCATCTTTCTTTTTCTTCGCGCCCATAAAGGACTTTTCATAGCACTCCTCGGCCTCTTGGTATTGGGAACGGTAGCGGTGAATTTCTGCTTTTACATACCAAAGGTGGTAGTACGACTCCAGCTCCACTTCAGGAATTATCGTTAATTGATCATAGAGACTTTCCAGCTTGCCGCTTTCCAGCATCCTTAAGCCATTCTCCTGTAAGATCGAAGCAATCGCTTGATGGTGATGAATTTTTTTATAATGATAAAGCGCTTCCTCCCATAATTGCCTTTTTTCATAAAAACGGGCACATCTTTCGTGGAGTGCTGCATAATGTCCAGGGTCATTTTTTTGAAACATGCTTTCAAGGAAATCTTTAAATAAGGCGTGATAACGGTAGTGGCTTACCCCAATCCTTTGGATAAATAAATTGCGGTCCTTCATTTGCTCAAGCATTGCTGAGGCACCCTGGAGCCCTATAACGTCGGCACACATTTCTTCCTCTATTACATCAAATATGGAAGTTTGCTCAAGGAACTGTTGAATGATGGGCGGCTGTTTTGAAAAAACCTCCATTACGAGATACTGAAAAAAATCCTGCAGAGAGTGGGAGGAATGCTCAAAAAGATCGGAAAGATCCTTTTTTAATGGAATCTGCTGGGCAATCATACAGATCGCGATGACCCATCCTTCTGTCATCTCAAAAATCGTCTGTAAATGAACAGGCTCCATTTCTAAACCATAAAGATCGGTTAGCAGCAGTTCCATTTCCTCCAATGTAAGGACCAAGTCTTCTCGCGATAACTCTAACAGTTGCCCGCAGGCTTTCATTTTCGTCAAATACTTCCAGGCAGGGCGGCTCCGGCTTGAAATGATCAAATGGAGATTGGGCGGGATGTGTTCAAGCAATTTTTCCATCCAGCTATTGATAGTATAGGAATGTTCAATTTGATGAAAATCATCCAAAATAAGCGTAATGTCCGAATCGATTGTGAGGATTTCATTAATAAAAAGGGAACAAAGGACGCTAAGTTCTTCTTCACGAATATAGCGGTCCATTGTCTCCATATAAGCAGTTAATTCCGTTCCAAACGTAGGATTGACGCGGCGAATGGAATGGACGATATAGGTGAGAAAAGGAAGGATATCATCATCCATCGAGGTAAGGGAATACCAACAGCCTAGGATTTTTTCATCTGTCATAAATAAGGCAAGTGCCGTACTTTTTCCAAAACCTGCTCCCGAGTGCATAATTGTCAACGGATAGTCAGGTATCTTCTTCATTTTCCGTGAGAGCTTTGCCCTCCTGATAAAATCATCCTTTACTACTGGAATCCGCAGCTTGGTTTGAATAATTGGCAGCTTCAATTCATCCTCCCTCCCCAATTTTCTTAATATTTACACTATTTTACCATATTACTAATCATTCGGAGAATTTTTTCTCTGTAATAAAATCGATATTCTTGAAAAAAATAGATAGGGAAGAAACAAATTGGGGTGTTGCGCCATTGTCAATCAAAAAGAAGATTCCGTTGATTTTTTGCCTATTGGTTTTTCTTATTCTATTAACCAATAATGCTTTTCACTATTTTCGTTCAAAAAATCAGCTTCTTGATTATAACGAAAAAGTAGTCACGATGATTGTCAAGGAAGTATCTTTCCAAGTAAAAAATACGAAAAATAGCAGTTTGTATGTAGAAGACATTCTTGGAAGGGATTTACGAACAGCCTCATTGGCCATAAAACAGGCACTTCCGGCTCGCTATCAAGATATTACGAACGAACAGCTGGTTGCCTTGGCAAAAGAAACCGGTGTCTCTCATATTACCCTATTAGCTAAAACAAGTGATGATATTGTCGGGGTTAAATCCTCTGACCCACATGAAATTGGCATGGGCACGAAAGGCTGGGGCTATTGGTACGATGCCTATCAGCAGCTGTTTTCCTTAGAACCCGTTTCTGTCGGAAAAGGGATTACCCTCCCCTATTATTGGTCTGGCCCGATTGAGGTCGCTTCTTCTAATCCAGATCATATTGATAAATGGGGCTATTATTTTGATGGGTCGACAAATTATATCATCAATCCCTATTTTCGAGATAAAATAACAGAATATGAAAAGCGTTTTGGCCCGTCTAAAATCATCCAAGACTTTACGAAGGAAGAAGGGATTTTGGAATTAACCGTCTTCAATCCAAAAAACTTTGGAAAAAAGGATGAAGTTGTCCATTTAAACGGAAATAAATATATCCGAATCTCCGCACAGCCGATTTGGTATGGAACATATGCTTTTCGAAACTATACAACTGATGCGCGGTTAATCAAAAAGGCCATCCAAACGAAACAAATGGAATCGTACAGGGACACAATTAATGACAAAATGATTATGAAAACATTCGTACCTGTTTATTCAAAAAATGACCAGCCATTCGTTATTGGACTTGTTTATAATTATGGGCTTATTCATGCCGAACTTGTTCACGAGTTAAAAGTACATATTCTCCTTTCGATTATGATTATGATAATCGTCTTAATCATTAGTTTTCTTTTCTCCCGCTCGATTACCCGGCCGATTGGCTATATCGTTGAGCAAGTGAATGAAATTGCACAAGGAAACTTCGGCAAAAACTTGGAACTAAGGCGTAAAGACGAATTGGGTCTTCTGACCAAAAACGTCAATGCGATGTCGAATCGATTACGCAGTTATGTTGAAGACTTAAATCAGAGCAGAGAACTAATTGAATATCAGGCATATCACGATCCATTGACAGGCTTGTTAAACCGGCGATATTTTCAGGAAAAATTACTTTTATTCGTTGAGCAGGCAGATAAAGCAGGTGAAAAGGTATCTGTATTGTTCATTGATATGGACCGATTTAAACAGGTGAATGATTCTTTAGGACATAATAAAGGCGATGAGATTCTTAAAGTGGTTTCCCAGCGAATCAAGGATTGTTTCCCTGACGATGTCAACACAATCATTACAAGGCAGGGAGGTGACGAATTTATCATATTATTGAAAAACTCTACCTTCACAGAAACGATAGAAGCCGCTGAAGGTTTAGTCAATCATCTTAAAAAGCCCTATTCCTTAAATGACAAAGAAATTTATCTTAGTGCAAGCTGCGGTATTAGTCTTTATCCCGATCATACCCAAAATATCGATACACTTATCATTTATTCTGACTTGGCCATGTATGCTGCTAAAAAAGCCGGCGGTAATAAGGTGACCGTTTATTCTGATAAATTAAATCAGTCCAATATTAACAGACCAAGAATAGAAGCCCGCTTAAGGAATGCCATTGAAAATGAAAAAATCGAAGTATTCTATCAACCGAAAATAAATGTGAAATCCGGTGCTATTTTAGGTGCTGAAGCACTGGTAAGATGGACGGATGAAGAATTTGGATTTGTTTCACCCGAGGTATTCATCCCGATTGCGGAAGATACGGGGCTCATTCAGCCATTATGGGAGCATGTGATGAAGCTCGCCTGCCAGCAGGTTAGCAAATGGAATTCGAAACGTTCCCATCCATTATCTATTTCAGTCAATTTCTCGGCCCGTCAATTTCAGGAACCATCTAGTATGGTCCAACACGTCAAGGAGATTCTTTCAAAAAGCAAGCTGCTGCCGGAGTATTTGGAAATCGAAATTACTGAAAGTATTCTTTTAAATAATTCAGCTGAAATTGTAAGCTCGCTCGAAACCTTACAACAAATAGGCATTTCCGTTTCTATCGATGATTTTGGAACCGGGTACTCTTCCTTAAGCTATTTAAAGGATTTGCCGATTAATACTTTAAAAATTGATAAATCCTTCATCCAGAATATTGATAAGGATTATGGAAATTCAGAGATTCCGGAAGCGATTATTAATCTCGCCCGCAGTCTCCATCTCAACGTCATTGCCGAAGGCGTTGAAGAGGAGTTTCAGAAGGAGTTTTTACTATCGAGAAACTGTGTTCAAATGCAAGGATATTTATTTAGTAAACCATTAAGTAAAGAAGAATTTGAGCAATATCTATTAAAAAAATAAAGGGCAGCTGCCGCTGCCCTGTTTATTTTACAAAATTCTCTATTTCATTTACACAGCTGCCATCATAATCGATCGATAGGCTTTTTACAGTCATATCTGTAAATTCATTATCAAGGGCCTGTGCCAGCTTCTGCCCTTTGCCTTTCTCCGCAAAGCAAATAACCGTTGGCCCCGCACCGCTCAATGCCACACCAAATGCTCCATTCATCTTAGCCTTTTTTTCAATCTCTTGGTAAGAAGCTATGAGCGGTTTTCGATATGGCTGGTGGAAGTGGTCCTGTTCCATCATTTTTCCAGCCAATGTCCAATTATGACTTAAAAGCGCCGCAATCAGAAGATTAGCTGTGGAGGAAGCTTGGACGGCCTCTTGCCGGGAATAACTGGATGGCAAAACATCACGCGATTCCTTAGTCAACAAAATTTCATGCGGTACGACAACCACCAGTTCAAGAGGAAGACTCGTAAATGACAGCATATCGACCTCATTTTGCTCGTAACACCCAATCACAAGCCCTCCGTAAAGGGAGGCACCGACATTGTCCGGATGACCCTCCCACGTTGTCGCATGAAGAAGCTTTTCCTCCTTAGTCAGGTGCAAGCCGCCGACAGCATCGGCAAGTTCAATTCCTGCCACAATGGCTGCTGCACTTGAGCCAAGCCCCCGGGCTAGCGGGATATCACTTGTAACTTTAATTTTACAAGGGGGCAAGTCCACTCCATAATTGGCCGCTGTCTTAATGGCAACTTGACAAATAAAATGACTTTCATCGGTTGGAAAATCCTTCAATTCCTCACATGGTGAAGAGCATTCCCACTGAGTATGTTTCTCAATTTCTAACGTCAAATACAGATTAAGGGCAAGACCCATCGAATCAAATCCCGGCCCAAGATTCGCTGTACTCGCAGGTACTTTAATCATAAAGCGGTCATGTTGCGTCATCCGCGGACAACCCCTCGAATATGATCTGCGACAGCCTTTTCATCGTTTGGTAATTGGACTGGCGTAACAAGACTGCTGTTAATGGCAGTATCAGGATCCTTTAATCCATTCCCTGTTAGGACAGCGACAATCTTCGTACCTTCCCGTATTTTTCCATTTTGGATACTCTTATATACGCCGGCAATCGATGCGCAAGAAGCAGGCTCTGCAAAAACGCCTTCTGTTGCAGCTAATTTTTTATAAGCGGCAACGATTTCTTCATCACTTACTTC
Source organism: Bacillus sp. S3 (assembly GCF_005154805.1). Classification (GTDB taxonomy): domain Bacteria; phylum Bacillota; class Bacilli; order Bacillales; family Cytobacillaceae; genus Neobacillus. Next base: position 3,951,031 of record NZ_CP039727.1, read on the forward strand.
ATCAAATTGGCCGCGTGATTCCTCAACGGCATTCACAGCTAAATCCCAGCTTGCCGGGTTTCCAATCCGAATCGCTGTTGCGATTGTTTCCGGATGTTCAAAAACACGATTATGAACAAGAGCGGCAGCACCAGCTGCTTCGAAGCCAAACATTCTTGGGAGTCCTGTTTCTTTATGATCGTTATATTCTTTAAATCCTTTCCAATAGGCGCTGATATTTCCGGCATTCCCCACTGGAATCGCTAAGATTTCAGGGGCAGCCCCAAGCTGGTCACACACTTCAAATGCCGCTGTTTTTTGGCCTTCAAGTCGATAGGGATTGACTGAATTAACGAGTGCAATTGGTTCGACCTTGCTAATATTTCGAACCATTTTTAATGCTTCGTCAAAGTTCCCTTCAATCGAGATAATTTCTGCGCCATACATCATTGCTTGCGCCAGTTTTCCCATCGCAATTTTTCCTTCTGGAATGACGACGATACAATTAATACCTGCACGTGCCGCATACGCCGCTGCTGCAGCCGATGTATTTCCTGTTGAAGCGCAGATGACGGTTTTGCTGCCTTCCTCTACTGCTTTGGCAACAGCCATGACCATGCCTCTGTCCTTGAAAGATCCAGTTGGGTTGGCCCCCTCCACTTTTACATACAGCTCAACGCCCCATTCCTGAGAGAGTCTTTCTAACTTGATTAAAGGTGTATTTCCTTCGTTTAATGTAAGTTTAGGTGTTTCTTGATTAATCGGTAAAAATTCTTTATATGCTTCTAATAATCCTGGCCATCTCATCATGATTTCCTCACCACTCTATATGCACTTTTTACTTCTTTTACTGCGCTCAAATCATATAATTCTAGTAAAATTTTATCATAATTGGTTTCTGAAGCTTTATGTGTGACTAACACAATTTCTGATGTCTCGTTTTTCTTAATTGGCAATTGCAGGATTTTTTCAAAACTTACCCCGTATTTGGCAAAAATAGCGGTAATGTCTGCAAATACGCCAACCTCATCCTGGACATGAATCCGCAGGAAATACTTAGAGAACTTTTCCTCGTTATCTTTCAACTGCTTTGGATATTGCGGTGTGACAGCACTTCTTCCGTTTACACCAAGGCGGTAATTTTTAATGACACCAACAAGGTCTGACACAACAGCAGTGGCTGTCGGCAGACTTCCTGCACCAGGCCCATAAAACATCGTTTCGCCAACCGCTTCGCCATATACGTATACCGCATTGTATTCATTCTGGACAGAAGCAAGCGGATGATTATTGGATAGGAATGTAGGAGCTACACTTACCTCGACCTTTTCTCCCTCACGATGGGCATAGCCGATTAATTTCATCGTATAGCCTAATTGTTTCCCATAGCGTAAATCTTCTTCCGTGATACTTGAAATACCGCTTACCTTGACATCCTCCAAATCAATATGCATCGAAAAACCTAATGTAGCGAGAATCGTCATTTTTCGAGCTGCATCAAGGCCTTCTACATCGGCAGTTGGGTCGGATTCTGCAAAGCCAAGCTCCTGGGCTTCTTTCAAGACTTCATTATAAGAACGTCCTTCATCACTCATCTTCGTTAAAATATAATTGGTTGTACCATTAACAATTCCCATCATTTGTGTAATCCGATCAGATGCCAATCCATCGACAAGACCCCGTAAAATAGGAATCCCTCCGGCCACACTAGCTTCATAGAACAGATCACAGCCATGTTCAGAGGCAACCGTTAACAACTCGGAACCGTGCAGGGCCATCAAATCCTTATTGGCCGTTACAACATGCTTTCCTTGACGTAAAGCCGTAATTAAATAATCCTTTGTATCATGTACCCCGCCCATTACCTCAATGACTACATCAATTTCCTTATCATACAGGATCTCATCAGGATTGGATGTTAAACTCTTTGTGTCCACTTCAACCGGTCTGCTTTTATGTACGTCCTGAACGAGAATCTTCTTGACAACAACTGGGCAGCCTACTTGGTGGATTAATTGATCTTGATGATTTTCAATAATTTTAACTACACCTGATCCAACAGTGCCTAAACCTAATAATCCAATCGAGATTGCTTTCATGAATATCCCCCCTGCAAAGTGTCCGCTCACAGCACACAAATGTTTTTCTGTTGTAGACATTATATGACTCTCTTTATTTTTTTACAATAGATTTATTTCTGAATATTTCCGTGAAATCGCTTACTACCGCACTATCATTGGATTGTTCATTTGAACTAAAATTTTTCAGAATAAAAAAGAAAAGTTTTTTCACTTTATACCTTTACAATCCTAAAGAAATAGTTGTAGAATAGTCCCTATATTCTACAACTATTTGAAATTTCTTTCAAATCAGATTTATCGAAATGCGCAAGCGCGCTGTAGTTGGACATTAATCAAGGTCGAAATTTATACATTCATATTTTCTAAAAGTGATGATGAAGACGGCATTAAGAAAACGCCTCAGAGAGCCGGTGGACGCTGCGAACCGGTGCAATTTCTTAGAAAGCCCAGCCCTTCTGAACTGGCTGCTGAACTTTTAAGTAGGTATGCCCGGTAAAAACCGTTACATTGTTGAGGCTGCTTTTATTTTTTCAGCAGCAAAAGAGGGTGGCACCACGTTCATTCACGTCCCTTATAACATGACACTTAGTCTGTTATGAGGGGCGTTTTCTATTTTTAGGAGAAAGGAGAAATTCCCCAAAACGAGACACACAGGTTTTGCTCAGGTTGTGATCGCATAAACGTAGTTAGGAATCATGGGTATTTAGGAAAAAAGCTGAGGAGGCTGGATGAAGCATGTATAAAGTACTTGTAACCGATGGAATTAGCAGCACAGGATTGGTAAGTCTTATTGAGCATCCCCATTTTGTTGTAGAAAGACAGCCTACATTGCCAACTGAGGAGTTAAAAAAGATTATTGGCGATTATGATGCGTTGATTGTGAGAAGCCAAACAAAAGTAACCGAAGACCTGCTCCTCGCTGCAGACCGGCTGCGGGTTATTGCCCGGGCAGGTGTCGGAGTTGATAACATTGATGTCAATGCCGCAACACGAAAAGGAATCATCGTCATTAATGCTCCAGGGGCAAATACGATTGCCGCTACAGAACATACATTAGCAATGATGCTGTCATTAGCTCGAAAAATTCCTCAGGCCCATCAAAAAACGGCTGCCGGTGAATGGGACCGCAATTCGTTTAAAGGAGTGGAATTGTATAAAAAAACGCTTGGTGTCATTGGCATGGGGAAAATTGGTACAGAAGTGGCAAAGCGGGCGAAGAGCTTTGGCATGAATATTTTAGGGTTTGATCCGTATCTAACGGAAGATCGGGCGAAGAAACTGGGAATGACAAAGGCAAGCCTTGATTTAATTGCCAGGGAATCCGATTTTATAACCATTCATACTCCTTTAACAAATGATACAAGAGGATTGATTAATGACGACTACTTAAGCAAAACCAAAAAAGGGGTCCGCTTTGTAAACTGCGCTCGCGGCGGGGTCATCGACGAGAAAGCTTTAGTACGGGCAATTCAAGCCGGTCATGTAGCAGGTGCGGCACTGGATGTGTTTGAAAAAGAACCGGTTGCCGATTTAGAATTACTGCAAAATCCAAACATCATCGTCACACCGCATCTTGGTGCCTCCACTGTCGAAGCCCAGGAAAAGGTAGCACAAGAAGTAAGTGCAGAAATTATTGAGATTTTTGAATCGCAATCGATCCAAAACGCAGTTAATATGCCGCAAATGTCCGGAGAAACTCAGGCAAAGCTTCAACCCTACTTACTGCTCGGGGATCAAATGGGACAGCTCGTGATTCAATTATTAAACAAGCAGGCACCTGCTAAAATCGAAATCAATTACTACGGCGATTTAATTGATGAAGATACGGAATTGCTGACTCGCACTCTCTTAAAAGGCATCCTTTCCTATCATTTAAGCGATTCTGTCAATCTAATAAACGCACTCCATCTGTTGAAGGAACAGGGCGTTTCCTATAATGTCGTGAAAAACGCCTCAAATAAAGGCTTTGCGAATTATATGGAGCTTTCTGTCTCAAATGGATTGGAAACAGCAAAGATTGGCGCAACCGTCCTAAACGGGTATGGTGCAAGGATTTTAAAAATAAACCAATACCGAATTGATGTAAAACCGGAGAAGTTCCTATTATATATTAAGCACCGTGACGTGCCCGGGATGATTGGCAGGGTGGGCTCATTATTGGGAGACTATGGAATCAATATCGGGACGATGCAGGTTGGCCGAACAGAAGTCGGCGGGGAAGCGATCATGGTGTTAACACTTGATAAAGCCTTGGGTACCGAGGTAATTCGTGAGCTGGTTTTAATTGATGGATTAGATGAGGCACAATTACTGGAGTTATCCAATGTTGATTCGATTGAACCTGGGCGGATGCAGCAAGAGAAAGTGGATAGTTTATAGTTTTTTATAAAGAAAGAGGGCTTGCATGTTATTTATTGCATAGCCCTTTTTCCATTATTTTATAGAATGCCCTTAAGTTCCAAAACGGAATCAAGGATATAATCTGCCTCATGCTGTTCAAATTCGCTTCTAGCATCTTTTCCAGAGAGACCTGTTAATACAGCGGCAAACTGACAGCCTAGTTGTCTTGCCGCTAATAGGTCTGCTAAAGAGTCTCCGACCACTAGAACTTCCTCACCGTTTTCAATGGGAACCTTGGTATTCAGACATTCCTGTACCGATGCTCCCTTCCCTTTAAGCCCCATAACGTATGTATACGGATGCGGCTTCGATAAAGATTTCCATTCTGGCAGCTCCTTCTCAGCTGCTAACACCTCATCTGCTGTTACAATTCGATTCTCATCAAAATTCTTCAGCCAATCCAAATGCTGAAAAGGCTGGATTGTTTCAAGTGCCGGCCGGCCAGTTCCGATCCCAATTGTGTATCCTGAGCTAGAAAGGAATTGAAACATGTCTGCAATCTCTTCTCTTGGCGCTAATGTGGTTTCATTTGCAAGGAAGCCATTTTTGCCGGTTTGTACAGAAGGTCTTCCGGTGGACTTAAGGACATGTTCATCACCCACATACCATTCCTGTGAAACATGCTCACAGATCGACCACAGCTCACCCTTCAAGAAAATAGACGTTTCTACCCCTAACTTCTCCCCTGCCAGCACATTTAAGTGGCTGAGCAATTCCTGCTTCATTGCTTCTGACTTCGAAAAATCCTCAAGGAATAAAGCAAAATCCATTTCCACCTTGTAATTACTTAAAACCGTTCCCATCTCTAGCAGAGATTCACGATTAATGGGTGCCTGACACCATTTGGTGATTTTTTCAAACTCCTGATCCTTAATTTGTGATAATAGGTGTATAAGTTGATGGCTAAATGATAAGTAGATCATGTCCCAGTTGGCATTTAAACCCCGGGATTTCATAAATTTGAGGACCTGATCGTTCCGGAATACATGCTCTCTTATTTCCTTTATTTCCTTTTCACTGTAGTCCGTTTTAAAATTAACTGGATTCAGCGCTAAATAATTATCGCTGATCAGCATCTCCCAAACCGTTAAGGCAGACGCATCAAAATAATGTTCTTCGCTTAATAGGACTCCATCTACATCAAATAAAATAGTTTTAATCACATTCATACCCACTTTCCTGAATCTGCTTTATTACGCTATCGTAACACAGCGAAGGTATGGTTTTGAAGTATCTTCTACTTTTCCTTAGCGTTATCCTTTTATCCCCTAGGATTTTCGTATTGCCCATATAAATCTTTAACAGCAGCGATTAGGGCATTAACCGCTTTTCCACGATAACCTTCTCTTATGGCCTCTAAAATATCATCTATTCCGTCCTGAAGGCTGTGGCCTCTTAAAATTTGCTGGACGTAGGCTTTTCCGTGGGCGGTAGCCAGCGTACAGGAGGATTCAATAATGACGCCGTATTTTTTATCCACCTCAACCGTTATGGTCAAGGAATCGAACACACTTTGGGCCGCCATCCCCTGCGGCAGGCGGGAGTGACCCGCGAGGAAATAGGTATTTAAGTTGGTCATGACTGCACCTGCCCTTTTATTAAGCTTTCTTCAAATGGCCAGGCAGGCAGCATTTTTCGAAGCGGTTTGTCCTCGCGAATGCCAAGGGCATATTCCCCCTGCATAATCGTATGAATTTCTCTTGTCCCCTCATAAATAACTGGCGCTTTGGCATTTCGTAAATAACGCTCAACTGGGAATTCATTCGAGAATCCATAAGCGCCATGAATTTGGACGGCATCATTGGCTGCCTCAAGGGCAGCATCGCAGGAGATCCATTTTGCTAAGGAAGTTTCCTTTGTATTGCGTTTGCCATTATTTTTTAACCAGCCGGCTTTAAAAACGAGTAACCGCGAAATTTCAAGATTGGCTGACATTTTTGCGATCATTTGCTGAACGAGCTGATGTCTGCCGATTTCCTTGCCAAATGTTTTTCGTTCTTCACAGTAGTTAACACTTGCTTCGAGCGAGGCCATGATTGTACCACAAGCTCCTGCTGCTACAGTGAAACGGCCATTATCGAGAGCGGACATCGCAATTTTAAAGCCCTCTCCTTCATACCCCAGCAAATTCGCTGCAGGCACTCTAACATTATCCAAAAATACTTCTCCCGTATTGCCTGCGCGGATGCCAAGTTTTCCTTTTATCGCCTTGGAGGTGAAGCCTGCAAGTGTCCGTTCGACGATGAAGCAGGAAATACCCCGGTGACCAGCCTTCGGATCTGTTTTGGCAAAAATCAAAAAATGGTCGGCCACATCACATAGGGAAATCCAGGTTTTTGATCCATTTAAAATATAGCTGTCTCCGTCCTTTACAGCCTTTGTCTCCATTGCGGCCACATCCGAACCGGCATTCGGTTCTGTCAGTCCAAAGGCACCGACCTTTTTACCTGCAGCCTGTGGAACGAGATATTTTTGTTTCTGCTCCTCTGTTCCCCACTGCAATAGCGTCATGCTGTTTAATCCTGTATGAACTGAAACAGCCGTGCGGAAGGCAGTATCCCCGCGTTCAAGCTCCTCACAAACAATCGCAAGTGTGTTGTAATCCATGCCGACGCCGCCGTACTCCTCCGGTATGCATACTCCCATGAGCTGGAGATCAGCTAAGCGTTGCAAAATATTTGTGGCAAAATGTCCTTTCTCATCCCACTCCTTAATATATGGAATAATTTCACGGTCAACGAAGGCTCTGACTACCTTTCTTACACTCTTTTGCTCTTCTGTAAATGAAAAATCCATTATCTTTTCCTCCTTAAATAATGTTTTGTTGTTTCAATCGAGCGATTTCCTGTTGTGAAAACCCAAGCTTTAACAGGACTTCCTCCGTGTGTTCCCCATGCAGCGGCGGATGTTTATCGATGTGGATGGGTGAATGTGAAAATTTTAATGGTGAACCGACTAACTTTAAATCCGAAATGACGGGATGCTTAACACTGATTACCATTTCTCTAACACGTGCCTGCTCGGAATCCAATGCCTCTTTCACATTATTGATTGGTCCGTTAGGAATTCCGGCAACATCAAGCAATTGCTTCCACTCTGCTCTTGATTTCGTTTTTATTTTAGCGGCAATGATACGTACTAGTTCTTCCTTATCGTGCAGCCGATCTGAGTTTTTTTCATAGTTTAAAAGGGATGGCTCTTCAAGTAAAATGGTTAGTTTTTGATATTGATGATCATTTCCGACGGCAATGATAAAATCACCATCATTAGCGGTAAACACCTGATATGGCACAATATTGGGGTGGGCATTGCCGAGCCGTTCAGGTATTTGACCAGAACAAAGGTAATTGCTGGCGACATTCACCAGCGCTGCCAATTGGGAATCAAATAAGGAGATGTCCACTTCCTGCCCAACCCCTGTCCGATTCCGGTGCTGGATAGCTCCTAAAATGCCGATACAAGTAAAAAGTCCGGTGAGTACATCCGCAATAGCGACACCAACCTTCGCGGGCTGTCCTTCTTTTTCACCAGTAATACTCATTAAGCCTGACATGGCTTGAATAATATAATCATAGCCTGGCAGATGGGCGTAAGGACCCTCGGAAGATCCGAAACCGCTGATGGAGGCTAAAATAATATCTTCATTGATCTGTTTCAATTCTTGATATCCGAACCCTAGTCTTTCAAGTGTTCCCGGTTTAAAATTTTGTACGACTACATCTGCATCCACTAGGAGCTTCTGTAAAATTTCCTTACCTTGTGGGGATTTCAAGTTTAAGGTAATCCCCTGTTTATTTCGATTTGCACATAGGTAGTAAGCACTCTCGCCTTCAACAAATGGCGGTCCCCAGCCTCTTGTTTCATCCCCTGAATCGACACTTTCAATTTTGATCACCTCTGCCCCCATATCGCCTAACATCATTGTGCAATATGGGCCAGCTAACACGCGGGATAAATCGATTACTTTTATTCCATGGAGCGGGCCTGACACTGGACTTCCTCCTTTCTCCTAAGGTTTCTATTAAAATTGAGTAATCCTCCGTAAAGAGGGATGTAATAGGAAAAAAGCCAGCAAAAACAATCAATGACAAATCAAGGCACTGAATTGTTTCACTGGCTTTTATTCGCGATTTCTCCTCGGGATGGAGGATGAAGCGAACGAGGCAGTTACTTTCTCAAAAATTATAGTAAATCCAATCCAATGGAGATATACTTCACCTCTAAAAACTCTTCAATCCCGAAATGTCCGCCTTCCCGGCCAATTCCTCTCCCCCCAGTATGATAACTACGCTTTCACCTGCTCTATTACCTCTTTAAATGTCCTGACCACTTGATCGACCTCTTCATAGCGAATCGTCAGCGCTGGCTCGATGCGAATCGTCTTCGAGTTTATCAATGTACCTGCGACTAGCACACCGCGGTCAAACATGCCCTTTGACACTTCATACCCGATATCATCTTGATGAAATTCGATGCCAATCATCAAGCCTTGGCCTCTAATTTCCTGCACTTTATCTTCATGACCTTTAGAAGCCTTCTTCAATTCCTCAAGGAAATAGGCCCCGACTTCCCCGGCTCTCTCCGGTAAGTTTTCTTCAATTAATACACCAATCGTTGCGATCGCAGCGGCACAGGCTAGCGGATTCCCGCCGAAGGTAGTCGTGTGCATAAATGGATTCGGGAACCAGCTCTTAAATACCTCTTTTTTTGCAACAATTGCCCCAGCAGGCATGACGCCGCCGCCAAATGCTTTGGCAAGACAGATAATATCCGGCACGACATCAAACAATTCAGCAGCGAACATTTTTCCAGTCCGTCCCATACCCGTTTGCACTTCGTCAAAAATCAACAAGGATCCGTATTGGTCACAAAGCTCGCGAACTTGTTTTAAATACCCCTCTGGCGGAAGGATAATTCCTCCTTCACCTTGAATAGGTTCTAAAATTACCGCTGCCACATCTTCACCAACGGAAGCACATACCTCAAACGTTTTCCGCATCATGTCGATATCGCCGAATGGTACATGACGGAATCCCGGAATCAACGGCAGGAATGGTTTTCGGAACATACCTTTTGCCGTACCGGACAAGGAACCTAAGCTTTTTCCATGGAAGGCACGAGTAGTTGAAATGAATGTTGACCGCTCGCTGTACATTTTTGCTAGTTTAAGTGCAGCCTCAACACTTTCTGTCCCGCTGTTTGTAAAAAAGGCATATTTTAAGTCACCCGGGGTAATATCAGCTAAAATTTTAGCCAGCATCGCACGGAGCGGGTCAAGTAAATCCTGGCTATGAAGGGCCTGACGCTTTAATTGATCAGTTACCGCTTTTACCACCTTCGGATTGCGGTGACCGACATTATAAATACCGAAGCCGCCAAGACAGTCAATATACTCTTTGCCATTTACATCCTTAAAACAAGAACCGTTATCAGACCATTCGACTGCCGCAAATTGACCGCCTTCTGTAACGGTTTTACGGTATTCCAGGAATCCCGGATTTACGTGTTCGCGGAAGCCATCCACCGTTTCCTTTGTAATCCATTCTGCTTCTGCTTGATTAATATTCTCTTTTTCTATTAAACCTAGAACCTTATTAATATATTCACTCACATGTTGATTTTGCTTATTTTTTATATCGATACTCATAATTTGTCTTCCTCCTCTTGTATTAGTTTGAAAACCAGCCGACCGGCTCAACCTGCAAATTAATGTTAATTTGTTTAATTTCTTGGAATTCCTCTAGGCCAAATGTTCCGAGACTGCGGCCAATCCCGCTTTGTTTATAGCCGCCCCATGGTGCTTCATTATAAGTAGGATGATAAGAATTCAACCAGGTTATCCCGGCACGCAGCTTTTTTATCACCCGCAATCCCTTGGCACCGTCTTTCGTGAACACCGCACCGGCCAATCCGTAAACGGTTCCATTTGCCAGCTTAAGAGCTTCTTCTTCATCCTTAAATTTTTGAATAACGACAACCGGTCCGAATATTTCTTCTTGGACGATTTTCATCTCTTGCTTTACATCAACGAAAACAGTTGGTTCGACAAAATAACCCTTTTCCAAACCATCACGAACGATGCGATTTCCACCGCAAGCAATCGTGGCACCTTCTTGTTTTCCATGTTCGATATAGTGAAGTACTTTTTCCAAATGCTGTTCGCTTACAAGCGGGCCCATTTCAGTGGAGGGATCATTTCCCTGCCCAACCTGAATTTTCTTTGCCCTCTCAACAAATCGTTCAATAAATTGATCATAAATACTTTCTTCAACTAAAATCCTCGACCCGGCTGAACATACTTGACCGGAACCGGCATAAATGCCAAACAAGGCATAATCAACAGCGGTTTCAAAGTCCGCGTCAGCAAAAATAATATTCGGTGATTTGCCGCCCAATTCGAGCGATACTTTTTTCATCGTGTCGGCAGCCGTTTTCATGATATGCTTTCCTGTTTTCGTTCCACCGGTAAACGAAACCATGTCCACCTCAGGATGGGAAGCGATTTCATTTCCAACCACAGGACCAGCACCCATCACCATATTGGCGACCCCTTTTGGCAAACCAACCTCTTCAAAAATTTCAAACAGCTTTTTCGGTGTAACAGGTGTAACTTCTGATGGTTTAAAGACAATCGTGTTTCCTGCAGCTAAGGCAGGGGCGATTTTCCAAACACTCATTAACAACGGATAGTTCCACGGAACAATTAAGCCGCAAACACCAACAGGCTCGCGGACGACCATGGCCTGCATCGGATCGGCGACATGGTATGTCTGACCGTCAGGTTTCGTAATCAGTCCTGCATAATAACGGAAGCAGGCGGCCGCATCTGCGACATCGAAACCAGCTTCCCGTAACGGCTTCCCGTTATCCATCGTTTCAAGTTCGGTTAACTCATCAGCATATTCATCAATTTTGTCGGCGATTTTAAATAAATAGGACGCTCTTTCCTGAGTGGAAATACCGGACCAAACTCCTGCTTCGAATGCTTTACGTGCCGCAAAAATGGCTGCACGGGCATCAGAGACCGTACCTTCGGGGGCATAGGAAATCACTTCTCCATTTGCGGGATTTAACACTGGGCGTGTTTCTTGATTTTCAGCATCCTTCCACTTACCATCAATAAACATTTTTAGGCTGCCAACTCGGTTTTTGACCTCGACCATTTTCAATTCCTCCTTTATTCACCCTCACTAACTAATATTGCAAGAAGTGTGCCAACACATAAACCCTAGCAATATAGCATCTGTTGCAAAAAGAACTATTCAATTTTGCATAACCATATTTCTCGGTGCATAAAAAAACTGATCCAGACAAAATCATCTGAATCAGCTTTCTGTTAAAGGGTAGTTACGTTTTCAAGTTTACTATTTTTCTCGGTCACTATTTTTTGATATTTCCTGCTGACGGAGGATTGGCTGATTCCTAGTGCTTTTGCCGCTTTGGTTGTTGTTTTGTATTGGTTCATTGCCATAATGATCAGCTGTTCCTCGACATGATCAATCGCATCCTGCAAGGGAATCACACGGGTAATGACCGGTTTCATTTTTGTATGTTCATAACCTAATGACAAAAATTGACTGACGAACTCTGCGTCAATGGCCTGATGATCAGCTGTCACGACTAATCGTTCAATAATGTTTTGCAGTTCCCGTACGTTCCCTGGCCATGAATAAAATTCAAGTACATTAATGGCATCCGGCGTTAAATGATAGTTCCGATCGTATTTTTCATTCAGCTGCTGGAGGAAATGGAAGGCCAGCAGGGAAATGTCCTCCGTCCGCTCCCTTAGTGCGGGTATATGTATCGGAATGACATTTAAGCGATAGTATAAATCCTCGCGGAATCTTCCTTCCTCCACCATTTTCGCTAAGTTTTTATTGGTAGCAGTGATAATTTGCACATTAACCTTCATCGGGGTTGTGCTCCCAACAGGGATGACCTCCTGCTCCTGCAACACACGTAGTAATTTTACCTGCAGGTGGACAGGCATCTCACCGATTTCATCAAGAAACAGAATACCGCCATCAGCCTGTTTGAAATAACCCTCTTTTCCATTTTTGTCGGCACCCGTAAAAGCGCCCTTCGCATAGCCGAACAGCTCACTTTCAAGCAAGTTTTCCGGAATCGCCCCGCAGTTTAATTTAAGAAACGGGTTTTGGGAACGCTTTCCTAATTGGTGAATCGCTTGGGCAATGACTTCTTTTCCGACCCCGGATTCCCCATGGAGCAGGACGGTTGAGGAAAAATCAGCAATTTTCTTTACTTGGTTCATGATCTTTTCCATTTTTGGACTGCAATAAATTAACTTTTTCAAAAAACGATCCTTGCTCTTAAAATCATCTAATTCCTTCTTATATTGTTCCGATATTTTGCGCATTTCCTGCAGTTCGCTTTTTAGCCGCGTTGTTTCCGTAATATCACGTGAAGCAACGATAATCCGGTCCAGTTCATTTTTTTCATTAAAAACAGGATTGCCTACAGCCAAAATTTTTCTGCCATTAAGTGTTTCCTGGACAACGGACACCTTTTTCTTTTTTGCGATGACAAGCCTTGTGACAGATGGAGTAAAGAGGCCGCGGTCTTCAAGCTCAAGGATGTTTTTTCCAATCAGCTCTTTTAAATCGACATTCCAAAAATCTTGAATGATATTTTCGCTGTATCGGATCAACTCTCCTTTCGCATTCACAACAAGAATTTCATCATAAATACTGGATAGAATCGCATTTAAGTCCTTATTTAAATCTTTAATGTATTCAATTTCCATCGCCATTTCCTCAACCATTGGCAAGTCTTGGACAACGATAATGATTCCATCGACTTCGTTGTTATAGTTCAGAATCGGGCTATAGTCGACAAGTACGCCCATTTCGTTGGTGATTTCAAGATGGTTGAGAAGCGTCTTTCCTGTTGAAAATACTTTATTAATGTGTGAGGCGCTAAAAATAGTTTCTGCAGGAAAATTCAGCACCTTTTCGGCAGTCGATTTAATCATTTTTAAACCAGCATCATTGCAATTAATGATTCGTTTTTCTTTATCTAAAATAAAAATCCCCATGGGAATCGAGGTCAGGATAATTTTTAGCAAGTCGACACTTTTATTTTCCTGTTTAAACAGCTCTGCCAGGACGTCCTCTCTCCGAATGTAACCTGAAGGTCTTCCATCCTCACCCTTAATAATCGCAAACGGTTCGCCGATGATTTGAAATAAAACAGGTAAGGAAATATGATCGCTCAGATGACAGATACTTTCGAGTGGTTTGGCATGTTCAAGCAGGAGTTCAACCGTTGAAGCCTCTTTTTCCAGCTTCCCGATTATCACATAGGCAAATAAATGATGATCCTTTTTTAAAAATAAAAACGGTTCTTTAAGGTTACTTAAGGTCGAACGCAAAACTTCTTCACTTTCGTCAATAGCCACTGAAATAATGGGCTTCAGCTTTTCTTTTGCCACGGAAAACATCGTTACCTTCCCCCCTACAACCTTGCTATTCTAATACTACCATTTGATTCAGAATTGTTAAAATAATATTGTAGAAAAAGAAGAGAAGATGTGAGGGAACCCGCATCTTCTCTTCTTTTTCTAGCCATTAATCACTTCCGGTAACAAACAGATCTTCTTTTATATACGCAAGTACCATTCCTGGAATAACATCATCACCCTCTTGAACTTCCAGGGATTCTATTTCCCCGCTCACTCTAGTTTGAATCATTTCCAAATTGCCGGATTTTGTCTTTATCGCAAACAATGATTCCCACTCATAAAATCTTGACTCACACTTTACGGAAATGCTTTCCACCCTCCCATAGCACGGGCTGAGGACCACGCCAAAACACATCAAGCTCACCCCCAATTTAGTATTGTTCCTGAAACGGCCTAGTCTGATTAGAGTGAAGAAGTTCTCTCAGCGTCATCAATATTTAAATCGGCAATTTTGATTTTAAAGAATTTTGTTTGGAAAACCATATAGATGACACCAATGACAATCCAAACAATCCCTCCGATGAGGGCATCCGCTTGTAAGTTATACCACAAAACTCCTGTTAAACCGGCACCTAGGATCGGCATGATCAGATAGGAGAAAATATCCTTTGCCGTTTTGTATCTTTTTAAACGGAAGACGAAGTGGGCAATGACGGACAGATTAACGAATGTAAATGCAATCAAGGCGCCGAAGTTAATGAAAGAAGAAATTAACTCAAGGCTTGGCGCGATGGCAAGCAGAGAAACTACGCCAACGAGAATGACATTGAAAACTGGGGTTCGGAATTTGGGATGAACATAACCGAAGGCCTTTTTTGGCAGGACGCCATTTCGGCCCATTACATACAAAAGCCGTGATACGCTCGCATGTGACGCTAGTCCGGAAGCGACTGTTGCAGCAAAAGCACCGGAAAGGAAAATCAGTTTGAAAACCGTGCCGCCGACAAACATTCCAATTTCCGGCAGGGAGTCATCTGTTACTATAAAGCCTGAGATATCTGGAAATAAGGCTTGTGCGAAATAACTGCAAACGAAAAAGATACCACCGCCGATAAAGACAGTTAACATAATCGCCTTTGGCAGCGTTTTTTGATCAACGGCTTCCTCCGCATACATGGTGACCGCATCAAATCCGATAAACGAGAAACAAACCACTGTTGCCCCTGTCAAAATAGCCCCAAGCTGAATGTTTGAGTGGAAAAGCGGTTCCGTTGTGAAAATGGTTCCTTGGCCCATGCCCTTGGAAAGCTGTAAAAATGCAAGCACAATAAAGGCCGCAATTAAGACAATTTCAAAAATAACAAGCAGCGAGTTTAAACTCGATGTTTTCCCCATGCTCCAGGCATTAATAGCTGTGACGCTGGCAACATATACGACCACCCAAATCCATGCCGGAACATCCGGGAAGACCGAAACCATATAAATACGAATAATCAGGGCATTTACCATCGGCAGTAAAATATAATCAAGCAGGGCTGCCCAGCCAACGATGAATCCGAGATGCGGGCTCATCGTCTCTCGTGTATACGTATAGGCCGATCCTGCGCTTGGAAATACCTGTACCATTTTTCCATAACTAATTGCCGTAAACAGCATCACAACCAAAGCAGCCAGGTACGCAAGCGGCACAACACCATTTGTTTCTTTAGACACAATCCCAAATGTATCAAACACAATCGTTGGTGTCATATAGCCTAATCCAAGCATCACAATTGCCCAGAGTCCAAGTGAACGCTTAAGAGTGGTATTCTCCAATTTAATCAACTCTCCTTTTTGTCACCGTATTCGGTAATCCGCATCCCATCGAAAGCACTTACATTTCATTTATCACTTGAATCATACTTATTTGTTGTTGTTCCTCCTCTCATATAAATTTGAATTCTAATTATTTAAAATCGTTGCAATTTTCATACCAAATTTAAATTTATTCCCTTTCACTGCTTAAATCGTTTCATCTCTACTTTCTGTCATCTATGTCCCATCTTTAAAAGCATAAATCTTATGTAAAAATGCATAAGCTACTCAGATTTGAATAAAGAATTGAAAAAAGCGACAAAAACAGCGGAATTTGTTTCTTTCCTATAAGAACAAAAAAAGCAGCGAAATTCCAATTGTTGGAATTCACTGCTTTTTTGTTTAAATGTTTCATTTTTTGAAAAAGCTATAATGTCAGCGAAGCTTATTTTGCAAAACGGTGGTTACCGATCGTTACTGTTACTTCACGTGAAGTAATCCACTGACTTGTAGATGTTTTTGGATTATAGAAAAATAATGATCCATTCCCTTGTCCTCTGAATGCTAATGCCTCATTCACCGCTTGCTTTGATGCAGCATCGGCAGGTTGATTAATTTGACCATTTTGGACAGGTGTAAAGGCATAGTGCCCGTTTGAGATTTGATAAATAACTTCCCTAATCGAATTCGGGAAATCAGGACTTGCTACTCTATTCATGATAACAGTAGCTACTGCTACTTTTCCAGCATATGGTTCGCCAACTGCTTCAGCACGAACGAGACGTGCCATTAAATCCTTTTCAGCAGCTGTAACAGTAGAATTAGGGATTACTAGATTTTGACCGACATAAAGCGCACTGTTCTTAGCATTGTTTGCTTTCATTAAACTATTCACAGGAACACCGAATTTAGTGGCGATTTTCCAATACGTTTCACCAGATTGTACTTTATGATTAGTTGTTGCCGCTTCACTTGTTCCGTTTAATGTAAAAGCTGACAATGATAGAATCATTCCCGTTGCAATCACTAGTTTTTTAAGTTTGTTTAGTTTTTTCATAGTATCGACCTCCAACTTTTCGTTTGTCCGTGTCTCTAGTACTAACCCTACCAGTTGTAACATTCTTATTCATCGTCCAATAATTGGTAATGTATCGGCTGCTAATTTGAACCCTGCCATCATAACTTTTGTCTATCGATTGGAATAATCAACCAATCACTCATCTTTACCTAAATATTCCTTACATGGATAGTTAAACCTCCTTTATTACATATTGTTGTATGCATGTAATATAGAAAAAGCTTGTTTACAGAAAAATCTTCACCAATTCGACACCAAATTCATTGAATTGATACAAGATTCCTTGAAGATTTTTGGTAATAATATAATAGAAGGATATTTTAGGGAGGTTTATAAATGGAAAATCAGTTAGTCAGCGTACTGAACAAGCAAATTGCCAATTGGTCTATCATGTATATGAAATTACATAACTACCATTGGTATGTGAAAGGCGGGCAATTTTTCACCCTCCATGTTAAATTTGAGGAATTTTACAATGAAGCAGGGCTTCATGTTGATGAATTAGCAGAACGCTTACTCGCAATCGGCGGAAATCCTGTTGCAACTATGAGAGAATGCCTGGAAATTTCATCAATTCAAGAAGCATCCGGTAATGAAGCCGCAGATGAAATGGTTCAGTCCGTTATCAATGACTTCTCCATTATTATTGGTGAATTGAAGGAAGGCATGAGTCTTGCCGGGGAACTAGATGACGAAACAACCGGCGATATGCTGCTTGCGATTCATTCCGGTCTAGAAAAACATGTGTGGATGCTGACAGCATTCCTGGGTAAAACAATTTAGTCCACCATCAGTCCAAGGACACCTGGCCCCGTTTTCATGGGGCCAGGTGTCCTTTTTTATTGTCAGAATCTGTCGGAAACTGTACAATTTTAACTAACTAACATCCGTCCTATTAAATGGAACCACAAGGAGGAAATAAATTGAAAAGAATGACTCTTTTAATTCTAACAGCACTGATCCTTTCGGCGTGTACGCCAAAAGCTTATACCGAAAGCTTCAATTCAGGAAAGGCTGCACTACAAAAAGGAGACTATAATCAAGCCATCGCTAAATTTGAAAATGCCCTTGAAGAAAAGGAAACGACTGAGGCGAAAGATTATCTCCACTTTGCTGAAACCTTACAAGAAAGCCTTACACTTTTTCACGGAGGAGATTTTGATGCAGCTGTCTTTTCAATCAAGAAGCTGCTGAAAGAAAATTCATCCGTAAAATCTGACAAGAAAATCAAAAAACAAGCGAATGCCCTTTTAAGAGAAATTCAGCAGGCAAAAGTAGTTTCCGAAACAATGAAGGAAAAAATGATTAAAGGAAAAACACTTTTGGAGGATCATCAATTTGATCAAGCAGCTGAAGTTTTTAAGGAAGTAGCGGAAACAACAGATTTACCTGACGTTAGTTCCATTGAAACAATGGCTAAAGACGCGGCAACACTGCTTGAAGAAACGACGAAAAAGAAAACTGCCGCGGAGCAGGAAAAACAGCGGCAAGAAGAAGAAGCGAAAAAGCAAGCAGAAACAAATAAGACAGAACAGGAAAAACAGAAACAAGAAGAAGCAAACAAGTCATTTACACATGAACAAGCGGTTGATTTAGTAAAGAAGCATCTAAATATTACAGCTGAAAAAAATGTGAAAGTGGTGTATGACCACGATGCCGAAAATGGGGACTATATTATTCATGTTTACGAATTTGTGGTGGATAATCCAAGTACAGGTGAAGGTCACACAGCAACATGGGGCTGGTATGGTGTGAACAAACAAACGAAAGCTGTTTATGATGCGATGGAATAAGAAAAAGGCTGACCTGCAAATTGTGCAGGGTCAGCCTTTTTTAATGTTTAACTGCTTCTCCACATTAATTTTTTAATTATATGCACTTGTCCATTTCAAATCTAAGGTTTCATGCATACATTGTAATTATTTAACAGAGGAGGTGATTTCTATGTCTGGAGGCGGACACGGCAACAACTTTGCTTTAATTGTTGTTTTATTTATTCTTTTAATCATTGTTGGTGCATCTTTTATGATGTACTAATGATTAGAGGATAATCTCACGGTAACTCCCTGTTGAGAGGAGCGGCAAACCATTGGTTTGACCGCTTTTTTCTCTTCCTATTTGAGGGGCGCGGGTTTCATGCTTTACCCTTTCAACTAATCATTTTGCACCATAGTATCAATGAGCACAATCTCACCTTTCGAATTCATTGCTTCTGTTAACATTGCTTCAAATTCATCCACGCTGGCTGCTTCCATTCCTTTTACTCCAAAGCTTTCTGCCAATTTCACAAAATCAGGGTTTGAAAAAGTGACTCCAAAACTATCGCCAAACTTTTTCTTCATTGTGTCTACTTCAAGCTTCAGCATCGAATCATTTAATACAATAATCACAAAGGATACACCAAGCCTTTTTGCGGTTTCCAGTTCGGCAAAATTCATTAATGCTCCCCCGTCACCGGTAATACAGATGACTGTTTTATCCGGGGCAGCTAATTTTCCCCCGATGGCACCGGGAATCGAGATTCCCATGGAGGCAAACCCGTTTGACATAATTAGTTGCTTGGCATGCCTTGGTTGATATGTTCTTGCCATCGCTACTTTGTGTGAGCCCACATCTGAAATGACAATGGTTTCCTCAGTCTGAACTTTCTCAAGGACATGAAGGATTTTCTCGATGGTTAAGGCAGAACCTGTTGTTGCTTTTTCAACAATAGAATAAGATTCCTCAATCCGACTCTTTAACCGTTCGGAAGGCAGCCAAGGTTTCGGCTTTACATTGTTTGCTAGGAATAGCGGCAATGTTTCTTTCAAGTTCCCGACTAATTCCTTCTTAACGGGATAAAATTCATCCACTTCAGCTGCAGTTGCAGCAAGATGGATGACCGGGACTTTTTTCTTGTTCCACTCCGATGGAAGCTTTTCAACCTGATCGAAGCCAATCACAAGCAGTAAATCAGCTTCTTCAAACCCTCGAAGGACATAATCCTTTTCCATAAACCCAAATGTATAAAAATTTTGCGGGTGATCTTTTGGCAGCACCCCTTTGGCCATAAAGCTTGTTGCAACAGGAGCGCCGAGTTGTTCAATCAATGCTTGAACTTCCATAACTGCATCTTGGCGGATTACCCCATTACCAACAATTATAAAGGGACGCTGGCTATTATTCAGGTCTACAGTGGCCAGCTGAAGTGCCTCAGACCCAGGAACACCTTTCGGTAATTCAGTAATGGCTAATGGTTTCGATGTCACATTTTCCATAGCTAGATTTTCAGGCAGTTCAATGATTACGGCTCCAGGCTTCTCTTCACCTGCCAGTCGAAAGGACTTTCTGATGATTTCCGGAATGGAATTCGCTGCTTTTATTTGGATGGCCCATTTTGAAACAGGTTCGAACACCTTTTGGATATCTATAAACTGATGGGCATTCTTATGCTGATCTTCCAATCCTTTTTGACCGCACAGGGCAATAACAGGTGAATGATCCAGGTTTGCACTTGCCATTCCTGTTAATAGATTCGCCGCCCCCGGACCTAGCGTCGCCAAGCAAACTCCTGGTTTTCCCGAGATTCGTCCATAGATATCTGCCATGAATGCCGCTCCTTGCTCATGGCGAACCGGTATGTAGGTGATTTTTTCGGAAGCGGACAAAGAATCACCTAAATCAAGGACTTCTTTGCCGATAATTCCAAAGACAAATTCCACCCCTTCGTTCTCTAAACAACTCACGACAATATCGGATGCTTTCATTTCTTCCTCCATATAATTAGATTCTACTACCTCTATTCTGTACCAATATTTCTGAATCATGAAAGGCCGTCGTAACATAAACAAAAATATCGTAAATATAATGAGATAGACGGTATGAAGGAGGGCGAAACATGGTACAACCGCAGGGTTTTAACGGAATGGATGCCAATAATCAAATGTTAGTTGCTCCAGAATCATTTGCACCACCACCCGAATCATTAACAGAGCAAATATTTATTGAACGTTCATTAACAGAGAATAAATTTTGGCTGCGAATTATGAAGGAACATTCTTATTTTCTGGGGGAAGGCTTTAATCGAAAAGATAAACATCTTATTCAGCAAACCGACCGTTTTTATCATTATTTTGAGGAGCAGGAAAAAAGGGCCTATCAAACCCCTAATAATGTAACAGCCGTCCGCAAGTTAAATGAAGATTCGATTCAGCTTGTCCTAGGATTGCGGAATTTTAAACGGAACCTCCTTATCCTCATCATCAACTGTAAGGTCATGGGATTTAACTTCCCACTACTTGTCGACCATATTGCCCGTGAAGCTGAGTATTTCATGAGAACACTGAAAAAATTTAATGAGGGGATTTTAGACCCGATTCAAGATGCGATTATCAAGGAGAATGTTTTTTGGCTGAGGATTATGATGGAGCATTCCCGTTTCATCGCTTCCCTGCTAGACCAATCGGAACGAAATTTAGTTAGGACTGCCTTGAAATTTGGCGACGATTTTGAAGTTCTTCTTAACCAGGCAAGAGATGTGGAATCTATGTTATATAGGAAAAGTCCTGCCTACCCAATCATTGGAAAGCTTAATAAAGACAGCGAAAATGCGGCTCAGGAGATTCTTGCTTTTAAAAAGGCAGGACTGGATTTTATCAAAAATTGTCAAATCAGAAACGTGATCGACCCGCTGTTAGCAGACCATGTCGTACGGGAAGCTAATCATTTCTTGCATATGGTACATGTATTAGAAGAGAGATTAAAAGTAAAGCAGCAAGAACAACAAAGACTGTAAGATAAGTCGAAGTACTTCCTGATTAAAAAGAGACTATCCGCGGATAGTCTCTTTTTCTTTTTGGCTTTTCATTAACATAACCATACTAATGGTAATAATGATAAATGCAATCAATGCTAGCATTGGTATTGTGATAAACCCAAGCCAGTTAATATAATCCGCGGAACACGGCACTCCGGAAGTGCACATTTCAAATTGCTGCAGGTATGGGATTTTTTGTAATAATGTATGGTATCCGGAAATCAGCACCCCAATGATCGACAGAGGCAGCACATATTGAAATATCTTTCTATCATTCCGGTAGGCGGCTATACCTAAAATAATCGCTAATGGATACATAAAAATCCGCTGGTACCAACATAACGTACATGGTATAAAATGCTTTACTTCACTAAAATACAGGCTGCCAAGTGTGGCGATGATGGCAGCAATCCAGGCAAGGAGTATGGATTTATTCATGTTATTCACCCTTTGCCGCTTTATCCACCATGTCTTTTAAGTCATCGATCGTTTGTCCATCAAAATATTGACCATTTACATAGATGGCCGGTGTACCGGTAGCGCCCAGTTTACCAGCAAGGTCCATATCCTTCTGAAAGGATTCCTTTGATTTATCAGCATTAAAGTGTTCAACCACCTTGTTTGCTTCTTCATCACTTGCCACTTCTTTCAATGTATCGGTTAAGAACTTTTCGGTAAAAATATCGATTTTTTCATATTTCATATCTTCAGGCTGTTTTTTATAGATTAAATCATGAAATTTCCAAAACGTATCATTTCCAAGTACTTGATAAACCGATTCCGCAAATTTAGCTGTTCGTGTGGAGTCCACATTAATAAAAGCATAATTCATAAAATAGAATTTTGCCTTTCCTGTATCCACTAGCTCTTTTTCAATCACTGGTACAACCTGTTCAGTAAAATTTTTGCAGTTTGGGCATTTATAATCACCAAATTCAATAATAGAGACAGGAGCAGATTTCTCACCTAAGAACGGTTGATTACTATAATCAATCTTAGTTCCTTTTACTTCATTCTGATCCTTAGAATGATTGCCAAAGAATATTAGTGCCAAAACGCCAACAGCAATCAAACCAATGACCCAGAAAATAAACTTGGATGATGAATTCGTTTCTGTTTTCTTGTTCTTCTTGTTATTTGCCATATTCAAACTCCTTTTAAGAACGATTAAAAAAATGAACGCAGATTTGTCCATGATAATTTAAATATTACTTATTCCTTTCAAGAATGCAAATAAAAGGCTCCTTTCAAAATGGGTTATGTTCTATATGTTTAGCTTTTCAACTATTTTAGGATATGATAATAGTGGATACTAATGTAAAGGAGCAGAATAAATGGTAAATAAAAATCATTATATCGGATATATCGGAACGTATACAAAGGGAGACAGTAAAGGGATTTACTCTTTTTCCTTTGATCCCCAGGCAGCAAAGATTGAAAATATTCAAGTGGCAGCTGAATTAGGTAATCCTACATATGTAGCGATTAGTAAGAACAACTGTTTCCTTTATGCTGTGGCAAAGGATGGGGAAAACGGCGGTGTGGCTGCTTATTCTATTAGTGAAGATGGCGCCCTAACCGCTATTAATCGGGATGTACTTCCAGGCTCCTCCCCTTGTTATGTTAGTGTGGACAGCGAAAATCGCTATGTGTTCAGCGCAAACTACCATAAGGGCTTGGTAGATTCACGCTTAATTAATCAATCAGATGGTTCTGTCCAGCAGGTGGTATCAGAAATGAAGCATGAAGGCTCAGGGCCAGATCCGCGCCAAGAAAAACCCCATTCCCATTATGCGGGGCTTACGCCAGATGAAAAGTATCTAGCAGTTGTTGAATTAGGGATTGATGCACTGATTACTTATTCCGTCGGTAGTGATGGCACCCTTACAAAGGCAAATCTCTTGCCACTAAAAGGCGGCAGCGGCCCTAGGCATTTGGTTTTTCATCCGAATGGCAAGTATGCTTATATCATGACTGAATTTAGTTCAGAGGTGATCGTATTAACCTACTATGAGGAAGATGGCCATTTTACTGAAAAGCAATATATCTCTACCTTACCGGATGATTTTACAGGTAATAATCAAGGCAGTGCTATTCATATTTCTTCAGATGGACGTTTTGTTTATGCAGGGAACCGTGGACATAATAGTATCGCTGTTTTTCGTGTGGACGCGTTTTCGGGGGAACTTAGCTTTGTTGAACACGTTTCTACTGAAGGGGATTGGCCGAGGGATTTTGCCTTGGACCCAAGTGAGAAATTTATTCTTGCTTCGAACCAAGAATCAGGTAATCTTGTATTATTTTCACGAGATGATGCATCTGGCAAGTTGACACTCATTCAGTCAGACATTCCTGTTCCATATCCAGTTTGCGTGAAGTTTTTACATGTAAAATAAAAAACAAGGGGAGCAATTTTATGCTCCTCCTGCTTTTCTTTCACGTCATTCTTTTAACAATTAAAAACTATCGAATCTATTTTTTGATTTTCCACTATTCAATATTCGATTGGCCGGAATTGATTTCATAGCCAATTCATTATAGTTACTCTCTCGTTTAAAGATAAATACAGGATTCGTATGCTGTATCTCTTGCAAATCCCAACAAACACCATCTATTTTGTTATATTGCCCTTGGATGGTCATAATAAGATTGGTATTGTTTGAAGGTTGAATTTGCAAATTGGTGAAGGAATTACCGCTGCATTCATTCGGAATCGTTTCACTGCCTTCTAGTACAATATTTTCAATACAATCTTCTAATGAAATTTTATCAAATCGATTAGCATTTACATAGGCAAATCCACTAGCAGGTTTAACGGCCGTTAAATGAATGCCTTTCCCAAAGGACACAATTTTTATATCTGTAAAGTTGACAAATGAAATTTCATGACCTTTGCCGCCTGAGTACAACCGAATTCCTGTGCCTGATACTTTCCCAGTCCAATTTACCAGGACAAGGTTTTTGAGTGACGTATTATTCCACGTATTGTAATAGTTATATTTCCCGTCCAAATAAATAACTTCCTTGCTGTACCCCGTAAAATCAGTCATAATACTGGCATCCCATAATGAAGCATCCTTTTGCAGTTCAAAACCCCTGACGTTTGCGCCAATGACAAATCTTGTCCCATAGCTCCCTTGCAGCTTAACACCCTGTTTAATAATGACCGTACCCGTCATATAATAATCCTGATCTCCAGCAACGACTGTTTTCCGTGCATTCTGGGAAGCGAAATCAATCGCTGCCTGAATCTTTGCCTGTGGTGTACTGCCTGTGAAATCCTCAACATAGACAATCGGATTAGTTGCTATTTTAAACTACTCCTTTCTTTAATAATTGAAATACAAGATTATTATATGAATATAACAAAATTCGACATAATGAAATCATACATATTTCCAAAAAACAATCATATGTCTATTAAAATTACCCATGAATAGTTTTTCGCTTAAGAAGCGGCCCCTTCCTAACTTTGCTGTCATTCATGCCGATTGCTATTTTTCCAGACAGATAATAGCCATATGGAATTTTGTTCAAAACAAATGTAGTGGCAATGGACAATAACAAACTGCCCATGAAATAGAAGACGGAAAGCACGAATGGATGAATTTCTAAGGAGAACAGATTGTAAGCAGCATACATCACCGCTAAATAGACGGGATGGATTAAATATATTCCGAACGAATACTGGCTAATCCAACCGAAGACTCTAGGTACTTTGGGGATTTTTGCCGCAATATAATAAATCAACAAAATCATACTCGTTGTAAAAAACACCATATCGACTCTCTTTGATGAAATAACAGGGATTAGTTGGGAATCATATATATATAAACAAACGGCACCAAATACGATTGGGCTGACAATGACCCATTTAAAGTATTTATTTAAAAAATGGATAAACAGTGGAAAATTTCTGCCGCAGTAGTATGCAAGTGTAAAATAGAATAACCAGCCAAAAAACGGAATCCAATAGAATTTCTCCCAAATATAGACCCCTATTTCTGTTGGGTATGGTTTGACAAAATTGAAGAAACCTAAATAAACCAGATTAATGGCAAGTGCAGTGCCCATTACCATAGTAGGCTTCCATCCCTTTAAATATTTATGAAAGAAATAATGCAATAAATAAAATTGAAAGATTACAAGTATGAAGTATCCATGATAATCCCCCAATAAGAGATGCCGCCATAAAAATGACCCGAATGCACCTGCGGGATTACCTCCAGTGCCCACAGATTGTTCGACGGCTTTTAAAAGTGCAAAAAATGCGCCAAACAAAACATAAGGAACCATAATATACTTTAACCGTTTGGACCAAAAATTAGCCGGCAGTTCTTCCGGATAGGAACGTGCCAAAATAAATTCTGAAATAAAAATAAAGGTAGGTGTACCGAAAGTTAATAGCACTCTCAGTAAATTGACTGTTTGATTTTCATCCGCATACGCTCTTGCCATTGCATGAAGTAGTAAAATACTTAAACAAGAGATGCTTCTCATTAAGAAAATCTCGTTAATTAATTTTTTCTGTTGCAAGAATCTCTCACCCTTTCAATAGAATTTCTGTTTCATTATTCATAAAAAAACACTTCAACATACCGGTATAAGGTTCTCTTCGCGTCGGTTCCATGAACCCCAAAGGTGTTGCCAATGATTTTTACATATTCGCTAACAGTGATTCCAATATTGCGTTTACTCATCCACCAGGCCATTTGATTATAGGAAGTTTCACTAGCAACATAGGTTAGTGCAGGATCATCATCTTTAAAGACCCGATCGAAGTTATATTTCACCCTCCTCATATGGAAATCAGATGAGATTATGATGGCAGAATGATAGTTTTTCTTCTTCATGATGTCCTTGACATAGACTGCACTTTCATATGTGCTATCTGCCTTGCTCTCCAATACGAGAGATTCTTCCGGCACAAGTGATCCAGCCCTTTCCCATAAACCATCTGCTAATCCATTTGATAGTATGATGTTTCGTGCAATCCCAAGCTTATACAGTTCCATTCCTTTTTCAAGTCGTCCTTCGCCCCCGCTTAATACAACGATCGCATCGGCTTCCTTCGGTTCCTCATTAATCACAAGAAATCGGCCTCCAAAAAAAAGGAAAAGAACAAACAACAGTACCCCGGTAAAAAGGAGTTTCTTTCGAAAAGTTGGTTTATTTTTGATAACAGCCCTTGTCCCTCGTCGTTTATTTTGTGCAGGCATCATTCTTGAACACTCCATGTTTATTTTCCTTATAGGGAGGCCTGTTCAATAAGGCGATAAATTTCCTTGTATGAATGTCTGCGATCAAATTTTTGTTCCGCCAATCTCCTGGCATTAGCCCCATGGGCCGCCCGCAGCCCTTCATTATGATAAAGATGTTCAATTAAGGCGGCTAATTTGAGCGAATCTCCCGGGTTATAGTTATATCCAATATTTTCAGCTGTCACCATTTCGATAAATTCCTTATTAAGACTGCTATTTAAGACTGGTAAACCTGCTGCCAAAAAATCGCCAATTTTATTCGTAATGCTCTGCTGTGCACCTTTACTGATGGCATTCGCCGCAATATCCGAACTCACTAAATAGGGAATCATTTCCTCATATTTATAATGCCCCATAAAATCAACAGGGGCATCCAACTGATTAGCCAACTGTTCAAATTTTGGTTGTAATGGACCAGATCCGAATACTTTAAACACAATATTGCTCATGCCTTTATTTTTTAGAATTGAAACTGCACGAATGACCGTTTCCAAGTCATAACTATAGCTAATTGTACCAATATAGGTTATCCAAAATTCATTAGGGTCTTTTCTTACCGTCATTCCCTTACAGGTATCAAAAACGCCTAGGTCTGTTCCGATAAAAATAGGTAGGTAGCTTTTAGCATTACTATTAACCTTATTTACACGGTGTACATAACTTTTGGAAACACCAACAACATAGTCGGCTAAACGATATATTTTATTGGCATAGACCGTAAGCGGATATAAGAAAACATCCGCCACTGCTTCCGGAAGCGGAATGGCATTTTTGATTGCTTCCGGCCATACATCCTGAATATCCATAATAAAAGGAATTTGCAACTTCTTGGCATACCTGCCAACAATAAAGGCAGCATCCATCATCGGATAAGCGCAATAAATCACATCAGGCTTTTGTTTACTATTTTTCAAATATAGTGCCAGCTGTTTCGAAAAGTGCCGATGGCTTTGAATTCGGTCAAACCCTATATTCCGTTTGTAGCCCAATTCATTGATCATGATGATTTGATAATTTAGGGTCTTACCAATCATTTCAATTTTCGTTTCATCACGGAAATCCTTATCACTGTGCTTAAAATTACTTGTCAGTAACGTTACCCGATGTCCTTTACTGCTTAGTTTTTCTGCAATATAAGTAAATCTATTAAATCCTTTTTCCCCGGGAAGTATCGTAAATGGCGCAACTAAAAGTATCTCTCTTTTGTTTGAAGACATCCTCTCCACACTCCATCATCCATCAAGATAACGTAACTGTTAAACCACTACTCTTATTGATTCATTAGATTGATTGGCCAAAAATAATAGCATTTCCTTGAGTGCCCCCCTGTCTAAAAAGCTATAATTCTCAAGTAATTCTCCAATCTTTTTAGCATCTAAATTCACTGATTTCCCTACGAAGATTTTCGGATGAACCTGTTCATCCTGCACCTCATTTTTATTAAGAATTTCCTCAAATAGTTTCTCCCCTGGCCTTATTCCGGAATAAATAATTTCAATCTCATCCTCTGAATAGCCGGATAAACGAATTAGATTTTTTGCTAGGTCAACTATCTTTACTGGCTCACCCATATCAAGTACAAAAATTTCGCCGCCTTTTGCACGTGCTCCCGCTTGTAAGACGAGTCTAGAGGCTTCAGGGATGGTCATAAAGTATCTTGTCATTTTTGGATGTGTGACCGTAACAGGACCACCCTTAGAGATTTGATCCTTGAACAATGGGATTACACTCCCCCTGCTCCCTAGCACATTTCCAAAACGGACGGCAACGAACCTTGTATTACTTTTTTGATTGAGATCCTGTACGATCATCTCTGCAATTCTCTTTGTAGCTCCCATCACACTTGTTGGGTTTACCGCCTTATCTGTCGATATCATCACAAAGGTTTCAACACTGTTTTCTCCCGCCGCCTCCGCTACATTTCTCGTGCCAATCACATTATTCTTTATGGCTTCTTCAGGGTTCCGTTCCATTAATGGAACATGCTTATGGGCTGCCGCATGAAAAACTACCCTTGGCTTATATTCATTCATAACAGAGAACATTTTATCCCTATCGGTAATATCCGCAATTTCAGTTACAATTTCGATATTTGTGCGTAATGTGGATTTCAATTCCATTTCAATCGTATAAATACTATTCTCACCGTGGCCAAGCAAAATAAGTTTTGATGGCGAAAATTGGGAAATTTGCCGGCAAATTTCCGAGCCGATTGATCCACCCGCACCGGTTACTAATACCACGCTGTTTGTCATGTATTTTGAAATTGAGTGGGTATCTAATTCAACCGGCTCCCTGCCCAACAAATCACCTGGCTCTACATTTCGTATTTCATTAACGGAGACCTTGCCGGTAACTAAATCTTCAAACATAGGCATCATTTGTGTATTAATCTTTGTTTTGGTGCACTCCAGATAAATAGCATGCAATTCTTTTTTACTAAGCGATGGGATTGCAATGATAATATTTTCAATCATTTGATTTTTGACCACATCTTTGAGATTATTTAAGCCGCCAAGTACTGGGAGCCCCAAAATTTCAAGGTGCTGCTTTTGTTTATCATCATCAATAAAGGCCACTGGAATAAGATCGCAATCGTTACTATATTTTAATTGCCTGGCCACTAGTATACCGGCGGAACCGGCTCCAATGATGAGCGTCCTCTTCTTCACTTTTTTGCCGCTGGAAAAATGTTGATCATTATAGAGACGCCAAGAAAAACGGGTGCCCCCTATTAAAAATAAATGCATCATCCATGTGGTTGTTAAAATTCGAAAATATATTTGCTGTCCTATCACAAATTGAATAATCGCTGCAGTGATGACGGAGAAGGTTACGGCCTTTAGAACGGTTACCATCTCATCGACACTTGCATACTCCCAAGCCCTTTTATAAAGCTTATATTTATAAGCAAACAAATGATGGCTTACTAACAAGGTGGTTGATACAAGTGTCAGGGGGACAGTGGGGACAGCACAGCCAGAGAATAAAAGAAAAGAACAGATATATGCGGATGTGAACACAATTAAAGAATCAATTGCTAATAAAGAAAACAACCGTTTTTGAAAGCTCATGATCGGCCACCCCTTTCTGGTAAAGAACCATTATTTCATTATAAAGAACGTTCGCTTAAAAAATTTTTTCAGCTCTGACCTATGTAGCAATAAAATGCTGTTTACTCCGACTATTTATAAAAGATTGGATTGTATCGATGACACGTAATTGTTCCGCTTCAGTCATGCTGGTTCCTGAAGGCAGACAAATCCCTCGTTTAAATAAACATTCCGCAACGGATAACTGACTGGAATGTGGATAGAACCGGTATTTATTAAGTAATGGCTGTAAATGCATGGGCTTCCAAACCGGTCGCGCTTCAATATTTTCTTTTTCAAGTTCCTGTATTAACTCAAGCGGTGTATACACTGGTGGTTCTGAGTCAATATATAAAGCCGTTAACCAGCGATTATGACGGGTCCCTTGGTATTCAGGCATAAAAACAAACTCTTTAATTTGACTTAATTCACGTACATATTGCTGATAAATTGCCTGCTTTTGTTTTACTCTCTCTTCAATTACAGCTAGCTGCGCAATTCCAATTCCGGCCAAGATGTTGCTCATTCGATAATTGTAGCCTAGTTCACTATGCTGATAATAGGGATAATTATCGCGTGCTTGTGTTGCGAAAAACTTTCCCTTAGCCAATGCCTCCTGATCATTCGAAACCAGCATTCCCCCGCCCGAAGTGGTAATAATTTTGTTTCCATTAAAGGAATAGACACCAAATTTACCAATCGAACCACTTTTTCTCTCCTTGTAAGTAGAGCCCAATGATTCTGCAGCATCTTCAATAATCGGGACCTGATAAAAATTACAGATTTCTATGATTTCATCCATTTTTGCATTCTGACCATAGAGATGAACAACAATAACAGCTTTGGGCAGTTTTCTTTCTTTTTCAGCATCCATAAAAGCTTTTTTCAAGGCCTTTGGCGACATATTCCATGTATCAAACTCTGAATCTATGAACACCGGTACTGCCTGCTGGTAAAGAATTGGATTTGCACTTGCGACAAATGTAAGTGTGGAACAAAAAACCTTGTCACCTGCCTTTACATCCAGCAGACGTAAGGCCAGATGGATAGCTGCCGTACCTGAACTTACAGCAAGCGCTCCCTTAACTCCCACATATTGAGCAATCTCCACTTCGAACCGATCCACATTAGGACCCAGTGGAGCAATCCAATTGGATTGAAATGACCTTTCAATATATTTTTGCTCATTGCCAGTCATATGGGGCGGGGAGAGATAAATTCTCTTTTTATTATTTTCCATGAGCTCACTCACATCCATTCTTTACTGATTTTTTCTGTTTGACAATGAACATGTGGCTACTGTTTGCTTAAATGATTTTCTGCGATCAGGTCCGGATGCCGGTACAAAGGAAAATAATTATTGGCAACTGGAAGGCTTTTAATTAGCTCTTGATAAATAAGCCCATTACGAATTCTTTTTCCAATATAGAAGGGTAAATCCCCATATTTATTAAACCGCTTTTTAAATCGATACAAGGTATCATGATCCCCTGAATAGCCCCCGCCAAGATGTAAAACTTTTAACCCCTTGGCTTTTGCCCAGCCAACAGCATAATGGATCAGCGAATTGTTTGGGGAATACTTAAGATAATCTTCATCAGAACCCAATAAATGATAATGAATAAACTCCCCATGATGCATAAAGAAGCAGGACATAATCACTTTATTGTCCATTATGACTTCAATTAATTCCAACTGACCACTCAACAGTTCCACTTGATTTTCAAAAAATTCCCTTTGAAAATAGTAATATTCATACGCATGTTTCTTATCCATTGTCTTGTAATATAAATTCATAAAGGTTTCAAATTCATTCGCAGGGCGATGAACCATTGTAAAGTATTCGTTGGCCTCTGCCTTCCGTAGTCGATTTCGATTTTTATTATCGTAATTCGCCCATATTTCTTCTAAATCCAAAGCTAAATCAATGTAAATCGTATGGCGGTTCAGTAGTGAGTCGATATCTTGATAATCTAAATCATTCCGAATGAATGGATGGAATCGGACAAACTCCGAGATGATTTTGTGTTGATCGCAATAAGAACGAAATGAATCCTCAAATTGGCGAAATAATTGTTTTTTCTTCACACCATCTGTTGTATTGGTTATTGGTCCCCCGTAACCGTAAGGAGTTGTAATATCATACAATTCTCCATATTTTTTTCGGACTTCATCCGTTATCGGAATGTCCTGCAGATTTCTTACTAGAAATGGATAATAAATAAAATCCTCTCCATCTTGGTACAAAAACAGCTGCGCTTTCCCTTCCCCATTCCTCTCGTAAATTTCTAAGTATTCAGGTGTAAAATAAATATCCTTACTGGCTGTCTTTTCGAGAAAATGATGCCAGATTTCTCTTTCACTTAAATCAAATAATGTATAAACCACTAACGTCCCCCCAAAGAATTTCTCTAATAAAGTGAATCTCAATTAAACCTTGCTGTCATTCTGTTACTTTCACACAATAATACGTGCGGCTGTGGCACTTCCTTATTTGTGACGATAAGCAGCCGGCGTCCAGGGTCAAGCCCATTAAGATATTGAAGCAAATCAGTATCATAGAGGGCAGAAGGATTGGTTATCCGGTAGTATTGATCGGTGATTCTCCCAATCTGGTAAGTACCATTACGGGTTGAACACATAAGCTGTGAAAACCCATATGCCGTTTGCTCCGATTCCGCATTAGGATAGTTCTCAATCCAACATCCTCCTGAGGGACCTTTCCAATCTGTTACAGCTGTTTGCTCCCGGACATACCAATTGGAAGACCCTATTTTCACAAAGCCAATTTTTTTATACCAATTTATTGCCGCCATGTTATCAGCAAATACATCAAGGGAAATCTTGGTCCTTCCAAATTGATCTAGTAATTGTTTCCCATGCTCAACCAGCAGGGTCCTGCCGATCCTTAGACCCTGATATTCCGGAAAGACATAAATATTATTTAAAAAAAGAGCTTCCTCCAACACGCGCCATTCTGTGTAGCCCGCCAGCCTCTCACCGGTAAATGCCCCATAAAACTTGACCTTTCGGTGTTTCTCCGCAATGGTAAGCCACTTGTTTAGATATGCTTCATAGCCTTTTGAACTAAATATCGTAAGCGGAAATATCTTACGATTCATTCCCGATTTGATTAGCTCGGGGATGAGAGGTGCATCTCTATTTCGCAAAGGTTCAATCTGTATTTTCATTTATCCCATTTCACCCCTTAAGGACTAAGCCTTCATCCTTCGTTCAACATCAAAATCTAACATCTGATCAGCAGGAACATCAGCAATCCCTTCGCGTTTTAGCGTTTTACTGATAGTTTTAATAATAATTTTCAAGTCGAAGAATAATGATTGATGATCGACATAAAAAACATCTAATGCCAATCTTGTGTTCCAATCCAGTTGATTCCTGCCCTCTACTTGTGCGTATCCGGTAATTCCCGGACGAACTGTATGCCTTTTCCTTTCTTGATCAGAATAGTAAGGCAAATATCGGACTAATAGCGGCCGAGGACCGACCAAACTCATATCACCTTTTACGACGTTAAGCAACTGCGGTAATTCATCCAAACTTAAGCGTCTAATGATAAGCCCCGTCTTTGTTAACCGCACAGAATCCGGCAAGTCATTACCTGCTAAATCCTTTTCATTTGTCATTGTTCTGAACTTATAGACAGTAAAAATCTTTTCATGATACCCCACTCGTTTTTGTTTAAAGAGAATGGGAGAGCCTAATTTCACCCTTACAACGACGGCAGCCCCAAGTATGATCGGGCTAAAGAGACATAGGAGGAGTAAACTCACAAAAATATCACAAAATCTTTTCATTGTTACCTCCTCATTTCGGTCAATTTAGAAACACTATTCGTCCTTAATAACGAACAAAATCAATAAAAAAATATATATCAAGGATAAGGGTGCTCCCTTGATCATTCTATTTACCCATTATTAATGGCATGTCTATCGAACGATTTACCTTTGTGAAGACTACTTTTCGTAAATATTTCAACATTGGCTTTTCAATAAGCTGATATACGAGACAGCAGGAAAGGACGGTTAATATAATGACAGCTGACATTGTTAAAAAGTACCCTAAAGCACCTATTACATGAAATTTAACCATTAGTAAAATATAAAGATGTAAAAATGGCCCATGAGCAATGTAAATGGAGTAAGAAGCATCCCCCAAGAATGACAGTGCCTTTGGTGTTTGCCTTTCCTTCTTGTCTTTTTCGGCAATCCCCAGCATAAGAAGCATGGAAAATATACAAAAGAATAACGGCACATGTATATGAAAAATTTGATATATATTATTTAACCAAACCGCTAAATATCCAAGCAGCCCTGCTGTTACGAACAAGGTTGAATATTTAAAATTAAAGTTAAGCGTCAGATAAGCCACTACACATCCGCAAATGATTTCCAAATTGCTAAAGCTAAAAATAAAGGAATGCTCCGGAAAAGGAACAAACTTTAAGCCTATTAACATCGTAGCCAGAATCCATATAGCAATGAGAGGTTTAAGGATTTTCGGCCGGAAAATATAAGCTGCAAACAAAAGATAGAAAAAGACGACATGACTAAGCGACCAGGCAGAATCCAGAATCGGTTCGGGAGGCAGGATCAGGATTGACTTAAAGATTAGTTCGGCCGGGTAGCTGCCCCCCGCAGATGGTAATAATAACGAAACAGCAATCGATAATAATGTAAACATCCAATATAGCGGATAAATTCTAATCACACGCTTTAGAAGAAATTCCTTTGCCTTTCCCGGTCTTCCGGCTTGTTTATGATAGAGATAAAAAATCATAAAACCTGTTACAATAAAAAAGAAATCGACCCCTCCTGTTCTTTCCCATTGCCCCATATCAAACCAATCATAGTTAAACTTGGTATGAAACAAAATATTGACATGGCCTAAGAGAACAAATATAATCGCTATCGCTCTTGAAATCTGTACAAATGACAGCTTTCTTCTTTTAGTCTCCAATGTTATCCCCTCATTTCAAGAAATCCATCGTTAAACATTTTACGTTTTGGCATGTTTCTTTAATGCACGAAGTGAATAATTTGCAAAATACCATAGGGCGGAAGGTATATTAATTTTTTCAACCTTCCTATACGTATTCCAGGTTTTCTGAGCAGATTTCAGTTTATTACTTGATAGTGAATGTTCTCGTTTTCTGTAGAGGGCTAACTCCTCATTCAGACCATATGCATCAATTCCATTTGAAAGGATTGAAAGCCAGAGGCCATAATCCTCCGAACAGTCCCGATATAAAGGCATTTGTATGTTTCCGACTTTCCTTTTATCTAAAATGACGGTTAGTGTGCCAATCAGGGTGTTTTTTAATAGGCATTTATATTTAATTTTTGCGGGCACCTGAATGAGCGTATTCGTCCTTTCTCCACTTTCATCCATAATCCTGTAATTCGTAAACGAAAAGGCAAGATTATTTTTTTTCATGAAATTCAGTTGTCTTTCTAATTTATGGGGACTCCAAAGGTCATCGCTATCTAAAAAAGCAAGATAGTTTCCTGACGAAGCAGTGATGGCTTTATTCCTTGCCTTTGCCGGGCCGCCATTTGCTGCGAGCTCAATTAATTTAATTCGAGAATCAAGCTCCCTTTCTTTCTTTACCAGATCAACTGTGTTATCTGTCGAACAATCATCGACAATAATCATTTCCCAGTTTGTATACGTTTGGGCTTTAACGGAATGGATGGTTTCAGTAATAAATCGTGCAGCGTTATAGGTTGGAGTGATAATTGAAACCTTCGATTCTGCCGAATAGTTCATTTTGCTCCCCCATTTCTTAATGGTTCATAACCTTTTTCTTCTTTAGACTCTTTAGTAATCGCTGGTTTGGAAGATTGTTTTCTTCCTTCAGCCCCTGTGCCTGTTCAGGCTGAAGGACCACACGAATAGTTTGAAATAAGATTTTTACATCCAGCCAAAAGGAATAATTATGAACATATAAGAGGTCAAACCTTAACTTATCTTCAACAGGTGTGGTATAGTTGGCCAACACTTGTGCTAAGCCTGTTATTCCCGGCTTAACTGTTAACCGGTAATGGTATTCAGGCAACTTTTGTTTAAATTGATTAATGAAATATTCTCGTTCCGGCCTTGGACCAACAATGCTCATATCCCCTTTAAGAACATTTAATAATTGTGGAAGCTCATCTAAACGAACAGCTCGAATGAATCTTCCAATTGCCGTAATTCGGGGATCTCTATCTGTTGCAAGTACGGGACCTGTTCTCTCTTCTGCATCTTGAATCATACTTCTAAACTTATAAATCATATATGGATTCCCCTTTTGCCCGATCCGCTCTTGTTTATAAAGAGCCGGTCCTTTTGACGTCAGCGGAATGAACAGAAATAACGCCAATAATAGCGGACTGGCGATTACTAATAGGAGGAATGAAATCAACACATCAAACCCGCGCTTAAGAAACCGTTGGCTTATGCTTATATTCGGCGGTTTGATCGAAACGACTAACATATCATCAATTTGCTGGATATCGGCTGCTATGACAGAAAGCTCGAATTGCTGCGGTACCACCATTGCCTCTTTGCCATGTTTCATACATAAGCTCAGAATTTCTTCTTTATCCTCCCCACTCAGGTTCGGGCTAAGGAGAAGAAGATCACACTTTTTGATATTTTCATAAATAATCGCCATATTAGCCGCAGTAATAAATCCTGATATTTCAAACCATCCTTTATGATGATTGATAATTTTGTCTGCCAAATGGATTCCTGCATTCGAATCTTCCCCGATAATAATGACCTTCCTTTTACCGAAAAATTTCTTGTAAAGGTACCAAACACTTGCACGTGCTGCGAGTAATAGTATCGTCTGAATGAGAAATGCAATAAAGATAAAACTTTGCTGGAAGGATAGATAGGGTGTCAATAGGGAAATGGCCGAAATAAAGATTGAAAAAAACACCATCGATAATACAACGGAATAAACTACATGCTGAATATTTTTTCGCTGCCAATCTCCGTAGAGGTCATATAGATAGAAAACAAAATAACTGGATGCCGAAAGTAAAATTAACCAATTGGAAGAGATCAGGGTTCCGGCAATTGGGATGGAAAGTTGATAGGAAACCAAATAGGCAATAATAAAACCTGCAAAGACTAAAGTGATATCGGCAACTGCTTGAATAAGCTTCACACAACTCCCTCGATATCTATCATTCATTTTCAATTCTCCTTTCTAAAACACGTAGAAGGTTTGAGCAGGGAGAGAGTTTAAAGACAGAATAATTCCTTTTTAACGAATAATTCATTCTTTTTAAAGTACAATCTGATTAAAAAAAATCCTGTTGAACCCTCTTTTTTGACTTGTTTTTCCCCATCTTTCCCAATTTGACCTGTTCATATTGAACTGGTCTAAACTTGTAAAGCTTCCTGAAGAAATGGAGCAAACTATAATCAAAACGCTTACCGTCCAGGATTGTAATCCCCCCTGCATTTGAAATCGTATGAACCCCGTCTGGATACAAACTGTCATTTTTAGGTTCAATGAAGGAAACGGGCTCCTCTTCAAATTGCGAAGTAGATAAAGTTTTAATTTTATTTAAAACAATTCTTCCTCCATACGTTTTTGAACAATCTTGTGCCGGGCGGTAAAGCACCCCTTCCTGAATAAATGGTGTCCCTGCCGGCCGAGAAGACCGTATGTCCATTTTCACTGGATTTAGAACATGCGGTTGCCAATCTCCCAGCAAATCAGCTGCATAGTAAATATGCAGTTCATTATTATGACTTTGGATAGTTGAAAATGATTTCGTGCAGAACAGCCACCAATAATCACCATATTTGATGATGGTTGAATCAACAGCATGAAAATCTTCTATTAATGTTTTTACCTTCTCCCATTCTTTACTGGCTTTATTTAATCGATAAATGGTAGCCTCCTTCGCTTCTGAGGTTTCAGGAAGGCAGTATACTTGATTGTTATGTTCTATAATAAACGGATAAGACATATGACATGGGAATTTCATTAGTGCCTGATCAAATGTGATGGTATCATCCCTGACGCTTGCAGCACTTATATACCCCTTGACCACTCGATGATCTAATTCTTCCATTAAGATCTGTAATCCGCCCTCATCCCGATAAGCGAATGGATCAGCATAATATAAATCTTTCTCTTGTACTAACCATTGTATATTCGTATCTGAATCGGTTAAAAATTCATGAATCGGTTTCGGGACAATGCCAATGTTCCAATATTCATAGGAAAATAATTTTGCAGCCAGCTTTTTATATTTATTCTTAGACAGCTGGACAATAAATTTCCCCATTTGCTTCATGGTAGGTTTTTCAGGAATTGGATATGCAGAAGCAATGGCAGCATGGTTCAAATACTCGGCATTATTATTCAAAATATCCCGGCACACCAAGGCTGGCCAACTTGAGATGGTCGAGGTAATATGCTCCCGATTTTTTTTATAAGAATCCTTAATGGTAGAAAAGTATCCTTCCTTTAACAAAATAGGCTTATTGACCCCTGTGAGCTGAACTAATCCGGCAAACGTAACAGGCTCTTCATTATAGATCTCCCAAAAATATCGATTTAGCTCTGAGCTGTGTTGAAACGCCCATAAACCATATCGGGACAAATGAGCCATTCCTCCGCCGATATGGCTTGAACTAATATTAAATAGGAAATCTAATTTGAAACCAGCAATTTTCTCCATATTATTCTTCGAAAATTGATATTCTCCAGTTTCTGTTTTACTGACTTCACATTCCAGGATAGGGATGCCATTCATCATCGTTGGTAAACTAGCAGATTTTTTAGTCATCAAAGATTTTAGTAAGACTTTCACAGTATGCTGCTTACTGTGCTTGTGCTCAAGCAGGATCAATAAGCCAGCCTCCACATTCTCCAACTCCAGCATTTTTTTTATGCTATTTGCTTGCCATCCTTCAACGGCTATATTGTCACAAATAATCCCGAAACGTAGTCCTTTTTTCTCCATCACCTTACCACTCCCAAGGTATTCAACTTAGCAAATAGGATGTCATTCAGTTTATTCATATGTAATGGGACACCATTAACTGCAAGTCAGATACTCATTTAACGTATTATTTACCATTTGCTCCAAAGAAAAATCTGCTTCCACTTTTCTTCTGGCGTTCTCAATAAATTGTTTCCTAATCTCATCGTTTACTTTTAAATCAAGAATTTTATCACAAAAGTCTTCTACTGAATGCTCATTGATGAGGAAACCAGTCTTATTCCCAATAATTGCTTCCCCAATCCCCCCTCTATTAATGGAGATAATTGGCGTTCCCACTGCCATAGCCTCTAAGATGACCATTGGGAAAACCTCTCGATAGGATGTAAGTAATATGACGTCCATTTCTTTAATAAATTCCTCCGGATGATGAACAACGCCAACCATCTTAATCTTGTGATGTAAATTTTGTGAATCAATCATCCTCTTGATTTTTTCCTGCTCCGGTCCATCCCCTGCAATATAAAACAATAGGTTTGGGATGTCACGCAGCTTTCCAGCAATCTTTATGAACAGCTCATGATTTTTTTCTTCTGATAACCTTGCCAAGATCCCGATCTTGAAACATTCCCCTTTTACCTTTTGATGAAAGGCAAACTGCTTCATATCAACACCGTTATAAACTGTCGTTATTTTGCCAGCCGTTATTCCTGCTTTGATAAGATTTTCCTTCTCAAAGTCACTGACCGTGATGATTTTTTCCACATGCTTATTTAGCAAATAGGCAAATACAGCTGGATTTTTCTCTTCAAGAACGGTCACATTATGCTTTGTGTAGACTATCCTGAACTTCATTTTCGTTATTTTTTGTACAAAAATACAGTATAGGACCATTCGCAAACTATTCGCATGGATTACATCTATTTGCTTATCAATAATTAACTTTCTAAGCTTTTTAATATTCTGCAGGTGCTTTGTTCTACTCATCTCACTAAAGTTGTTTTTATGCTTGATTTTCCCGTATAACTCTCCGGGTCCGGCGGCATAGTGAAAGGAAATGTCTGGATGTTGCAATTGATTCTCTAATTTGCAAAAATACATTTCAGCTCCACCGAATATCAGCTTATCTGTTATGACTAGAATATTCATGAGCAGCATCACTTCCTTTACGATTGACATTTAGTTTCAATTTTTGTTTATAGGAGAATATGGAATGGAACGAACCTGCTTTTTGCGTTTCAGTCTGGCGTGCATATTTTTCGTTATTCAAATACGTTGTTAAGATGGCTAGATACATAAAAAACATGTCATTAATGATGATCGAAAGGAACCCCATTTGCAGAATCATTCCAAGAAAGGTTAATAGCAGGTATGGGTTATTTTTACGTACACTGCTTTTTATTAATTGGATAAATACTAATAGGATAAATAAACAAAAGCAGGATATTCCCACCAAACCAGACTCCGATAAAATATCTAAAAAGGTATTATGTACCTCCAGGTTATCGCCATATTGAAAGAAGTTATAGTCAGCAAAATTAAAAGCCCCAATGCCAAAAAACATATGCGTCGTAAAATAGTCCCAGGCTCTTCCCCATAATTCTAACCTTCCACTGCCGCCATCCTGAGAAAAATCCTCAATTCTAGATCCTAAGATGTCGAAAATATCGAACTTCATATAGACAATCGCAATATACACTGCCACAAAAAGTGAACCGGCAAGACCGGCCAGTAATTTTAACTGTTTAAGAGGGTTATTAAGCAAAATATAAATCAGCAGGATAAACGCCATGACTAAAAGTCCGCCTCTTGAAAATGATAATATATTGGCAATAATACATAGGATTAAACCGAGCTTATTTTTCAGCGATTTTGCATGGCAAAGATAATAAGAGAAAAAGAGTGTATTATAATAAACAAAGAAGTTGGGATCCTGTAAAAGCCCGATTAATCGAGGGTAATCTCGATCCAGCATCACACCAAATTGATAAACCCGATCACCCTCGAATACAAAACCAAGGGTTTTTAAGCCGATAAAATACATTGCTAAACTAGCAATATTAAAAATAATCCCAACATCTGAAATCGCTCTTTCAATCATCGAATTACTAGAGGTGCCTATAACTGATTTCATCACAAAATAACAAAAAATATATAAGATTATTCCGCAGATGATTCTAATGCTGGAGGCCGGATATAAAGCAAACACTCCTGTGAAGCTGTACATCAAATAAAATAACAGCATCGCTACTTCAAACAGCTGAAGCTTGTGAAAGTAAAAGGAACCGATATGAATCGTCAAAAACAAAATCAAAAAAATCATATATGGTTTTATGGCAAATCCCACATAAATGTAGTAATTTGCCAGAGTCACTAATAAAAAAAGAAAGAAGATGGTGAATTGACTTCTATGCAAATTTGGAGTTATTTTGTGGTCCATTTTAAACCCCCTGTGATTTCTTCGACTTCCATCTTTGTTTCATTCCGATCATTTTCATGTACCCATTTACTTTTTCCATGGTTTCTTTATCTATAAGTAGCATGAAGGATAATAAAGCAAAATTGAGGATAACGGCTACTACCGGCAATGAATCTAGAAAAAATCCGGTGGTGCTGATACACATAATAAAAAAGGAAAGATAAGGAATGATTGCCTTTTTTGCAATGATCCAGCGATTGGGTATGCACAACCAAAATCCCAAAAGGGAAATTCCTTCAATTACTACTCCTGCCATAGCCGCTCCCGTTACACCATATGATCGACTAAAAAACAGATAAAGAAAGACCCCACAGATGACGGCAAACGATTGAACAGCAGTCCGATACGTTTGTAAAGCCCTTGTCGTTAAACCATCCGCTAAGGCAATATTAATCGCCTGTAACGTAAGCATGAAGGATAAAATTTTCAATGGAAATACAGCTTCGAGCCACTTCACACCAAATAACAGATCGATTACGAAATGGGACAGATGGTATAAAGGAATGGTCATCGCCATCCCGACTAAGGCAATGATTTTGATTAACGAGATATTATATTTTAAATGATCGTCTAAAAGATTATTATTAAAGGATCGAAACAACACTGGGTAATAGGCACCTGCAACGATAAAGGGAATTTGCTGCAGCGCTTGCGGGATTCGATAGGCTACTGCAAATAACCCAACTTCTTTAAGGGTGATTGTCTTTTCCAGTACTAGCGGCCCTAATTGTGGCAGCAGTACAAAAAGCAATCCCCCTAAAGTAAATGAACCCAGATTTTGTAACAAGCCTCTATGGAACGGACTATTCAAGCTGATACGAATATTTTTACTGACAAGGTACACTCCAATAACACCGGCAGCCAAATAGGAGAGGCCATAAAGAGCGCAAATAATAACTGGATTAAAACGAAAAAGCATTCCAATTGTAAGAGTGAGAACTAAGCAGCCAGAGGAAATAATTCGGATTAGTCCAAAGTACTGCATTTTTTCTATTAACTGAAAATAGGTCGTTCCAATACTTTGCAGAGCCACTCCTGTTACCATCGGGATAACAAGAAAGTACGCCGTTTGAATAAGTTCTCGATTTCCCGAATGTGAAATATGAATAAAGCAAAATCCACATATAAAGGTAACAACCAGTAAGCCCAGTCTCATTTTTACATAGGAAGAAATAAGGATGGATGGATTCACATCCTTCTTTGAACCCTCTCTTAACACAATGTCACTTAGTCCTGCATCTGTAAAATACCCCATGATCATCGCGATGGCTAAGACGACACTAAACATCCCATAATAATAGGATTGCAGGTAACTGGCTAAAACGATTAAGGCTGCAGCATTTAAAATACTTGAAAGTGCTGTACTGTAAAAAAGATGGATGATATTCTTAGCTATTGAATTTTTCGTTACTTTCTCCATGAATTCCCCACCTTTTGATGACACCTGGTTACCTTTAGCCAATCCCCTGCTTTTTTAGCCTGTTTGATAAATGACACCTAAAATTTGATTATTCTTTCTTTCCAAATATTCTTTTGTCTTAATTACGTCCTTTTTCTTCGTTTTATTCTCTTTGATTACTAAAATAACCCCATCACATTGATTCGCTAGAATATGAGAATCAGAAACTGTCAAAAATGGAGGCCCCTCAAAAATGATCACATCAAAATTTGCTTCACAATATCTGACCAGCTCATTTATTTTACCTGTCATCCAGACATCTGCCGGATTTACTGGCATTGGACCAGTCGGCAAGACAAATAGGCCGGGAACAAATGTCTCTTGAATATTGAGGAAGGCCTCATTTACATTATCAATTACATTCGTTAATCCGGCCTCATTTGGCAGCTTAAACCAATGGTTTAGTGAAGGCTTTCGAATATTGCCATCCACTAAAAGTACCTTTTTCCCTTGTTCAACAATAGAAAGGGCTAATTTTGATGTAATAATTGATTTTTCGCCGTCATCGCTGGGGGAGGTTACCAATAATAATGCCGTTTGTTGATGAACAAGCGGTTCTAAATTCGTTCGAATCATTCGAATTTGTTCTGAACTTATTGACGTTTCATTAAGTTGAAGCCTTTGGATTATTTTTTTCGTCTCATCCCGTTTCTTAGACACTTATTTCCCCCCCGCTTTTTTCTTTCAAGGCTGTTGCCTGCTTAGGTTGCCTATAATTTTTATATTTATTTTTTCTTTTTGTACTTTTTAAATTTATTTCTCCTAAAATAGGTAAACCAATCATGCCTTCAATCTCATAAATGTCTTTAATAGAATCGTCCCAATATTCGCGAAGCATTGCCAGGCCGATGCCAAGAAAAACCCCAATCACCGCACCAATCGCAACATTTAATGTCAAACTCCCAACCATTTTAACGGAGGGATCTCCATTTGCATCACTTAATAGCTTGATATTTTTAACCTCAAACAGATCATTCATTTTACTAACCGTTGTGTTGGCAATCGTATGGGCAAGTGTTTTAGCACCTTCCATATCGTGATCCCTTACGACCACATTGACAATTTGTGAATTCCGATTATTTTGTACGACAATCTTCTTTTCTAACTCTTCATCATTTATATT
This sequence comes from Bacillus sp. S3, assembly GCF_005154805.1. Taxonomy (GTDB): domain Bacteria; phylum Bacillota; class Bacilli; order Bacillales; family Cytobacillaceae; genus Neobacillus. The sequence goes on from NZ_CP039727.1 coordinate 3,994,968, forward strand.
GAGCTCTTTTTGGACGGAATTTAGCACGATTGGACTTTTTATAAAATCAATGGTTGAAGCAAGCAGCATACTAAGTTCCTGTGAATCACTGTATTCACCATCAATCTTTGTAAGCTTGCCAATTAAAATATTTTCAGTTGCTTCATACGTTGGTTTTAATACAAACATCGATAAACCAACAGTTAAAAGAGATACACATAGAACCGTAAGAATAATGGTCACTATTCGCTTTCTAATAATATGTAGAAATTTTTTTAAATCTACTCTTTCGTCCATGATGACCTCCTACATCCTTCTAGTTAAAATTCTTTGCTTCTTCCTCCGGTGATGTATAATAATTTTGCCGCCCTTTATCTTTAATAAATTTTGAGCCCATATTCGAAAGTAATCTGTTCCTTTGAGACTCTTTTGAAAACTCTATGATTGGTTTATTCACTATATGGACATCCCATATTACACCCTCAAATCTATTATCGGAGCCGCTGACTTTTACTACACTTTTTGTTACCTTCGATACTTGAATTTGCAGTCCGCTGAACTCATTACCGGAACTTTCATTTGGAATACTAATAGAGCCAATCATGGCAATACCGTTTATACAATCATCTAAGGTTAGATTAGTGAATCGGTTTCCATTTACAAAGTTATATTTATTTTTAACTTTTGGCTCCTCAGCCTCCAATTTAACGCCGGTTTGAAAGCCTGCAATATTTATGTCAGTAAAATTGACAAAACTAATAAAATTACCTGAACCCCCAGCATATAGATGAAGAGCTGTCCCCTTATGTGAACCGCTGGTGTTTAAGATCGTTACATTGTTGATTCGGGTTTTGTCCCAGGACCAAAATTTTTGATTTCCGTCTAAATAAATGACGTCTGAATCAAATTCAGCATTGACAATTTCAAGAATTCCATTTAACAGGGATGCATTTTTCTCTACTTCAATAACTTTAAAGTTCCCTTCGATTTGTAACGTTGTATTTTGGCCAAATTCTAGTTCAATGCCCTCCTTTAAAACGATTCCTTTATTCAGAATATACCTCTTATTTCCAAGTAACTTTACAGTTCCAATTTTCGAATCATGACTGAAATGGATCGCTTCTTGAATGGAAGTAGAATCGTCCTTTGCATCGTCGCCATTGGCTCCGAAGTCCTCCACATTCACATATTCGTTTTGACTATTTGCGGTCATGGTGACAAATTGGTCTTCCTTTTTCAATCCAAGATTCTCGGCAACATTGTTATTAAAAAAAAGGATGCCTGCTACGACAAAAATAATCGCTGAAAGATAAATAATATTGCCCCTTCTTTTCATACTAATCTCCTAACAACAATGTATTAATTTCTTTATATGAGTGATTATAGTTCATTATAACGAACAAGTCAATAATATTACCTCTATTATAGGTATTTTTAATCAGGTCTTTGGTTTGCTATTTTGTATTGCCAGTTTTATTTCCCTCAAATCTGCTTCATTAATTAATCCAGACTCCAGGGCAGTGTTAATAAAAACACTCCAATCTATTAAAGGATTTTTTTGGGGATTTCTTGTTTCCAACGTTGAGTTATTTGGACTGAGAAGGGTCTGAATATTAACCTCTAATGCTGCGGCAATTTTCACTAGCACTTCAATGGATGGGTTTGTTTGAATATTTCTTTCAATGTGGCTTAAGTAGGACTTGGAGATATCTGTTTTCTCAGCCAGCTGAGATAACGTAAGGTTTCTTTCTTGCCTTAATTTTTGAATTTTTGTACCTAACATAGAGAACCTCCTTTAATAAATTTCACTCCTTTCTCTAATGTCATTATAGTGAACAATATATTCTTTGTAAAGAACATTAAATGTCAATTTTTCTGATCCTTTTTAGTTTTATTTGTTTTTTTCTAAAAATCAAATTGACATCGCTCCAAAGTTGTAGTAAATTTTATAAATAATCTAAATATTGATTTCTTATCAAGAGAGGTTGAGGGAATGGCCCTGCGACGCCTCAGCAACCATCAATGGGGAAACTCATTGAAAAGGTGCTAAGTCCTGCAGATTAGCTGCTGCTAATTTGCAAGATAAGAAGAATGACAATTTGGTCGTACTTACAAAAGTCTTCTTCTTATAGAAGGCTTTTTTTATATCCTAATGACTTTAGTGCCTCGTAGCATTAAAGCACCGCAGAAAGCCAATATTTATAGTTTACTAAACAAGGAGTGTGCACCATGTACAAAATTGATACGAAACTTGCCCAAATTGGAAATCGCAGTGACACTGCAACCGGAACAGTGAACCCTCCGGTTTATTTTTCAACAGCTTACAGACACAATGGAATCGGACAATCAACCGGATTTGACTATTCACGGACAGGGAATCCAACACGACAGCTCCTTGAAAAAACAATTGCCGATTTGGAATGCGGTGATCAAGGGTTCGCCTGCAGTTCAGGAATGGCTGCGATTTTCACGATCCTATCCTTATTCCAAAGTGGGGATGAATGGTTAGTGAGCGAGGATTTATATGGTGGTACCTACCGGTTATTAGAAAAAGGCTATAAAAAATGGGGCTTGAACAGTCAATATGTAAATACGTGTTGTCCAGAAGAGATTGAACGAAAGATTACACCTCAGACAAAAGCAATCTTTCTTGAGACTCCGACCAATCCCCTCATGCAGCAATCAGATATTGCCGCTGTTTCTTCCATTGCGAAGAAACACGGGATCTTGCTGATTGTTGACAATACATTCTATACACCATTATTACAGCAGCCCATCGTACTTGGTGCCGACATTGTCATCCATAGTGCGACGAAATACTTAGGCGGTCATAATGATGTGCTTGCCGGGCTGATTGTGGCAAAAGGCAAGGAACTTTGTGATGCTTTGGCATTTCATCATAACGGGGCAGGCGGTGTCCTAAGTGCATTTGATTCATGGCTGTTAATGCGAGGTATGAAAACCTTGTCGCTCCGGATGAAACAACATGAGAAAAATGCAAAGGCCATTGTCGAATACCTTTCTGAACATGAAGCCGTGACAGATGTCCTTTATTCGGGTAGAGGCGGGATGGTTTCGTTCCGTTTAAAAGAAGAAACATGGGTGAATCCATTTTTACAAGGATTAAAGCTAATTACGTTTGCGGAAAGTCTTGGCGGCACTGAAAGCTTTATCACCTATCCAGCCACACAGACACATGCAGATATTCCAGAAGAAATAAGGATCCAATCTGGCGTGGACAATCGCTTATTGCGTTTTTCTGTTGGGATTGAAGATGCAGAAGATTTAATTTTTGACCTTGAGGGTGCCTTAGCCCATATTAAAGAAGGAGTGTTTTTCTAATGGCACAAGAAGAATTTAGCTTTGAAACCAGGCTCATCCATAATAAACATAAAATTGATCCAACAACTGGAGCGGTTAGTGTGCCAATTCAGCATGCATCCACCTTCCACCAATCTGATTTCGACCAGTTTGGTAAATATGATTATGGCCGCAGTTTAAATCCGACAAGGGAAGCACTTGAAGATGTAATCGCCGAACTTGAGGGCGGGATAAAAGGGTTTGCCTTCTCATCAGGTATGGCCGCGATTTCAACGGCATTCCTTCTTCTTTCTGCTGGTGATCATATTGTCATTACAGAGGATGTATACGGCGGTACATTCCGTATGGTGACAGAGGTTCTTTCACGGCTTGGCATTGATCATACGTTTGTTGATATGACAAATCTTGATGAAGTGAAGAAGGCAATTCAGCACAATACAAAAGCCTTTTATGTTGAAACGCCTTCGAATCCATTGATGAAAGTAACCGACATTAAGGCGATCAGCAGGATTGCCAAAGAAACTGGCGCACTAACCTTTGTCGATAATACATTCCTGACTCCTTCTTATCAAAAACCGTTAGAGTTAGGTGCAGATGTTGTGCTCCATAGTGCGACGAAGTTTTTATCGGGTCACAGTGACGTTGTTGCCGGGCTTGCTGTCGTTAATGACGAAGGTTTAGCGAAAAGATTAGGCTTTTTGCAAAACGGATTTGGGGCCATCTTAGGTGTTCAAGATGCCTGGCTAGTATTAAGAGGCATGAAGACATTGCACGTTCGTCTAGAGCAATCACAACGATCAGCTATGAAACTAGCTAAATTTTTAGATGCTCATCCGCTTGTTAAAAAAGTTCATTATCCGGGACTTGAAAGTCACCCGCAATATCATATTCAGAAAGACCAGGCTGGTGGCCCCGGAGCCGTCCTATCTTTTGAATTAGCTAATGAAGATGCCTTACGGACTTTTCTTGCGAATGTAAAAATACCTGTCTTCGCTGTCAGCCTTGGTGCGGTAGAATCGATCCTTTCTTACCCGGCAAAAATGTCCCATGCGGCGATGCCGAAGGTAGAGCGGGAAAAGCGCGGAATTACCAATAGTCTTGTCCGCTTATCCGTTGGGCTTGAAAACCCCGATGATTTGATCAAGGATTTTTCACAGGCATTAGAATTCGTCGGTGAAAAACAATTGGTATTACTACAAGGAGAATCATAATGAGTTTTTTAGAAAAATTAAACAATCAAATCTTAATTGCAGACGGAGCTATAGGTACTCTCCTCTATACCTACGGTGTGGACTCTTGCTCGGAGGAGTTAAATCTATCTCAGCCGGAACAGATTCAAAATATACATCAAGCATACATTGACGCGGGAGCAGACGTCATTCAAACAAACACTTACGCTGCCAACTATTTAAAACTGCAGCGGTATGGTCTTGAAGATTCGGTAAAAGAAATTAACAGTGCTGCTGTTCGGAATGCTAAAAAAGCAGCACAAAATAATGCCTACGTACTTGGGACAATTGGGGGGAATCGCGGGATAAAGCCTAATTCTGTTTCCCTTGAGGAGTTAAAGCGCAGCTTCCGTGAACAATTATATTGTTTATTGCTTGAAGGGGTTGATGGCTTATTGCTGGAAACCTTTTACGACTTAGAAGAGCTTGAAACGGTGTTGACAATTGCGAGAAAGGAAACGAATCTGCCGATTGTTGCACAAGTTTCTCTGCAAGAGCCGGAAATTTTGCAAAATCGACTGCCAGTCAACGAGGCCTTAACGAGGCTTGAGGGTCTTGGAGCCGATTGTCTTGGTCTAAATTGCCGGCTTGGACCGCATCATATGCTCGTTGCCCTTGAGCAGATTGAACTTCCGAAGCATGCCTTTTTATCTGCCTATCCAAATGCCAGTCTGCCAACCTATACAGATGGGAAGTTTCATTATGAAGGGGATGCCGATTATTTTCGTCAATCTGCCCGTGCCTTCCGCAATCAAGGGGTACGCCTTCTCGGCGGCTGCTGCGGTACCACTCCGGCACATATCAAAGCCTTTGCGGATGAACTAAAGAATAGTGTTCCGGTGACAGAAAAGGTAGTACAATTAAAACCAAAGAAGATTGCGGTCGAATCTTCTACGGCTAAAAGGGAGTTCTCTCCCCTGCAAGAAATCGTGAAAGAAAGGCCGTCGGTGATTGTAGAATTGGATCCGCCGCGAAAGCTTGATACAACCAAGTTTTTCGAAGGGGCTAAAGCATTAAAAGAGGCCGGAATTGATTCAATCACGCTTGCGGATAATTCACTTGCGACCGTTAGGATTTCCAATGAATCTCTAGGTTACCTGATAAAAGAGCGATTGAACGTAAGGCCGCTCATTCATTTATCCTGCCGCGATCGCAATATTATTGGCTTGCAGTCTCACTTAATGGGGCTGCATACACTTGGGCTGAATGACGTCCTTGCCATTACCGGCGATCCAGCCCGTGTCGGCGATTTTCCAGGTGCCTCGTCCGTTTACGACGTTTCTTCATTTGAATTAATTCAAATGATTAAACAGTTAAATGAAGGTCTTTCTTTTTCCGGCAAGGATTTAGGTCAAAAAACAGCCTTTAGTATTGCTGCTGCCTTTAACCCGAATGTTCGCTCAGTTGAAAAAGCAGTCAAACGGCTTGAGAAGAAAATCCACTATGGTGCAGATTACTTTATCTCGCAGCCCGTTTTTTCCGAGGAAAAGTTATTAGAAGTCTATGAACATACGAAACATTTAGATGTACCGATCTATATTGGCTTGATGCCGCTGACCAGCAGTAAGAATGCCGAGTTTCTTCACAATGAAGTTCCAGGAATCAAAATTGCTGATTCCATCCGGGAGCGAATGGCAGGTCTGAATGATAACCCGCTTCAGGCTGCCAGGGAAGGAATTGACATTACCAAGTCATTGATTGATGCAGCAATGGATTTATTTAACGGGATTTATTTAATTACACCATTTTTACGATATGAACTAACAACTGAGCTGGCCCTATATACGAAAAAACGTGCCAGATACTTAAGGGGGAACAGCTATGCCGAAAACACCGTTTACTGATCAACTAAAAAGTCGCATCCTCGTAATGGATGGCGCAATGGGTACCATGCTACAGCGGGCAGAGCTTACGCCTGATGATTTTGGCGGCGAACAGTATGATGGCTGTAACGAAAATTTGAATTTAACCGCTCCTGCTGTTATCGCCGATATTCACCGGGAATATTTAGAGGCCGGTGCAGACATCATTGAAACTAATACCTTTGGGGCTACTAGCATTGTCCTTGATGAATATCAGCTTGGCTATAAAGCCTATGAAATTAATAAAATTGCCGCGATGATTGCCGTCAGAGAAGCCATGAAGGTTTCCACGGATGATTGGCCCCGTTATGTGGCAGGCGCAATGGGACCGACAACGAAAACATTAAGTGTCACCGGTGGAACAACCTTTGATGCCCTTTCAGCTTCATATGAAGAACAAGCGATTGGCTTGATTGACGGCGGAGTTGATTTACTCCTGCTAGAAACGAGCCAAGACATGTTAAATGTGAAAGCGGGCTTTGTCGGAATTCAAAACGCTTTTGAAAAAACAGGCAAAACACTGCCGTTATTTATTTCAGGAACAATCGAACCAATGGGGACAACACTTGCCGGGCAGACGATTGAATCGTTCTTTATTTCTGTTGAGCATATGAATCCAGTTGCCGTTGGTTTGAACTGTGCCACTGGCCCAGAATTCATGCAGGATCATATCCGCTCACTTGCAGGGCTGGCTTCTACTGCTGTCAGCTGTTATCCGAATGCCGGCCTTCCTGATGAAGAAGGTCACTATCATGAAACACCGGAGACACTCGCGAAAAAGCTGTCCGATTTTGCCGCCCACGGCTGGCTGAATATTGTCGGCGGCTGTTGCGGTACGACTCCAGAACATATTAAGGCAATTGCCGAAGCGATGAAACAATATCAGCCGCGGGAAGTGAAATCAGCGGCGGTTCATATGGTTTCAGGTATCGATCCTTTCGTTTACGATGATCCAACGTTACGGCCGATAATGGTCGGCGAAAGAACAAATGTTATCGGTTCTCGAAAATTCAAACGGTTAATAACAGAGGGGAAATTTGAAGAGGCAGCAGAAATTGCCCGTGCACAGGTTAAAGGCGGAGCACACGTCATTGATCTTTGCCTAGCAGACCCTGACCGTGAAGAGCTTGTTGATATGGAGAATTTTATCAAAGAAGTCGTGAAGAAAATCAAAGTTCCTCTTGTGATTGATTCGACCGATGAAAAAGTCATTGAGCGTGCTTTGAAATACTCACAAGGAAAGGCAATTATCAATTCAATCAATCTTGAAGATGGTGAAGAGCGATTTGAAGCCGTTGTTCCATTAATCCACCGCTATGGTGCTGCAGTCGTCGTTGGTACCATTGACGAGGTAGGAATGGGTGTGACGGCAGAGCGGAAACTGGAGATTGCCAAACGGTCCCACGACTTGCTGGTAAATAAATATAAGCTTAAATCACAGGATTTGATTTTTGATCCATTGGTTTTTCCAGTCGGCACGGGGGATGAGCAATATATTGGTTCTGCAAAAGCAACGGTCGAAGGGATTAAGCTCATTAAAGAAAATCTTCCAGGAGTACAAACTATTCTGGGGATTAGTAATGTATCATTCGGGCTGCCTCCGGTAGGCAGGGAAATTTTAAACTCTGTTTTCCTTTATCACTGTACCCAGGCCGGGCTGGATTATGCGATTGTCAACACGGAGAAATTGGAGCGTTTTGCTTCAATTTCTAAAGAAGAAGTTCAGTTGGCAGAAGCCCTGCTTTTTGACACAACCGATGAAACACTGGCAACTTTTACTGAATTTTATCGTGGCAAAAAGAAAGAAGCGAAAGTAACTGTTCCTAATATGAGCTTAGAAGAGCGGCTTGGCTATTATGTGGTTGAGGGGACGAAAGAAGGCCTGCTTCCTGACCTCGATCTTGCCCTTGAAGCCTACCCGGCACCGCTTGATATTATTAACGGTCCATTAATGGATGGAATGAAAGAAGTCGGCCGGCTTTTTAATGAAAACCAGTTAATTGTTGCCGAAGTGCTTCAAAGTGCGGAAGTAATGAAAGCGGCGGTATCACATTTAGAGCCGCACATGGAAAAAGGCGATGTATCTGCCTCTAAAGGAAAAGTTATTTTAGCAACAGTTAAAGGCGATGTGCATGACATTGGCAAAAATTTAGTCGATATTATCCTAAGCAATAATGGTTACCAGGTGCATGACCTTGGAATTAAGGTGACACCTGCCGAATTAATTAAGGCTATTCGTGAGGAACAGCCGGATATGGTTGGGCTTTCCGGATTATTAGTAAAATCCGCGCAGCAAATGGTGTTAACCGCCCAAGACATGAAAGAAGCGGGTATCTCATTGCCGATCCTAGTTGGCGGCGCTGCCCTTTCACGAAAATTCACGGATGGGAAAATTGCGAAAGAATATGACGGGCTAGTCCTTTACGCGAAGGATGCGATGAATGGCTTATCACTTGCCAATCAACTGCAATCACCAGATGAGCATCAAAGGCTTCTGGACGAACGGGTTGAAAAGCTGGCAGCATTAGATATCCCAAGGGAATTACCAATTCGGGCGAGCGGGTCTGTGGCTGTTAAGGTAAAGCCGGCCATTTCTACTACTGCGCCTGTTTTTACGCCGCTTGATACGAAAAGACATGTATTGAGGTCCTATTCCCTATCCCATATTGAACCGTATATCAATATGCAAATGCTGCTGGGTCACCACCTGGGTGTGAAAGGAAAAATTGCAAAATTACTTGCTGAGCGAGATGAAAAGGCAGTAAAAGTAAAAGAAGTCGTGGACCAATTGTTAGCAGATGCCAGTCGGAATAATTGGATTACCCCGGCCGCTGCATATCAATTTTTCCCGGCCCAATCTGATGGAAACAAGGTTTATATCTATGACCCGGAAAACCCGGAGGTTGTGATTGAAACGTTTGATTTCCCTCGGCAGGAGTCCGCACCGCATCTTTGTTTAGCAGACTTCCTTAAATCGGTCGACAGCGGTGAGAAAGATTACGTTGGATTCTTTACGGTAACTGCCGGAAAAGGCATTCGCGAAAAAGCCGACCAATTGAAAGCAGAAGGTCGTTTTCTTGAATGCCACGCGCTCCAGTCACTTGCTTTAGAGACCGCTGAAGGCTTCGCCGAATTGATTCACCGGCAGATGCGCGACCGCTGGGGCTTCCCTGATCCGCTCGATTTTTCCATGCAGGATCGGTTTGCCGCTAAATATCAAGGACAGCGTTTCTCGTTTGGCTACCCTGCCTGCCCTGATTTAGAGGATCAAAAGAAACTGTTCAAGCTCCTGCAGCCAGAGGAAATTGGCATTCAGTTAACAGAAGGCTGTATGATGGAACCAGAGGCATCCGTCTCGGCGATTGTCTTCGCCCATCCGGAAGCACGGTATTTTAATGTATTAAGATAGTAGTTTTAGGTAATTCCGCGGAAAGTGTCTAGTGATTCCGCGGAATTTTTTTGCGTTTTTCCTCCAACTCTTCTAGATGATTATTTCAATGCTGAATTATGAACATTCCTTGACAATTTTCACTATATCCCTTATAGTTACCTAGGTAACTAATTTCGAAAAATGGAGTGTATTATGATTAGCCACGAATTATTCCATACTCTTCACCAGCTTTCACGCCAGCTCACCAACAGGCTTAATGAAGCCTTAAAACCATTAGGTTTATACAGTGCCCAGTGGGCCGTTATTTTTGTTCTCCAAACAAAAGGGTCACTTACGCAAAAGGAACTTTGTGATTATCTATTCGTTGAAGCACCGCCGATGACTCGCACGATTCAACGACTCGTCAAACAGGGCTATGTAACACAAGTTCCTGGTCAAGACAAACGAGAAAAGCATGTTCAATTAACGGAAGAAGCATTAAAGGAATATCCAAGGTGGGAAAGTGTAGTGACTGAAGTGAATCGGGGATTGTTAAAGAACTTTCCAGAGGTTTCACAAGAAGAACTTCTCAAACTGCAAAGCAACTGGTTACAGCAAATTTTATAACAGAGAGGTGCATTACATGAATAAGGGGAAATTATGGACGAAGGATTTTATCAGCGTTTCTCTTAGTAACTTTTTTCTATTTTTAACTTTTTATATTCTGTTAGTAACACTGCCATCGTACGCAATGGACGAATTACATAGCAGTTCTTCTATGGCAGGACTTATGACTACGGTATTTTTGCTTTCTGCCATCGTTTCACGCCCGATTGCTGGGCAATGGCTTGAACGTGGAAGCCATAAAAAGGTATTATTAACAGCACTAATCCTTTTTGCCGCCGCATCACTCTTATACTTTTTTCCAACAACAATCAGTGGTTTTCTTGTTATCCGCTTGCTGCACGGGATTGGCTTTGGAATGGCGACTACCGCTGTAGGGACCATCGTTGCTGATATCATTCCCGCCGCGCGCCGGGGTGAAGGAATGGGCTATTTTGTCATGTCAACCAACATGGCAATGGTTATCGGTCCATTTGTCGGCTTGCTGGCAATCCAACAGTGGGGTCCAAAAATATTGTTCATCATAAGTGTCATTGTCGCAATGGGTGCATTGATTACAGGCTTAAGTGTCAAGATTAACAAAACTGAGGAGCTTCCAGTAAAGGTTTCTTCCTCCTTTTCATTCCGAAGTCTTTTCGAAGCTACTGCTGTTCCTATCGCAATTGTGGGAAGCTTTATGGCTATTGTCTATTCAGCACTTCTTTCCTTCGTATCGATCTATGCAAATGAAATCCATTTGGAAAATGTAGCGAGTCTGTTCTTTGTTGTTTATGCGGTTGTGTTATTAATTTCTAGACCGTTTACAGGCAAATGGCTCGATCAATATGGACCAAATGTGATTAGCTTTCCGTGTATTGTCCTTTTTGCCATCGGTATGTTAGTTTTAAGTCAAAGCAACAGTGCCTTCACGTTTCTCCTTGCTGCAGGCATGATCGGGTTAGGATGGGGAACGCTTTTTCCTACCTTCCAAACGATTGCCATTCAGGATGCTGAACCTAGAAAAAGAGGGTTAGCTACAGCAACCTTCTTATCCATCTATGATACAGGCATTGCCCTAGGTTCCTTCCTTGTCGGAATCATTGCCGTAAAAATGGATTATAGTACTTTATATTTCTTCTGTTCCTTCTATATTTTATTCGGAGCAATTCTCTATTTCTTCCTTCATACAAAGAAGCAGAATTCTTCCGTAAAAGTAGAAAAACAGCAGCAGGCAAATGTTCAAGAAATGTAAAATCGATCATACTAACAAAAGAACCATCACTCCCCTAAAGGAATGATGGTTCTTTTGTCTTTATCAATGTATATTGAATTTCGGTTGATGCGTGAGTTCTATTTTCACCACATGTATTTCTTGTTCATGTTCCTCTTCCACCATAACAATCGACCAATTTTTTGCCATTACATCACGAAGGATTTGAAGATGTTCTGTTGTCATCTTGACACAATCTAAAAACACTCCGGTATCGACGAAATCCACGCCCTCCTTCATATTGAACTTAATTGACAATAAGGACTTGAGAGCCCCTTTCGTCAAAAAGGAAATTTCATAGCCCTCTTGCAATGCTTGAACTACTTTTGATTTTTCCGACTGATAGAAGTCCACTAGCGTTTTCCAATCTGGAATTCCTTCACCGATTTTTTCTAGGGTTTCGTCTTTCCCTTCATCTAAAAGGGCAACAATCGACTCTTGATTATGACCTTTTGCTTTCATCATTTCCAGCATGAGGGCATAATTTAATGCTAGTTTTACTTTTTCCATTTCATTCTTCCCCTAACTTTCAAATAAATGGCAGGCGACCAGATGCTCCCGATCCACTTCCTTCAATTGTGGAACTGCTTCTGCGCAAATGGGTTTAGCAAATGGGCAGCGTGACCTGAAACGGCAGCCCTGATCCATCTCAATCGGACTTGGAAGCTCTCCACTGATAATATCGCGTTTACTCGTTTGTGCTTTGATCGGGTCTGGAATAGGAATCGCAGACAACAGCGCTTGGGAATAAGGATGCAGCGGTTTATCGTATAACTCTTCACTCTTGGAGATTTCAACCATTTGTCCAAGATACATAACACCGATCCGATTAGAAATATGACGAACCATTGATAAATCATGGGCAATGAATAAATAAGTAAGGTTCATTTCTCTTTGTAAATCTTCTAACATATTAATGACTTGCGCCTGGATCGATACATCAAGCGCAGAAATCGCTTCATCGCAAAGGACAAATTCCGGATTAATGGATAGCGCTCTGGCGATGCCAATTCTCTGCCGTTGACCGCCGCTGAATTCGTGAGGAAATTTTTCTAAATCTTCCTTTTTCAAACCAACCTTGTCCAGGATATTTGTAATGATTTCGGTTCTTTCATTTTTTCCAAGCTGTGTATGGATTTCTAAAGGTTCATCAATGATTTCTTCCACATTCATATACGGATTAAGTGATGAATAAGGATCTTGGAAAATCATTTGCATTCTTTTTCGATAAGGCTGTAGTTCTTTGTTATTTAAATTAGCGATGTCTTTACCATCAAACAGAATCTCTCCAGCTGTTGGTTCATACAAGCGATTCAGTGTCCTGCCAAGTGTCGATTTTCCGCAGCCAGACTCCCCTACTAGACCAAATGTTTCTCCTTTATATATATGAAAGGACACATCATCAACCGCCTTAACGGCTGCTTTATTTTTTGAAAACATAGTGGATTTTATTGGGAAGTATTTTTTTAGATTTTTGACTTCGACGAGTTTTTGTTTAGTCACCCTGCATCACTCCTTCCCCTGCTAAAAAGCATCTACTTTTCTGCGTTGTTGAGAAGCTCTTGTACTCCGGTAACGTTGTAAAACAATGATCCATTGCAACTTCACAACGTTCGGCGAATGGGCACCCGGCATGCAGCTGCTGCAATGATGGAGCGGCACCTTTTATTGGCTTTAATCTTGTTTTTTCACCGTCTACTCTTGGAATAGAATTTAGTAAGGCCTTTGTGTACGGATGCTTTGGCGAATAAAAGATTTCATGAACCAATCCCTCTTCCATCACCATTCCGGCGTACATGACCAATATTCGGCTGCAAATCGTCGCAACCACACCGAGGTCATGGGTTATGAAAACGACAGACATATCGTTTTCCTGCTGCAGTTTTTTCAATAACTCAAGAATTTGCGCCTGAATGGTCACATCAAGGGCTGTTGTCGGTTCATCTGCAACTAACAGCTTCGGGTTGCAGGCCAGTGCCATCGCAATCAAAACCCTTTGTCTCATCCCTCCGCTAAATTCATGCGGATACTGATTCACTCTTGTTTCAGGTGAGGGGATCCCTACCATTCTAAGCAATTCAACGGCTTCTGCCTTAGCTTCCTTCTTGTTCATGCCTCTAATCCTTGTTAAGAGATCTACTAGGTGGTCACCGGCTTTTTTTAACGGGTTAAGGGCAGTCATTGGATCTTGAAAAATCATCGCGATTTCTTTGCCTCTGATGGCCCGCTTTTCCTTTTTGGATAGATGTTCGATATGTTTTCCGTCCAAAATAATTTCTCCGGATTCCACTTTTGCATTACTCGGAACAATTCCAAGAATCGATTTCACCATAACACTTTTTCCGCTTCCTGATTCACCGACAATCCCCAGGATTTCCCCTTTTTGAACGGCAAAATCAATTCCGCGGATCACTTCCGTTTTTACCTTGTCATTATAAAAACTCGTATGGAGGTTTTTTACATCGAGTAAAATTTTTTTGTTTTCCATTTCAATATAACCCCCTTTTATCTCCCGCTCGTTTTCGGTTCAATTACAGCTCTTAACAGGTCACCAAGTTTATTAAAGGAATACACTGTTAGAGCGATGAGAAGTCCAGGCAGGATCGCCATGTATGGGGCGTTCCCTAAATTTCCTTGGGCCGTCTGCAGCATACTTCCCCAGGAGGACAACGGCTGCTGAATCCCCAGCCCAAGAAAGCTTAGTGCTGATTCCATTAAAATTGCATTGGCAATACTGACAGTTGAAGCCACAATGAACGTTGGAAAAACGGCTGGAATCACGTGCTTCAAGATGACTTTTTTCAACGATTGTCCCGAGGATTTCGCATATAATACATATTCTCTTTCCTTAATTGATAGTGTTTCGGCCCGAACTAATCTGGCCGTACTCATCCATGTAAAAAGTCCGATAACCAGTACAATAGCCTTTAAACCGGGGGTAAGATAAATACTGACAACCGTTACAAGAATCATCCACGGGATCGAGGAAATGACGTCAACCATTCTCATTAAAAAATTGTCAACCTTCCCTCCAAAATAACCGCTAATCGTTCCCACTATCACACCAATACACGTCGAAATCAGCATGGCTAAAATTCCTACCGCCAGGGAAATCCGTCCTCCATATAAGGCACGTGTGAGATAATCTCTGCCAAGTTCATCTGTCCCAAACCAATGCTTTGCATTTGGCCTATCGAGGGCATTCATGACATTTACCTGATCCGGCGGATATGGTGACAAAAAGGCGAATATCGATACCAACATAATAAACACAAGAAAAATGAGGGCAATCGCGGCCGGTTTATTACGTTTGACTTCTTTTTTTAACTGCTCGATTCTTCTATTTTTTTTACCAGCCAATTTCTATTCCCCCATTCCCTTAATTCTTGGGTCAACAATGCTATATAACAGATCCGATACCAAATTACCAATAATAACCAATGTCGAAGATAGGAGCATAATTGCCATAACGACAGGATAATCAAACCCTTGAATCGCTTTGACAAAATAAGTCCCAATTCCCGGCCAGCCAAAAACAGTCTCTGTGACAACAGCGCCTGTTACTAACATCGGCAGGCTCATCCCGACAATCGTAATAATCGGAAGCAGCACATTTCTCAATACATGCTTGAATAAAATCCATGATGAGGCAGCCCCGTATGCCTGTTGCACCATCACATAGTCTTCGGATAACTGACCAATGGTTGAGGAGCGCACATAACGGACCAATTCCGGCATAAATGAGAGAATTAAGACGGTACATGGGAGAACCATGTGACTGAGTAAATCTGCAAAGGAATCTTCGTTCCCAATCGTATGCATACCAAGGATGGGGAAAATATTAAGTTGATACCCAAAAATAAATACAAGAATCATCGCCATCCAGAAGCTAGGAATAGCAATTCCAAATGAACTTAAACCATCAATGATTTTATCCGCCCATTTTCCTTTATTCGCTCCGGCGATGAGGCCAAGGATAATGGATAATATAAGAGCAAGAAGATATGCCGGAAGCACAAGGAGAATGGTATTAGGTATTCTGACTGAAAGATCATTTGTAATGCTTTCATGTGTCACAATGGAGTAGCCCCATTCACCGCTAACTATTCCTTTTACCCAATATAGATACTGAATATAGGCAGGCTGATCTAATCCATAGCTTGCTTTAATCAATTCAATGGTTTCCTTCGACATGTTTGGTGTTGTCATTGCATCAACTGCATCGTATGGAGCTAATTGAATGAGTGTAAAACAAATAACCGAAATAATGAATAACAAAGGAATTGCCTGTAAAAATCGTTTAATACTGTACTTTAACAAAAAGAATTCCACTCCTTACGTTCCCTGCTGCCGAAACAACCAATCAAAAGGAAACCGATACTTTTACCCTATAACTCTCTTATTCTAAATCTTTTATTGCTAATAAATAAAGATAAACAGCGTCCTGTTTATCTTTATCTACTCATGCAACTATTGATATTAATAAGAAAGCTTCGACATATCCTCAAACGTATAAACCGGAACCAAGCCTGCTTCCTCGATTCCTTTGATTCTTGAATCAATCGCAAGAATTCGCTTATTTTCCATTAACGGATAGAATGCTGCATCGTCGATAATCAATTTTTGAATTTCTTCATATATAGCTTTTCGTTTAGCATCGTCTTTCTCTACGCGGCCTTGATTAAACAACTCATCCACTTTTGGATTACTATAATGCATGTAATTGGCTTCTCCATCGGTTACAAACAAGGAATTAAAGGTATCCGGATCAATTCCCATGATGTATCCGCCAAGATACATATCAAAGTCTGTGTGCACACTTTGCATTTTTTGGCTTAGCGCAGTTGCATCCATTCCAACTAGTTCAACTGATACTCCTGCTGCTTTTAAGTTTTGCTGAATAACTGCCGCTTGCTTTTGCTGAATTGGATTATTCGCAATAAAAGCAAGTTTTAATTTCAAGTCAGAAGCCCCTGCTTTAGCTAATTGATCTTTTGCCTTTTTCGTATCAAATTTATGTTTTTCTACATGATCAGTAAAGTAGGTCGCCTTTTTAGGTAAGAAAGAATAGGCAGGTTTTGAAAAATCGGTAGATACATAGCTGGCAATATTGATTTCATCACGATTTAAACCATAAGCAATTGCCTTTCTTACATCTTTTGACTGAACAGCCTTTGAGCTAAGGTTAAAGGCTAAATAGCCAATTCGTCCTTCTTCATATTCTTTCAATGTAATATTATCGTTTCCTTTAAATTTGCTGGCATCTGAAGGCTGAATCACAAGTGCATTGATTTCTCCCTTTTGTAAAGCCATCGTTGCAGTATTTGCATCCATAATAATACGGTAGACAACCTTTGAAATGTTCGGAGCGCCTAGGAAATAGTCATCATTTTTTTCAAATGTAACACTTTCCCCAGCCTTGTATTCTTTCAATTTATATGGTCCAGTACCAACCGGTGTTGCATTTTTTGGACTGTTAGCAATGTTGGTTTCACCCTCGTACACATGCTTCGGCATGATGAAGATATTGCCTAATGCTTCGATTGCTCCCATACTTACCGTTGGCAGTGTGAATTTTACAGTATATTCATCCACTTTTTCCACTTTGACTGGCTGATTGTTGAATATCAGCTGACTTCTAGCCCACCCGCCATTTTCTTCTTTTAACATTTGCTCATACGTGAAAACGACATCATCTGCTGTAAATGGCTGTCCATCATGCCATTTTACGTCTTTTCTTAATTTAGCTGTATAGGTTAAGAAATCATCAGAAGGTGTCATGCTTTCTGCTAAAAAGTACTCGATAGCGTCTTTTCCATTATACATATATAGTGGAGAGTAGACCGTTTTGATTTCCATTAAACCGAAACGATCACCAGTAGTAATGACGTTAACTGCGTTTCCTGGATCCCCGTCAATACCGTAAATAAATGTATCTGGTTTATTGGTTTCTTCAGATTTATTTTTAGTGCTTGCTGTGTCCGAAGATTTTGAAGAACAGCCCGCAAGTACTAAAACCATACTTAGTAAAAGTGCTGCGAAAATTGAAACCTTTTTACGAAACATCTTGTATATCCCCCCAAATAGAAGTTTTATGTAAAAACTAGAGAATAATAGTGACATAGTGTTCTTTAATTCCTACTATTCTTATGTGTTTTACTTTAAGTATTTTACCTGATAAAGTAAGCAGCGTAAATAAAAACATTTCATTACAACTAAATTCGGAAAATTGGGATAACTAACTACAATTCTGCGATGTGCTTCGCAGTCCTAAAGTCTTGAAACAAGCAGACAATTTTACATTCTGAATTGGATAAGATAGGATATTATTGACATAACTTTTAAAATGGAGGTTTTCGAGATGTTTGATGTAGTTATCATTGGTGCCGGTCCTGCAGGCGCAAGTGCAGCCCTATTTACAGCAAAGGCTGGAAAGAAAACTTTGATCATTGATAATGATAAAAGCGTTACCAAGCGTGCTTGGATTGAAAATCATTATGGCGTCTTAGAAATCAGCGGGCCAGATCTTGTAGAGACAGGGAAAAAACAGGCTAGTAAATTTGGCGCTGAAATTGTACAAGCTACTGTTGCAAACGTTAGCAAAACGGACAATGGCTTAAAAGTAGAAACCGATCAAGGTGAATATGAAGCAAATCATGTCATTATGGCAACAGGGATGATGGCCGATCTAGCTGAAAAAGCCGGTCTAACTACTAAGCCTGGCACCGAACCAAGAGTTAAAACCATTCTAGATGTGGATGCAGCAGGAAAAACAAATATAGAAGGAATTTGGGCAGCTGGAACTATCGCGGGAGTAAGCATGCATACCATAGTTACTGCTGGCGACGGCGCGAAGGTAGCCATCAATGTAATCAGTGAAATCAACGGTGAGCGCTACGTTGACCATGATATTTTAAAAGCGTAAAGCCATTCATTTCATTCGGAGGGACTCTATTATGAGTCCCTCTTTTTGTGTTTAATATTTTGCATTGACAAGGCCTATCCTTCCTTTTAAAATTGCTTTATCTCCAAGAGCAATTTTTTACCTTTTTTAGAAAACTAATAGTCAAGGAGGCTTACTCTACCACAATTTATTCGGAAGAAAAGAAGGAGAACTTTATGATTAAAAAAGACAATAATCTTAAGCTTGTTGTTACAGGTATCTTGCTTGCCATTTTAATGTCGGCCATGGATAATACGATTGTCGCGACGGCAATGGGAACCATCGTTTCCGACCTGGGCGGCTTTGACAAATTTATTTGGGTAACTTCAGCTTATATGGTTGCCGTTATGGCCGGTATGCCGATATTCGGTAAACTTTCCGATATGTATGGCCGGAAACGCTTCTTTATTTTCGGATTAGTCGTATTCCTCGCTGGCTCGGCCCTATGCGGAATTGCCCAAACCATTATTCAATTAAGTATCTTCCGTGCCATTCAGGGAATTGGCGGCGGTGCGCTCATGCCGATTGCCTTTACCATCGTATTTGATATTTTTCCGCCTGAAAAACGCGGAAAAATGACGGGCTTACTCGGAGCGGTATTCGGAGCATCAAGTGTATTAGGACCGTTACTAGGCGCCTACATTACAGACTACATTAGCTGGCATTGGATTTTCTATGTAAATGTTCCGATTGGAATCATTTCGCTTATCTTAATTATTCGTTTTTATCATGAATCATTAAGCCATTCCAAGCAGAAAATTGATTGGGTCGGTGCCTTTACGCTTGTTATTTCTGTTGTTAGTTTAATGTTTGCCCTCGAACTCGGCGGTAAAGAATATGCCTGGAGTTCCGCGCAAATTCTTGCTTTGTTTGCAAGCTTCATAATCTTTATTATTGCCTTTTTCATTGCCGAAATAAAGGCTGCCGAACCGATTTTGCCGCTTTGGCTATTTAAGAAAAGACTGTTTGCGACCTCACAAATCCTGGCCTTCCTTTACGGCGGCACCTTTATTATATTAACCGTATTTATCCCGATTTTCGTCCAAGGAGTTTATGGTGGAACAGCTAAAAATGCCGGATTGATTTTGACTCCGATGATGTTAGGATCTGTGGCAGGAAGTTCCGTTGGCGGAATCTTTTTGACCAAGACTTCATATCGCAACCTGATGTTAATTTCGATTGTTTCCTATTGTTTAGGGATGTTTTTCCTTGGCGGCATGACCGTTGACACGGCCCGCTGGCAATTGACGCTTTATATGATTCTTGTCGGCTTCGGGGTAGGCTTTTCATTTTCTTTATTGCCGACTGCATCGATTCATAATTTGGAGCCGCAATACCGGGGAACAGCTAACTCGACCAACTCTTTCCTACGTTCGTTTGGGATGACACTTGGAGTAACGATTTTCGGTACCATCCAGGGCAATGTTTTTCAGGATAAATTAAAGGCGGCATTTTCAGGCATGCAGGGTGCAGGTAATTTTAAGATGGGCGATCCACGCGAGATATTTCAAGCAAGCGAGCGTGCGAAGATTCCGGATTTTATTTTATCAAAAATTGTTCATGCAATGTCCGATTCCATTACCCATGCCTTTATGCTTGCATTGATTCCGATCGTTCTTGCTGCGGTAACAATCTTCTTTATGGGTAATGCCCGGGTTGTCGTTAATAAAAAAGAGTCTGCTAAAAACTAATAAAAATGCACCGGACACACTACGTAGTCCGGTGCATTTTTACTTACGCGTTATGAATATTGCTCTTTGGAAGCACTTTGACTTTAATTTGAGATTCGCTGATTGAACGGCCATATTCGCTGATTGAACATCGAAATTCGCTGATTGAAACCTCAAATTCGCCGATAGACTGCCAAAATTCGCCGATAGAAGATGGAAATTCGCTTGTTATGTGAATGAGTTGTGTCGAAAAAGGTATACTCGGAAAACTTTTTACAAAAATCGATACAATTCGGCAGGAATCCCATACTTCAACTTAGAATTAATTTTTAAAATGAAAGGAGAGATGATTTTGCTTGTAAAAGAAAGGACAAAACCGTTAATACTATTGATTTTAGAGGCTTTACTCCGACGAATTCCAGTAAGTCATAAAAAATACCAATCAATATTGGAAGAAGTTAAGAGAAGACAGGCTGGATACTTAGGAGAGCAATCAATGGATTACTACTATCGCGAACTCCCAGATCAGAAATACAAGATCCTCCACGATTTAAACCTTCCTGATGGTGACTATAACTGTCAAATCGATACCCTGCTTGTAACTCAGGAATTTGCCTTAGCAATTGATGTTAAAAATATAGCCGGTAAGCTAATATTTGATACTGAAAATGAACAGTTTATTCAAATCAATAATGGAATTGAAAAAGGATATCCCTATCCAATTGCTCAAGCAGAAAGGCATCAAAAGTACATACAGAAACTTTTTGCTAAACATCATTTCCCTGCAGTGCCGGTTGAATATTTAGTCGTTATTAGTAATGGATATACGTCATACGTTGTTACTGGGAAAAACGCCTACAAAGTGAAATCAAAGGTTTGTAAAGCCGACGTCTTCTTAAATAAAATTAAGCTTTTAGAAACACAATATTCGAAACCGCTTTTATCCACAAAAGAGCTCCGAAAGTTTTGCCGTCTCCTCTTAAAAATGAATACCTTACCAACAAATTACGTATTGCAAAAGTACGGAATTCAGAAGTCGGATTTATCAACCGGGGTCCATTGCCCGACATCCCCAGACCATTCCCTTATTCGAAAGAAACAAAATTGGTACTGCCCTATTTGTAATACTTTTTCAAAAGATGCGCATATAGAAGCCCTTAAGGATTATTTTTTGCTGATTGATACCACCATAACTAATAAGCAGTTTCGGGAATTTGCTCACTTACAATCAAGTGATACAGCAAAAAGAATATTGCAATCTTGTAACCTTCAATACATTGGGAAGAACAGATTCCGATGCTATACTCCTAAGAGCTTCCCCTGGTGAGTTCCCCAACAATGAAGTAAGGGGTACATATGCAATTCGCTGATTGAACGGCCATATTCGCTGATTGAACACCGAAATTCGCCGATAGAATAAAATAACCTAAACAACAGCTGAAAAACTTGCCTAAAAAAGGCGAAAAAGGACGCCATCATCTGGTGTCCTTTCCCTATAAAATAAAATTCCTAGCGAAAAAGACCGATTTTTTGAAAAAAATTTACGAAGCCAGCATTTTCAAACCTCCAGGTCTTTTCCTTCTTCTACAATATGGAACAAGAGGTGTGCTAAATGATGGATTGGGCCGTAATCCTCGTCCTCTTCATCTGTTTCCTCGCTGAATTCCAGGTCATTTAAGAAAAGGGCCATGAATTCGTAAAAGTCCTTCAGCTGGAAGGAGTAACAGGCAACTGGTTCTTCATTGTCTTCTTCATATTGCAACACCATGTAGGAGATGTCACCATCGACATCTGCCCCATCGAAAAAAACAAAAAAGCCAATATTTGTGTCGAGTTCAAATAAATGTCTCGTTCCGCCTTCGGTTGCTTTATCGAACTCCTCCTGATTGAGTTTTTGAATCTGCATGCTATCGATACGATCCTCTTGATGGAAACCTACTACAAATGATTTCATAATATCCTCCTTAAAATTAACTACACATGTCATTAGGATATCCATTTTCAGGCAGGTTTCATTCGTTTTATCCAAAATTATGGAGCAAATCATTTGTTTTCATTTAATCCTCTTTTAAAAATTTGCCAATAAAGAAACCCCTGACTAAATCAGAGGTTTAAAGGTTGGTATTATACTGGAGGTAAGATTGGATGATCAGTAGTGGAAGCAGCATCTGCTATATTTACAGATGTTTTTGCGCTGCTAGTTCCAGTCACCGGTGATGAGAAAACAAGTAATGTAATCGAAAATAATAGAATCGCGGCCTTTTTCATAATTTCCGAGCTCCTTACGTTATTTTATTTAAATAATAAACTGCTTCAGAGTATTTTTCCTGCTGCGTATAGTAATCTGAAAGCATTTTGTAAAAACGGGTGAGGTCATTAAGGTGTTCATTCGTTTCTTCCAGAAAAGGAATTACTTTTGATTCTAAATATTTGAACGCCTTTCCGGGGGATACCATATGCAATAAATAAAAATCTGCCAGCAATCGATATTTTTTAACGCCAAGCTCCTTCGCACATAAACAAACTACTTGGAAGGACTCCCTCGCTTTATCCGTTGCTTGGAGGGCATATTGAATTTCTCCAATCGAATAAAGAGTGACAAGATAATGCGGATTATTTTTGGGCTGAAGTGCCAGGCTTTTTTCGTAAAAGATCAAAGCCTCTTTTGCATTTTTCTTTTTATTTTGTAAGTAGCCCATATTATGATAAATTTGCGGCAGCAGTCTATCCTCTTTAAGTAGATCTGCATTCCGAATCAAATGCCTGAAGCATTCTTCCGCTTCTTCATAAATATTTGAGTGGGTGTAGTTAATCCCTAGCAGCATTAATGTATGAAGAATTCGATAAAAATTTTGTTCGCTCATAAACAGCTGCAGGGCCATCTTGCCAAAGTGAATCGCATGCCCTGATTGCTCCAGTGCGCTTTTTACAATTGCCCGGTGGTAAAAAAAGTCTGCACTTGGCATATCATGACTTGGTTCACTATATAAAGCATCGAGCAATTCTTCTGCTGCTTTAAAATGTCCCTTCATAATTAAAAATACAGCATTATAGTATCGAAATAAATACTCTTCATGTTGGGAAAAATTTTTCTTTTGTTTAAATAGCAGGTCCCTCTGAATCTCTGCTTCTTTTAAACTACCTTTAAATAATAGGTAGCGGTATTTATATAGTTCATACGTATGGATATATTTAGAGAATGGTATAATATGTTCATGTTCTTGAAGCTTCAGATAAACTTCATCAATCGTGTCCTTTAAATAGTAATTGATCTTTTCTCCAAGCTGACCAATTAAGACCTGAATTAAGTCTTCTTTCTCCTCCATCTGCTCCAAGCTAATTTCTAGTCTTTTTAGTAAAAGCGATACCGTTTCCTCGTTTGCTTCCTTCGAGTTATTTTCTATTTTACTTAAATGCGGGACAGAGCAAATGCCTTTTGCAAGCTCCGTCTGTGTCATTCCTCTTTGTGTCCGATAGAATTTGATCAAGGCTCCGAATTCCATAATGTCACCCGCTTGCCTTTCGTTTTATACTATTTTACTATATCAGCCCCCTTTCTAACAGCTATTTATCTGACTATTTGTAAAAGGTTGAATAGTTCCATCTTAGTAAAAACCATCCGGATTAGGATCCAGATGGCTCTTTTCACTATTTTCCCCTGTCTTTCTCTTGGATTGTAAAATCTTCATCCAAAATGAATATTCTGCTGATGTTTAAACATATTCTGACTTTGCAAGCAAAATAACAAAGAATTATTCGAAAAAAGTTGGGAAAATTTTTGTTTTTTTATAAAATAGGTAACTTTTGATAGGGATTTATTAAAAAAAATAAAGTCGAATTAATCTTTTTTTCTTCAAATTTATGAAATAAGATCTATTTTAAAATCTACGAAAAAAAAAAACCAGCCTAATGAAAGGCTAGTAATCTAGAAATATTTCTTTTTCCAAAAAATAATCGCTGCTAATGTAGATAAGATGCCGCAAATGATTAGAGTAAAAATAAACCCGTGCGGATTATTTTCAAAAGGTAATTCCACGTTCATTCCAAATAGGCTGAACACCATCGTTGGGAAAGATAAAATAATCGTAATCGAAGTTAAAAACTTCATCACAATGTTTAGGTTATTTGAAATGATTGAGGCAAAGGCATTCATCATTCCATTCAAAATGGAACGATAGGTTTCAGCCATCTCAATAGCCTGTGTTTTTTCAATAATGACATCTTCTAATAAGTCTTTGTCTTCTTCATACATTTTTAAATAATTAAAGCGGAGAATTTTATCGAGAACTACTTTATTTGATTTTAGGGAAGTTGTAAAGTAAACCAAAGATTTCTCTAAGGCAAGAAACGCATATAATTCTTTATTTTTCAATGACTGCTGAACGACACGTTCAATTTCATTTGTTTTCTTGTTAATTTGTTTTAAGTAACGAAGATAATACGAAGAAATAACAAACAGAATTTGCAGCGCAAATCGCGTCTTTTTAAAGGTAAAGAACTCTTTCACCCTGTTCAGCTTAAAATCCTCTAATATCGGTGTATCCTTTAAGGAAACGGTAATGATGCAATCTTCCGTTAGAATAATCCCAATTGGAATGGTTTCATAGATCGCAAAGCCCGTTTCATCATGGACAATATACGGAAAGTCGACGATAATATAGACCCTGCCGTCATCCCGTTCAATCCTTGGACGTTCTTCATCATCCAGCGCATCTTTAATAATATCTACATCGACTTGGACATCTGTCGACACTTTATTGATTTCTTCTGGCGTTGGAGCGTACATATTGATCCAGCAGCCTTTTGAAATCACATCAACCTTTTCTAACACTCTTGTTTCAGTGCTTTTATAAATTTCTAACATGGGAAAACCTCCTCACTCACTTTGTTCGAGGAAGCCAACAACCTTTTCTAGAGTTGATATTCAAGATATTCAATTCAATCCATTCAAAGACATTGACTTCCCCTCGCCTACTAGGGTCCGGGTCCACGGAATAACTCAAAAATATCAACTCCCTCATCGTTTTATATCCTATCCTATCATAAACCCTAACGCCGGAAAGTACAAAGGAGTTTTTTTCAGGAATTATTTATGTCATCAGGGAAATAGGGATTTAAATGAATTAATACCTCACGGATATTATCATTTTGATCCATTAGTTCGCGTTTGATCAATTTTGCCAGATCATGCCCCTGCTTGATCGTTTTAAAATGATCAATGGAGATGCGCAAATCAACTAATACATAATGACCATGTTCTCTTGCCCGGATGCGGTCAATCCGCTTTACATCTTGGAACTCCCGCACAACGGAAATGTATTCCGACAAAGTCTCTGTATTAATATTACGCTCAAGTAAGATATCAAATGCCTCTGTCAACATTTCCTTTGCAATTTTAAAAATTAAATAGGCGACAAAGATACTTGCGGCCTTATCCCCATAAAGCAGGAAATGGATATCAAACCTTTCACCAACAATTGATAAAAGGACCCCAATCGCAGCCGCAATGGATGCAACAATATCTGCCTTATGATCATAAGCAATCGCTTCAATCGCCTTACTTTGATTCTCTTTGGCCACCTTCAGGGAACTTCGGTATAAAATAATCTTGGTAACAAACGAAATCAGCGCAACCCACATGGCTAGGAAACTGGGCGATTCCACTTCATGGAAAAAACCGCTAACCCCTTCATAGGCAACATAAATCGCAACAAGCAAGAGCAGAATGCCAATAATTTCTGAAACGATGACCTCTGCTTTTCCATGCCCATATGGATGTTCCTGATCTGCCGGCTTGTTGGCAATTTTTATCACTAACAAAACAATTACGGAGGCGAAAACATCGGCGGCAGAATGAATCCCATCCGCGAAGACCGCATCACTATGCCCATACCAGCCAATAATTACTTTTCCTAACGTTAGAATAATGTTACTGATTACGCTAATCCAGGCTATCTTTTTAGCTAGCTCTTCTCTCATTTCCATTGTTAAACCATCCTTTTGTAAATCTCATGGAGAGTAACATGCTCCAAATACATTCTATTATTCTTGATGATCATCCTTATCTTTTTTCATCATTTCTACTTCTTCGATCACTGAAATTCTGTTTATTTGGTCATGGAGAAAATGGAAGGCTTGATCTAATTCTTCTCTTGTTGGAAATTCATTTTTTTGGTTCATAAAACATCACCTTTCAAATTTATAGGAGTAATTATTTTAAAATAAGATAAAATACCGTTGTAGTACACATATTGAAAAGGAGGATTCTATAATGGACAATAAACGCGCTAATCCAAAAAAGGAACTGGCCGGAAGTTTTTATCATCCAAGTTATTATCAAGAAAAGGACACCCTATCCTCAGGACTTGCTGACACACATGAGCAAGTGAGTGATTCGTACATGGAAGGCGGCATGAATACGGATGGTTCCGCTCAAGGAATAAACCACGAAGAAGTATAAAATTAGTGAAAACAGCTCTCACACCGAAAGCTGTTTTCTTTTTTTTTAATCATTTATCATCATGGTCTACATATGGGTCGTGTTCATAGGCCGGCAAATCCCCGAAACTGGTCATGATTCCTTCTTCGTCTAAGGCATTTTCATACTGCTCGTGCTGTGGATTTGGATAGACCTTAATATTATTTCCATACATATCATTGCCGACAAAATTTTCATAATCCTCGACGTAGCCGATATTTTCATCTGCTTCTACATACATATCCTGAAAATCATCCTGAGGAAAGGCTAAATCTGATGGTGTATCGGATGTTCCCCAGGCTGCCACCGTCTGCCAAGAATCTTCGGAGTCAAACCCGACACTCTCATGCTTTTCATCCATATCAAATTTTCCGAAAGGCGGCATTAATACCCCTTCTTCCACCGGACGATTGTGTGAGGTAATCCGATCCTGACTGTGATCAATACAAAAAGTTGTATTCGGAATGGCCTGTAACCGTTCTAACGGAATCTCCTTTCCACACACATCACATTTCCCATACGTTCCATTTTCCATCGCCTCTAACGCTCGGTTAATATTCCCTAACTGTGTTTCAACATGCTCGTTTAAGGCTATATCCTTTTCACGTTCATATAGCTCGGTTGCTTCATCAGCGGGGTGGTTGTCGTAGCTGGATAACTCTCCCATGGATTCATGGGCATGCCCGCGCTCCAGCCCAAAATGGTCATTTTGTTCCAGCCGTTCCTCCACCTCACTTTTTTCCTGCAACAATTGTATCCGTAACTCAGCTAACTGCTGTGTCGATAACATGTGCAAAACCCCTTTCATCAACAGAACCATTTATATTATTCATTTATGATGATTGTTTATATCGTACCCTTATATTTTCATTTGTTTCATGCTTGTTTATGTAAA
Organism: Bacillus sp. S3; assembly: GCF_005154805.1. Lineage (GTDB taxonomy): Bacteria > Bacillota > Bacilli > Bacillales > Cytobacillaceae > Neobacillus. Next base: position 4,022,588 of record NZ_CP039727.1, read on the forward strand.
GAAAATATAATTCCATCAAAAACCAATCGTCCACATCATCCTTAAACTGAATAAGAATGGCGAAGGCGTGTATCTTAAGAATAATCAAGATAATGAAAAGCGAGGCGATGGAGATGGTGAATTATAACTTTGAAAAGTTTAGACAGGAACAGCGTGAACATAAGGCAGAATATATCGGAAGCGACAAAAACAAAAGGCCAGGACTGAATGATCCGGAATACAACAATCAGGATAATACCGATAAATCACCAGGGGCAACAGGGCGTGAAATATAAAATACGAATAACAAGGTTGGGGCCACTCCTCAACCTTTTTAAATGAAATTCGCAGAAGGAGAAAATCAATGGGTACATCAAAGAGTGGTGCAGCGGAAAATAATATGAAGTGGTGGCAGCTTTCATTATTCGGAGTTGGCTGCACGATTGGAACAGGTTTTTTCCTTGGCTCAAGTTTAGCGATCAAAATGACGGGTCCAGCCATTTTAATTGCGTTTCTCATTGCCGCAGTTGGAACGTATTTTGTATTTGATGCACTGTCTAAAATGACTTCCCAAGAACCATTGGAGGGAGGGTTTCGCTCCTATGCCAAAAAGGCATACGGGCGCTGGGCCGGTTTCAGCAGCGGCTGGGTCTATTGGTGCTCAGAGGTGCTCATTATGGGCAGTCAAATGACGGCACTTTCGATCTTTTCCCGGTTCTGGTTCCCGAAAATTCCTTTATGGATTTTTGCTACAATCTACGGTGTTCTAGGATTAGCCGTTATCCTTATCGGGGTAAACCTTCTAAATAAAATGGAAAATATTCTTGCCATCTTAAAGATATCTGCGATTCTAATGTTTGTGATTATAGCTGGTTTAGCTATATTTGGCGTGATTGACGGTGACAGGCCAATTCAATTTCCTAACAGTAAAAAGGAATTACTTCCCGGCGGGTTAAAAGGGTTATGGTCTGCGGTCATTTTTGCCTTCTACGCCTTTGGGGGCATTGAAATATTAGGCTTAATGGCAATGAAACTAAAGGATCCCAAAGAAGCTCCAAAGGCTGGAAAAGTCATGCTGTTTATGCTCACCTTTATCTATGTTCTTTCAATTGGTTTGGCTGTCATGATGGTGTCCTGGCATACTTTTAACGCAAAAGAAAGCCCGTTTGTGATTGCTTTAGATGCCTACAATCTTTCGTTTGTCCCTCATTTTTTTAATGCTGCTCTCATCATTGCCGGTTTTTCGACGATGACCGCTTCCCTTTACGGGGTTACAAGTGTCCTTGTGACCTTAGGGAAAGAAGGGGACGCGCCGGCCAGTTTTTCAAAGAAAGGGAAATTAAAGGTTCCATGGCCGACATTATTGGTTACAATGCTGGGGATTACTGCTTCCATCGTTGCAGCATTGCTTATGCCCAACCGAATTTATGAGTATATTACCACTGCGGCAGGATTAATGCTGCTGTATAATTGGATCTTTATCCTTGCCTCTTCTAGAAAAATTTTAAAGTTGAAGCTAAAAGAGAAGATCATGTATTCGGTTGGAGCAATATTCATTTTAATTGCTGTCACCGGAACATTGTTTCATGATACGAGCAGGCCGGGATTCTTCATTAGTCTGGTCTTTCTAGGCATCATTGGATTGATTACCTTGATGATGAATTTTAAATGGAAAAAGAAAAAGAGCAAGGTACTTAACCCATGGCCGACAGCATAAGAAAGGCGCAAGCACCCTTTTCAGCTGCATATGCCTAGAAAAAATCCAGCTTTTCACTGCTGGATTTTTTTCTATCCAAAAAGATTTTGAAATGCCTGCACCCCAAAGTAAAGTCCAAATCCGATCAAAGAAAGACCTGATAAGAATGAAATGACCACCAGTAAACGAGAGGTTAAATACTTGCGGAAGCTGCTTGCAACCCCCGCCATCATAATATCCCACATCAAAAGTCCGATAAAAATCGCACTGCTATAGAGCACCAATTGACTCGTATCATAGACAGCAGCTGTTTTGGCAAGAACAGAGCCATAAATGCCCAGCCAGAATAGGATCGTAAGTGGATTAGAAATTGACATAAAGAATCCGGAAAAAAACGATTTCACCAGCGGTTCCTTACCCCTGACATACTCTAAGTTGATCTTACCGGCATTCATAAATGTTTCAATCCCTGTATACATCAGCACAAAACAGCCAAAGAACCACAGAAAGGTTTGCATGAATGCCGTTTCAAGAAATTGAACAACTCCTATGTATACCACGAGCATATATACCCCATCAGCAACAACTGCACCCACTCCAATGAGCCAAGAGTGTAAAAATCCATGTCTAATTCCCCTGTCTATTTGTGCCGCATTAATCGGGCCAATCGGGGCGGCAAGCGACAATCCTAGTAATATATAGCTTAAAAAAACATTCATCAAGATCTCTCCCCAATCAGTAAATAAAAGCCTGTCTATCCATTTCTATTCAGCAGGGAGGGGGTGTACGACTAAAAAAGAGTTTTCCTAAAAGGAAAACCCTTACATTAGTTATTCGTATCTGATACTTTTCTTAGATCAAGGCTATATCCGCTGTCCTCTAACGTGTCACTGAGCAAATGGTGTCTTGGGGCCGGCAAAGTAAAAGAATCGATATCCACAATATACTTGGGCCTCTGTTTTGTTTCTTTATAAATTTTCCCCACATACTCACCAATCAATCCAATCGCAATTAATTGCAGACCGCCGATTAACCATATGGAAGTAATCAGCGATGTCCATCCGGTTTCTGTATCACCAAAAAATTTAAGCGCTAAAAAGTACCCGCCAAAAACGAGGCTCATGAAAAAGGAAACAAACCCTGTGATTAACACAAAACGGATGGGTGAGATGGAAAAGGAGGTAATACCATCAAGGGCAAAGGCGAGCATTTTTTTTAATGGATACTTCGTATCACCTGCGTGCCTTTCTAAGCGGTCATAAAAGACCATATCCGAACGAAAGCCCAAAAGTGGAACAATCCCTCTTAAAAAAAGATTAACCTCGCGGAACCGTTCTAATTCTTCCACTGCTCTTTTACTCATTAGCCGAAAATCCGCATGGTTATAGACGAGGTCAACTCCCAGCTTCTTCATAACCTTGTAAAAGCCTTGGGCGGTGCTTCGTTTAAACAGAGTATCTGTATTACGTCCTTTTCGAACACCATAAACAATTTCATAGCCAGAGTGGAATCTGATGACAAAGTCACGGATGACCCTAATATCATCCTGCAGGTCGGCATCAATCGAAACTACACAATCAGATTGCTCTTTAGCCGTAAATAGACCGGCGAGCAGAGCATTTTGATGCCCGACATTGCGCGATAATTTTAAGCCCCGCACATGGTCACTTCGTAATCCGGCTTTATAAATCAATTCCCACGTATGATCCTTACTGCCGTCATCAACAAACAAGATTTTGCTTTGCCTGGAAACGAGCCCCTCATGAATCAGCTCCCTCAACAGCCCCTGGAGCTGGTCGACCGTTTCTGGCAAAACATCTTCCTCGTTATAGCATGGCACAACAATCGTAAGGACTGGTTCTATCATGTCAAAACCCCCGATGATTACAATGTCTTATATAAATAAATTTTCCATGCAGCCGTTTTCGATACAAACACTTTATCAAGCAACAGTTGATTTTGCTCGGCATTGTCGATTGGAATCGCTGAAAAGATATAACGGCCGCCCATTTCCTTAAAAACATCCGTGTTCAGCTCAAGGTTTTTCAAGTGCCGTTTGGAATCCTTTTTCAGCATATATCTTTTTCCAAGCTGTGCTGTAAAAATGTAACAACGGCCGCCCCACTTATCGAAATATTTTCGAACGGTTTTATTTTTAGCTAATTCCTTTTCAATTATTTTCCTAAATTGATGTTTATAGCTTAATGGATAAAAATTATTATAGGTATCAACCGTATAAAAGCCATTGTACTGCGAAACAGCGGGATGGATTCCGATACTTGCAACCCGGTATTCTTCCTGCGGGAGGGCGATATACTCCTTGATTTCGTGGAATAGGTCCTCAGCGAAAAACTCCTTAACCGTGGGCTTATCTTGATAAATGATTTCATCATTACATAATCCCAAAAATACGATTTGTAAAACGATCATCCATTTCGCCGTTTTCGTCCAGTCCATTCCTTGCTGTGAAATAATTTTTAATGCAAGGGCAAAGCTTGCATAAATGACAAACGGCCTTAAAAAATGGTATCGGGCAAAATTAAAGGTATTCATAAAATGGAACTTTTCTGTTAAGGGCAGCCAGCCTTCATAAAACCAAAAGGCATACCATAACGATAAGAAAATATTAAGCCCAAACAAAAAAACAAATAGTTTTTCCTGCTGCCAAAGTTTTTTCGAAAACACAAAGTAGATGGCTATAAAGGTTGCAGGCACGATTAATAAAGTATGTACGGTCATCACATGGTTGTGTCCCAACAGGTAATTTTTTACAAACAGACGTCCCGCCCGCCAAAATGACAAATGGGCATGAAAATATTCATCGCGGCTATTGGGTTCTTTTGAAAACAAAAATGAATAAACAAGCCGGTACTCTAACAGCATAAAAATAAATGTCATGTAGCTAATAGCAAACAAAAAGCGCAGGTTCCAGCCCTTTCCCCGTAAAACATCCCAAAGCCAAACGACACCGATTGCAGTTAGAAAAAAGAAAAACCCTAACACAATACTGGCATAAAACGGAATCAGCGTTAGAACAAGATAATTCTTCCAGCTTCTCTCTCCATTGCGGATATTAAGAAGGGCCCATAGTGCCAGGGGCATTCCTAATGTGCTAAGCATCCCTGATGGCCAAAATGGGGTCAAAGCAAAGGCAAGTGCACTGCCAATGCGAATCGAGAGCCATTTATCACCAATGAGAAAATGATCCTTTAGGAGTAAATACATGCCAAAGAAAGCTGCCACTCTTGTTAATGCCTGGCTTAAACCATAAGCGATCATCGTTGGAAAAAGAGCATATAACCAAACAATCAAGCTGTATTCTGTCCCAAAGGCATTTCGCGACAGCTGGCCATTAATAATTTGGGGGATGACTGCATTGACGTTGCCGAATATTTCTCCGCTTTTCGCTAACACCTTATACCATGCCAAGTTCGAATCTAAATTATCGTGAACTCTGATATGGGCATTTTCTTGCAAAATAAATAATGGGGAGAGATAGATCGCTAGAACAAGTAAAGCGAAGAGGATCAGTCTTCGTTCTTTCTTCGTTTCAATAACCACTTTTCTACACCTCAAAATTTCCTTCTTATAAAGGGTCCATTTGATTTTACACTTTGCTATTAGAATGGAAATTATTCCTTTTCTCTTATAATCCTGCTTTGGAAAAAAGTTCCGCTTCATACTGTCTAATCAAAAAATAATGAGACTGCGTCCTTTTGCTAATAATAGGTTTAAAAGAGAGGTGATCGTCGTGCCAAACCGGATTTATATAAGTTTCTTGCGATTGCCGCTTCTTGTTCGAATCCTATTCATTGCATTGCTTGTATTTTTGTCATTCGGAATCGCTATTCACTTCTTAGAACCTAGAACCTTTCCAACAATTTTTGACGGCATTTGGTGGGCGATTATTACGGCATCCACAGTGGGTTATGGCGATTATGTACCACATTCTTTTTTGGGCAGGCTTACTGCCTTAATCTTAATATTACTTGGTGTTGGAATTGTCTCTTCCTATTTTGGAACATTAGCAGCTGCTGCTGTAACAAAACAGGATGCCTTTGCTGAAGGGAGAGTCCCATTCAAAGGCAATGGCCATATTGTCATCATCGGCTGGAATGAACGGTCGAAGGAGCTGATTTCTAAGCTAACCAATGTTCATTATCCGCAAATGATTGTCTTAATTGATGAAACACTTGAAGCCAATCCAGTAAAATCGAGATTTGTTCATTTTATTCAAGGAAAAGGACATGTGGATGAAACAATTATCAAGAGTGATATTGAAAAAGCGGAAAAGGTACTGATTACCGCTGACCGCGGCAATGATGAGCTTCAAGCGGATATGAATAGTATCCTAACCCTGCTGACAATCAAAGGATTATGTGTAAAGGTTAAATGCATTGTTGAAATATTAACAGCTGAACAAGTTGTTAATGCAATAAGAGCAGGTGCAGATGAGGTCATTCAATCTAATAAATTGACGAGCGTATTTATGGTGAATAGCCTGCATTCTAATGGGGACGGGCTATTGTCAAACGTGGTCCATCAACTGCAGGAAAGCAGATTGTCTGCCTCAACTGCTACTGGGGATGAAATTGGAAAGACCTTCAATGAAATATGCCTGATGCTACTAACAAACGGGTTCCTGTTAATTGGCATTAAAAGAGGGGAAGAAACGATTTTGAACCCCTCTCACACATTTGAAATTGAAGCAGACGATCAGCTATTAATTTTCAAATAGAAAGAGTGCTGAAACAGGTGTTATCAGCACTCCTTTTTATTTTATTTTAGCCGTTTTTCAAGTTCGGCTTTCTTTTCTTCGTATCCAGGTTTGCCTAATAGAGCAAACATATTAACTTTATACGCTTCTACTCCCGGCTGATCGAACGGATTCACACCAAGCAGATAACCGCTCATGGCACATGCTTTTTCAAAGAAGTAGACAAGGTAACCAAATGTATATTCATCCATCGCCGGGATGGATAAAATAAGGTTAGGCACACCACCGTCGGTATGGGCGAGCATTGTTCCTTCGAATGCCTTGTTATTAACATAATCAATCGTTTGCCCTGCTAAATAATTCAAGCCATCTAAATCATTTTCAAACGCCTCAATTTTTAACTCACGACGCGGTTTTTCCACCTTAATTATTGTTTCAAACAAATCGCGGCGTCCTTCTTGGACATATTGTCCAAGTGAATGCAGATCTGTTGAAAAGTTTGCCGAAGATGGGTAAATCCCTTTTTGGTCCTTCCCTTCACTCTCGCCAAACAATTGCTTCCACCATTCAGAAAAATACTGAAGGCCCGGTTCGTAATTGATGAGCATTTCAATTGTTTTCCCTTTATTATAAAGTACATTTCTTACTGCTGCATATTGGTAGGCAGGATTTTCTTCAAGCTCTGATGAACTATAGTCACCTTGCGCCTGTCTTGCACCCTCCATCATCTTTTCAATGTCGGCGCCGCAAGCAGCAATAGGCAGTAATCCAACTGCTGTTAGGACAGAATAACGGCCGCCCACATCATCCGGAATCACGAACGTTTCATAACCTTCTTCTGTTGCTAAGGTCTTGAGCGCACCTCTTGCTTTGTCTGTTGTCGCATAAATTCGTTTTTGTGCTTCTGCAGCGCCATACTTTTCCTCTAATAGCTTGCGGAAAATACGGAAGGCAATCGCCGGTTCCGTTGTCGTTCCAGATTTAGAGATTACGTTAACAGAGAAATCCTTGCCATCAAGGAGATCGATGACATCCTGCATGTAACTTGAGCTAATATTGTTTCCAACAAAAATGATTTGCGGCGTTTTTCTTTTTTCTTTCGGCAGGGCATTGTAAAAGCTGTGTGACAGCATTTCAATCGCAGCCTTTGCCCCAAGATAGGAACCGCCAATTCCAATGACGAGAAGGACATCAGAATCTGACTTAATTTTCTCAGCTGCCTTTTGAATCCGTGAGAATTCTTCTTTGTCATAGTTAGTTGGCAGCTCAATCCAGCCTAAAAAATCGCTGCCGGCTCCAGTTTTCTCGTTTAAGGAATGGTGGGCAACTTTCACCGCATCCCTTAGATATGTAAGTTCATGTTCCCCAAAAAAAGGGAGAGCCTTCGAGTAATCAAAACGAACATGTGTCATGAATGATCCTCCATTAAAATTTATTTTCATTTCTCACTTTAACGAATGACAGACATATTATCAAGAAGGGCACCTCTTGAAAGCGCACCCATCTTTCGATAATTTTCTACATTTACAATGATGCCCGATAAATGGCTAAAACATCATCTCGATTTAACTTCGTAAAGTTACCGAACGCACCGTTAGCCATCGCACGGTCAGCCATTACATCGAGCTTCGTAACATCAATATCATAATCAGCTAAACGTGAAGGTGCCTCAATACTATTCCAGAATTCACGCAGCCGCTGTATTCCATCAAGACCTACTTCCTTAGCACTTTTGCCTTCTGCATTTACGCCAAACACCCGGACAGCAAGCTGTTTGAAACGCTCAGGCTTCACGTGAAGGTTATGCTCCATCCAGTGCGGGAACAGAATTGCCAGACCGCCGCCATGTGGAATGTCATACACAGCCGATACCGCATGCTCAAGGTTGTGTGTCGCCCAATCGCCTCGGTAACCCATATTTAACATACCGTTCAATGCCATGGTGCCGCTGTATAGAATCGTTGCCCGCTGCTCATAGTTCTCCAGATCCGCCAACAACTTCGGAGCAGTTTCCATCACCGTAATCAATAACGATTCACACATGCGATCCTGAAAATCTGTGTTCTCTTCCAGGTGGAAATAATGTTCAAGGACGTGTGACATCATATCGACTATTCCATAAATGGTTTGGTTTCTAGGTACGGTAAAGGTGTTTACCGGGTCTAAAATAGAGAATTTCGGGAATGTCACAGCACTTCCCCAGCCGTATTTTTCATTCGTTTCCCAATTAGTGATCACCGATCCGGCATTCATCTCTGAACCGGTTGCCGCAAGTGTCAGGACTGTTCCAAATGGAAGAGCTTCCTTAGCAAAGGCCTTCTTAACCACTAAGTCCCAGGCGTCTCCATCATATTTAGCCCCGGCTGCAATTAACTTGGTGCAATCAATGACACTGCCGCCCCCAACAGCTAAAAGGAATTCAATTCCTTCCTGTTTACAAATTTCCACTCCTTTACGGGCAGTAGAAATGCGGGGATTTGGCTCCACACCGGACAGTTCAAATACTTCAGCACCGATTTCTTGTAAAAGTGAGGTAACTTCCTCATATATGCCGTTTCGCTTAATGCTCCCTCCGCCATAGACGAGTAAGACCTTATTACCGTATTGAGGAATTTCTGTTTTTAATTGTTCGAGCTGCCCCTTACCAAAAATTAATTTTGTAGGATTAGAAAAAGTAAAATTCTGCATAATGAACACCTTCCTTTTCTGTTACCATTATTGATGAAAATTTTTTTTTTTGCAAAAAAAGAACCCTGCACCAATGATGCAAGGATTTATTCCTATACCCAGCCTCTAAAGAGAGACGCTTCCGCCAATCTCCTTACGCCTACCATATACGCAGCCAAACGCATATTTACATTGCGAGTCTCTGCAAGTTCATAAATTTCATTGAAGGATTTCACAAGTTTTTCTTTTAATTTTCCTACTACTTCTTCTTCCGACCAATAATACCCCTGTTTATTTTGAACCCATTCAAAATATGAGACAGTCACACCGCCTGCACCTGCTAGGACATCAGGCACAAGCAAAATTCCCCGCTCAGTAAGAATATTTGTGGCCTCAAGTGTTGTCGGTCCATTCGCTGCTTCGACTACAATACCTGCCTTGATGCTATCGGCATTTTCCGCTGTAATTTGATTTGATACTGCGGCTGGCACTAAAATATCACAATCCATCAGGAGCAGCTCCTCGTTTGTAATTACACCTTCAAATAACGATGTCACCGTACCAAAGCTGTCACGCCGATCCAATAGATATTGAATATTTAATCCATCGGGATCATAAAGGGCTCCATATACATCCGAAATACCAATGATTATTGCGCCGGCATCATGTAAAAACTTGGCAATGTAACCACCGGCATTCCCGAAACCTTGGATAATCACACGAGCCCCTTTGACCTGCATTTCACGCTTCTTTGCCGCTTCTTCAATACAAATAGTAACTCCCTTTGCCCCCGCTTTTTCCCGCCCCTCAGACCCTCCAAGCACAAGGGGTTTCCCTGTAATAAAGCCGGGGGAATCGTTTTGCCGGAGACGGCTGTATTCGTCCAACATCCAGGCCATTATTTGCGAATTCGTGTACATATCCGGTGCCGGGATATCCTTTGTCGGCCCAACAATTTGGCTGATCGCCCGCACGTAACCGCGGCTTAAACGTTCCAGTTCACCAAATGACATCGTTCGCGGGTTACAGATAATACCGCCCTTTCCCCCGCCAAAAGGTAAATCCGCAATCCCGCATTTCATGCTCATCCACATGGATAATGCCTTCACTTCATCTTCACTTACGCCGGGATGAAAGCGGACGCCGCCCATAGTCGGCCCAATGGCATCGTTATGCTGGGCACGGAAACCGGTAAAAATTTTCGTAGACCTGTCATCCATGCGAACCGGAATCCTGACACGGACTGTTTTTAAAGGTTCCGCTAATAAATGAACCATATCTTGTTTATACCCAAGTTTTTTCAAGGCATCCTGAATCACAATCTGCGTTGATGTAAGAAGGTTTACAATTTCTTTTTTCTTTCCGTCTCCATCAGTAGTCCCCATTTTGGCACCCCTAGTATTTTTTACAATCTACCCCAATACTTTGTTGATCCGCTCGATTGCCCAATCCAGTTCCTCTTTACTGATGACAAGCGGCGGTGCAAATCGAATAACCGTATCATGCGTTTCTTTACACAATAACCCAAGATCTTTTAATTGTTCACAATATGGACGGGCCGATTCCGATAATTCCACACCAATAAACAATCCGCGTCCACGGACTTCCTTAATTTTAGGATTCTTGATTTCTTTTAATTTGCTGATGAAATACTCCCCAAGCTCTAAGGACTTTTCCGCAAGCTTTTCGTCCACAAGCACATCTAAAGCAGCGATTGACACGGCGCATGCCATCGGATTCCCGCCAAAAGTAGAACCGTGGGAACCGGGATTAAATACCCCTAAAATATCCTTGTTGGCAACTACACAGGAAATGGGGAACACACCTCCGCCAAGTGCTTTACCGAGGATATACATATCCGGCTCAATGCCTTCCCATTCACAGGCAAACATTTTTCCCGTCCGGGCTAATCCTGCTTGAATTTCATCAGCAATGAACAGGACATTGTTTTCCTTACATAAATCAAATGCAGCCTTGATAAATCCTTGAGGCGGAATGACAATCCCTGCTTCACCTTGAATTGGTTCGATTAAGAAGGCGGCTGTATTTGGTGTAATCGCAGCTTTCAATGCCTCTAAATCACCATACGGAACCAGCTTAATGCCCGGTAGCATCGGTCCAAATCCCCGTTTATATTCAGGGTCGGATGATAATGAAACCGCGGTCATCGTTCGCCCATGGAAATTACCAATACAGGCAATAATTTCCGCCCGATCCTCTTCCACGCCTTTGACATCATAGCTCCAGCGCCGTGCTGCCTTCACCGCCGTTTCAACTGCTTCAGCACCCGTGTTCATTGGTAAAACCATATCTTTATTCGCTAATTGGCATACCTTCTCATACCATGGCCCAAGCTGGTCGTTATGAAATGCACGTGAGGTTAACGTAACCTTATCAGCCTGGTCTTTTAATGCTTGAATAATTTTTGGATGGCGGTGTCCTTGATTAACCGCGGAGTAGGCACTAAGCATGTCCATGTATTTGCCGCCTTCAGGATCTTCTACCCAAACACCTTCAGCACGTGAAATGACAATTGGAAGCGGATGATAATTATTAGCGCCGTATTTCTCTGTTACTTCGATCAATTCGTTTGTATTACTATTTCTTTGCATAAAATTATTTCCTCCATTTCAATATTGATTATGTATAGATACTTCTATTGTAGCCGAGCAGGAAAAAAGAATGAACACTTCTGACTGATATTTAATAAAAAAAGCCTGGACCAATAAATTGGTCTCAGGCATCTAAAATTATTTCTTAATTAAATCTTCACGCTGCGATTGGTCAATCCACTCTTGAAGCTTATCTTTTAATGTGTTAAATCCTTGCTGGCCTTCTGCTTCAGGAATAATTGCTGCAGCCGTGCGTTTGCGAGGTTTCTTTGGTTTTGCAGCCTGTTGAACAGGTGCTTCTTCCGTTGCGCGGATGGAAAGGCCAATTTTTCCAGCCCCTTCATCGATTGATAAAACTTTTACTTTAACCTCATCGCCAACCTTAAGGTGGTCGTTAATATCTTTCACATATCCGTGCGTAATTTCTGAAATATGAACAAGACCTTGCGTAGTTTCGTCAAGCGCAACAAACGCTCCATATGGCTGAATACCCGTTACTTTACCAGTTACAATACTTCCAGTTTCAATCTTTTCTGTCATGAAAACACTCCTAAGTAAATGAATTATTTATCCCTTATATACGCATTAAAAGATTATATCATATTTATATACTTTAATCAAAAAAGCTTTTTTTCTAACAAAACGTCTATACGATTCAACTGAAAAAATAGTAACAAAATGTTCAAAAACGGAATAAGAATAGGGATTATTCCCATGATATACTAATAGTGAGAAATTATATTTTCAAACGAGGTGAACAGTATGAATTCGATCGGTCAAACAATTAAAACCTGCCGCGAAACGCTCCATATGACCCAAGAAGAATTGGCTCAAAAGGTAAGAGTAGGAACGCATACAATTGAAAAGTATGAATCCGGGGAACAAATTCCAAGTACTCAAACAATCTTGAAGTTATCAACTGTTTTAGATATCCCGGCTTCTGAGTTATTAAAGCACCATATTCATACAAACTCCTCCATAAATCCTTAATAGAATCTAAAATGTAAAAGCGGTGAATGTACCGCTTTTTTATTTTTTTCTGCTTTTCCTGTATAAAAAAAGGAAATATTGGTAAACCTTTAGCTATAAGGCTTTCTAGTATTCCCCCTTTTTGAAGAGGACAACCCATTCGGATTGTCCTCTTTTTTTGTGTTTGCTGTGCTAAAGGACATTATTGATTTTTAACTACGTTGATTGGAGCGGAAATCAACCGTCAAGTTTATTAATACCTTTATTTTAAAAAGAACATGATTCATTCTCTTTTATTGCTAATAACGCCCATGCAATTTTTAAGCAGGTTTCCATCGGAATGACTTCTTCAAAGGAAAATTCGTAAATCGCCTGGATTCTTTTAGCAAGCTTTGATGGATCATCTAGTTCATGAACCGCCTGAATTGCATCAGCAATTTCCGTATCATAATCCCCATTTTGCAAATGAAAGGGATCCCATTCATTTAAAACATCCACATACTGCAAATTAGTTTGAAGCTCTTTTCTCATATTTTTATCTCCTATTATTTTTACATTTGATAAAAATATTCTATCATAAGAGGTAGAAAGTAGAAAAATTGAAACTGGCGGTGAGTAAATGAGTATTTTTAATGAGAAGATTGACCGATTAAAGACATCATCAGTGAAATGGGAACTTACAAAAGACATCTTTGGGGAAGCTGATTTGTGGCCAATGTGGGTGGCTGATATGGATTTTAAGCCGCCGCAAGCGGTCATAGATGCAATCAAAAGCCGGGTAGATCATGGAATTTTTGGCTATACCTTTGTTCCTCCATCGACAGCGGGAGCGATTACTGATTGGCTGCAAAAAAGACATCAATGGGAGGTCAGCCCTACATGGCTGTTATATTGCAGCGGCGTCGTTCAAGCGATTAGTGCTGCAATCCAGTCGTTTACTGCAGAGGGTGATCGGATATTGCTGCAGGCTCCTGTCTACACTCCCTTTTTTGACATGATTAAGAAAAATAATAGGATAGTGGTAAATTCACCGCTAATCTTGGTAAATGAAAAATACGAGATTGATTTTGCCAGCTTTGAACAAGAATTACAGCAGGGCTGCAAGCTGTTCCTGCTATGCAGCCCGCACAATCCCGGCGGCAGGGTTTGGGGGCGTGATGAGCTCTTAAAAATTGGTGAGCTTTGCTTGAAATACAATTGTCTTATACTATCAGATGAAATTCACTCTGATATTATCTTTAGGGAGTTTAAGCATATCCCCATTGCTTCTTTAAGTTCAGAGTTGTATGAGCGTGTTATTACCTTAGTCGCCCCAAGCAAAACCTTTAATCTTGCTGGATTGCAGGCTTCTGCGGTCATTATTAAAAATGAAGATTTACGAAATCAATTTCTAGGAACCTTAACACGACAAGGAATTTTCTCGTTAAATACCTTTGGGATTATAGGCATGGAGGCGGCCTACAGGGAAGGTGAACCATGGCTTGAGCAGCTGATTGATTACTTACAGGGGAACAAAGACAATGTTCTTGACTATCTCCACGACCATTTGCCCGAGATTACCTGTGTTCAGTCTGAAGGGACCTATCTCCTCTGGCTCGATTGCCGGAAGCTGAATATCAGCGATGCTGAATTACACCAGTTATTAATCGAAAAAGGGAAATTGGCATTAGAGCCGGGTACCAAATACGGTCCAGGAGGAGAAGGGTTCGTCCGAATGAATATTGCCTGCCCAAGGGAAGACGTAATTGAAGGGCTTAATCGATTGAAAAAAGCTCTTGGATAAACAAGTGTAGCTTCATGAGGACAGTTAGCATGTTTTTTTCACTGTTCCTGTCCTCATAAACTACTTAGTTGATCATGGTTATCAGCTTGTCCAAAATTTGTTCAGCAGAGACGAGCGCTTCCCCGCCGCCTTGCGCAAAGGAATCGTTGCCCCCGCCCTTACCGTTAATTAGAGGTAAAACATCGCTAATCAGCTTCTTCATATTCTCTGTTCGCGATGCGCCGCGGGCACAAACCAGCTGCAACCGGGAATCATTCACGGACGCAAACACAACCAATGACGAATCATCCTCTGCTACAACAAGTCGAGCCAGTTTCTGAAGCTCCTGAATGGTCCGATTTTGAAACGATTCAGCCACCAATTGATTCTGTTTAGCTAACAATTCCTTCGCTTCATATTGGAGTAAACGCTCCCTCGTTTGTTCAAGCTCCTTTTCCAAGCGTTTATCATTTTCAAGCAGCCGTTTGACTGCCGTCTCCATTCCCTTTTCCGGGGCATTGAGGTGCTTCGTTAATCCAAGAAGTACCTTTTGCTTTTCTCCAAGCAGTTTAATGATTCGATCGCCGCAGGCAAATTGAACGCGGACTTTTTCCCGCTGTCTTTCCCAATCCAGGATTTTTATCGCCCTGACCTCACCGGTTGTCTTTGGATGTGTGCCCCCGCAGCCGTTATAATCAAACTCTGGAATAATCACAAGCCGGATATCCTCTTTAACCTTTGTTTCTTTTCTTAATGCATATTGGGATAGTTCCTCCTCCGTTACCCATTTGATTTCAATCGGCCTATTTTCTAAAATTATTTCATTTGCCAGCTTCTCTACTTTCAACACTTCATCGGCAGTTAGATTATCTGTTTCCAAATCGATTGTCAGGTTGTCCACACCTAAATGGAAGCCGACAGTTTTATAATCAAACAAATGCTCAAAGGCGGCTGACAAAATATGCTGTCCTGCGTGCTGCTGCATATGATCAAATCGGCGGTTCCAATTAATACTGCCTGTTACCGCTCCAGTGCCTTCCGGTAATGGGCTTTTAAGATAATGGCGAATCTCTCCATCTATTTCTTCCACATCCACGATTTCTTGACCCATAATCGTACCGGTATCATGCGGCTGCCCTCCGCCTGTAGGATAATAGGCGGTTTGATCTAAAATAACATACCAATTGCCAGCCTCATCTTTCTCCTGCTTCAAAATACGGGCAGTAAATGTGTGTATGTAAGCATCTTGATAATAAAGTTTGTTGTTCATCTAAAATGCACCTCAATTGCTTTTAATCTGATGAACCTATTGTCTAAAAATAAAGTCAATTAATCAAGTTAGAAATATAAAAACCTGTCCCTTTTCCAGAACAGGTTTCATTCATTTTAGCCGCCCGTTACTTTTTGTCTTTCTTCCGCTGCCCGGATGCCGCTGGGTTAAAACCGCCCATTCCCTGAGGGAAGCCCGTCTGCTGTTGTCCGCCCATCATTTGTGGGAAGCCTGGCTGCTGCTGTCCGCCCATCATTTGCGGGAAGCCTGTCTGTTGCTGCCCAAAACCGCCCATTTGTGGATAGCCGTGCCCGAAACCACCCATTTGCGGATAGCCATGTTGATAGCCGCCCATTTGTGGATGGCCATGGTATCCACCCATCATTTGTGGACTGCCATGGTACGGGTAACCTCCCATTTGTTGTTGAAAGCCTGGCTGCTGGAAACCGCCCATCATCTGCGGAAAGCCCATTTGTTGACCAGGAAAACCGCCAAATTGTCTTTTCTCCATTTCATTCGCCTCCTAACATTCTCTCTGCTAGTGTATGAACCATTTTTTGGATAAGCTTAGATTCCTACCTATAAAATTAAAAATTTTATTTTTTGCGGCAAAAAAAATAAAAGCCATCCGGCGGATAGCTTTTTCATCTACTTTTTCTCGTCTTGTGCCTTTTTTTGGCCAGCTTTTTTATTTTTTGAAATTTCCCCGCAGGCTATTCTATTTCCAGAGTCCCCCGCTGGCTGACTCATCCCATCATCTTTACCGGCATGTATCACAATGGACGTACCTTCTTTTGTAAACAGTGATTGTTTCCCGTCCAATAATGTGACATTAGGGGCCATTAGGTCTGCCTTGGCCGTCCCGTCCTCATCGGCAATCAAATTCGGCAGGTCCCCGGCATGTGCCCCTTTAGGGTGAAGCAGGCCATGTTCTTTCTGTTCGGGATTAAAATGGTTTCCCGCTGATTTAAAGTCTGGCGCCTTACATTTTCCCGCGTCATGTATATGAATAGCATGCTCCCCGGCAGGAAGCCCCTTTACATTTACTGTCATTTTCACACCGCTTGACTGTTCAG
Source organism: Bacillus sp. S3 (assembly GCF_005154805.1). GTDB lineage: Bacteria > Bacillota > Bacilli > Bacillales > Cytobacillaceae > Neobacillus. The sequence continues at coordinate 4,039,336 of NZ_CP039727.1, forward strand.
CTAATGCGATCGTCCCGAGTGTATCCCCGGCAGCATTAAACATTTCGACATCAACCTTTTTGACTTCCTTTTCCAGACACCCTGAAAGCAAGAGAAGTGGAATGATTAACCAGCTTTTCTTCATCTCTATTCCCCCAACTATTAAACAATTTGCCTTTAGTATGGACAAATAGGAATTGACCTATTCAACATCAATGGGAACTATGGGTAAACAAAAAAGGAACAGTGACGACTAACTGTTCCTTTGAGTTGACTGATTATTTTTCAATTGTTCTTCTAATACTTTGGCCTTTTCAGCTTCCCGCTTAGAAACTTTTATGATTAAACGCATGGTAAAAAAGGCGCCAATCATAAAAATCGTTAAGCTGATAGCAGCCGGTATATATTCTGATTTATCCTCTGGAAAGTACAAAAACAGGGCTAGTACTGACGGTTGAAACATTTTTTCTTCTCCCTTTCTTTTTAAAGGAACTGCTTTATCTATTATAGCAACAAAAAACATTTCACATCAATGAATCAATCCAAGAAGATCAGCTTATTTTAAAACGGTAATCTTTTTAATCGTAATATCTGTTTCAGGCTTGTCCTGGGCACCAACTTGTGTTTCAGCAATTTTATCGACAATATCCATACCTTCGACTACTTGTCCAAAAACGGTGTGCCGGTGATCCAGCCATGGTGTACCGCCATTTTCATCATAGGATTGAATGATTTCCTCCGGATAGCCAGCCTCTTCCATTTTCGCCTTCATCGCTGGATCAAGGGCTGTACTTTGAACAATAAAAAATTGACTTCCATTCGTATTTGCACCTGAATTGGCCATCGAAAGGGCACCGCGAAGATTAAAAAGATTTTTTGAAAATTCGTCTTCAAACGGTTTTCCCCAAATGCTTTCGCCGCCGGTACCGTTACCGCTCGGATCTCCGCCCTGAATCATGAAGTCCTTGATGACACGGTGAAAAATCAGTCCATTATAATATCCTTCTTCGCTATGCTTCACAAAGTTTTCAACTGCTTTTGGTGCATATTCAGGGAATAATTTAATCTTGATGTTTCCCATTGATGTTTCCATTTCAACTAATTTTTCATTTTCTGTTACTTCTGTTGAAAGCTGTGGATAAACAGCATTTGCCACTTCTTGATCTCCTTCCTTCTGCTCTGTTTTTGGCGCAGCAGTGTCCTTTTTTGATTGGCTTTCCTCTTTCTTCGTGCCGGCGGTTCCGCATGCTGCCAATACTAGAACAATCGTCAATAAGCTAAATAGTATTTTCAAATTCTTTTTCATGTTTTATAATCCCTCCATTTTAACACTTTAACCGAAATTTCGTTTTTTTGCACTTTGTTTTTCATTTTGACTTTTTTCTTATAGAATGAAAGATAGAAGGAAAAATTGCAAGCAGGAGTGATTTTAGTGGCAGAATTGCAGGTTGGGGATGTCGTAACGGCGATTTATAAAACCGGAAAATATATCGGGGAAATAACAGAGATCCGTCCGCAGCATTATTTAGTCAGAGTGCTGGCGGTCTTGAAACACCCGATGCAAGGAGATCTACACAGTCCAAAGGATGCGGATGTATTAATTTTTCATGAAAGACGGGCACTCAGCTTCCGGGAACAGGCTAATATCCCAAAACAAATGGTAAAGCACTTTGAAGATGAAGTCCCTGAGTATCAGGTGTCATTAAAAGAGGCTATGGCCAAAATGAAAACAGAACTGGCGGAGACCCAAACAAAATGGGCTGAAATGAGCTTAAAAGCACTGGAAACATTGGAGAAGGATTATAAATTTTAGACAAATTTAAGGCCAAATCAGTTTGAATGATTTGGCCTTTTATGCAAATTCATTTAACAGCTTTGAAAAATCAACCCGATCCCCAATCGTCGTTGGTTTCGGCTTTTCCAAATAGCGTTTATCCTTTTCCACAAGTTTAAATATATTATACGTTGTCATGGCATCATCAAGTGCCCGATGATGTCTGCCAGTGCCTTCTTTGCCATATTCTTGTACAGCTTTCCATAGACCCGTTTGATTTTGATCCCCAAAGAACCGTTTATATTCCATCGATAAATCTAATTCAGTACCATTAAAAGGAAAATCCACCCCTGCCATTAAACAATTATGCCGCAGCACCTTCATGTCCATATTTCCCCATGTAACAATGGTCGTGTCATAATGTTCTTTATTGAACTCCGCCAATTTTTTTACAAGTTCATAAATTGATAGCCCCTTGTCAACCTGCTGCTGTGAAATATGTAGGAATGATTTACAGCGTTCTGATAATTTCGGGAACTTTAATGGAGTAACATAGGATGAGAATTGCTCTGTAACCTGATCGTCCGCTACAGCCACAATACCAACCTCGATAATTTCCGCGAAAAAATCCTTCATCCGGACATTTCGTTCAGGCATTGTGAACTCAAAATCAATAAATAAATATTGCCGCCTTGTTCTCATCGTTTTCACCACCCTTTCTTTTCCATCTTACTACCATTATATAAAGAAACATGTACAAAAAATTGTGCTTTTTCTCTATTTTTATATTTAACATTATAACACGAATTCCGTATGAGTTTTTTAAATTTTTGTACAATTAATTCGAAGGCAGGTGGAAAAATACCCCATCCCATTCACGTAACATTTCTATTATTTTTTCAGTTTAATAACCGCCATTGTACACCGTGATACACAAATCAGCCGGTCTTCTTCATCGGTTATTTTGATATCCCAAACCATTGTTGATTTACCTTGATGCAGCACAGTTCCCACAGCTGTGACAATCCCTTCCGTTTTTGGACGAACATGGTTCGCATTTATTTCTAAACCCGCGACACCTTCTGTTTGCTTGTCCACTAGTTCATAGGCACCGACACTCGCAACTGTCTCCGCCAAGGCAACGGAGGCACCTCCGTGCAGTAAGCCAAACGGTTGTTTCGTCCGCTCATCAACCGGCATGGTCGCAACGACCTTCCCTTCTTCTAAAAGAGTAATCTCAATCCCCAGTGCTTCAATTAATGTATCTTTGATCATTTTCATTCCTCCAATATGTAATTTGCTACTTCTTATTCTTATTCTTCATGTTTGGCAAATTTTCCTTTATTGAAAAAAACAGCCGCTAGAGCTGTTTTTCACTTTGGTATCAATAGTATCCTGGATAGCCCATCGGAGGGTATCCCATTGGCGGATAGCCCATTGGGGGATAGCCATAGCCTGGGTAGCCGTAAAATGGCCGATTTGCAAAAGAGGCCCCTAAACCTCCTCCAATTAAACCACCTAGAAAGCTAAGCCCCCCTATCGCTAACGGCCAGCCAAGAAAACCGATAAACCTCTGATCCTGCACCGGGTATGCATTTCGATAAAGATACGGGCTTTGATAAGGGTACATGCCGCACTGCCTCCTTTTTTCTGCGATACTTGCCTACACTATTTCATATGCGAAAGGCGCGGGTTTGGAGTGGGCTAAAAAGAAAAGCACAAGCGCCCTGTTCAGCGGCGTACGGCCTCTTCGAAAAGCAAACGTTTTTTCTGAGTGGGATTGTTTTTCTATCAGATGTCCTTCATCAGGGATATGAGGGATTTTAAAAAGCCTCCGAACAAGTCCGGAGGCCATCCACATTATTTCTTTTCAATTGGCTCAAATCGTTCTACGAACAATGCCAGTGTACGGGTCATGACCCCTGTCGCACCTGCTGGGCCGAGATCATGGGCTTTCTTTGTGGTGGCTGTGCCGGCAATATCTAAATGAACCCATGGGGTGCCCTCAGCAAATTCACCGATAAAGGCTCCGGCGACAAGGGCATGGCCCTCACTGCCCGGTGAATTGTTCAAATCAGCGACTTTACTGTTTCGAACACGCTCTTTTTCCGTTTCAAATAACGGTAAGAGCCACATTTGCTCTCCGGCTTCAACCGATGCTTCAAGGACTTGTTCATATAAAGTTTCATGATTCGTCATAGCACCCGTCGTATGTAGGCCCAGTGCCGTGATCACCCCGCCGGTTAAGGTCGCAACGTCGACTAAATAATCTGCCCCGTGATGCTTCGCATAGGTAACGGCATCAGCAAGAACAAGACGGCCTTCTGCGTCGGTGTTTAATACCTCGATTGTTTTTCCGCTCATGGACGTAATCACGTCATCCGGCTTAAAGGCGCCGCCGCTGATCATATTGTCTGTAGATGGGATGACCGCGACTACATTTTGCTCAGGCCTGATTTCACCGATGATTTCCATGGCGCCGAGAACCGCAGCTGCTCCTCCCATGTCCGTTTTCATGCCAACGATGCCGGCCTTTGTTTTAATCGAATAGCCTCCGGTATCAAAGGTAATTCCTTTTCCCACTAAGCCGATGACATCCTTCCATTCATCTTTTCCTTGATATTTCAGGACAATCATTTTTGGCGGCTGGACAGATCCTTGATTTACTGCAAGGAAAGCCCCCATTCCGAGCTTTTCAATTTCCGCTTTATCAAGTATTTCTACTTCAAAATCATATTTTGCCGCAAGTGTTGTTGCATAGGCAGCCATTTCAGTTGCCGTTAGCATGTTCCCTGGGATATTCACAAGCGTTCGTGCCGAATTTGTCCCCTTCCCAAATGCAAAGCCCACTGCCAGCGATGCTTGAACATCTTCTTCCTCAAAGGCCTCACTATAGACGGTTACATTCTCAAGTTTTTTCTCCGGCTCATTGGACTTTTGCCGATAGCCCTCAAATTGATAGGTCGAAAGCGCGAATGCTTCACTCATAGCATGTGCTGCGTCTAGGCCGTCTAATTCCTCCGTAATGAACGAGTCTAAATAAATAGCTGTTTCTTCAAGCTTGCCAGTCTTAACTTCCTTAAAAAGCTGGCCAAATGCTTCTCTTAATTTATCAAAGGTTAATTCTTTTTCCTTGCCCAGTCCAACAACCCATATTCGTTTTGCTCCAATTTTTCCAAAGCTATGTACTTTATTGATCCTTTTTACCTTTGCTGATAAGTCACCCGACTTTACCAGCTCTGTCAGTTGTCCATCAAACTTTTCATCCAGTGCCGCCAATGTCCCTGAAAATTTCTCCGGCTTATCCAAAAGTCCGATGATTAAGCCCTCATGCTGGGTAGTTAACTCCCATTGCTTTTTTACATGAAACACAAACATTCACCTCCATAATTTTCTTCTCCATTATATCGGAAAAATTTATTTATTTCGACTAACTAATTATCTTCCAAATACAGCAGGAGGCGGGGAAGCCTTGGCAGATCCCCAACCCTTACAAACGGAATCCGGTCGATATTTTTTGGGAAAATGGTCAGACATTCTTCGATAAAAGGATAAACCTTCTCCAAATCCAGTCCCCAGAATTTAGGTCGGTAGGCATGCAAATAGTCATGAGCCGTTTCCATCATCACGCGTGCACCCTTGACATTACCGTACTCATAGTGGTATATGGCCACACTCATTTGCAATAATCCCTTTAAAAATAAATTATCTTTTTCCGTCATCCACATTTCTTCAAGCAAGTCGTGGCAAGTGTAATAATCCCCTTCATTAAACGAAACAAAAAACTCATAGTATTCGATTGGGTAATCATTTAGCAAAAATGGAACCCCCCTCCAAGTTTACCTATTGTCTTTATAAAGTAACACAAAAAAACAGGCGATGTGCCTGCTTTTCACCTTTTTTCAGAACTAATATACTGCTGGCGGAATACCTGCAGGGTTTTATCCTCGTTTAATGCCTGCAATTGATCCTCTGTAATCTTTCCATTCCCATTTTGAACCACGTAGACATCAACCTGCTTTTTGCCCCAGTGCTTATAAACATCTTCAACAGTTTCATAATAAAGATCCAGTTCGTTACCCTTGATCGCGCCTCCCTTATCAGCCACAACCCCGTATCCATAACCTGGAATAAAGAGGACGGTGCCAATTGGAAAAACAGTTAAGTCAGCTGCGATAGTAGAAAATAAATCACGTTTCACCTTTACACCAGAGTAGGTGATCCCATATTCAGGATGGCCCTGCCTTTTTCCTGTTGATTCAAAACCAGCAGTGTAGCCAGTGGCTGTAACCGTATGCTTAGGGTACTTTGACCAATCAAATGCCTCCTCTAGCAACGGCGGTGTTGTCCCTGAAACGGATTCACTCGATGAGATTTTTGAAGCAAATTGGAAAATCAGCGTTTTTGCATTTACGCCGGATATGGATTGGAAGGTTGCTCCTAACGCCATAAAGAATAGGCAGGTCATGGCAATGCGCTTTATCCAATTTTTCATTTTATTCATTGAATTTTTCACTCCTCCCAAAATATTCATTCCCAATAAGCAAGGAATTATACAAAAAAGACAATAAAAAAAGACTTCTACCTGAATGGTAAAAGCCTTAAAACATTTGGTATCCATTTTTCCGTAACAGTTTAATCGTAAAGCCGGCGGCGATTGCCCCTGCCAGGCCGCTGATTAAAATGAGAATATCTGCTGTTGCCAACGAACTGAATCTTTCCCCAAGGTCAAGAAAAGCCGCTTTACTATTTGTAAAATATTCGCTAAAACTCACTTTATCTACAATAAAAATGGCAACAATAGGGTACACGATCGCCATAACCCATGACATTCTTAGCAGCATATTCAAGATAAATCCAATTCCAAAAAATAAGACAAAAAATAACACGATGGATATGATTAAGACAACGATGCTCATTTGCACCTGAGATTCCCCCTTTATACATCAACATTTAGTGTACTGAATGTCGAAAAGGGAGTCAATAAAAATAGCCCCTCGAAATTCATTCGAGGAAGCACAGTGAATTGATTCTATTCCTTTTTCTTCCCTGTACCGCAGCAGCAGGAACAAGTTTCCGAGCCTCCAAGCACCAATTGAAAATATCCATTTCCGGAACAATAATCGCAGTTTTTTGACTCCATGCTCTTACCCGTCATTCCCATCATCTCCTATAAAATGTTTACTTAATTTTCTGATAATATAACAAGGATTCTGAAAAAAGGAAAGAACGAAAATCACGCAAAATCAGAAAAGAAAACGGATACATAGGAAGTTTTCTTTCATTTTCAAAGCGTCACTTAAATTTTCGAAAAATTACAAATATAATTTATAGGCTGTATAACCGAATTGATTGCCCGGGTTAACCCCATCTATCCCTGGTTTAATTGGAGTGGCACTTTCGTTAAGCAAATAATGTAAGAGGATGGACGCATCCTTCTCACGGATCAGCTCCTCCGGCGACATGAAACAGGCATCGTATAACTCGTACTCCTGATGGATCACCTGCTGCTCTCCCAAAGGTTCCAATAAAAACAAGAGCATATTATCACTGATTTCCTCTTTAATGACCCCGGTTCGTAAGCCGATTAGCCCTTTAACTGTACAATTAATTCCAGTTTCCTCCATTACTTCTCGTATAACGGCTTCATCCGCTGTTTCTCCCTCTTCAACAAATCCAGCCGGCAAAGACCATTGCCCCTTCAGCCCGCCATATCTTTTCTTCACTACCAGCCAATTTCCCTCACTTGACTTCACCAATCCGGAAACAGCTAACCACACCTTGCCTCGTTTTTCACGATTGCTCATCCCAACACCCCCTAATTAATACATCTTAAATTTAATCATACCAAAAAGAGGACAGATATCTCTGTCCCCTCAAAAAAACTTTTTTAGAAAACGTTAAATTTACCTTTTTTCAACACAAGACCTGCGCCGCCAATCATGTAAAGGGCACGGTTGTCGACTACCTTTTTCATGAAGGATGCCTTTGTACCAGTAATCTTCTTACCAAATACCACACCAATAGCATCATCTTCACCTAATGAGCAAACCGTTCCTTTATTGTCAAAAGTAAAGGATTCAAGATCTGCCTTGTTACGGATTAATGCCGCAATATTACGCGCTACAACCTCACCTTGCTGCATCGCAATTTGAGCTGTTGGCGGATATGGGCGATTAATTTCTTCATTAATCATTAATGAACTGTCGCCAATAATGAACACATTGTCAAATCCAGGTGCACGAAGATCAGGATTTACCTTTACGCGGCCGCGCATCGCTTCGAAACCGGATTTTTCAATAATCGCATTTCCACGGACACCAGCCGCCCAAACAACGGTTTCAGCCTTAATTTCATATGGTTCTTCGTCGCCTTTTCCGACAAGAATCGAACCAGGTTTCGCTTCCTTGATAGCCGTACCAATTAAAAACTCTACGCCTTTACGCTCTAATTGTGAAACAGCATAATTCACTAGTTCCGGGTCAAAACCAGGTAATACGGTAGGGGCTGCTTCCACACAAGTAATTTTTACTTTATGGAAATCTACATCGTACTCATGGCATAATTCCGGAATACGGTTTGTTAATTCACCAAGGAATTCAATACCGGTGAATCCAGCACCGCCGACAACGATGGATAGACGGTTATCGTTCTTCTCTGCTTCCATATTGTAAGTGGCAAATTGATATTCAATGTGCTCACGCAATTGACGGGAAGAATTGACATTGGTAATGCCAAATGCGTACTCTTTTAACCCTTTAATACCGAAAGTTTCAGGCTCGCCGCCAAGAGCGATTACAAGGTAGTCATAATTGACTTCCCCTTTTTCTAAAATCACTTTCTTTTCATCTTTATTAATTTCAACTACCGTATCTTGAACAAAATCGACCTTGCTGCGATCAATGACATTACTAATATCATACCGTACTTTGTCGTGATGCAGTGTACCTGCCGATGCTTCATGTAACCAAGTCGTTTCATAATGGTAATCATTTTTATTTACTAATACAATATCCGCTTCATTTACACCAATTAACTTTTGCAAACGAACTGTTGTTAGAAGTCCGCCGTAACCTGCACCGAGAATTACAATTTTAGGCTTTCTCAAAGTGATCACTTCCACCTTTTTATATATTTTTGTATAAATCTTCTTTTTCTTATCTTCCACTGCTTTAACCATTTTTATTTTAAGTCAAGGAAAAATGTATGTGAGATAATTCACGAATAGGAATAGAGAAAAAGAAACTAAATCGTAAGCACACAGCGAATGACAAAGATTTAGAAGATTGATAAACAAAAAGATGTTAGAACTTCCCAGTCATTCATAAAAATGTGCTTTTTTTGTCACAAATATTTAACAATATATCCACAATACATCTTATGCTACTTTGACTCTATTTTCAAGCGATTTATAGAAATAATTTAACAAAGATTAATGGAAACTTTACATTTTCATTACATGGAAAAATTAAGATAACATTTTTATCAGTCAGAATATTTGACATAAAGATGTGAGGAATTTTTTGTTTTGTGATATTATATGAATGGAGTTTGTTACTACATGTTGGGGGGATACGGAGTGCAAGAAAATCAAAAAGTTTATGACATAACGATCATCGGCGGTGGTCCTGCCGGCCTATTTACTGCCTTTTACGGGGGAATGAGACAAGCATCAGTAAAAATCATTGAAAGCTTGCCACAGCTAGGCGGTCAATTGTCAGCCCTATATCCAGAAAAATATATTTATGATGTAGCCGGTTTCCCAAAAATCCGCGCACAAGAATTGATAAATAATCTAAAAGAACAGATGGCTAAGTTCGATCCGACTGTTGCACTTGAGCAATCGGTAGAAAAGTTGGAAAAGCAGGAAGATGGTATATTTAAATTAACGACTAATAAAGAAGTCCACTATTCCAAAACGATTATTATTACTGCGGGAAATGGGGCATTCCAACCGCGGCGCCTAGAGCTTGAAAGTGCAGCACAATATGAAAAGAAAAACCTTTACTATTTTATTGAGGATTTAAACCAGTTTGCCGGTCAAAAGGTAGTTGTATTTGGCGGAGGGGATTCTGCGGTTGACTGGGCATTAATGCTCGAGCCAATTGCTGAACAAGTGACCATTGTTCATCGCCGTGATAAATTCCGTGCCCATGAACATAGCGTCGAAAACTTGTATAATTCTAAAGTCGATGTCAAAACTCCATTTGTTCCTGCAGAATTAATCGGGGATGAAAACGGAATTAAACAGGTTGTACTTGAAACAGTTAATGGCGAGGAAAAAGTCACAATTGATGTCGATGCTGTTATCTGTAACTACGGATTTGTCTCTTCACTTGGCCCGATTAAGGAGTGGGGTCTCGAGATCGAAAAGAATTCCATTGTTGTTAATTCAAAAATGGAAACGAATACACCTGGCATTTATGCTGCCGGCGATATTTGCACATATGATGGTAAAGTGAAATTAATTGCCTGCGGATTTGGCGAAGCACCGACTGCCGTTAACAACGCCAAATCTTATATTGATCCAAAAGCAAAAGTACAGCCATTACACAGTTCTTCCATGTTTAATAAATAAATTGCAAAAGACGCCCATTGCTGGGCGTCTTTTATTGTTGGACTAGCATTCCTCAGGTGTTCCGGTTGCTGTTGCCGTACGGAAGGATGAACCGCAGCCACACGATGCGATGGCGTTTGGATTTTCAATCGTGAAGCCTCCGCCCATCATCGATTCTTTATAATCAATTTTTGTCCCTTGCAAAATGGCGGAACTTTCTTTATCAACGAGCACTTGGATTCCATGCTGCTCGAACTGAAGGTCATCTTCGTTTACCTCATGATCGAAGCCCATGCCATATGACAGGCCACTGCAGCCGCCGCCCTTAACACTTACTCGTAAAAAAGCACCTTCTTCTTCATTATGCTTCATCATTTCTTTTATCTGCAGGGACGCAGCTTCTGAAACAATTACAACTTCTTTACTCATCATTACTCCCCCTTTTTATGAGGCTTTTATTATAGTATATACACTTGATGTCCAGTACTCAAATGTTTAGATTCTTATTATTAACATATGATACAAATATAAAAAAGGGAGCGGCACGCCCCCCTCTTCATGAGAATTGTCCAGCACCAGCGCCCTAGCGGCTAGTGTCCTTCTGCTTTTCTATTTTAAAACATCGGATTTTCATCCAGGTATTGATATATGTTATCGACCAGTTCATCGGGTGTGTTTCCTGTTACAACTTCACCATTCACGAGTGCATAGAGAGTCATTGCACATTTCCCGCAGTAGCCGAGACACCCATATTCAATAATATCCAAGTTAGGATCTCTTTGTAGTTTTTCTAGTGCCCTTTGTGCACCGTTTGCCAGGTTACTAATACAAAATTCAATGATCGGCTTTATCAATGTCTTCACCTCTCCACAACTATTTATCCTACTCCATTTAAGGGGCTCCGTCAATTACCATGTTTATGGCAATCGTGTCAAGATGAGTGTGATTATTGTTGTTATTTGGACACAATTTAGATATACTCGTATGTGGTTAATAAAACGGAAAATTATTTTAATATACTTGTCTTTTAATTGAAAGCGGATAAAGTAAACGGCTAAACAAAGGGGAATGTAAAAAATGAAAAACCTTGTCATTCTTGGTGGCGGATATGGCGGAATGAAGATTTTGAACGAGCTCCTTCCCAACCATTTACCGGAGGACGTAACGATTACATTAGTTGACCGCGTCCCATACCATTGCTTAAAAACGGAATACTACGCATTAGCTGCCGGCACGATTTCTGATAAAGAAGTCCGTGTTGCTTTCCCGGAACATCCTCGTTTGGATGTAAAATACGGAGAAGTGATCGGCATCGATCGGACGAATCGAACAATTAATTTGAAGGGCGCTGAACCTCTTGTATATGATGACCTTATTATTGGACTCGGTTGTGAGGATAAGTATCACGGGGTTCCAGGTGCAGACCAATTTACTTACAGTATCCAAAGCATTGAGAAAGCACGGCTCACCTATTCCGTGCTAAATAATCTTGGCCCTGGTTCAGTTGTCGGGATTGTCGGTGCCGGTTTAAGCGGAGTGGAGCTTGCGAGCGAATTAAGTGAAAGCCGTGAAGACCTAAACATTAAATTATTTGATCGCGGCAAACATATTCTCTCAGCGTTTCCGGAGCGGTTAAGTAAATATGTTGAAAATTGGTTTGTCAGAAATAATGTTGAGATTATTAATAATTCCAATATTACTAAAGTGGAAGAAAAAAGGTTATACAATCATGATGAACCGATTGATTGTGATGTAATCGTTTGGACCGCAGGAATTCAAGCAAATAAAATCGCCCGTGAAATGGATGGGGAAAAGGATCGTTCGGGACGACTGATCGTTACGAAGCATCATCACCTGCCAGCGGATGAACATGTGTTTATCGTCGGAGACTGCGCAAGCTCACCACATGCACCAAGTGCCCAGCTTGCAGAAGGACAAGCGGAACAAGTGGTCGAAGTCTTGAAAAAGCGCTGGAATGGTGAACCATTGCCGGAAAGTTTCCCGCCGATCAAATTAAAAGGCATCCTTGGCTCTCTTGGAAAAAAACAAGGCTTCGGAATGATGGCAGACCGCGCCATTACAGGACGTGTCGCCCGCCTTATAAAGTCTGGAATCCTATGGATGTACAAGTTTCATAATGGATGACAAAAAGGAGCATTCCGTCAGTGGAATGCTCCTTTTCTTTAAATCGCTTTATATCCATATTTCTCCAGTTCTGCAAAAATCGTTTTTAACCTTGGGTTGCCCTCACCAACAATCTTTTCCTTTATGACAACAACCGGGTAAAACATATCTTCTTCAATGACTCTTTTGGCAAAAATCACTTTTTCTCTGTCGCCTAAAGGCTGATAAATATCCACATAGCTCATTTTAAACGGTTGATCGGGGAACTTCCTGGCAATAGCTGCTTCCAGCCATTCAAAGGTCTCTTTGGAGGAAGGCAGATTTATACAGCTTGGACATAAGGTTTCTGCCCCGTAAAGAACAATTTCCACTTCATTCATACTCATAAAAAACCATTCCCGTCGTTTTTCTTTTCATTTTACTATAAATAATAGGCTAATGTCTGTAAATCTGTATTTTCCTAATTTCTGAGAATGGATTTTTAACACGGTTGACATTATAATATAAGTAGGAAAGGAGTCGATTAACATGGAAGAACAAGAAATGTTTGAGCAAGTTCAAGAAGTATTAGATAAATTACGTCCATTTCTTCTTCGCGATGGCGGGGATTGCGAATTAGTTGATGTAGAGGATGGCATTGTTAAGCTCCGCTTGCTAGGTGCGTGCGGCAGCTGCCCGAGCTCAACGATCACTTTAAAAGCCGGCATTGAAAGAGCACTTTTGGAAGAAGTACCTGGCGTCGTTGAAGTAGAACAAGTATTTTAATAAATGGAAATAGCGATTGCCGAAGATGGCAATCGCTTTATTTATATGCGCTTCATTCCATACGCCGCTGACCAGGCCGCTTCCGCTTTTCTTATTGAAAAAGCCATTCGAGCTGGGGCAGGTTTAACCGTTTAATCGGCGCTCCTGAAATTTGGAAGAAACCTGCTAAAAATCGTTCATACTCACTTGATTGCCGCAATATTTTACCAAGCCTCTCTTCTAATACCTTCTTTTCCTGTTCGGAACGCGTTATATAATAACTTTCAATACAATCGAAATAGTGCAATGGAAAGACTAAACGGGAATACAGTAAGCGCCAAGAAAAGGAAGATAACGGCGCAACGCTTTGGTATTCCTCAAAAAACTGTCTTAATTCCATATCATATGTTTGGATATTGCGAAAATAGCGCTCCCTAGTCCACTCGGCTAAGTCACGGCTTCGATGGTCAAATACCCAGTCAAACGGATTTTTTATCATGTACTGATTATGAGGGCCCCACGTTTTATTGGTAAAACGCTCATGACAAACCGTACCGCTATCTGTCTCAGCAGGTTCATCATCAAGCTCAGAATCGACTAAATATTGGATCGCATTCTCTGTTAATCCAAGATAATATGGGAAAGAGTCGATAAACATGCGTTCAAATTCATCTTCCGGTGTTTGAAACAATAGACCATTCCACACCCTTTCCATTTGCTCAAGACGCTTTTCCCACAAGGACTTCCATTCCCCAATCCGGCTTGACCTTTCGATTTGAAAAGGAACCCTCCGGCCGCGTTCATGGAATTTAGCCAGTTTCCGGCCCAATTTTATTTTTCGGCCCTCTTCGATTTGCCGGCTTGCTAATACACAATATTTATTTTGTTCCCATGTTGTAATTAACTGGCCTTCCTTCGACGGTAAAAAAATAGGCACGTTTTGATCTCCATAATTCCGTAAATGCTCAGCAATCTTTTCTAGTTCGGAAATATCTGCTTCTTCCTTGCCAGCCGGATTCGAAATTAAATAGAGCCAGCCATTCCCTCTCAGTGCATCATAGGCATCTAATTTTACGTATTCCTCCACAGTAATTCCATATTGGTTTTCAAGCATTTTCTGAAGCATCTTACCACCCCGTCTTTGTACCTTTTTTTAACTCATGTATATGTAACAGCATGGAAAAACTTGTTGTCTTCCCTGTTTTTTTACGATTAAGAATTCGGAAAAATATAGGGAAGGATTTGAATTACTCTTTTACATAATAATTGCATATAATATGGAAATGAAGTATATATATAGTGGAAAACTAAAGAAAAGGTGATTAATGATGGCAGACGACAAAAAACTAGATCTAACCGAAGAAACCGCACGCAGATGGCTGAAAGAAAGAGGCGTAGAAGTACAGGACATGGCCGATTTAGTCTTCTTTTTACAGGAAAAATATCATGAAAATTTAAAGATGGAAGATTGCTTAGCTAACGTGGAACGAGTCCTTTCAAAACGTGAAGTACAAAATGCCATAATAACTGGAATCCAGCTTGATATGCTCGCCGAAAAAGGAATGCTCGAAGAACCATTGCAATCGATTATCGGAACTGATGAAAGCCTTTATGGCGTTGATGAGATCCTCGCCTTTTCGATTGTGAATGTTTACGGTTCCATCGGGTTTACCAATTATGGATACATTGATAAACTGAAGCCTGGAATTTTGGCACATTTAAATGATAAATCAACAGGTGAATGTCATACCTTTTTAGATGATATTGTCGGGGCAATCGCTGCTGCTGCTTCCAGCAGGCTGGCACATCGAGCATCCCGTGCAGAGAAGGAATAAAGGAAGCCAAAAAAGGATGGAGTTTTCCATCCTTTTAACATTCCCATTGATCCAAAGTATCAATAGCATAGGTTGGCTTACGGCCGTAGCCTGCAAGCAATTCCTTCGTGGTTACCCCTGTATGGACAAGGAGCGTGTCCATTCCGGCATTCATTCCTGCTGCAATATCAGTATCATAGTTATCGCCAACCATCAGCGTTTCTTCTTTCGCGATTCCTAGTACCTTTAGTGCTTGTTCCATAATAATTGATTCAGGCTTGCCGATGAAAATCGGTTTTGTCTGTGTAGAAACCGAAATAACGGATGTCAGCGATCCATTGCCCGGAAGCAGTCCCCTCTCCGTTGGAATGGCAATATCCCCATTGGTTGAAATAAATACCGCACCATTGCGGACAGCTAAGCAGGCAACCGCCAACTTTTCATAGCTAATTGCACGGTCAATTCCTACAACAACAAACTCGGCGTCTTCTCCGGCGAATTTCAGTCCTTTTTCCTCAATCGCAGTCCGGATTCCTTCCTCGCCAATGACATAAACTGAACCATCATTCTTTCGTTCAACTATATAATTGGCCGTCGCCTGACTTGTGGTGAATACAAGCTTTTCGTCCGCCGGTATGTCAAATCTGAGCAGTTTTTCGGCCACCTGCGCCGGTGTTCGCGAAGAATTATTCGTTACGAATAAATAAGGGATTTTTTGCTCACGCAGCTGTTGGACAAAACGTGACGCGGCTTCAATCCGCTCTGTTCCTTTGTACATCGTTCCATCTAGGTCAATCAAATAACCTTTATATTTTTTCATGCCTATCACCCCTAAGTAATATCTTTCCCGTTAAACAGAAAAAGACCGTATAACGGTCAATTTTTAAATGCCGAAACAGGCCCTAATTCATTTGTTAGGTATTCACGGACATTCTCTGAAAAACGTCCGAATTCAGGAAGGTACTTAGCAAACTGCTCCTGAAGTTCACGATGATCAACGTCCATGTAATCCTGAACAAGCATTTTCCGATATGGAATAAGGCTTTTAAACGCTTCTCCCGTTTCCTTAGTGATAACCTTTTCATCCATTAAAATATCGATAATGTCCTCGTAACTGCCTGGGTCCCGCATAATAAAGCCGTCAATCATGTCATTTCCCACATCCAATACTGCCTCAAGCATCATTTGACATAAACGCTCCAATGCGGTCTTTTCAGTCGGTGTTGACCAATCCTTTTGTTCGTGAAAAAGATTAATTTTTGTCTCTAAATATTGGAGGAATGCTTCAATTCTTTCTCTGTCAACAAAATACATCTAGCCCACTTCCCTCTATGTAGTCCCTTTCATTTTTATTGTAACACAATCCTTCTATGGTTCGTATTTTTCCACCATCAGAAATCAGTGAAACATGGCCTGAAATTTGATACTATAAAGAAGATGGAAAAATAGTGAACACCTTAAAGGAGACCATTTCATGACTGAACGCTTTTTCTTATACGATGATACGGAAGATACAAAAACAAGATTTGTCAGTTTTGTTGGTGAAAACCAGCGCTTTGATTTAGCGATTGTTCAAACGAATCGCCATTATGGAAAGTCATTAGTTCTTGATATCCAGGGAAATCGGTTTGCCATTATCGGCCAGGACGATTTGGAGGAAGAGGGATACTTAGAATTTGCCTTTCAATTAAATGAGCAAGATGCGGAAGAACTGCGCAGTTTTTTAACTGAAATCATTTGATCCTCACATGTTTTTCACCCTCTTTGAAATACTAAAGGGTAAAGGAGTGAAAGCATGGGTAATAAGGACTCAGAAAAATATACAGAATTATCAACGGTTGAACAACAACAAAATTTCCTCACTGCCCAGGAGTTTCCAGAAGGCTCGTATGGTTCCTCCATTAGAAAAGACGAGCCAGTGCAAAATAAGAGTACACCTTGGAAAGAGGGACAGCGGAAATACAGTGCTTTTAATTATGAATTTAAATCACTGCATCAGGATTTACCGCGGCAGATGGAAGGTGCACATCCGCCACATGATGACCCGGATACAGATATACAAGAGCCTTATTCGGAGGCATAAAAAAGAAGGTTCAGGGTTACCTGACCTTCTCATTTTTTTACCTTTTTCAAAACAAAATAGGCACAGCCGAAATTGCAGTATTCATAAAGGTACTCACTCAGTGTGCTTATTTTTGTATCAAATGTAGCCTTTTGGTTTTGATCGTCGAAGAAACCCTTCAGGCGAAGCTGCCCATAGCCCCAATCGCCTACAATATAATCGTACCTCGATAAAATATCACTGTACCTTGCTTTAAATGCTTCCTCATTATACGCGTCACGATATTCCTGCAGAATTTCATATCCGGTATTGTTAACCACAATCATCCTATTTCACCTCATTTGCCCAGCAAATACCTAATACCCATTATAACCGATTCCCCATCAATTACTAAGAAAAAAAATCATCCCTTTGGCTATTCTAATAAAAGGAGGTGCTTTTAATTGAAAAAATTTATCATAATCGCTGGATTATGTACGATGACCGCTTTAACAGGGTGCTCAAAGGATACTGCCAGCAACGATATATATGAGGAAAGCGGTAATACCATTAACGTAAATAACAAAAGACATGAACTATACAATGAAGAAGCCGGCCGGGGAATTCGTAATGTCAGCGACAATTATGGCTTTGTCCGCCACCAAAAAAGTCCGGTGGCGAATGATAATATGGGAAATAATCACTATACCGCACTTGATCGGGAGCAGGTTGCTAACATTATTAGCAAGCAAAGCACAAGTATTCCTAACGTAAATGATGTTGCAACACTTGTCACAGATCAGGAAGTGTTGATTGCCTATGATACCAATTCAAAGGACCGCAACTTAACCGCAGACCAAGTGAAGCGGTCTGCGTTATCGGTGGTACCTAGATATTATCATGTGTATGTCACCGACAATAAAGTCTTGATGCGTGATGTTGAAAATCTGGCTAATACCGATTCAAATAGCAGAAATGCCCGTAATGTGGTCAATGGGCTGATCAAGCAAATGAAAAAGTCTCCACAAGGTCATGCTGTAAATTCCAATGAAGATGCAAATGGTATGACCCAGGATGACCATATGCGCAATCGCTAAAGAAAAAAGTTCAGCCCTTTATTGCGGGGGCTGAACTCTTTTTTACGCTTCTTTTTTTACTTCTGTTTCTCCAAGCATTTGTTTGTGTTTGGCAGCAGCATTGACTTGTTCATCGGCATGATAGGATGAACGGACAAGCGGGCCTGCTTGACAGTGGCTAAAGCCTTTACTCATCGCAATTTGCTGTAATTCATTAAACTCATCCGGGCTATAGTATTTTTGCACCTTTAAATGACTCTTGGTCGGCTGCAGGTATTGCCCAATCGTCATGATATCAACGTTGTTTGCTCTTAAATCATCCATGACTTCCAGGATTTCTTCTTTTGTCTCCCCAAGACCAATCATTAAGCTTGATTTTGTGGGAATGCTTGGCTGCATTTCTTTGGCACGGCGAAGAAATTCAAGCGACCGGTCATATTTAGCACGAGCTCTTACTCTTGGTGTTAACCGTTTAACTGTCTCAATGTTATGATTCAAAATATCCGGTTTCGCATCCATTAACAGCTGTAAATTTTCTTCCTTGCCTCCCATATCAGAAGGAAGAACTTCTATACTTGTAAATGGATTTTTCCGGCGAATCGCCCTTACTGTTTCCGCAAAAACGGCTGCCCCGCCATCCTTTAAATCATCGCGGGCTACTGCCGTCACGACCACATGCTTCAAGTTCATTAATTGAACAGAGTCAGCTACTCTTTCCGGCTCCTGCCAATCAAGCTCTGTTGGCAGCCCTGTTTTGACGGCACAGAAGCGGCAGGCACGCGTACAAGTATCTCCCAGAATCATAAATGTCGCCGTCCGTCTTTCCGCCCAGCATTCGTGAATGTTAGGGCAGCGGGCCTCTTCACAAACCGTATGAAGATTTTTTTCGCGCATCATTTTTTTTAAACCCGTATAAGATTCATTCGTGTTTAACTTTATTTTTAGCCATTCCGGCTTACGTAAAACTTCTTCTTTTTGGCTCAATTTTTACACTCCTTGAAATCCCAATATGTCTGAAAGTGAAACCTCTTCTGATGTCACTTTATCATACTGGAATAGGAACGACAAGGAATCAAATTATTAAGATCATGTCTTTTTTACTGATCCTTTCCCGTCGTTTAATGATTCCGTTTTCGATTACCAATTATTAACCCTAATGAAATGGACTAATAATCATAAACTAACTTTGTACCTTAATTGGAAGGAGGATCTCTGTTGCGGGCTGTTCTCATAATTGGAACGATCCTTATGCTCTTAACTTCACCATTGTCTGTCAGGGATGCTCACGCAAAAGAAGAACCTGATCCCTATCAGGAAAGAATGAAGCTATATAAAAAGATGGAAACAGTTACTCAGATTCCTTGGTATTATTTAGCGGCCATTGATCAATATGAAAGAAGTATCCGTTTTGCACGTCGCGATTTGCCAAAGCCTGAAAGTACCATTTCGATATATTTCAAGCCGGGCCAATGGGCAGGCTTAACAAATCCAAACCCATCGGAAGAAAATCCGGCTATTATCCAATTTTTTAATGGAATAGGTGTCGATGGCGACGGGGATGGAAAAGCGAGCTTGAAGAGTGATGAGGATGTTTTATATGCGTTTGCCAACTATCTTCTTTCATATGGTGTAGATCATGAGAATATAAAAATCGGGTTATGGAATTACTATCATCGTGATAAAACGGTAAGTATTATTGCCGGTAAGGCGAAAATTTATCGGCATTTCGGCCGTCTTGATTTAGATAAACAAGTCTTCCCTGTGCCTCTTCACAGCAATCACAGTTATCGCAGTACATGGGGGGATGCACGCGGCTGGGGCGGAAGAAGGATGCATGAAGGAACGGACATTTTCGCTGGTTACGGGGTACCGGTCCGTGCGACAAGTTATGGAATTATTGAAATGAAGGGCTGGAACAAGTTCGGCGGCTGGAGAATCGGCATCCGCGATATCAATAACACCTATCATTACTTAGCCCACCTAAGTGGGTTTGCCAAAGATTTAAGGGTTGGTCAAATCGTTGAGCCCGGCATGGTCATCGGCGGTGTTGGCAGCTCCGGATACGGTCCGCCGGGGACTTCCGGGAAATTCCCGCCCCATTTACATTACGGAATGTATAAGGACAATGGGATAACGGAATGGTCATTTGACCCGTACCCGCATTTAGCAAAATGGAAACGCCTGGAGCGAATGAATATGAAACGGAAATAGGACTGTCCTTGGGAGGATAGTCCTTTTAATTTCCTGATTTTTTCGTATCTGTTTTCTTTTCCGGTAACTGAATGGATGGTGTGATACCGCCGCCGCTGTTATAAAATTGCGGAACTTCTCCTTCTACCAACCTTCCCCCAACCGGAATGCTTTGTTTTAACTTGGTAATTTTTGTTGCAAATGGAGTGATAATTTGGACAGATACTTCGATTTCAACAGAGACCTGGATCCAGACACTATTGATTCCCATTTGTTTTGGTTCAATATGAACATCCGGCTCCACTTCACCAATCGCATGGAATTTAACCGGAATTTTAGGTCCAATATTCCCTAATAATGAAATATTGGTTGCCTGGCCTAATGGCACATACCAAACAATTCCATCTTCTTTACCGGTGTTTTCTGTTTCAATTTCCACATCTGACTCTAATAAGGCAATATCCCCCTTCTTGGCTGTTTTTAAATTCTTTTGAATTTGGGCAGTGGTTTCTGCTAACACCCGATTGATCAAATCAGTATTCAATTCGGCGTTTTGCTTTTTTCCATCACTGCTTTCCGTAATTTTAATAACCTGATTATTTTCCCCCACATTGGTAGTACGTTTCGTTATGGCTCTATTAATGACAAGGGATGCAATATTACGGGTTTCTGATTCCGCATATCTCATTAAGGCCGGCTCAATTCCCTTGTTTACCAGCATCAAACTGGCAGCAGTAGAGAATAGGAAAAAGACGAAAGTCAGCAGCATCACATATCGGAATGGCAGCGGCCCACGCTTGAAAAATCGCCGCCGTCGGAACTTTGCCAAAGAAATCCCCCCTTCATGCTATGTGTATGCTAAGAAGAGATGAACTAGCCCATGAAAAAAAGCCTGCTTTTTTAGCAAGCTTTAAACCATTTTTAGCAAGGCGTCTTTTCCGATCATCCCCTGATGAATCCCTAATTCTTCTGCCTCTACAGTTACTGACTCTAAAGGGGCATTTAGGAGCTGATCAATCGTTCGAACGCCGACAGCCCGGCCGGCAATGATTTTGCGATCCTTTAATTTTTTATTTAATAGGCCAACATCTAAAGCACCGCACATAATATAGCCTTTATCATTTGACACCGTTAAAAGGGTGGTTTTTGGTAGTATAACTGTCACAGCCACGAAAGTATGGCCGTTAATTTCAATTGGTGAAAGCTCAATCAAAGGGTCCCACACTCCTTTCCTCACTATCACAGTATGTTTGCGAAGGAAAATTCGTGATGGGCTAGGTTGGCATCTCAAGCTTCCATTTCAATAAATCACGCAAAAATTCCGGCAGAAAATAGTTCTTCTGCTTCTGCGGCAGTACTTCTGTGAAAAAATGGCCAAAAGTAAACATATCGGGGAGAGCTAATGTATAGTTGCTGTCCAGCTTTAATTCGCTGCCCTGAATGAAAATTTTATTTTTCTCAAAGCAAATTCCATCATAAACAAATATTCCTAAAACGGTCCCTCTAAAACCGAGGCCTTTTATTTGCCTGTGATGTAAGCTCTCGTCCATGGTTTGAGATAGGATCTCCAATAATTCTTTTCCCGTCAATTTGACTACACACGGATTGATCGGGTGTGGGCAAACCTCGAGCAAATCGTATGTTGTCACCTCTTCAGATAATGTGCCTAAAAGAAGCCCCGCATTAATCATCGCACAGTCAGCCTGGCACCATTCTCTTAATGTCTTCGATAACAAACGTGAAAAATTGGTTTCCTGAAATGGATGGTGCAACAATGGCTCGCTGAGAGTTGTGACCTTATGGCTTAACAGATCCTTCCCTTTGTTTAAAAAAGCAATAATTTGTTCCTGTTCATTTGGAACAATTGGAAGATCGTTAAAGTCATATAGAAGTGCCTCCTTACGAGTGACAGCCTTTTGTTCATTAAGGTGAATTGTCATCTTGCCAACATAAAAACCGTACTTTCCTGCAGCACCAAGAAGTGTAGACCCGACAAGCTCTCCTTTTTCAAAAAAGTGATGGGTGTGAGCTCCTAAGATAACATCGATTTCCGGGAATGCTGCTGCAATCCGTTCATCATCATGGATGCCGAGATGGGACAGCAGGATAATGAAGTCCGATTCTTTCTCTAGGGGTTCAAGCCATTTTTTAAGCTCGGAGATTGGATCTGTCAGCCTCCACCCAAGCAAATCATATAGATGTGTAAAGGGTGCGGTAAGACCGATTACGCCCAGTCGAGTTCCCTTTTGTGTTTGATAGATCTTATAGGGTTTTACCCATTGCGGATAACTGCCATTTTGGTAATAAAAGTTTGCAGCAAGAACATCGAACTCAGCATCGCTGTAAAGCTGATCTAAATCGTCAAAAGGAAGGTTTACTCCTTCGTTATTCCCTATCGCAGCCGCGGTAAACTGGCACTCATTTAACAGGGGGATATTCCCTTTCCCTTTCGTTGCTTCCGTATACGGATGCCAGCGGTCAATGAAATCGCCGATATCAAAGAGAAAGACGTCCTCACCTTGCTGCTGATGTAATTGTTTTTTCTGCAAAAGAAACTGCTGTATTCGCGGCCAATGTTCTAAGTGACTGTGAAAATCATTTGTATGGTATAGATGTATGGTTTCCATTTTTCTACCTTACCCTGTAATCCCTTGATAAATTAAGCGAACGGCTACCACCACAAGGATAATTCTGATAATCAGAACAATGGTTTTACTCTTTAATTTGGAATTTAAAAGCACGCCAACCTTCGCGCCAATCCATGCCCCCGGTATCAGTGCCAATGCATAAAGCCAATCCACATTCCCCAGGGTGATATGGGTGATGGAACTCAAGATCGATGTTGGTAAAATCATAAACATCGATGTCGCCGTTGCCACGTGCGGCGGAAAGAAAAATAGCAAGATCATCGTTGGCACCATCAGCGAGCCGCCGCCAATCCCGAAAATCCCTGATAAAAAGCCGACAATGAAGGAAATGACGACGGCTAGAATCGGACTAAAACCATAGTCAAAGGTTTTCCCGCTATTGTCGGTAAAGCTCCGGACAATTCCCTTATCTTTCTGATACGGCAGAGGCTTTAATTTATCCTTAGCGACCATTACAATCGAGACAAACAGAATAAATAGTCCGAAATAAATATTGAAAGAGTGCAACTCTAATTTTTCTGTTACCCATGCACCAAGGATGCTCCCCGGCCCACTGCCAATCAGAAATATTAATCCGCTTTTATAATCAACCGTTTTAAGTTTCATATAGGCTAACGTAGAGGATAGCCCGGTAAAAATCATCGTAAAAAGAGATGTCCCGACTACTACCTGCGGTGTCAGGTGGCTGAATGTTGACAAGGTTGCTAAGTACAGCAAAGCAGGGACAACAATGATGCCTCCCCCCATGCCAATCAGCGAGCCTAGTGAGCTCGCAACCAGCCCTACTAAAACTAAAATAATCCATTCCATTTTGTTTTCACCTTCTAGTGTATGTCTAATTAAATAAATCCAGCTGCCTTGGAGCGAGCCCTTCATATTCAATATGTAAAAGTTTCATCATTTCTTTGGCATTGTCCGCCGCGTCGCCGCCGGAGTTGTTGTTAAACAGGAGATAGATGTTAGTGGTTTGTTGCGCTAAACATTGGACGCGTTTGGCCCACTCTTCCAGCTCTTGATGATTATAGCGATAAAGATAGCGGACCTCGCGCCAGTTTTCGGCGTTTCGCTTTTGCCAGCCATGAACATTGCGGCCGTGAAATCTAACAAGTACCTGACTAGCACTAGTCGTCTCCAGTACTGTTGGGACAGACCCTTCCCCGGATTGAGGTTCATCACAAATGCTGTGAATCCATTTCTCTGCCTTCATAAAATCAAGAGTTTGGCGGCGATATTGAGGTGCAAACCAGGATTGATGCCTAAATTCCAATGCACAGGGTATATCCTCCATTTCATGTTTACACCATCTTAAATAATCTACATTTTCTCGTTTGCAGGCAAACCACGGCGGAAATTGAAACAGGACCATGGCTAATTTATTTTGTTGTATGTATGGTTCCAATGACTCTTTAAAGGCGCTGAACATCGCTTGTTTGCTTTCAAATGGGATTTCGCCACGTTGGTGACCTGTCATCCCTTGATAGGCTTTTACGATAAACTGGAAGCTCTCTGGCGTTTCACTGACCCACTTTTCAGCATTTCTTTTTGGCTGAATGGCGTAGAAAGCGGTATCGACTTCAACGGTCGGAAAATGACCTGCGTATTCCTTAAGTTTATCACGTGAGGGCGTGTGACTGGGGTATAAGCTGTCGTGGTCTCCCCAACCCGTTACACCAATATAGATCAAGAAGCTCACCTCCATTTATTAATAATAGCATAACCAATTTTAGAAGATGCTAGATTTTTCGATTTACGAAGCTTCCTTTTAATATTGGAAAGGATAACGACAGTAATTTGCTGTTATCCGACAGTGAACAAATCTTATTCGACAGTAACCAACTGTTATCCGACAGTAACCTTTCCAATAGACAGGTAATTTGTGTTATCCGACAGTAAATAAACCTTATATGACAGTAAGCCGCCTCTATCCAACAGTAAACTCTTCTCAAACGACAGTAAATCACATCTGCAACGCAAAAACCCGCCTGCTAACGCAGCAAGCGGGGAAATTTTTCAACGATATTAACCGATGGATCCTTCCATCTCGAACTTGATTAATCGGTTCATTTCGACGGCGTATTCCATTGGCAGTTCTTTTGTAAATGGCTCGATGAAGCCCATTACAATCATCTCAGTAGCTTCTTGTTCTGAAATACCGCGGCTCATCAAGTAGAAGAGCTGCTCTTCAGATACTTTCGAAACTTTCGCTTCGTGCTCAAGAGAGATATTGTCATTTAGGATTTCGTTGTATGGAATGGTATCAGATGTTGATTGATTATCCATAATCAACGTATCACATTCAATGTTGGCACGGGCGCCATCGGCTTTGCGGCCAAACTGAACGATCCCACGGTAAGTTACTTTCCCGCCGTGCTTCGAAATGGATTTCGAAACGATAGTGGAAGATGTATTTGGAGCTAAGTGAATCATTTTTGCTCCGGCATCTTGGTGCTGGCCTTTACCGGCAATCGCGATGGATAACGTCATGCCGCGGGCGCCTTCACCTTTTAAAATAACCGCTGGGTATTTCATCGTTAATTTAGAACCGATATTACCGTCAATCCATTCCATCGTTGCGTTTTCTTCACAGACAGCACGTTTTGTTACAAGGTTATACACGTTGTTTGCCCAGTTTTGGATCGTTGTATAACGGCAGTAAGCATCCTTTTTAATGACAATTTCAACAACCGCACTATGCAAGGAGTTCGTTGTATAAACCGGAGCGGTACAGCCCTCAACGTAATGGACATGCGCGCCCTCATCAACGATAATCAGCGTCCGTTCGAATTGCCCCATGTTTTCGGAGTTAATTCGGAAATACGCCTGTAATGGAGTATCTACTTTGATACCAGGCGGTACATAAATAAACGATCCACCTGACCAAACTGCAGAGTTTAGTGCCGCAAATTTGTTATCAGTTGGTGGAATTACCTTTGCCCAGTGTTCACGGAAAATATCTTCATTTTCACGTAAGGCAGAATCGGTATCCTTAAAGACTATACCTAATTCTTCTAGGTCTTCCTTCATGTTGTGGTAAACAACCTCGGACTCATATTGAGCCGAAACCCCGGCAAGATACTTTTGCTCAGCTTCAGGAATTCCCAGCTTATCGAAGGTTGCCTTAATTTCTTCCGGCACTTCATCCCAAGATTTCTCAGACTTCTCAGACGGCTTAACGTAATAGGTAATCTCATCGAAGTTTAATGAATTTAAATCTCCGCCCCATTGCGGCATTGGCATTTTGTAAAAATGCTCCAGTGATTTTAAGCGGAAGTCTAACATCCACTGCGGTTCACTTTTCATTTTTGAAATCTCTTCAACAATCTCACGTGTTAATCCACGTTTTGATCGGAATATGGAAACGTCTTTATCGGCAAAACCATATTTATAATCACCGATCTCAGGCATCTTTTTAGCCATCGTCGTATTCCTCCATTCTTAAACGATGGGGCTAGAGCACCCCAGCGTTTTATTGTTGTTCCTCTTCCTTCAAGCCTTTTTCCATCGCCTTCCACGCTAATGTCGCGCATTTGATGCGGGCTGGAAATTTGGCTACACCTTGAAGTGCTTCAATATCACCTAAATCAATCGAATCGTCTGGCTCTTTGCCTAACATCATTTCAGAAAAAATATGTGATAATTGGATCGCATCTTCGACCTTTTTCCCTTTGATTGCCTGCGTCATCATTGAGGCGGATGACATTGAAATCGAGCAGCCTTCGCCCTCAAATCTTGCATCCTCAACGATTCCATTTTCCACTTTAAATGTCAATTGAATCCGGTCACCGCAGGTTGGGTTGTTCATGTTAATGGTATGACTTCCATCTTCCAACACACCGCGATTGCGGGGTTTTTTATAATGGTCCATAATCACTCTTCGGTAAAGTGCATCTAAATTAGAAGACATCGCTGAAATACTCCTTTGTTTTGACAAGCCCTTCAACGAGTTTATCAATATCCTCTTCAGAATTATATAAATAGAAGCTTGCTCGCGCTGTAGCTGAAGCTTTCAGCCATCTCATCAGCGGCTGTGCACAATGATGTCCGGCACGTACAGCAATTCCTTCTGCATCTAATACGGTTGCCACATCATGCGGATGGACATCTTCAATATTAAACGTCACAAGTCCTGCACGCTTGGCTGCATCATGCGGTCCGTAAATGGTCATTCCTTCAACGGTTGACATTTTTTCTAATGCATAGGCAGCAAGCTTATGTTCATGCTCGGCAATATTGTCTAAACCAATTTCATTTAAAAAGTCAATTGCTGCGCCAAGTCCGATCGCTCCGGCAATAATTGGCGTACCGCCTTCGAATTTCCACGGCAGCTCTTTCCAGGTTGATTCGTACAAATGAACAAAATCAATCATTTCGCCGCCAAATTCAATTGGCTCCATATTTTCTAGAAGATGTTTTTTTCCATAAAGAACACCTATGCCAGTAGGAGCACACATTTTGTGTCCGGAAAAAGCAAGAAAATCACAATCCAGGTCTTGGACATCAATCTTCATGTGCGGCACACTTTGGGCACCATCGACCACCATGATGGCACCATTTTCATGGGCAATCTGGGCAATTTCTTTAACAGGATTGATCACGCCAAGTACGTTTGACACCTGCATGACAGACACAATTTTTGTATTTTCCGTTACAGTTGCACGGACATCATCAAGTGAAATGGTGCCATCCTCTTGCAATGGAATGTACTTTAACTGCGCACCCGTCCGTCTTGCAACCTGCTGCCAGGGAATAATATTACTGTGATGCTCCATATAGGTAATGACGATTTCGTCGCCTTCTTTTACATTCGCAGCAGCATAGCTTGCTGCCACGGTATTAATTGAAGTGGTTGTTCCTCTAGTAAAAATAACTTCCTGCGTCGATTTCGCATTTATAAACTTGCGAACCTTTTCCCTTGCCCCTTCATATGCATCCGTAGCTCTAGTTCCAAGCGTATGAACACCGCGATGGACATTGGAATTGATTTCACGATAATATTTATCAACAGCCTCGATTACCTGAAGCGGCTTCTGTGAAGTTGCCGAACTATCCAAATAAACGAGCGGCTTGCCATTTACCTCTTGATCGAGTATCGGAAATTGTTTACGAATATCCTGGATATTCATTAGCGTACTTTCCTTTCAATCACTTCGACAAGCTGTTTCTTTACTCCTTCAATCGGAAGTTGATTCACGACTGGTGCTAGGAAACCATGAATGACTAAACGTTCCGCTTCATGTTTAGGAACTCCGCGGCTCATTAAATAATACAGTTGCAATGGATCAACGCGGCCTACAGAGGCTGCATGTCCTGCCACAACATCATCTTCATCAATCAGCAAAATAGGATTGGCGTCGCCGCGTGCTTTTTCACTGAGCATCAGAACACGTGAAGTTTGTTCCGCATCTGATTTAGAGGCACCATGTTCAATTTTGCCGATTCCGTTAAAGATAGATGTAGCACTATCCTTAACTACCCCGTGATTTAAAATATTCCCGGTAGTATGCTTTCCAAAGTGAACAACCTTAGTAGTAAAGTTTTGCGTTTGGTCGCCGCGACCGACAACAACTGTTTTAGTATCGCCATTGGACCCATCGCCAAGTAAATTAGTGGTGTTTTCTGAGATCGTATTTCCTTCGTTCATCAAACCCAGTGACCATTCAATGTTGGCATCTCTGCCTGCAACACCGCGGCGATTAACATAAGTGGTAACACCATTAGCTAATGTATCAACCGCACCATATTGGATCTTCGCGTTTACATTGGCAATCACTTCGGACAAGATGTTAACTAACGTATTCGATGTTTCCATTGTAGAAATATAGTTTTCCACATATGTGACGGAACTATTGTCATCTGCGACAACAATCACATGGTTAAACAAATTAGCTTCTTTATTATCATGTACATATACAGCTTGAATCGGTTCGGATATTTCTACGTTTTTTGGAACGTACAAGAAAACTCCGCCATTTACAAGTGCAGCGTGAAGAGCAGTCAAACGGTGTTCATCCACGTTAATTGCTTGCGTCATATAATATTTTTTCAACAAGTCCCCGTGTTCCCTTGCTGCCGTGAAAATATCAGTGAAGATTACACCTTTGCTTTTTAGATCTTCTGATAAAGTTAAAAATGCAGGGGTTTGATTTCGTTGAATATACAAATTCTGACTTCCCGCTTCCAAATCAACCAATGCCTTTACTTCCTCCGGCAGGTCAGCTAGAGAGGCAAAGCCATCGCTTTTTACTGTATGTTGATTAAATTGCGTAAAATTCCATTTATCTATTTTCGTTTTATCAGGTCTAGGCATTGGCAGTTGTTCGAAATCTTGTAATGCCTTTAGACGAAACTCTTCAAACCATGCAGGTTCGTTCATTTCTTTTGAAAAAGAACTTACAAAACCTTTATCAAATGGTAATTTTGTTTCTGTTGTCATTTTAATCCTCCTAACTTACGCTTCTTGCCCAACTGTTTCATCTTCAATTCCAAGTTCTTGCTTGATCCAGTCATATCCTTCTGCTTCTAAGCGTTGTGCCAGTTCCGGACCGCCTGATTTAACAATACGGCCTTGCATCATAACGTGCACGTAGTCAGGAGTGATATAGTTTAACAAACGTTGATAGTGAGTGATGACTAAGCAGCCGAATTCTTCGCCGCGCATTTCATTGATTCCTTTAGAAACAACCTTTAGCGCATCGATATCTAATCCGGAGTCGATTTCATCCAAGATGGCAATTTTAGGCTGAAGCATCATTAATTGCAAAATTTCGTTACGCTTCTTTTCTCCGCCGGAGAAACCTTCGTTTAAGTAACGCTGTGCCATATCCAGATCCATTTCAAGGAATTCCATTTGTTTATCCATTTGACGGATAAATTTCATTAGTGAAATCTCGTTTCCTTCGCCGCGACGGCTGTTGAGTGCTGAACGTAAAAAGTCAGCATTTGTTACGCCGTTAATCTCGCTTGGATATTGCATTGCTAAGAATAGACCTGCGCGTGCGCGCTCATCTACTTCCATTTCAAGCACGTTTTGGCCATCTAACGTAATGTTTCCGCCAGTGACTTCGTATTTTGGGTGCCCCATGATTGCCGATGATAACGTGGATTTACCAGTACCGTTCGGCCCCATGATTGCGTGAATTTCGCCACCCTTTATTTCAAGGTTAACACCTTTTAAAATTTCTTTCCCATCAATTTCTACATGTAAATCTTTGATCGTTAAAGTTGATCCAGCCATATCTATACCTCCAAAAAGAAAGTTTTGTATCATCTTGACCAATTAGGTCTATACTTCTATTCTCACTTTATTCTCATTACAATCTTATAACAAATGAAATGTATTAGCAACTCCTAAACAGTAAAAACAAAGTTACTATTTTCATTAAGCATCTTCTAATTGAGAATAAGAGTGTACTTTATGAGAAAATTCAGTCAATAAACCGTTATGTAAATTGGGCCCGTTTAAAATCATACCTCATTTTTTGGACAATTCCAACTGATTTAAAGGTCGAAGTCGTTTCTATTTTTACCCAATTGTCGGGAATCATGTACATGTGAACACCGCTCCAAGTGAAATAGGAAAAGCCAGTGATGGGAATCACTGACTTGTATCTTTCTTCCTATTTAATATATTACTTGGATAATACAACCGCACCTTTGTATTTATCAAGAATGAAATCTTGGATTTCTTTTGAACGAAGCACTTCTACAAGTGTTTTGATTTCTTCTCTGTTTTTATCCTCTGAACGAACAACCACAAGGTTTGCCGGCACAACGTCTTGGCCTTCAAATGCAATTCCGTACTTACCGATGTCAATACCGCCTTCTAATGCATAGTTGGTATTAATAACCACCGCATCCCCTTCACCGCTATCGAAAGAAGAGGCTAATAACTTCGCTTCAATTAAAGTAGAGAAATCAAGGTCCTTTGGATTTTCAACAATATCCTCAACTCTTGCATTGGCGCCAACGCCTTCTTTAAGTTTAATTAATCCTTCTTTTTCAAAAATAGGTAAGATACGTCCATGATCACTTAGTGAATCACTCATAATAATTTTCGCACCTTTTGGAAGGTCTTTTAAGCTTTTATATTTTTTAGAATAAATTCCAATTGGTTCCTTATGGATTTCACCAACGCTAACAAAATCAAAGTCCTTGTTTTCTTTCATTTGAAGGTCTAAATACCCTGGTGTTTGAAAATAGTTTGCATCGAGTTCTTTATCTCTTAAAGCTACGTTTGGCAGGATGTAATCTTGGAAAACTTTGATTTCTAGATCAATGCCTTTTTCTTTTAATAAAGGTTTTGCCGCTTCTAACACTTCCGCATGTGGTACTGCTGATGCACCAACCACTAATTTCTTGCTGTCACCCTTTTTAGCGGTATCATTTTTTTCCCCGCCGCACGCAGTCAGGGCAAACACTGCGAATGCAATGAAAAGAACACTTAGTAATTTTTTCATTAGTAAACTCCTCCTGTTATCGTTTATCTGTTTTATTTGTAAAATAATCTCCAACAAATTGGATAATAAAAACTAAAACTAAAATCGCGATGGTTGCAACTAAAGTCACTAACGGCCTATTGCGCTGAAAACCTTCAAGATAAGCAAAATGGCCAAGTCCTCCGGCACCAATAACACCAGCCATTGCTGTAAAGCCTACTAGTGATATGGCCGTGACGGTAATCCCAGAAATTAATGCCGGTAAAGATTCCGGTATTAATACTTTAAAAATGATATGACTATGTGTGGCTCCCATCGATTGTGATGCTTCAATCACACCTTTATCGATTTCTCTTAAGGCAATTTCCACCATTCGAGCATAGAAAGGAGCTGCTCCAATAATCAGGGCCGGCAAAGCCGCATTGGCACCAAGCATAGTCCCTAATAATAATTTAGTAAAAGGAATCAATAACACAATTAAAATAATAAACGGGATGGATCTGAAAATATTAACAAACCCGGCAATAATGACATTCACTGTCCGGTTTGCCCAAATATTGTCTTTATCTGTTAAAAACAACAACAGACCAAGCAATAATCCTAAAACAAAGGTAGCAAACACTGAAATGGAAGTCATATAAAGTGTTTCTCGCGTGGCCTCTAATAAATTTTCCCACTTTATCATTTCCATAAAATCAGCCATTACTGATCACCTCCACGCCGACTTGCTGTGAGTGAATATAATCGATGGCTTTCTCTATCTCGGGAGCCTGCCCATCTAAGTGAATGAATAATGTACCGTATGATCCGTTTTGGGTGTGAGAAATTTTCCCTTGTAAAATATTAACGATCACATCATAATCACGTATGATATTTGTGATTAATGGCTGTTCTGCTGCTTCACCGACAAATGAGAGCTGAACCACTTGTCCTCTCGGATAACGTTCGATTAGATGTTCGATTGTTTCTTTCGTTTCTTCAGGTTCCGTCACTTGCTGGACAAATCGTTTCGTAATCGGCTGCTGCGGGTTTTTAAACACATCAAGCACTGATCCAAGCTCAACAACCCTGCCGCTTTCCATTACCGCAACACGATGACAGATTTTTCGAATGACATGCATTTCATGGGTAATCAAAACAATGGTTAACCCAAGGCGCTTATTAATATCCACTAACAATTCCAAAATGGAATCGGTTGTTTGCGGATCGAGAGCCGAAGTGGCCTCATCACAAAGCAATACTTTGGGATTATTGGCGAGTGCTCTGGCAATCCCGACCCGCTGCTTTTGGCCGCCGCTTAATTGTGATGGATAGGCATTTTCTCTACCTTCCAAGCCAACCAGCTTGATCAGCTCAGCCACTCGTTTTTTTCTTTGATCGCCTTTGACACCGGCTATTTCAAGTGGAAAAGCAATATTCTCGCTCACTGTTCTCGACCATAATAAGTTAAAATGCTGGAAAATCATGCTAATTTCCTGACGGGCTTGTCTAAGTTGAGCACCCTTAATCTTTGAAATCACTCTGCCGGCAACTGTCACGCTTCCATCGGTTGGAAGCTCCAGCCCGTTTAACATGCGGATGAGGGTACTCTTCCCGGCCCCACTATAACCAATCACTCCGAAAATTTCTCCTTCTTGAATTTCAAGGTTGACTTCATCAACTGCCTTCAATTCACCTTGCTTGGAAGGAAAAATCTTACGGACATTTTTTATTGAAATCATTGAATCACCTGCTTCTTATCCTGATTACCAGTTAGTTAAATATAGGGTTTGACTGTTTGGGAAAAAATATTTTAAAAAATAAAAAGCCTCTCTGCATAGGCAGAAAGGCATCACGAACTAAACCTTTCTCCCATCTCCCAAAGCAATTGCTTTGTGTGAATTGGCACCATTTCAATAATTGACGGTTGCCGGGCTTCATCGGGCACATCCCTCCACCTCTCTTGATAAGAGCTTACAGCATTCTATATTCAATTAACACGTTAATATTTCAGTAATTAGATTACGAAAGCTATCGTATCATGGATAAATAGGGGTGTCAACGAATAATTCTTCATATTCGGAAAAATGGATTTAGGTAAATTTAGGCATTAGTCTTCAATGACGATAATCCTGTTGCCGCTTCAATCGCAGATTCAAGATCCTCAATTAAGTCCTCAACATTTTCGATTCCAATCGAAAGACGGATTAAATCCTCTGATACACCCGCAGCCTTTAGTCCTTCCGCATCTAATTGCTGATGCGTCGTACTTGCCGGGTGAATGATCAAGCTTTTTGCATCGCCTACATTGGCCACATGCGCCCAAAGTGATAAGGAATCAATTAGTTTTGCTCCTGCTTCTTTACCACCCTTAATTCCGAAAACGACCATTGAACCTGCACCTTTTGGTAAGTATTTTTTTGCTAGTTCATGGTCAGGGTGTGAAGCATGCCCTGGGTAGGAAACCCAGTCAACTGCTGGATGATTTTCCAAATAATCGACCACTTCTTTCGTATTGGCCACATGCTCCTTCATCCGAACATGAAGGGTTTCAAGTCCAAGAGTAAATTGGAAGGCATTTTGTGGACTTAAGGCAGGGCCAAGGTCACGCAATAACTGCACGCGGGCTTTAATAATATACGCAATTGCACCAAGTGCTTCAGCATAGACCAAATCATGATAGCTGGAATCCGGAGTTGTGAAGCCTGGGAATTTCGGTGAATTCCAATCAAACTTACCGCCGTCAACAATGATTCCGCCTGTGGACGTTCCATTCCCTAACAGCCATTTCGTCGCCGAGTGGACGACAATATCTGCACCATACTCAATTGGCCGGCACAGATATGGCGTCGCAAAGGTATTGTCAATGATTAAAGGTACGCCTGCCTCATGAGCAACATCCGCTACTTTTTCAATATCGAGGACGCGCAAGCTTGGATTACCAATCGTTTCGGCAAAAACGGCCTTTGTTTTTTCCGTAATCGCTGCACGGAAGTTTTCAGGATCATCCCCATCAACAAATTTTACATTGATTCCGTATTTAGGAAGAGTAACGGCAAATAAATTGTAGGTTCCTCCATAAAGGTTTGCGGCAGAAACAATTTCATCCCCTGCTTCAGCAATATTTAAAATTGCAAGGGTAATCGCCGCCATTCCGCTAGCAACGGCAAGTGCACCGACGCCGCCTTCTAATAATGCAACCCTTTCTTCAAAAACGGTTGTCGTTGGATTGTGAATCCGGGTATATATGTAACCTGGCTCCGCTAAGCTGAATAGGTTCGCTGCGTGCTCAGTATTTTTAAATTGATAGGCGTTGTTTTGATAGATTGGAACCGCACGTGCACCCGTTACCGGATCCGGTGATAATCCTCCATGAACACTTAATGTTTCAAACCGATACTTTTTTTGATTTTCTGCCATTCTCGCTTCCTCCTTTTATTGTTAAATAACAAAACCCCACTTCATAAGAAGAGGGGGGGGCTCTCTTCTCATCTCCCAGAGCACTAACGCTCTGCTGGATTTAGCACCGTGTCCAAACCGGTTGCCGGGCTTCTAAGGGCCAGTCCCTCCGCCACTCTTGATAAGAATGCTTTATTGAATTGTTTTTATTAATAGAATATTTAAATAATACTTTACATGAAGTTTAATTCCGAGTCAATAGCTTTGTTTAAATTATTTTTGCCAACTCTGCTTTTGTTAAAAAGAAGATTGATTCTAGTAAAAGAATGGTTCTTAATGGCGCGATGATTTTTAGTTGTCCCTGCTGTTCAAGAACCCGCAGTCTTTCCGTCCCTTCAATCAGCTGTATCATTGCGGTTGGGGAACCGCTAATCATGTATTTCCTTTGTTGAAAGTCAGGATTGTGAGTGATGCAGATGCCGCCGCTTTTTATGATCAGCTGTATGCTTTGTTGTTCCGCCCATTGAAGATTGATTTGTACATCCGCCTGCTGTATCAAGGGAAGGATATGCCCTTGTTCTTTTACTTTTACTAGAAATGCTTCTACCGCTTCGATCATTTCCACCACTCCGGTCACTTACTTTTATATTTCTAATTCAGTAAAAAGTAGTGGAATCCTCTATTAATCACTCGACAATTCTCATCCTATTTCCTCAACATTTCGATCATTTCCTGAGAAATATGTCGTATCTTTATGAAATTTTGGCTGTTGCAGATAGATCTTTTTTAACAGAAAAGCCTTTAAAAACTAGGAAAAAATAGACCGAACCGATTAGATATAGAGTTGCCGTTATCGTGAAAACATAGGCATAGCCCCAATATGAGCCGTATTTGACAACAACCCCAGTAGAAACCGGCCCCATGAACGCCCACCCTAAATTAAACACCATTTGGTTGACGGAATTCGCGAGGCCCTTCATCGAGTCGTTAACTTTCGACATCATTAACGACATTTGAATCGGATTCCCAGCATTCATTAACGCTTGACGGAACAAGAATCCAAGTGCCGCCAGCCATAAATGTTCTGTAAACGCAGTTAGTAAGAGGAATGGCAGTGATGCCAGCTGCAAATAAACTACCGCCCTAACGTCGCCGACTTTTTTGACCACTTGCGGCCCAATAAACATCGCTAAGGCCGTGGCCGCCTGCCCAAGTGAGATGATTAAGCCGATAGATGTGGTGGACGCACGAAAGCGATCAGCAAAATACAGGTTAAGATAAGGTATGACAAGGCCTGCTCCGAAGCCAATCAATAGCTGGGCAATCGCAAATAAAACGATCAACCTCACCCCTTCATTTTTCCAGGAGGCTGAACCGGTCTTTTTTACGGTTGGTTTTGATTTCGGAGGTTCGTTGAATTTCGTAGCTGGGAAGATACCAATTAGATAAATGATAGCACCAATAATCAAAGTGAAACGAATACTATTGATATCACTGACAAAAAAGGAAAATAAGTCCGTTAACGTCCCGCCTAACAGGTTTCCTACAACATTTGCCGCAGTCATAAAGGCGAAATGGAGACTAAATAAATTCACCCTTTGATCCGCCGTCGAATTTTCCGCGAGCCATGGGATGCTAGATACTTGCAGAAAAGCCATTGTCAATCCGCTCGTGAAAGCAAGTCCGATAAGCACTCCTTGTGTGGAAAAAATACTCCGCAAAAGTAATACAGCACCGGAGATCAAAATGCCATAAAAAAACACTTTTTTCCGTCCGTATCGGTCACTTATCAGTCCTGCCGGTACTAAAATAATCGCTGTGGCAAGCGAAGTCATCGCAATGACCTGGCCATTAACCGCCTCTGTGTATCCGAGTTTTCGTATATAAAAATTATAAATTACCATAAAAATACCGAGGCCGATTTGTGTAAAAATATTAGCCATGAAGCTTAACTTGATGTTACGATTATACGTTTTAAATTGCGCCGCCCAGTTATGATAAAAGGCCATTTTGTTTCCGCCCCTTCAATTATTTCGTATCCCTAAGTATCATAATCCAGGAGGTAAGTTTTTGTAAATAAGGAAATTTTAGATTCCTCTAACATTTTTTCATCAAATCACCCTATTTTTGCAGCTGGAAAGCATTGATCAGGTTTTTACTCGCTGCTAGCATTTAACCGGTCTCTTTTACATTGAAAAAGCCAGGCGGCTAGCCTGGCTCAGGTTACTAACATTTAATCAAAAAGCAGACGCAACCCGCATCTGCTTAGTTTAAATGTTGTTTCATTTTTTCAAGCAAGTAGGGTACGGAATGAAACGCATACAGGGTTTCTTTCACCTTGCCTCCTTGAACAATTAACAGGCACGGTACACTTTCAATCGCAAACTCAACCGCTATATCCGGATAAAAGTTCAAGTTCAATTTACCCATTTTAACGGTAACTAACTCCTCCACGATTTGCAGCATTCTAGATGCAAGCTGACAGGTACCGCAGAGTGGTGTATAAAAATAGATTAGCCCGCTTTCCGCATCATCGAGGAAAGCTTCCAGCTCATTTCGATTCCATTCATTCATAAATCATTATCCCATTTCTAAAAACTCTTTATGAACATCGATGTTCGCTCCCAGAAGGACGGTCGCCAAGTGGTGCACCGGCGCGGTCGCTACCTCGCGATACATACGATCAATATATAAATGTTCCGCTTGCGGAAACTCCCGTTTAAACCGTTTGCGAAGCTTCTCACCGGCGGCATCAGCATCAACTAGGATATAGACATCCTTATCTTCGAGAAAATCGATCAATTCATCCAATTTGGTATGACTTATCGTCCCATTGGTACAAATGATTTCGACCGGTTCCTTTACGATACTCTTTACCTTATTCTTATCCGATTTTCCTTCGACAATAAGAACTTTGTCAACATACGAATCATACATATCCACATCACCTGTAATAGAAGTTGTTTATGTTAACATATTCTAAAATATTGATTACGTGTGCCCTATTGATTTTGTATGTTAACTATATCACTATTGTCAGTATAAAAATAGGGTTTTGCCTCTTTAATCAACCACTACACTTTTTATTTTATGATAGGTTTCCCCATTTTAGTAGAAGAAAAGGTGGAAAATTAAGAGAAAAAGCACCCGCTAAGGTGCTTTTAAAAATTTAATGATTAGTCTTCCTTTGTCATTTCTTCGTATTGTTCAGCTGTCATCAGCTTGTCCAACTCGCTAGAATCGGAAAGTTCAACGACAATCATCCAGGCTTTTTCATATGGTGATTCATTGACGAATTCAGGGCTGTCGCTTAGATCTTCATTCACTTCTACCACTTTACCGCTGACTGGTGCATAAAGCTCAGAAACAGTTTTTACAGATTCAACGCTGCCAAATGGCTCGTCAGCTGTTAATTCATCGCCAACCTCTGGGAGTTCAACGAAAACGATATCTCCTAACTCATGTTGTGCAAAGTCAGTAATCCCAATGCGCACCTTTTCCCCTTCAACCTTTACCCACTCGTGTTCTTCTGAATAACGTAATTCTTTTGGTGTACTCATTAGCTTAAATCCCTCCATTTGTTTTTTCTAAAATCTATCATCGAATAAAATCGATTTCCATTAGTAAAGAGCGGGCTTACTTAAGCCACATTTTTTCATACTCTTCTTCTTTAAAGCCGACAGTAACATGCTCGCCATCCGTTAAAATCGGTCTTTTAATCAACATCCCGTCGGATGCCAGCAAATCAAGGAGTTCATCCTCGGTTGCAGATTTCATTTTATCTTTTATCCCTAATTCACGATATTTTAAACCGCTTGTATTAAAAAATTTCTTTAATTCCAAGCCGCTTTTTTGATAAAACGCCTGCAGCTGTTCGCGTGTCGGGGGCTGTTCAACAATATGTACTTCATCATAGGAAAGCTGATGGGCATCCAGCCATTTCTTTGCGTTCCGGCAAGTGCCGCACTTTGGATACCAGTAAAAAGTCAGAGACATGGTTTCACCGCCTTTTACTAAAATGTGACCGCGTCAATAGAATAGTACCATAACGTTTTTCAAATTCCTAACTAGAGGCCTGAAAAGTTCTCCATAGGAAAAATTCGACTAATTTCGTGAAAATCCTTCTTCCTCTAAGAATTATTTTTCAAAAAGTTCTTCTTTCCTACAATATTTTTAAAAATATTCTTCTTAGCATTCAATCTTTCAATTTCAAAAAAGTAAAGCCCCCTTCAACAGTGAAGGGAGCCATGTGCAATTTATACGATATAGCATTCTGCTTCGATGACTTCATCTGCTGCTTCACGTTTTTTCGCAATCACGTTGATTGGCGTGTGACGCGTAAATTTGCGAAGGGAGGACAGCATCATCCGCAATGTATCCCCTTGTTCAATCGCTACTAATGTTTCTTTCGCAATTGCCTCGATTTCATTGAATGCTTCTTGACAGAAGATTTGCGTATAAAGAAGCTTTTGGCTGCTCTTTTCTACTCCTTCTTTAGCAACCGCCTTTTCTGTACGCAAGACAACGGATTCCATTGCATAGACGTTAGAAGCGATATCCGCAATGTTGGCGAGGATTTCCTGCTCTTTTTCAAGCGCCTTGCCATATTTCTGTGCTGCCAATCCGGCTGCTAATAAACCAATTTTCTTGGCATTTTTCACAAGATATTTTTCTTGAGCAAGCGTCTCATCGCCTGGATCTTCCGGCATTAACATCATTAATTCCTCTTGAAGCGCCATAGCTTTTTGGAACAACGGCAGTTCCCCTTTGAATGCTTTTTTCAAGAAAGTTCCTGGCACCAAGAGACGGTTGATTTCATTCGTCCCTTCAAAGATTCTGTTAATTCGGGAATCGCGGTAGGCTCTTTCAATTGGATACTCTTGCATAAATCCGTAACCGCCGTGAATTTGTACGCCTTCATCGACAACGTCATCTAACACTTCGGATGCAAAGAATTTATTAACTGAGCATTCGATGGCATATTCAGCAATTGAATTGGCTACTTTCTTAATATCTTTGGCATCTTCCGTTGAAAGCTGGCCTTGGTGGTCTTCATATAAGCCAACCGTACGATACACAGAGCTTTCCGCCGCGTAAATCTTTGATGCCAATGTTCCAAATTTCTCTTTTGTTAAATTGAACTGAGATATTGGTGTTTTAAATTGCTGACGCCCATTTGCGTATTTAACGGTCATTTCAAACGCAGTTTTAGAACCGCCGACAGCGCCGACTGCTAATTTATAGCGGCCGATATTTAAAATGTTAAAAGCAATAACGTGGCCGCGGCCGAATTCACCTAATAAATTTCCAACTGGAACCGGCACATCCTCCAATATAAGTGTCCGTGTGGATGAGCTCTTAATTCCCATCTTCTTCTCTTCCGCGCCAGTAGAAACGCCCTTGAACTCTCTTTCAACGATGAAGGCAGTGAAATGCTCGCCATCCACTTTTGCATAGACAACAAAGACATCGGCAAAGCCGGCATTTGTGATCCATTGCTTCTCACCATTTAGGATATAATGTGTGCCTTCAGCGTTTAATCTCGCTGTTGTTCTAGCACCTAGGGCGTCGGAACCTGAGCCCGGCTCTGTTAATGCATAGGCTGCAAGCTTTTCACCTGAAGCCAGGTCAGGTAAATATTTTTTCTTCTGCTCTTCATTACCGAATAAAACGATTGGCAGCGAGCCGATTCCAACGTGTGCCCCGTGGGAAAGGGAGAAACCACCGGCCTTTGACATTTTTTCAGTTAGCAGGGAAGATGTGATTTTATCTAAGCCTAAGCCCTCATATTCTTCAGGCACATCAGCCGCTAAAAGACCAAGTTCACCAGCTTTTTTAAGCAGCTTTACCGTGCGGTCGAATTCATGTTTCTCTAAATATTCCACCTGTGGAAGAACATCTTTTTCAACGAAGTCTTCGGCTGTCTTGGCAATCATTAAATGCTCTTCCGTAAAATCCTCCGGTGTTAATATATCTTGATAGGAAATATCTTCGATTAAAAAGCTTCCGCCTTTAATGAACTTTTTTGTTTCGTTTGTCATGGAAAATTCCTCCTAATCATTTTTATTAAAGCAACTCAAAAACTCCGGCAGCGCCCATGCCGCCGCCAATACACATAGTAACGACACCAAATTGTTCATTGCGGCGTTTTAATTCGTGAATCAGTGAAAGAGTTAATTTTGCGCCTGTACATCCAAGCGGGTGGCCAAGTGCAATCGCACCGCCATTGACGTTGACGATTTCTTCATTAAGGCCTAATTCCCGAATGACTTGCAGTGATTGAGAAGCAAACGCCTCATTTAATTCAAATAGGTTAATGTCGGAAAGCTTTAAACCGGCAAGCTGTACTGCTTTTGGTATCGCAACAACCGGGCCGACACCCATAATTTCCGGCGGGACGCCGCCAACAGCAAATGATCGGAATTTTGCTAATGGTTTTAAACCAAGGGCTTCAGCTTTTTCACGGTCCATCACCATCACAGCGGCAGCACCGTCACTAGTTTGTGAGGCATTCCCCGCTGTTACCGAACCCGTTACCGAGAAGGCTGGGCGAAGCTTCGCGAGAGTCTGCAGGTTTGTATCCGGACGAACCCCTTCGTCCTGTGAAAATTGAATCGTTTTTTCAATTAATTTATTGTCAGCGCCAACCGAACGAATGGTTACATCAACAGGAACAATTTCATCGACGAATTTGCCTTCCGCAATCGCTTTAGCGGCACGCTGGTGGCTTCGAACGGCAAAGGCATCTTGATCTTCACGGGAGATGCCATACTTTACAGCAACCTGCTCAGCGGTATGACCCATGCCCATATAATATTGCGGCGCGGTTTCAGCCAGTTTAATATTCGGACGGACAACATGGCCCATCATTGGGATCATGCTCATCGATTCCGCTCCGCCGGCAATCGCTGTATCTGTGTGCCCCAGCATAATGCCTTGGGCCGCATAGGCGATCGCTTGTAAACCCGATGAACAGAAACGATTAATGGTGATTGCGGGAACAGTATATGGCAGACCTGCCAGCGCCCCAATATTTCGGGCCACGTTATTTCCTTGTTCTGCTTCCGGCATCGCACAGCCGATGATTAAATCATCAATATTTCCCTCATAATTACCTGCACGCTTTAATGTTTCCTTAACAACTAACGCTCCCAAATCATCGGGGCGAACATGGGCAAGCGTTCCTTTCTTTGCCTTACCAACCGGTGTACGAGCTCCGGCAACGATTACCGCTTCTCTCATGCAAGTTCCCTCGCTTTCTTTCAAATTTTAAAAATACGAATCTATTTTTTCAAAAGGGTCTGACCTCTCGCACTAACGCGTGTGTGGCAGAGAGGTCTGCCCGGTTGCATTCATAATTAGTTTCTTAACGGTTTGCCCTTCACAAGCATATGCTGCATCCGCTGCTGTGATTTCGGCTCTGCAATCAAGCTTAGGAATGCCTCTCTTTCTAGATCTAATAAATATTGTTCATCTACTTCAGTTCCAAACGGCACCTTTCCTCCGGCAATCACGTAAGCAATCTTTTTGGCAATTTTTAAATCATGCTCGGAAATATAGCCGGATAAGCGCATCGCCTCTGCACCAAGGAGTAAGGTCGCATAGCCAGTTTCACCAACGACCGGAACTTTTCTGCGCACTTTTGGCTTATACCCTTGTTCAGATAGGGCAAGGACAGCTTGCTTTGCATCATGAATTAAATGGTCGCTGTTGAAGCTGATGCCATCAGAATAATCTAAGAAATTAGTTTCCCGCGCTTCTTCAGCGGAGGTAGAAACCTTTGCCATGGCAATCGTTTCAAATACTTTATTAGCAACATTTTGCAAGTCAAATGGAACACCGTTTGGCAGGTTTTCTAAGTGCTTCATGTACAGCTCTTTGTTTCCTCCTCCGCCTGGAAGTAAGCCAACGCCTACCTCGACAAGTCCCATATAGGTTTCAGCTGATGCCTGGATATGTGCGGCTGGCAGGCAAACCTCTGCGCCGCCTCCAAGTGTCATCCCGAACGGAGCCGCGACAACCGGCTTCGAGCTGTATTTCACCTTTAACAAGGCACTGTGCAGGTGGCGGACAATCAAATCAAGTTCATAAATATTGTCGTCCTGCACTTCCATTAACATCATCGCCAGGTTCGCACCGACACAGAAATTCTTTCCCTGGTTGCCGATGACAAGACCTTTATAATTTTTCTCCACTTCATCAACGGCATAATTGATCATTTGCACAATATCAAGACCGATTGCATTGTTTGGTGAATGGAACTCTAACAGAGCAACCCCATCACCAAGGTCAATTAAGCTTGCGCCGCTGTTCTTTTTAATGACGCCTTTTTGTTTCTTAATTTTCTTAAGATCAATCGCCTTCGGATTGGTTTCTACCAATCGATATTGACCATTATGGTAGTAGAACTGCTCGCCATTTTCTTCTAAGTAGAAAGAGGAATTTCCTTTTTCCAGCATTTCCGAAACCCATGCTGGTACTTCACCACCGGCTTCTTTCATCTTTTTAACCGATTTTTCAACACCTATGGCATCCCATGCTTCGAATGGACCCATTTCCCAGCCAAAGCCCCATTTCATCGCGCGGTCAATCGCCACGATATTGTCGGCAATTTCACCTAATAGCTGTGCAGAATACACAAAAGAGGCTGTAAAGGTATTCCATAAAAATTGTCCGGCTTGGTCACCCGAGTATACAAGCGCTTTCAATTTATTCGCCGTGCCTTTTTCCTGCTTCGCTAACTCGATAGCAGGTGTGGTCAGTTTTTTACGCGGGCCGTATTCCAGTGTATTTGGATCCAATTCAAGAATCTCTCTTCCTTTTTTCAAAAAGAAACCTTGACCGGATTTGCTTCCAAGCCAGCCTTTTTCGATCATCGTTTTTAAAAAGGCCGGAACGGCAAACACTTCTTTCTCTTTTCCTTCCACTTGTTCGTACACGTTGCCTGCTACATGATAGAAGGTATCCAAGCCAACGACATCAAGGGTACGAAAGGTGGCACTCTTGGGCCGGCCAATTAACGGGCCGGTTAGCGAATCGACCTCGCCAACACTTAAGCCGGCTTTCAGCATTTCCTGCACCGTGACAAGAAGGCCGTACGTGCCAATCCGGTTGGCAATAAAGTTTGGTGTATCCTTAGCGATGACTACCCCTTTTCCAATTACATCCTCACCAAATGTTTTCATGAAGGAGAGAACTCCCGGGTCTGTGAATTGGGTCGGAATTACCTCCAATAATTTCAAATAGCGTGGCGGGTTAAAGAAATGGGTGCCCAAGAAATGCTTCTTGAAATCGTCAGAACGGCCTTCCACCATTGCTTCAACCGAAATCCCCGAAGTGTTGGAACTGATGATACTGCCTTTCTTGCGGTATTGGTCGACCTTCTCAAACACCTGCTTCTTCACGTTTAAGTTTTCGACGACAACTTCAATGACCCAGTCAACGTCTTTTAGCTTAACTAAATCGTCTTCCAGATTCCCCGCTTCAATAAGAGCAAGATTCTTTTTCGCTGCCAGCGGTGCCGGCTTTTGCTTCAATAATTTTTGGATATTTGCTGCACTAATCCGGTTACGTACTTGTTTGTCAGCTAATGACAGTCCCTTTGCTTCCTCTTCTTTTGTTAACTCTTGAGGCATAATATCTAATAATAGTGTCGGAATGCCGATATTTGCTAGGTGGGCAGCAATTCCAGAGCCCATAACTCCAGATCCCAAGACTGCCGCTTTTTTTATCAATTGGTTCAACATTGTCTCCCCCTTCAAACTTTGAATGAATGCTCATTCATTTTTTTGTCAAAAAAAATTCACTTTTGTATGAGTTCTACTACTATTTACTATAAAATATTTCGAAAATTTCTGCAATCAATAATCGCGGAAAATTGAAATTTTTTTGAACTTTTATTTTCCGCAAAATAATTCTCTTCATTGGGCAACCTATTTTTTGAGGTGATAAAGATGGCGAAGATGAAAAAGAATCCTTCCAAAGCAGGCGTCAGTGCCGCTAGTGTGAAGGGCAATGGCGGGCCTGGCAATGAAGAGGCTCACTTGGACAAAAAAAACAGCCAGAATAATCAGTACAAGAGATAGTATTCGTAAGGCAGAGCATTCAGCCTTTCCCTATTTTTGCATAAAAATTCCTGCATGAGAAACCATAATGTCGTAAAGACAACTTTGAACTAGGAGGGTACATGATGCAGCAGCAAAA
This sequence comes from Bacillus sp. S3, assembly GCF_005154805.1. Lineage (GTDB taxonomy): Bacteria > Bacillota > Bacilli > Bacillales > Cytobacillaceae > Neobacillus. The sequence goes on from NZ_CP039727.1 coordinate 4,084,299, forward strand.
TATGAATATGCCCAACATGAACATGCAAAATCAGCAAATGAAAATGCAGCAGCCGCCAGGGGTGATTTCAACCAAGGATTCCCTGTATTTAACCGACATGATGTCGTGGAATTTACTTTCTTCGAAGAAAGCCCATTTCTTTGCCCAGCAGTGTCAGGATCCTGAGGTAAAGGCAGCTGCCGTTAAATGCGGTCAAATGCATCAGCAGCATTACCAGAAGCTTCTTCAACACCTGGGTCAGCACGCAAGCCAGCAGCAGCCATTAAATAATATGCAGTGAAAGGAGTTTGTGAGAATGAATCAAAATCAGCAAAAGATTCAAAATCCGGAAACGCAAGTGCCTAAAACCCCGCAAATGAATGATCGTGATTTCATCAATGATTTACTGACAACTGAAAAATATATGACGACCTCCTATAGCATGGCAATGCACGAGGCCAGCCACCAAGGCCTTTATCAAGACATTATGCAGATTTTCACGGAAACCGAGCAATGCCAGCGCGACCTATATGACTTGATGTTCAGAAAAGGCTGGTATGCAATCGAGGCAGCTGAGCAGCAAAAGCTGCAGCAATCCTATCAGCAGTTCCAAGGGTATACCAACCAATTTCCAAGTGGCGGGACATTGCAGTAAGAGAAAAAACCGGAGGAACGTGAGTACTCCGGTTTCTTACTTTTTGATCGATTTCCGATGCTGTTCATTCAGCTGTTTAATTTCCTGAATCATTTGCTTCATTTCTTCCCGCGCCTCAGGGTATAGTGCACTCCAATGATTGATCAATGCCGGCATGGACTTGGCAATATGGGAATACAACGCCCAAGCCTTCACCTTTTCTTTCACCGCCTCGTCACTTTCCCCCACTAATAGTTCGCTATACTTTTCAAGCAAGGTTTCGAATTGTTCCACAAATACTTTCTCCATCATGACACCTTCCGTCTTTAGCTATATGAGTGCATGGACATGTCTTGCAGCGTTTACCAGCAGGGAGCTGATAGGAAAAACAGCAGGTTTTTCTGATTCTAACCTCTTCTTCCCGTTCATCTAAATAGGTCTTTTCAGAAAAATATTTAACCAGCGGGTTCAGGTTATAGCTGCCGAATAATTGCCCTTCTGCTTCTAAAAGTAAATAGCGGAAGTCGTCTTTCACGTTTGTATTCTCACTATTTTTTAATTCGCCTTCATAAAGCCAGAACAAGTATACTGCAATATTTTCCCACAAAATCAACCTCGAGATTCCGACTGATTTTTCCAAATGTACGATTATTGGATAGATATTATGTGCAAAAAGATCCTTTAAAACACGATTGCGCCATTCAGAACGACTCTCATTTACACCCCATTCTTGCACAGCGGTATCTTCAAAACAAATAGAAGGCAGCCAATTCTCCCCTTGTTCGGCTGGCTCCATTTTTACATTTTCCAGGGACACATTCAGCTTTTTATTCCAAGCGGTCATCGCATACAAGGATATCACTGCTAAAAAAGCATAACGTTTTATAAAAATAGAAGCCGCTACTTTTTCATTGGGCGCACCAATTGCAAGGGAAACATTTTTTAAAAAATCTTTGAGAAACGATTGATCTAAGAGCTCAGCTACTTGAAATGATTGGTCCAAGCTGTCAGTGAACCTGTATTTTTTCAATTGCTCACATTCTTGTTCGGTCAACAATTCAGCCATTCATCGCCACCGCCTTATCCAAAATACATCTTCCTTTGCCATATGGGATACAAAGGGGAGTTCCAAATAGCGGATCCATCGTCACTTCACAATCCATCCCAAAAACATTCTTAACAAGACTGCAATTGACGATATGCTCCGGCTTCCCTTGGGCGTAAACCTTCTTGTCCTTAATGGCAACGACATTATGGGCATAGCGGCAGGCAAGATTGAGGTCGTGCAGCACCATGACAACCGTTCGCTTTTTCATTTCATTTAAATCAAAAAGCAAATCAAGAATTTCAATTTGATGAGTCATATCCAGGTAGGTAGTTGGTTCGTCTAACAGGATAATATCCGTATCCTGAGCCAACGTCATCGCAATCCAGGCGCGCTGTCTTTGCCCGCCGGAAAGAGAATCGACCGTTCTCTCCTTTAATTCCTCCAACCTTGTTGCTTTCAGCGCATCATTCACCTTTTTCTCGTCTTCCTCCGACCATTGCTTTAACCATGATTGATGTGGGTAGCGCCCTTGTTTCACGAGCTGCAAGACGGTTAACCCTTCTGGTGCCGATGGTGACTGGGGCAGAATCGCCATCTTCTTGGCGATTTCCTTTGTGGAAAGCTTGGCGATTGCCTTTCCTTCCAAAAGCACGCCCCCGGATTTTGGCTTAAGGAGACGGGCGATTGAACGAAGCAGTGTCGATTTCCCGCAGCCGTTTCCGCCAATAAAAACGGTAATCTCACCCTTTGGAATTTTCAAATCGAGCTCATTTATGATGAGTGTCTCTCCATAGGAAAGGGATAAATTCTTCGTTTCAATCGCAGTCATCTTCTTGCCAGCTCCTTTTCTACTTGTTGTTCTAGGCTATGCGTTTCTCGTTTTAAACAGTAAGTATATAAAATACGGTGCGCCAATCCCGGCGGTAAACACGCCGGCAGGCACTTCAAGCGGTGAAAACATCGTCCTGCCGATTAAATCAGCAACCATGACGAGGATTCCGCCAAGCAGTGCGGATGTCGGAAGCAGCGCTCCAAAGGATGATCCGACCAACCTCCTCGCCATATGCGGTGCCATTAACCCAACAAAGCCAATCCCCCCGGCAAAAGCTACCGAGCTGCCAATTAACGCAGTGCTGATCATTAATAGGAGAAACCGTTGTTTTTGCACTTTGCCGCCTAAACCGGTAGCAATCTCATCACCAAGCTCTTGAATATTGATGGTTCGTGCCGCCACCATGGCAATGATGAGAAAAATAATCGTCCATGGAACGAGTGTGACGACGTTTTTCCAATTCGAGCCGTACACAGTGCCGGTAATCCAAATATTCGCTTGACTGGCTTGATAAATGGGTCCCAAAATCATCATGAGTGTCGTTAATGCCTGCATGAGTGTGGATATCCCAATCCCAATCAAGACAAGCCGAATTGGGGAAACACCATTTTTCCAGGCTAGGAAATAGACTAAGAAAGCGACAACCCCTGCGCCTAAGAAAGCAGCTAACGGTAACCAGGCGATGCTGACGGTTAAGGCATTATTTTTATCACTAAAGAATGCTAAAAAGCCAACCACCGCGACTGCCGCGCCGCCGGTAATTCCGAGTACATCCGGTGAAGCGAGCGGGTTGCGAATCATTCCTTGTAAAATACCACCCGCGACTGCAAGCGACATTCCTACCATTAAGGCAACAATAATGCGTGGCAGACGAAATGATGTAATAATCAGCTTTTCCATCTCCGGACCGCCGCCGAACAAAACCTTTACCACTGTCAAGGGATTAATTTTCATTTCTCCAATGCCAGTACTCATTACAAATATTGCGAAGGTGACAAGGAGCAGGATGGTAAAAATAAAGGCAGCTTTTCGATCGATTAAAAAGGACAGCTTGCCCTTAAACAGACGGAAATTTTTATAGTTACTCATCGGCCATTGAACCCCCTTCTCGCGATGTAAATAAAGAATGGAGTTCCAATGATGGCCGTCATGACGCCGACAGGTACCTCTGACGGCATTAAAATATATCTTGCGGCGATATCGGCTGCGAGTAACAGGATGGCCCCCAACACGCCAGATAGCGGAATGACCCAGCGATGATCAATCCCAATGATGGATCTTGTAATGTGGGGAACGACAATCCCGATAAAGCCAATCGGCCCGGCAACCGCAACGGATCCGCCCGCTAATAAAATGACAATGATACCAATAGCCATTTTTATAAGTCCGGTATTCAGCCCAAGTCCTTTCGCCACATCTTCCCCCATGGACAGGATATTCATTTTTCCGGAAATCAGAACGGCACCCACCCAGCCAAGCCCGATATAGGGCAAAACGGACATGAGTGTCTCAAGCTTCCGGCCCTGAACAGACCCTGCGAGCCAAAACAAAACCTGCTCGAGCGCCGCTTCATCTACCACAAGTAGTCCTTGAGTGAAGGACGAAAACATTGCGCCAATCGCGGCACCGGCCAATGTGAGTTTCATCGGTGTTAACCCTTCACGGCCAAAGGAACCAATCCCATACACACTGATGGCTGCCACTGTAGCACCAAGAAAGGCAAGACCGTTGAAGGCCTGTAAATCATGGACCGAAAATAAGGTGACGGCAGTGACCACCGCAAAACCCGCTCCGGCATTAATCCCGAAGATTCCCGGTGATGCCAGCGGATTTTTTGTTAATGTTTGCATGAGGACCCCGGCAATCGCGAGACTTGCCCCTACTGCTGACGCAATTAACGCCCGCGGCATTCTCACGGTCTGAATAATAATATGTTCGTTCGAGCCATTATAATTCGTATAGGAATCGATCGCCGTCCGCCAGCTTGTATCAGTATAGCCGAATATCACACTGGCACACATTAACAGAACCATTGCTATGATAGCGATGGTTAGACCAATCCATTTGTATGTTGTACTTTTTAACAGCATCTGTTTGAAACCCTTCTACTTCTATTTAGTTGATAGATTTAGTCTATCTCTAATTGATAACTATTGTCAATGAATCTGATAATCATTTTCAATTAGTTATTGACAGCGCCTTCCCTTCCTTTTATGATAAGGATGTCATTGAAAATGATTATCAATTACAATACCATACTTTAGGAGGATACATAAAAATGAAAGCAATCAAGACCCTGCTCTCTCTTCTTTCCATCATGGCAGTGTTTCTGTTAGCTGCCTGCGGCGGTGGCGAGGAGAAAACATCTGAAAAGAATGAAGCACCAAAAACAACGGAAGAAACATCCTATACTGTTGAACATGCAATGGGATCCACTACCATTAAGGGAACCCCAAAAAGAGTTGTCATACTGACAAATGAAGGAACGGAAGCTCTTTTAGCTATGGGAGTAACGCCTGTTGGGGCCGTTAAATCATTTACTGGTGATCCATGGTATGACCATATTGCTGACAAAATGAAAGACGTAAAAGTGGTTGGTGTCGAGAGTGAAGTAAACGTGGAAGCCATTGCTGCTTTGAAACCAGATTTAATTATTGGTAATAAAATGCGTCAGGAAAAAATTTACGAGCAATTAAAGGCGATTGCACCAACCGTATTTGCGGAAACCCTTCGCGGTGATTGGAAGGAAAATTTCAATTTATATGCAAAAGCACTTAATAAAGTTGACAAAGGTAACGAAGTCCTTGAAAAATATGACGCTCGCATTGCTGACATTAAAGAAAAGCTTGGCGATAAAAAGAATATGAAGGTCTCAATGGTTCGTTTTATGGCCGGTGAGGTTCGGATTTATCATAAAGATACCTTCTCCGGTGTGATCTTAAATGACCTTGGCTTTGCCCGTCCGGAAAGTCAAAATGTCGATGATTTTGCTGAAAGAAATGTAACCAAAGAACGGATTCCAGCAATGGAAGGCGATATTCTCTTCTATTTCACTTATGAAACGGGTGACGGCAAAGGTTCTGAATTAGAGAAAGAATGGATAAATGATCCGCTGTTCAAGAACCTTGAGGTAGCTAAGAAAGGTGAAGTTCATAAGGTAAGCGATACGATTTGGAACACAGCAGGAGGCGTACTCGCCGCCAACTTGATGCTTGACGATATTGAAAAGATCTTTTTGAAAAAATAAATATACTTGCAGTATGGACCGCCTTTTGATGTTGGGCGGTCTCTTTTTATTCCGCGGGTTTGGGATTAATTCCGCCAAACCCTATTTCAAGCAGCAAAAAAAGAGCGAAGTCATCCTCGCTCTTTAAAAAAATTCTATGCGGTTGTTGAGAACATGTATTTTTTATAATGGTAGCGGATTGAAAAAATTAAGCCTAGTGCGAGCATATTGCCCATTAACGCACTGCCTCCGTAACTGATAAACGGAAGCGGGATCCCTGTGATTGGCAGGACACCGATGGTCATACCGATATTTTGGAAGACGTGAAAGGTAATCATGCTGATGACGCCAACACAAATATACGTATAAAAATTATTCTTCGTTTCCATTCCGACCTTTGTAATATGGTAGATCAAAAGGAAAAATAAGCTAATTAATACACTCGCGCCAATAAAGCCATATTCCTCACCGACGACACTGAAAATAAAGTCGGTTTGACTTTCAGGTAAATACACTTCGCGATTGCCGAACCCTTTGCCTCCCGTTTGCCCCGAGCCGATGGCGAGCAGCGATTTCGTCAGCTGGTAAGCATCCGTGCCCTGATAGCTGTAGGGATCGAGCCATGAATAAATCCTGCGCAGCTGATATTCGCCCACTCCCAGATACTTTGCCAAAAATTCAGGATACCAGAGGACGAAATAAAAAACGGTTCCGATCAGTACAAGCCCTGATGAAAATATGGGTACAAGCAACTTCCATGAAATACCGGAAATAAAAATCATCCCTACTAAAATAGCGATAAAGACAAGTCCTGTCCCTAAATCCTGTTTGATAATGAGCGATAATGGCACCATCGTTACAATCCCCATCTTGATTAACAGCCAAAAATCGGTTTGAATCGTCTTGATCACATTTTTTTGATGATGTTGATCGATCGTACGTGCGAGCGCAAGAATAATAAAGATTTTGACAAACTCCGATGGCTGGATCGTTCCCATTCCGGGAATCTTAAACCAGTTTTTCGCACCGTTGATAACCGGGGCGATACTTGGCGGTGCCACAATCAAAAAACAAAGCAGGAAAATTCCGAATCCGTACGCATACCAAGTGAGCTTCCGTAATTGATCCGAATCGAGCGTCATAACGGCTGCAATAATACCGCCGCCAACGGCGTACCAGACAATTTGCTTAATTAAAAAGTTCTCCTTGTACTGGCCGCTCGCCTGCGCACTATAAATCGCTAAACAGCTGGCTAAGAACAATAATAATAATATGAAAACAAGGCTATAATCGAGTTTGGTCGTTGAGTTGTTGTTTGAGGACATTTAGGTTCCACCTTACTAAAAACTTGTACATTCCTCCATTATATTTTTAAAAACAACAAATCTCAACTTATAACCCGCCAATGGTTTAATTTACATACTAAAATAGAGACGCCGCACTTCTCCTGCCATCCACTCTAAATTATTGGGCACCTGTGGAATGCCATATCCGATATATAGCGGAGTGGTGACAAAACGGGAAACAATTTTCGCATAGATTTTATCGTCAATATGATGGAAAAACACATTGTAGCTCGAGGCCTTGAATGGAAAGTGATTCAGAATATAATGGACAGCTATTTGCAGGTATTCCGCAAACTTTTCCTTGTAGCCGGAATCCGGCATTTCCACATTAAATTCATAAAACCCAACGCGGGGCTTCGTCGATAAAGTAAACCGTGCACCCTCTGCCTCCTCAATAACGATTCCCTCGAACATTTCATGGGTTACTTTTTCCTTATAATCAATGTCATGTAACCCGACAATCTGCATATGCGGATGGGCAAGTGTTCCGCCCGACAATGGCCCATGATTTTTGAAAAAAATAACCGATTGAAAGCCGCCGCTGTCCTCCATCTCTAACCAATGCTGCAGACCGAATCGAATCAAGCTATGTAGATGGTCTTTTGAGTAGGTGGATAAATCGGCATGGCAATCGTCCGTTTCGATCAACACCGTTTGATAGGCATTTTCCAATACAGGGTATTTATTTTTCAAAAGAATAATCGGACCGTCGACTGCGATGAGGTCTGTCAGCTGGTCTCGTTCGCAAAACGGACAGGCCTGCGCTTTATTTCGAATATTTTCCGGCTTCTTCACACCAATTGCCGTATTAAAATGAAGATGTTTAGTATTCAAACAGGTTTCTCCTCTCCAAAAGGCTTTATTCCTATTTTATGGGAGGATACCGCTAGTTTGCACTTAATTTGTTTGGGTACTTGATATCTTCATGAAATCGTTGCCGTGTGCATATCTTTTAAATGTACAGGCTTACGATAATTTAAGATTGAGAGGGACTTTATGTTAACGAAATTAGAGGCATTTATCCTCGGGATTATTCAAGGTCTAACGGAATTCTTGCCGATCAGCAGTACGGGACATCTTTATTTAGGAAGAAATTTATTTGGCCTTCAGGAAGCGGGACTTTTGCTCGATACGATGCTTCATGTCGGTACACTGCTGGCCGTCTTTGTTTTTTATAAGGATGAGTTTGTCAAAATCATCAAAAATCCGTTCAGCAAATTAACTTTTTTGCTGATTGTTGGGACGATTCCAGCGGTTGTTTTCGGACTGGCCTTTAAGGATTACATTGATGAAATTTCAAAGACAGGGGTGACGATTGGCTGGGAGTTTTTACTGACGGGGTTATTTCTGTGGCTCGCCGATTCTGCGAAAAATGGCTATAAGAAAATGGACGACATCAGCTATAAGGATGCGTTTATCATTGGAACCTTCCAAGCGGTTGCGATTATGCCGGCGATCTCCCGCTCAGGAATGACAATAGTTGCCGCCCTTTGGCGGAAATTGGACCGTGAAACCGCGGCATACTTCTCTTTCTTGTTATCCACACCGGCAATAGCGGGAGCGATTGTCCTGCAAACGAAGGATTTACTAGGAGGTGCAGGTGAAGAAATCTCTTTATCTGCCCTGCTAGTCGGAATTATTGCCTCTGCTATTTTCGGTTATGTCGCCGTCAAATGGATGATTGGCTACTTGAAGAACCATTCGTTAAAGCCGTTTGCACTATATGTTTGGGCATTAGGACTGATTGTGCTGTTTTTTCAGTTTTCAGGTAAATTTTAACAAAAAAAGCGACTCGAAGCACCGAGTCGCTCATTTTTATTGTGTAACCGTTTGTTTTGCCATTTCTCGTGCTGCTTCTGCTGCTTGTTCTTTTGCTTTTGCCATGATTTCCGGCACTTTTTTTGGAAAATGGTCCATTCCTTCGGCAATGACGGTGTCCAGGCTCTCGAATCCGAGGAACTTAAAAACTTTTTGAAGGTAACGGTCACCCATTTCAAATTCAACCATCGGTCCGCTTGAGTAAATGCCGCCGCGTGTTTGAATATGGAGCGCTTTTCTGCCGGTGAGCAGTCCTTTTGGGCCCTCTGCCGTATTGGTAAATGTTTTTTCAACTATAAATAAGTTGTCTATGAATTTTTTCAAAATTGATGGGGCGCCAAGGTTCCAAATTGGTGTGACAAATACATAATAATCGGCAGCGATAAAGCGATCGGCAAGCTCATGCATGTTTTCGAGCTTCGTCCGTTCTGCTTCTGACAGCTGCTCTTTCGTGTAACCCATAAACGATAATTTGGCCCGGGCATATAATAGGTCCATATCGATATCGGGAATATCCATATCATATAAGTGCCAGCGCTCGATCTCTACATCCGGCTGCACTTTTTGGAACTCTTCTAAAAATACTTCCCCGATCTGCATCCCTTTCGATAGCTTAATGTCATTTTTTGGATTTGCCGTAATATACAATAACTTTGACATGTACAACCCTTCCCTTTAGCCATAATTTTTTTCTACTAATACTATACTACTACAAACGTTCTTGCTCACCATTGAACAATTAGTGAAGTTTATGAAGAAATTGTGAAATCTACCTTCTCCCAATGAACATATCGTGACAATTCTAAACAAAACTCAACGAAACTTAACAAAACTTAACAAAAGTCACAGTTAGTATGATATTCTTTTTATAAAATAAAAACTGGAAAAAGGAGGGTGACAAATGGACGTAAAGGCTTATACTCCCGATGAGGTCGCGCAAATCTTTCAAATTTCCAAGCATACGGTTTATGAGCTGATTAAACGAGGCGAGCTCCAGGCATTTAAAATCGGAAACAAAATGAGAATTGAGCATGTAGAAATTGAAAGATTTAAGGAAAACATGAAGGCACCAGCTAAGAAAAATCAGGCAGAGCAAACTGGCCCGTTAACCAATCCGAACATGTTAATCCGGCTTTCCGGCAGCCATGATTTTCTTGTCGAACATTTTGCCAAACAAGCGGCAAAGACTTTAAACCTGCAAATTCAGCCTTCTTTCATCGGCAGTTTAGAAGGGTTAATGATGCTTTACCGCGGGCAATGCGATATTGCTGCCGTTCATCTATTAGATCCGGCATCGCAAGAGTATAATCTGCCCTTTATTCATCAGCTGTTTGTCTATGAATCTATTTTGGTGGTTAGATTGGCTGTCAGAGAGCAAGGTTTTATTGTTGCCAAAGGCAATCCAAAGAGTATTCTAGATTTTTCTGACCTCACAAGAAAGGACATTCAATTTATTAACCGCCAGAAAGGGTCTGGGACAAGGTTTTTACTAGATTCCAAGCTTTCAAGTCAAGGTATTGCTCCGAGTAAAATTAACGGCTACGGCAATGAAGAATGGAACCACTTATCAGCAGCCTCATACATTAGCAGAGGCATTGCCGATGTCACATTTGGCATTCATTCGGCTGCCAGCCATTTAGGACTTGATTTCGTGCCAGTAGCGAAGGAACAGTTTGATCTTGTATTCCGCTTTACTGATGAAAACAGACAAAGTTTAACAGACTTAATTCAATACCTGCAGTCTGCCAGCTTCAAAGACAGCCTTTATGATTTAGAAGGCTACACGATTCAAGATTTAGGAAAAATTGTCTATCAAACAAGTCAAACGGAGGAATTACTACGATGAGAAAAAATCGCTTTTTAATCGCCCTATTTGCATTGATGCTTCTAGTTTTATCAGCTTGCGGAAGCGCTGGCACAAAGGACACCGCAGCAAAAGAGAAAAAAGAGCCTGCAAAGAAACCGGCTCCAACAGAAATGATTCTGGCAACGACTACGAGTACACAGGACAGTGGATTACTTGATGTCTTAATTCCGATGTTCGAAGAAGAAAATAATGTAAAGGTAAAAACGATTGCAGTTGGAACAGGCCAGGCATTAGAAATGGGTACGAAAGGTGAAGCTGACGCCCTTCTTGTTCATGCTCCAGCAGCTGAAAAGGCTGTCGTCGATGCCGGCGATGCGATTAACTACAAACGCGTGATGTATAACGACTTTATTTTAGTTGGACCAAAAGACAATCCAGCAGGAGTAAGCGGTGATGACATTAAAGCTGCATTCAAAACATTGGCTGACACGAAGGCTACTTTCGTTTCACGCGGCGACGACTCCGGTACACATAAAAAAGAATTAGGCATTTGGACTGCTGAAAATATTCAACCTGCAGGTGATTGGTACGTATCAACTGGCCAAGGAATGGGACAAACCTTACAAGTCGCAGCTGAGAAAAAAGGATATGTATTAACAGACCGGGCAACATGGCTGGCGCAAGAAAAGAATTTGGATACATTAAAGATCGTCGTTGAAGGCGGCAACGATTTAATGAATATCTATCACGTTATGCAAGTAAATCCTGAAAAACATGACAAAGTGAATAGCAAAGATGGCGAAAAATTTGTAGAATTTATGATAGATGCAAAAACGCAAGATGTGATTGAAGAGTTTGGTAAGAAAGAATACGGTCAATCGTTATTCTTTAAGTATACTGAGTAATTTTTAATAGAAATCCCGGAGGCAAAACAATTATGGAGCTGTTAGTAGATGGACTGAAAAAAGCAATAGAAATGATCTTAAACGGCGATCCAGAAATTTATGCGATTACCTGGCTGACGCTTAAGGTCTGTCTCATTTCCATTCTGATTAGCACCCTGATTGGGTTGCCTCTGGGGATTTTACTCGGATTAACTAGATTCACAGGACGTAGAGTCCTATTATTGTTTATCAATATCGGCATGGGCCTCCCGCCTGTTGTTGCCGGACTGTGGATCACAATGCTGTTGTGGCGCTCTGGCCCGCTTGGCGACCTTAGCCTGCTTTATTCACCAACAGCGATTGTTATGGCACAAGTGTTGGTCAGTCTGCCCATTGTGACAAGCCTGACATTCACGGCATTCCAGCAACTCAGCGATAAGATGCTGTTACAAATTAAAGCATTAGGCGCAACAAGGCTGCAAACATTAATGATTCTGATCAAACAATTAAAAATTGCCATTCTGGCGGCGATCATGGCCGGCTTTGGCCGCGTGATCGCGGAAGTAGGCGCGGCGATGATGGTTGGCGGAAATATTCAGGGCGATACCCGAATTTTAACCACGACGATTGTGATGGAAGTATCGAAAGGGAACTTTGATATTGCCCTAGCCCTTTCCTTCATCTTATTGTCGGTTGCTCTGTTGATTACGGCCGGATTAACATTTTTACAACAAAGGAAGCGAATATCATGAATCCGTTAATTGAACTGAAAAACATTACCTTTCATGCCCATCAGAAAACGATTCTTGATATTCCTGCATTTCAAATTTACGCTGGTGAATTTCTTGGTATGATGGGGCCGAACGGTGCCGGAAAAAGCACGCTGCTAAAGCTATTGGCGCTGCTTGACCAGCAAACGAGCGGTGATTTCCTTTATCGCGGTGAGGTAATTCCTAAGGGTACTGCCCCGCTGGATATACGGAGGCGGTTCTCGATTGCTCTGCAGCAATCATTATTATTGGATGGAACCGTTTTTCATAACATTGCGATCGGCCTTAAACTAAGGAAGATTCCCAAACAAATTATTAAGGAAAAAGTTGCCCATTGGTTGGAGCTATTTGGTATCAGCCACTTGGCGAAAAAAAATGCGCTTTATTTATCAGGCGGTGAAGCGCAGCGGGTCAATTTGGCCCGTGCCATGATTGTTGAACCGGAAATTCTTTTTCTAGATGAACCCTTTTCAGCTTTAGATTTTCCGACCAAAATTAAGTTAATGGAAGATTTCAAAGGCATTATCGAAGCTTCCCAAACAACGGCAGTATTTGTCAGCCATGATTTGATGGAGATTAACTACCTGACCAATCGGCTGGCGATTATTGTAAATGGTGAAGTAAAGCAATCCGGACCCACCCCTCGGGTCCTTGAACATCCTAATTCTTCCACCGCCTCCTTCCTAAACGAGTGGAAGAAATTTTATCCCTTAGCACGTTGATGCAGTTCCATTTGGAGCTGCCTTTTTTTATACATGTACAGGATGGAAAAATCCAAGGTAACACAATATTTGCTTTAAAAATCAGTGGAGCATAAAATGAAAGTATAGAAGTTACTGGGTTCTAAGGGGGAATTTTATTATGAAATACGCCATCATTACGGGAGCATCAAAAGGTCTGGGTGAAGCGGTTGCAAAGCGGCTGATTCGCGAACAAATCGCGGTCGTTTCGGTTTCACGGACAGAGAATAAAGAAATCAAAAGTCTTGCTCTCGAGCAAGGAATCGATTATAAACACTTTTCCTGCAATCTTTCATTAGAAAAGGAAGTCCAAGAAGTCTTTATGGAGATTGCCCATTGTATTTTTCAAAAAAATCCCCAGGAAATTCTGCTATTTAATAATGCTGGCATGATCGAACCTATTCAAAAGGTCGGTCATTTGGATCAAACTCCGGTCATCGGAAACATCCAGGTCAATTTAATCGCACCGATTCTGATTACCAATTTATTTTTCAGCAAGGCTCAGTTAACCAACACAAAGGTAACGGTGGTTAACGTTACATCAGGTGCCGCTGTTCGCTCAATCGAAGGCTGGAGCGTCTATTGCAGCTCGAAGGCCGGATTAAATATGTTCACACAAACTGCGGCGATTGAGCAGGCGGAAATGAATAATAACAATACCATTATCGCATTTAGCCCTGGGGTGATGGATACGAACATGCAAGAAACCATCCGTTCGTCCAACAAGGAAGCATTCAAGGATCTCGATCAATTCAAGGAATACAAGGAAAAGAACATGCTACTGCAGGCAGATGTGGTCGCTAATGCTTTAGTAGATCTTGTTCTAGGCGGGAATGTTGAAAGTGGAAGGGTGTACAATATTAAAGAGCTGTTAAAATAAACCGAAAGGCCGCTGTAAGTTGAGCGGCCTTCTTAATCTTCCTGCGGAAACCACAAGGTAATGCTGGTTCCCTTATTCAATCTGCTCTTTACTTTGATGACACCTTTATGGGCATCCATTAACGCTTTGACGATTGAAAGCCCGATGCCGACACCGCCGGTTTTGCGGTCACGGGATTTGTCGCCGCGGTAGAAGCGCTCGAAAATATGAGGGATGTCCTCCTCGTTCATTCCCTGACCTTCGTCTTGAATCTTGAAGCCGACATAGCCTTCCATTTCCGTTACCATCGAAATCGTGACGGTCTTTCCCTCTGGTGTGTATTTTAGGGCATTATTCAGAACGTTGGAAAGAACTTGCATCAAGCGGTCCTTGTCCGCTGTAAACATTTCTTCCTGTGTCGGTTCCTCAATCTGCAGCCCAACGCCCTTTTCTTTAAAAATAGGTGAGAACATTTCCCATAATGCAGCCAATACGCTTCCTGCTTCTAGCTCAATTTTTTCCAGCTTGATTTGCGGGTTCTCGGCAGCAAGCAATTTTTCTAACTCATTGACTAACCGGACTAAGCGCATCAGCTCTTCGTGACTGACTTGTAAGCGCTGGGGGGTCGGTTCCCAAATCCCGTCCTGGAAGGCTTCAAATTGGCTTCTTAATGTAGCAAGCGGTGTCCGCAGCTCGTGGGCCAAGTCGCCGGTAAATTGCTTCCGCAGCTTTTCTTCCTTTGCCAGCGATTCGGCCAGGTTATTGAAGGAAATCGCAATCTGTTTTACCTCAGCAGGCAACCCTGATAGCGGGATGCGAATATCTAGGTTGTGCTGCTGGAGCTCCCCGGCAGCGAACGACAGCTTATTCAAGCCGGAGGTTAACTTTTTTGAAAAAAGCATGCTAAACACAATCGCTAACACGATCGTTAAGCACACGGCCGCCAAGATGTATAATTGGATCGTTTGGATAAACGTGTATTCATCATCTATTAAGCCTTCTGGATAAATGGCCACTAATTTGCCAATAACGGCATTGTCAACCTTCAGCGTATAGGTTTTGGAGTGCCACTCTTCCGCATCAGGCTCCGGTTCCGTTAGGCCAAAGCTGTTCAGCATGCCGCGAATATTGGACGAATCCATTTGAATTTGCCCGTATCGATCATACAATTGGAAATATAGCTGATCGGTCATCGCATGTTCATGTAGCAATCCATACACTGGGCTGCTGGTAAAATGACCATTTTTTCGATAATCCTTTTCAATTTCGGTGATAATCCGATCAATCTTTTTCTCACGATTCCGGTCTAAATAACTATTAAAACTTTCTTCAAAGCCATACTGGATAAAAAAGCTGACAATTAAAATCCCGATCATCGAAATGAGAACTAGATAAAATAGAATCTTAGACCGGAGTGTTTGCAGCATCTAGTACCCCTCCAAATTTATAGCCCATTCCAAATACGGTCACGATAAAATCCGGCTGCCGTGAATCGGATTCGATTTTTTTGCGGAGGTTTTTAATATGGGTATCGACACTCCGTTCATAGCCTTCATAATACATACCTTCATCTTGAATTTTTTCGAGCAGGTCCATCCGGCTGTAAACCCGCCCCGGATTCACCGCCATATTGGTTAACAATTTATATTCAATTGGTGTTAAGGTAATATCCTCACCGTTTACAGTTACTTCCTTTTTAATTAAATCAATCGCTAGTTTCTTGCCGTTGAATTCTAGCCGTTCAACCTTTTCTGTCTTTTTCACCCGTCTTAAAATCGCTTGAACGCGGACGACTACTTCCCGCGGGCTGAATGGCTTCGTTAAATAGTCGTCGGCACCCATAACAATACCGTTGATGCGGTCATCTTCAGCCGATTTCGCGGTCAGCATCAGGATCGGTACATCCGATTCTTTTCGTACTAAACGGCAAACCTCTTCACCGGAAATATCAGGCAGCATTAAGTCTAGTATAATGAGGTCAGGATTGATTGTCTTGGCCTTTTTCAAGGCGTCAATTCCATTATCAGCGCTATGAATTTCATAGCCTTCTCTCTCTAGGTAGGCTTCGAGAACTTCTATGATTCTACGTTCATCGTCTACTAATAAAATCTTCATGAATCACCACTCCCCATACCCTTACTATATCATCTTGGGTCTGTGATTTTTGTAACTTCACAAATTCACCACAAAATCCTCATAACATCTTCAATTTTTCCCGCTAAGATGTATTTGTAGGTAAGAAAGAGTTGATTCCCTCGAGACCCCCAAGTTTTGAGTGATCCCCTCTTTGATGCAGTACATGGTTCATGAATGACCATCACTCATCCCAAATTTAACCTCTCTCTTTTTATACCAAGGGTACTCCGAACGGCGGCGTGCCCTATTTTTTTGTTAATTTTGTGGGAATGCCTCTGGGAGGAGGTTTACAGTGACCGATCGAGGGGTAATTTCGGTTGGACGGGCACTCTAAGACGTTCACAGTTCCCATCAGAGTGGATTTTTCAGCGGGACGGGCACTCTTGTCACGTTCACAGTTCCCATCAGAGTGGATTTTTCAGCGGGACGGGCACTCTTGTCACGTTCACAGTTCCAATCAGAGTAGATTTTTCTGCGGGACGGGCACTCTGGCACGTTTTGATAATGCCTTATATAAAAAGATCCTTATCAGATTTGATAAGGATCTTTTAACGTGGATTTATTCGTCTTTCTTTTTTACTTCCTCTGTCAATTCTTCAATGCTTCTGCGGACATTGCCTTTACCGGAATAGTTTTCAATGAGCTCTTTGACATCGATTCCGCTTGAGGCTTTTAATGACTCCTGCAAACTGGCCATTAGATTGGTGGCATAGCTGGTAATCTTATTGGCCCCGCCATTTTCACCAGAACCGCCGCCTGTGTCGACCACGGTGATTTTATCGATATTGGATAATGGAGCTGCCACTTGCTTCGCGTATTCAGGAAGCATTTTGATGACCATGTCGAGAATTGCTGCTTGACCGAATTGCTCGAACGCTTCGGCAATCTTTTCCTTCGCTTCCGCTTCGGCCAAACCTTTTAAGCGGATAATTTCTGCTTCGGTTGAACCCTGTGCCTTTTGTGCTTCGGCTTTGGCAAGACCGTCGAGACGAATCCGCTCTGCTTCCGCTTTTGCCATCGCTTCGATCCGGTATTTATTGGCCTCCGCTTCCGCCATTTCTCTCGCCTTGTTTGCTGCTGCTGATTGCTCAACAGAATAACGGTCAGCGTCGGCTTTCTTCTTCACTTCGGAATCATATTGACGTTCACGGCGCTGAATTTCTTTTTCTTCTAACTCAATCTGTTTTTGTCTTTCAATGATCTTAACTTGCATTTCTTGTTCCGTTACATCCTGCTTCGCTCTTGCACTTTCTAAGTCATATGCTTGGTCGGCTTTTGCCTTTGCGATATCCTGTTCGCGGCGGAATTCTGCAATTTTCAACTGATTGATTTTCTCAGCTTCCGCGATTTCCGTTGCCCGCTCTAATTCACTTTTCTTCGCTTCCTTGGCTGCCTCCGCCTTCTTGATCCGGGTTTCTTTTTCCGCTTCTGCTGTAGCAATATCCGCATCACGTTTCACCTGAGCAATCCGCGGTTTACCGAGGGAATCCAGGTAACCATTTTTATCACGGACATCTTTTATCGTGAAAGATACAATAACTAGACCCATTTTTGCAAGGTCTTGTGACGCCACCCTTTGCACTTCTTGTGAAAATTTATCGCGATTTTTATAAATTTCTTCCACCGTCATCGAGCCGAGAATCGATCGTAAATGGCCCTCTAGAACTTCTTTTGCTTCATTTTCACGGTCATCCTTTGGCTTGCCAAGGAATTGTTCTGCAGCCGTTGCAATTTCGCTAATCGAACCGCCAATTTTGATAATCGCGACACCATCAGCCATGACCGGCACACCCTGCTCAGTGTAAACCTCAGGTGTAGTAACTTCTAGTTTACTAGATAGCAAGCTTAGCGGTTTAGCCTGTTGGAATACTGGTAAAATAAAGCTACCGCCGCCGCGGATGATTTTAACTTTATTGCCTGATTCGTCCACGTGGGTATTACCGCTTCCAAGGAAGCTTCCCGTTACGATGAGTGCCTCGTCCGGCCCAGCAGTTCTGTACTTTGTAACAAAAACACCGATTAGTGCAATTAAAATAAGTGCGACAATCCCGATAATAATCCAAATAATGTTAAATTCCATTTCTTAAAACCCCCCTCTTTAAATATAGCTCTCTAGTTGATGGTGAACGGTTACTTCGAGGACTCCATTTTTCACCTGGACCACAAGGACATTGGTGCCATTTGGAATCTCGTCTCCATCAAAGCTTGAAGCCGGTTTGGCAATTCTGCCGCTCGTACTGTCAATCATCACTTCGCCAAAACCATCGGCAGGAATGGCGGTAATAACCGTCCCCACCCGGCCTTGTAAATCAGATTCTTTATATACAAGTGACTCCTCTGCAGAAGACAACGGTACGAGCACAAAGACATTTAATAAGGTAACAACAATAAAAGCGATGACCGCCGAGATGGCTAGAATGAGGAAATAATGTAAGGATGACATTCTTTCAAACAAATAGCCGCTCGCAGACAGTATGGTCACGAATGCAAAAATCAGGACCGGATTAAGGAAGTGCAGCCCGACGTCCCCTGCTCCGTGAAAATGAAACACATCTGCAAATAAAACATATAAAACCGTTAATACACCTGAAATGATTAATCCATACAAATAAATCGTTTCTAATGGCATGCCGAAAGGTTCCATGTGCATCCATCCTTTTTTTAATTATGGTAAAAAGAAGACAAAGGAAAGTGAACGGTTGGTTTGGAATTTCATGAGAACTCAAGCATGGTGCATCCTTCCCTTCCTTTGGGTTATGTATAATAGGTAATACGGATGAACAGGTAAAAGGTTTCATACATAAGACAATTTTATCATTTTTTGCCAATTAAAAACAGTACAATCTTCGACAACTTTCGGACAATTGCAGTGGTTGTAAAAAAAATTTGGGGTTTTGTACTACTACAAGGGTAACTTTCTTTTTGCATATTACCTTTCGGGCTTCTTTTTTCCTCTTTTAGTCAATGTAACCTGGTTTCATTTACCGTTCGGGGTTCTTTTTTCCCCTTTTGGTCAATGTTACCCGGTTTCATTTACCGTTTGCGGTTCTTTTTTTCTCTTTGGGTCAATGTAACCTATTCTCATTTACCGTTCGGGCTTCTTTTTTACTCTTTTGGTCAATGTAACCTAATTTCATTTACCTTTCGGGCTTCTTTTTTCCTCTTTGGGTCAATGCAACCCGGTTTCATTTACCGTTTGGGGTCCTTCTTTCCTCTTTTGGTCAATATAACCTGGTTTCATTTACCGGTCGGGGTTCTTTTTTACATATATACGGTCACGTAGACTGCCGCCAGTCCTCTTCTCCCCGCATGAATAAGCGAACAAAAAAAGTGCCATAGCAACTTGAGCTACAGCACCTTACTGAATCATATTCAAAAACTTCTTGGTTCGTTCTTCTTTTGGCTGGGTGAAGAGATCGTTCGGGCGGCCTCGCTCGACGATGACACCTCCGTCCATAAAAATGACCTCATCTGCGGCATCACGGGCGAAGCGCATTTCATGGGTAACAACGATCATTGTCATCCCTTCTGTAGCAAGGTCCTTCATCACTTTTAATACTTCTCCGACAAGCTCAGGATCAAGGGCAGAGGTCGGTTCATCAAACAGCATGACCTCAGGTTCCATGGCCAACGCCCGGGCGATTCCGACGCGCTGCTGCTGACCGCCTGAAAGCTGTGCGGGATAGTAATCCTTCTTATCGCCAAGACCGACCTTTTCTAACAGGGCAGAGGCTTTTTTGCGGGCCGCCTCCTTACTTTCCCCCTTTACAATTATCGGCCCTTCCATGACGTTCTCAAGCGCGGCTTTATGCGGAAAAAGATTATAGCCTTGAAACACCATTCCTGTTAAGCGGCGGAATGAAGTGAGCTTTTTTTTCGGAACAGCCTTTGAAAAATCCAAACTTTGACCTTGAATAGAAACGACGCCTTTTGTCGGTAATTCTAACACATTTAGACAGCGGAGCATTGTGGTTTTCCCGGAACCGGACGGGCCGATGACCACCACCACTTTTCCTTTTTCCACCTCAAGGTCAATGCCTTTTAACACCTCTAATTGACCAAATTGTTTATATAAACCTTTAATAGAAATCATGTGAAAACTCCCTTACTATGATGCGTATCGATCCAATCTTTTTTCCAAAAACCCCTGGATGACAGAGAGGAAAAAGCAAATCACCCAATAAAGGAGGGCTGCTTCAGAATAAACCAACAAAAATTCATAATTGGTTGAAGCGATTTCCTGCGCCCGGCGAAACATCTCCGTAACAAGCACGAGTGAGGCAAGTGAGGTATCCTTTACAAGACTAATAAACGAATTCGATAAGGGCGGAATCGATACCTTTGCAGCCTGAGGCAGAATAATTCTTTTTAATGTTTGTGTATAGGTCATGCCGATGGAATAGCCGGCTTCCCACTGACCTTTTGGGATAGAGAGGATCGCAGCCCTGATAATCTCAGAAGCATACGCACCAACACTTAGGGAAAAACCGATGACCGCAGAAATAAAAGGATTAAGCGTTAGCCCGATGTTCGGCAGGCCATAAAAGATGATGAATAATTGCACTAATAATGGCGTCCCGCGGATAGCTGAAACATACACTCTTGCAATCCCCTGAAAAAGCTTCACCTGAGAAATACGGGCTAGTGCTGTTAAAACGGCCAAAATGATCCCTATGATAAACGAAATAATCGTTAACGGGATGGTGTTCATAATTGCACCCTCCAGCATCGGCTGGAGGGAGGTTTTGGCGATATCGATTAATCGTGCTGTTCGTTCCGGGTCAGCAAAAATACTATTTAAGTACATCTACACCAAACCATTTCTCAGAGATTTTTTTATAAGTGCCGTCATCAACCATATCTTTCAAGGCTTTATTGACTTCAGCTATAAGCTTGTCGCTTTTCTTTCTGAACATAAAGCCGCTTGTTGAGGCATCATCGGACGTTGCGACAATTTTAATCGGAGCTTCCGGCTTTTTCTTTGTATAATCTAAGTAGGCAATTTTATCATTAACGGTCACATCCACACGCTTCTGGGCAAGCAGTTCAACCGCTTGTTGGAAGCCTTCAATACCGACGATATTTGCGCCGAACTTTTTCGCGATATCCGCATAGTTACTTGTCAGCGATTGGGCCGAATTTAATCCCTTTATATCCTCAAACGACTTTACTTTCTCATTGTCCTTTGACGCGATTAACACCGCAGCAGAAGTAATATAAGGATCAGAGAAATCGTACTTCTCCTGGCGGTCCGGGCGAATTCCCACTTGGTTGGCGACCATATCAAAACGCTTTGCATCCAGACCGGCAAACATCGCATCCCATTGTGTTTCTTTAAACTCTGCCTTCACACCTAAACGCTTGGCAACCTCTTCAGCCACCTCGACATCAAATCCAGTCAATTTGCCGCTTTCATCATGGAACGTAAAAGGAGCATATGTACCTTCCGTGCCAATGACCAGCTTTCCATCATCTTTCACCTTTTTTAATAAATCCTTTTCTGCTGTTTTGTTATCAGATTTATTTTTATCGGCTTTATCATCCTTCGTACCACAGGCGGATAAAACAAGCATAAAGCTAAGTAAGAGCGCAAATAAAACGGTTAGTTTTTTCATTCAAATTAAACCCCCTAATTCTGATTGTTTTTCTTGGATTTCATAATCATATGATATTACTTTTATTCTGTCAAAGAAAAAAATCGCTGAGAATAGATTTATTTTACCCTGTTATAAAAAATAAAAACCTATCAGAAAAGTTCTGATAGGTTAAGCTCTTTAAAGCCAGTGCACAAAAATAGAAGCTTTTTATTTCCCGTAGCATGTAAGGCTGTAAAGAAAGTTGGCTTACCCCTGACTCTTACTTCCACCACTCATCAAACATACTGGCAGGCATATTCCGTTTATGTTCTGTGATGAGATAGCGCTTTTCAACTTTTTCTGCGATTTCTTTGGAAACCGGTTTCCCTTCAAGATAGTCATCGAGCTCATCATACGTGATGCCCAATTCTGTCTCATCCGCCTGTCCCGGTTTTTGGTCGAGCAAGTCTGCGGTTGGTACCTTTAAATACAATCGCTCAACCGCACCAAGCTCTATCAGCAAAGCCTTCCCCTGCCGTTTCGTTAAGCCTGTCAATGGCAGGACGTCGGCGCCGCCATCGCCATACTTTGTATAAAAGCCTGTAACCGCCTCTGCCGCATGATCGGTACCGATGACAAGCAGCCCTTCCATGCCGCCGATGGCGTATTGGGCAATCATTCTCATTCTCGCCTTCACGTTACCTTTCTGGTAATCGCTGATCGGCCCGCCCTCATAACTCTGGTCATATTCCTTTTGGACTTCATCAACCGCTGCCTTAATATTAAAGGATGTTTCGCAATCAGCACGAATAAAGTCTAACGATAGTTTCGCATCATCCTCATCCTGTTGAATCCCGTATGGAAGACGGACAGCAACAAACAAAGCATCCGTGCCCTCGTTCCGCAACTCCTCCACTGCCAGCTGGGCAAGACGGCCGGCAAGTGTCGAGTCCTGACCACCGCTGATCCCAAGAACATAGCCTTTTGCCTTCGTTTTTAGCAGGTAATTTTTCAAAAAGTCAATTCGTTTTCGAATTTCCTCTGCTGGCTGAATGGTTGGATTGACATGTAATTCCTTCATAATCTGTGCTTGTAAGCTCATCAATTGAACCTCCTGACCAATTTTTGTATAAATGTAATGTACCACAAAAGCGTCTTTTTCACTAAACATAACAAGTTACATAGTGATTGGGGTAAACTAAACGCAGTCAACATTAGGAGGAATTGTAGATGGAAGCAAAAACGTGTAATGAATCAAGGGTAGTGAGAACGAGCAGGATTTTTCCGAATGATGTCAATAACCATAATACCTTGTTTGGCGGCAAGCTGATTAGTGATATTGATATGGTTGCCTCGATATCCGCTACAAGGCATTCTCGGGCTGAATGCGTTACAGCCTCGATTGATTCCGTTGATTTCCTCAGTCCGATTACCCCAAAGGATTCTGTTTGCATTGAAACCTTTGTGACATCGACAGGAACTACTTCAATGGAGATATTCGTCAAAGTCATTGCGGAAAATCTCATTTCAGGAGAGCGAAAAATTGCCGCTACCGCCTTTTTAACGTTTGTCGCCTTAGATGATCAGGGCAAGCCTACAAAAGTGCCTGGCCTCATCCCCGAAACTGAAGAAGAGAAAAAGCTCCATGAAACTGGGAAGGAAAGGGCAGAAAAGCGGAAAGAACATCGAAAAAGCAGTAAAGAACTGGCAAGTGTGTTTACCACCCATAAACCGTGGGAATAAGAAAAGCG
Source organism: Bacillus sp. S3 (assembly GCF_005154805.1). Taxonomy (GTDB): domain Bacteria; phylum Bacillota; class Bacilli; order Bacillales; family Cytobacillaceae; genus Neobacillus. Next base: position 4,107,705 of record NZ_CP039727.1, read on the forward strand.
GAAGCGCCCTGGTTAGCGGCGTATGGCCTGGAGCGCTCCAACTGAGATAAAGGAAACACGAAGAGCCGGAGGCGATTCGATGTTGACTTATCGTAGGGGGGAGAGTGAAGGACACTAGCCGCTAGGGCGCTGGAGCTGGACAATTCTCAAAGTCAATTCAAAAAGGTTCGCGAATTGATCGCGAACCTATTTCAATTTCTGAAGATCCCTTCTGCTTGGAGCATGTGGAGGTCCTTGCGCCCAGCCGCGATCGACCATAATATCAAAGCCCTTACCGGAATACGTCAATATTTCTAAGATGTACTTTTGATAAAAGGCTGCTAAGTCTGTTCTCATCGATAAGGAAAGGGCATGTCCAATCAGGGCAATATCAATTGCGTTTAATGAATGGAACAACGTAACCACAAGCCTGTCTGAAAAGGGAGAACATGTTGAATCCGTGACTTCCATATTGGTCGCAATATTCCCCAGCAATTCCTCTTTCAAAAGAATATCATTAAACGTATTGATTTGTTTTTCGGAAATTTCCTTGCCTTCTTGAATGTAAGCGTGAATTTCCTTATCCTTCACCACTTGAAGCAATCCCATACAAAGGATAATGGAAAAATAATTCCGTTCCGTGTTAAAAAAGATTTCTGTAATCTCCGCCACATTTAGCGGCCGTTTTTTTCCAAATCCTTTTAGATAGGAAAGCTTTTCAATATATTCCACTTCCTTTGGATAGGGAATCATTGGCGGTCGGTCATAGATTCCTTTTGAAAGCATTAAGGTTGTAGATTCTTTATATAACATTGAATTTTCCTGAACCATCGTCACAAAAAAATCCTGAACATCTTCTCTTGCCATAGTTGCAGCAATAAAGCCTGTGTTAATCATACTCAAACGGCACATGGAATACACAAAGCTTAAGCCGAACATATCATAAAATAATGGCGGAGCAGATAAATCTAGATCATTTTCCGTAAATCCATCAGGGATTGGGATGCCCTCATCATTAAATATCGCTGTTATTTGGTTTACATGGCTATTCGAAATTTCATAGGCATGCTGTAATGTCGTTTGTATTTCCTCATCTTGATTGTGGTGGAGAAAATAAGTTAATAAACAAACAGCCATATTTTCTTGGAGATAGGTCGCCCACAATCCGCCGATTTCGGCACTGGTTAACCGAACATTATGCTTAACCATTAATATGTAGCCTCCTAAACATACTATAAGAATAGATTCCCAATTGGGATGCTGTTTTATTCTCCACGTATGTAAACTGCCTCATTTGATTTTTCTTATCCGCTTATTTGCCCGTTTGCTCACTGCGGCTTTTCCATGTCATCACACCATCTTCTTCATCGATCTCGATTGTGACATCGACAACACCTTTCTCTGCCATGATTTTTTCCTCTAATCGGTCTTTAATATCATCGGCTGCGGCAACCGTTAGTGTTGGGTCAATTTCAATTTCCAATTCTACATGCAAGTCTTCTCCTTCTTTAATGACCGTTATGTCCTGAATATCCATGACATCGGGGTCTGCCATGACAAGCGTCCCAATTTTGTTTTCCATTTCCTCATCTGCCTGCCCAATAACACCTGCCGCATTGTCTAAAAAGACCTTTCCGACAACAAAAAACATCATCCCGCCAATCAGGATCGAGGCAATCCCTTCTAACTGATGGAAATTTGTAAAGTGGGCAATCACAACAGCAATAATTGCTAACAATCCACCCATAGTAGCGACAAGGTCTTCCAAAAACACAAGTTTTGTCGCCGGTTTTGCTCTTCCTAAATTAGCGAAGCTCTTAACAAACACACCTGGACCACTTGCTTGGACATTAATTTCATGCAAAATTTCCTTCATGGCTTTAAATAAGACAAAGGTTTCAAGTAGTGTGGAAACGCCAAGGACTATAATATTAATGATAAATCCGCCGGACTTTGTTGGATGGACCACATGATGCCAGCCTTCTTTAATGGTTTCAAAAGCCATAATCCCGACAATCAGCACCGCCCCCAATAGAACTAAATTGACAAGGCGGCCAAAGCCGTTCGGATATTTTTCTGTTGGCGCTTTTTTACTTAAAGCCGATCCAACAAACACAAAAAATTGATTGGCAGCATCCCCAAGGCTATGCATCGTTTCGGCGAACATCGCCACATTGCCTGTAAACATAAAGGCCACACCTTTAATGATCGAAATAATCGTATTAATAATGGCGGCCAGCATGGCAGACTTATTCCCGCGTTTCAAAAGCTGTACTAATTCACTCATGGAATCCTCTTCTCTTTTCATTTGTTTTCTTTAATATTTTCTAAAATTGCATATTTCATTAAATAAATGATGGATAACGTGCGAATGGGCATAAATAATTTCACGATTCAAAACAAAAGGCCCCTCGCTGCAACAGCGCTAGGGGCCTCTCCATTTAAACGTTTCTTAACACCAAGTATAAACGGTTATTCCGTTCATCCTGCTCTTCAGCCGATGCCAAATCATATTTTTTCAAAAGGTGGAATACTTCATTTAACAAATCCTGGGTGTGCTCCTTGGCAAAAAACTGATCGAATAAAGGCTTCATCTCCTCAGGTAAAAAAGCAGCCTGGGATTCGTATTTACTTTTTACATCCTCCTGCGAGTGATCTAACTTGCATTCGCTCATTCGGAAACCTCCTCACCTATGTACTTACCCTTAGAATAGCAGAAATAACCAAACAAAACCAATAGGCCGCGCCACACCGCCATTTACAAAAAAAAGCCCAATCTTGGGCTTTTACTTAACCTTCTCATTATCCGTCACTTCTAATACATCCAATAGGAAGACAAAGATCGGAATCCCGATGATCAGACCCCACACACCGAAAAAATGCTCGGAGAAAATCAGGACGATAAATGTATAGAAAACAGGTAGATTTGTTTTAGAACTCATTAAATTTGGATTTAAAATATAGGCCTCGATACCATGGATCACCGCAATCGCAATCATGACATAGACCACCTTCATGATGCCGCCAATACTATAGGCGATAATCACAAGCGGAATTAACGAAATAATCACGCCGGCAACCGGGATTAAGCCTAGGACAAAAATCATAATCGATAAGCCGCCCAGCTGAGGGAAATCGAGCAGCCATAAGAAAATCGTGGTCAAAATACAGTTCACTAAAGCAATGATTAATTGCGCTTCGATTACTTTACCAAACGTACGGACGAATTTACGGGCAAAAAATTCAACTTCCACGTAGATCGATGAGATTTTGCTCGTTCTAAATTTCCCGGTAAATTCAATTAAGCGCGGTTTTTCCAACAAACAAAATAGGCTCAACAACAGTGCCAATAACACCTGCAAGGTTATTTTACTAATATCAGTAAAATATTTAATTAGGAAGGTAAAACCTTGCTCCAGGTAATTGGAAATTTGATTTTCTTCCACGCGGCTGACGAGATAATTCAGAACAATATTATCATGCTGTGCGGTGTAAAAAGCAGTTAATTGCTTGATCAGCGCAGTAATTTCACCGGCAATCATCGGCAGGTACATCACTAAACCGTAAGAAAACAAACCGATCATACAGGAATAGGATACAATCACCAGTAACCTGCGATTCAGCGGAATTTTCTTTTCAAGAAATTGCACTAACCGGTCCATTAAAAAAGTAAAAATAAACGTGAGTAAAATTAAATTAATCATTGATTTCATCGCATATAAAATCAGCGCGATGAACACAAAAATGGCTATCCTTTTAAATCCGCTGCTGTGCAAAAGTTTGTTTATCATAGGCAATTATCGAACCCCATTATTTTTACTATTAGATATAAATTTATTATATCAAACCACTAGGCATTCTGTCTTTTTTAAACTGCTATCTTGCGCTAAATTGAACGGGTGTCATCGTGCTCTCAATAGATTTACCCTCATAGCCCTGTTTACTCAAATAGTCAAGCAGCGCCGGAAGATGATCAAGCGTTTCCTGCCGTTCATGTAAAAGAATTACCTTCGGCCCATTATGGTCTGCCAAATGGTTTAATTGTTCAATGACACTGTCAACGTAGCGGGCATCCTTATAATACCAGTCCTTGCTGTCAATATTCCAATCCCACATTTTATAGCCATTCTCCTGAACAGCCTGGCGATATTCTACTGTCATATGGGGAACACTGCCGTAAGGGGTCCTCATAATATACGAATCAACACCCGAAATTTCCTTTAACGTATTACGGTTCTGTGTTAATTCTGCAATGACAGAATTAGCTGATGCATAAAATGCTTTCGGACTATGGGACACACTGTGAAGGCCCACGGTCTCGCCATTTTGAACCATTAACTTTACCGAATCAGGATATTTTCGAATATTTCCGTCAATCATAAAAAAGGTCGCCTTGAATTGATACTGTTCCAAAAGGGCAATAATTTCACCGGAAAATGCCGCCGGACCGTCATCAAACGTCAAATACACGGTCTTATTGTTCCCCTGTTGCTCCGTCCTATTTTGCTCCGGCTCTCCTGCGTTGGATTCGTTCACTGGTGGTTGGTCAGTAGGTGTATCGTTTGTGGCAGTTTGGGCTGCGGCAGTTTCAGTAGTAGGTTTTGGCGTGTTACTATTCTCAAGATCTTGCTTATTTCTCCAAAACACCGCTTGTTCTTGGTGCTTACGGATCAGGTGTTTTTCCAGCTTAAAATCCTCAGTGTTTTTTATAATCGATTCTGGTGTAGGTCCTTTGGCTGCAGCACGATTAAAAGATTCATTTTTTGAGTGATTACTAGGTTCCCCCGCCGCCTTCGCCTGAAAATAATTACTGACAAAAATACCGGCCAAAATGAGCCCAATCGTAACAATGACACTTAACATCCCTTTCGGCCATCCGCTATTTTGTTTCCTCATTTCTCTACCCTCTTTGTTGTTTTTTCCTTCTCCCATTATAGACGAATTCTCATCCGTTTTGTTTCAAATCTATTAAAAATATTACAATTCTATTAAAAAATCTCGCTATTCCTATGACATTCGACAACACGAGTTGACAATAGCATGTATACCCTTTTTTACAACTGATTTACAACTTTTTACCAATCTATTATAACAGTAAAAAATGGAAAATGGAGTGGAGGGAAGAAAATAAATCAGAAATTTCAAAAAGGAGTACAGGCAAATTTAATGCGGGTATGACATACATATCATTGAACGAGAATTACTTATGGCATCTTACCTATGGAATTCGTTTCTTCTGATTATTTTTGGAGGTGATGGTTGTGTCAGGTGGGCTTAAAGCTCTGCTTTACATCTTATCCTTTCTCATTCCTGTGGTTGGAATTATCTTAGGAATTATTTGGATGAATGATCAGGACCTTGAAAAAAAAGCAATTGGAAAAACTTGTTTGATTGTAGGAATTGTCGCCATCGTCCTATCCTGTATCTGTTGGTTTGCAGCATCAGCACTGTCCATTGCCCCGGCGTTTATGACGGGGTATTAGATGAATGAAAAGAACCCAATTCATCATGCGTGAATTGGGTTCTCTCTCATAAGGGGTGATGTCCATTGATCCACGACCTATTCCATTTCTTCGGAAGAGCGATCTGCCACCAGTTGGAGGAACGGTCACTCCAGGCATCAGGCGAAACACTCTCCGTTTGCGCCCGCGACACCGGCATCTATATAGGTATTTTTTCAACGCTCATCTATTTGCATCTGTTCAAACGAGGGGCAAAAATCACGATTCCTACAATAAAGATAAGCTTGTTTCTTCTATTATTAATGGTACCCCTGATGATCGACGGCTTAGGCTCTTATTTACACTTATTTGAAACCGATAATACCCGAAGATTACTAACCGGAATCAGCTTCGGACTTGCCCTGCCTAATTTTCTTTATCCGCTGCTCTCGCCAAAAGCGCTTGATGAAACGAGCAAGCCCGTCATCACCGTCAAAAGGGACTTTTTTATTCCGTTGATTTTAAGCTGCGGATTGGGTGGACTTGTTTATTGGGGGAAAATATCTTATTTCGTTCTGGATGGGTTCCTTATTTTAACCGTTATGATTTGGTTCAGCATGTGCGGTTCGTTTCTATTTTCGAGTATTCAAAACACCCATCTAAAGTCAGCGCTATCGGTTTGTTCCGGTCTTGTATTGCTATCTACGCTTTCCTTGTTACATAGTTTTGTCGCCTAATAAGAAAAGAGAGCATTTCCACCAGGAAAATCGCTCTCTTTTAAAAATATCTATTCTTCATTAATCTTATTGATTAATTCTTTTATTTGCTTTAATTTCTGAGGATTTAGTTGATCCTCCGATAATTCAATTTCTACCTTTAAAATGCTCTTAATGGAAGGCTTATGTTTCTCTTCGTTTTTTTTATCTTTCACTAAATCTTCCACTTCAACCCCGAACGTCGCAGCTAATTTTTCTAAGATATCCAAGCTGGGGTTCTTCTGGATTCCCCGCTCAATTAAACTTAGATACGACTTGGAAATCCCGGTAAGTTTACTTAACTTAGATAATGAATAAGCCTTTTTCTTGCGTAGCCTTTTGAGTTTACTTCCATCCATCGTATCTCTCCTTCTGTTCAGCGCCCACCATCCCACCATATAATACGAGACTCTATTAAAAAAATTAACCGCCAAAACCTTTTGTCACAAAATAAATAACCAATGGTCCTAAGATCACGATAAAGATGGAAGGGAAGATGAAAAACACCATTGGGAACAGCATTTTCACAGGTGCCTTCATCGCCTGTTCACGTGCAGCCTCGCGACGCTGTTCGCGAATTCTAATTGTCAAGTTTCCCAGAACCTTGGCCATCCCAATACCAAGCTGGTCGGCCTGGATGAGGGAAGTGATTACACTTTGAAACGAATCGGAAGGAACGCGCTTGCGTAGTTCGTAGAAGGCCTCCCGTCTGGATTTCCCCAGCTTCATGTCTTCTAATGTTTGAAAAAATTCATCTGCCAGCGGACCTTTAATTTTTTGCGAAACCTCTGCTAACGCCAAATCGAGTCCCATCCCGGCTTCTAGCAACAGGTTTACGGTATCAAAGTAATCGGGCATCGCCTTATTGATCGCCTTGATTCTTGCCGTTTTCTTTTTCCCAAGAAAAAACACCGGCAGCCTGAATCCCAAAATTGCCATTGTGATAATCATCAGCCAGGTTAACATTTTGTTATCGGATAGCGGCAATATAAAGAAGAAAATAAGCAAGCTCATGCCGGTACTAAGGACGATTTGTAACAGGCGAAAGTCAATCGCCGACTTAAACGGATGGCCCGCATCCCGAAGCAAGGTGTCTAACTTTTTCTTTTCCACCTTTGAAATCCGTTTATTTAATGCCTGGGTTCCTTTATTCCAGTATTGATCAATAACCTGCCTTAACCGGCCATCCTTTCGTCCCCCTAAAGAATCCTCTTTAATTGTGACGGAAGCTACACCGAAATACTTGTTTACCCGTTCATTATAGGCAAGCTGCCTTTTAAAAATAGTGAACATTAAAGCTGCCAGAACTGAGGTCATAAATCCAGCCAGTAGAAAAAGTAATAAGATATCTAGCATGCTTTACACCTCTATTCGGATAATTTTTTGAATAAATACCCAACCTAGAATCGTCGAAACTGAGGCAACAAACAGCATCGCCCATCCTAGCGGGTGCTCAAGCATCGGGGCAAAATATTCCCGATTGACTAATGCTAAATATAATGCGAGGCCAACAGGAATTAAGGTAATAATCCAAGAGGACATCCTTCCCTGCGCTGTCAAGGTGCGTAGCTCCTCTAATATACGAACCCTGCCTCTAATCGTATCCTCCATTGTTTCCAACAGGTCGGCTAAGTTACCGCCGCTTTTTCTTTGAGCAAGAATTGCCCTTACGACTACTTCCAGCTCATTATTCGGCAGTCTTCCGACCATTTCCTCAAACACATCATCGAGTGGAACACCAAGGCCTGATTGGCGGACAACACGGTCAAATTCCGGGCCAAGCGGGTCGGGGAATTCCTTGCCTACAAGCTGCATCGCCTGCATAAAACTGAAACCTGCCCGCATTGAATTCGCCATCATCCCCAGCACTTCGATTAATTGATAATTGGCTCGGGTCAATCGCTTTTTTCGTTTTTGCTTCATTATCGTTTTTGGGATAATAAATCCTATAACAGCAGCGAAGAGAAACAAGTACCATGGTAATCCTAGTAAACCGGTAAAAATAGCAATCCCAGCTGCAGCAAGAATGCGCAATGCAAAAAATTCCTCCGGTTTCAAGTTGCTGCCGGCTTCTACTAATAATTTCTCAGTACGTTCACTAAATTGAACACTGTTAAACATTCTTGCTATTGAAAGAAAGAAGCGCTTGAAGACAGACGGTTCCTTTTCTTGACTTTCCACTAATTCTTTCATCTGCTGCGATGGTAAAAACTCTTTCATTCGGTTGTTCATTCTTCGTTTCTTTGTGTATTCACTTAATAATAAATACATCAAAAGAGTGGCCAAAATAACAATCACCGTTAATTCAAGTACAAGCTCCATCTCTCTACCACTCCCCGACAAACCATGTAGCAGGCAGTTTATATCCATTTAATTCAAGCAACTCAGCAAACTTTGGCCGAATACCCGTGCTAATGAATTTTCCTTCAATTCTGCCGTCCGAACTAAATCCTGTTTCCCTAAATTTAAAGATGTCCTGAAGAACGATCGTTTCTCCTTCTAGGCCCAGTACTTCGGTAATATGGGTGATTTTTCTTGTACCGTCTTTCATTCTGGACTGATGAACAATAACATCAATGGCATTGGCAATTTGTTCGCGGATCGCTTTTACCGGTAAATCAAATCCCGCCATTAACACCATTGTTTCCAAACGGGAAAGGATATCCCGAGGAGAGTTCGCATGTCCGGTACTCATTCCGCCGTCATGACCGGTATTCATCGCCTGAAGCATATCCAATGCCTCGGCACCCCGGACCTCCCCGACAACAATGCGGTCAGGACGCATCCGAAGTGAGTTTCGCACTAAATCCCGGATTTTAATTTCGCCTTTTCCTTCAATATTAGGCGGCCGTGATTCCAGTGAGACAATATGCTCCTGATAAAGCTTCAACTCAGCAGCATCTTCGATCGTAACAATCCGGTCCTCATTGGGAATGAAGGAGGATAAAACATTAAGTGTCGAGGTTTTCCCTGAACCTGTTCCACCGCTAATAAAGATGTTGAGTCTTGATTTCACACACATATCAAGAAACTCCGCCATCATTTCATTTACTGTTCCAAAGTGAATTAAATCCTTTATCGTAAACGGTGTTTCGGAAAATTTCCGAATCGTCAAACTCGGCCCTTTTAGCGCGAGTGGCGGGATAATCGCATTGACACGTGAGCCATCGGGCAAACGGGCATCGACCATTGGTGAGCTCTCATCGATTCTGCGGCCGATTGGTGAAACAATCCGTTCAATCACACGCATCACATGCTGGTTGTCGGTAAAATTCACATGGCTTCTGTATACCTTACCGTTTTTCTCATAATAGACTTCATCAAAATTATTGACCATGACTTCACTGATTAATGGATTATCCAACAGAGGGGAAATCGGACCGTAAGCGAGTAGCTCATCTTTTACGTAGTCCATCACCTCTTGTTTTTCCTCAAACGTCAGCCTTGTGCCTTCCTGGTCAAAAAAGCCCTGAGCCAATTCCTCAATTTTTCTTTTTTCCGTTTCTTTATTCTGTCCCGGGTACTTTTTCAATTCCTCTAGGAGGTAATTATGAAGATTCGCTTCGATATCCCAAAATTCCTCGGACTTTTTCGAAACGGGAATTGCCAAACTATCTTTTGTTGCCGTAGTTGCATTATTCCCCTCTATATACCGTTTAAATAGTGACATTCCTCTTTCCACCTCGCTTGCCTACTTGAAACCACTTTTTATCCTTTTTCGATACCATATTTCCTTCACTTTTTTGCTCATAAAGCTTTTCGGTTAAATTCAATACAGCCTTACCAATGCTGCTGCGAGGATGTGACAAGAGATATGGCTGCCCAGTTTTGATGGAAGACGATACAATATTCGACTGATCCGGAAGAGTATGGTACACATCAATCGTCAAAATTTCTTCGATTCGCTTCTGGTCAAGTCCCTGCCCCTTTGCATTACGATTCAAGATGAGTTTTACTTTCCCCCGCAAATGAATAGCTTCCAATGTATCTAAATAAAGCTGACATAATCGCAGACCCGATATTTCATTCAGTGTCAAAAGTAAAATCTCATCGGCTAGATCCAAACAGCGAAGGTGAATCTCGGATAAATAAACAGGCATATCAATCAGGATCATATCAAATTGGTTTTTAACTTCCTCTATCGCATCCTTCATATGTTTTTCAGAAATACCTTCAAAGAATTCCGGCCGAGGCGGAGCAGCGAGAATAGAGACATCGCCATCTACGAGTGTCATATATTGATTGATTGAATAATTCGGGCGTCCATGGCCTTCCTTTACCCACTCATAAATCGTTCTTTTCGGCTTCACATTATAATAGATGCCGACCTCGCCAAATTGCAGGTTGCCATCAATCACGGCTACTCGCTTTCCCATTTTAGCAAAAGCTACAGCAAGATTAACCGTGAGGACCGTTCTGCCAACACCGCCTTTTGGGCTGGATACGGCAATTACTTTCCCTTGCTCTTTTACTAGATTGATTGAACTAGGTTCAATTTTTGCTCGATGGTGCATAAATTTCTTTGCGTGAGCAACGGTTTCAGACAATTCTCCAAGGTCATATGTAGAACGAAGAGTATCGGAAGCCCCCATTAACATGGCCTTCTTCAAGTTCTCCAACTCTTCGGGTACAATCAAAATAATATAAACATGCGGGTAAAGAGCCGAGATTTCCTGGCATAGGTCATACACATTAAACTGTGTATGGGCTTCCAGAAATAGCACGGACTGATTCTTCACAGCCAACAGGGAATGTAACTTCTCCACTTGATTGGCGGACAAAATCTGATATTGCTGCTTTTCAATAAATTTTTTAATCTCTCCAGGAGGAGAATTCGTATCAGAAAAATATACCCAATTAATGCTCATTACTTTTCCTCCTTCGGATCATCTTTGATTACTTCTCTTGTTTGCTTTATTCCTGCTTTGCCGGTTTCAGTATCTTCCGTATTCCTTAGCATTAGATAGAATCCGTCTTTGTCCTTGGAAGCTAGACCGAGCATGACTCCTTGATCAACTGTAACCTCCAATGTGACAGTTTCATACTTAAGAGCACTTTCTTTGTTGTCTGATGATTGACCTGAAGTTAGCACCTTTACATTTTCCAGAACAAGCACAGCCGATTTATATTCCTTTTTTGTCGCATCATCTTTGGTAGTTTCATAGGCAATCACATCAACCATTGAATTCGGGGCTACATATCCTGAAACTCCTGCTTCTAAATTAACCCTAATCGAAATCGCACGTTTGCCTGTACTTACATCAACCATTGGATTAGAGAATTCTCTTTCGAGCAACTTCTCCTTTTCCGCTTGTTTCTCTTTTTCAATTTCTTCTGCAGATTTTTGATTTTTTCCCCCGTTTGACTCCTCGCTAACTTGCGAACTGGCTGGAGTAGAGGCATTTTCTTTTGCTAAAATAGCTACATAAACCACACCTGCAACCAACAACCCTAATATTAAAGAAATAAGCCATATTTTTTTCGTATTCATATCGTCCCCCTACATCACTAAGACCTGAAAATTCACTATATCAATTTGCTACTATTTAACTTAAATCAAATATCTTTCATCTATTTTTAAAGCAGTATTACAAGATATTTAGGTTATTTAGTTGTAACTAACATAAATGCACCACTGCTTTTCATTTCGGTAATTATTCCACTCGCATAACAGTGGTGTCTGTTAAAGTTATCGGACCAACAATGCTTCCAATAACTGGGGTAAGAAATGTAATCGGATACGTTATTGTAACCGTAGCATTGGCTCCAGGAGAACCTGTTGTGACTGTTACACTACCATTTGGCTTAGTTAAATTAATACTACTTCCAGAATCTATACCTATTTTTTCAGCCTCCGACTTAGTTTTTCCTATACTAGCTGCCCGAGCGGCTTCCCTTCCTGCGTGATCGATTGTTAAATAGGCATGGAAAATTCGTGCAAAGTCCATTATTCCAAGTAAAAGTAAAATAAGTACCGGAACGATAAGTGCAAATTCAACTAACGATTGCCCTTTTTCTGATTTCATATGAAATTCCCCCAAACAATCGTACAAAATGTGCCGAGAACAATTGCTACTCCATAAGGGAATGAAATGCTTGAACTTTTATCTTTACTAAATAATTTGGATCCCAAATTACTCCTCAAGAAAAACAATTGGTAACAGAGGGATTTTAAGGAAAGTTTGACTCCATTTCTTTTCATAATCAACATAACAGAGATTAATCCACCTATTAGGGCTATATAAACGAAAGAATATAAAACGAAACTTGTTCCCATTAAAGCCCCGATTGCAGCCATTAACTTAACATCACCAGCTCCCATCCCCCCTAATAAATATGGGATTAGCAAAAGTGTTAATCCTATCAAAAAGCCCTTCCCACTGAAGAGAAATCCTTCAAGACCTTGTAAAGTTGTATAATAAATAAATCCAAATAGTATTGCTGGTAATGTTACTATATTTAATATTCTTCTATTTTTAATATCGGTTATTAATGAAATCAATAACGCAGTTATTAGTACAAAGTTAATAATCATAGCTCTACCTCTCTAGTATTAATAGAAGGAAAGCCCTACCTATAAAAAGTAGGGCAATGAATTCAAAGAATAGTCTGGATTAAGGGTTTATTTGACCCGAGATACCATCAAATAAAGCTGTAATATCCGCTTTTAATGTTATTATTACAGCAACAGCAACTACTACAACTCCAGCTAAAATTAATCCATATTCCGATAGCCCTTGACCTTCTTCTTCAACTACTAAGTTCTTCAATTTTTGTAACATTTGTTTTCCTCCTATTAAAAAATTATTTTTTATTCCGTTCTATATTTAGAACTTAATTTAAATATAAAACGAACAAATTGATTTGAAAATGTCCATATTTGGTCATTTTTGCCTAATATATTGTGTTTTTCATATCTTTCCTCTATTATTCTAATTTTTTCTTAGTTTTTCGTTCTTTCGAAAGAACAAAATATTTAATATAATGAACTTAACGTTATAGATTAAAGGAGATTTTATTAATATGAGAGAAAAAACTGTATTCATTCCGTATCAAATTAAGATAGCAGACTCTTTTTTTAAAAGACTGAAAGGATTGATGTTCCTTAAGAATCCTATTATGAATGAAGGGCTTTTAATTGTGCCCTGTAATTCAGTACATATGTTTTTTATGAAGTTTCCAATTGATGTTGTTCTTCTTAATGAACGAAATGAGGTTATTAAGGTATATCCAAATTTAAAACCCTGGAGAATGACTAAACCTTTGAAGGCAGCACACTCAATACTGGAGCTCCCTGCAGGCTCGATAAATAACTTAGGCATTATTGTTGGTAATATTATTCATGTTCAGCTCTAAATTTTATTTATTCCAATTCGTCCTTTTTTAGATTTATTGATTCCACACACTTTTTTGTGAATTAAAGGTAAATATATCTGTACAAAGAACTACATACACAGTATCATTCTTTATAAAGAACAAAAAGTGGGATGAGTATTCCTCAACAAGTTAAAATTTTTATCCTAACAAGAATCAGGTCAATCGCTTGTTCTATAATTGGATGGAGGAAGCATTTCCTTTTGTAAACCTTGTTGACTAATGTAGGGGAGAAGGTTTAATACTTCAAGTTTGGAATAAAATTAATCCTGGTGGTCAGGAAAGAATCCAAAAATAGAAATGCTTTAATCATTCTCAATAAAGCAATAAACATTCACACATAATTGACTGTATATAGGAGGTGTCGTTATGTTCAAAAATTTAATAAAAGAAGAGAATGGTCAATCACTTGTTCTTGTTGCTGTTTCAATAATAGCTCTCATTGGGTTTGCCGGTTTAGCGATTGACGGCGGAAGATTATATCTGGCAAAATCACAACTCCAAAAGGCAGTAGATGCTGGTGCGCTTGCTGGTGCTGATGTTCTGTTAAAAAAACTTGTTGAAGGACCCGTTTCACAAACTGAGTATGATCTAGCCAAAGACGAAGCAGGAAAAATTGCTGGTAATAACTATACAAGTAATGTGCCTTATACTCCTAAGGCTTATCGGGACGGCCCAGATTATGTTGAGGTTTATGGGGAAGAAGATATTCAATTATTTTTAATGCCAGTTTTAAACTTAACAAATAGTAAAGTTAGCGCATTTGCAAAGGTGAAAATAGGTAATGTTAATAAGTTTGGTAAAAGCAATGTGATTCCAATCGGGGTACATTTAAACGAAGAATTAGAATTTGGTGACCCTTGGAAGTTATTATATGGACCTGGAGATGGAAAAAAAGGAAACTACGGCTTTTTAGACTTTTCCAAGCTTGAAAATCCCCCGCAGAATAAGTCAGGGGCCAAAGATGTTGCTGAATATTTTACAAAGGGTTCCCCGATAGACATGGAAATAAATAAGACAACCATTCAAACAGTAACCGGTTCTTTTGTGTCTTCAAATCATATACAGAACGCAATTGAGAATATAATCAATAGTGGAGGAATTGTTTATGTTCCGATTGTAACCCAATTTGGAGTGCAAGATGAATTCGATGATTCAAATGGGCAGGACAAAGTAATGGTCATCGGCTTCGCTGCTTTTAAAGTTACAGGTTATAACAAAGATACACATCAAATAGATGCTGAGTTTCAGAGAATGATTCTTCCAGGGGAGATTGGCGATGAAACTTCGGAATATGGAACTTTTATTTCCAAATTAGTTATGTAAGTTCATAACATCCTAGTTTTAGTTGTTGGATTGAGTATTGCTACGGTTACAAACATATTTGACTATTAATTTTTAAAAGGGCTGAAACCCAAAGAAGAGTTTGTTGCTCAGCCCTTTTTCATTTGTGCAGCAGGATAAAAATATGTTAACGTTTTTACATACCAATCAATAGGCATAAAACGGAAAAACCCTCTTTGAATTTAGATTCAAAGAGGGTTTCCTTTTTTAAAAGTGATTGGATTGATCCTCTGCCTTCCCATTTACAGGCAATTTGCTTTTTTCATGTTTCGTAAGAGCCGCTGTAATGAAGCTGAGCTTCGGAACAAGCCAGTAGGCAAATAGTGCTGCCGTAATGCCAAACAGTGCCGATGTAAGTATATCCCCAGGATAGTGAACACCGACCATGATCCGTGACGTTCCCACAAGGACAGCAAGGATGAGCCATCCCCAGCCCTCTTTCTTTCGGACTAACCAAATGGAAAAACAGATCGAGAAAAATATGATGGAATGATCGCTCGGAAAGGCATTATCGACTGCTTTATCAACTAGTTTGTTAACATTGGGCAGTTCGGCGAATGGCTGGTAATGGGAATATAAACTCCCGGCAATTTTTCCAAGGACTTCGGCGACTGCAACTGCGAGTACACCTTGAACCACCATGATTCTATTTTTGCTTGTTTTGGTAAACCAATACACCAACAATCCAATTATTAAAATATACAACATATATTCTGCCATGAAGATGGCGATGGGATTTAGGAAATCATATTCTTTTCCTAAATCATTGATCGCCCGAAAGGCATCGATATTTACTTGCGAAATAGACAATGTTCTTACCCCCTGCTTAATATTTTCTAGTCCCTTGCTTCTATTCGGCAGAAGGCTTGATCTGGTGATTATTTCTTACCTGACTATACATACTTTACGATTCATTCATAATCGACCCGGAGAACTGAGAGCTAAGATGTATTTTTCAATGTACCCCTATTTAGAACCGAGAACTTCAGGTTTTGACTGCTGTTTTTGGTTGTATATCGGCAAGATGAACAGTAATCCGATGATAAACAAGACGGCCGATGTTTCAAACGTTGTTACTAATGAATACTTCTCTTTTAAAATCCCGGCAATACTCATAGTGATAACCATTGAGCCGGCGAATAGCGGACTTAAAATTCCGTTGACGCGGCCGATAAAGGCCTCTTCTGTTTTTTGCAAAATCAAGGTATTGATCCCGATTTGAATACAAGGCATCATCAAACCGTTCGCAAACTCGGCAATTAAGGTAATCCAGATGTTTGTCGACCAGCCCATTACAGCGATGCCGATGCCATTGACAAGCATTCCAAAAACAAGCAGACGCTGCGGTGCCACATTTTTGGCAAAAATCATCGCCACGGCACCACCGATAATCATCCCCACACCGTTGACCATTAACAGCCACTGAAGGTTTTCCTTCGGCAGATTTAATTGCTCGGTAACAAGGAAAATCGATAAAGGATTAATGAACCCGACCCCTAGACCTGCTGCCATAAAACATAGGCCCAGCAGGCTCAATTCTTTTTTTCCAAGTACATACTTAACTCCACTTTTCATTTCTTGCAGTAACGTGGACTCACCGACGTCTTCCAATGGACGATCTTTTGGCAAGAATGCAAGGGCCGCCGCTGAAAGCAAGAACGCAAGACCGGTGATGGTGATGGAGATGTCAATTCCAAACGATTGGAAAATGAATGTTCCAATTACCGGTCCCAACACCATAAATAAAGCAAAGACGGTTTGATAGACAGACATCGCCTGCTGCACTTGATCCGGGGACAAATGCATTTTGAACAATTTCATTCCTGAAGGCTGCGAGAATTGTGAAAGGATGGCTGAGATTAAAGTCGCGAAAAACACTACCTTCCACGTTCCGAAAATTAGGGTGATGAGTACGACAAAGATGGATACTGCACTTAAAATATCGCACCAGACCATCGTCTTTTTCGGGGCCCACCTGTCGGCAAAGGTTCCGCCAATAAACGAGAAAATAAAGATTGGCGCGAATTCAGCTACAGAAATCATTGAGACGGCAAAGGCATCACCGTTGGTTTGGTCCATGACGAACAGCAATACGGCAAAGTTTCGCACCCAAATTCCAATTTGTAAAAATAATCCGGACATGATAATAGCGAGAAAGACCCGGTTTTGAAACAGGCCTCCGGTTGGTGCTGGTTGTGTTATGTTTTTTTCCATATAAAAACCTCCTGCGGTAATTTTTCTGGCAGGAGGCGGCACAATACAATTTCAAAGCGGCAAAATATCCCGGCGTGACGGGACACTATGATCTTATCGACTTGTATAAAAGTACAGACTAATCCTATCCAGAAAAAAAAGATTGTATTTTTTTCATGAGAAATAGGATTAAAAGATCATCGTTCCATGGTCACCCTTCCGTTTTTTGTAAGATTTATTTTAATTGATTTGGAGCTTTTAAGCAAGTGTTTTCATGTTAGGAATTTATTAAGTGAATTTCATTTGGCTGCACATGTTGTTCATATAACGGTCATATTTTAGGTTGAGAATCCCATTGACAATGATTCTCATTATCTATAAAATGACGAGTATAGAGATTCCATCGAAGGGGGATACAACATGTTTAACATGCTTTTTGGGTTGAAGGATATTCACACAGTTCTAGCAAATCAACGAAAAATCGGCGGTGCAGCGGAAGCAGATTCGATTCGCTTATCATCTGGTGAAACCTACCTTAACCCCGTGTTTACAAATGTTGATATCTCAAAAGGGCACTATGTCTCCGTCGGCTTTATCGATGAGGACGGCGCAAACATCATTACCCACGTCGACCAAATTGCCGTCATTAAAGGCTTGCAGCACAAATTAATTTGCCAATTAAATAACACATTCATCAAAGAAATCATGGTCCGCGATACATTGCAATACTTACAAAGATTATGTGAAGTCAATGCCGGTTTCATTACCTCGACGTTCAAAAAGGAAGCATTGAAGCTCGTCCACGATATCAGTGTGAATGAGTTGAAAAATCACAATGTATCACTGCCATTCCCTGTTGAAGATAAAGTAGTTCGTTTACATGCGTAAACGAGGTCCGATTGTGGACCTCGTTTTTTTGTGGTTTGGGTGGATATTTGAATTCCTTATTAGAGAATTTCCGCCTGGCATGCCAAGCGATAGCCGCCCGTGATTGCTTTATTTAGCTTATTGTGCTCTTGTTCATTTGGCTGAGATAATCCCGGGCCTTGGACCACTTTCACCGTACACTGACCACAGGTTCCTTTTCGGCATTTAAACTGGATTTGCTTTCCTTGGTTAAGTGCTGCATCAAGGAGTTTCCCTTTTTCTGGAGAAATTTCAAACTGGATGTCCCCCTGCTGAACAATAATTTTTGCGGGCTTGATAACCGGAGATTGCTGTTCCGGTAGTTTTCTTTCAAGTTTGATTGCTGGAGCTTGCTGCATTTTTTTATTGGAAACGGGCACTATTTTTCCAGGAATCAGTGATCCTACTGTAAAAACTCGCTGCGCCACCGGTTATTCCCCTATGAATTCCAGTGTGCAGATCGCCGACGGCCGCTTGATCCGCAATACAGCCGTTTCGTAAACTCGGAATGGGTGGTTCATTCCTTCCTGTCCCATATACGCCGTATCGAAGTCCTCGGAAACAGCAAGGTCTAGGTTGTTGCGCCCTGTATTTAGAATGACTCCCGCTCTCCCTTTTAATACGGGGGATTGGAACACGCCATCTGTGACCAGTTCACGAATATGTTCGATTTCTAAAACATTTGTATCCCTATGTACTCGGTGGATAAGTGAGTAAAGTTCTGGCGAAAGCACAAGGGCAAACGGACCATTATGGTTCATTTCCAGGAGCTTGCTTCTTGCTTCGACAATATCCTGAAAAGCCGTTCCGGATTCATACCATTCGCCAATCAAATGTGTAAGGCGGCCTTGCACATTCATGAGCCCAGGGATATCAAATTCCTTTGCCCCGTGAAAAATCATTTGGTCTTCAAGATTGGCCACATCTCGGGCGGCATTGGCTGCGGGTGAAAAATCAACCGGGATGTCCAGCACCTTTGCCTGTTCTAGGTCCCGCCAAAAAAGAACAAAATCCTTGTAGAGCAATGGGATGGTGTGGTTGACCCGTTTACTCGATTCAAATGTCGTATCAAATGAACCTTGGATATCCATTTTTGCTTGAATAGTTTCTGTAAAAATGTCATTGGCAATGCTTTGCACGCCTCGCCCAAGCGGACCGTACAATTCGATAAACCGGCGTCCCACCAACTGCCTGCGTGCAGTTTCGATGACTGTTATATCTAATTGATCGAATTCGTGATCCGATAAGGGAGCATCCGGAAATAACTGTGATTTACTCATGAATCTTTCCTCCTTTTTCTGGAAGTTAGTACCTTGTCTTTTTTAAATCCGCGGGTTTGGGGTGGAATTCCGCCAAACACCAGAATTATTCCGCCAAACCAGAAATTTTAAGTTACCCTTTTAAAAAAACTACCTCAAACTCCCTACAGTGAAGCCTTTTTTATGTTTAACCGTAACCCTAGCTGGTGCAGCGGTACCTGGCCGTTCAAGGTGGTCATGATGCTCGTCGTGGTGGGCATGCGGGTCAACGTAGTTTGTGTCGAAACGACTGTTGATTTCATTTAACATTGCTTTGACCTGTTGATAATCCTGGTAGGATACCTCACGCAATTGGTTTAACATCGTGCTCCGGTCCTCGTCGGTAAAACGAAACAGCGCTAAGTCGAGGTGCTCGACGAAATTATGCAAGCCGAATTTTTCTAGATTCAGCTCTTGCAGGAGCCGGTTAAATTCATTGTTCGTTGGTGCAAAATCGGCATCAGACTTTTCTTTTTCAAACTTACTGATCAATGGTATTAACTCCACTAAGCGTGACAGTCGCTGCTCCTCTTCTTCAAAAATATGATGATAATACAGTCGTTCATGGTCATCGGTGGCATTTTGAATCACCGGGTTAAGCATATTCATAAATTTTTCAATGGCATCATAGGTCGTCGTAAAAATCCGATGAAAGATCTTTAGTTCCTCTTTCACTTCCTGCACCCCCAAAATTCAACTACCTGTCATTATTGACGTTCAACAGAGGTTTTAAAACCGGAAAACAAATAAAAAAGCCCAGCAACACTTTGCCGAACTTTCCATATTTATTCCTTTATGAAATTTAAAAAATCAGTTACTCCTATTTTATGAAATCGCTGGTTCTTTTTAACCAGCCATAAATCTCTCATTATCGTTACGTCTAAAATATTTACTCCTTTTAAGGTCCCTTGCTCCAATTCTCTCGCTACTGTCAATCGCGGCAGGATACTGATCCCAAGTCCTGCTTCCACAGCACTTTTAATCGCTTGTGTGCTCCCTAATTCCATATAACTTTCAATTTTTTCTAGGATGCCATGTTCTCTTAACATATTTTCAACGATTAGTCTTGTTCCTGAACTGGATTCGCGCCATATCATTCGTTCATTTGCCAGTTCTTTAATTTGGATTTGTTCAGTCCACACATGCTCAGGGGAACAAACAAGGAGGAGCTCGTCGTCAGCAAATTTTTCGACGATAAATTTTTCGTTTTCAAAAATCCCTTCAACTAAAGCCAAGTCAATGACATCATTGAATAAATCATCGATTACACCAGGCGTATTTTTAATCGTTAAAGATACCTTTATATCCGGTTGTTTCTTTTTAAAGCGCCCTAACAGGCTTGGCAATAAATATTCTCCAATGGTAAACGATGCCCCCACATGAAGGGATGAATGATACTCTCCCGTTGCCTGTTTAATGACTTCCTTGGACCGATTGAAATCATGGATGATGGTTTTTGCAAAAGGATATAACATTTTGCCCGTTTCCGTCACCTTTATTTTTCCATCCGTTCGATCGAATAACAAAGTGCCATAAAAATTCTCCAGTTGATGGATCTGCCGCGTTACCGCTGGCTGAGATACAAAGCTTAATCTGGCGGCCTGACTGATGCTTCCTTCATCGACAACCAAACAAAACAATTTCAAACTCTCTATGTTCAATAGGAAAACCCCCATATCCTCAAATTCAGACCAACCTACTAGGTATAACAATCTGTTATACCCTATCCATTTATTGCAATTTACCCATACGATTTCTTTTGCTAATGTAATAGATAGTATGATTCATATGATATACAATACACTATAGTTTCCCCACAAAGGAATATATTACATAAAAAGAAAGAGGGAAAAATAATGAAGGAACAATGGAAATTACTGTTCCAGATATTTTGGAGTTTTTTCAAAATTGGCCCTGTAACATTTGGCGGGGGTTTTGCGATGATCCCCTTAATTGAAAAAGAAATTGTTGAAAAAAGAAAATGGTTAAAAAGTGAAGATGTGACTGATGTGTTTGCCTTGTCTCAAACCGTCCCGGGAGGGGTTGCCGTTAATTCGGCGACATTTATCGGGCAGCGGATTGGCGGGCTGAAAGGGGCGATTGCTGCCTTAATTGGTGTGTCGCTGCCCACCTTTTTAATCGTTCTCACACTTGGGATCTTCTACTTTTTCGTTCATGATAATCCAAAGCTAGAGGCAGCATTTATCTCAATTCGAGCCTCTATTGTGGCCATCATTGTGTATGCCGCGATGAAAACGATCAAGACAGCGATAGTCGATAAAACCACATGCTTGATCATGCTTGTGGGAATACCGGCATTGTTCTTCATCCATCCGATCGTTGCTATATTTGTTGGCGCATTATCTGGTATTTTTACCGTTTGGATTAAACGAAAAAAGGGCCGACCAGTCGAATTGGAACAACGTAAAGACAATGAAACAGATCCAACCCAACATCCTGATTATTTCATGGGTGCCGGAATTTAACAGAAAGGGGCTATTTGTATGGTTCTATGGCAGCTGTTTAAAACATTCTTTATGATGGGCTTTGTCTCCTTTGGAGGGGGCTATGCTATGATTCCCCTTATAGAAACAGAGGTTACGAAATATGGATGGATGACGGCAGAGAAATTAACCAATATGATTGCCATTGCAGGCATGTCACCCGGTCCGATTGCGACCAATAGTGCGATTCTTGTTGGTTATTCAACAGCAGGTGTAGTGGGTGCGATTGTGGCAGCCATTGGCATTTTGCTTCCGTCCATCATCTTAGTAGCGATTGTCGCCACCTTTTTCATTAAGTTGCATCACATTCCCGTAGTCCAATCGATGTTTTATGGATTAAAACCGATCGTGGCTAGTTTAATCATGTATGCGGCGATCAGTTTTGCCCGTGCAAATAACCTGATTTCGGTTCATCTCTCTTTTCAGTCGATCAGCTTATTGCTAGTATTTGGATTATCTCTGCTAGCTCTAATAAAATTTCGCTGGCATCCACTCTACGTTATCTTGCTTTCGGGTGTTGTTGGTGTGGCACTTTATTCGTAATATGAGAAAAAAAGGTCAGTCTTCCGTCACTTTCATGCAACGGAGGACTGACCCTTTTTTAAAGTTAGAACTGGACAAAGGGCGGGTCGAGTTTAAATTCTTTATTGGCATAAATCGCCGATATTTCAGGTGATTGCAGTAATATTGGAATTTTATTTCCCGGAAGGCTCAAGGAAACCCCATTGAAAACCGTCTTATACGTATGGTTAATCCTGAAGGGAATCCCTTCAGGACCTAACAATCTTTGAAGATCATTCTGAAACCGAAGATGACTCGCCGCCACTTCTTGCTCCGCCTGCTGGAGGGAAAGTGGAAAGCCGCTGGAGTTTGCGATGGCAACCGCGGCATGAGCCGGCTGCGTTTTGAAATGAATGATAATTGTAATTACGTTATTTGTTTTCATATTAATCATTGGATCTATATAAATAGTCGCCATATGAATTCTCCCTTTTTACAAAAGATAATAATTTTCTATCATTTCAACAAAATTCGACAATTTCCATTTTGAATTTCTGCTAGCATTACGATTAATAGAACTTAAGTTATTTAAGTCATTCGCTAATCGCATATAGGAAGGTAGGATCAAAATGAACGAAGGAAAGGTAATTAAACTTTACCGTGAAAAGGCCAACCTAACCCAAGAACAGTTGGGTAAAGGGATATGCTCCGTCACCCATATAAGTAAAATTGAACGGGGACTAACAGAATATTCTCCCGAAATTACTTCACTTTTAGCACAACGCCTTGGAGTTGACATCCAATCGGAGCTACAGCGTCTTAATGGAGTTGAAGCACTCATTCAGGATATGGAAAATGCCTTGATTAAACAGAAGTTTGACGAAGTAGAAACTATTATTCCAAAACTATTTGATGTCCCTATTCTTGCTGTATCGAAATTTCAAATTCACTTTGACCTTCTGCTCGCCAGATACTACTGTTCCCAAGGGAACCCTCGAAAAGCCATGAAAATTCTTTCCGCCATCCAAAAGGATATGGATAAATTATCTTCCTATGAAAGTAATTTACTAAAACATGTTTTAGGAATCTATTACATAACCGAAAAGAAATATATTAATGCCATTGATTTATTAAAATCAATCAATCCCAATCAATATAGAAATTATGAATTTTACTATAATATGGCTTATTCCTATCATTCAATTAATTCAAAAGTACTGGCTTACTATTATGCCGAAAAGGCATTAACCTATTTTAAGGAAACAAATAATTTTAATAGAATCATTGATACAGAAACACTAATGATCGTGCAAATTGGTGATAATGAGTATTTAAACTTTCAAGAGACGTTGGCGCAGTATCAGTCACTTCTTCAAACGTGTGATATATGTAATTTTATCGATAAAAAAACAAAGCTTCTGTATAACTTTGCCTATAACCGGTACCTTCGCAAAGAATATTTGGAAGCGAACGAATTATATAAAGAAGCAATGCAGCTTTGTGAGAAGAATTCTCCCCTCTATTTCTGGTCATTTGAAGGATATATTCGCTGCGCCTATGAAGGTTCCTTGTTGGAAAAAGATAAATTGACAGAACTGGTTGCTGATGGAATGTTGTCGCTCACAAAAAATCCAACCGATCGGCTCAGTCATATATTGTTTACGATGTTAAACTATGAGATTGCGGAAAGTATTGAGCTGTATACATTTATAGACGAAACTGCCCTGCCATTTTTCAAAGAAAATGAATTATTTTGGCTCGTTCAGCAGTATGAAAAACGGCTCTTTGTCCACTACTCCGAATCAAGTCAATTGGAAAAAGCGCTGAAAGTAGCAGCTTCTCTATTAAAAATTTATTAAATTTACGTATAGAAATCAATTCATCATTATCATAACTTGATAGTTGATAGATTGTAAATTGGGGTAATTTTTCAGCCGCCTGAAAGAGAAAGAAAACACTTGAAATTAGTTTAAACGATTCAAGTGTTTTCTCTTATGGTTGTTATTGACGAATCCCCAGTTCAGCGAGAATCTTTTCTAATGTTTTTCCGCTTGCGTTTTTCTTTGGCACAGGAGCATTTTCAACATCCTCGTTTTGCTTCAGGTAGTTATTCTGGATAAATGCCATATCCTTTTCATCCACTACCCCGTCAAAGTTGATATCTGCTGCCCGATCATTGGTTTTCCATGCCTTTTGAACGGCGAGCGCATCCAAGACATCAATCACACCATCCTGGTTCACTTCACCGGCTGTCAGATTGGTAAGATACAAATTGAAGTCATTTCCATACGCAATGCCGCCTTTGACAATACTGACCGGTACTTCAACCTTCGTCAAGAAATGACCCGGGACCTTCATTTCAACGGTGTAAGGTACCTTGGACAATGGCAATTTATCAATGGTGAATTTACCATATGGGCTAATGGAAGATGTGCCGTCGTACACCTTACCGTTTGAATCCATCAACTTGACTGAGCCTCCGACCTTGGTCCAGTCCTTTTGGCCAAGGTATCCGCCCCACTCCGGGTCACCGACATAGAATCCCTCTGGGCCGATTGTACCCTCTAACTTTGAAAATTGCGGGTTAATTTTAAACGTAAATGGGGCATTGATAACCTGGATCGTTTGATCATTTCCACCCGTTACAACAACAGTCGGGTTGATGTAATCGCCTGTGGTAAATTTATCATCCGATACTTTGATGGTAACTTCGACAACTTTCTTGTGATCGAATGCACCGCTAGGTTGAGTAAATTGGACAGTTACTTGATTATCCTTCAACTCAATCTTTGCCTTATCAACAAAAGTCTCCGCAAGCTTAGCGTCTATAAGCTCTATATTCTTGGATCCATAAATGTCGGTAAAGTTCCATTTTGCTTGAGTAATATCCTCTAGGTTATCCAGCATGATTGCTGCTTTGAACGTATCACCTGTCTTGACTTCGGTTGTCTCACTTGTCGGATACGTAACTGGTGTTCCTTCTTTCACAAAGTTATATCTCTTACTGATTTTATTTCCAGCGATATTATAGCCTTCCATGTCAAAATACAGCGGCTTTTCAGATTTATTCATGGCAACTTCCTCAATAAACCTTCCGTCTTTATCCATATAAATTGGCATCGACGGGAAGCCCCATGTGCCCCAATAATACACCATATAGTTCGAGGATTGGTCGTAATTTAAACCGTATTTCTTCACCTCGTCGACAATCGGATCAGTGATTTTAATGTCAAACGGGTAGGTTTGCTGCCCCGGCTTAAATTCAATAAATGGCGAGTTTCCATCTAATGAGCTTTCAAAATTTGGTTTATTGAGATAGATCCATAAATGTCTGGTTTCTGTAAATACCTTTCCGGATAGGCCGGTCGCGATGAATTTAATTTGGTAATGTCCTTCTTGAGCATAGCTATACTTTGAAGAAATAGGCTTCTTAGCATCGCCGGTAAATTTATAGTAAAGCCCATTGAAGAACGTTAATCCATAAGTAATATCTTCGTAAGCACCATTCAGGTTTGCCGTACCGATCAGCCCCAGGTCATTTCCCTTCTCATCCTGCAGGACAACATCCAATTTTTCCATTGGCGCTTTCATGTTGAACTGAGCGTAGACATAGGGCTCCCTGAAAAAGTCCAATGGTTCCTCGTTTAAATAACCTGGAGAAAAAACAGGGTTATCGATCTCCACTTTATTGAGTCCTTCTTTTAATAAGCAGAAGCTATACGGGATCCTGTACTGCTCAGCAGAATTCTCCGTATTGGTTAGCGTAATATAGCCTGTATAGTAGCCTTCTTTTGCTTTCTTGTGGACACGCAGGCTGGCGGATATTTTTTTCTCTTCATTGCCCTTGACAGTAATGTTATTGGTAATGTCAATTGACATGCCATTCTGCATCAAGCTGTTGGAACCTTTTCCTTCAGTAACATTCATGGTGAACGTCTTTTTCATTTTTTCATTGTTTTTTACTTTAATAGATTTGGTGATGTGAAGGTTTTTATCCACTAATTCATGATCAAAGCTAAGGCCTCCAGTTAAGGACTTCACTGCGACCAGATTTTCCGCACCGGGAATAAGCGTTTTGTCGAGAACTTGGAAGCTTGCTCCATTGTGGACAGCCTTATATGGATTAATTCTTCCCGCGCCCACTTCAAACACATTGTAGTCCCCGTTCAGCGGATCGGCTGTATTCATAACGACCGTTTTAATATCCTCCGGCATTAGTTTCGGATTAGCCTGCAGCATTAAGGCCGCAACCCCTGCTGTAAATGGTGTCGCCATTGATGTTCCAGAATAGCGTGAATAAGCAAATTGATAGTTTCCTTGATCATTGGGATTGACCATAAAGGATGGCACAGTCGAAAGAACACTGACACCCGGCGCAACTACTTCCGGCTTCATTCCGTACGTTTGTCTGGCTGGTCCCCGTGAACTAAAGTCTGCGAGACGATCCCCGTCCGTTTGGCTAACTCCATAACCAGAGAAAGTAAAGTCCTTCTGCCCCGCTTGAAGCTGTGCTTTTATCTTTTCCCCAGCATCCTTCGTCACAGAGAGGGTTGGGATAAATGTGGTTGATTCACCAAGATTGGCATTAATTTGTCCGTCCACATTGTTAGATAAAAGAACAGCGGCAGCGCCTTTTTGTTTGGCAAGGGTGACCTTATCGTTCAAAGGAATGTCTCCGCGGGCAATCAGCGCTATTTTTCCTTGCACATCTTTACCATTATAGTCGGCATTCGCTCCAATGCCGACATCGACAACCTCATATGACTTTCCATCAAGGTCATTTAATTTGTCGGTATAATTGCGTGCCATACTGACAAGCTCAACACCGGATTCACTGCCGATTTGGCCTTTAAAAGTAGAAACCGCCATTGGAACATCGCTTGCTCCAATCGTTAAGGCAAGCGCGGCTGCTCCAGGTGAACCTAACGTATATTCATTTGGACCTGAATTACCCGCCGCAACTACGGCAGTAACCCCGCTTAGTACAGCATTATTGACAACTGTACTTGTTGGGTAATAAGGGTCGTTTATGCCTGAACCTAATGAAAGATTGATAATATCCATCCCATCTTCAACCGCTTTTTCAACTGCGGCCATGATATTGTTAGCAGTTCCAGTCCCATAAGGGCCAAGAACACGATAACCATATAAATCGACCTCAGGCGCCACACCCTTAACAGAAATATCTTTATTTGTTCCCTGTCCGGCTATCGTTCCAGAGACATGTGTTCCGTGTGAAGTGTAATAAGTTGAACCGTTGGAAACTTCCGGGTACTTCGTCTTTTTCCAATCCCCATACGTTGTCTCCATTGGGTCATTATCGTTATCAACGAAGTCATATCCACCCTTGTAGACCTTCATTAAGTCAGGGTGGTTGTAATCGATGCCCGTATCAATTACTCCAACTTTCACGCCTTTCCCTGTTATTCCCTCATCATGGAGCTTGTCCACCTTTAAATGAGATAAACTTTCCACTGCTGTACCTGGTGTGGAACCTGCTTTTTCTCCATCCCCCTCAGGAAGAATCGGATCAACCTTGTACGTTTCATTTTTATAAACAGCTTTTACGACATCAGATTTTAATAGATTTGCCACCTGATTAGCCGGCAATTTCATCGCTACGCCATTGTAAACCGTTTTATAACTGGAAGTGACCGTGTGATTGATTTGTCTGCCCTTTATGTTACCGGCTGGAAGAATCGATTGAATATCCTTTTTAAATTGTTCGTGTTCCTTTGCTACCTGCTCATCCGCTTTCTTTTGCGATAGTTTATTTCCTTTTACTTCCGCATCAAGTACGGCAATCTTGCCCGGCTTTGCGTGGAATTGAACGATAACATCCAACTCCTCCTCTTTGTTTAATTCCTGTTTGTTGAATCCCTGCAGACCTGTTTGTTCTGTCAGTTCCAACTGCTTTAATGCATTTCTTTGTTCCGGTGTAAGTTCGGCAAGAATAGATTCTGCTTTTGAATTGGCCGCTGATACTTTCGGTGTTAATGTGAAGTTCGTTGATGACAGGATTAGACCTGCCGATAGAGAAATAACGGCAGCTTGTTTAAAGAATGTCTTCTTTTTCATAATCTCCCTACTTTCATCATTTTTTTAAAAAAATATGTAGTTCCTCCTTTTCTATTGAAATAGATTAAAGAGTAGCCTAATCCTATTATATTAATTTTATGAATATTCAACTATTGGGGTTATTGAAGCAGATAAAATGGTGTAAGAAGTCGGGGGGATATCTAAAATTAACAAATTTAGGGATAAAACAGGGTATATTAGGCTTATTGGATAGAGTTTGACCACCCCAATTAGCTTTTTTTTCAGAAAAAATTACCCCAAATGGGAAAGAACCGTAATGGATTTTTTCCAAAAATAAAAAGAACCGCATAGTCATTAGACTCATGCGGCTAAAAATCAGGCTGATAGTCCCAAAAAAAGGGTTAGTTCCCCCTCCACGATCATGCAACAGGGGACTCCTGGGTAAGTAATGACGATCCCTAGTATTACTAGAAAAGAAAATCGCATTTGAAAATACCTTTTTTCAAATATAAAAAAGACCAGCATTTTATCTGCTGATCTTGTTATCCACCTATGTATGGTGGAGACGGCGGGACGTGCGTTTCCATGCTTTCGTCATGGCACTGACTATATCTTGAACCTGCTATTCAAATAGGTCCCTCGGCGTCTTATGCGAATCATAAATTTACCTCTGTAGGTATGGAATTCGCATCCTAGTACTACCAAATAAATTATGGCAGCCTATAAGTCGATACACGGCTGTTGGATTACTCCACATACCGCTCGGCATTGCCCTATCACTAATTAAAGTGACTTAGGTTTCACCGATAAAGCCGAATTTTCACTTGTATGTTACCATACAAGGCGACTAATACTTAATCGAACCCGCGTCCAAAGATATCGCCACTTAAGCTTCTACGAGTGTAGTCGATATATTGGTGTTTCGCTGAGCCTTTTGCCTATCGACCGGCGTCCGGTCAGCTAGCCTGGTTGCTCTCTTCCTTCATCCTCAGGCGGTGGAATCCGGCGTAGCCTACTTAGAGTGAGTCCGCTACCCTACCACATAGGCGATGGAGGGGCGAACAGCTATGCAGTATTAAGCTGCGAAAGCTAAGTTGTTGTTAGTTTTGCCAGTTATGGCTTTGACGTTTTAACGAGGCCGATCCCCTCGACTCGCCACCTAAGCTCAAACTACCCCTGTCGAATCCGTAGCGTCCCCATTATAAAAATGAAGCTAGACTAGGAAAGCTCAAGATTGTTTTGAGCAAAAGTTTCTGCCGCATATCTTAGCGACAAACTTATTATAACACACTTACAGCAAATTTCAATTGTAAGTATTTGTAAGATGCGTTTTGTTGTTGTTCAAAAAGCAAGCTTACATCTTTTGACGTTCGCGGAAAGCTCTTTCGACTTCGCGCTTTGCTTCTTTTTGCTTTAAGGATTCACGCTTGTCATAATTCTTTTTACCCTTTGCCAGGCCAATTAAAACCTTACAGAAGCCATTTTTTAAATAAAGCTTTAAGGGAATAAGGGCGTATCCTGCCTCTTTCGTTTCTCCAAGGAGTTTACTGATTTCACGTTTATGAAGTAATAATTTACGTGTTCGTAATGGGTCATGATTAAAAATGTTGCCCTGTTCATACGGACTGACATGCATTCCAAACAGAATCGCTTCCCCATTTTGAATTCGCGCATAGGCATCCTTGAGATTCACCTTTCCCGCACGAATTGATTTGATTTCTGTTCCTTGCAATACAATCCCGGCCTCATACGTTTCTTCAATAAAATAGTCATGATAAGCCTTTTTGTTTTGAGCGACTACTTTTCCAACACCTTTTGGCATATTTTTCACCTCAATCTATAGTTTTATTTTAACAAAAAAAACAAGTCGCTACAATTAAGAAAAAGCGAAAGCGCCCGTTTAGCGAAGTCTACTAGCCGCTGGGCGCTGGAGCTGGACAATTGAAAGGGAGCCAACATTTCGGAAGGCTCCCTCTCAGCAACTACTTATTTCGCCGTTTCGTACTCTTTGATTTAGGCACGTTATCGTAAAATTTACGTTTCTTCTTCGGCTTTTTTCCTTGAGTGTCTCCGGAATCAGACTTTTGATTACGGCTTCCATTCCGGCCTTGATCACGGTCACCCTTCTGTTTATTGCGTCGAGGCTTATCAGTATCGCTGCGGGTTTTAAAAATTTTCGGTGTCTCCGAACGTTCCCTGCGAGGCGTTCCTTTCATGCCGACGATTTCAAAATCAATCGCGCGTTCATCTTTATTGACTTTTACCACGCGGACCGTGATTTCATCACCAATTCGGAACACATTCCCTGTCCGCTCGCCAATCATTGCAAAGTGGCGTTCATCAAAACGGTAATAATCATCGGTCATATAGCTGACGTGAACTAGGCCTTCAATGGTATTCGGCAGCTCGACAAACATTCCAAAGTTGGTAACCGAACTGATGATGCCATCATACTCAACGCCAATTTTATCTTCCATGTATTCCGCTTTCTTCAACTCATCTGTTTCCCGTTCTGCGTCAACGGCACGGCGCTCCATTTTTGATGAATGCTGGGCAATTTCCGGCAATCGGGCGTTCCATTTTTCCTGTGTCGCTTCATCCAGCTTTCCTTCAATTAGATACGTACGGATTAAGCGGTGGACGATCGTATCCGGATAGCGGCGAATCGGCGAAGTGAAATGGGTATAGAATTCGGTAGATAAGCCGAAGTGTCCAAGACTTTCAGGGTCATATTTTGCCTGCTGCATCGACCGCAGCATGACGGTTGAAATCACCATCTCTTCTGGCTTTCCTTGCACCTCTTCGATAATTTCCTGAAGCGCTCTTGGGTGCACATCATTGGCAGTCCCTCTTACAATATAACCAAAGTTCGTGATAAATTCGAAAAATCTTCGTAATTTATCTTCCTTCGGATCCTCATGGATACGGTAAATGAACGGTACATCGAGCCAGTGAAAATGTTCCGCAACCGTTTCATTTGCCGCGAGCATGAATTCTTCAATTAAACGCTCTGCTACAGACCGTTCACGCAGAACAACATCTGTCGGCTTGCTTTCCTCATCCACCAACACCTTTGATTCTTTAAAATCAAAGTCGATGGCGCCGCGCTTCATCCGTTTGTTGCGGAGGATGGCAGCAAGTTCTTCCATCAATTCAAACATCGGCACAAGTGGTTCGTAGCGTCCGCGTGTTTCCTCATCTTTTTCAACAAGAATCAGATTCACATCATGGTAGGTCATCCGCTCGGTTGTTTTGATGACACTTTGAAAAATTTCATGGGAAACAACGGCGCCCTCATCTGAAATTTCCATTTCACATGATAAAACAAGCCGGTCCACCTTCGGATTCAATGAACAAATCCCGTTCGAGAGGCGATGAGGAATCATCGGAATCACTCGGTCTACTAAATACACACTTGTTGCCCGTTGCTCTGCTTCAAGGTCGATTGGCGTTCCTTCTTTTACATAATAACTGACATCTGCGATATGAACGCCAAGTTTATAGTTGCCGTTCTCAAGCTTTGTGACGGTTACCGCATCATCAAGGTCCTTCGCATCGGCCCCGTCAATGGTGACAATCGTTTCATTCCGCAAGTCGCGGCGATTGGTCAATTCACTTTCATCAATCGTTTCAGGTGTGTCATTTGCCTGTTTAAGCACCTCATCAGGGAAGGCCATTGGCAGGCCGTGCTTATGTATGACAGAAAGAATATCCACTCCTGGGTCATTTTTATGCCCCAATATCGTTATGACTTCTCCTTCCGCACTCTTTCGCCCTTCAGGGTACGTGACAAGCTTCACGACCACCTTATGTCCCTCCACTGCTCCTTTAGAAGCGGCTTTTGGAATAAAAATATCACTGGCAAATTTCTTGTCATCTGGAATCACAAAGCCAAAGCTCTTGCTTTCAACGTATGTTCCGACGACTTGCTGTACACCGCGTTCAATGATACGGACGATGGTTCCTTCGCGGCGCTGTCCGGAGGTTTCTGATGAAATACGGGCTAACACGGTGTCTCCATGCATCGCGGTGTTTGTTTCATTCGGCGGGATAAAAATATCATCCATCCCCGGCTCATCAGGAACCACAAAGGCAAAGCCTTTCGCATGGCCGATAAGCTTTCCGCGAATTAAGTTCATTTTTTGCGGCAGACCGTAACGATTGCTGCGGGTCCGAACGACGAGACCCTTTTCTTCCATTTGTACAAGGGCTTTGACAAACTCTTTGAAATCACTGGAGTCCTGAATGCCAAATGCCTCCTCCAGCTCCTGAACCGTCAATGGCTTGTAGGCCTCATCCCTCATATATTGCAAAAGCCTGTCAATGTGCTTTTGTATGTTGTCTTCCAAACAAATCCCTCCTTAAGGGGTTTTATTAATCGTGCCAGTCTAATTTTTCTAAAAAGCTATAAACGTCTTCATGAAGCTGATCACGTTCTTTATCTAGTGTGATGACGTGACCGGACTCTTCATACCATTTGATTTCCTTTTTGACTGACTCGATATTCTCATAAATAATGTTGGCACTTTCCGTATTAATCATGTTGTCGTGGCGAGCCTGAACGACAAATGTCGGTGCATAGATCATATCGACATTTTCCCGGACGTCGGCGATTAATTGCTGCAGTGCTTTTAACGTTTTCATTGGTGTTTTTTTAAACTCATTCATTTCCATTTCGATTTGCTCGTCAGTTTTTCCTTCATATCTTTTATATTGACGGGCATATTCTAAAATTCCCTGGTACATCACTTCTTCACTTTTAATATGCATCGGTGCGCACATTGGCACAATCGCTTTTATAGGTACAGTGTATCCTATTTTCAGGGAAAAAACACCGCCAAGGGACAGTCCGGCTACAGCAATTTCTTCGTGGCCTTTATTTTTTAAAAAATTGTATCCATTTATGACATCCTGCCACCAGTCATCCGGACCTGTGTGGACAAGCTCCTCAGGGGGTACTCCGTGTCCTTTGTAGTGGGGGGCATGGCAGGTGTAGCCTTTCTTTTCAAGGAAGCGTCCGAGCATCCGGACGTCTGCTGAATTCCCGGTGAATCCGTGAAGCAGGAGTACGGCTCTCTTGCCGCCTTCAAAAGTAAATGGCTTTGGTACAGAGACTTTCATGTAAAAAACTCCTTTTGTTTCAATTCGCTTATATTAGTTTAAGCAAACCGAGGGGGAACATGCTAGAAAAAAGGCTTGCAGCAGATGGGTTGTTGATTTTGAGCAGCTGTATAACAGGACTTTCGGCGTTTTTGGGATAGTTTGCGACCCTTGGCCAGTGAATTCCACCAACTTGTTTTTGCCCATATTTTGAACAGGAATTCCCCATCTGAATTCCCTAACATAAATGTACCCGCTAAATGCAACAAAAAAACCCGGCGCTGCGGCCGAGTTTATCAGTTGAATATTAGATTTTAAAGTAAGTTACTGCAAGAGCAAGGATGAAGAATAATACTGATAGAACAATCGTAATACGATGTAGAATCAGGTCGATTCCTCGCGCTTTTTGTTTACCAAATAAGGATTCAGCACCACCTGAAATGGCACCGGATAAACCTGCGCTCTTTCCAGATTGAAGTAATACAACGGCAATAAGACCAATACTTACGATAACTAATAGTGTAACGACAAATGCATGCATGAAGGCCACCTCCTGTAGACGTACATTTCACAGTATATTAAATTTACCATATTATCTGCCTTTTAACAATAGTTGTTATTGTGAAATCTTGTAAACGAATACTGGAAATGCTAGAGTTGACCACCACAATCAGTTATCTTAAAACGGACGAGGCCATTCTCACATATGTATGCCTTTTCCCTCTTACGACAATCGAGTAGGCGGTAATATTTTCAGGAATCGACATTCCTGATGCACCGGCATCGCCAATATGGAATAAATCCGCGCCGGCCATTTTGCTGTTTAAGGCGATTTGTTTAATTGTTGCTTCGTCGGATCCTTCCTGGCTTGTGCCTGTTGTTAAAATGGCCAGTGCTCCTTTTTCATGAACGATGTCTACTAACTTCGCCGTTTTCTCGACGGTAAAACCTGGCACGGTTCCAGGTGATGGGATGAGGATGATGTCTGCGCCTGCTTCAATAAAACCGTGCAGCGTTTCCGTTGACATTAGACTGCCTCCGACCTCACCGGCGACACCAGCGCTATGCATTTTTCCAGCAATAATCAAGCCGTCTTCCCCGAATACCGTTCGAGCGACTTGGATCGCTTTCGTGATTTCAGCATTCGAAACACCAGTTTTCGGATTTCCTGTTAGGCAGACAAAATCAAAGCCTAGTTCCTTCGCCTTCCTCAATGACTTTTCCGTTGCCAGCCTTCCCTCCGGCAATTCAATCAGTGCCTCCACACGGTCAGCATCTACATCAACCGGCTCCAAATTAAGACCAATCGGCCGTCCGACAAGCTTTTTCAACGTGTGAACAATGGTATCAGGCTCCACTTCGGGAAGTCCTGCCATACTTGGGCTAAACACATCGAAGAAGTTTAGCAGGATCAGGTCGGCGCCAAAGGCTGCAGCCATTTCAGCATTGGTGACGGCTGGATAATAGGGCGTCACAGCACCGATCACCTCTGCAACGATTGTTCTCCCTTCAGAAGCGAGGATGGATTGTTTCAGTTCACGCCCGGTCATTTTTTCAAAATCAGATGCCGTACAATCTAACAAACGCTTCATAGATATTCCTCCAATTATTGTTTTACTTTAAAATGCTCATCAATAAATTGTTGTTCTTCTTTAACAGATGCAATACCCTTTGCAGCCCCAACCGTGCCGCCTTGAAGTTTCCATACTGCGTTATGGTCATGGTCGACTTGGGAAAAATCACTTTTGGACCAGCGCGTTAAAATGTCTAAGTAGACAGAAGCATGCTCATATTTCGCGCGATTATCAGATACTACTTCTATTAACCGTTTCACGCGATTAGGTGTAAGCGGGAGCGCCCCCCACTTTTTAGCTGCTTTTACTTTTTGATGTGACATTTGATGAATAGCCGCCATGACCTCTTCTTCTGGCATATCTAGCGGAAAATCTTTTTCTACTTTCGCCATGTTAGTGTCTTCCACCATCACGACCGTTTCGCCATCTTTTGTTTTTTCGACGTTCACGGTGACTGTTTCTTTTTGAAAAGGCAGCGAGCCTGTCGAAAAATAATAATAGGTTCCTAATAGGATGATAGCAAGAGTCATAATTGTGCGTTGTGTCCAGGAAAGATTTTTAAAATATTTTTTCATATGTATTGTGCCCCAATCTTTCTGTTGAATCATTAGGTTGTTTACTATATAAATTAAACACAACTTGGTTATTTCCTGCTTTTATTTTTTCAAGTGCACTTGCCAATAAAAACAACCCCCGGCCATGTTTATTGACCGGGGGTTGTTTTTTTCAGGTATTATTTGCTCAAGTTGTAGAATGATTTAAGACCATTGTATTGAGATGTTTCACCTAATTGGTCTTCGATACGAAGCAATTGGTTGTATTTCGCTACGCGGTCTGTACGTGATGGTGCACCTGTTTTGATTTGACCAGCGTTTGTTGCAACAGCGATATCAGCGATTGTGTTATCTTCTGTTTCACCAGAACGGTGGGAAATAACTGCAGTGTAGCCAGCACGTTTTGCCATTTCAATGGCATCAAATGTTTCTGTAAGTGTACCGATTTGGTTTACTTTGATTAAGATCGAGTTGCCGATTCCTTTTTCGATACCTTCAGCAAGCTTCTTCGTGTTTGTAACAAATAAATCGTCACCCACTAATTGAACTTTCTTGCCAAGACGCTCGGTTAACAGCTTGTGGCCTTCCCAGTCGTTTTCGTCTAGGCCGTCTTCAATAGAGATGATTGGGTATTTGTTTGCTAGTTCTTCGTACCAGTCAACCATTTCTGCAGACGTTTTTACAACGCCTTCGCCGGCAAGATGATATTTTCCGTCTTCTTTGTTATAGAACTCTGAAGATGCAGCATCCATTGCAAGCATAACTTCTTCACCAGGCTTGTAGCCGGCTTTTTCGATTGCTTCGACAATCGTTTGAAGGGCTTCTTCGTTTGAACCTAAGTTTGGTGCAAAGCCGCCTTCGTCACCAACAGCTGTGTTAAGGCCTTTGCCTTTTAGAACTGATTTTAAGGTATGGAAAATTTCCGCACCCATGCGAAGCGCTTCTTTAAAGTTTGGCGCACCTACAGGCATGATCATGAATTCTTGGATATCCACGTTGTTATCAGCATGCTCGCCGCCGTTTACGATGTTCATCATTGGCACTGGAAGCTGCTTAGAGTTGAAGCCGCCAAGATATTGGTATAAAGGAATATCTAAATAGTTTGCTGCAGCATGTGCAACTGCCATAGATACACCAAGGATCGCGTTAGCGCCTAGTTTGCCTTTGTTATCCGTTCCGTCAAGTTCGATTAACGCGTGGTCAACAGCCACTTGGTCAAGTACGCTGAATTCTTCGCCTACAAGCATTGGAGCGATGATTTCGTTAACGTTGTCAACTGCTTTTAATACACCTTTTCCTAGGTAACGGTCTTTGTCACCGTCACGAAGCTCAACTGCTTCATATTCACCAGTTGAAGCACCGCTTGGTACTAATGCGCGTCCGAAGGCGCCTGATTCTGTAAAAACTTCAACCTCAACAGTAGGGTTACCGCGGGAATCTAACACTTCACGTGCATATACGTCTGCAATAAATGGCATGTAAATCTCTCCTTAAAAATTATTTAATTAATGTTTTTCCAGTCATTTCAGCTGGTTGGTTAAGCTTTAATAAATCTAGCATAGTTGGAGCCAAATCACCAAGGATTCCGCCTTCACGTAATTCTATACCCTGTTTTGTGACAATCACCGGTACAGGATTCGTTGTGTGCGCCGTCATCGGCTCGCCTTCAAGTGTGATAACCTCATCGGCATTTCCATGGTCAGCAGTAATAATCGCTGATCCGCCTTTTTCAAGGATTAAATCGACAATTTTTCCTAAGCATTCGTCAACCGTTTCGATCGCCTTTATCGTTGGCTCGAGCATACCTGAGTGACCAACCATATCAGGGTTTGCGAAGTTTAGGATAATCGCATCAACTTTATCATTTTGGATTTCATTCATTAATGCTTCGGTTACTTCGTAGGCACTCATTTCAGGCTGAAGATCATAGGTTGCAACCTTTGGCGAGTTGATTAAAATCCGCTCTTCCCCAGGGAACTTTTCTTCACGGCCGCCGCTCATAAAGAAGGTAACATGCGGATATTTTTCTGTTTCAGCAATGCGCAGCTGCTTTAAGTTATTTTGTGACAATACTTCACCTAACGTGTTGTCAAGGTTTGAAGGCTTAAATGCTACATACCCATCAACAGATTCACTGAAGTGTGTTAAGCAGACAAAGAATAAATCCTTTGGATGCTTTGGACCGCGATCAAATGAACGGAAGTCTTCATTCGTAAACGTATTTGAAATCTGTATCGCCCGGTCTGGACGGAAGTTATAAAAAATAACAGCATCGTTATCTTGTATCGTTGCGACCGGCTGGCCATCTTCTTTGGTGATGACAGATGGGATGACGAATTCATCAAAAATTCCATGCTGATAGGAATCCTCCACCACTTCTAATGGACTGCGGTAAGAAGGACCTTCCCCGTAAACCATAGAGCGGTATGATTTTTCCACACGCTCCCAGCGCTTGTCACGGTCCATCGAATAGTAACGTCCAGAGACCGTTGCAAATTCGCCAACGCCGTACTCCTTCATTTTATCCAGTGTCTGCTGAATATATTTA
This sequence comes from Bacillus sp. S3, assembly GCF_005154805.1. Taxonomy (GTDB): domain Bacteria; phylum Bacillota; class Bacilli; order Bacillales; family Cytobacillaceae; genus Neobacillus. The sequence goes on from NZ_CP039727.1 coordinate 4,145,815, forward strand.
GTCGCTGTTTTCGGACCGACATCACGGCCGTCAAGAAATGCGTGCACATAAACCTTTTCCACGCCTTCTTCTTTCGCGAGCTTTAATAGGGCAAACATATGCTGGATGTGGCTGTGAACCCCGCCGTCTGACAGTAAGCCAAATAAGTGAAGCGCGGTGCCATGTTTTTTCACATGCTCCATTGCCCCTGTAAAGGTTTCATTTTTTTCAAATTCGCCTTCACGAATGGCAATGTTCACGCGAGTCAAGCTTTGGTAAACAATTCGGCCGGCACCAATGTTTAGGTGTCCAACCTCTGAGTTCCCCATTTGCCCTTCTGGAAGGCCGACTGCCTCACCAGATGCGGTTAAATGGGAATGCGGGTAGGTGCTCCAGAAACGGTCAAAGTTTGGCTTTTTGGATTGGGCCACTGCGTTTCCTTTTGTCTCTCCCCTGCAGCCGAAGCCATCGAGGATGATGAGAGCAACTGGAGATTTACTCATACATACCTGCCTCCAGTAGCTTTAAGAATGATTGTGCATCAAGGCTTGCTCCGCCTACTAATGCACCATCAATATCCGGCTGTGCCATGTATTCTTTAATATTTTCCGGTTTCACGCTGCCGCCGTACTGAATTCTAACTGCATCGGCAACATCTTGAGAGAATTGCTGTGCCACGACTTGGCGGATATGTGCACAAACATCGTTTGCGTCTTGAGATGTCGATGATTTACCTGTTCCAATCGCCCAAATTGGCTCGTAAGCGATGACTAATTGTTTTACTTGATCAGCGGTTAAACCAGCTAATGCTTTGGCAACTTGGTCGCCGACTAATTGGTTGGTTTCACCGTTTTCACGCTGCTCTAATGTTTCACCGCAGCAAACGATTGGGGTTAAGTTATATTTAAATGCAGCAAGTGCCTTTTGGTTTACAGATTCATCAGTTTCATTGAACATTTCACGGCGTTCAGAGTGTCCGATAATCACATATTGAACTCCAAGGTCTGCAAGAGCTTTCGGGCTGATTTCCCCTGTAAATGCTCCTGATTCTTCAAAGTGCATGTTTTGAGCACCGATTTTCACTTCGGTTCCCTGTGCTGCTTCAACAAGGCTCTGTAAAAATAATGCCGGTGCACAAATCACTGATTCCATTTTATCTGCAGCAGGTACAAGTCCTTTCACTTCTTCCGCAAAGCTTTTTGCTTCAGAAAGTGTCTTGTTCATTTTCCAGTTACCTGCAATGATTGGTTTACGCATTGATGGCTCATCCTTTCTTTTGTTGAAAAAATTATTTATCGTTCAACGCCACGACGCCTGGCAATGCTTTTCCTTCCATGAACTCAAGGGAAGCGCCGCCGCCTGTGGAAATATGGCTCATTTTATCTGCTAAGCCAAACTTTTCAACTGCTGCTGCTGAGTCGCCGCCGCCAATGACTGAATATGTACCTTCCGCTTCAGCAAGAGCTTCCGCAACGGCTTTTGTACCGCCGGCAAATTTGTCAATTTCAAACACACCCATTGGTCCATTCCAGATGACCAATTTCGATTTTTGAATCACATCACGATATATTTCTGCCGTTTTTGGCCCAATATCAAGAGCTTCCCAATCAGCAGGAATTTCTTCAATTGCAACCACTTTTGTATTGGCATCAGCTGAGAAGTCATCCGCAACAATCACGTCTACAGGCATGTAGAAATTAACGCCCTTCGCTTTTGCTTTTTCCATGAAAGATTTTGCAAGATCAATTTTGTCTTCTTCAAGCAATGATTTACCAACCTCATGGCCTTGTGCTTTTACAAATGTATAAGCTAGTCCGCCGCCGATAATCAAGTTATCAACCAATTCTAAGAGATTTTCAATTACGCCAATCTTGTCCTTTACCTTGGCACCGCCAATTATCGCTGTAAAAGGGCGTTCTGGATTGGAAAGAGCTTTACCAAGTACGTCCAGTTCTTTTTCCATTAAGAATCCGGAAACTGCTGGAAGGTTTTTAGCAATTCCTTCAGTTGAAGCATGGGCACGGTGCGCGGCGCCGAATGCGTCATTCACATAAACATCAGCAAGTTCTGCAAATGCTTTTGCGAGCTCTGGATCGTTCTTTTCCTCACCAGGGTAGAAACGAACATTTTCAAGCAATACGACATCGCCGTCGTTCATTGTCTCAATCACGGCTTTAACGGTATCGCCGTATGCCTCATCCACTTTTTTTACGTCTTTACCAAGAAGTTCAGCAAGTTTGACGGCAACTGGTGTTAAACGCATTTCTTCAACTACTTTTCCTTTTGGACGGCCTAAATGGCTTGCCAAAAGAACTTTAGCCCCTTGTTCCATCAAGTATTGAATCGTTGGCAATGCTGCGCGAATCCGCGTTTCGTCGGTAATTTTTCCATCCTGCATCGGGACGTTGAAATCGACACGGCAAAATACTCGTTTTCCTTTTACATCGATATCCTTCAGTGTTTTCTTGTTCATGTAAAGGACCCTCCTATAAAAATATTGGCGTTTTTTACATAAAAAAGGGAGGGGGCTTCAACTCCCCGCTCCCCTTTGGAATACCATTAACCATTATATATGTTTTAAAGATGGAAATTCAATCCAATCTTATAGTCCTTTTGAAGCAATGTAACCAATAAGGTCAACTACACGGTTAGAGTAACCAACTTCGTTATCGTACCAAGAAAGTACTTTAACCATGTTGCCTTCAAGAACCATTGTTGATAAAGCATCGATTGTAGATGATGCAGTGCTACCATTGTAGTCGCTTGATACTAATGGAAGTTCGCTGTATGCTAAGATTCCTTTTAATGGACCTTCAGCAGCTGCTTTTAATGCTGCATTGATTTCTTCAGCTGTTACATCTTTTTCTAATTCAGCAACTAGGTCAACAATTGAAACGTTTGGAGTAGGAACGCGCATTGCCATACCGTTTAATTTACCTTTAAGTTCTGGCAATACAAGAGAAACTGCTTTTGCTGCACCAGTTGAAGTTGGGATCATGTTTTCAGCTGCTGCACGTGCACGACGGTAGTCCTTATGTGGCAAGTCAAGGATTTGTTGGTCATTTGTGTATGAGTGAACAGTTGTCATCATACCGCGCTTGATGCCGAAAGTATCATTTAATACTTTTGCAAATGGTGCTAAACAGTTTGTTGTACAAGAAGCGTTTGAAAGTACGTGGTGGTTGTTTGCATCGTACTTGTCTTCGTTAACACCCATAACAATGGTGATATCTTCGTTGTTTGCCGGAGCAGAGATGATAACTTTCTTCGCACCTGCTTCAAGGTGTTTCGCTGCATCTTCACGCTTTGTGAAACGGCCAGTTGATTCAACAACTACATCTACACCAAGGTCGCCCCAGCCAAGTTGTGCAGGATCGCGTTCAGCGATAACTTTCACTTTATGTCCGCCAACTACTAAGTATTCACCGTCAACAGTTACGTCTTCTGCCAGAGTTCCGTGAACTGTGTCATATTTTAGAAGGTGTGCAAGCATGTTTGCATCTGTTAAGTCGTTAATTGCTACGATTTCCACATTGCTATTGTTTAAAGCCGCACGAAATACGTTACGACCAATACGTCCAAATCCATTAATACCAACTTTTACTGTCATGATAAAATTCCTCCTTTTATTGGGTAAAGCTGTATTTTTATAAAGGGAATTACCCTTTCAATAAACTTTTTGCCACACTCTCATCAGTTATTAAAATAGTCGATGCCGGTGCTTTTTTAAAAAATGCCTTGATGGCCTTTGCCTTTGATGCCCCTCCGGCCACAGCAATGACGTTCGGGATATTGGCTAGGTCTTCGAGCTGTAGTCCAATCGTTGAGACCTTGTGGACTATCTCGCCCTCTTCATTAAAATAATAACCAAAAGCTTCGCCGACGGCCTTCCCGGTTTCAAGCTTTTGCTTGATTTCAGGGTTCGTTTTTCGCCGCTTAGCCATTGTGATAGCATCCCCAATCCCATGAATAACCATGCTTGCAGATCTAATTAGTTCTAACACCTCATGAATGTCAGGCTCTTTTATCAGGGATTGATAAATTTCCGGACTGACCTGGTCGGGAACGTACAATACACGATGTTTGGAATCCGTGTTTCTTGCCATATTCGAGCAGATCGTATTAGCTTGGTTTGCGACATCCTCGCCTACCCCGCCGCGTGCCGGGACAAACAGCAATTCCTTATGGTGATGATCAGGAGATAATCTTTCTGCAACAGCCGCCATCGTTGAACCGCCAGTAACAGCGATGATATTTTCCCCGTTTAAAAGCTTTTTCATGCAATTTGCACACGCCTTGCCTAATTCGCCTTTAACCAATGGTGAATCATCACTATCTCCGGGTACAATGATCACTTTCTTAGCGCCAAGCCGATGCTTTAATTCCAGCTCCATCACATCAATACCCTTTAATTCACGCATTAAACCTTCTAAATCCTCAAGTAAATTTTTCCCTTCTGGGGTTAAACTCATTCCCACATTATTTGCGTTAATAAGATTCTGCTCTTTGAGGAAATCTACTTCACTACGGAGGATTCTTTCTGTATAGCCGAGGCTGACAGCTAAGCTCCTCCTTCCCACAGGCTGCATAAATCCTATGGAACGTAATATTGTATAACGTTTTTGCAGGACTTGAAGGAGATCGGGTAATAATCTTTTTTGAATATCAATAAATGATTGCATGATTAGCATGCTCCTTTATTCTATGCAGTTGGTCCAAAAATGTCCACCATAGACATATTATGTCCCACCTACGCTAAAAAAAATCACCCCTCGTACGATCTTTATTGTATCAGGAGTGATAACCTATTTCAACTTATTTGCTGTAGCTTTTTTCTTGCAAACGGTTACTTATATCAAATTTATCAACGAAGCCAAATCCGACTTCTTCCCCGTCGAGGTATACAACTGGAATCATCAAGCCATAGCGCTCGGTTAAGTCATCGCTCGTTTCAATATCGATTTCTTCGAGGGAAAAATTCCATTCCTGTTGCAGCTCTTCAAGTGCGGTCTTTGCTTTATCACAAAGGGAGCAGCGATTACGTGTATAGAGTGTGATCGTCGTTTTCGTCATCGTTTATTTCCTTCCTTAATTGAACCTTTTTCGTTTTGAAGATGACGGGATTCCCAGCTGATCACGGTATTTAGCAATCGTACGCCTCGAAACCACAATCCCTGCCTTCGTTTTTAATTGTTCCACAATTTCTTGATCTGATAACGGCTTTTCTTTATTTTCTTGTTCTATTAATTTACTAATCTCATTTTTCACCTGGGTCGACGATGTATTTTCATCCGCCGAAACGGTCTGAATCATGCTGGTGAAGAATGTTTTTAATGAAAAGGTCCCGACCGGTGTCTGGACATATTTTTCACGAACCGCACGGCTTACCGTTGATTCATGAATATCCAATTCAGCGGCCACTTCCTTCATTGTCATTGGCACCAAATATTGTGCACCCTTTTGAAAAAAGGCCGTTTGCTTTTCAACAATTTTGGCAACCACCTTAGTGAGCGTTTCCCGGCGTTGTTCAATACTTCTGGCAATCCATTGATAATCCTGGACCTTATCCTGCAAAAAACGGCTGACTTGCTGGTCCTGATCTTTGAACTTCTTATAATAATTCTCATTGAAACTTATCCTTGGCAGGGAATCATCAAACATCCTGACTGTCAGGCCTTCCTCGGTTTGCTCGACAATGGCGTCCGGAATAATATACGTGGTGGTTTCATTTGCTAACATAGCACCCGGCTTTGGATTCAGAAATTGAATTTGGTCAAACACATCTTGAATATCTTTTAAAGTTATTTTCATTTCCTTCGCAATTTGCTTCCATTTCTTTTCAGCAAACAGAACGAAATAGTTGGCTAATATATTTAATGCCACTTCATTATTTGGATTTTCATAATACAGTTGCATCAACAGGCACTCTTGAAGGTTCCGTGCACCGATGCCTGCCGGTTCAAGCGTTTGTATCACAGCTAAGCAATCTTCAACTACTTCTTCCTCCACCCGCAGGCTTTGAGCAATTTCACTAAGGTCACCCAGAAAGTAACCGTTTTCATCAAGACTCTGAATCAGACGCCGAATGACTTTTAATTGTTCTGCCGATAAGTTGGCAATATTTAATTGAGAGATTAAATGGTCTTCAAGTGAAAAGGGTTTGTCTGCAATTTGTTCGATCCAATCCTTTTCCTCTTTTTGATGCCGGCGGCGTTTGCGGTCCATGAGGGGATTCATCGGCTTAACATCGCCCGTTTCAACCTTCATAAGGGGATTTTCGAGTGCCTTATCTTCTAAAAAAGCAGTCAGTTCCTGGGCCGAATATTGCAATAATGCAATAGCCTGCGACAATTCCTGTGTCATCGTTAATTTCAACGTTTGCTGCTGCCATAAACCTGCCTTAAAGTTCATCCATATCCCCCCTTCATTCTATTTTACACGATGAATCCGAATTCGTGTATTGGAAAATGGTTTCAATCATTAAAATAGGTTTCCATTGAATAAATTTGTTCCTTAGATTAACACTAACCTTAGTGTTATCATTTAACACAAAACTTCAATGTGGAGGGATATACTTTGAATATTCTTTTAAGCTTATTCCCACACTTAATTATTTTAGGTATTAGAGCAGCGTTCTTCATTAGTAAATTAAACTCTAGATTAACATCTTTGTTAAGAATGCCTGCTTTACTTAAGCAAAAGTATTCAACAAGTATCGTCTAATTCGCATTGTTGTTGAAAAGGGTGAGCATAGAAATGTGCTTGCCTTTTTTGGTGAATACAAAAAAGTTCCTATGCTTGTATAAACTCATACAAACATAGGAACTTTAAGTGTTTGATTGACGCGCTCGGAGGGAATCGAACCCCCATTTTAAGAACCGGAATCTTACGTGCTATCCGTTGCACCACGAGCGCTAATTTGTAACGACTTACATATTATATGCCAGATCCGCGAACATTGCAAGTGAAATATAAGTTTAAAAACGAATAAAATGGTTATGATGGATTAGGGAGAAGTTGTCGAAGAATTTTAAAGTCAAATTGTTTGACCTTTATTGACCATCAGTGTATGATTACATTACATACGATTATTACCTTTTACACTCAAAGGAGGAAGAAAAATGAATTTGATTCCTACAGTTATTGAACAAACAAACCGCGGAGAACGTGCATATGACATTTATTCCCGTCTGTTAAAAGATCGGATTATTATGCTTGGCAGCGCGATTGATGACAATGTTGCCAACAGCATTGTAGCACAATTACTATTTTTAGAAGCGGAAAATCCTGAAAAAGATATTACCCTTTACATCAATAGCCCAGGTGGAAGCATTACAGCCGGTATGGCTATTTATGATACCATGCAGTATATTAAAGCAGATGTTTCAACTGTTTGTATCGGGATGGCTGCATCGATGGGTGCATTCTTACTTGCTGCGGGCACAAAAGGCAAGCGCTATGCATTGCCTAATGCCGAAGTTATGATCCATCAGCCACTTGGCGGTGCTCAAGGACAAGCGACAGAAATCGAGATCGCCGCGAAACGCATTCTTTTCCTTCGCGAAAAATTAAATGGTATCCTTGCAGAGCGCACAGGCCAGCCACTTGAAGTGATTCAACGCGATACTGATCGTGATAACTTCATGACAGCTGAAAGAGCAAAGGAATACGGCTTAATTGACAACATCGTTACCCGTAACCCTAATGAAATCAAAGATAAAAAGTAATTTGACGAGCAATCGGCATTCCGCCGGTTGCTTTTTTTGTGACCATTGCGGTGCTTTCCCCCGCCGCGGGCATAAAAAAGGCTCAGTTTCTATACCGAAGCTGAACCTTTTCCATTATTGCTCTTTTTCAATAAAATCAGTTAATGCGTTGATCGCTTTGTCTTCATCGTCGCCATCAGCGATGATATTGATGACAACTCCTGAGCCGACTGCTAAGCTCATTAAGCCCATGATGCTTTTGGCATTAACCTTTTTTCCGTCCTTCTCTAGAAAAATATCAGCTGAAAAACGGTTAGCTTCTTGCACAAAAAGTGCTGCTGGGCGTGCCTGAAGACCCGTTTTCAATTTTACTTCTACTTGTTTCGCCAACATTACACAAATTCCTCCCCATGTTTTTTCTTATATTCTTTAAACTAATTCACTATTTCACAAGCTACTATGCTTTGGAGCCATTTCCCCGACACGCAGCTTTTCCGCAATTTCATCAATTTTTCGTAAGCGGTGATTAATTCCTGACTTACTGATGTTTCCTCCGGATACCATTTCTCCCAGTTCCTTCAGCGTTACATCCGGATATTGAATTCGGAGCTCGGCAATTTCCCTGAGTTTATCCGGCAAAATCTGCAAGCCGACGGTTGCGTCGATAAAGCGGATGTTTTCTACCTGCCTGATGGATGCACCGATCGTTTTATTAAGATTAGCGGTTTCA